>CAWGRE010000001.1:0-88279 GCA_963824925.1 uncultured Acidobacteriota bacterium
AGAAATCGAAAGTGGTCGGGGCGCCCGGATTTGAACCGGGGACCTCACGCACCCCAAGCGTGCGCGCTACCAGGCTGCGCTACGCCCCGACCGGGGCGGCCACGGAAAATGGCCGCAAACCTGCTATTTGAACGGTATCACTTGCCTTCCAGCAGCGTCAAGAAACTGCGCAGGGAATCGCGAAGGTCCAGAAGCATTTTGCGGTTCAATTGCACGGCTTCGCCTTCGCCATCCGTTACCGTTGCGGCGGAAAGTTCCTCGACGGCGGCTTCCAGGCCCACGCCATTTTGCAGATCGCGCAAATGCCGCCGCACGCCTGCGAGCGTGAAGCCTTCGTCGTACAGCATGCGCTTGATTTTGAGCACCAGGTCCACTTCCTGCTGGCGGTAGAGGCGATAGCCGGCGGGGCTTTTCAGTGGCACCAGCATGGGCAGTTCATCTTCCCAATAACGCAAAACAAACGGCGCCACGCCCGTAAGGCGGCTGAATTCGCCGATGCGGTAAAACCGCTCGTCCTCGTTTTCGGAAATGGTGGCTGTGGCTGCGCTGCTCATGTTTGGAGTGCGAGAGCCCGGCTCTCGCTTTCACGGTGTGAGTTTACCAGAAGGGAATACGGGCAGCCAGAGTACGGGTTTTATTCGTGGCCCCAGCGACGAACGCTTCGCGCAGACGGCCCAAGTTGCAATTCCCGTCATCCTGAATGTCCCGACGTTTTTTCGGGACGTGAAGGAGCTCAATTTTGCCAAAGGCATCCAATTTTACGTTTATTGGAGAGTCTTACGTTGAGATGCTTCGGCGATGCTCGTCGCATCGCCTCAGCATGACAAGTGGCCGGGGATCGCGCAATGATTCCTGCTTGCCGTCCCCCCGGCGAGGAACGCTCTTCGCATCGACTCAGCATGACAATCGTGAGTGGTTGCTGGTTGAGCGGTTGCAGGTTAGTTGGTGGCTCGTTGCGGGCTGAGGCTGCTTATTCCTTCTCGTCGTCGCCGCCCGCTGGGGAACGCTCGCCGCGTTTGCGCATGCGTTGGATAAAGCGCACCGGGGTTCCGATGAAATTCCATTTGGCGCGCAACTGGTTTTCCAGGAACCGCTCGAAGTTGAAATGCAGCGGCTTTTTTTGATTGGTGAACAGCAGAAACACAGGCGGCGCAACTTTGGCTTGCGTCATGTAGTAGATGCGCACCGGACGGGCCTTAGGATTCGACGCCCTTTGCAGATCCACATCTTCCTTCAGCCAGCGATTCAGTTCGCCGGTGGAAATCTTGCGTTTTCGCGCCTCGGCCACTTGGTCAATCAGGCTATAAAGTTTTTCCGCGCGCTCGCCGGTCTTTGCCGAGAGAAAAATGATCGGGGCGTAGCTCAGAAACTTGAACTTGCGCTGCACCATTTCCTCGTAATCAATCAGGAGCTTGCCCTTGTCCACCGGCCGTTGCGCCACGCCGGAGGCCGCGCGCTTGGTCCTGCCGCGGGTGCTCTGTTCGGATGCGTTCTCGGCGCGTTGCGCGGCTTCCACGGCCAGATCCCATTTATTCACCACGATAATCACGGAGCGGCCGGACTGTTCGGCGTAACTCGCAATCGTGGCATCGCCCTGGGTCACGCCATGTTCGCCGTCAATCACCATCAGGGCCACATCGGCGCGTTCCAGCCCGCGCCGCGCCATCACCACGCTCAATTTCTCCGCCACCAGTTTGGTTTTGCCCTTGCGCCGGATGCCCGCGGTATCCACGAAGCGATAGACGCGGCCGTCGCGCACCACGTCCGTATCCACGTTGTCCATGGTGGTGCCGGGGATCGGCGATACGATGGAGCGCTCTTCGCCGGCCAGGCGGTTCAGCAGCGTGGACTTTCCAACGTTTGGCCGCCCGATGATGGCCAGCTCAATTTCCTTTTTCTCTTCCGGCTGGTCCTCCACCGCTTCGCCTTTGGAATGGGCTAGAGCGGCATCCAGCAGATCGTCCACGCCCGTGCCGTGCTCCGCGGCAATCGGAAAAACCGGCACGCCCAGGCGATAGAACCCGGCAGCATTGCCTTGTTGCAACGGCGAATCCACTTTGTTGACCGCAACCACGAACGGCTTCCCGGTGACGCGCAGGTGGCGCGCGAGTTCCTCGTCGAGCGGCGTCAAGCCCGCGTGGCTATCCACCACCAGCACCAGCAGAGACGCATTGTTGATGGCCACGCTAGCCTGGCGGAAAATCTCGGCGGGGATCAGGGCCTTATCGTCGGGCACGATTCCGCCCGTGTCCACTACTTCCAGGACCCTGCCGTTCCATTCGGTTTTGCCGTACATGCGATCACGGGTGATGCCCGGCTCGTCGGTGACGATGGCGCGGCGCGTTCCGGTCAGGCGATTGAAGAGCGTGGACTTGCCCACATTGGGCCGTCCGACGATTACCAGCGATGGTAGAGTTCCAGTCATAATTGTTCAGCCGCGTATCAGCGCAATCCTGTGCGCAAATCTCAATCTTCCAATCTACCCCATCCAAGGGGAACTAGCGAGCCGCCGCCCGGCCAAACGAACCGAGGGGCGCTCCGGTTGTGACCCCTATCACTTGCCACGCCCCGGTTCTGCTTATGGCTCAAATAGAAACTTTTTCTTTGGAAAACCTTGCTTCTACTGCTCCCTCTGAGTATGTTCTTTAGCAACAATCCTAGGTGCCCCAGGACGCTCCGTCGGGGAACGCGTCTGCAACACTCTCGGGGTTTCGAGATGACTTTTAATTGATCAAGGAGTAGCTGATGAACAGCTTTTTCCGCAGCATTCGCGTGTTCGCGTTTGCAGTGCTTTCCTTCGCCTTACTCGCCGCCAGCCCCACCTTTGCGCAGACCTTCCGCGGCACAATTCTCGGCGCCGTCTCCGACTCATCCGGAGCGGCTGTTCCCGGCGCCACGGTTACCATCAAGAATTTGGATACGGGCCTCACCCGTACGGTCAGCACCTCGGATGACGGAAGCTATGCCGCCTCGGAACTGCCTATTGGCAATTACAGCGCGACGGCGGAGAAGGCAGGCTTCAAGAGCAGCGTGGTCAGCGGCGTAAAAGTGGAAGTTTCCAGCGAGCGCCGCATTGACTTCACGCTGCAGCCCGGCCAACTGGCGCAGACCGTGCAAGTGCAGGCTGACGAATTGCCGATGGTGGAGTCCACTTCCAACACATTGGGCGGCATCCTCGAATCCAAGGTGGTCACCACGCTTCCGGTCAACGGCGGCGACTACCAGAAGCTGATTTTTCTGGTCCCCGGAGTCACCGGCTCCCCTGACCAGATCACCGATTCGCCGGGATCGTTCGGCATTTTCTCCGTTAACGGCGCGCGCGGCCGCGCGAACAATTTCCTGCTGGACGGCACGGACATGAACGACGGCTACCGCAACGACCCCGCGATCAATGAAGCGGGCGTGTTCGGAACCCCGGCGACGATTCTGCCGATTTCGGCGATCGACGAGTTGCATGTGGCCTCCAACTTTGAGGCGGAGTATGGCCGCAGCGCTGGCGGCGTGGTGAATATCGTCACCAAGACCGGCGGCAACCAGTTTCACGGGGCTGCGTCTGAGTTCTTCCGCAATAACGCTCTCGATGCGCGGAATTTCTTCAATGACACTTCGTTGCCGCAAAATCCGTTCCACGCGAATCAATTCGCCGGATCCCTCGGCGGCCCGATCGTTAAGGACAACACCTTCTTCTTCATTGACTACGAAGGGATGCGCGAAGTGGGCGCGCAGTCCACGCCGTCCTGCGTTCCGACGGCGGCGGATATTGCGAACAATACGCCCGCGGGCGGAATCAACCCCGTGATTCAAAACTTGATCAGCGCCGGCAAGGCCTGGCCCACGGCGAACGGCACGGGTTCTTGCATTGCTTCAGAAGCACGACTCCACCGTTCTGGAGCCGATAGCCCAGGACCAAGTCACCTCAAACACGGTGCTTGCTACGCCGTTCTCCAACAACGTCAACGACGGGTTGATCAAGGTGGATCACCAATTCAACCAGAACAACACGCTGACGGGGCGCTATTTCATTGGTGACAGCGAGCAGAGTTTTCCGCTGGCGCTTGTTGGCGGCGGCGCGTTGCCAAACTACAACACGTTTACGCCGACGCGCGTGCAACTCGTGAGCATTTCGTTTGTTACGGTGGCAACTCCAACGGTGGTTAACGAGGCGCGGCTTGGTTGGAATCGTTTCGCCGAAGGTTTTTACGCCGAGGACCGGCACTTTGATCCCTCGACCATCGGACTCAATACCGGGGCCACGGGCATCAATCTGGGTCTTCCGCGCTTCAGCGTCGGATCGTTTCCGCAACTCGGAGCCAGCTCCAGCGACACGCGGAATCGCGTCGATTCCAACTGGCACTATATTGACAACATTTCCTGGAAGCACGGAAAGCACGACATCAAGGCGGGTTACGAATATCGCCGCACGACCGTCTCGCAAAACTTTAACTCTTACTTCAAGGGGCGGTTGAACTTTAATAGCCTGAACGATTTTCTGTCTGGCGTACCCGATGGCGGCTTCCAGTATTCAGGGAATGCCAATCGCAATACATTCGAGAACTCGCAGGCGATCTACTTGCAGGATAGCTACCGCTGGTCCAGCCGCGTGACCGTGAATCTTGGTTTGCGCTACGACTATTACGGCCTGATCCAGGAGAAGCACGGAAACTTTACGAATTTCAATCCGCTGACCGGGGCGGACATCCTGGTCGGCCAGGGGCGTTTGTACCAGCCCGATTACAACAACGTGGCCCCGCGTGTGAGCGTGGCCTGGGATGTTACGGGGCGTCAGAAAACCGTGCTTCGCGCCGGTTGGGGCATCTTTTATGACGCCTTCTCGCAGGACATGTTCATGGGCCACCTGCCGTTCAACAGCTACTACGATCCGGGCGTAGCGTATTCCGGCGCGGGTCCGAATCCGATTTCCGTTGCTTCCGCCATACGGGTCAGCGCTCACCGCAAGGCTTTCCGGTGTTCCAATCTTGCAGCCTGATGTCCGATCGCTTTGGCGTGGATCAGAATTTGCGCACGCCGTACATGGAAAACTACAACCTGAATTTGCAGCAGCAGATCACGCGCAAGATGACGCTGCAGGTCGGCTATGTTGGATCGCAGGGACACAAGTTGTTGCGATTCCGTGACTTGAACCAGCCGAATTTGGCGACCATTCAGGCCTATGACTACCACACGGCGGGATCCCATTACCAAGAGGTCTACAACGCGGGCGGCTGCTGCACACCGGGAGCCCTGCTCGGACCGGGCGGCGGCGGCGTCTACTACAACTACGAAGAAGCCTCTGGAAACTCAATCTATAACGCGCTGCAGACCAGCTGGCACATCGACAACTGGCATGGGTTTACGTCCACGTTTAATTACACGTGGTCTCACTCGATTGACGATTCCAGCGACGGCGAAGATTACGTTCCGAACGCGGCGCAACCGGACAACAGCCAGGCAGTCAATAGATACAATCGCGGCAATTCCAATTTCGACGTGCGCAACCGCATCGCCTGGAATTTCATTTACCAGCTTCCAGACGATCCGGGCAGCAGCATGAAAATACTTCGCAACGGCTGGGGCTTCAGCGGCACGGTGACGGTGCAGGCTGGCCAACCCTTCCACCTGAATTACAATTTTCAGGACGACTACAACGGCACGGGCGAATTCTTCGCACGCCCGGATGTGGTTGGCCCTATCGTTTACAATCAGAGTGATCCGAACAACTTTCTGCAACTGACTTCCTTTGCGGTGCCGTGCACTTTTGATGGCCTCGGCACTGCCGCCACAAACTGCATCTCGGTGAATCCCGCGAATCCCGATCCCACAGGCCTCGCCTGCGATCAGATCGCACTGGTCAGGTGGCACGAACACCGGCGGGTGCATCAACACGATGCATTTCGGCAGTGAAGGACGCAACTCCCTCATCGGTCCACATTTCCGCCAGTTCGATTTCTCGCTCTTCAAGAGGACGCAGCTGACCGAGAGATTGAACATGGAGCTCCGCTTTGAGGGCTACAACATCCTCAACCATCCAAACTTTGCCAATCCTTATCTGCCGAACTTCATCGCCGACGCAGGTCAGCAGGGAATCGCATCCGGGATGGATCTGCAGGAACGGTCTGCGCTGGCGTCGCTGCAGGTCGCAGTTGCGGCGCGCTGCACCTGACGGCCACGGGTGATGTTGGCATCGGTTATCCGTATCTCGGCAGCGGCGGCCCGCGCAGTTTGCAGCTTGCCGCGAAGTTTACGTTCTAACCGCCCACGCGAGTGGTCTGGTTGGTTCCGTCGAAGGCCCCGGTCGCCCAGCCCGGGGCCTTCGGCGTTTTAGGGGAACAAAAATCACGCATTTCTTGTAGGTGAGGCAAACACAGGGAGTTACGGGAAGTACGTTTTGTAAGTGAGGCAAATAAAGGGGATAGGAGCGGTATCCCAATTTGGAACACGGAAATACGGCAGCCGTTCGCTCCTTTTGTCCCCCTGCTCGCCGCGCGCGCCTTGTTGCCCTCCTTACGCCCTTTCTGAAGCCCCCAACCCATACGCAGCGCCCTAAATTGCAAGTTGTGATAGTTTTGGCGGGCTGCCGCGTATAAACCTATGGAACCGCTGAGACCAGGGCGAATGAGCGCACCGGGAAAAACGGAGCCGATCGAATTAATCGCTCGAGCCCGGACTGGGGATACCCAGGCTTGGGGCGATCTATACCGGGAGTACGCCCCGGCGATCTTCCGCTTTTGCCGGCGGGCCATGCCCACGCGGGAGGATGCGGAAGACGCCACGATGGAGATCTTCATGAAGTTGCGCGACAAACTCGTCCAATACGATCAAACGCGCTCTTTCACCGCCTGGCTTTATAAGATTGCCGCCAACCACTGCTGGGACATGCTGCGCCGCAAGAAAGCCCGCCACGATAAAGACACCGACGATATTGACGACGTGGCGCTGGAATGCCCGGAGCCGAACCAACTGGAAAAGCTGATCGAAGAGCGCACCGGCGAGGAAGTACGCAAGGCGCTGGACAAGCTGGGTATGCGCGCGCGCATGGCGCTGGTGATGCGCTATTACTCGGACATGAGCTACGACGAAATTGCGGACGCCCTGGGCGTTCGCAGGCAGTTTGTAGGCGTGGTGCTGCTGCGTGCGCGCCACGAATTGCGGCTGGCGCTGGGAGAGAGCAACGCCGTCGCCGTGGGAGGAGCCCGGTGAGCGAACCAGAACTGAACATCAGGGACAAACGCCCGGAAGACCAGTGCGTGGATGAAATGACGTTGCTGCTCTACGCAGAGCGGCAACTGGACCGCGAAGCGGCGCAGGGCGTCTCTCTTCACACGCAAACCTGCACGCGCTGCCTGACGCTGCTGCGCGCGCTGGACCGCGAATCGCGCTTGCTGACGCGCTCCATGCTGGAGCAGGACGAGCCTTTGCCCGCGCGCCTGGCGGAATTTCAAGCGCAAGTGAAGCGCAACATGCAGTGGATCTGGGGCGTGATTTTTGGCCTGGCGGTTCTGGGCGTCTACGCTTTGTATACCGGATATATCGAGCCGTGGGAACGCCAGTTCGAGCAAGCGGGCTTCGGCGGCAGCAATTTACTCAGCCTGGTGGTGTTTCAGGGCGCATTCTGGAAAGGATGGCAATCCATGTTCAGTTTGGTTGAGGTGTTTGCGGTGGTGACCATGGTTGGATTCGGCCTGTTCGCTTTCCGGCGCTTTCTGCGGCGCGGGTCGGCAATGGCGGTGCTCTTTTCCGGCTTGGGGCTGATGGTGGCGATGGCGCCTGCGGCTTCGGCAACGGAATTCCGCAAGGGAGACAGCGTCACGGTCAAGAAGGATGAAGTGATCAAGGGCGACCTGTTCGTTACCGGCAAGCACGTGCGCATTGAGGGCGAAGTGGACGGCGACGTCTACGCGTTCGCGGAACAAGTGGACGTGACCGGGCGCATCAACGGCGACCTGATCGGCTTCGTGCAGACAGAACGCATCACCGGCGTGATTGACGGCAATCTGCGCACCGCGGCCAACAATGTGACCATCACGGGCACGGTGGAGCGCAGCGTGCTGACGTGGAACCAGGTGTTCAACCTGGATTCCGGCGGGAAAATCGGGCGCAGCCTGACGGCCGGCGGCCAGACGCTGACGGTGGACGGAAAAGTGGATGGCGATTTTCTGTCTTTCTCCGAAAGCACCAGCATTTCGGGATTTATCGGCGGCTCCGTGAAGGGGCGCGGCAAATCCCTCTCTATCGGTTCCGGTGCGGAGATTGATGGCAAGACCGTATTCTACGGCGAGCAGCCGCCGAGTGTTGCCTCGGACGCGAAGCTCGGTTCGTCCCCGGAGTTCACCAAGGCGGAGCACCACGCGCACGAACGCGACGCGGGTTATTACGTCTGGCGCATTATCTGGACCGGCGCCGTTATTCTGTTCGGGCTGGTGCTGGCCGGAGTGATGCCGAAATTTGCCAAAGAGACGGTGGAGTCCGGCGGCCATTTGGGCGCGTCGTTCGGTTTGGGCGTGCTGGTATTTTTCGGGGTGCTCTTCGCCTCCATTTTGGCTTGCGTTACGATCGTGGGACTTCTGGTGGGATTGTCTTCGCTGATGCTGTGGTTCGTGATGCTGTTTGCCGCGGAGATCGTGGTTGGCGGCATCGTGGGGCAGTGGATCATGGGGCAGGCCGAAGAGTTCTGGCCATTTTTCCTGCGCGTGGTGGTTGGCGTGGTTGCGGTGCGCATCGTTACCAGCATTCCGTTCATTGGATTCTGGGCCGGGCTGATCGCGACTATCTGGGGCATGGGCGCCATTTCCCTGGCGATCTATCGCCGCCTGCAGCCGACGCTGGCGCCCAACATTCCGTCCATGCCTTTGCCGCCGCTGAATTCGCCGCTTCCGCCGCACACCACGGTGGGCGGGATTTGATCCTCGTTGGTGGCATTTGATGATTGTCGAAGGCGTTTGGTCTTTGTAGGGGCGGAGCTTGCTCCGCCCTCCGTGCGCCGCAAGTCGCGGTGCGGATGCAATCGAAGAGGGCCGGGCACTTCGAATCTCAGTGTAAACAAGCCCGGCGCTTGCAAATCCACGGAGTGTTTCCGTTTTTTTTGACGACAACCGCTAACGACAAAACTGTCATTCTGAGGCTATCCGATGAGGATAGGCGAAGAATCTCAACGGTCACATTGTGCACACATTCAAAGTTGAGATCCTTCGGCGCGCAAACGGCGCCCTTCGCGAAAGACGCTTCGGGCAAGCGCACCTCAGGATGACGGACGGTGGGCGTATTCGAGGACCAGGATGATGAATGGTTGGTGCATTCGAGCACGACGATGACGGACGGTTGGTGCCTGCGGGCACCATGATGACAAATGGTTGGTGCGTTCGAGCGTCAAGCAGCACTCCAAACGAGCAAGCTGTCATTCTGAGGCTATCCGATGAGGATAGGCGAAGAACCTCAGCGTTTACTTTGTGCATGGATTTAAAGTTGAGATCCTTCGGCGCGCAAACGGCGCCCTTCGCGAAAGACGCTCCGGGCAAGCGCACCTCAGGATGACAAGGACTTGGCCGTTGCTGACACCAAGCCAGAGTTAAAAAAGAACGGGCCCCGGAACTTCCGGGGCCCGTTGCCTTTGCGGAGGCGGTGAAGAAACTTAGTTGTGGCGAATCTTTGCGGCGGTGAATGCGGGAGCCACCGTCGGGCCGAAATAGAGCGCCCGGATTCCCAAATTGTCGCCGGAAGTGATGGAACCCATGCTCGTATAGCCATCGAGGTAGGTGATTGGACTGCCCGTGCCGAGTTGCACGATCGGATTGACAGTGATGCCAAAGAAGGGAGGCAACGAGGTAATCGCGAATTGGGGTGCACCGCCTGCATTGGCAGTGGCGGCAAGGCGCGTGAAGCGAAGCACCACGGCATCGGCGCTCGCCAACGCCGGCGTGTTGCCGGACCGCGCCGTGAACGCCGAAACGCGAACCATCACGGTCTGGCCGGTATGGATGTCCGTAGCAGAGTTGCTTCCCTGGAAGCTGGTAGCCGTAACCGGCAACCCTCTGCTATCCACGAAAAATCCGCTGACCAGGTTTACCAGGCTGACGTTCACGCTATCGCCCAGACTCAGGCCGCTAAGTACGCTCCCGCTTGCGGCTGGGATGAAATCGTTCACCACCATCTGGAACTGAGAATTAGTGGCGCTCTCGGAAGTGACGATGCCTTCGATCAGGTCAACGCTGGTGAGAGTCAGCGGGTCAAAATACAGCATCGTGGAGGTTCCATCGGTATTGAGTGTGGCGTCAATGCTGACCACCTGGCCGACGGTTGGCTGGCAGGAGGTATTCAGCACCACGCAGTTGTCGGAATGCCCCGTAGAGCCCGTCACGACGGAAGTGATCGCGCCACGCGTCGCGGTTTGCACGGTCACGGACGGAGTAGTGGTCGAAACCGCGGTCACCACTCCGGTCACATCCTCAACGTAATCCAGTTGGCCCGCGGACAGAGTGGAAGCGGCGGGCGGCAGCGAAGCGGTGGTTACCACGTTAGTGGCCGTTAAGTTCACGCCTGTCACCGCCTGGGTATTGGAATTCACCGTAAGGGCGTTTGCGAAATTGACCACCACTCGCAGACCGGCCTGCTGGTTAGCTGCCAGCGTCAGCGAAAAATTGGAAGTGACAGGCGTCGCGAAACTCTTAGATATCTGGCCGATGCTGCCGTGATTGCAGCCCGGTGTGCCGCTGGTGGCCGCGCAATAGGTGACCAGGGCGCTCAAATTCAAGCTGAGCTGGTTATAGGTGGCCGCGGGAACGCTGTTGATGAATTGCCCAAGAAATGCGGAATCGCTTTGCAGCCGCGTGAGGTCCACGGAGTAGGGCTGGCCACTCGTTAGATTCAGCGGAATGGTGACGTCGCTGCCGCCAGTGGAAGGCGTTAGGGAAACCGAATTCACGACCACCGCGAACGAGAGGATCGAAGTGTTGGGAGGTGGAGTAAATGGGACCGCCGCTAGCACAAGATTCAGGGAAGCCGTACCCCCTCCGCCGCCACCGCAGTTAACGGTGCACGGAGTTTTTACGCCGCTGCAGGAGGTGAGAGCGAAGATCGCGGCGAGCGCAACAAGAGTTACACGAAATTTTGAGATCATGCGTATACCCCACGAGGGATTCGGGCGCCACGGGCGGCGGCCAAGGGCAGCTGGACTTTCCCCAGACCACTCTATCTTCTTGGACGCACGCCGGAGGTTCAGAAATCCGCGAGTTGCCCAACTGTTAACGGCGGCCGGAGAAACGGGCCAGGAAAGGGGATGTGCTATCGTTGTCCTTTAAGGGGTTGTTTAAGGCTGGCCCCGAACGTACAGGCAGGAATTCTGGCAAAGCGCAAACCCAAGACGGACTCCCCCGAGACGCCGCAATCCCACCAGCAAGCGATCCGCGAACGCGTGTACGCGCCGCTGGAGGAGGAAATGCGCGGCCACGACCCGGACGAAAAGCCAGCGCGCGCGAGCCGCTCTACGGTCACGTCGAGCGGAAGTAGATCGGCCGCAGGTGCAGCCCCGGCGCATGAGGAGGAAACGCCCTACGCTGGGCCCAGCATGGAGCAGATTTTCGGCCCCGGCGGCTTCCTGGAACGCAGCATGATCGGCGGCTACGAACATCGCCCGGCGCAATTGCAGATGGCCGAGGCGGTGCATGATGCCTTCGCCAAGCACCATCATACGGTGGTGGAGGCGGGCACGGGCACCGGGAAGACGCTGGCGTATCTGATTCCGGCGATTTGCAGCGGGCGGCGCGTGGTGATTTCCACGGCCACAAAATCGCTGCAGGAGCAGCTCTATCAGAAAGACGTGCCGTTTCTGCAGAAGCATTTCGCGCCAAAGCTGAAAGTGGCGGTGATGAAGGGCCGCAGCAACTTCCTGTGCCTTTCGAAGCTGCACGCCCTGGCCGACCAACCCATGCTGAAGGGCATGGAAGAGGTGGACGCGTTCCGGCAGATCAAGGACTGGTCCAACCTGACGGAAACCGGCGACCGCGCCGAGCTGACATTTCTGCCCGATGATTCGGAATTGTGGGGGCGCATTGACGCGCGCCGGGACACCTGCACCGGCAAGAAATGCCCGGAGTTTGAAAAGTGTTTCCTGACGCAGATGCAGAACCGCGCCAAGGAAGCCGACCTGATCATCGTGAACCATCACCTGTTTTTCGCGGACCTGGCGCTGAAACAGGACGATTTCGGCAGCATCCTGCCGGAATATTCCGCGGTGGTCTTCGACGAAGCGCACGAAATGGAAGATGTGGCCAGCGATTATTTCGGGCAGCAGATCTCGAACTACCAGTTTGAGGAGCTGGCGCGCGACGCGGACCAGGCCATGCGGCTGACCAAGACGGGTTCGCCCACGCTGCTGCGCCGCACGCAACGCATCCGGGAAAAGAACCGCGCGTTTTTCGAGAGTTTCCCGCCGCGCGACGGGCGATTCCCGTTCACGCGGCCGGAGCGCGAAGCGTTCCTGGAACAAAACCGCGAGGCTTATGACGCGCTGCTGAATTCACTGAAGGCCATGGAGACGGAATTCGCGGCGCTGACGCAGAAGCCGGAAGAACTGACGCGCATCGCCCGGCGCAGCTTTGAAATCCGCCAGGAGCTGACGTTCCTGTTTGAGTCCAACGAGCGGAACTATGTGTATTGGTTCGAGCGGCGCAACAAAGGCGTGTTCCTTGCGGCGACGCCGATTGATATCAGCCAGATCCTCCGCGAAAAATTATTCGAACCGTTCGACACGGTGATCCTGACTTCGGCGACGCTGACGGTTGCCGGGCGGTTTGAGTTTATCCGCCAGCGGCTGGGGCTGGATCACGCGAAAGAGTGCGCCTTGCCGCCGGAGTTTGATTACGCGCAACAGTCTTTGCTCTATTTGCCGCTGAAGATGCCGGACGTCCGCGACGCCGGTTTTCCCGCGAAAGCTGCCGACGAAATCGTGCAACTGCTGGAACTGAGCCAGGGGCGCGCCTTTTGCCTCTTCACCAGCTATCTGCAGATGAACGATTTGTTCGACCGGGTGCGCAGCCGCGTGCCCTTTCCCTTGATGCTTCAGGGAACGGCGCCGCGATCCGTGCTGCTGGAGCGTTTCAAGAACACGCCCAACGCCGTGCTTTTCGCCACAGCGAGTTTCTGGCAAGGCGTTGATGTGCCCGGAGATCAGCTTTCCTGCGTGATTGTGGACCGCTTGCCGTTTGCCGTCCCCAGCGATCCGATTGTAGCCGCGCGTGTGCGCGCTTTGCAGGACGAAGGCCGCAATCCTTTTTCCGAATTTCAGGTGCCAGAGGCGGTGCTTTCCCTGAAGCAGGGCTTTGGCCGGCTGATCCGCGCGAAAACCGATCGCGGCGTGCTGGCGCTGCTGGACACGCGAATCCAGCGGATGCCCTATGGTAAAATTTTTCTGGAGTCGCTGCCGCGCTACCGGAGAACCAGTGAGCTGGGGGAAGTTTCCCGGTTCCTCTCGGCGGACAAGCCGGCCTGAAGAGGCCAGAAATAGCCTGAAATCGAACGCGAACGTTCCCAGGGAAGAAGAGAAAGAGTCAGCCAGCTATGTTTCAAGTGAGTGTGGAAGATACGTTTTCATCGGGGCATGCCCTGCGCGGGTACAAGGGCAAATGCGAGAATCCGCACGGGCACAATTACCGCGTGCAGGTGACGCTGGAAGGGCCGCAACTCGATAATATCGGGTTGCTGATCGATTTCACGCAGCTGAAGCACGTGATGCGCGGGCTGATTGCGCGGCTGGATCACCAGTACATCAACGATCTGGAGCCGTTCACCACCGTGAATCCTTCGGCGGAGAATCTGGCGAAATATTTTTATGAGCATCTGACCAGCCAGCTGACCAATCTGCCCCCGGGCGCGAAATTGAAAGACGTGGTGATCTGGGAAACGGACACGGCGATGGCGCGGTATCACCCATAGGAATGGAAAGCAGGATTGCGATGAATAAATCGCTGGTCATTATTTTTATTCCGGCCCTGCTGGTTGCCGCGGGGTATGTGGTGGTGCTGCGGATGATGGGGATTCCGCCGGGGTATCCGCGGTTGATCATTGCCATGGCGGTGTTTTTTGGGGGGATTTATTGGGTTTCGCGGCGGGGCGGCAAGAAGGCGAATAGCGGGAGTTAAGGGGTTGTGGCGAAAGGCGCCCGCCTGGGAAGGCGGCCGCTACAAAGTCTAAGAATGTTCATCACGGAAATTTTCAAATCGATACAAGGGGAAGGGACGCGCGCGGGCCTGCCGTGCATTTTTGTGCGGCTTACCGGCTGCAACCTGCGGTGCACCTGGTGCGACACGGCGTACGCGTTTCACGGCGGGAAAAAGGTCACCGTGGACGAAGTGATGGACCAGGTGGAGAGGTTGAACCAGCGCGCCGATGGCACCCCGGCCGGAATCACGCTGGTGGAGCTGACCGGTGGCGAGCCGCTGCTGCAGGAAGAGATTTATCCGTTGGCGGAACAGCTTCTCGCGGTTGGCTACACGGTGATGATCGAGACCAGCGGCGAACGATTTATCGGGCGCCTGCCGAAGCAGGTGATCAAAATCGTGGATGTGAAGTGCCCGGACTCCGGTGAACCCGGCACTTTCGACGAGCGGAACCTCGAGGAGTTGGGACCGGACGATGAGGTGAAATTCGTGCTCTCCAGCCGCGCGGATTACGAATTTGCGCGGGAGTTCACGCGGCGGCATCATCTGACGGAAAAAGTACGCGAGGTGCTCTTTTCCCCGGTCCATGATGATCCCGAAGGAAAATGGCGCGGGCTGGAATCCCGCGCACTGGTGGAGTGGATGCTCGAAGATGGCTTGCCGGTTCGGCTAGGATTGCAGTTGCACAAAATCGTGTGGGACCCGGCGATGCGCGGCGTCTAAGTCCGCGAAGGGGAAAACGTTTTGGCGGGCAGAATGGACGCGATTGTATTACTGAGCGGCGGGATGGATTCCTGCGTCACTGCGGCGGAGGCGATTCACCGCCACGGATCGGGCCGCGTGGGTTTGCTGCACGCAAGTTACGGCCAGCGCACGGAAGCGCGGGAAGCGCGAGCATTTTCAGAGATTGCGAAATTTTATCGGATCGCGGAAACGCTGGTCGCAAGGCTGGACTATTTTCGCGCCATCGGCGGCTCCGCCCTGACGGACTCGGCGATCGCCGTCCCGGAGAACGAGTGGGCAGCGCCGGGCCTGGAAACCAGCGCGATACCCGTCACCTACGTCCCCTTCCGCAATGCCCATTTCCTGAGCGTCGCTGTGAGCTGGGCAGAGGCCGCGGGCGCCGAGGAAATCTATATCGGTGCGGTGGCGGAAGACAGTTCCGGCTACCCCGATTGCCGGCCGGAGTATTACGCTGCCTTCCAGGAAACGATTCGCCGCGGTACACGTCCGGAAACAAAAATCGAAATCGTCACGCCGGTGATCGCGCTGAAAAAAAGCCAAATCATCCGTCGCGGGATGGAATTGGGCGCGCCGCTGCACCTGACGTGGTCGTGTTATCAGGGCGAAGAACTCGCTTGTGGAACCTGTGACAGCTGCCTGCTTCGTTTGCGCGCGTTTGCGGAGGCCGGCATCCCAGACCCCATCCTTTACCGGGCCGCTGCCCGCGCCGCGGAGTGACTTCAAAGGACTTGGATTCAGCGCGATATGAGAGATAATGGGGCGAACCGGCCGGTCAGCCTTGGCCGGCGCTCCTCAACAATAAAAGGAGAATGGGGCATGTTGAAATTCATGAAGTCGTGCGCGCTCGCGGGCGTCCTGATGCTGATAGCGATGGGCAGCCTGCCAACACGCGCCGCGGCGCAAGATGGAAAGATGAGCGGCACGCTGATCGATTTTGACGGAAATCCGTTCGCCAACCTGCCGGTCACAATCAAGAGCGACCAGGGCGTGACGACGGAAGGGAAGACCGGGCCGGACGGCAAGTTCCAGTTCACCGGACTGAAGAACGGCAAGTACACCTTCACCGTGCATCCACCGCAGATGCAGGCGCCGTTTGATGTGATCATCGAAGTGAAGGGCGACAACACTCCACCGGTGAATCTGAACTTCAAGGAAATCCTGGAAAAGCAGAATCCCGAAGCTGCCGCGAAATATCACCAGCAGCAACAGGAGCAGAAAAAATTTCAGGGCATGAAGGAGCAGTTCGCCAAGGGCGTGGCGCTGCTGGACCAGGAACGCGCCGCAAGCGCCGAAGCGAAGAAAGTACCGGCGGACCAGAGAGATGCCGCAAAGGCCAAAGTGGCGGACCTTTCGAATCAGGCGGTGGCAGTGTTTCAGGAGGGACTGAAGGCTGCGCCGGAAAAAGATCCCAACATCCATTTGTTCTGGGCGCGCATGGGCGAGGCGTACGACCTGGCCGGGCGAAACGACGAAGCGATCAATGCATACCAGCAGGCGATTGCCGCCAAGCCGGAAAATCCAAACTATTACAACAACCTGGGAAACCTTCTGGCGCGCGCCGGAAAGCTCGACGAAGCGAAAGCGGCGTACACCAAGAGCGCGGAACTCGATCCGGCGAATGCCGCGATGGCCTGGCGTAACTTTGGCATCAGCCTGTATCAGGCGGGCAAGATGGTGGATGCCATCGAGCCGCTGCAAAAGTCCAGCGAATTGGATCCCAAGAATGCGCAGACGTGGTATTTGCTGGGCGCCTGCATGGTGGCGGATCCCAGCATCTACAAAACGGTTGGGGACAAAATCGAAGTGAATCCCCGCCCAGGAACCGTGGAAGCCTATCAAAAGGCCATCGACCTGGATCCCAACGGGCCGTGGGGCACGCAGGCCAAGCAGGGGCTGGAGCAGTTGCAGCAACTGACCGGCGGCATTGACACCAAAGTTGGCGGGAAGAAAAAGAAGCCGTAAGACGATTCAGCTAGACGATTCACTTCCAGTACAAGACGGCCCTGCTCCAGCAGGGCCGTTTTTTTTGAGCTGGATCGCACAACGATTATTTGCACATTCGCAAGCACAGTATCCGCTTACGACCCGTCCCGCGCGATCGCGCGTGTGTCGTCCTGAGGCCACGAAGTTTGTGGCCGAAGGATCTCAACGTAAGGTTTGTGCGCGCATTTTTAAGTTGAGATTCTTCGGGCATCCTCGTCGGATGCCCTCAGAATGACAAGTTTGCTTTGGGTGGGAGGGGGCGACGAAGTGTGCTGCCGTGGCAGACGGATTCAGCTGTGCGTGAGCGTTCCGGTGATTTTTGTGCGGCGCAGGACCCAGGAAAAAACCACCATCGAGACAGGCAGGAGCACCGCGCCGAACACGACCAGAAGCAGGAGCGAACGCGCGATGGAAAATATACTCGCGCCGTCCAGCAGCGCGCCGCGCATGGCGTCCAACGCATAGGTGACGGGGTTCAGATGGGCCACGACTTGCAGCCAGGGCGGAAGGATGTTCACCGGGAAAAGCATACCCCCGGCAATGCTGGAGACGCCGAGAATGAACCACTTTGCGGGATTGCCGCGTTTGAACAGCAATAAATAAGACGCGGAGAGAACGCCCATTCCAGAGAACGCCAGCAGCGTCGCCAACAGAACCGCGGCCACGGCCGCCCAGTTCGCGGCGTTCAAAGGAAAATCAAAAAACGCGGCCGCCCATCCCAGATAAACCGCAACGCGCAGCGTGGTGGCCGCAAACGGATAAAACGCCGAACCAATCAGCATCACCGGCAGCGAGACTTGGGTGACCAGCAAAGGTTCCAGCGTGCCGGCATCGCGCGCTTCCTGCAGGCTGCGATCAAAGGTATCGAGGGCGGCGTTCAAATAATCGAAAAAAACAAAACCCACCAGCGAGTAGGCGAAATAGGTTTTTCCCTGTGGAAGGGCTTCGCGGAGGGCAGGCGAATCCACGAAGCGTGCCACGTAATAAAAAGTGGTCGCGCCGAAAAGCGCTTCGATGGCTTCAAGAATGAACGGACTGCGATAGGTGCTGGCGATCAGCAGATCGCGCCGGAAGAAAAGCAAAAGATCGCGAAGGAGTCGCATCATGGAGTGGCAGACTCCTCGGCGGCCTGTAGGCTCCGTCCGGTAATTTTGGAAAACGCCTCTTCGAGTGTGGCGGAAGAAGTGCCTCCGCGCAGCGCGGCCGGCGTGTCGAATGCGAGCAACTTTCCTTCTTCCAGCACGGCGACGCGATCGGCCAGCAGTTCGATCTCCTGCATCGTGTGCGAAGCGAACAGCAGGGAAGTCCCCTGCCGCGATAAAACGTCGGTTTTCAGGAATTGGCGGAATTGTGCCGCCGCAATCGCATCCAGGCTGCGCGTGGGCTCGTCCAGCAGCAGAACTTTGGGTTGATGCAGCAGCGCGCGCAACAGGCTGAGCCGTTGGATCGTGCCGGAGGAAAGCGTGCGTGCCTGGCGATCCAGGCTGTTCTGCAGGCCCAGGCGTTCCGCCAGCGCACGAATGCGGCTTTTAACAAACTCGTCGGAGAGATGATGCAGGCGTCCAAAAAAAAGCAGATTCTGCCGCCCCGTCAGGCGCGCGTAAAACCCCAAGTCGCTTCCTGCGTGATATCCGATATTGCTGCGGACGGCGGCGGGCTCGCGCGCCGCATCATGACCCGCCAGCATGGCGCTGCCCCGTGTGGGAAGAAGCAGCGTCGCCAGGATGCGCAGCAGCGTGGTTTTGCCCGCGCCATTTGCGCCCAGCAAGGCGATGGCTTCGCCCTGCTTCATTTGCAAAGAGATGCCGCGAAGCGCGGGCGAAGTGGGCGGCGAGAACGGCTGCAGGTAGGCGCGCCAGCCTCCGAGGGCCGGCGGAAACCATTTCTCCAACGAATCCAGAATAATTGCGGAGTCGGACACTCTGGCGTTTATAGCGTGTCTCGCGCCAGAAAACAATGCGCCTTGCCCGGCCCGCCGAACTTCAGGAACATGGCGGTTCGCGGGATTCCCCGGTAAAATACTGGCAGTTTGCGGGACCGTGTCGCGAAGGAACACCGGCATGCAAAGCGGCGCAAAAATGGGGATGCAGAGAATGGTGGAGCTCACAAAGCGCGTGGTGGTGCCGGCACATGTTCTGATCCGGCATCTGGATGGCGAGTCCGTGCTGTTGAATCTGAAAAGCGAACGATATTTTGGCCTGGATACCACCGGCACGCGAATGTGGGAACTGGTGACCACCGAGCCGAGTGTGGGGCTGGCATTTGAAAAACTGCTGGCGGAATTTGATGTGGAACCCGAACCGTTGCGGATCCATCTGAACGAACTCCTGAGCGGCCTGGTGGAAAACGGCCTGCTCCAAGTGCTGCCCGTGGATGTGGGAAACACTTCAGCGGTATAGGGCGCTGGACGAGGAATCGCGGCGCCTTTTCCGGCGCGCGGCGATGCTGCTGCCCATGATTCGCGCCTCCTTGCGCGTGCGCGGCTACAACAAGACTTTTTCCTCCCTGCAAGCTCGCGTTAACCCGATCGCGCCAGCGCAAAATGGGGATGCTGAGCAGTTGCGGAAAACCAGCCGCATGGTGCGCGCCGCCGTGCATCATTCTCTGCTCCATTTCACATGTCTCGAGGAGTCTCTAGGTCTGTGGTACCTGCTGCGCAAGCAGGGAATCGCTCCCCAATTGCGGATCGGCGTGCGCAAGGAAAATGGAAAATTTGAGGCCCACGCCTGGGTGGAACACGGCGGCGAAGCGTTGAACCAACCCGAGGCGGCGCATTTACACTATGCTGCGTTTGAGAAGGAATTTTCCGAACCTCCCGCGGGGCAGCCATGAGCGGGTTTTTCGGCATGGTTCGGACGGACGGCGAAGCGGTGCAGCAGGATTTTCTGGATCGCATTGCGCGCGGCCTGGAATTCCGCGGGCCGGACGGCACCAGCACCTGGAAAAAAGACGGTGTCGGATTCTGTTTCACGCGCCTGGATACGGGAACCGCTCACCAGGCGCAAAGCCAGCCTGTGTATCTCGGCGGGCCTTGTTGGCTGGTGGGCGAAGTGCGGCTGGATGGGCGAAGGGAACTGCTTGCCGAAGTCGGGGCGAAAGGCCAACCAGCCGGGGATGAGACAACCGACGAAGAACTTCTCCTGCAATGCTGGAAAATCTGGGGCGAAGCAGCGCTTCAAAAGATCGCGGGCGATTTTGCCTTTGGACTTTGGGATGCGGAAACGCAATCGCTCTGCTGCGCGCGGGATTTTGCCGGCGCGCGACCCTTTTATTATGCGCAGGGGCAGGGATTTTTCTGCTTTTCCAATACTCTTCAGATTCTGCGAAAAATTCCCGGCATCTCCGGCGAGCTGGACGATTTTTTTATCCGCGATTTTCTCCTCGAGGGACAATCCAACCATCCGGAGCGCACTGTGTGGCGGGGCGTGCGGCGCCTGCGGCCCGGACATCGACTGATATTTTCAACAGGCTCACCAAATGTGCGGCGATTCCTGCAATTGCCCGTCGAAGAGCCGCTGCAGCTGAAATCCGAGGAGTACCTGGAAAGCTTCCGCGAACTCTTGGAGCGCGGAGTTGCGGATCGTCTGCCCCAAGGTAAGACAGCCCTTTATTTAAGCGGCGGCCTGGACTCCGCCTCGGTCTGCGCCACCGCCGCACGCCTCGCCCCCCAGCGTGGAACTCTGAGCGATTTGAAAGCCTTCACCGTCAGTTGGCGGACACTTCTCGACGATCGCGAGCCGGAATTCGCCAAGTTGACGGCGAGCCACCTGGGTCTTGCACACGAAATTTTTGAAGAAGAACGCATTTTCCCCGACGAGGGGCTATCCGCTTGGGCGACACCCGAACCCACAGCCGAACTTTTCTTTGCCCGTGCCTGCCGGATGGACCGGCGGATTGCCGCCCACTCCCACGTTGTGCTCTCTGGCGATGGAGGCGACAACGTATTGGACGGCTACGCCTGGCCTTATCTGAACTACCTCCGGGCTCGCGGCGAATGGGGCGAAATCTTCCAGCGGTTGGGCGGTTACGTCACCTCACGCCGCCAATTGCCTTCGTTAGGCAGTGGATTCCGGACCCGGCTGCGACAAATGATTCACTCCAATTCACAATCCGAAGAAGCACCCTGCTGGTTGAACGAGGACTTTTGCCATCGGACCCTGGAGCCGAGCTCCGAAGACGAGCCTCCGCAAGACTCCTTGCCCATTCATCCGGTTCACCCCTATGCCTACCAGGGATTGCATTCGGGATATTGGGCCAGCGTGCTGGACGAAGAAGACGCGGGCTGGACCGGCATCCAACTGGAAACTCGGGCGCCGTTTCTGGATCTGCGCCTGCTCAAATTTTTGTTCCGGCTTCCGCCCGTGCCCTGGTGCATGCGCAAGGAACTGACGCGGCAGGCCATGCGAGGCTTGCTTCCCGCCGAAATCGTCAGGCGCCCCAAAACGCCGCTCCTGGAGTCCCCACTCGAAGCCTGCCAGCAGAAAAACGGCTGGCGACCGGAAGTTGAAAAAGATCCGCCAAAAATAATGGCAGAATTTGTAAAATGGAAGTCTTGGATTGCAACTTTAGAAAGTTCTAAGGGTTTGCTTTCATGGCAATTACTCTATCCGCTTTCTCTCGCCCGCTGGGTTAAAGCCATTGAAAACGGTGCAGGGATTCAGTAGAGTGCTAGTTGAGGGGCCTGAATGACGCAGCCGTCTGAACGACTCGCAAAAAAGCCTTATCAACCGCCCAAGCTTCAGGTGTATGGCAATCTTGCTGAAATGACGAAAGCTAAGGGTGTGCTTGGAAAGCTCGACGGCGGCAACAAGCAGCGCAGGCGGCATACGGGTTAGACACGCTCCTCGTTCCCCGCACGTTACAAGCATAGCTTTGTGAGTCATTCCTACCATGCCTATGGCCTTGAGATGGAATCTTCGCGCCCCATCGAGGCGTTGAGTTCTGTTCCTTCCAGAGCAGAAAAGTTTGACCTATCCATTCAAGATGGACCGGAACCCGACTGGGTCCGGGCGATTCTCTCGCTTCCCGGAAAAATACTTAAACACAAGCAGGAGCCTGCCGAAGCCGCCGAACCTTCTTTTGTCTTAACGCAATACGGTGAAGAGGCAGGCTACGAACTGGCCTACTCAGACGGCACGCGGTTCGTGACGGACGGCGCGGCGACGCTGCTGTGGGGCACCTATCAACCTCCGATGGCGGCGGAGGAGATGGCTGTATATCTCCTTGGCCCGGTGATGGGATTCCTGTTGCGGCGCCGGCACATCACTTGCCTGCATTCCAGTTGCGTGGAGGTTCAGGGTCACGCGATTTGTCTTTGCGGCGAGGCGGGTTCGGAAAATCCACCACGGCCGCGGCGCTGGCTTTGCGCGGATTTCCGGTTGTGGCGGAGGACATTGTGCGCCTGGAGGAAACAGGCGAACGATTTATGGCCGTCCCCGGTTACCCGCGAGTTTGTCTCTGGCCAGAGAGCGTGCAGATGCTGCTGGGGAGCGAGGATGCCCTGCCGCTGATCGCCACCGGCTGGGAAAAAAGGTATCTCGCACTTGACGGGCAGCGCGCGAAGTTTGCGGCGGAGAAATTGCCGCTGTCACTTATTTATGTTTTTGCGCCGCGCGCCAGCGATGCCGCTGCGCCGCGCGTTGAAAAGCTCGGTTCGCGGGAAGCCATGCTCGAACTGGTGGGAAATACGTATATGAACTGGGTGCTGGACCCGGGGCAGCGCGCCGAAGAGTTCGATACCCTTTGCCGGCTGGTGAAGCACGTCAGCGTTCGCCGCATCGTGCCGCACGCTCGCCCCGAAAAAATAGGCGAGCTGTGCGACTTGATTCTGCAGGATGCGGAAGCGTTTCTCCGCTCACGCAAGGATTCTCCTGAGCCCGTGCGCCGTTAGCGAATCTATCTCGCCCAATCTATCCCAGAGTTTGCGGAAATGATCGAAGCGCCTGCTTCGCCATCCGCCGAAGTGCCGGTGTACACTGCTCCTGATCATGTGCCGGAGCCGCTTCTGACCAACACTTCTCCACTTGGAACCAAAACATTTGATAGGGAGTGGAAATTCCTGTGCGCGTGCGCCTCGCCCGTTCCTATTCCGCCGCCCAAGTTCTCTTCTTTGCTGGGGGAACTGGACTGGACTCTGCTCCTCGATCTCGCGGGTGACCACCGGGTACTGGGCGTCCTTGCCGCGCGCCTGAAAGAAATCGAATTCGCGGAAGTCCCCGCCCACGCGCGGGAAAAACTGCAAAACCGCATGAGGGCGCAGCAGCTTTTCAGCCTGAGCATGACCGCGGAACTCTTTCGCATCCTGGAACAATTCGAAAAAGCCGGGATCGAATCACCTGCTGGTGAAAGGGCCGCTGGTCTCTCTGCTGGCGTATGGCGATCCGGCGGTGCGCAGCTACGTGGATCTGGATCTGGTGGTGCGCCACGAAAACGTTCTCGCGGCCTCGCAGATCATGACCGCGCTTGGATTTGAGGCGGATGTTCCGGAACAAGCGATCCGCGCCGGGAAAATTCCCGGCGAATATCTTTTCGGACGGCCCGGCACGCGCCATATTGTGGAACTCCACACGGAGAAAACCTTCCGGTATTACCCGCGTCCGATGCGGATCGCGGACCTCTACGCCCGGCAGCGGCGAGTGCCTCTGGACGGCAAGGAAATTCCCACGCTCAGCCTGGAAGATGAATTTGTGCTGAATTGCATTCACGGCGCGAAGCATTTCTGGGAACGCCTGATGTGGACCGCGGACATTGCCGCGATGGTGGTGCGCTGCCCGGAGATCGAGTGGGACCGAACGCGGCAAGCGGCAAGCGACGTTGGCGCGGAGCGCATGCTGTCGGTTGCGCTGCTGCTTGCGGAATCCCTGCTGGGCGTTTCTGTGCCCGCGGCTATGGCGGCCAGCGCCAAGGAAGATGGCACTGCCGGAAAGTTGGTTGCGCAGATTCAGGGGTGGATGCCCGGCGCCGGGTACACACCACCGCCGCTTCCCCAGCGCGCAATGTTTCGACTTCGGATGGGAGGCGGGAGATTGGCGGGCCTGGCTTATTTGCTGCGCCTCTCCATTTCGCCTACTGAGGATGATTGGGGCGAGGAATCCGGGCAGCGTGGTTCACGACTGTGGGGAGCGATCAAACGGCCGTTCCGCCTGATGCGAAAATACGGGCAGAACGGCTGAGGGCAACGCAGCAACACAAACGAAGAAGTTCAAGTACAAAAAGGGAGGCCCGGCTCACAAGCAGCATGAGCCGGGCATTTGTGTCTGCAGGGAAATCAAATATTTGTTCGTTCGGAATCGAAAGGTTCTTCCTGCTGCTTGTGCTGGGGGAGTTCCACGGTCACGCTGAGCTCCGCCTTATTCCGGAGCAGCCCCAATTTAATCGTCTTTTCCTCGCGCTTGGTGAGCATTTTTTCGCGCAACTCGCTGGCGCTGTGGACGCGTTCGCCATCCAGGCTGGTGATCACGTCACCCACTTTCAGGCCGGCCTTCGCGGCAGGGGAATCGTTGAACACGCCGCGAACCAGCACGCCTTCGCCGTCGGGCGCGCCGAAAAATTTGCCGAAATCCCCGTCCAGGCTTTCCGCGTCAATGCCCAGCAGCGCATGACCCGGCGAAACCATGGTGAAGGTGCGCAGGTGCTCCAGGCCGGAAAGATCCGGCATTTCGGGAAGTTCCGGCATCTTGAACGCAAAAGCCTTGGGATTCCCGGCGTAGACCCGGAGATTGTTCGCGTCTGGTTTGCCGATCGTAACTTTCACATTCTGGGAACGTCCATCGCGCCATATCGTCAAGCTCGCCGCGCGCCCGGGAGGAATTTCGTGAATCAACCGGCGAAACTGTTCGGTGCCTTCCACGCGCTGGCCATTGATTTCCAGCACCACGTCATTTTCTTTCAAGCCGGCTTTGGCCGCCGGGCTGTCTGGCACGACGGTGCCAAGCACCGCGCCGCGCTCCTCAGGCAGCTTCAATTCTTTCTTTTTGTCCGCCGACACTTCCGAGACGCCCACGCCCAGCCAGCCGCTCTCGGAACCCACGAAGACCTGCTCATCCTCATCGTCAATGATCTTCGGGTCGTCAATCTGGACCTTAATCTTGGGATTCACTTCCTGGAGTTCGCTGGCCAGCGCGGCCACGCGAGTCTTCAATAATTCCAGACGCTGCGTAAATTCCGCGGTTTGCAGGGGTTGCGTGGCGAAATCTTCTTCAGAGGAATTCGGTGCCGGCGGAGGCGTTTTCGCCGGATCCTGTTTTGGGCTGGAAGAGCCGGGCAGCGCCACCAGGGCAATGCTCAAAGCGCTTAGCCCCAGCAGAGTCCACATGTTGCGTTGATTCATGCTTTCTTCTCCTTCGTCTGTTAGACGCAGGAGAAGTTAAATGGTCGACCGCAGGGCCACGACGCGGATCGCGCCATTAACGGTGCCGAGGCGGATGGGAGACCCGCCTTTGCCCAATTTGCCGTGCAGCACGCGGGGCTGGATTGCGCCTTCCATTACGAAGGGGAGTTCCGTGGTGAAGCTGCCGTTCATGCAGCGCGCTTCCAGATCCGCCTGGGAATTGGCGGGGATGGCCAGCAGCACGGAACCATTGGTGGTTTCCGCCATGGTGCCGCGATTACCCGAGGGGTGCACCAGTTCCACATAGACATTGCCGTTGGTGGTGCGGGCATGCAGGTCGCCGCTGCTTTCATATACTTCGATGTTGCCGTTGACGGTGTGGAGATCCCCGACGGAATCCATATCCTTGACGCGCAACGTCCCGTTCACGGTGTTGATGTGCTTCAGCAGCGTGCGCCGCGGCACGTGCACGGTATATTCCACGGCCACTTCCACGCCCTCTTCCGAAGGATAGCGCGTGGAGATCGAAAGATTGTCCGGTGTCGAACTCACGTCAATCGAGACCAGGTCAAGCTTGGAGTCCTTATCCGGCGAAGTTTTCACCGCGCGCACTTCCACCTCGTCTTTGTCCCAACCCTCGATGCGCACGGTCCCATTGATGTTGTTGAGTTCCAGTGTTCCATCGGGCTTCAGGTGATAAGTTTGCGCAAATTCGCGCGTCACTCCAAAGCTTGCGGGAACATACAGGACGGATGCGGCCAGCAGAGATAGACCAATCGATCGGAATGCGGAGCGAAAATTCATACAGCCTCCTTCGCGGACAATCCTTAAAACAACCCCAGGACAACAACCAAATCCTATGCGTCCGGCTCCGCTACCACCTTAGCGGAGTTGGAAGTTAAACGCCAAGGTGGAAATAACCTCCACCTTCTTGCCGCAAATGTCTTGTGGCGTCACCCGCCATTGATGGACGGCGGCGCTCGCCGCATCCGCCAGCGCTGGTTCGCCCTCCAGAACTTTTTCCACCTCAAGAGTTCCATCGGTCTTCGCTCGCACTTGCAGCAACACGACTCCCTGAAGGCCTGCCGTGCGCGCCATCTGCGGATAGTCCGGCGGGGGCGAAAGCACCAGGTGTTTCTTGAATTCTTCGGGATCTTCATGCACGCTGCCGAGGAACGTTACCTGCAAGCGGCTCTTCCACGTGCCCCACCAGTCGCCGTCGTCGCAGGTAGCCGCCGCGCCGGCCGGCGCTGCCGCTTGCGCGGGCGTGGCGCTCATGCTCGGGCTGGGTTCATCGTAGCCCGCCAGGCTCAACTTCTGCGCCAATCGCTGTTTCTGCTCTTCCTGCAGGCTCTTGCGCAGCGCCATCTGCTCGTCCACGTATTGCAAACGAATCTTTCCGGCGGTGCTGCGGAGTTTCAACAGCGCGCCGCCGCCGTTCAATGCTCCGGAAGCGTGCATCGGCCCGTCGTCGTTGAACTCCACGTTCAAGCCCAGCGCAGGGTCGGCTTCGATGCGGCCTGGACCACCGTTCATAACGCTGGCATCAATCGTGGCGGCAAGATTCCGCGGCAGAAACACCACGATGTCGCCGGTGCCAGAGGCCAATTGCGAAGGGCCAGGCAAACGCACCGGATGGTTTGCATCGCCGGAGTCCGGCGTGATCCATGCCGTGATGTTGCCGTTGCCCGTGGCCGCGCGGACCACGTTCGAAACGCGCGTCAGGCAAATACCGCCGCCGCTGGTTTCCACTTCCATGGGGCCGGAGACATACATCACGCGCACGCCGCCGCCGCCGGTCTCCGCGTGAACCGAGCCGTGCACTTCGCCAAAATCGATCTGGCCGCCGCCGGTGCGCACGCCCACCAGCGCGCCCGCTTCACCAACAGCGATGTTGCCACCGTCGGTTTCCAGTTGGGCGGTGCCTTTAATGCGCGCGGCGCGGATGTGCCCGCCGCCGGAGCGCAGCTTGGCATCGCCGGCAATGTTACCCACCTGAATGAAGCCGCCCGCGGTATAGGCATCCAGGTCGCCGGAAACGTCCAGAACCGTGATGTGACCGCCCTGGGTTTCGATCTTTGCGGCGGGAGAAACGCCCGCCGTGGAAACAGGGCTGAGCGTTCCGATCCGCCCGGTGGTGATATTTCCGCCTTCGGTAACCAGCAGCGCGTGGCCGCCGATGTCTCCGGTTTCAATGTCGCCGCCGCCGGTGTGCACATCCACGGAAAAATTCGCGGGCACGTAAATCGTGTACTGCACCCAGAACTGCGCGCTTTTCGCGCCGGTGTTATGTATTTTCGGCAGAAAGCCCGTCATGCCCACCGTACCGGGGGAATTTCGAAAGTTCAGTGAAAAGTGATCGAACAGAAATTGCGACAAAGGCGCCTGCGCGTCGGTTTCCAGATGAATGGCGTAGCGGATCTTGTCCGAAGAGCCGGCGGGCTGCGCGATCAAATGCACGGACCCCATATCCGCAACCAACGAGAAAGTACGCGCGGCACCGGTGGCGATTTCTCCCGCGCGGTCAGCGGAAGCGTGAGCAGGCACATTTTCGGCGCTGGAAAATGGGGAGAGGATGAGGCACAAAAACAGCGAGAGAACCGCGGAAACGCCGGTGCAAAGCGCGCGAGGCGCGAACCTTCCTAGAGTTGTGACGGAACCACGCACTTTGATTGCCTTCAATTCCAGGCCGCCAGCCGCGCCTTACTGATCATTTCGCGCGCTGAGCTGCCGAAGGGCCGCAGCGCTGCGCAGCCGCACGTAGCGGCTGGGATCGCTGTGCTGCAAAATTTCCAGTTCGCGGATGATGGTGGCCAGCGACGCATCGGGCGCTTCCGGCGCCACGGGCGCGGCAACCATACTGTTATCCCGCAGCGATGCCACGGTGGGCATCTCCATCGTATCGCTCGCTTCTTCGGGCTTTTCCAGCGAATTGACCAGCAGATTCACGGCTTCCACGCGCACGCCAGGATTCGTATCGTGCTTCAGCGTATCCAGCAAGACTTCGCGCACCGCATCTTCCGAAGTGGAATCGCGCAAAGCCTCCAGGGCCTTCAGGCGCACCGCCGGATTCTGATCCTTGCGGGCTGCGCCCAGCAACGCGGCGCGGACCTCGGTATCTCCGGCGCGAGCTTTCAACGCGTCCAGGCAATCCAGCCGCATTCCCGGATCAAAGCGTTCGCCGCTCTTGACCACATAGGTGAGCACGCGGCGCACGTCGGAATCGTCCACGCTGCCCTTCAGTTCCATGGGCTGTTCGGCGTTCAATTGCACGCGAACGTTTTGCGCGCCGGTGGCCGAGGCGGGCATGAAATTAATTCCGGCGACGGCCATCTTGGAAAGCTGGTCGTCGGAAATGTGCGGGCCCGGCCTAACATTTACGGCGAGATCCAGCGGATTCGCGCTCTCCCTGGCGGCAAACCATTGCGAGGCCTGCGCACCCGCCAAAAGCCCCACGAACACAAGCGCCGCGCCGCTCCAGACCGGACGGAGAGCCATCCAGCGGCGGAATGCGCTGAACACCGGCGTTTTTTCCAGAACTGGCGGCCGCACCAGATCGTCCAGATTCTCGGCCAACTCGCTGCGGCACTGGGAAAGAAGAACTCCGGACGTATCCAGACTGTCGGCATCCTGCAGGTGCGAGCTCAGAAGGCTGTGAAAGTTTTTTTCTTCGGCAAGCTGCGCGCTGCACTGCGCGCAAACCGCTAGGTGCTGCTCGATCAGGGAAATTTCGCTGGCATCGGCTTCGCCGCACGAATAAAAAACCAGCAGCGGCGCAACCTGCTCGCAGTTCTTTTGCATCTCCGCCGGCGTCATCGGAGTTCTCCCAACTGGCTGCGGAGTTTCCGGGTGGCGCGGAAAAGGGAATTCTTCACGGTTTCTTCACTGGTGCCCAGGGCATCGCCAATGGCGCGCAACTTCAGTCCCTGGTAATGCTTCATCTCAAAAACCACGCGCTCGCGCGGGGATAGCCGCTCCATGGCACAGGCAAGGCGCCGCTGAATTTCCTGGCCGATCAGATGCCGCTCGGGATCGGAAGACGGCCGCTGTTCCTTCTGCCGTTCAAAAAAATCGGTGATGCCTTCTTCGTAATGCGCGGGATGCACTTCGGGGGCCTGGTCTTCGGGGCGCGCCTGCCGGCGGCGCAGATGGTCGAGGCAAACGTTGGTGACGATGCGGTAGAGCCAGGTGTAAAAGCTGCACTCAAAGCGGAAGCGGTGAAGATTGCGATAAACCTTGAGAAAGGCTTCCTGGTAAACGTCCCGGGCGTCTTCGGTGCGCTTCATCAGGTTCAGCGCCAGTCGCAGGACGTCGCGGTCATAGCGGCGGACAAGCTCTTCAAACGCGGGGCGGCTGCCACCCTGGGCTTCCTGCACGAGCGCGCGCTCTTCCAGATGCGTCAAAGAGGTCCCCGAGGCCAAGGCCGCATTCGGAGTGCTGGACCGGCCACTTTCGTCAGCTAATGCAAAAGCCAAACGGGGTAGAGGCATCGCTCATCTTTCTGCAGGCTCTTGTCTAAAATACTGATTCAAGAGACTTTAGGGAATTGGCCGCAAACGGCGCTTGCGCTGCACTTCCAATACACGCAATAGACGTTTGGGGCGCAGTTTTGTGAGCAATCGACTTTGGCCTCAAATGCCACTTGCGTGGCGTTTCTCCTCGATTGGATGCCGCAAACTGCCTGGTTGTAGCTCAGCTTCCGCCCAGTCCGCTAAGCCGTGGGCCCACTCGCGGGCGCCGTCCGCCAAGCCACCAGCGGCCATCCCAGCAACAGCACCAATACCCCGATGATCCAATACCCTTGTATACGGTAGAAGCCGTCGGGTTGTTGCAGCATTTGCGCTGCGCCACCCAGCAACATGCTGGAGGCGATAACCAGGAACCAGCCCAGCATGTTGAATCGCGCCACGCTGCGGATTCCAAAAACCACAAAGCCCAATACCAAGGCCGACACAAGAAACTGTTTCAGAAAATCTGCCCCACTTCCCCAGTCGGAAACCATCGCGGCGGCCAGTGCAACAAACAGCGCCAGCCGCAGCCAGCGCACTCGTAGCTCCGCTCCTAGAAACGATGCCACCACGGCAAATGTTCCGGTCAAAAGCAGGCCCCGCCAGATGGCCCCGCCGATCACCGCGGCCGCGGGATAGAAGGCGTCAAAATTGTCGCCAAACGCAGCGGGGATTCCCCGGTGCAACGTAGGCCACCAAATATCGACGACTCCCAGAATTCGTTTGAGGCCTACAAGAAGAGCCGTGCCCCCAAGCGCGATCCAAAAGGCGTCGCGATAATAATTCGCGGGCATGCCGAGCCAGGTCGGCATCCGCTCCGGACCGAATGCGCGAGCGCCGAAGGACCACGCCAGGCCGAACAGCAGCGCCAGTCCGCCCAGGATCAGCACCGCGACAATAAAGATGCCAATGGAGAAGATCCCAAAGAACAGCCGCAACGGAAGAGCGGTTTGATACTGCATCAGCAGCGCCGGAATGCCTTTGCCCAGCAGAAAGCTCAGCAGAAATGCCGCGCACCCGCTCAAGCCCCAAAGCAGCAGTCGCCGCCAGGGCACGGTTCCCGGAGGTTGCGAGCGCAGTCGCTTGAAGTAGAAAACCAGCACAGTTACCACCAACGCCAGAAGCAAAGCTGCCGTGCCGATGCTGAAAAGCGTTCTCGGAAGGGATTGCTCCTGCTGCTTGCGCGTGAACTCCTCGGGGATCTTGATGTAGGTGCGGTAATTGGCGGGTTCGTCGCCAAGAACCTGAAGCTCCATGCGCGCGAAGGCGTGGTCGGCAGAATCCTTCGCGCCGCTTTTTTCCGGGTCCAGCGGCGTGAGCTGTTGCCAGGTTAAAGTGTGGTCGGTGCGGTTGGGCCGTTTGTCGGAATTCGCCTCCATAAGCTTCCAGCCGCTCAGATCGATCTGCTTCTGCTCGCGCAGAAATTTTTCCGCGATGGATTGTGCGTCTTCCTTCGAGAGGTTCGCCCCTTTCGCGGCTTCCGCCAGAATGTGATGGAAGGAATGCAGCGTACCATCGGGCCTCATCACAATGGCGAACTCTTCCGGCTGCGAATCGCGGAAGTAGCGCACGGCCCAGAGCGCGCCGGGGACTTTCTCCTGATAAATCTGATTGATCTGCGCAACGGAGAGCCGCCGGCGCAGGTATTCGTTGGTAATGCCGCTGGTTACGTTGCGGATTTCCGCCACGCTGCGAAAGGTCTTGGGATCCAGGTTGTGCGCCTGCATCACGGCGTCGGCGCGGGTGATGGCGGAGCGACGGTTCACGGCCAGCCGCAGATAATCGCCAATCGCTTCGCGCTTGATCGCAAGAGCCAGCGAACCCCCAATAAGCACGCACAGCGCCAGGAATCCGATCATCCCGGTGGTCAGCGCGTCGTAGCGGCGCGGAGTGAGCGTCGTCTCGACCGCCGCGGGGGGGCGCTCCAGCGAAATTTCTCCCGTGGGTTCCGCGCCGTTCAGCAAGTCGTCCACGGGCTCGAAGCTTCCACGCGCCAGATAGGAAATTCCAGACCATGCCAGCGGCGCCACCGCTGCGAGCCCCACCACGACTCCCGAAATCTTGAAATACATATTGTCCGAGCGGATAAGCAGCATCCCAACCAGCGAAGCATCCACCGTGTAATGCCAGATCAGCGTGGCTACGATTCCCCAGCGCAGCATCACCAGGCCTGCCACGATCCCGATCATGCCCACTTCAATGCCGCGGATGTAGCCCGGCTCCTGCGGATACGCGCTGTGCAGGAAGCTCCAGAAAAACGCCGGCAGGATTACGGCAAGGATCCGCGAGCCGGTCACTTTCTCAAGAAAGGGAATCGCGAACATTCTGAAGAGGAACTCTTCGCTGGTGGCCGCCATCACTCCGATGGCCACCCCGGCGATCCACGGAAACGACGTGTTCACCACGTCCGAATAATTCAAGTCCTGCGGCGCCCACGCTCCCAATTTGCTGGCCACAATGTAAAAGGCCACCAGGAAGCCCATATGCGCGGCGGCCATGGAAATCCCCACCACCGATGAGGAGAAAAATTCTTTCGAGCGAATCCCGCGCGCGCTAAAGGCTCGATACAAACGCAGCCGTGCCGGTTGCGCCGCGCGATAAAGCGGTTCGCCGCCCGGGAGCACCATCGTCACCATCAAGCCAGTGGCTAGCGCACCCAGCAGAATTTTCGCCAGCGTCATGGTCACGAAACTTGAGTAGTCGTCGTGCGTGTCATAGCCCGCCCGCAGCGAGTTCCAGTCGTTCGCCTGCATCAGGAAGAAAAGTAGCAGCCACCACGGCGCCGAGTTTCAGCGCCGCGCCCCAGGAACTTTTCCCCTGCCGCGTCAGCGAAATTCCCAACCACAGCGCCGCGCCGATCAGAAATCCGTAGGGAATCAGCGCAATCTGGTTGTAGAAAATGTTGGTGGAGCGGAGATGCTGGAAAGAGCGCGTCCAGGCTTCCGGCACCTGCAGAAATTCCTGCGTGTTGCCGATGCGATCGCCCTGCAGACCCACTTCCAGGCGATACGGCGCGTCTTTGGCCTTGAAGTCTTTCCGTTCCCAGGTAAAAGACCAGTCGAGACGGTTCGGGCGCGCGTCGGAATTGGCTTCGGCGGGCAGGAAATTCCAGTTGTCCAGGTTGACGCCCAGTTTCGCTTGCAGGAATTGCTGTGCGGCCGCCAGCGCCTCTTCACGGCTCAGTGATTTTTCGCCGCGGGCCTCTTCGATTTTGTGGCTGTAAGCGACAACTTTTCCCGCCGGACTTACCCGCACCCGGTATTCCTCTTCCTGCTGTGGCTTGAAAAAGCGCACTTCCCAGAACCAGATATCCAGCTGGGAAGCCATCAGGTGATTGGCTTCCTGCAATCCCAGTTCGCGTTCCAGATACGTTTTGGCGTTGTCGTCCACCTGAAAGGTGATCGTGGACTTGTAGCCTTCCACATTTTCGCCAAGGCCCTGCACGAAGCTGCGGGCGCGCTGCTGCGCTTCGTTTCGCGTGACCTTGAAATCCACCGCCGCTTCCGGAAATGCGCGGAAGAAATAGTGCTGCGCGAAAAGTAGTCCCAGTGCGCCAAAAATAATCCAAAGCACCAGCGCGCGTTTTTCCGAGCCGTTCAACCGGACGTCCGCCACAAAGGCCTCCCTGCGCGAAACACACTTCGCCAGCCCACTCTAACGATACGCATGCCACCCGCGCAAGTTTCACGAAAAGCAGGGCTTGGCTGCCGTTCCCCGTGTACGCGAACCACGCGCTGTCATCCTGAGGCTATCCGACGAGGATAGCCGAAGGATCTCAACGTAATGGGTTGCGCAAACTGACAGTTGAGATCCTTCAGGCCGCAAAAGGCGCGGCCTTCAGGATGACAGCGGGAGGGCATCGTGAATGACAGCGGGAGGGCATCGTGAATGGCCGCGGAGCGTATCGAGAGTTCAAACGGGTTGGCGCTCATCCGCGATGGCGCACGCAATGCGATGATATAAATAACTCAGCATGCCTATCAGCCTGCAAACCGAAGTGCGCATGGTCAAGGGAGTCGGCCCGCAGCGCGCCGAACTCCTCGCCAAGCGCGGCATTCACACGCTGGAGGACCTGCTCAACTATCTGCCGTTTCGCTACGAAGACCGCATACATTTTTCGCGCATCATCGATGTGCAGCCCGGCGGCAGCTACACCCTGCGCGCCCGCGTCATGAGCGGCCAGGCCGTCCGCGGCATGTACGGCCGCGACGCCATCTATCACTTGCTGGTGCAGGACGACAGCGGCTCGCTCCCCTGCAAATTTTTTCACGGCGGCTATCTGGAGGATCGCCTGAAGCCCGGCCAGCAGCTGATTCTTCACGGCAAGGTGGAGATCGACAAGCTGCGCCCGGCGCGCCGCGAAATGGTGAATCCGCAGATTGAGGTGTTGAGCAGCGAAGAAGTGGACTCCACCGAGATGGGCCGCATCGTGCCCATTTACGAAGCCATCGGCACGTTCGGCTCGCGCATGATTCGCCGCTCGATTTACACCACGCTGCAGAACCTGGAGCAAAACATTCCCGACGTTTTGCCGCCGGAAATTCGCCAGCGGCTGAAGCTATCCGTCGCGTCGCGAAGCTCTTGATTCACACGCATTTCCCAGAGGCCGGCACATCGCTGGAGGCGCTGAATCTCTTCCGCTCTCCCGCGCAGCAGCGCCTGATCTTCGAGGAATTTTTCCTCTATCAACTCAGCATGGCCCTGGGACGCAAAACCGCGCGCAAGGAAAACGCCATTGCCTTTCGCGTGCGCGAAGACAAAGTGCGCGAAGCCCTGAAGCGCATTCTGCCTTTCAAGCCCACCGGAGCGCAGAAACGCGTGCTGGCGGAAATTGCCGACGGACCTGGAAAAACCCGTGCCGATGAACCGCCTGTTGCAGGGCGACGTGGGCAGCGGCAAAACCATCGTGGCCATGCAGGCCGCGGTGATCGCCATGGAAAACGGCTGCCAGGCCGCGCTGATGGCGCCCACGGAAATTCTGGCCGTGCAGCATTTTCTATCCGCGCGACGGATTCTTGCGCCCGGCGGATACAGCGTGGAGCTGCTGATCAGCGGCCTGAAGCCCGCGGAAAAGGCCGCGGCCCGCGAACGCATCCGCACCGGCGAAGCCCGCATGGTGATTGGCACGCACGCGCTGATTGAAGATCAGGTGGAATTCGCGCGCCTGGGCTTCGTCGCCATCGACGAGCAGCACCGCTTCGGCGTGCTGCAGCGCAAGCGCCTGATGGACAAGGCTTCCAAGACCGGATTCGCGCCGCACGTGCTGGTGCTGACGGCGACGCCGATCCCGCGCACGCTTTCGCTCACGCTCTATGGCGATCTCGATGTCTCGGTGCTCGATGAACTCCCGCCGGGACGCACGCCCATCGAAACGCGGATGTCCACGGAAAAGCATCTCCCCGGCGTCTGGGAATTTCTGCGCCGCGAAGTTGCCGCCGGGCATCAGGGGTACATCGTTTATCCGGTGATCGAGGAATCGAAGCTGGAACTTAAAGCGGCGATGGAGGAATACGAGCGGCTCTCACGCGAGGTATTTCCGAAACTGAAAGTGGGACTGCTGCACGGGCGAATGTCCAGCGAGGAAAAAGAAGAGGTGATGCAGCGCTTCCGCAAGAATGATTTGCAGATTCTTGTGGCGACCACGGTGATTGAGGTTGGCGTGGATGTTCCCAACGCTACGATGATGGTGATCGAGCATTCCGAGCGCTTCGGACTGGCGCAGTTGCACCAGCTCCGCGGGCGCATCGGGCGCGGCGCGCAGAAATCCCACTGCATCCTGGTCACGTCCGGCCGGCTTACTGAGGACGCCCGCACGCGCCTGGAAACCATGGTGCGCACCACCAACGGCTTTGAAATTGCCGAGACGGATCTGCTGATTCGCGGGCCCGGCGAATTCTTTGGCACGCGCCAGTCCGGCGAACTCGGCTTCCACATCGCCAATCCGCTGCGCGACCGGGAACTGCTGGAATCCGCGCGCAAAGAAGCGTTCCACCTCGCCGAGGATCCCGCGGAAAAAGAATCGCTGCAGCGCATGCTCCGTTTGCTGCCGCCGCAGTGGCAGCGCCGCTATCATCTGGCGCGGGTCGGGTAGGGCCAGTCCTATGCGCATCATTGCCGGAAAATATCGCAGCCGCTTGTTGAAGAGTCCGAAGGGGCTGGCACTACGCCCCACCAGCGACCGCCTTCGCGAAACGCTTTTTAACGTCCTCGCGGATCTCGTCAGCGGCGCCTGCTTTCTGGATCTGTTCGCAGGCACGGGCGCCGTGGGCATTGAAGCGCTCAGCCGCGGCGCCAGCGAAGCGATTTTTGTGGAGAAGCACGCGCCGACTGCTGCGCTGATCAAGAAAAATCTGGAGTCGCTGGAAATTCGCGCCGGTGTTCGCGTCCTGACGCAAGATGTTCTGAAAGCGCTGGATCGTCTTGCAACAGAACCCGCCGGCCCCGCCTCGCGCATCAATCTAGTCTTCCTCGATCCGCCCTATGCCGAAAAGGATCAATACAAAGAGGTGCTTTCTTCCCTCGCCAACTCCAACGCGAAGTTGCTCGCGCCCGGCGCGGTGGTCGCCGCCGAACATCTCCGCACACTTGAACTTCCCGAGTTCTTTGGTACTCTCGAACGTGTCCGCGTGCTTCGTCAGGGAGACGCGGCTTTGACTTTTTACCGGTACCGTCCCCCCAGTCCGCCGGATATATCTGGCACCGAGTAAACCTTCGCCGGGTTCTGTTCATCTGTTTTAACAGCCCTTTGGACGATGAGTAAGGAGAAGGCGTGCCCGCCACTGGCGCGGTACAATTAAAGATTAATGGCCAGGAAGTTCCAGGTTAATCCGTACGATCTGCTCGGTCAGGCGGAGCTCTATCCGCCGCACATCCTTCTGCCCGCGGGCGAACCGCCGAAGCTGGAAATCGCGTGGGACAGTTTTCACCAGAATTTTCTCACCAACATCCCGGTCTTGTTTCAAAGCGCGCGATTCACCGGCGCCGTTCCCTTGACGTATGTGCTGCGCGATTGCCGCGTGGAGCATCGTTTTCCGCGCCGCGGCCTGCTGGTGGCCGCCGTTGCGCAGGTCTGCCTGTTGCTGCTGCCCTGGCCGGATCTTCCCGCGGCCCCGCGGAAAAATCATGCGTTCGACAATACGCAACTCACCTGGTCCGGCCCGATCGACGATCTACCCTTGCTCAATATGCCGCGCGAAGCCAAGGCCGCGCCGCGTGCAAAACAGCCGGATCCGCCGCCTCCCCCGGGCGCCGATGCGTTCCATCCCCGTCAAAATATTTTTACGGATCCTTCGCGCCCAACGCATCCTCGCCAGACATTGGTGAATCCCGCGGCCCCGCCTGAGGCGCCAAAGATTCTTCCGGAGATGCCCAACGTGGTGCGCCTTGTCTCTGTGTCCGCGCCTCCGCGCCCGCAATTGCAAATCAATCAGGAAGCGCTCAAGCAGTTTCGCCCGCATGCCAAGAAATCCGTTGCTACCACCGATGCGCCCGCTCCCGAGCTTCCAACCGCTGAGACCAAAGTGGCGGAGATCAATGTAGCCGCGGAGCAGGCCGGCCCCGCGCGCCCAAAGCTCGAAATTAACGCCGCCTCTGCGCCACGCGTCGCCGAGAAAAAGCAGGAAGGCCAAATCGCCGCTCCGGAAGTTGTACCCTCCGCCTCCAACGCGCCGGCGGGTGCGCCGGCAACTTTGATCGCGCTCTCAGCTTCGCCTGCTCCTCCCGCGCCAGTGGTTCCCGTGCCGGAAGGAAATTTGTCCGCGCGCGTGGCGATTTCCCCGGAAGGCAAAAAGCCCGGAGCGCCGGGCGGAGTTCCCGGTTCCACCGCGACAGGCGGAGGAAATTCTCCGGCAGCCAGCAACACGGGCGGAGGGAAGAATCCCACGGGCATCGTCATCAGCGGAGGAGATCCCAAGCCGACTGCTGCAAGCGTCTCTGGCTTAAGTAACACGCACGGGTTCAGCATGTCGAAGCCGCAGGCCTATCTGAAACGTCCCGACCCGAATGCTCCGGTCGAAGACGAACCGGTTCGCGCCGGCCCGCCGAATTTTGCCGCGCTTCCGCCGGGTTCAGTGCCGGAACAGATATTCTCGCGCCGCCGGGTTTACTCGATGAACGTGAATATGCCGAATTTCAATAGCGCCACCGGCAGCTGGATTATTCATTTTTCGGAGCTGCACCTCTCCGCCGCCGCAAGCCATGCCGGCACGCTGGCTTCGCCGGAGCCCGTTCACAAGGTGGATCCCCAATATCCTTCGGTCCTCATGGATCAACACATCGAGGGCGAAGTGATTCTCTACGCCGTGATTCGAAAGAATGGCAGCGTGGACAGCCTCCAAGTGGTGCGTGGCATCGATTCACGCCTGGACGCGAACGCCATTGCTGCTTTCAGTGAGTGGAAGTTTGAACCCGCAACCCGCGAAGGCCAGCCCGTCGACCTCGAGGCCATCGTGCACATTCCATTTCATCGTCCGCAACAGCAGTAAGGATGAATTGTAGGGCCCGCCTTTTTATCCTGAGCAATGCGAAGGGCCAAGACGGGCCGTCTCCGCGTGCCACATCCCGCCCCAACACGGACGGCCTCAGAAGGCCGTCCCTACTTCGTAAAGCTTCACCAACGCCGCCAACGTCTGATTCACCGGCGTAGCCACGCCCAATTCCGCTCCTGCGCGCGCGATATACCCATTCAACGAATCAATCTCCGTTCGCTTGCCCCGCGCCATATCTTGCGCGGTGGAAGAGCGCGTTTCGCTCATCTGCTCCCCAAGCCGGGAAGCCCCAATCATCGCCGCTCGCGGGTCTTCCAATCCCGGCGGACGGATGCCTTTCTTCTTCGCCACTTCCAGGACTTCATAAACCACGGCTTCCACCACACGCTTGGCCTCCGCGTTGGCGATAATCTCCCCGTAGGTTGCGCGGCAGAGTCCCGATATCGCGTTCAACGCGCAATTCCACACCAGCTTGGTCCACAACTCACCTTCAATATTGTCGGAGACGCGGCACGGCAGCTTGCCGCGTTCAAAAAAATCCGCCGCCCGATCCACTTTCGCCGAATGCGGTCCGATCACCAGGTCTCCGCGCGCCAGATGCTTGATCGTTCCGGGAACCGGCATGGACGCGGCCACATATACAACCGTGGCGATCGCTTCGATTCCCGAAGCCTTGCGAATTTCTTCCACGTTGTTCACGCCGTTTTGCAAACTCAGCACGGTGCAGGAGGGCGAAATGTGCCTGGCCAATTCCTTTGCTGTCGCGGCCGTATCCGTGGTTTTCACGCAAAAGAAAACGTAGTCTGCGCCCGCGGCGGCCGCAATTTCACTCGACACCGCGGGATGCACGGTCTCCTGAAATTGCATCGTATCCAGCCGCAAACCGTCTTTCCGCACTGCTTCCACGAACGCTGGCCGCCCGATCATCGTCACCGGCACGCCAGAACGCACCAGTAGCCCGCCGAAATATCCGCCAACCGCGCCCGCGCCAACCACGGCAACCTTCGGCCAAACCGTCTCTGTTGTCATTTTTGATTCACCATGCGCCGTCGAAAAGATCCCGTGCCGGCGCGATTTAGAAATGATTTCGCAGGTCGCGAAATATCGGCAGAATCACCAGCTTGCCCGTGCCGGCCATCACCGGCTCGTGCTCCAGTTGCCAGGTATTCACGTGCGGAATGTAAACCGCGTTCAAGCCTGCTTCCATCGCGGGATTGATATCGCTGCGCGGGCTGTTGCCGATCATCCAGCCAAGCGTTTTCACAATTTTATGTTTGTGCACCAGCGCGTGATACGTCTTGGTATCTTTTTCGCCGACAATCTCGATGGCCTCGAAAAATCCCTGCAACCCGGAGCGCTCCACCTTCGCGGCCTGCTCGGCGGGTTCGCCCTTCGTGAAAAGAATTAGCCGGTGGCGCGCCGTCAGGTACGCCAGCGTTTCCGGCACGCCGTCCAGAATCTTCGGCGGCGTTCGTTCCAGCTCCACAACGCGCACGTGAACCTGCGCCAGCGTTTCCCGCTTGGCCATCTGGTCGGCCAGCTTCAGGTAGGTTTCTTCCAGGGAGCGTCCGAAACTCCGCACGCCATAGCCATACTGTCGGATATTCTTGCGTTCGGTCTCATTCAGGATGTGCCGGATATACGCGCGGCTGTAGCCGCAGGGCTCCACCAGGGTAATGAAATCCTCGATCAGCTTCTCGAAGAAAACATTGTTCTCCCAGAGCGTATCGTCTGCATCAATCAGCAGTGTTTGGCGTTTCATAAGCTTGCCGGGTCAGTTTGTCTCGTGATTCCTAATAATTTGCGAATTTCTAGTGTAGCAGTTCAAGCGCATCCTGCGCGATCACCCGCGCGGCATCGGGCCGGGCCATGGCGCGCGCGGCGCGCTTCATTGCCGCTAATTTCTCCGGTTGGTCCACCAGTTTGGCAATTTTCCATGCCGCCGCCGGCAGATTGTTGCAGCGAATCGCCACGCCCGCTTCCAGCAAATGGTCCGCGTTGCGTTCTTCCTGACCGGGGATGGGTTCCACCAGCACCATGGGCAACTCTCGCGCCAAGGCCTCCGATGTGGTTAATCCACCAGCCTTGCCGATCAGCACATCCGCCGCGGCCATGTATTGATCCATCTCCGTCGTGAAGCCCACAGGCACCACCCGCGGTCGCCCGGACGACGTCTTTCCCGCGTTTTTTGCCAGCGCCTCCAGACGCTTTTTCAATGGCTCCGATTTTCCCGCAATGGCCACGATCTGCCAGGATCGCCCAACGCCGACCAAATCCTTCACCAGCTGTTCCAGCGGACCCACGCCGTATCCTCCCGCGGAAAGCAGCAGGATCGGATCGCTCGCCGCAAGGCCAAGCTTCTGCCGCGCCGCGCTGGCGCTTACGGGTTTTTCGAATAATGGGTCAATTGGAATCCCCGCAACGCGCAGCTTTTCCCGCGGCACGCCGATCCGCGCAAGATATTCCTGCGATTCCTCGATCGCCACGTAGTAGCGATCCACCGTGCGGCAAAGCCACGAAGCGTGCACATCGTAATCCGTCACGGCGATCACGTGGCGCGCCGATATTTTTTTCTTGGCCACCAGCCACGCCAGAATTTCCGCCGGCAAAAAATGCGTGGCCACGCACAGATCCGGCTGCACCTTCTTCAGCATGCGGATCATCGGCTGCGTATTCAGCCGGTCCATCGCCAGCCGTTCCCGCGGGTGGCTCCACGGCCGGTCGGTCTGCTGGTAAAGCAGCCCCATCAGGTCCGGGGCGCGATTCACCATCGCGATGTAGGCCTTGTCATAAATCCGCTGGAATAGTTTGCTGACGTACTTGCAGCGCGTCCACGTGGGCCACTTCGCAATTGCCCAGCGTGCGGAACGCTTTTTCCAGCGCCTGCGCGGCCCGCACATGGCCGGCGCCGGAAGAAGCGGAGAGAATCAGCACCCGCGGTGTTCGGTTGAGCGAGAGGGAAGGGTTCATCCAGCAGCGCCGCTAAGCGGACTTTCGATTGCCAGAGGCCAGCTTATCCAGAATTTCGCGTGCAATTTTCTGCAGTTCGCCAAAGCGCGTCAGATAATCCTGAAAATCGTGATTCAGCAGTTGCGCTTCCTGGGGCCCCAGTTGGTTGCGCAGGATCATGTCCCGCAGCTTCACCGGATGCGGCAGCAGCGCATCTTCCTGCAATTCTTCCAGCGCCTGTTTCGGGTTGTAGTGATACATGGTGTCCCCCCGGCAAGATTTGATCTTGCCACGCGAAATGCTCGCGCCCCTATTCTACCCAGAAATGGACCGGCGATTTCCAGTTCAACGCAAGGAAAGGGAACTACGCGGCGGAGGCCCGCACGGGGATGAATTCGTATTTATCAATCTTGGCGGCGATGCCGGTTCTCCCGGCCTCATCATTGGAGTCCACGCGCACGATGTGGCCGTGGCAGCGGATATTCACGTCGCCGGCGGAAATAATCTGTTGGGGAAGAGTGAGAATGAAATCAATTTCGCTGCCTTTTTCGAAACGCGTTTCGCTGAAAAAATACAGGCCGCGATAGCTGACGTCCCGCGTGCTGGCCTTCAGTTCCGGGCCATTCGCTTCCCGCGCAAGCACACGCAACGGCAGATTCATCGCAAAGCGCCGTGCTTCGCGCCGATCCGAGAGATCGCTCATCCGGCCCCCTGGAAAACACCAAACGACTGGAAATTATCACCGGGGATGGCAAACCGCAATGCGAAATTACCGGAAAGTAGCACTAGTACGAGGTAAATTCCGTAGTGGGCGGACTAGGACCCCATCATCGTTTTTCCCGGCGTTTCGGCCCATTCAGGTACACTTCTGTTGACCATATCTCCAATGCTCACCCCCCACGACTCGCAAAATCTTTTCCTGGAAGGGCCTGTGGGCCGCCTGGAAGCTATTCTCTGGACGCCGACAACCCCCGCCGCGCCTCTATTGGCCGCGCTGGTTTGCCATCCGCATCCACTGTTTGGCGGCACCATGCACAACAAAGTGGTCTATAACGCCGCGAAAACTTTGGACGCACTCGGCATCCCCACGTTGCGATTTAATTTTCGTGGTGCCGGCCTCAGCGCGGGCGAACACGATAAAGGCCGCGGCGAACAAGGCGACGCGCAAGCAGCCCTGGAATTTCTGGCTGCACAATTTCCGGGCATTCCGTTATTGGTTGCGGGGTTCAGCTTTGGAAGTTTCGTGGGTCTTCGCGTGGGTTGCGCGGACGCGCGCGTGGCGGAACTCATCGGCATGGGAATCCCTGTGAACTCCACGGACTTTTCTTTTCTGCAGGAATGCCCCAAGCCCAAATTATTCGTTCACGGTGCCGACGATCAATTCGGCGCGCAGAAAAAAGTGGAAGAAACCATTGCCGCGCTTTCCGGCGAAAACCGTCTGGTCATGATCGAAAACGCGGATCACTTCTTCGCCGGCCACCTCGACGAGTTCAACGCCGCAATCACCGCGTGGCTGATCGAGCGCCATGCTGGACTCCCCCGGTAGCGCCGGCATCTTGTTTACCCTGAGCCTCGAAGGGCCGGCAACCGCGCGCGTAAGCGCTCCGAACTGCGTTCTCCTCGCCATTACTCCAACAGGCCAAATTCTCGGAAGAGCAAAGTGACAGCAACTTGTCATCCTGAGGGGCGCGCCTTCCGCGCCTCGAAGGATCTCACCTGTCACACCGCGCAAACTCTAAACGTTGAGATCCTTCGGCTATCCTCGTCGGATAGCCTCAGGATGACAATCGGTAGCAGTATTCGCACCCTGGGCTGGCGCCGTTTAATTCGGCTCTCCACTACCATTTTTGTGCAGAACAAAAATCCCCTAAAGCAACCCGCAAAAACTTGTCATCCTGAGGGGCGCGCCTTCCGCGCCTCGAAGGATCTCACCTGCCACACCGCGCAAACTCTAAACGTTGAGATCCTTCGGCTATCCTCGTCGGATAGCCTCAGGATGACAATCGGTAGCAGTATTGGCATTCCACGCGGCCGGGCCTACGCACTTCACGCCGACTCGCCGCGCTCAAACAATTTCGAAAACTCCTCAATCCCCGCCGGCTTCACGCCCACCAGTTTCGCGTTGGCCTCCACATGCGCCGCGCGCGACATTCCCACCAGCGCCGTCGTAATTCCTGGTGACGACCGCGCAAACTGCAGCGCCCGCTCCAGGTCGTTCTGCAAGCCCAGCGCCTCCGCCACAAACACCGGCAAATTCTGCGCCAACTGCCCCTGCAGCAGCGCCGCGCTGGCCACCAGCGTAATCCCCAAATCGCCGGCTGCTTCCATCATCGTTCGCGGTTTGCCCGCACGGTTTGATTGCCCAGGGTCAGCGCCTCCGTCATCGCCAGGTTGTAAGGCAATTGCACAAACCGAAAGTGGTGCCCGTCCCCCGCAATTTCCCGCGCAACGCTTTCGATTTCGCCCAGAAGCAGGGAATCCGCTGCCTTCGCATCCTGCCGAAAGCCATTCCACGTTGCCAGCCCATAAAACTGTATTTTTCCCGCCGCCACCGCCGATTCCAGAAATTCAAACGCCTGCCGGATGCGCCGCAAAAATTCCGGCCGCTGCACTTCGGCGAGTTGCGTTTCCGGATTGTGCAGGTAGTAGACATCAATGCAGCTGACACCCAGATTCTTCAGGCTGCGGTTCAGCTGATTTTCCAGAAAGCGCGTGGCCATGCAATGGCAACCGGCGGCCACTTCTTTCGCGGTGAACACACCCCGCTGGATGTACTCGTCAAAAAAATAGCGATTAGGGTCGGCGGGCATTGTGCCCTCAGGCGTCAGATAGCCGCCCTTGGTGCAAACTACGAATTCATCGCGCGCCAGTCCCTTGTTCGCCAGCACTTTCAACGCGGTGCCCACGTTGCGCTCGCTGCGCTGGAAGCGGTAATTGATCGCCGTGTCAAAAAGATTCATCCCCGCCAGGCCCGCTTCCACCAGCGCGGCCGCGTAACTCGCGTCCGTGCTGTCGTTCGGCTGGCCGAGATACGTGCCGATCCCGAGCGACGAAACCGTCAGCCCCTGGGCTTGCCGGAAATGTCCCTCGGCGGCAATTTCCTTGAATTTTTCGGCGTAGCGCTGCGTGCCTTCCGGCGTTGCACCCTGGCTCATCGTGATTTCCTCACTGCCTGAATTGTCTCTCTATTTCTTCGATTCGTCGGCTTCTTCTTTTGGCGGCGCCAGCAGGCGGGAACAAGCCCGCAGTATCCGCCGGTACGGCCAATCTTTTTCGCGAAAGAAAATCTCGCCTTCGCGCGGATTGCTGTAGAACCACCGCGCCAGCAATCGCAGGTGCTCGCCCAATTCCACGGCGGATTGCCGCAGGGTTCCCCCCGTCGGCGGCGCGGTCATCATCGCTTCCAGATAATCGCGCACCGTTTCCTCGGCAGAGCGCGGCTCACCGGTGTCCCCGAATCGCAGTGTGGAAGGCTCGGCGAGCCTGCCGCCGCGCGCGCCAAAAATCCCGATCGTTTGCTCTTCGCCCATGCGCTGCAAAATCACCACGTTCAGGTCCTGCACGCGCCGCGCAATTTCCGGCCCCGTGCGCAGGGCATCGTCCAGCTTCTCCAGTTTCTTGTGGACCGCCGCCGCGCGTTCAAAATCCAGTTCTTCGCTGGCGCGCTCCCGTTCCTGTTCGTAGGCGCCGCGCAGCGAGCCGCCGCCGGTTTCCAGAAATTCCACCAGGCGATTTACTTCCACGTCGTACTCTTCCTTCGTGCAGCCCGCGAAACACGGCGCAAGGCACATCTTCATTTCCGAATAGATGCAGCCGGGAAACGCGGGGTCGCGGCGAATCTTGATCTGGCAGCGGCGCACCTTGAAAAAATCCAGCACACTGTCGGCGTAAGTTTGCGCGGCACGGCGCGATGCGAATGGGCCGTAATAAATGCCGCCAGTGGGCTCGCCTTGTTCGTTCACGCGGATGTGCCGCGTCACATAGCACCGCGGGTACGCGTTTTTCAGATTGATTTTCAGCAGTGGGGAAGGGCGCAGCCGCATCAGGTCGCGGTAGCGCTTCGGGAAGTAGTGCTTCGCAATGCGGTAATAGGTCAGCGACTGCTCAAAAGCGGAGTTCGTAACGCGATACCGCACCTGCCGTGCCAAGGTCCCTAAGGTTGAGCCGCTTGCTGGCTGGGATCGGCAGGGCCCAGCAAACGTTGCAACCGGCTCCGCAGATTCGCGGTGCGAATCAGGTGCGGCTCGGCCTTTTCTTCGCGCAGTTCAATCAGGCAAACAGCAGGTTTGTCAGGAAGGAGAGAGAAAAACTCCGCGTCGTCTTTTGGATTAAATTCCAGCCCGGCGTCGAGTTCCAGCACCCCGTCAGGATACTACGGAGCGTTTTTGCGCGCCTGCGGCAGTGACAGCACTGCGTTTTTTGCTGTGTCGTTAGGATTTCAGCAGCCAGCCGGCGATCACCAGGCGCTGAATTTCGCTGGTGCCTTCGTAAATCTCCGTGATGCGCGCGTCGCGATAGGCCCGCTCCACCGGATATTCCTTGCTATACCCGTAACCGCCGTGAATCTGGATCGCTTTGTGCGCCACGCGCGTGGACATCTCGCTTGCAAACAATTTCGCGGTCGCCGCTTCCTGGCTGAAGCGCCCGCCGGAGTCCTGTTTCCACGCGGCCTTGCGCACCAGCAGGCGCGCCGCGTCAATCTCCGTCGCCATATCGGCCAGCATGAACTGAATCGCCTGGAACTGCGCGATGGGATGCCCGAACGCCATGCGCTCCTTTGACCATTTCACCGCCGCTTCAAACGCCCCCTGCGCGATGCCCACGGCCTGCGAGGCGATGCCGATGCGCCCGCCGTCCAGCGTCGAAAGCGCCACCTTGTAGCCCTCGCCCTCGTTGCCGATCCGGTTGGCCACCGGCACAACGCAATCCGTAAACACCAATTCGCTGCAAGCGGTGGCGTTAATACCGAGCTTCTTTTCTTCCTTGCCGACCTTGAATCCCGGCGTCCCTTTTTCCACCACAATCGCCGTGATGCCTTTTTCACCCTTCGCCGGATCCGTATTGGTGTAAACAATCGCCGCGTCCGCCACGCCGCCGTTGGTGATCCATGCCTTCGTGCCGTTGATCACGTAAGTGTCGCCGTTTTTCACGGCCTTGGTCTGCAGCGCGGCGGCATTCGATCCGGCTTGTGGCTCCGTCAGCGCGTAGCAGCCGATTTTTTCGCCGCGCGTAAACGGCAGCAGGAATTTTTTCTTCTGCTCGTCCGTTCCGTAGCGATGCATCGGGTCGCAGAACAGGGAATTCTGCACGCTCAGAATCACGCCCGTCGAAGCGCAGCATCGCGAAATCTCTTCGATCACGATCGAGTACGCCGTGTGATCGAATCCCGCGCCGCCTTCCTCGTCTGGAAACGCAACGCCCGTCAATCCCAGCTCCGCGGCTTTCCGGAACAGTTCGCGCGGAAACTCTCCGCTCTCATCGTTGTGCTTCGCCAGCGGGCGCACTTCTGATTCCGCGAATTCCCGCACGCTCTTCTGCAGCAGCTTTTGCTCTTCGGTGAGTTCCAGATCCAAGGTAATTCTCCGGCCAGCGGGCAATCAGCGCTGTGAATTCAAGATTCTAGCCTTTTTAGGAGCGCGGCGGCAAAGGCGCGGTTTTTCAGGTCAAAGCATTGGCGCCTAAATTCGCCAGGAGCGGCGAATGTTTCGCCGTAAAAGCAGCAGCCGGGCTTCTGCACTTCAAATCTCTAGGCGCCGAACGCCTTCCTCAGCCGCTCGTAGGTGGTCTTCAACTCTTCCGGATGAACGCGCGTCTCTCCAGTGACCGTCATAAAATTCGAATCGCCAAACCACCGCGGCAACATGTGCAAATGCAAATGTCCCGCCACGCCTGCGCCCGCGGCCCGTCCCAGGTTCATCCCCAAATTCATCCCATCAGGCTTATAATTCGCGCGAAAAATCGTTTCCATCCGCTGCGCCAAGGCCATCATTTCGTCCAGCGTTCCCGGCTCGCACAAACCAAGCTCCGCAACATGCGCATAAGGCACGATCATCACGTGCCCCGACGTATAGGGAAACCGGTTCAGAATCACGAATGACTTCTTGGCGCGATGCACGATCAGCGTCTCCGCATCCTGATTCCGCGCCACCGCATCGCAAAAAATGCACTCCGGCTGCTTTCCCGAAGCCGCATCGGCCATGTACTGGTAACGCCAGGGAGTCCAGAGGTAGTCCATTGTGTCCTGTCCGATTGAATCGCTAAAAGGAGAGCATAGCTTACGACGGGATAACAGCGAGCAGCGAGCAGAAAACAGGAACCAAAACCGCCCGCCGTAGCGATGGAGCGCTCTTGCCTCCTGCTCGCTGTTATCTGCTAGCTGCTCGCTCGCCCCCAAAACAAAAACGCCCCGGCAACCCGAGGCGTCAAACCATCTCAATTTCAAATAATCGCACCCTACGACGCCGCCTCGCTCTGCGGCGCTGACGTATTCACGAAGTCCTTCAATTCCTTGCTGGGCTTGAAAAATGGAATCTTCTTGGCCGGCACATCCACTTTTTCTCCGGTCTTCGGATTCCTTCCGATGCGGCCGCGCCGCTGCCGGGTGCGAAAGCTGCCGAACCCGCGAATTTCGATCTTGTCGCCCTTCTGCAAGGCGTCAATGATGCTCTCGAAAATCGTTTCCACGATGGTTTCCGATTCCTTGCGAGGAAGCTCGGTTACCCGAAGCACTTCCTCGATCAGGTCGGCTTTGGTCAGCGTCGGTTGCTTTGTCATCGGTCTCAGCCTCTTTAGTCCAGAACCGCGTATGCCGCACAACCCTATGGGGCAAGGCCACTTAGAGGGACATCCCTTCCCCGGGTGTCCCTCTTCGTATCATTAAAGTGACCCGTACGTAAATGAATTTATCTGCTGAATCGGCCGGGCGGTAGAAAGATGATCGGCCTTACCGGGAAGCCAGCTTCTGCTTCATGGCATCGCCGATCGTGGCGGTCGCCGAGGACTTCGACGACTTGTACTGGTCGATCTCTTTGCGTTCCTGCTGGCGGACCGCCGCGCGATAGCTCAAGCCGATGCGCCGCGTCTCCGAGCTGATCTTGATGATCTTGAAATCGTATTCCTTGCCGGGTTCCAGCGGGCCCGCGCTCTTCAGCGGTCCGGTGGACGGCCGGAAATTGCCCACGCCTTCATCGCGGCGCTTGCGCTCTTCGATTTCCGTGTTGTGGCAAAGGCCCTCGATATTTTCGCCGAACTCCACGAACGCGCCGAAGGTGGCAATGCGCGAAACCTTGCCGCGCACGATATCGCCCACTTTGTGCGTCTTGAACCAGTCCGCCCAGATGTCGTTCACCTGCTTCATACCCAGGGAAACGCGGCGGTTCTCCGGATCAATCCGCAGCACCTTTGCGGTAATCGGTTCGCCCTTCTTGAACACTTCGTGCGGGTTCTTCACGCGCCCGGTCCAGCTCACGTCGCCGACGTGCACCAGCCCGTCGAAGCCTTCTTCGATTTCAATGAACGCGCCGAATTCGGCAATGTTGCGCACCTTGCCGGTCACAACCGTGCCGACGGGATATTTCTCCGCCACCAGCAGCCAGGGATCCGGCTGGGCCTGCTTGATGCCCAGCGAAACGCGCCGGTCGCTCGGCTTGATGTCCAGCACCACCACGTCCACTTCGTCGCCGGCTTTCACCAGCTTCGATGGATGCGTCGGCTTCTTGGACCAGGACATTTCCGTGACGTGCACAAGGCCTTCAACGCCCTGTTCCAGTTCCACGAACGCGCCGTAGTCCACCACGCCCACAACCTTGCCCTTGTACTTGCCGCCCGCTCCGTACCGCTCGCCTGCGTCAATCCAGGGATCCTTGCTCAGTTGTTTCAGGCCCAGCGAAACGCGCTGCTTGCCCTTATCAAACTTCAGGATGATGACGTCCAGTTCCTGCTCCGGCTTCACCACGTCGCTCGGATGCCGCACGCGGCCCCAGGTCATGTCCGTAAGATGCAGCAGGCCATCAATGCCGCCCAGATCCACGAAGGCGCCATATTCCGTAACGTTCTTCACCGTGCCATGCACCACCTGGCCTTCGGTAAGCTTCTCCATCAACTCGGCGCGCTTGGCGTGCAGTTGTTCCTCAAGCAGCGCGCGGCGGCTCACCACCACGTTGCCGCGGCGGCGGTTCAGCTTGGTGACGCGCACCTGCACTTCCTGGCCCATCAACCCGTCCAGGTTTTGCGTGGGGCGCAGATCGTACTGCGAGCCGGGCAAAAACGCGCGAACGCCGATGTCCACCACCAGGCCGCCCTTGATGCGGTCCACAACCTTCGCCGTGATGGTTTCCTTGGCTTTGAACTGCGCGTCGATCTTTTCCCACGTGCGGCGCCGCAGCACCTTCTGGTAGGAGACGATGACGAAGTTGTCTTTTGTCTCGCCGGTGCGCTGCACTTCGATGGTGGAATTCGGGTCCGGGCGCGGAACTTCCGTTTCCGTGAATTCAGACGCCGGAATCAAGCCCTCGGTCTTCCCGCCCAGGTCCACCACCACGCCCTGTTCGGTGTAGGCCACCACTTTCACTTCAATAATTTCGTTCTGCGACGCGGTTTCCTGCGGCTCGCCGTACTGCTCGATGAGCTTGCTCATCTCTTCCGCGCTGGCGGCCTCTTCGGCGGCAGCGGCGGCTTCGGCGTCGACTGCGGCCGTCTGCGCCTGTGCTTCCGCGTGCGCGTGGGCCTCATCGGGCTTTACCACCTTCTCGGGCGCGGCGGCAGGTTCCGCTGCCACGGGAGCAGCAGCTTCGGCCACGGGCGTCGTTTCGTTTTGCTGGGGAGCTTCGCTTTCCTGCGCGGGAGCGGTTGCTGCTGAAGATACGGGGTTATCGTGGTCTGAAAACATGTTCTATCGCCTCCGGGATGTGTATCCCTGTTTTTTGTCGTGTCAATCCTTGCCAGATCCCAACCGGGGTAATGCAAGGAGGGGTTACAACGGGGCAGAGAGGACAAACACCTGCCAGAAGTAACTCGGTCTCTGACTACTGAGATGCTGCAAACGTCTTGGGCGCCATACAGCCTTAAAAGGATACTCGCCGCCTAAACCCCGTGTCAATCAAGCAGGGCTGCCCGGAGGCGAATTTCCATTGCTGCGGGTTAGATGTCGTCCCAACGGTCCGCACGCCATGGCCACAACAGCATGCCCAGTGCAAGGCCCAGGATCCAAGCGGGAAGATGCCACCAAATAGCTGATAGTTGTGGAGGTTCGCGTAAGGGACGAAATGGTCCCCCAAAACCCGCACATTCGGCCAAGAATATAATCGTGCCCGCAAGAATCGCTTTAAGGTACACGCGTCTAGCGCGGGAGCGAATTCTGCGTCGCATCAAGCGCCATCGCGGGAGGCTTTCTATTTCCATTTAAGCCCGTGCGCGCCCCGCTTGCCGCGCCTCGCGACGGAAATCCGGCGCCTGAACCTCGATCGTCCGGCACATTTCATATAGTCGCGAGCGCATCCGCACGCCAATGCGCTGCTCCAGCGAATCCTCACGCACCGCTTGCACCCACCGGCCGTCCGGCCCCTTCGTGGGCTCGCCCTTCGAACTCGGGTTGTCCATGTAATTCGTGGTGATGATCGTGGTCAGATTTCTGTTGTAGCGCCCGTTCAGCACAATCTCGATGATGTCGCGCACCCAATCGGATGGCTTGCTGGCCCCCAGATCGTCCACCACCAGCACTTCCACATTCCGCAGCGGTTCCAGGATGCTCATCTCCGTGGATTCGCTCGCCGGGTTATAACTCGCCTGAATCTCTTTCAGCAGTTCGCGATAGTCGCAGAACATTCCGGGATGGCCCTTCTGAATCAGTTCCTTCAGCGCCGCCACCGCCAGATGGGTTTTCCCGGAGCCCGCCGTGCCCATCAACAACAATCCCTTTTCTGAAGATGCCGGATAGTTCTCCACAAATTTTTGCGCCAGCAGCTTTGCCGCCGCCAGCGACTGGGTATGCTGCGTCGTCCACGTCTTGCCATCCTCCAGATCCGTGGAAAAACTCTCAAAATCGCAATGCTCGTAGCGCTTCGGCACTCGCGCGCGATCCATCACAATCCCCGCGCGCTCCTCCATCCCGCATTCGCACGCCAACGCCACTTGCCCCGGCGTCCCGTCCTTCCGCGGCACCAGCTTCCATCCCGTCCCTTTACAAAGCGCGCAATCTTCCCGAGCCATTTTCCCCTGTAGCTCAGGCCTTCAGGCCTGAGGTCTTTCATCGATACTCGCCATCATACGTCGCCTTCGCGCCCGCAACAATCCGCTCCGCTGCGGATATCTGTGCACAAAAAAAGCGCACAAAAAAAGCCTCGACAAAATCGAGGCCTCCGAATCTTCCTGTCATCTGCTAGCTGTTATCTGTTATCCGTTGACCAGCCACCCATCAAACCTTCACCACCCGCGGCCCCGCCCTCACAATCGCGTGCCTCGACGCCTTCTCTTCCGGCTGCGACGCCATCCGCGACAACTCCTGCTGCACCACCAGCGCAAACTCGCTCATCTGGCGTTCCATCTCGATCATCTTCTCGCGCATGTTCAAAATAATCTCGATCCCTGCCAGATTCACGCCCATGTCCCGCGCCAGAGTCAGAATCACGTCCAGCCGCTCCAGATCCGAATCCGTATAGAGCCGCGTGTTGCCCTGCGACCGCGAAGGCTTCAGCAAGCCAACGCGCTCATAAAGCCGCAGCGTCTGCGGGTGCAGCTTATAAATCTCCGCAACGGCACTGATCATGTACCCGGCCTTCGCGCGTTTCTTGGATTTTGGCGGCATGGGCTACACTCCCGCCTTCGCGAACAAATCCTTCCGCGGATCCGCCGGCGCAATCTCTTCCAGTTCCTTCATCAGATTCCGCACACGCTCGTCGGTTGGCTCCGGCACCACCACCTGGATCTCCACGTACTGGTCGCCGCGCTCGCCATTCCGCGCGCTCGGCACGCCCTTTTCTTTCAGCCGCAAATTCTTCCCGCTGTTCGTTCCCGGCGGAATGCGCACCAGCGACCGCCCGTCAATCGTCGGCACTTCCACCTTCGCGCCCAGCGATGCCTCGGCCACCGTCACCGGCACCTTGGTATACAAATCATTGCCGCGCCGTTCGAAAAAGTCGTGCGGCCGCACCACCACGCGCAGGTACAAATCTCCCGCCGGCGCGCCCATCGTTCCCGCGTTGCCTTTTCCCGGCACGCGCACGCGGCCGCCGTTCGCCACGCCCGCGGGAATGCGGACATCAATCGATTCGCTGCGCCGCACGCGCCCTTCGCCGCCGCATGTCTTGCACGCCGTCCGCAGCTTTCCAGTTCCGCCGCAGCGGCTGCACGGCACATTGAACCGCATCTTCCCAGCGGTCTGCTGAATCTGCCCCGTGCCGTTGCACGTTGGGCAAGTCTGCGGCGTGCCCACCGCTCCGGTTCCGTGGCACACGTTGCAGGTATCCAGGCGCGTGATCTGCAGCTTCTTCACCGCGCCGCGCACCGCGTCCCAGAAATCAATCTCCAGTTGGTATTCCAGGTCGCTGCCGGGTTCCTGCTCCGGTTCTGTGGCTCCGCCGCGCCCGCCGCTGAAAAACTGGCTGAACAGGTCGCGGAAACTCGCTCCGCCGCCTGGCGCGCCGCTGCCACCGCCGAAATCAAATCCGCCAAAATCAAAATTGACGTTGCCCTCGCCCGCTTCGCCTCCGCCGGCATAACCCGGGGGCGGCGCATTCTCGCTGTAAAACCCAAACTGGTCGTACATCTGCCGCTTCTTGGTATCCGAAAGAACGTCGTAGGCTTCCTGCAGCTGCTTGAACTTTTCTTCCGCGGCCTTATCGCCGGGATTCAAGTCTGGATGGTATTTCCGCGCCAGCTTTCGAAAGGCCGTGCGAATGTCCTTGGTCGTCGCGGACTTCGAGACTCCCAGCAATTCGTAATAGTCGTTTTTTGCGCCTGTGGCCATGCTCACTCTGCTGGCGGCGAATTTTCCCCACGCGCGCCGCCCTCTCCATCAGAAAAATGGGCCCAACACCCGTTGCATCCCTATGCCGCGTGCTGGACCCAATTTTTCATTTCATCCACTCACCAGAAACCGATCCCAACCGAGGACCGCCTCCTGATCGCTGCTATCTGCTCACTGCTCGCTGCCGTTAGTTCGGCTTCTTGTTGTCATCCACGTCCACATACTCGGCGTCAATCACGTCGCCAGGCTTTTGTCCGCCCGCCGCGCCACCGCCGCCCGCTGTAGACCCGGCCCCGGCCGCCGCACCCGCGGCTCCAGCCTGCTCCGGGCCTGCCGCTGCCTGCGCCGTCTTGTAGAGCTCTTCCGCCATCTTGTGCAGCGTCTTCTCCACGTTCTCCGCCGCACTCCGTAGCCGAGCCACGCCGCCTTCGTTGATCGCCTTCTTCGCGTCTTCGATGGCTTCTTCAGCCTTCTTCACGTCGTCGGCGTTCAGCTTCTCGCGGTTGTCGCGAATCGTCTTTTCGGCCTGATACACGATGCCGTCCAGCCGGTTCCGCGCTTCCACTTCTTCCATCCGCTTGCGGTCGTCTTCCGCGTGCGATTCGGCCTCGACGCGCATCTTCTCGGCCTCTTCCTTCGTCAATCCAGTCGAAGCCGTGATGGTGATCTTCTGTTCCTTGTTCGTGGCCTTGTCCTTCGCGCTCACGTTCAGGATGCCGTTCGCGTCGATGTCAAAGGTGACTTCGATCTGCGGCGTCCCGCGCGGTGCCGGCGGAATTCCGTCCAGCTTGAACGTGCCCAGCGACCGGTTGTCCTTCGCGAACTTCCGCTCGCCTTGCAGGACGTGAATCTCCACCCCCGGCTGATTGTCCGAGGCGGTCGAATAGGTCTCCACCTTGCGCGTCGGAATCGTGGTGTTCCGCGGAATCTGCACGGTCATCACGCCGCCCAGCGTTTCCACGCCCAGCGAGAGCGGGGTCACGTCCAGCAGCAGGATGTCCTTCACTTCTCCGCCGAGCACCGCGCCCTGAATTGCCGCGCCCACGGCAACCACTTCATCCGGGTTCACGCCCTTGTGCAGCTCCTTGCCGCCAAAGAACGTGCTCACCAGTTGCTGCACCTTCGGAATGCGCGTCGAACCGCCCACCAGCACCACTTCCTGAATGTCGTTGGGCGACATCTTCGCGTCTTCCAGCGCCTGCTTCACCGGCTTCATGGAGCGCTCCAGCAGATCGCTCATCAGTTGTTCCAGCCGCATGCGCGTCAGCTTCTGCTGCATGTGGATCGGGCCGCTGGCCCCCGCGGTGATGAAGGGAAGATTGATCTCCGTCTCCATCATCTGCGAAAGCTCGATCTTGGCCTTTTCCGCCGCTTCCTTCAGGCGTTGCAGCGCCATCTTGTCCTTGCCCAGATCGATGCCGTGCTCTTTCTTGAATTCGTCGATCAACCAGTCCACGATCCGTTGGTCCACGTCGTCGCCGCCCAGGTGCGTGTCGCCGTTGGTGGACTTCACCATCACCGTTCCGCCGCCCACTTCCAGCACGGAAATATCGAACGTGCCGCCGCCCAGGTCGTAGACAGCGATGGTTTCATCGCTCTTCTTATCCAACCCGTAGGCCAGCGCCGCTGCCGTCGGTTCGTTGATGATGCGGACCACTTCCAGGCCGGCAATTTCGCCCGCCTGCTTGGTGGCTTGCCGCTGCGCGTCGTTGAAATACGCCGGGACGGTGATCACCGCCTTGGTGACCTTTTCGCCCAGAAAATCTTCCGCCGCGGTCTTCAGCTTGGTCAGAATCATCGCGGAAATTTCCGGCGGGCTATACACCTTGCCGGCCACTTCCACGCGCGCGTCGTCGTGATCGCCCTTCACCACTTTGTAGGGCACGCGCTTCATCTCTTCGCCCACTTCGTTGTAGTGGCGGCCCATAAAGCGCTTGATCGAATACACGGTGTTTTCCGGATTCGTCACCGCTTGCCGCTTGGCCACCTGCCCAACCAGCCGTTCACCGGATTTGGTGATCGCCACCACGGAAGGCGTCGTGCGTGTGCCTTCCTGGTTCGGGATCACCACCGGTTCGCCGCCTTGCATCACGGCCACCACTGAGTTCGTCGTACCCAGGTCAATTCCAATAATCTTACTCATCGCCGCTCTCTCCTTCTTCTAACTCTAAACTCCGCTAACTCAGATAACTTTCCGAAACCCTTAGTTACCACCACTCCCCAAAACTCCCTGCACCCATCAAACTCCAAAATGTAGCGCTGGCTTTTATGCCAGCCTCCGCACGTGTAGGGGCGGCTTCAGGCCGCCTTCTTAGGGTGAATCCAAACCACCCAAACGGGCCCTAGTATAGAGGTTGAGTGTTGCGCTGTCAAGTTATTTGATATAGTCTATAAGTATCATAAAATTATAGACTTATCGCCACGTCCAAGCGCCTTTTCCCTGGATTCTCCCTTCTCTCCGCCCCTCTCTCACGCTCTCCATACAACGCCCCACTACCTTCCCGCAACCAACCCAACCATGCCTTTCCCAACCCGCTTTCCTACTTCGTCCGCCGCTGCTTGCCTCAAAATCATTCAGAACTTTCGATCTCGCTCTAACGCCTTTTCCCCTCCTCCTGCCCCGCTTTCAACCTGTGATACTCTGATTCCGTCTGCACCATTTCCGTCATTTTTCTGGAGGAATCTGTGACCCGCCGTTCCCGTCTCGTCCCCGCCAGCGCGGTAACTCTACTTTCCAGCGCCATCCTGTTATTCGCCGCACCCCCAGCGACGCACTCCCAGACGTCCGCCACCGCAAAAAAGACGGCCGCGCACAAACCGGCCGCCGACGCTCCCGCGGTCTCCACGGCCACCATCTCCGTAGCCGGCGTCAACGACATTGATCCCGCCAAAGCCTTCGGCTCCAAATCCGCCACCGTGGTCGTGGAAATCTTCAGCGATTTTCAGTGCCCCGCGTGCCGCCAACTTTTCCTGAACACCACGCAAAAAGTGATGGACAACTACGTCAACACCGGAAAAGTCTATCTCGTCCATCGCGATTTTCCCCTCCCCATGCACGCCTATTCCCGGGTGGCCGCCAGTTACTCCCGCGCCGCCGCGCACATCGGCAAGTGCGAGCCGGTGGAGATGGCCCTGTTTGAAAATCAGGACAAGTGGGAAGTCAGCGGCGACGTCAAAGGCACCGTGGCCGCCGTGCTTACGCCCGCCGAAATGAAAAGAGTGGAAGCGATCGTGGCCTCCAAGGAACTCGAGCCACTGATCGAAAAAGACAAAGCTATCGGCATGACTTTCCCCGTCAGCCAGACGCCCACCACCGTTTTCCACGCCAATGGCCAGACTTATCCCTATGCCGGTACGTTGCAATATGACGTGCTGAAGACTTTTCTGGATCAGTTGATAGCGCATAAGTGAAGCGAGCAGCGAGCAGATAGCAGCGAGCAGGAAGCGCGGAAAAATTCGCGCGAAACTTTTAACTCAGGCACGTACAAGTTTCCTGTTATCTGCTCGCTGCTATCTGTTATCTTTCTTTCGAAACCATGCTCCAATCCGCCCCATTCAACTATCGCCGCCTCATCATCTGGATCGGCCGCCTGGTTCTTGGCGCAATTTTCATCTATGCGGGAATTGCGAAGCTGACCATGCCCAACACGCACCTGTGGCCGTGGTTCATCCTGAAGTTTTCCGTCTCCACCAACCTCACCATGTTTCAGCAGCAGGTGGACTCCTACAAAATGATCTCCCCGGAAGCAGCCGGCACGCTGGCGCACACCCTGCCATTCGCGGAAATTGTCATCGGATTGATGCTGCTGATCGGCTGGCGCCTGAAAATCTGGGCCACCCTCGTCACCCTGATCATGCTGGGATTTCTCTCCGTCGTAACCCGCGCGTATCTGCTCCACATGGACATCAATTGTGGCTGCTTCGGCACTCCCGAAAAGCTCACCGGCATGACCATCGTCCGCGACGCCTCCATCTCCGCCCTAGCCCTTCTGATGACCTACTTCGTCTTCACCGAATCCCGCCAGCCCCACCCCTGGACCGCCGACACCACCATGTAGCTCACCCCTTCAGGGGTGAGGTTTTTCCCAACGCCAACTCCAATCCAGCCCGACCAGCCATTCAGGCTCTTGCCGTAGTTACCGTAGAGTATTATTCTCGATAAGTTATGTCTCGCCTGCGTCGCATCGCCGAATCAGACCGCTATTTCTTTATCACTACCAATCTTTCAAATCGCGTCCCGCGCCTCCGGCCCCCCGAAACGGACCTGCTTCTCGATCACATGGATCGCGTCCGCCAGTCCATGGATGTTTTCCTGCTCGGTTACGTCCTCATGCCGGACCATTGTCATCTGCTTCTGCTCGCGTGTTCGGAATCCATCTCCCACGTCATGCACCAATGGAAATTCAAAACCGGTTTTGCTGTCCAACAATACCGCCACCATTCCGGCCCATTCTGGCAACCGCGTTATTTCGATTTCATTTGCCGCCGGCTGCGCGACGTCTCCGACAAGCTTGCCTACATCCACCAAAATCCTGTCTCCGAGAGACTCGTCCGGTATCCCGAAGAATGGAAATGGTCCAGCGCCGCGACCTATCTCAAAAAGGGTTATTCCCCGATCGCTCCTGACCTCCTCGAACTAAACGGCGATCCAGACACCCTCCTTTGGTGACCGTCGCCGCAAAATGCATCAACTTTCGGTGTGTAGCTCACCCCTTCAGGGGTGAGGCATTCCAAGGCCTAACCGACCAACTCTCCGTATCACCTTTTCCCCTACAACCCTCTCTACTCATCTGAACAGCCTCAGGCCTGAACGCCTGAGCTACAATGGCCCCATGAAGACGCTCCCCGAATACCTCGAACTCGCCGCCGTCGCCCACGGCCACATCTGCGCCGGGCAGGTCCTCGGCGTGCGACTCGCCATGCTGGGCATCCGCGAACTCGGCCTCGACCCCATCGCCGAGCGCAAACGCATCGTCACTTACGTCGAGATCGATCGCTGCGTCACCGACGCCGTCGCCCTGGTCGCCAATTGCCGCCTCGGCAAGCGCGCCCTGAAATTTCGCGACTGGGGCAAAGTCGCCGCCACCTTCTGCGATCTCCAGACCGGCCGCGCGATCCGCATCGCCGCGAAAGAATCCTCCAAGCAAGCCGCGAAAGACCTCTTCCCCGATCTGCCCAGGGAAGAAGCCCAGCAAAAAGCCTACGCGCAACTCTCTGACGACATTCTCTTCTCCAGGGAATGGGTGAAAGTTGAAATTCACCCCGAAGATCTTCCCGGCTTCAAAGGCCCTCGCGTCGTCTGCGCCCAGTGCGGCGAAGGCATCAACTTCAAGCGCGAAGTCCTCCGCGACGGCCGCACCCTCTGCCGCGCCTGCGCCGGCGAACGCTATTACACTTCCCACTAGCACGTTTGCGATGGAAACTTTTCTCCCACCGATTCACATCCCGCCGCGCGTTCTGCGCTAGAATTTTTCTTCGATGCTCTCTCTTCCCCCGATCACCCTGCGCCTCCGCGGCTGGAAACTCATTGACCGCGTCGCCCTCGCCTTCCTCCTGCTCTGCTCCGTGGCCCTCGGCGCCGCCGCCGGGCTGCTCTTCGTCTACGAAAGCGACCTCCCGGAAATCCGCGCGCTCGAAACCTATCGCCCCAACGTGGTCACCGAGATTTACGCCGACGACGGCCAGCTTGTTGGCAGCTTTGCCCTGCAGCGCCGCATCCTGATGACCTGGGAACAAGTCCCCAAAGTTCTCTACAACGCCGTCACCGCCATCGAAGACCAGCACTTCGAAGATCACTGGGGCGTGGACTTCCCGCGCGTCGCCGGCGCCGCCTATCGCAACATCCTGAAACACCGCAAAGCCGAAGGCGCCAGCACCATCACCATGCAACTCGCCGGCAACCTCTTTCTGGATCGCAGCGACCGCAGTTTCCGCCGCAAAGCCCAGGAAATTCTCCTGGGCCTGCAGATCGAGCGCCGCTACACCAAGCCGCAAATTTTCACCATGTACGCCAACCAGGTTTACCTGGCCCACGGCAACTATGGCTTCGCCGCCGCCGCGCAATTTTATTTCGGTAAAAATGTCACGGACCTCAATCTCCAGCAAGCCGCCCTGCTCGCCGGAATGATTCGCGGCCCCATCTATTCGCCGATCATCGATCCGGCGCGCGCCCTTGCCCGCCGCAATCTGGTGATCCATCAAATGATGGAAGAGGGAAAAATCACTCCCGTCGAGGAAGAAGCCGCCAAGAAAACTCCCCTGGGCCTTCACATCCAGTATCCGCGCAACGATTTGGCCCCTTATTTCTTCGAGGACATCCGCAAATATCTCGAAACCACCTACGGCACCGAAGCGGTCCACGAACGCGGCCTGCGCATCTACACCACGCTGAACATCCAGATGCAAAAAGCCGCCAACCAGGCCATTCGCGACGGACTGCATCAATACGATCGCCGCCACGGCTGGCGCGGCAAGCTTCCCAACGTCCTGAAAGACAATCTCGGCGAGCTGGACACCTACGAGGACGACGACTGGCGCCACGCCATCGAAAAGGGAAGTTACGTCACCGGACTGGTGATGGCCGTGGACGACAAGAGCGCGATCATCAAAATCGGCAACTATCGCGCCATCCTTTCGCCCTTGGAGATGGCCTGGACCGGGCAGAAAAAACCCAGTGCAATTCTCGCCGTCGGCGATCTTGCGCAATTTTCCATTCAAGATCTGCGCGAAACCACCGCTCGCGTCCAGTTGGAACAGCAACCCGCCCCGCAAGCCGCCATGATCGCCATTGATAATGCCACCGGCGAAATCAAAGCCATGGTCGGCGGCTACAGTTTTGAAGACTCCAAGTTCAATCGCGCCACGCAAGCCGTTCGCCAGGTCGGCAGCTCCTTCAAGCCATACGTCTACGCCACGGCCATCGAACAAGGGTTTACCCCGTTTGACACCATCGTCGACGCTCCTTTTTCCGTGATGAGCGGCGGCCAGGTCTATTCCCCGCACAACTACGACGAAAAATTCGAAGGCGTCATCACCCTGCGCCGCGCCTTGGCCGGTTCCCGCAACGTCCCCGCCGTGAAACTCGCCGACAAGGTGGGGATCAACAACGTTGTCAACATGGCCCGCCGGTTCGGAATTACCACGCCGCTTCCTCCGTATCTGCCGCTCGCGCTGGGCGCCGCCGATATGCGCCTGATCGAACACGTTTCCGCTTTCACCGTTTTTCCCAATGAAGGCATCCGCATCGATCCGCACATGATTCGCCGCGTCACCAGCTACGACGGCGCCTTGCTCGAGGAAGCGCATCCCGAAGTCCACGACGTTATCGCACCCGACGTGGCCCATACCATGACCGCGATGCTGGAGGAAGTCGTCCAGTTCGGCACGGCAATGAAGGCCAAGGCACTCGGCCGCCCCGCCGCCGGAAAAACCGGCACCACGCAGGATTTCACCGACGCCTGGTTCATGGGTTTCACGCCGCAGCTCACCGCCGGCGTCTGGGTGGGCTACGACGACAAACAAATTTCGTTGGGGAAACGGGAATCCGGCGCGCTCGCCGCCCTGCCGATCTGGATTGAGTTCATGGAGAAATCGCTCGAAAATGTGCCGGCGATCGAGTTTCCAAATGTAGTCACCCTCGAGCAACAAGCCGAGGAACACCACGTCCGCACCGACGTCCCCGACACGCAACCCGAAGAAGAACTAGCCCCACCAAAAGTCGCCGCTCCCGCAGCCCCAACCCGCGCCGCACTAACCGGTAGCGCCGGCATCTTGCTTGCCCTGATCCTCGAAGGGCCGGCAAGCAACCGCGCAGCGGTCCGATTCCGCCACTTCAAAAAAAATTCCTTAACTCCCGCCATAGGTGCGGTCAGTGCCGCCTTCCTATCTCTGATCTCCTCCGACCTCAGCGCCTCTGCGTCTCTGCGTTATCTTTATGTCTTACTCTTTCCTCTTCCCCCGAAACGGATCCCACCCGCCCCCCACCAATTCCTCCACCCCACCCTCTCTCCGAACCATCAAAATCTTCTGCCCCTTCGAGATCATCCCCGCCCACGAAATCCGCACTCCCCCAAAACTCTTCCTCAACTCCCCCACCCGCCCAGGCGGCACCGCAAACAAAAGCTCATAATCATCCCCACCATGAATTCCCAATCGCCTAGCGTCATTCTCCGCGACTCCTCTAACCACCGGGATCGCCCGCTCCTCAATCACTGCGCCAACCCCACTCGCCCGGCAAAGCCTCGTCAAATCCGTCGAAAGCCCATCCGAAATGATCCATCATCGCGCTGGCCAATCGGTTCTCTGCCAGCCATCGCCCCAACGCAATCCGCGGCCTCGGATAAAGATGCTTCCGCAAAGCCGCACTCTTCGCCGTTACACGCCCGTTCGACTTCCGCAGTTCCCGCAACCCCAACTCCGCCTCGCCCAATCTCCCGCTCACAAACAATAAATCGCCAGCACTCGCTCCAGATCGCAGTACCGCCCTCCCCGCCTCCACTTCTCCCACTACAGTCACGCAAATCGAAATCCGCTCCGATCGCGTCGTGTCTCCCCCAGCCATCGAGCAGCCCAGAAACCGCGCCGCCCGACGTAACCCCGCCAAAAATCCATCCAGCCATTCGCCCGCGGCCGAAGAGGGAATCGCCAGGTTCAGCAAAAAGCACCGTGGCGTTCCACCCATCGCACCGATATCGCTCGCCGCCCGCGCCAGGCATTTCCATCCAACGCTGTCGGGGGGATGCTTGTCCCGCAGGAAATGGGAGCCTTCCAGGAACCAGTCACTCGTCAGAATCGTCTCTTTGCCCTTCCCCGGCCGCCACAAAGCGGCATCGTCTCCCGCGCCCAATCGCAGCCCCGCGCCGCGCAGCCGGGGGAATCCACGCGTGATTTTCGCCACCAGGGCGTCCTCTGAAGAAGGGTTTGGCATCATTTTCTCCCATCCTATCGCAGACTGCCCCTTCGTACAGGTGGACAGTTTTCCAGAGGCTGTCCCAAAAAATAAGAAATACAGGGTTGACCCGAGCGCCTACAAAATTTAATATCCATGGAGTCGCGAACCAAGGCTCACGGTTCAGATCGTCAGCAGTACTCGAAGTAGCGTGCGGCAACAGGGAAACTGGTAATCAGGCCGCACCACAAGCTAAAATTAACGAAAGGCCTGAGGGGCCTATTGTGATCAGCAGCAAGAACTATACGTTTTATATTGCTTCCGCGCCCGGCCAGATGAAGAAACTCATCGTGCCTGCGTATGTGCTGCATGGCTTGGCAGCCTTGGCAATCATCGGAAGCATCACCGTCCTCGCCGCGGTTGGCTCCTATAGCCGCATGCTCTGGAAGGTGGGCAATTACAACGCGGTCCGCCAGGAACGCGACGTCTGGAAGAAACAGGTTCGCGAACTCCAAAGCACGGTGAAAGACACCAATCAGCGCCTGGACGCCGTGCAATCTCTCGCCACCGATGTGGCCATGACCTTTGGCGTGATGAAATACCATCCCGCCGCCTTTGAAACCACCGATACGCCCTCCACCCCTGAAGATATGTTCGACCGCTCCGTAGAACAGTTCACCTTTTTGAAGCGCAATGCCGCCGTGATTGCCGTCTCCGCCGAAGGTTTGCGCATGATGCCTTCGATGGCCTTTGCGGACTCCAATTACACGCCTTCGATCTGGCCGGTGGTCGGCCACATCACGGATGGTTTTGGCGAACGGCTGGACCCGTTCTCTGGCGAGGGAGCCTTCCACACCGGCGTTGACGTGGGCGCCGACTACGGCGCGCCTGTTTATGCCACTGCCGACGGCATCGTTACGGACGCCGGGCAGCACACCGGTTACGGCCGCGTCGTCATCATCGATCATGGTTTTGGCATCACCACCTGGTATGCCCATCTTTCCGCCTATGGCGTTGTCCCTGGTACCCGCATCAAGCGCGGCGAAGTCATCGGCTATACCGGCATCAGCGGCCGCTCAACAGGCCCTCACGTCCATTACGAAGTTCGCGTAAACAACGCCCCAGTCAACCCCTGGCGCTACATGCGCACCGCCACAGCCTCCGGCGACTAGCCTTCACCAATTTCGCTGTGGCACAGGCACTCCTGCCTGTGCACCCGCTCCAGTAGCAACCAGCCTATGAATAAACGCACCCCGCCAAATTTTCTAAGGATTTTTCTTAGGTGACGGCTCCGCCGCCATCGTGCCCCGCGCCGATTCCAGAAGTTGCGGCGTAATCTCCAGGATCAGCCGCACGGATTGCGAACTTCCCCGCCCCTGCTTCTGCACTTCCGCCGTCTTCAACAGCGTCTGATACGCTTCTCGCAATTTCGGATCCAGCTGCCGGCTTGCTTTGGGATCATCCAGCCCCGCCTGCGCCAGAATCAAAAGTCCGCCCAGCATGTCGTTTAATTGGCGGATCGTGGTTTCATTCGTGCTTTCGCCTTCCGCCACCACACGCAAATCTTCGCCGTCCGGCTTCGCGCCAATCGAAACCCATTGCAACTGGCTCAGCAGCGTTGCCAGTTGCGGAGAGCGCCACCCGCTTGGGCCTTGCTGCGAGAGTTGTGAAAGCCACGGCGAATCCTGCCGCATCACGCCAAACAGCGGCGTTCCCGCCAGACGCGTGAAATGCTCGCGCCAACCTTCGGCGCTGGGATTTTTCCCAGTGGGCTGAAAGAAGCAGGTTGCGTCGTTGCAGATCTCCACCCGTGCGGCTCCCAGAAACGTGAAGTACGCGGTCCGCGCCGGATTGCTCAGCGTCACCGCGTAAATCGTTTTTCCAGCGGCCGTTTTTAAATTTCCGAATTGCGCGCTGTACGCTTCCATCTTTTTTTGATCGAAGCGCCCCTCCGCAATCGCCACGGTTTTCGGATTCTGCGGCGTCCCGCCAAAAGAAATTGCCATGCGGTCCAGATCCCGTTCGTAATCAAATCCCGTCGCCTGCACAAATTTTGTGTACTCTGCATCCGCCGCTGGCTGCGGCGCCCAAGCCAGAATCTGCGCCAGAAACGCAGACGCCCGCAATTCCTTCAAGTCCACAAAAACCACGGAAGTGGAATCGGCAGGCAACAGCGCCAGCAGCCCCTCGCGCCCGGCTTGCGATTCGCCCGTCCTCGGGTGGTAATAGAGCCACGCCGCACCCAGCACGGCGGCAAGCAGCAGCACTCCTACGACGATTTTCTTCTTTGTCACCATCTCTCAGGCAAGTCCTCTCCCCACATACCCCAATCGCGGTATTCTCGCATCACCCGGGCTTTCTGCCCCAGTAAAGTCGCCGCTTGGACTATCCCGATTCCAGCAGGCATACAAGCCTGTGGAAAGCCCCTCATCCAGTTCCCACAATTAATTCGTATGCTTTTGATAATAAAATACTTACCATGCAATCAGCCGGCGCGGCAGACTCCCTGTTTTCCACAGCAGCCCCGGCCCCCTGCAAGTGAATTACCGATCCACCCTCTTGCAACTTCTGTGCCTAATCTGCTATTCTTGTGCGGTTTGAGCAGCGCTGGCGTAGCTCAGCTGGTAGAGCATCTGATTTGTAATCAGAGGGTCGGGGGTTCAAATCCCTCCGCCAGCTCCACCAGATGGTAGCAGGGGAGTGAGGCGGATCGATTCCCGTCATGGTAACATAAATGGGCTGGTGTCTTCGGACACGAGTCCGTTTTGTGTTTCCTCTCGTTTCACGCTCCAGTTGTTCTCGCAACGCCTTCAGATGCTGGGCACGTTGGTGATGGGTCAGGAATTTTCGCGGATACGAATTTGGTATCCCGGAGCAAGTTACCGGGACGGGTGGGTGAGTGGCTAAAACCAGCAGACTGTAAATCTGCCGCTCCTTGCGGGCTACGAAGGTTCGAATCCTTCCCCGTCCACCAGGATTCGAGCTTCGAGAAAGAATCTTCGGGCTGAATTTTTCCCGGAGACCCTGAGTTGAGCGAGAAGCAAGTACACCGCAGGAAATCGCAACACGCGATGTTCAAAAGCGGTACCCAGCGCGGCGAGCAAGCCGGTGGAACGGAGTGCGCCGCGTGTTGGGAAAATTTTTTGGAAGGATCGGGTTCAGCCTGGGTAGCTCAGTTGGTAGAGCGCGTCCTTGGTAAGGACGAGGTCACCGGTTCAATCCCGGTCCCAGGCTCCAGAGAGTTAGTTGAGTTTCGCGGGAAACGAATGTAGTGGCCGGACTTTAGACCGGCCCCGACAAACGAATCCTGCACCGGGCGGGGGTAACTCAACGGTAGAGTCTCACTCTTCCAAGGTGATGGTTGCGGGTTCAAATCCCGTCCCCCGCTCCAGTTTTTGCAGTAGCCGCAAAAGGTTTTGTAGCGGCCGCCTTCTGAGGCGGGCGCCTTTTGAAAAATTTGTAACCGCCGGCCTTAAAGACCGGCAGCAGCAAAAAATTGCAGCAAGGAGATACCAGCAAACAGAGCACAAACAACAGGAACCGCTTCTCTCGCCTGGCATTCCCGGTTCCCGTTCGCTGCTCTCTGAAAACTGATATCCCGCAAATCAACGAGAGAACATACATTTCCATTTCCCTCTCGTAAGGAGCAAAAGCCCCAATGGCAAAGGAAAAATTTGAACGCACCAAGCCGCACGTGAACATCGGAACGATCGGGCACATCGACCATGGCAAGACCACGTTGACCGCGGCGATCACCAAAGTGCTCAGCAAGCACAATCCGAAAGTCGCTTTCCGCGCGTTCGACACCATCGACAACGCGCCGGAAGAGCGCGAGCGCGGCATCACCATCGCGGTTTCGCACGTGGAGTACGAAACCCCGAACCGCCATTACGCGCACATGGACTGCCCGGGCCACGCCGACTACATCAAGAACATGATCACCGGCGCGGCGCAGATGGACGGCGCGATTCTTGTGGTTGCCGCCACCGACGGCCCCATGCCGCAAACCCGCGAGCACATTCTGCTGGCTCGTCAGGTCGGCGTGCCCTATATCGTGGTGTTCCTCAACAAGTGCGACATGGTTGAGGATCCCGAACTTCTGGAACTCGTCGAACTGGAAGTTCGCGAACTTCTCAAGACCTACCAGTTCCCGGGCGATGCCGTTCCCGTGATTCGCGGCTCCGCTTTGCAAGCCCTCAACGGCGACGCCAAGTGGGAAGGCAAGATCGACGAGCTGATGGCCGCGGTGGACGCCAACGTTCCCCTGCCGGTCCGCGACGTTGATAAACCGTTCGCCATGCCGATCGAAGACATCTTCTCGATCTCCGGTCGCGGTACCGTCGTCACCGGCCGTGTGGAACGCGGCAAGGTGAAGACCGGCGAGGAAATCGAAATCGTGGGCTTCCGTCCGACGCAGAAGAAAGTGGTCACCGGCGTCGAGATGTTCAAGAAGCTTCTGGACGAAGGCCTCGCGGGCGACAACGTAGGTTTGCTGCTCCGCGGCACCGAAAAAGAAGACGTGGAGCGCGGCCAGGTTGTTTGCAAGCCGGGCTCGATCACGCCGCACACGAAGTTCAAGGCCGAAGCGTACGTGTTGACGAAGGAAGAAGGCGGGCGCCATACGCCGTTTTTCACCGGCTACCGTCCGCAATTCTACTTCCGCACCACCGACGTCACCGGCGACGTGAAGTTGCCGCAGGGCGTGGAAATGGTGATGCCGGGCGACAACGTGAGCTGCGAAGTTACGCTGATCACTCCGGTCGCTCTCGAAAAGGGTTTGCGCTTCGCGATTCGCGAAGGCGGCCACACCGTCGGCGCTGGCGCCGTCACGGACATCATCGAGTAACTGTTGTTTTCTGAGGCGAGCCGGAGCACCCGGCTCGCACTCTTGAGAAAAGGATTCGAGAAATGCGGGAAATCATTACTTTGCAGTGTGGTGATTGCAAGAACCGGAATTACACCACCACGAAAAACAAGAAGAAGCACTCCGAACGCTTGGAGACCAAGAAGTTTTGCAATACGTGCCGCAAGCACACGCCGCACAAAGAGGCGAAGTAAGCTTGCCGGAGTTGTCATCCTGAGGCTATCCGATAAGGATAGCCGAAGGATCTCAACCGGTCCGCAGCAGCAAGGTTGAATTGATCTGGCAGGAACGCTGCGGCAGCACTCAAGCAGTGCGAGCGCGGGAAAAAGAGATTAAGGGCTGGAGCCGGAAGAAGAAGATTGAGCGGCTTTTCCTGGAGGAAGGGGTAAACCCTTCGCCCAGAAAGCGGGCTCAGGGTAAAGGGGAGTCGTCCAACGGTTAGGACTCCGGTCTCCAAAACCGGGTATGGGGGTTCGAATCCCTCCTCCCCTGCCAGGATTTCGAAGGACACGAACCTCCGGGTTCGTGCGGGTGAAAAGGATTCATGGCGACACAGGCGGTCAAAGTGAATGGCGAAGAATCAAAAGGAAACGAACTCACACGCAGAGTGACGAGTTCGCTCGATAACACCAAGGAATTTCTGCACGACGTTCGTGTGGAAATGAAACAGGTTACCTGGCCAAATCGGGAAGACGTCCTCTCGACTACCGGCGTGGTCATCGCCACGGTCGCGTTTTTCGGCGTGTTCCTGGCTCTCGCCGACTGGCTGATTCAGCACGGGGTCCAGCGGCTTTTCGATTATTTTCACGTCTGAAGGACGGAAACGATTTATGGGCATGCAGTGGTACATCATTCACACCTACTCGGGCTTCGAGAAGAAAGTTAAAGAAGGCCTCGAGAGCCGTGTGGCCGCTTATAACCTCCAGGACAAGATCGGCCGCGTGCTGATCCCCACCGAGGATGTCGTCGAAGTGCGTGGCGGCAAAAAAGTGGTCGCTTCGCGCATGTCCTATCCCGGCTATGTGCTCGTCGAAATGGATCTCGACGAAAACACCTGGCACATCGTGCGCAACACCCCGCGCGTCACCGGTTTCGTCGGCTCCGCCACCGCGCCGCCGCCGCTCTCCGATGCTGAAGTGGACGCCATCATCAACCGGGTCCACACGCCGCAGGATCGCCCGAAGCCCAAGGTGGTTTATGAGCGCAACGAACAGGTCCGCATCGTCGACGGCCCGTTCGCCAATTTCAACGGCACGGTCGAGGAAATCGATAACGACCACAGCCGCTTGAAAGTTTCCGTAACGATTTTCGGACGCTCCACTCCGGTCGAACTCGATTTCGCCAGCGTGGAAAAACTGGGCTAACGGTAGTGGCGGGACTTTAGACCCGCAAGCGGCGAGATGAAAGTAATGGCGGGACTTTAGACCCGCCGGCAGAAAGAAAAATGAATTGGCGGGATTTCAATCCGCCGGCAACACAAAATTTTTGAGGTAAAGAAAAAATGCCACCAAAGAAAGTACAAACCACCATCAAGTTGCAGTTGCCGGCCGGCAAGGCCACCCCGGCGCCCCCGGTGGGCACCGCGCTCGGTCCCCATGGCGTCAACATCATGGATTTTTGCAAGCAGTTCAACGCCAAGACGCAGAAGGAAGCCGACGGGATGATTTTCCCCGTCCTGGTCACCATCTATACCGACCGCAGCTTCACCTTCATCCTGAAGACGCCGCCAGCTTCCATTCTTCTGCTGCGCGCGGCGGGTATCGCCAAGGGCTCTCCGGAGCCCAACCGCAATAAAGTTGGCAAGGTCACCAAAAAGCAAGTCGAAGAAATCGCCAAGATCAAGCTTGTCGATCTCAACACCACGTCTCTGGATTCCGCGGTGCGCACCGTGATGGGTACGGCGCGCAACATGGGTCTGGAAGTTGTGGAAGCCTAGGGAATTTCAGGCGAACCGGGATCGCAGAGGTAAAACGTATGAAGAAGGCAGGAAAAAAAGTGGAGGGAGCGCGCAAGCTGGTCGAAGCTCGGCCATACAAGCTCTCCGAAGCCGCTGAATTGATCAAGAAGACGCATCACACCAAGTTCAACGAAACCGTTGAACTGGCGATCAACCTGGGCGTGGACCCCAAGCATTCCGACCAAGTCGTCCGCGGCACAGTTGTTCTGCCACACGGTTTGGGCAAATCCGTTCGCGTGCTGGTCCTTGCGGCCGGCGACAAGCAGCGCGAAGCCACCGAAGCCGGCGCCGAGCACGTTGGCGGCGACGAAATGGTGCAGAAAATCATGGAAGGCTGGACCGATTTCGATGCCGTTATCGCCACGCCAGACATGATGCGCTCCGCCGGAAAATTGGGCAAAGTTCTCGGCCCCCGCGGCCTGATGCCCAATCCGAAAACCGGCACGGTCACCGCGGATGTTGCCAAGGCCATCCGGGAAACCAAGGCTGGCAAAGTGGAATTCCGCGTGGACAAGGCCGGCATCGTGCACTGCCCGGTGGGCAAAATTCAGTTTGACGCCGCGAAGCTTTCGGAAAACGCGCACTCGATCATCGCCGCAGTGGTGAAGGCCAAGCCGGCGGCGGCCAAGGGCAAATACGTCAAGAAAATCACCTTGACCTCCACCATGGGCCCGGCCATTACCGTGGACCTGGCGGAAGCGGAAGCTCTTGCGGTGGCGGCGTAAGCCGGAAGGAATTTGGAAAACCGATCATGAAGAAGAAAAGCGAAAAACAGAAAGATCTCGACGTTCTGAAAACAGAGCTGGCCAAGGTCTCCACGGTCATCCTCACCACCTTTCAGGGCATCACCGTGGAAGCCGATACCAAACTCCGCCGCGAAGTCCAGAAAGCCGGCGGCAAGTATCAGGTCGTCAAGAACACCCTCGCGGAGCGCGCCGGCAACGGCACCCCCGCCGAAGGCGTTCTCAAGAACCTGACCGGCACCAACTCCATCGCCTACACGCAGACCGATCCGGTGGCGCTGGCCAAGGCGCTCACCAAGATTGCCAAAGACGTTCCGGCGTTCCAGTTCAAGGCCGGGGTCGTCGAAGGCAAGGTCATCTCCATCGCGGAGATTCAGCAGCTCGCCAATATGCCGTCCAAGGAAGAGCTGATCAGCAAGATCATGTTCCTCCTGAACGCGCCGGCGCAGCGCATTGCCGCCGCGTTGAACGCTCTGCCGCGTAATCTCGCGGTCACCGTCAACGAAGCGATCAAGGCCGAAAAGTTTAGTTCGTAAGGGTTCGGGGGCTCTTCGGGTATCCCCCGGCGGGTTCCGAAAAATTTGCTTCAGAAAATTGAGAGGAGAAATAGCTGTCATGTCGAAAGTCGAAACGATCCTGGAAGAAATCAAGGGCCTCACGCTTCTCGAAGCGTCGGACCTGGTGAAAAAAATGGAAGATGCCTTCGGCGTTTCCGCCGCGGCGGCCACGGTTGTGGCGGCCGGCGGTGGTGGCGGCGCGGCTGCGGCTGCTCCCGCGGAAGAGAAGACGGAATTCACCGTCGTCCTCACCGATGTGGGCGGCAACAAGATCAACGTCATTAAAGCCGTGCGTGAAGTCACCAGCCTGGGCTTGAAGGAAGCCAAGGACCTCGTGGATGGCGCGCCCAAGACCGTCAAGGAAGGCATCACCAAGGACGAGGCGGCCACCATCAAGAAGAAGTTCGAGGAAGCGGGCGCCAAGGTCGAAATCAAGTAACGGTCCGCCGGCCACTCGCTGGCCGGCTCTCCGTGGTTCGGGCTTCGGTTTCGGCGCGGCTGCTGCACTCTTTGGCCGCGTCAGGGGAATTGGTACGCAAGCTACGGCCGGTATTCTCTACAACCTTCGAGGTCCTGTTCGGACCTTCACTAACCGTGTGCACAACGGCTTCGGGCAAGCTGTTCGGCGCCACGGTTAAGTGTCTTTCCAGCGGTTTTCTGCACCCTGCCCGAAAGGGAACGAGGTACATCAGGCATGTCCAATAGCAACCAGCATGTTCGGGAACGCCAGCGACTGGATTTTGCAAAAATCCAGGGATCCATCCAGATCCCCAACCTGATTGAGGTCCAGAAGAAGTCCTATCAGCGCTTTCTGCAGATGGATTTGCTTCCCAGTGAGCGCGAGGATGGCGGCCTTCAATCGGTGTTTACGTCGGTGTTTCCGATCCGGGACTTCCGCGAAATGTCGCAACTCGAATTCGTGGACTACTCGATCGGAAACTGGGAGTGCAAGTGCGGCAACCTGAAGGGCTTGCACCACCTCCGCGCCACTTGCCGGAATTGCGGCGCTTCCGTCGTCACCAATCCGTATCAGACCGGCGACGTGGTTTGCCAGAAGTGCGGCACCTTCAACAAAAACACGCCCACCTTCTGTAACAAGTGCGGCGACCCGGTGGCCATGCAGTTGAAATACGACGTCAATGAGTGCCAGGAGCGCGGCATGACTTACTCCGCGCCTCTCAAGGTCACCATTCGTCTGACCATTTACGACAAAGACCCGGACTCCGGCGCGAAAACCATTCGCGACATCAAGGAGCAGGAAGTTTTCTACGGCGATATCCCGCTGATGACCGATAACGGCACCTTCATCATCAACGGTACCGAGCGCGTCATCGTCAGCCAGTTGCACCGTTCGCCGGGCGTCTTCTTCGAAAGCGCCAACAACCGCACCTACTTCCTCGGCAAGATTATTCCTTACCGCGGCTCGTGGGTTGAATTCGAATACGACACCAAGAACATTCTCTACGTGCGCATTGACCGCAAGCGCAAATTCCTCGGCTCCATCTTTCTGCGCGCATTGGGCATGAAGTCCAACGAAGAAATCCTCCGCACCTTCTATCAGGTGGAGCGGATTTCCCTGCGCGACAAGGAACTCCTCTGGAACGTTTCGCCCGGCATCGTGGACCGCAAGCTCACCCACGAAGTCCGCAATCCCAAGAGCGAGGAAGTGATCGTTGGCGCGCACAAGCGCATCACCGAAACCTTGTTCAAGGAACTCATCAAGGCCAAGATCTCCCAGGTTCGCGCGGCTCTGGCCGACCTCGAAGGCGCATACAGCGTCGCCGACGTCGTCAATCGCCAGACCGGTGAAGTCCTGCTGGAGGCCAACAAGCCCTTGACCGCGGATCTCTGGCAGGCTTTTGCCGAGGGCGGCATCACCGAAGTCGACGTCTTCTTCCCGGAGCGCGACGACATCGGCATGGTCCTTTCCCGCACCCTGGATAAGGACGCCATCCGCTCTTCCAAGGAAGCGCTGATCGAAATCTATCGCAAGCTGCGCCCGGGCGATCCTCCGACGCTCGAAACTGCAACCAATCTCTTCCGCGGCATGTTCTTCGATCCGCGCAAGTATGATTTCAGCCGCGTTGGCCGCCTGAAGTTCAACATCAAGATGGGCCTCGATACGCCGCTCGATAATCGCACGCTGGACACCACCGATTTCGTCGCGGCCATCAAGTACCTCTTCAAGCTGCGCAAGAACATCGGCGTGGTGGACGACATCGACCATCTCGGCAACCGCCGCGTCCGCGCGGTCGGTGAACTTCTCGAAAACCAGTTCCGCATCGGCTTGGTCCGCATGGAACGCGCCATCAAGGAAAAGATGAGCGTGTACCAGGAAATGTCCACGGCCATGCCTCACGACCTGGTCAACGCCAAGCCGGTTATGGCCGCCATCCGCGAATTCTTCGGCAGCTCGCAGTTGAGCCAGTTCATGGACCAGACCAACCCGCTCAGCGAAATCACCCACAAGCGGCGTCTCTCGGCCCTTGGACCCGGTGGTCTCTCGCGCGAACGCGCGGGTTTCGAAGTGCGCGACGTTCACCCAACGCACTATGGCCGCATCTGCCCCATCGAAACGCCGGAAGGTCCGAACATCGGCCTCATCAGCTCCTTGAGCTGCTTCGCCCGCATCAACGACTACGGCTTCATCGAATCGCCCTATCGCCGCGTGAAGGGTGGACGCATCATTGACTACGTCCACATCGTCAACGCGGGCGACAGCGAATTCAAAGCCGGCGACATCGTCGAGCGCGATCGCGTCGAGGAACTCAACGACGAGCTGAAGCGCCGCAAGGTCGTCTACGAACCCTATTGCTTCTATCTCTCCGCTTGGGAAGAGGACAAGTACGTCGTCGCCCAGGCCAACGTTTCGCTCGACGAGCGACTCAAGATCACCACGGAACTCGTCAACTGCCGTCAGGCCGGAAACTTCGTGCTCAAGCATCGCGATGAAGTCGATTACGTCGACGTCTCGCCGAAGCAGCTCGTTTCCGTCGCTGCCAGCTTGATTCCATTCCTGGAAAACGACGACGCCAACCGCGCCCTCATGGGTTCCAACATGCAGCGCCAGGCCGTTCCTCTGATCCGCGGAGAAGCTCCGCTGGTCGGCACCGGCATGGAGCGCGTCACCGCTCGCGATTCCGGCGCGGTGGTGCTCTGCAAGCGCGATGGCATCGTGGATCAGGTCGACTCGGAGCGCATCATCGTGCGCGTCGAAAGCGATCACTCCGGCGTGCTCAGCCGCGAAGTTGGTGCGGACATCTACACGCTCACCAAGTTCAAGCGCTCCAACCAGAACACTTGCATCAACCAGAAGCCGCTGGTTCGCGTGGGCGACCGCGTGAAAAAGCTTCAGGTTCTTGCCGATGGTCCCTGCACGGATCGCGGTGAACTCGGCCTCGGCCGCAACGTTCTGGTGGCCTTCGTGCCCTGGCGCGGTTACAACTTCGAAGACGCCATCCTCGTCAGCGAAAAGCTCGTGCGCGACGATTACTACACCTCGATCCACATCGAGGAGTACGAAATCGAAGCCCGCGACACCAAGCTCGGTCCCGAGGAAGTCACTCGCGACATCCCCAACATCAGCGAGTCGTTCCTTCGCAACCTCGACGAAAGCGGCGTTATCCGCATCGGCGCGGTCGTGAAGCCGGGCGACATCCTCGTCGGCAAGGTCACCCCCAAGGGCGAAACCACGCTGACACCGGAAGAGAAGCTGCTCCGCGCCATCTTCGGCGAAAAAGCCGGCGACGTTCGCGACGCTTCTCTCTATTGCCCACCGGGCATCGAAGGCACCATCGTCGACGTCAAGATCTTCACCCGCAAGGGCGGAGAAAAAGACGAGCGCCACAAGGCCATCGAAGCCGCGCAAGTCTTCAAGCTGGAGCGCAACCTCGCCGATGAAATCCGTATTCTCACCGACGAGCGCCTCAAGCGCCTGGGAGACCTGCTGGGCGGCAAGATTCTCCAGGCCGACCTGCACGACGAAAAAACCAACAAGCGCCTGCTCACCAAGGGCGTCGAACTCACCCGCGACCTGATCGAAAAGATCTCCACGCGCAACCTCAAGCGCTTGAAGCTCAACGAAAAGGATCCTCTGCTGATCGAAAAGATCGAAGAGATCGAGGAAATGACCTCGCGCCAGATCGACGTGCTCCGCAAGATCACCGAGGAGCGCAAGGAAAAGCTCAAGAAGGGCGACGAACTGCCCCCGGGCGTCATCAAGCTGGTCAAGGTCTATATCGCCATGAAGCGCAAGCTCTCCATCGGCGACAAAATGGCCGGCCGTCACGGTAACAAGGGCGTCATCGCGCGCGTCGTTCCGGAAGAAGATATGCCTTCTCTCCCGGATGGCACGCCGGTGGAAATCGTTCTGAACCCGCTCGGCGTTCCTTCGCGTATGAACGTCGGTCAGATTCTCGAAACGCACTTGGGTTGGGCCGGCAAGGAACTCGGCAACAGCCTTAAGCGCCTGCTGAGCAAGGAAGTGAAAGCCGAAGCGATTCGCCGCTGGTACCGCGAAGTCTTCACCGATACGGCAATCTGGAAGTCGCTCTCGAAACTGAGCGACGAAGAATTGCTGGAATATTCCGAAGGCTTCAAGGACGGCATTCCCTTCGCCACGCCGGTTTTCGACGGCGCGCGCGAAGCGGAAATCCGCCACCTGCTCGAAGTCGCGGGCCTGCCGCACGCCGGCAAGATCAACCTGTTCGACGGCATGACCGGCGAGCAGTTCGATCAGCCCGTCACCGTCGGCTACATCTACATGCTCAAGCTCTCGCACTTGGTCGACGACAAGATCCACGCTCGCTCCATCGGACCCTACTCCCTCATCACCCAGCAGCCGCTGGGCGGTAAGGCGCAGTTCGGCGGACAGCGGTTCGGCGAAATGGAAGTCTGGGCGCTCGAAGCCTATGGCGCCGCTCACATTTTGCAGGAACTTCTCACCGCGAAGTCCGACGACGTCTATGGCCGCGCGAAAATCTACGAGGCCATCGTCAAGGGCGAACCGGGCATCGAGCCGGGCGTTCCCGAATCGTTCAACGTGCTCGTCCGCGAGTTGCAGTCGCTCTGTCTCGACGTCGAACTGATGAAGCGCCAGAAGCCGGCCGCCGAGAAAGCAGCCGACTAATTAAATGTAGGGGCGGCTTTAGGCCGCCCTCTTTCTTCGAAGGTTTGGAAGTTCTTCGTAATTGGGTTCTCAGCCGTCCCGGTCAGTCTTCAAACTGACCGAGGCGCAACCCCGGCGAAAGCTGGGGAGGAGGAAACAACCTTGTATCGCAGCAGCCCTTATGATCGCGCCAGTTTGATTGCGGACTTCGATTCCATTCGCATCAGTCTTGCGAGTCCCGAAAAAATCCGCTCCTGGTCCCACGGCGAAGTCACCAAGCCGGAGACCATCAACTACCGCACCTTCAAGCCCGAACGGGATGGCCTGTTCTGCGCCAAGATTTTCGGTCCCGTCACGGACTGGGAATGCTTGTGCGGCAAATACAAGCGCATGAAGCATCGCGGAGTCATTTGCGACAAGTGCGGCGTCGAAGTCACGCTCAGCAAAGTCCGCCGCGAGCGCCTCGGCCATATCGAGCTGGCATCGCCCTGCTCTCACGTCTGGTTCTTCAAGGGCCTGCCCAGCCGCATCGGCTACCTGCTGGATATTTCCATGCGCGACCTCGAGCGCATTCTTTACTTCGAAGCCTTCGTCGTTGTTGACCAGGGCGAAGTCGCCATCCTGAAAGAGCGTCAGGTTCTTCAGGAAGAGGAATATCGCAAGCTGGCCACGGAATATCCCGGACAGTTTGTCGCCAAGATGGGCGCCGAAGCCATCAAGGAACTCCTGCGCCGCGTTGAAGTGGACAAGCTCGCCGACGATCTCCGCGAAAAAATGAAGGCCGATCCTTCGCTCCAGAAGCGCATCAAATACGCCAAGCGCCTCAAGGTGCTCGAAGCCTTCCGCAAGTCCGGCAACAAGCCCGAATGGATGATTCTCGACGTCATCCCCGTGCTTCCGCCGGAGCTGCGCCCGCTTGTGCCTCTGGATGGCGGCCGCTTCGCCACTTCCGATCTCAACGACCTCTATCGCCGCGTCATCAACCGCAACAACCGGTTGAAGAAGCTCATGGAACTCCGCGCTCCGGACGTCATCGTCCGCAACGAAAAGCGCATGCTCCAGGAAGCCGTCGACGCGCTGTTTGATAACGGCCGCCGTGGCCGCGTGCTGCGCGGCACCAACAACCGCCCGCTCAAGTCCTTGAGCGACACTCTCAAGGGCAAGCAGGGCCGCTTCCGCCAGAACCTCCTCGGCAAGCGCGTGGACTATTCCGGCCGCTCCGTCATCGTCGTCGGCCCCGAACTCAAGCTCAACCAGTGCGGTCTGCCCAAGAAAATGGCGCTCGAGCTCTTCAAGCCCTTCATCTATCACAAGCTCGAAGCCCAGGGACACTGCACCACCATCAAGCAAGCCAAGGAAATGGTCGAACAGCAGGAAGCCGTCGTGTGGGACATCCTCGAGGATGTCATCCGCGAGCATCCAGTGCTGCTCAACCGCGCCCCCACCTTGCACCGCCTGGGCATTCAGGCCTTCGAACCGCAACTCGTCGAAGGCAAGGCCATCCGTATTCACCCGCTCGTCTGCACCGCGTTCAACGCGGACTTCGACGGCGACCAGATGGCCGTGCACATTCCGCTTTCGCCGGAATCCCAGGTCGAAGCGTCTGTGCTCATGCTCAGCTCGCGCAACATTCTTTCGCCCGCGCATGGTCTGCCGCTGGCCGTTCCTTCGCAGGACATGGTTCTCGGCATCTATTACCTCACCAAGAACAAACCCGGCGCCAAGGGTGAAGGCCGCGTATTCGGCTCTGCGGAAGACGTCACGCTGGCTCTCGAAGCCGGCGAAGTCGAACTCCTCACCCCGATCCGCTTGCGCTACACCGGCGAGGTTATTGACCTCACCACCGCGTTCGACAACCAGGACGTTACGCACACCGACCCGGTCAAGATGCAGCGCCAGTTCATCCAGACCACCGTCGGCCGCGTCATCTTCAATTCCAACTTGCCCAAGCACATGCCGTATATCAACGGCTTGCTCAAGAAAAAGGGCGTGCAGCAGCTGGTCTATTACGCCTACTTGCGCTTCGGCCTGGAATCCACCGTCGAATTGCTCGACCACTTGAAGACGCTCGGCTTCACGTACTCCACGAAGTCCGGCATCTCCATCGGCATTGACGACATGCTCATCCCCAGCGACAAATACAAGCTGGTGGAAAATGCCGAAAAGGAAGTCGTCAAGGTTCAGCAGCAATATCTCGACGGCGCCATCACCAACGGCGAACGCTACAACAAGGTCATCGCCATCTGGGGCGACGTCACCGAAAAAGTTGCCGACGAAATGTTCAAGGCCCTGGAAACTCAGGACCGCGACGGCAACATCAACCCCGTTTACATCATGGCGGACTCCGGCGCTCGCGGTTCCAAACAGCAGATCCGCCAGCTTTCCGGCATGCGCGGTTTGATGGCCAAGCCCTCCGGCGAAGTCATCGAAACCCCCATCACCTCCAACTTCCGCGAAGGCTTGACCGTGCTGCAATATTTCATTTCCACGCACGGCGCGCGCAAGGGCTTGGCCGATACGGCGCTCAAAACCGCTGACTCCGGCTATCTCACCCGCCGCCTCGTGGACGTGGCCCAGGACGTCATCATCAACGAGTACGACTGCGGCACCTCCGACGGCATCTACGTCGAGCCCATCATCGAAGCCGGCGTCGAAGTCGAACCGTTGCGCGATCGCGTTGTAGGCCGCGTTTCCCTCGAAAAAATTAAGGACTTCGAGGGCGGCATCATCGTCGACCTCAACCAGGAAATCACCGAGGAACTCGCCAACCAGATCCAGGCCGCGGGTATCGAGCGCGTCCGCATTCGCTCCGTGCTCACCTGCGAATCCCGTCGCGGAGTTTGCGCCCTCTGTTATGGCCGCAACCTCGCCTCGGGCCGCATGGTCGAAATGGGCGAAGCCGTCGGCGTCATCGCCGCGCAGTCCATCGGCGAACCCGGCACGCAGCTCACCATGCGTACGTTCCACATCGGCGGCGCGGCAACGCGCGTCAGCGAGCGTTCCACGCTTGAAGCCAAGAACCATGGCATCGTCAAGTTCGTGGACCTTCGCCACGTCGAAGGCCGCGGCGGCGCTGCCATCGCCATGAACCGTTCCGGTCTCGTCGTGATTCTCGACGACAAGAACCGCGAAAAGGAACGCTACCACGTCGTTTACGGCGCGCGCTTGCGCGTCAAGGACGGCGATACCGTTGACCAGGGCCAGATCCTCGCCGAATGGGATCCCTTCACCTTCTCGATCCTCACGGAAACCGCGGGCTCGGTGAAGTTCGATGATCTCCGTCCGGGTCTCACCATCGAGGAACAGGTCGACGAAGTCACCGGCCTCTCGCAGCTCGTCGTCACGCTTCCCCCAGGTGACGAAAAGCATCAGCCCGCGATCCTCGTCCGCGATTCTTCCGGCAAGGTCCGCAAAAAGTACCTCATGCCTTCCCGCGCCCACTTGATGGTGCAGGATGGCGATGAAGTTCAGGCCGGAGACGTACTCGCGAAGATCCCGCGCGAAACCACCAAGACGAAAGACATCACCGGTGGTCTCCCGCGCGTCGTCGAGCTCTTCGAAACCCGCAAGCCCAAGGACCCTGCCGTCATTTCCGAAATCGATGGCACCGTCCGCTACGGCGAAATCGCCAAGGGCATGCGCAAAATCTACGTCGAAAGCGAAGATGGCAAAACCTCCAAGGAATATGCCATTCCGCGCGGCGTGCACATCAACGTTCAGGAAGGCGAGCACGTCCGCGCTGGTGAAGCGCTCATCGACGGCCCGCTCAACCTCCACGACCTGCTCGCGGTTCTGGGCGAAAAATACACCCAGGCCTACCTCGTCAACGCCATTCAAGAGGTCTACCGCCTGCAGGGCGTCAACATCAACGACAAGCACATCGAGACCATCTCCCGCCAGATGATGCGCTGGGTCAAGGTCGAAGACGTCGGCGACACCACGTTCCTCCTCGAGGAACAGGTGGACAAGTTCCGCTTCCGCGAGGAAAACGATCGTGTCATCGCCGAAGGGGGACGTCCCGCAACCGGCCGTCCGCTGCTCCTTGGCATCACCAAGGCGTCGCTCTCCACAGACTCGTTCATCTCTGCCGCCAGCTTCCAGGAGACCACCCGCGTCCTCACCGAAGCGGCCGTCGCCGGAAAAGTGGATTATCTTCGCGGCTTGAAGGAGAACGTCATCATGGGCCGGCTCATTCCCGCCGGCACGGGTCTCGAACACTACCGCAGCCTGCAGCTGCTCACCGAAGTTCCCGTGCCGCCTCCGGTCGAGGAACTTCCCGAAGCCGCAGACTTCGCCGCCGCCGAGGATGCCGCCAGCCTGGACTTCCTCAGCAGCAAAGACGACGAAGCCGACGCAGCCGCCGCCACCGAAGGCCAGGACTAACCAATCCATTTGTAGGGGCCGGGCTTGCCCGGCCCTCTTTTTTTTTCGCCCACAATTTCTCGTAGGGGCGGCTTTACGCCGCCTTCTTCTCCGGCTTTTCTCCGCTTTCCTCCGCGTATCTCCGCGCTCTCTGCGCCTCTGCGTTACCCTTTTCTTCTTCTTCCCCGTCTAACAAATCCCAAAACCCAACATCCAATCACCGTCAAACAAATTCCGAATTCCGGAAACCCCAAACCATGAAAACCAAAAAATCCCTCCCCACCCACCTCGCCGAACTTCTCGAAGGCGGCCACGCCCACATCACCTTCGACGCCGCCGTCAAAAACTGGCCCGTCAAACTCCTTGGCCTCATCCCCAAAGGCGCCGCCCATTCTCCCTGGCAGGTTCTCGATCACATGCGCCTCGCCCAATCAGACATCCTCGAATTCACCCGCAATCCCAAACACGTCTCGCCCGAATGGCCTGAAGGCTACTGGCCGAAATCTCCCGTCCCTCCCAACGCCAAATCCTGGAACCATTCCATCCAATCCTTCCGCGCCGATCTCCGCGCCATGATCAAACTCGTCCAAAACAAAAAAACCGATCTCTTCGCCCCGCTCCCCCACGGCTCCGGCCAAACCGTCCTCCGCGAAGCCCTCCTCCTCGCCGACCACAACGCCTACCACCTCGGCGAACTCCTCCTCCTCCGTCGCCTCCAAGGCGCCTGGAAATAACCTTTCGCGAAGCTCCTGTGCTGGCCGACCTTCAGGCGGCTCTCCTGCCTGTGCACGCCTCTACTCTCAGCCCAGTCCTGTGCCACACTCGCAAAATCCTCCGTTCCCTCCGCGGCCCCTCTGCTACCTCTGTGGTAATTCTTAATTCTTTCCTCTTCCAGTGATACGATTCCCCCGCATCCAGGGAGCCTCCCAATGAATCGCATCCTTCTCCTAATCCTCGCCTCCGCCTTCCTCCTCTCCCCATCCCTCGCCGCTCCCATCCCCGTCCTCCTCATCGACGGCCAATCCGCCGGCCCCTATCACGACTGGCAGCTCACCACCCGCATCCTGAAACAGGAACTCGACGACGCCGGAATTTTCCAGGTCACCGTCGCCACCTCTCCCCGCTCCAATGAAGACTTCTCCAATTTCCATCCCGACTTTTCCAAATACAAAGTCATCGTCATGAATTACGACGGTCCAGACTGGCCCGCCGATCTCCGCGAGCAATTCGATCAGTTCGTCAAAAACGGCGGCGGCCTCGTCGTGGTCCACGCCGCAGACAACGCCTTCCCCAATTGGCCCGCCTTCAACGAAATGATCGGCATCGGCGGCTGGCGCGGCCGCACGGAATCCGCCGGCCCCGCCTGGTATTTCAAGGACGGCAAGCTCGTCTCCGATCCCGCGCCCGGATCCGCTGGCCGCCACGGTGCGCGCCTTCCATTCCCCATCGAAACCCGCGCGCCCAATCACCCGATCATGAAAGGTCTGCCGCCCGTCTGGATGCACAACACCGACGAACTCTACGCAAATCTCCGCGGCCCCGGCGGCCACATCACTGTTCTCGCCACCGCCCATTCCGATCCCGCCAACAACGGCTCCGGCCGCGATGAACCGATGCTCATGGTTCTTTCCTACGGCAAAGGCCGCGTCTTCCACACCACGCTCGGCCACGATGTCTGCCGCGCTCAGTTGCGAAGGCTTCATCACCACGTTTCAGCGCGGCGCCGAATGGGCCGCCACCGGGCGCGTCACCCAGCGCGTTCCCCTTGCTTTTCCAACCTCCGCCTCAGTAAGCTTCCGTGTGGACATCGCCAAAATGGATCCAACATTCGCTAAAGGTCTTTCCTCTTCGCCCACTTTCGAAAGCCTCGCCGGCCCCGCGCTGCAGGCCATGCGCAAACGCGCCGAGGAAATGAATATCGTCGGCGTCGCCGTCGTCGCCTATTTCGAAGGCACTCCCATTCAATCCTGGAGCTCGCGCATGGCGGTTGTCGGCAGCATGACCAAGCCTCCCAAGGAAAAAGACAACGGCTCCAACCTCCTCGCCATTGCCTATTCCAAAGCCTCCGAAATGGCGGAAACCCTCAAGGACAGCGGCAGCCAGGTCCGCCCAACCATGATTGGTGAAGTCGGCTGGCAGGGTGGCGTAATCGTCCCCGGCAAGAATGGCTACCTCATCGCCGCCTTCAGCGGCGGCAAATCCGAAGACGACGTCCTCATCTCCAAAGCCGGCATAGCCCAACTCCAGTCCGGCCTGTAGCGGCCGCCTTCCGCTCGCCCGCCGAAGCCCTTTTCGCGAAGGCGGGAGGCGGGCGCCTTTTCTTAATTCCGTCTCGTGCACAGGCGTCAGCCTGTCCAGCCTTCCCCTGTCGATATCCAACACCACACCTACCCAAAAATCCACTTCCATTCCCCAAATCCCCCGCCTATCATTCCCCCGTTAGGGGACACTATGCTTCACCGCGCCATAGTCCCATCGCTTCTATTCCTGTCCCTCTTCGTCTGCCTCCCCGCCCAAACCTCGCCCGCCTCCAATCCCCGCCTCGCGGAAATTCTCCGCCTGCCCGCCCTGCAACCCAGCGACTGGCAAGCCCTCTTTTCCATCGCCGAATCCGGCGACCCCGAAGCCCAATACCGCCTCGGCACAATCTATGAGTACGGCAAGCTTCTTCCTCTGGATAGACAAAAGGCCACGTTCTGGTTCCAGAAATCCGCCGACCAAGGCTACGCGCCCGCCGAATATATTCTTTGCGGCCAACGAGCCGGATCGGACAATTTAGAGCACGAACGCTGCCTCTGGCGCGCCGCCGAATCCGGCGTTCCCGAAGCGCAACTCTGGCTCGGCGTCGCATTCCGCGATCATCTCTGGTTCGGCGTAACCGACGACGTCGAAGCCCTCAAATGGATTCGCAAAGCCGCCGAAGGCGGCAACGTAGACGCCGAGGTAGATCTAGGTTCTCGCTTTGAATGGGGCGAGGGAGTGGAACAGAACTTCTCTGAAGCTGCTCTTTGGTATCGCCGCGCCGCCGAACATGTGCCGAATCTCAACGGCGCGGGGCAGGGGAGAAATAATCTGGCTAATCTCTATGTGGATGGCAATGGCGTGCCCCGCGATCTCGTGCAAGCTTATATGTGGTATTCCCTCGCCAACGCCGATCGCAGTCTCGCTTATTTGGAACCACTTATGACCCCCGCCCAAATCGCCCAAGCCCAACAACTCGCCGCCGACTGGCTCAAACAACACCCCGACCCCGCCATCTACTAACCGCTCCTCCGCCGCCCACCCACATTTTCCCGTTCTGCCCGTTCGTACAGGTATGGCGCAGGAACTCGCCCGCCCCAACCCACTTGCTGCTCCTCCCGTATCCTTCTTATGATGAAGAATCGCCGTACACGGCCAATTGTAACGTCTCCCGGTGGACTGGACCCATGCAGCCCGAGTCGAATCCGGACGTTTCCCCCAAGCTCTCCCCGCGAGACGCGCGCCCTCCCTTGTCCGAACGCGTCGAGCATTTTGAGAAGCGCCAGCACGAACTCTGGCGCCTCACCTTTTTCGTCCTCTTTCTCGTCAGCGCGGTTTTCGCGTGGATGTCCTGGGACTGGCTCCGCGCCTCCAATCTTCATCTCGAAGCGCTGCCCATCGGCCTCGTCGTTCTGGTCGCGCTCCTCGGCGTCTACGTCTGGAAAAAGACCCACGAAATTGCAGAACTGAAAGGCCTGGTCCGCGGCCTCGATCAGAAAGACGCCACGCTCCCCAGCGATCAGCAGCTGCACCATCTTTTCTCCATGATTTCCAAGTCGCAGCAGGGCTTTCGTGACTTGATCGACTCCTTCGACGACATCCTTCTCGCCATGGGCCTCGACGGCGAAATCCGCGCCGTCAACCGCAGCTTCTCCGATCTCGTCGGCCAGCCCTTCCAGGAAATTATTGGCGGGCGTCTCACTGATTTTTTTGAGGATTCCGACGGCCATCCGCTCGAAGTCCTCGAAACTCTGAAGTCCCGCTTCATCGAGCGCCGCATCTGGTCCGGCATCGTGCAGGTCCGCCTCAAGAAGCGCAACATGATCTACTTCTTCGATTGCGTCGCCCACGCGATGATCCGCGGGGAGGAAGTCCACGGCGTCACCGTGCTCGCCCGCGATATCACCGCCATGAAGCGCAGCGAAGCCCGCTTCACCGAGCTCTTCGAAAATCTCCAGGAAGGCATTTACATCGTCACTCCGGAAGACAAAATCCTCGAAGTGAATCCCGCGCTCGTCAATATGCTCGGCTATCGCTCCAAGGAAGAGCTGCTCACCAAAAAAGTCACGGAAGTTTTTGTCGACGACGTGCAGCGCGACGCGCTCGCCCGCGAGGTCAATCGCGAATCCGGCCCCCACGGCCGCGAAATCACGCTCCGCCGCAAAGACGGCCAGCCCGTCTATTGCCTCAATACCACTTCCGCCGTTCGCGACGCCGCCGGCCGCATCATCCGCTATCAAGGCGCGCTCGTGGATTTCACCGAACGCCGCGCCATGGAAAAGCAGCTCCACCAGCAGCAGGAATTCGCTCGCCGTCTGGTGGACAGCTTCCCCGACCTTATCTTCGTCGTCGATCCCGAGCGGCGCTACACCTTCGTCAGCCCCCGCTTCAAAGACGTCCTCGGCTACGAAGCCTCCGAGGTCATCGGTCTCACCTTCGGCGAACGCACGCACGCCGACGATCGCCCGGCCATGATCGCGCTTTTCGACGATCTTATCGCCGGCAAACTGAAATTTGGCTCCATCGAAGTTCGCGTCCGCCACAAGCAGGGCGAATGGCGCAGCCTCAAATGCAATTTCAGCCCGCTCTTCAACGCAGAGGGCGTTATCGAAGGCGCGGTCGTTTCCGGCCGCGACGTCACTGAGGTCAAGCGCCTCGAAAGCCAGCTCATTCAAGCCGAAAAGCTCGCCGCCATGGGCCAGATGCTCGCCGGCGTCGCCCACGAACTCAACAATCCCCTCACCGCCATTCTCGGCGCCAGCGAACTCCTCCGCGATCGCCAGGGCGTTGACGAAAACACGCGCCGCCAGCTGGAAATGACCCATCGCCAGGCCCGCCGCGCCGCCCGCATCGTCCAGAATCTTTTGGAATTTTCGCGCCCCGCCTCTCCCCAGAAAAAAGCCCTCGATATGAACATGGTCATCGAGCGCACGCTGCAGCTACACGAACACTCCCTGCGCCGCAACAACGTCGAGGTCGAATTTCAATCCGTCCCCAGCTTCCCCCTCATCGTCGGCGACGCCAACCAGCTCATCCAGATTTTTCTGAATCTGATCAGCAACGCCGAACACGCCATCCGCGATGTCCGCCAGTCCGGCCGCGTGCAGATCCGCCTCAGCCATTCCGCCACGCGCGTTTTCGTCACCGTTCAAGACGACGGTGTCGGCATCAAGCCGGAAACCCTACCCAAACTCTTCGATCCCTTTTTCACCACCAAGCGTCCCGGCGGCGGCACCGGACTCGGCCTCAGCATCTGCATGTCCATCGTTCGCGAGCACGGCGGCAACATCGAAGCTTCTTCGCTCCCCGCAGGTGGCGCGGCCTTCACCGTTTCGCTGCCCGTTGCCGGACCCGAAACCACCCGGCGTCCTTCCGGCAAACTCGATTCCGGTTCCGGCTCCGGCGAACGCTTTGTCCCCACGCTCGACGCCTTCGCCAAACACACCCTTCTCGTTCTCGATGATGAAGAGAGCATTCGCATGCTCCTCACCGAAGGCCTTGCCTCTTACGGATTGAAAGTGGATTGTGCTGCAACCGCCGAACAAGCCATGAGCCTGATGCTCGGCACCAAATACGACGCCATTCTCTGCGACCTGAAACTCTCCGGCTCCGGCCCCAACGCCGATGGCTATGGTGTCGCCCAGCGCCTGAAAATCGCCGCCGGCGAAAACAAACCTGAAGTCATCTACATGTCCGGCGACTTGGTAAGCGAAGAAGGTGGCAATCTCCCGCCCGAAGCCCGCCGCCTCCAAAAGCCCTTCCGCATCTCCGACGTCCTCCACCTCCTAACCGAAGTCTTCGCCCCCGCCCATTCCACCAAACGCTAACCTCAACTCCACACACTCCACTGCACGCTAAATTTAAATTTCATTTCAAACTTGTCATCCTGAAGCTATCCGACAAGGATAGCTGAAGGATCTCAACCTAAAGTCCTACCCTCGCTTGTCAATGCGCTCGCCTCTTCACTTCACCCTCCCCCATCCCCCCACTCAACCAGCGCCATCGGCGCGAAAAAAAATAGCCCAGGGCGCAAGCCCGGGCCCCAACCCCAATCACGTTCCAGCCCCGGCGGGGCGGCACAATCATTCACCCAACAAACTCTCCCACTAAACTCTCTCCACAAAATCCTCCCCGCACCTCTTCACTTCCCCACCTGCCCCGCCTCATCCACCCCAAAATCCCACACATACAAATTCAATCCATCCGCCAACATTTCCGCCAACACATACTCCCCCGGCGGCAACGTCTCGCTCAACGTGAACCGGTAAACATTCGGCGCCACATCCCATCTCTGCACCGGCACCTCATTCACTGTCTGCTGCACCGCTTCCCCAAACAATGTATTAACCGACTCCAATATCCGCTGGTGCTTTCCCACCTTCACGCGAATCAGCGCCACGTCCGGCCCGGAATCTCCCGGCTTCCCGCTATGTTGGATCACGCTCACCCGGTCCTGGTCCGGCGGAGGCTCTCGCAAATAAAATTCCGGATGTGTGGTCCTCACCCGCAGGAACGCTCGCGTGCCCTCGATCACCACCGTCTGCTTTCCCGGCACCATGTGCACCGGCGAAAGCACCTGCGCCACCACTCGCAGTTTGTCGGTCTTCACCGCGGACCCCGCCTGGTCCAGCACCCGGATCGATTTCCCCTCCACCACAAACATCCCTTCGCTCTCTGGCAAAAACACTCCCTCGCCCACGCGCAGGCTGGCGTCAATGTCCGTCACGTCGTCCATGTGTCGCGCTTCTTCCTGCTTGTGGACTTTTTCCACCAGCGCCGCGGAGTCCTTTTCGGCCTCTGCTTCCGTCTTAGCCGTCGCCGCCCAGTCCACCATGGACGCCGGCAACTCCTCCCACGCACCTCGCTCCACGCTGAAATACCTCACGTGATCCCCATTCCGTTGGTATTCGCGCACCAGTTGAAACGTCCCGTCGGTCAGCATCAGCTTCATGCCCCGGGGATAGACAGCGCTCTTTTTTACGCTGGGGGTTGCGGTGCCACTTTGCGACTGTTGGTTGGAGGGAAGAGGGGGAGCCGCGGCGAACCCTGGCAAAATCAGGCACAAACTCAGAAGGGAGCTACAAAAGCAGAACCCGTGGATGTGTCGGCGACCCATGAAACCCAGGCGCAAAACCGTGCGACTCAATGTAGCGCTGACTTTCATGTCAGCCCTCTGTACACGCGCCACAACAGCCGCGCCTGCAAGCAGCATAGCGCCGGACCATTCCAGTCCGCAAGTTCCCTGATATCTTCGAAATTCTCGCCCAACGATCTATCGGCGACCCAGGAAACCCAAACGCAAAACCGTGCGACTCAATGTAGCGCTGACTTTCATGTCAGCCTCTGTACGCGCACTACTCCGTAGACGCTATGACGCCAAATCATTCGCCGATTTATCTGGGATCCTCTGGAACCGAAAAACGGGGGAGAGGGCAAGGGCCTCCCTGGGGCGGGTGCTTCCGTTAGTGGCTGCAGCGCGGGAACAACGTAACCAGAACCATCAGGTCAGACAGCGTGAACAGCCATTGATCCGCCGTCACTCCTGCCGCTTCCGCCGCACGCGCGATCATCCCAAGATGCCGGCTGCGCGCGAAATTATGCAGGTGATCCACGCAGATGCCGGTCAGGCTGGCCACTTCCGCGTCGGTGAAAATCTTCTGGCTCGATTTAACAGTAACCAAGGGTTGCCTCACGTTCATCCTCCCCTGCTCTGTCATCACCGTTCTTGTGATGCTCCTCGCAGGTTAGAGGATGCAAATTACAAGAGCAATAGTCGTTCCGTTTAAATACGGTTAAACCATTCCTCTAGTACTTTTTAAAATCCCTGTGGAAACAAGGCTTTTTGTCGGTTTTCGGGAACTCTTCGCTGTGGGCCCCTGTCAGAACTGACAGGCCACGATATGCAAAATCGTACCTAAGTTGTGAAATTCCTACTACTTTCGGGAGAGCTTCTCCACAATTTCCTGCATCTGTTTCCGGTGCCGGTTTTGGTGCGCCGCGATCATTTCCATCCAGTCATACGCGCTCAGCATCCCCAGGAACGGGTGCCGCCAACGGTATACGCTCAAATCCCGCTTCTCTGTTTCGTCCAGAAAGGCCAGTGTCCGTTCCCGGGCGCCGCGCAGCGTTCCCAGCATCGTCTCCTTTGGCCCCAGCAAACTTTCGTCTTGCGGCAGCGGCGATTTCCGGCGAATCACCCGCGCCTCCACCAGCCAGACCGGCAGGTGCACCCGCTGGGAGAAGGGAATTGCCAGCGGCGTCTTCCGCGTCACGCTGTCCGCCTTCCCAATCACCCCGCGCTCCACCACCACCAGATGCGCCACCAGTTCGGCCGCAGACCACTCCTCGCGACCCGGCTGTTGCGCCCACTTCTCCGCACCAATCCCATCCGCAACCCGGCAAAACCCCGTCTGCGCCTCCCGCAACTTCTCCCGTATCGCATCCAAGTCCCAT
>CAWGRE010000002.1:0-44454 GCA_963824925.1 uncultured Acidobacteriota bacterium
GCGGCGATCAAAAGCGGCCAAGTCGGGGGAGCGGCGCTGGACGTCTTCGCGGAAGAGCCGCCGAAGAATTGCCCATTGATTGGTTTGCCCACCGTGATTTCCACGCCCCACGTGGCGGGCTCCACGGCTGAGGCGCAGGAAGAGCTTGGCACGCAGGTGGCCGTGCAGGTGCGCGATTATCTGGTGGAGGGCATCATTCGCAACGCGGTGAATCTGCCCGCGCTTTCGCCGGAACAATATCGCCGCGTGCGGCCATACCTTGCGCTTGCCGAACGCCTGGGCTCCTTTGTTTCGCAGGCCGCAGCCACGCGCCCGGCGCGCATTCGCATCCGTTACGCAGGAGAAGTGGCCGAAGTGGGCACGCACCTTTTGCGCAGCGCAGTCCTGGCGGGAATGCTCAACGCGATTCTGGATGAAAAAGTGAACGTGGTGAACGCGCCGGCCGTTGCCGCCGCACGCGGACTCACCGTGGAAGAAGAAACCCGGCGTCGCGAGCACGGTTTTCCGCACACGCTGGAAGTCTCCGCGCTGCCGGATAAATCCGGATCGGCGGCCTTCACCGCGGAAGGAACGGTGCTGCACGACGGCTCGCCGCGCGTGATCCAGATCGATGGCATCCCGCTGGAAGCGCAATTGAACGGCACAGTATTGTTCCTGCGCAACGAAGATCGCCCCGGCGTGATCGGCCATGTCGGTGGCGCGCTGGGCAAGAGCGGCGTCAACATCGCCACCTTCGCACTCGGCCGTCGCGACAATACACCCGGCGCGGAAGCGGTTTCGCTGATTCGCGTGGATGGCGATGTCTCTGAATCCATCCTGGAACCCGTGCGCCAGCATCCGGCGATTACCCAGGCACGCCTTATCCATCTGGGCAAAGCCTGATTTTTCTTTGATTTCCCCGCGATTCGCGGCTCCCGAAAAAAGTTTCACTAACCTTTTCGCGGCCCCGGCGTCTATCCACGTAACTCGAAGGATGCGTTCGGTGGTTTGGTCGTTCGGGGTTGTCCGTATCCTATTTTCGCAACGCCAAAGGAAACGGCGCTCCCTACGTGGTGGACTCTCAGTTCGTGACCTAACTTTTTTTACCGGTGCACGAAAGGGGTTCTACCATGTCTCGGAATCTGCCCGAGCGTTCTTTTTTTGTTCTCATTCTCTTACTCTCCTGCGTAACCCTGACTTTCGCCCAATCGGGAACCACCACTTTACGAGGCACCGTCACCGATACCAGCGGCGCGGTTGTTCCCGGCGCCGCCGTGAATCTTGCCAGCGCGGAAATTGGCGTCAACCTCAGCGGCGAAACGGATAAGGATGGCGCGTATCAGTTTCGCGAAGTGCGCCCGTCCACTTACACGCTGACAGTTACAGCCCCGGGATTCGCGCCGTTCAAACAGTCTGGACTGGTGCTGCTGGTCTCGACGCCGGCGACAAGCGACGTTCAACTCCAGGTCGCATCCGGAACGACCACTGTGGAAGTTCAGGCGGGCACGCAAACGATCAATACGCAAGACGCCACGCTCGGCAATACGTTTGACTCCAAGCAGATTCTGGCGCTGCCGTTTGAAGGCCGCGATGCCGCGGGCGTGCTTAGCTTGCAGCCGGGCGTCACTTACGTTGGCACAAATCCAGACGACAACGTGGACACACGCAACGGCGCTCTGAATGGCGGCCGCAGCGATCAATCGAATATCACGCTGGACGGCGTGGACAACAATCCGCAAAGCACCGGCAAAGCGTTTACCGGCGCGGTGCGTTCCACGTTGGACTCCATCGAAGAGTTCCGCGTAACCACGATCGGCGACAACGCGGATCAGGGACGTTCATCGGGCGGGCAAATCGCGCTGGTCACCAAGAGCGGCACGAATTCGTTTCACGGTTCGCTCTATGAACAGCACCGGCCCACGGTCACCGCGGCGAACGACTGGTTCAATAAACAAGCGGAACTTTCCAACGGCCTTCCCAACGTGCCGGGAAAAATTATCCGCAACACGTTTGGCGGTTCGATCGGGGGTCCGATCAAAAAAGACCGCCTGTTTTTCTTTGGAACCTACGAGGGACAACGCCTGGCTGAAAACCAGCAGGAGCAGCGCAACGTTCCCACCGCGAACCTTCGTGACGGCGTGATTTTTTATCCGTGCCAGGTGGCTTCGCAATGCCCGGGCAACACCGTGCAAGGGCTGACGCAAACATGGACGGCGCCGAACGGCGCATACGCGGTGGGTCCCGCGCAGATCGCGCAGATGGATCCGAATTGCACGGGGATCGGATCGTGTCCCAACGGCCCCGGGGTGAATAAATTTGTGGCCAACCGCAAGGCACGGGCGTGTTCCAGCAATATCCGCAAGCAAATTCCAACGCCTGCGCGAACGCCGATGGTTTCAACATTGCCTGTTACAGTTTTTCAGCGCCGAACCCGACGCACCTGAACACGACGATCGTGCGGCTCGACTACAACCTGAACAAAGCCGGAACGCAGCGATTGTTCCTTCGCGGCAATTATCAGACGGATTTGACGGACCAGCCACCGCAGTTTCTGGGCGACCCGCCGATCAATACGGTTGGGGATACCAGCCGGGCAATCGCGGCGGGTTATACCGCAACGATTACCAGCACGCTGGTGAACAACTTCCGCTTCGGACTGACGCGGCAGAGCCAGAACAACCAGGGTATCGAAGACGGTCCGAATGTGACGTTCCGCTATCTGGATGATCTGCATCCAAGCGTCGCCTCGGTTTCGCCCACGACTTCATTCACCCAGAATTTTCACATTCCGGTGTACAACTGGCTGGATGACGTAAGCTGGTCAAAGGGCGCGCACACGCTGCAGTTCGGCACGAACATCCGGTTCATCACCAACTCGCGGGCATCGGACGCTTCCAATATCAATTACGCGTCCACAAACCCTAACTTCCTGGCGGCAGGCGCGGCGGGGGGCGGAGGAAGTTTCGACCCCTCGTGCAAGACGGATCAAGCGAATCCGCCTTCGTTCTGCACCTGGAATTTTCCGGCCGTGGATCCGAATAACGCCAACCCCTATAACTACGCGGTCGGCAACCTGGTCGGCGTGATTTCCGAGGTGGTCGGGCAGTACAACCGCACTGCAAAAAACGTGCAAATTCCGCAGGGCGCCCTGGTGCAAAAGAATTTCCGTTCCTGGGAGTCCGATTTCTACGTGCAGGATGTGTGGCACATCAAACCTACTCTCACTCTGACAGCGGGTCTTCGCTACACACTGTTGCAGCCCGTCTACGAGACCAGCGGCAATCAGGTGTCGCCCGATCAGAGCATGAACGCGTACGTCAGCGACCGCGCGACCGCTATGGCCCTGGGCCAGACTTCCGATTCAATCATCACTTACAGCCCCAGCGGGCAAGCAAATGGCAAGAAGCCGTTCTGGCCGTGGGACTACAAAGATTTTGGCCCGCGACTCGCGTTTGCTTATGCCCCAGCAGCCAGCGACGGACTGTGGAGATCCTTGTTCGGAGCTGCCGGCAAAACATCCATCCGAGGCGGATTCGGAATTGTGTACGATCACTTTGGAACTGCACTGGTGGACACCTACGACCAGAGCGGCGCATTCGGTTTGAACACCGTGGTCGGGAACCCCGCTTCCATCCAGACACTGGATGGCGGCGCCCGCTTCACGGGACTCCAGAACATTCCAACGTCCAGCGCCGACGGCATTTTGTTGCAACCGGCGCCGACAGGACCGTTTCCTTACACTCCTCCCGTCAGCTCGCTTGGCAACCCGCTGCAGCAAATCACATTTGGCTTTGACGACAAGCTGCGGACGCCCTATTCGGAAACGGTGGACTTTTCTGTTTCGCGAGAGCTGGTGGGAGGGTTGACGTTCGAGGCGGCGTACGTTGGGCGTTTCGCGCATCATCTTTTGCAACAGCGCGACCTGGCGATGCCGCTGAATCTGAAGGATCCGGCTTCCGGCGTGGACTACTTCACGGCGGCGACCGCATTCGCGAAGCTGGCGAATGCCAATACGCCGGTGAGCCAGGTGGCGCCGATGGCCTACTGGGAAGACCTTTTCCCCAGCGCGGCCGGCGGCGGACTTACCGCTACGCAATCGATGTATTCCTTGTTCGCGGATAACTGGGGACCCTCCACGTTTGGCGCGACCAATTTCACGAATATTTTTGATTCGTTCTGTTACCCGGCGTGCGCGCGAATCAACGGCGTGGACACTCCTTACGCGCTTTACAACAAGCAGTTTTCCGCGCTGTATGCGTGGTCGAGCATGGGGAACAGCAGCTATAATGCGGCGCAGTTCATGCTGCGGAGCCGCAACATGCACGGACTGCAATTCGACTTCAACTACGTGTTTTCCAAGTCGCTGGACATCGGTTCGGACTCGGAGCGCGTGCCAACGTTTGGCGGGCTCAGTGCGATCATCAACACCTGGGATCCGCAGCGCATGCGAGGCGTGTCTGATTTTGATACCACACATCAGATCAACGCGAACTGGGTCTACGACCTTCCCTTCGGCCGCGGCCGCCGGTTTGGACACGACTGGAATCGCCCCACGGACTTGATCCTGGGTGGTTGGGAGCTTAGCGGCATTTATCGCTGGACCAGCGGTTTCCCGTTCAGCGTGGATGCGGGCGGCACGTACAACACCAACTTCCAACTGGAGGGCAAGGCGGTGCAGATCGCGCCCGTCAACCAGCATCTTACCTACGTAGGTGGCCAGCCCTATGCGTTTAACATTGGCCCGGCCGCAAGCGATCCAACGCAATCCGCCAACTACTGGGGCTCGGTGCTCCGGCTTCCTTATCCGGGGGAGTCCGGCCAGCGCAACAATTTCCGCGGCCAGGGCTTCTTCGGAATTGATGCCGGGGTCAATAAAGACTTCCATATTACGGAGCGCCAGGCGCTGCGCTTCAGCGCGTATGCGTATAACCTGACGAACTCGGTCCGGTTCGACGCCGCCACGCTGACCAACAACAGTGCCTTCACCAACCCAAGCACGATCGGCTTGTATTCCGGCACGCTAACCAAGCCGCGCGTGATGGAGTTTGCGCTTGCGCTACTCCTTCTAATAAGACACAACAGAGGCTGAACTTAACAACGCCGGAGAGGGCTACCTCTCCGGCGTATTCTTTTGAGTATTCAAATTCTTAATTCCGGCCATTTGAAATTTTTCGTTCAAATATCAGCGTAACGTGCTTGACATTCTCGCCCAACTATCCTACAAGCTTGGGTAATTCTGCAGTCAGCGAGTGGTAAGGGAAGTTTTTCGAGTGGAACTGTTATAAGGTTGCCGTTCTCCATAAAGTATTGACATTTTAAGACGCACTGATAGCTCCGTGTGCGAAGGAGATTTGCATGTCGCGAACTTCGATGCGGCTGGAGTTGTATTCGTTGTTTGTTTGCATGATGTTGCTTGGTGGCTCTTTGGCGTGCGGGCAAACTGGAACTTCCGCGATACGCGGAGTGGTAACCGACGCGCAAGGCAAGCCCATAGCGGGAGCGACTGTCTCGATCACCAATGTCGCGACAAATGCGAGTCGTAAGACGCAAACCCCAAGTAGTGGTGAGTATGTGTTCGACTTACTCACTCCAGGCGATTACCGGATTGAGGTTGAGGCCACTGGATTTCGCAAACTTTTACTGGACAATGTCCGAGCCTTGATAGGAAAACAAACCGAAAGCAATATTCAGATGAGCCTGGGAGCGGTCAGCCAGACGGTCGAAGTGACCATCAGTGACCAGGCCGCGCTGATCAACACCCAGGATGCCTCACTCGGGAACAACTTCGAATCAAATCAGATTACCCAGCTTCCGCTGGAAGGTCGCAACGTGGTGGATCTATTGAGCCTGCAGCCCGGAACTACCCGCGAGGGCTACGTTACTGGAGCACGCGCGGATCAGTCGAACATTACCCTGGACGGCGTGGATGTAAACAACGCACAAACGGGCAATGCTCAAGTTCCCCAGACTACCAACAACCTGGTTATCGGCGGGCTGGTTGCCAATATCACCGATGGTCCGGTTCTGCGGCTCAACTCGGAGGCAATTGAGGAGTTCCGCGTGACCACGGCGAACGGAGGGGCAAATCAGGGCCGCTCGGCAGGGGCGCAAATAAACCTTGTCACTAAATCGGGCACGAACAATTTCCATGGAGCGGCGTTCGAGTTCTACCGGGGTACCCCGTTTGAGGCAAACGACCGGTTTAGCAACGCGGCGGACGTGCCACGCACGCCATTAGTTCGGAATACTTTCGGGGGAGCGATCGGCGGCCCCATTTTGAAAGATAGGCTTTTCTTTTTCTATAGCTACGAAGGGCGGCGTGACGCCACTGCGACGAACGTGTCCAGGATTGTTCCGTTGCCCAGTTTGGGCCAGGGAATAATCAACTACAGCTATTGTTTAGACGCCGCGTGCAACACCAGGCCAGTAGCATCGTTGAATCTCGCTCAAAACCAACAAGTTTATCAGGATGCGGGTATAAACCAGGATGCGCTGACTGCCTTGGCTGATGCTGCGAAGAAGTATCCATCAAACGATTCGTCAACAGGCGACAATTTGAATACGGGTGGCTTCCGCTTCAACGCGCCAACTCCGATCAAATTAAATTCAAATGTTCTCAAGCTAGATTACACGCTAAATAGCAAACAGAATATTTTCGTCCGACTGAATGCCATCTATGACCACCAGATAGAAGCTCAGTGGTTCCCAGATACGCCTTCTCCTCAGATCTGGAGCCATCCGTGGGGTTTGGCGGCAGGTCATACCTGGACGATCGGACAGAATTGGGTGAATAACTTCCGTTATGGTTATACGCGCCAGGCTTTCTCGCAGGGTGGTGACAGTTCTGGGAATGACATCAGTTTTCGTTTCGTGTTTCAGCCCAACAGTCAATCGCATACTCTTTCCCGCGTGACACCGGTCCAAAATATTACGGATGATGTTTCGTGGATTCATGGCCGGCACACCATCCAATTTGGAGCCAACGTCCGGTTGATTACAAATAATCGCGTAAGTTATGCGAATGCTTTCGATAACGCCATCACTAACCCCTCGTTTTACTTCGGAGGTGGAGGCCATATTTCGGATGATTTTCAGAGCTACCTGACGGCAAACAATCTGCCCGGGAGCCTGAACGCGGGGCAATCACTGGATTCGACCGACGCAGTGCAGAGCGCGGCTACAGCCTTAATTGGAAGGTTCTCGCAATACACTGCGAATTTCACCTTTAGCAAGAATGGCACTTTGTTGGATCCGGGCACCCCAACGACACGTGAATTTGCCACGCAAGCGTATGATGAATACATTCAGGACTCCTGGAGAATCCGGCCAGAATTGACTCTGACTTTTGGACTTCGTTACAGCCTCGAGCGGCCTGTTTACGAAAAGCAAGGTTTTGAAGTACAGCCCGAAGTTCCTCTTGGCACCTATTTTCAAGAACGGCTCGCAGCAGCCAATCAGGGGCAAAACTTCACCGACCCGATTGTCATCAATCTTTCCGGTCCGGCGAATGGCGGCAAGCCGATGTATAACTGGGACAAAAACAACTTCCAGCCGCGATTCGCACTGGCTTGGTCTCCCAACTATTCCGAAGGTCTGCTGCACGACTTGTTCGGTAATGGAGGTCAGTCGGTCATACGCGGCGGATTTGCAATTACGAATGACTATTACGGCCAGGCGCTTGCCGTGGACTGGGATTTGAACAACACATTGGGCTTTACTTCGAATTACACCACTCCCGCCAATACTTACGACACGGTACCTGGCAACCTTGCGCCGTTATTTACGGGATTCAACCAAGATATCCGGACACTGCCAAACGTTGTAGTCCCCGGCAGTCTGGTATTCCCTCAATCGCAGCCGCTGGACGAGGGGGAGCGCATCGAGCAAGGCGTGGATTCCAACCTCCATTCACCCACCGAGTATGTGTGGAACGTAACGATTGAGCGTCAATTCCGGGCGGGTATTACTGTATCGGCCTCCTACATCGGTCGGCAGGCGAAGAGCCTGCTAGTACGAAGGGATATCGCCGCTTTCAATAATATTCGTGACCCCAAAAGCGGGATGACCTGGTACCAAGCAGGGACAATGCTGGAACAGCAACGCCAAAAGAATGTGGACACCAGCCAGATAGCGTCTATCCCGTTCTTCGATAACCTGTTCCCCGCTAATCTGGTGGACCTTTTCAATAATGATCCAAATATTCAAGCTGGCTTTCCGTCAAATTGGACACCGACACAGGTGTTCTACGGCATGCAGAGTCGCGGCCAGGGGCAAGCCGCCAACCCTTACGCGTTTTTTACCGCCAATGACTGGACAGATGCGGAAGCCCAAGTGGATGTCGCCCTTTTTGATGCGGGGCTGCCAACGCGCTTTATGCAACAGCAGTACGGCACTCTCTCCACCTGGGACACAATCGGAAATTCCAACTACAACGCATTCACATTTTCTATACGAGAGCGGCTGCCTAGTCTGACGATGGACTTCAATTACACCTATGGCCACTCGTTGGATGACGCCTCCGGATTACAATCCGAAGGCGGATTCGGCAACAATACGGGCAACGGGGCATTCATACTTAACCCGATTCGCCAGCGGGACAGCTACGCAAGTTCGGACTTCGACATCCGACACCTAATCAATGTGTCTGCCGTGTGGCAGTTGCCGTTTGGCAAAGGCAGAGCCTACATGAACACCGAGAACAAGGCCCTGCAGGCGCTACTTGGAGGATGGCAACTTTCTGGAATTTACCGATGGAATACTGGGCTGCCGATCGTCTCTCCATTCGACGCCCACCAATGGGCAACCAACTGGGATTTTCAGTCCAACTCGACCCCGATTCATCCCGTTGAGCCATGCCCAAGCAGTGCAGGGATTCCGAAGCTTTATGGCGGATGTGACATTAAGTCCATTTACCAAAGTTTCCGAAGTGCCTACCCCGGAGAAACAGGCCCGCGGAATTACATTCGCCTGCCAGGCTATTTGAACGTAGATCTTGGTCTCGCGAAGACCTGGACCATGCCCTGGAGTGAGAAGCAACAATTGCAGATCCGTTGGGATGTTTTCAACGTCGCCAACCTGCAGCGTTTTGGCTTCATCGATGCCAGCCGTACGGGCATCGGAATTGCAGCCGATCCGGCGCTGCAGAATCTAAATCCCCCCAGTAACTGGTCAAATTTCACGCAGATCCAAGGACAGCCCCGCGTGATGCAGGTAGGCGCGCGATTTTCATTCTAGGAGAAACGCCAGAGTCGTAGAAAACCACGGCCGGAGAGTATTCCTCGCCGTCGGATACTTAGAGCGCGCAAGGATTTGTTCCGCTTCTGCGGGGCATTTGCGGAACTTTGCTTGACTTCCGATTCTTTCTGACTTAAAACCTTTTGCATCAATTCATACGGTGCCGGTGAGTGTGTGTCGAGAAGCTGTCGTTCTCGCATACACGGGTGTAGTAAGCGCTTGCCGACAGCGCAAGGGCATTTGCTGCCGCAGGTTTCCCCGTTAATCACCGGGCACGCATGCCGTGTGTCGAATAGGAGTGGTCTATGAACCGCCGCATTCATATCAGCTATTTCTTTATCTTGACCATGGTTGGCCTGGTATTCCTGCAACTGCATGCTCCCGAAAGTTTTGGACAGACGGGTACGACCACTCTCCGCGGCACGGTTACAGATCCCAAAGGGGCAGTGGTGCCTGATGCCGAGGTGACTCTCACCAATTCCGAGATTGGCATCACCCTAACCACGAAGACAGACAGAAGCGGCTTCTATCAATTCCAACAGGTACGCCCGGCCGCGTACACGCTTACCGTTGCAGCGAGTGGCTTTTCAACGACGAAGCAATCCAACCTTGTGCTTCAGGTGTCCACCGCAGCCACCAACGACGTTCAGCTACAGATTTCCGCTGGGATTACCACTGTGGAGGTGTCGGCAGCCACGCAGGTCATCAATACAGAGGACGCCACCATTGGCAATGCCTTTAATCAGACTCAACTGAACAATTTACCTTTCGAAGGCCGCGATCCGACCGCGATTCTGAGCCTGCAACCGGGCGTTGTGACCGTTTCCACGAACAAGACGCTGAATCAGGACTCCGATAGCCGAGGCGGTTCCGTAAACGGAGCCCGCAGCGACCAAACAAACGTGACTCTCGACGGCGTGGATAACAACGACCAAACGAAAGGGTACGCTCTTCAGGGCGGCTTACGCGCCACACTCGATTCCATTGAAGAGTTTCGTGTGACCACGACCAACTCAGGGGCGGAGCAGGGCCGATCTTCGGGCGCCCAGGTTTCGGTCATCACCAAAAGCGGAACCAATCAATTTCACGGATCGGCATACGAATACAATCGGCCAAAAGGACTAGTGGCTAACGATTGGTTCAACAAGCACTCCGAACTGCAAAATGGCGAGCCAAACACCCCGGCCTCGCTCCTGCGCAACACCTTCGGGGGCAGCGTGGGCGGGCCGATTAAGAAAGATCGGCTTTACTTTTTTGCCGCCTACGAAGGCCAGCGCACGCATGAAGCAACGCAAACCACTCGCGTCGTGCCCAGCAGTACGCTCCGCGAGGGCATCCTGCTTTACCAGTGCGATGATCCCAGCCAGTGTCCGGGAGGGTCTCAGCAAGTGCAGGGAATTGATACTTCGCAGATCATGAGCCTCACACCAAAAACCTATACGGTGAACGTTCCGCAAGGTTACTACGCGTTGAGTTCGCCGAATATCGCTTCCATGGACCCGAACTGCTCTGCGAACGGAGTTTGCCCGTGGGGCGCGGGTGTTAATCCGTATACTTTGACCACGATGAACCAATACCCTCAAGCCAACACGAACCAGGTTGGCGACGGGTTTAACTATTTGGGCTACACATTTTCGGCTGCTACTCCCAACAAGCTGGATACCTACGTCGTCAAATTCGACGCAAACCTTACGCAGTCTGGAACGCAACGCCTGTTTGTTCGACTTGGATTGCAGAATGATCATGGTTCCAAGGCCCCCCAGTTTCCGGGCGATGTGCCTTCTGAAGTGGATACCAACAACTCGAAGGGGATCATCGTCGGCTACACCTGGACCATCAGCGCCGATAAGGTCAACAATTTCCGTTACGGGTTTATCCGCCAGGGAGTTGGAACGGACGGGGCCGGGGACACCAGTATCGTCTATTTGCGCGGACTGGATCCCATCCAAACCGACCTGCGTTCCTCGAACTATGTCGTGCCAGTCCACAATTTTGCCGACGACTATAGCTGGACTCACGGGAAGCACACCATTCAATTTGGGGGGAATTGGCGCTTTATCAATGACCAGATCAATTCCAATAATAATTCGTTCAGCGATGCCACTACAAACGTCGGTTGGCTGCCTTCCTCCGCGGTGGCGAATACAGGAGGGACTCTTGATCCCGGCGCGCAGGCAAATGGCTGCTTGTCCTCCGACTGTCCGTGGGTGTTTCCTACCGTCTCTGGTGCCTTCGGGTCGGGTTACGACTTTCCGGTGATGGCGTTAGTTGGACCTGTCTCGGAAGTGGACGCTGCTTACCAGCGCACCAAAGATGGAACGCTTCTGCCGGATGGGGCCACAATCGGGCGCCATTTCCGCGTCAACGAATTGGATTTTTATGCCCAAGATTCCTGGCGAATGAAACCGAATCTCACCCTGACCTGGGGACTTCGGTACTCGCTTTTGCAGGCTCCTTACGAGGTCAACGGGAATCAAGTGGCTCCGAGTATTGACCTCGGCCAATTTTTCCAACAACGAATGGCCGCCATGCAACAAGGTCTCACTTATTCGCCTACGATCAGCGTTGACCTGTCCGGTCCGGCCAATGGTAAACCGGGCTATTGGAAGTGGGATCCGAAGGACTTTGCGCCACGTTTCGCGCTCGCCTGGTCTCCCGGTGCAACCTCTGGAATTTGGGGAAGCTTGTTCGGCGGCCCGGGAAAGAGCTCTATCCGCTTCGGCGCGGGAATGTATTACGATCACTTTGGGCTCGCCACAGTAAACACGTTTGACCGCAACGGCTCCTATGGATTGACGACCCTCTCAACCTCCCAATTTGGAGCTGTCGGGGTGGATGATGCTCCGCGCTACACAAGTGGAAACCTAGATGACCCGTCCTATGCGACATCACTCTCCGGGCTGACGCCTCCCCCGCCTGTGGGTGGGTTTCCTCAGACTCCTCCACCTGATACTGAGCCGGGCGGGTTCACTCCGTATTGGGGCTTGGACAGCAATATGAAAACTCCATATTCGTATGACTTCGACGTTTCATTCAGCCGCGAGCTCAAAGGTGGATTTGTTGTCGAGGCCGCGTACGTAGGACGCTTGGGGCGCCGCTTGTTACAGGAGCGCGATCTGGCGCAACCGCTGAACATAACCGATCCGGGATCCAAGACCACTTACTATCAAGCGGCAGCAGCGCTGACCAAACTTGCGGAACAGAATGGCGGTCAGGGGATGGATCTAAGCCAGGTCCAGCAGATCCCGTACTGGCAAAACATCTTTCCCGGCGCAAATGGGACTACAATCAGTTCTCTTCAGGATTTCCTGGGTTGTTCGGGCCCGCCGAATTCGCAGGGGCTCAGCACACTGAATGCGACGCAGGCGATTTATTACGTGTCTGCCTGCAACCTTCACAACGAAACGACCACGCTGCAGTATCTAGACCTGTACTGCTTCCCTGCGTGCCCGTTCATCAACGGTCAGCAAACCCAGGGTACCCAATATTATCTTTCTCAGTTCCCTTCGCTGTACGCCTGGCAAAGCATCGGGCGCAGCAACTATAACGCCGGGCAGTTCAGCATTCGACACAAGAGCAGTCACGGGCTGGAGTGGGACTTCAACTACGTTTATTCCAAATCTATCGATGAGGGATCTAACGCCGAGCGTGTCTCTTCCTATGAAGGCGAAATCGGCCTCGCAAGCCTGATATATAATGCGTTTCAACCAGGACAAAACCGCGCAGTGTCCGATTACGATGCCACTCACCAGATCAACTCAAACTGGGTCTATGAATTGCCTTACGGCCAGGGACAAAAGTGGGGCGGCGGCTCCAACCGATTCCTGCAGGCGGTTTTCGGAAATTGGAGTATTTCTGGACTCTATCGCTGGTCATCCGGTTTCCCCTTTAGTGTTGGGAACGGCTTCCGCTTTCCGACGGATTGGGAATGGGAAGGAAATGCGGTTCAGGTGGGTCCGGCTAAAACGGGATTGTACACAGACTCCAACGGCAATCCGAATGCCTTTGCCGCGGCCTCCACAGGCGATGGAGTCGCCTGCCTGCTTCCGCAAGGTCCTCAGGGATGCACCCAATCATTCCGTTTCGCCTATGCCGGCGAATCGGGGAATCGCAACAACTTCCGCGGGCAGGGAATTTTTGATATTGACCTTGCCATTCGCAAGACGTGGAACCTTACTGAGCGCCAGGCGTTGTCCTTTACCTATGACGTGTACAACGTTACGAACTCGGTTCGCTTCGGCTTTGATGCCACCCAGAACTTTCCTGCCATCGACACCGCCGGAAGTTTTGGTAACTACAACCAGACACTCATGCCCGCGCGCGTAATGGAGTTTGCACTGCGCTACTCGTTCTAGCGGAATTGGCTCTGTTGCGTCACGATCGGCCAGCGAGAGGTTTCTGTGGCCTTCCTCGCGGTACATCGGTTCCTGACACCCACGAACAACCGCTCTGGCTGGGGCCATATTCCTGTGTTATTCTTGCTTGTAGCGTGAGGCGCTGTTTGCAGCGGCCTTGCGCAACTGTCGGGGCGTAGCGCAGCCTGGCTAGCGCGCCTGGTTCGGGACCAGGAGGCCGTTGGTTCAAATCCAATCGCCCCGACCATTTTTCCCTCCGCAACTCGTATCCAATTCCTCAGGGTTGAATTCCCGGTGCAAAATGCCTAATCCCCTGGACTTCCGTGTGTCAGGACTTGATCATGGCGCTCAAAAATTTGGTAGCGAGACTCTCCTCGGGACGGAATCCCTTGCGGACTGATAAGATTCCCTGAATTCTTACAACTGGTCAGACTAGTCAGAATGGTGACGCTTGAAAAAAGCCAAGATGGCGAAAGCTAAGAAACATGCGGATACACCGAGCGCCAGGCCACGCGCGCGGTGGCAATTGCAAACCGCCAAGGCATGCTTCAGCGAATTGTTCCGGCGCACGCGGACGGAATGGCCCCAATGGATCACCAAACAAGGCAGAGATGCGGTTGTCATGCTCCCGGCTGAAGATTTTGAAGCGCTCACAGCGCGATCTCGTCATTCGCTTCGCCGGGCGCATTCTGCCCGTAGATTCGGAAATTGCCGATCGCTGGGGACGCCTGGCGGGGAAGGCCAGGGCGGAAAATCGAACACTGCTCGCCGTGGACGGTTTGCTTGCGGCAACTGCATTGCAACATAACTTAACGCTGGTAACGCGCAACACGTGCGATATCGCAGCCACCGGCGTTGCTCTTTTCAATCCCTGGGAATCCTGATTACAAGATGATTCGGAAGGTTTCCATCGTTCCGACTACAATGGATAGTGTGGGAGTGTGTGGACGTGAAAAAGGCGCGGGTGTTGTTGACGAATGATGATGGATACCAGGCGGCGGGGCTGCGGGCGCTGGCGGAGGAGTTGCGCGCGATTGCAGAAGTGAGCATCGTGGCGCCGAGTTGGGAACGCAGCGGCGCGGCGCAAAGCTTGACGCTGCGTCAGCCGATCGTTTGCCATGCCACGGGCGAGAACGAATGGGCGATCGATGGAACGCCAGCGGATTGCGTGATCGTTGCCCTGCACAAATTATTGAAAGAGCCTCCGGACCTGGTGATTTCCGGCATTAATCACGGAGCGAACCTCGGTGAGAACGTTTATTACAGCGGCACTGTTGGCGCCGCCCGCGAAGCAGTGATTCATCATGTTCCCGGACTCGCGATGTCGCTCTGTTCGAAGCGCGTGAACTCCGATTTTGTACCTTCCGCAAAAATCGCCCGGCACACAGCAGAGCTGATTCTGAAAGAAGGCTTGCCCGCGCAGGTGCTGCTGAACGTGAATGTGCCGGAAAACTGGAACGGCGCGGTAAAGTTCACGCGGCAATCAAAGAAAATCACGCGCACGGTTCTGCGTGAAGGCGAGGATCCCAAGGGGCAGCCATATTTCTGGTTGAGCGAGCAGCGCATTGACAGCGCCATGGAACTCGACGCGGATTCCGATTACGCCGCCATTTTTGCAGGCGAAGCTTCCGTGACGCCCCTGCATCTGGATCCCACACACGCCGAATCGCTCAACCATCTAAGCCACTGGGCGCCCCTCCTCGCAAACGCTAGCCGCAACCACGAATTTGTAGCGGCCGCCTTCCGAGGCGGGCGCCTTTTCGTTCGCCCGCTGAAGCCGTTTTGGCGAAGGCGAGAGGCGGGCGCCTTTTCGTCGGCCCGCCGCTAAATGCGGCCGCAAATCCATTTCAAAGCAGCAAACCAAGCGATAGCAATATCGTCCCAAAACGAAAACACCGTACCCGTGTCATCCTGAGGACTGCTTGCCCTGAGCGCTCTTTGCGAAGGGCGCCTTATGCAGTCCGAAGGATCTCAACGTTCAAATCGTGCACCATCCCCACGTCGAGGCTGGCCGGTCTAAAGTCCGGCCACTACAGCTATTTCAACGTGATGGCAGGAATACTGGCGTTGCGCAGGGCCGCGTTGAATGCCGGCACATCGCTGCTGGCCACCTCCCGCCATCGGGCCAATTGCACGTCGAGTTGCTTGTCCAATTCGGCGAAAACCGCGATCTCGCCTTCCGTCGGCGCCGCGTCGGCACTGTCCACGGCCTGGTTCAGCGAGCCGAACTTGCTATTCAGCTTCGTTGGATAATTCAACTCTTCTTCGCTCGCCTTGGCTTCCGGATTGATCAACTGGTGCTCAATATCGGAGATCTTTGTCCGTAGTGCGGCCGATTGGTCAGTCAGGCTCTTGTTCGCCCCGCCGGAACCAATTCTTTTCTCGATCGCCAGCAACTGGCTCCGCAAATCTCGAATCGAGAGAATTGCTTTATTCATCTCGTCCTGGCGGTCGCGCAATTTCAGCATCAGGTCGAATTGCTTCTGAAGATCAGCGGCGCTGGTCTTCACGCGCGGATCGAGCACGATCTCGATGGGTTCAGTCTCCGTTTTTCCTCCGGCAACCATGCGCACCTTATATTTTCCGGGAAGCGCAAGCGGCCCGGTGGGGTCGCCTTCGTCATAAATCGCCTTGGGAATTTTCACCGGCTCCTGATAGCGCCAGTCCCAGGCGAAGGTGTTCAAACCGGCCGCCGCGGGAATGGTTTCCGGCGGTTCGTCCTTTTCAAATTCACCTTCCTCATCGGTCTCCGGTTTCTTTTTTTCTTCACTGGTGTAGGAGCGAATCACTTTGTCCGCCGAGTCCAGAATCTCCAGCCGGATCGGCTCCTTCGGTGCCTCCTTCAGGTAGTAGTAGAGAATCGCGCCATCCGGAGGATTCTCCGCAACCGCATTGCGGCGGCGCTTCGTGTGGCCCATGCGCGTGCGCGTGGATGTAGATGGATTGAACAGGTGCGCATCACCCGACGTCATGCCGGAGTCCGCCTGGCGCAGCGGCGCGATGTCGTCGAGTATCCAGAACGCGCGGCCGTGCGTGGCGATGGCCAGGTCACCATTGTGAATGGCCATATCGTGCACCGGCGTGTTGGGTAGATTCAGTTGCAGCGTCTGCCAGTGCGCGCCGTCATCGAAGGAAACGTAAATGCCGAGTTCGGTCCCCGCGAACAGCAATCCCTTGCGCACAGGATCTTCGCGCACGGCATGAACATAGGCGCCCTCGGGAATTCCGCTCGTGATTTGTGTCCAGGTCTTGCCGAAATCGGTGGTCTTGAAAATATACGGTTTAAAATTGTCGAGCTTTCGCGCATCCACGGCGGCATAGGCGGTGCCCGCATCGTACGAGGATGCTTCAATCAGGCTGACCAGTGACCATTCCGGGATGCCCTTCGGCGTCACATTCGTCCAGGATTTTCCGTCGTCGCGCGTGATCTGAATCAGGCCATCGTCGGTACCCGCCCAGATCACACCCTTCTGTTTCGGTGATTCCGCCACGGTAAAGACAACGTCGTAAAACTCGATGCTTGCCTGATCCTTGGTGATCGGCCCGCCAGAATCCTGCTGCTTCGATTTGTCGTTGCGCGTCAGATCTGGGCTGATGGTTTGCCAGGAGTGGCCGCTGTCTGTCGAGCGGAACACATACTGCGCCGCGTTATAAAGAATATTGGGATCGTTCGGCGAATAGACGATCGGCATGGTCCACGTGTAGCGGTATTTCAGGCCGCTGGCGTTGTGGCCGTCGGGGTCGTCCGGCCACTGCATCACGTCCTGTGCCTGGCCGGTCCGACGATCGAAACGCGTGATGTGGCCGAAATACGATCCCGCATAAACAATGTTGGAATCGCGCGGATCCACGGCAATGTAGCCGCTTTCGCCGCCGCCAACCGCATCCCAATCAGGCCGGTCAATGAAGCCGCGATCGCTGCGTGTGAGGATGCCGACCGTGGAATTGTCCTGCTGTGCGCCGTACAAGCGGTACGGGTAATCGTTGTCGGCAACCACATGGTAGAACTGCGCCGTGGGCTGGTTCATCTGCGAGGACCAATTCTTCCCGCCATCCACGGTGATCGTCGCGCCTCCGTCATTCGCATTGATCATGCGGTTGGGATTATTGGGATCGATCCATAAACCGTGATGATCGCCGTGGGGGGCGCTCATGCGTTCAAAAGTTTTTCCGCCGTCAATGGACCGGAACAACCCCGTATTCGCGACGTAGACGACGTTGGGATTTTTTGTGTCGCCCCAGACGTGCGTGAAATACCAGGCGCGCTGGCGGAAGCGTTGATCGTCGTTCACCAGCGTCCAGTTTTCACCGCCATCTTCGCTGCGGTATAAGCCGCCCTTATTCGCCTCGATCAGCGCATAAACAATGTTGGAATCGCCGCCCGGAACACTCACCCCAATGCGGCCAAGCGGGCCAGCGGGCAGGCCCTTGCCCTCCAGCCGTTTCCAGCTTGTGCCGCCATCCGCGGAACGATAGAGACCACTTTTCTCGCCGCCGCTGGTGAGATTCCACGGCGTGCGGGAACCTTCCCACATGGCGGCAAAAAGAACGTGCGGATTTTGCGGATCGAAAACCACGTCAATTCCGCCCGTGCGGTCGTTGATGTACAGAACCTTTTCCCAGGTTTTTCCGCCGTCGCGCGTGCGGAAGATGCCGCGCTCTTCATTCGGACCATAGGTGTGGCCAAGCGCGGCGACAAACGCGATATCCGGATTCGCCGGATGCACAATCACGGCGCCAATATGCCGCGTATCCTTCAGCCCCACGTTCGTCCAGGTCTTTCCCGCGTCCACGGATTTGTAGACGCCGTCGCCATAGGAGATATCCCCGCGGATGCACGCCTCCCCCGTGCCTGCGTAAATCACGTTGGGATCGGAATCCGACATGGCGATGGATCCGATCGAGGAGATGCCCTGCTTGTCAAAGACCGGATCCCAGGTCATGCCGCCGTCCGTCGTTTTCCAGACGCCACCCGACACGGCCCCAAAATAATAAGTGTTTGGCTGGCTGGCAACACCAACCGCAGTCAACGAACGGCCGCCGCGAAACGGGCCGATCAGACGCCATTTCATTCCTTCAAACAGTTTGGGATCGACGGAAGTTTGGGCGAAAGAATTTGAAGGCAAACGGGAAAAGTAAAAGATAAAAAAGAATGATGCGATGAAGGCGGTTCACGTGGTCCCCCAAAAAGGATTACGGCAAGCGAAAATAATACTCCGGCGGGACCGGATGGACCAACGGAATCGCGCGGGGCGCGCTAGAATAGCGGGGCGATGGCGGAGTCCTCCAACTACGACGTGGTGGTGATTGGCGCGGGAGTGTTCGGCGCCTGGACGGCCTGGCATCTGGCGCAACGCAAGAAGAAAGTCCTGGTGCTGGATGCCTACGGGGCGGCGCACTCGCGCGCTAGTTCCGGCGGTGAAACGCGCATCATCCGCATGAGTTACGCCACCGATGAAATTTATACGCGCTGGTCGCAGCGATCGCTTGCGCAATGGAAAGAGCTCTCGGCGGCCACCGGACAACAACTGTTTCGCCAGACCGGCGTGCTCTGGATGGAGGGTGAAGACATTGGCCGGTTGCGCGATTCGCAGGCAGCATTGGAGCGTTGCGGCATCGCCCACGAAATAATGGAGAATGCTGCGCTCACCAAGCGGTATCCGCAGGTAAATTTCGATGGTGTGACCCGCGCTTTGTTGGAGCCGGGCAGCGGCGTTCTGATGGCGCGGCGTGGCGTACAAACAGTGATCGCAGAGGCCGCGAAAAACGCCGTGGAGTATCGCATCGCGCAGGTCAAGCCGCCGGAAGGAAACGGACCGCTGGCGAGCATCATGACCTCGGAAGGAGAAACCATCTCCGCCGGACAATTTGTATTTGCCTGCGGGCCGTGGCTTGGCAAGGTTTTCCCGGAACTTCTCGGCCAGCGCATTTTTCCCACGCGGCAGGAAGTGTTCTTCTTCGGCGCACCCGCGGGCGATGAACGGTTTAAGCCGACGGCGTTGCCCACTTGGCTTTTCAATAATGACGAAGTTTACGGAATGCCAGACATCGAGTCGCGCGGCTTGAAGGTCGCCCGGGACACCCACGGCGAGCGCGTGGATCCCGACACGCAATCGCGGCTGGCCAGCACGGATGGCGCGGACTGGGCGCGCACCTACGTAGCCTTCCGGTTTCCCGCGCTGAAGAATGCGCCGATCACGGAGACCCGCGTCTGCCAGTACGAAAACACCTCGAACGGCGATTTCCTGATTGACCGCCACCCGGATATGCCCAACGTGTGGCTAGCCGGCGGCGGCTCCGGCCACGGTTTCAAGCACGGCCCGGCGCTCGGCGAGTACCTGGCGGGGCAAATCTGCGGCGAAGAAACGGCGGAACCTCGCTTTTCTCTCGGGAGCAAGGAAGCACGTCAAAAAAGGGCTGTATATTAGTTCTGCGGAGCGTGACGAAACTTTCCGCAAGCGATTACGTCTTTACACAGGTAGGGGTTTGCCTCATCCCATCCACACGGTTCACTGACGTTTCCTGTTTAGGAGGAAGCATGCAAGCAGCAAAAAGGAGTGCCACGCAGGGTGTGCTGGCGTTGTTAGGCCTGCTGTTGGCGCTGGCTGTGCCGGGCATGGCCGCGCCGGCCAATGAATTTCACGTGCCGGTGGAGTATTACAAGCTGCCCAACGGCCTGCGCGTGGTGCTCTCGCAAAATCACACCGCGCCGACTGTGTGCGTGGGCGTCTATTACCGCATCGGATTCCGCATCGAGCCGAAGGACCGCACCGGCTTCGCGCACCTATTCGAGCACATGATGTTTCAGGGCTCGAAGAACCTCGGGAAGATGGAATTTATCAAGCTGATTCAGAGCAACGGTGGCATCCTGAACGGCTCGACACGCTTCGACTTCACGAATTATTTCGAAGTCGTTCCCTCCAACAAGCTGGAGACGATTTTGTGGGCCGAAGCGGACCGCATGAGCGGCCTGGACGTGACCGAAGCGAATTTGAAAAACCAGCAAGGCGTGGTGGGCAACGAAGTAAAGGTGAATGTGCTGAATCGCCCCTATGGCGGCTTCCCCTGGGTGGACATGCCGATGGCCGCGAACACCAATTGGTACAACGCCCACAATTTCTATGGCGACCTGACGGATATCGAGTCGGCAAAGCTCGATGAAGTGAAGCAGTTCTTTGACACCTACTACGCGCCGAACAATGCCGTGCTGGTGATCGTCGGTGATTTTGAGACGGCGGCCGCGAAACAGATGGTGGAGAAGTATTTTGCGGGCATCAAAGCCGCCAATGTGCCGCCGCAGCCCGATTTGACCGAGCCGCGCCAGGAAAAAGAAAAAATCGTGGTGAAAAAAGACGCGCTTGCGCCGCGCCCCGCGCTGGCCGTTGGCTATCACATGCCGGATCGCAACACGCCGGAATATTACGCCATGGGCCTGCTGAACCAGATGCTGATTGAAGGCGACGACAGCTTGCTTCGCCAGGAACTGGTGCAGAAACGCGGATTGACCGACAGCGTGGAAGGCGGCATCAACCTGCTGGGCAACATGTTCAATTATCAAGGACCGATGCTTTGGACCGCGGATCTGGTTTACGACCCGACCACCAAGCCGGAAACGGTGATTGAAGCGATTGATTCGGTGATTGACCCGCTGCTGAAAAAGCCGGTGGATCAGGCGATGCTGGATCGCGCGCGCGTGAAGCTGCGTTCCGGTCTCTACGACACCATGGGGCAGCTCGGCGGTTTTGGCCTGATGGATCTGCTCGCCAGCTTTTCTCTGTTTGACGACAATCCCGGGAAGGTCAACGACCTGGTGGGACAATTCGACAAAGTAACTCCCGACCTGGTGATGAAGACCGCGCAGGAATATCTGCGCTCCACAAACCGCACGATCCTGGAAATCCAACCCGAACCGAAGGCCGCCGCTGAGCCGGCGAAGAACCAGTAGGAAAGGAGAACACCGATGAAAATGATCACTCAAAAAATAAGCCTGCTGGTTGTTGCCTTAACTGCTTTCACCATCACGCCTGCCTTCGCGCAGAAACAAACCCCTCCCGAGGGCGGTCCTCCAAAAGCCTTTACCGTTCCGGCCAACGAGACCTACACGTTGCCGAACGGATTGAAAGTGACCCTGGTGCCTTACGGGATCATTCCAAAGGCGGCGCTGAGCCTGTCCGTCTACGCGGGTGAAATCAATGAAGGCAGCGCCCGCGTTGGCGTGGCCGGCTTGACCGCGGACCTGATGAAGGAAGGCACCGATAAATACACCTCGCAGCAGATGGCCGAAGCCGCCGCGCGCATGGGCAGCACGCTGGACATCAACGCGGGCACGGACCAGACCAAGCTGGGCCTGGATGTGTTGGAGGAATTTACTCCCGACGCCGTGAAATTACTGGCGGACGCGGCGGAGCACCCCCGCCTTCCTGAATCCGAAATCGCGCGGCTGAAAAACGATTCGCTGCGGCAGATCGCGCTGGCGAATTCGCAGGCGCAGACACAGGCTCTGGAGCGTTTCCGCAAAATCCTTTATGGGGATCATCCCTACGCCACCGTTCTGCCGACAGAGGCCGAGATCCAGAAGCTGACCATTCAGGATGTGAAGGATTTCTACAAGGGTAATTTCGGTGCGCAGCGCGCGCATCTTTACGTGGCGGGAAAATTTGATACCGCCGCGGTGAAGAAGGCGATTGCTGAAAGTTTTGGCAGTTGGGAAAAAGGCCCGGCACGCATGGAAAACGTGCCGGTGCTGAAGCCGCAGCGCGTGCTGGACGTGACGGACCGCCCGGGCGCTCCGCAATCCACGCTGATTGTGGGGCTGCCCGTGCCCCCCGCGACCAGCCCGGACACCGTACCGCTGGTGGTGACCAATGCGATCCTCGGTGGTTCCTTCAATTCGCGGATCACCGCCAACATTCGCGAGGCCAAGGGCTACACCTATTCTCCCCACAGCGAACTCTCGCGCCGCTACCACGATGGCTATTGGGCGGAAACTGCCGACGTGACCACGCAATATACCGGTGCTTCGTTGAAGGAAATTCTCGCCGAAGTCTCCCGCATGCAAAAGGATCCTGTAAGTCCCGCGGAGCTGAAGGGTGTCCAGAACTATCTTTCCGGCATCTTCGTGATTCAGAATTCCAGCCGCGGCGCGCTGATCGGACAATTGCAGTTTGTGGACTTCCAGGGGCTAGGCGAAAACTATTTGAAAACCTACGTAGCGAAAGTAAATGCGGTCACGCTGGCGGACGTCCAGAAGATGACCCAGGACTACATCAAGCCAGACGAAATGACGATCGTCGTCGTGGGCGACAAATCCAAAATCACGGATCAACTAACCGCATTCCAGCCCGCCAAGTAGGCGGGAAATTCTTCGGTTTGCGCTTCTCACAACCCTAGTGGAGTTATTAAACCGTGTGTCATCCTGGAGGCGCGCGTAGCAGAGCCCCTGTCATCCTGAGGGCCGCTTGCCCTGCGCGTTTTTCGCGAAGGGCGTTTTTTGCGGGCCGAAGGATCTCAACTTTAAGTTTGTGCACAATTTCAACGTTGAGATTCTTCGCGCATCCTCATCGGATGCACTCAGAATGACGACTTGCCTGACGGTAGTTTGAGGTCAAGTCGTAACCCCGAGTCGTTTTCCTTAATTTTCTTTCACTCTGAAGGCCACACCCTAAAACACTTGTCATCCTGAGGGCCGCTTGCCCTGCGCGTTTTTCGCGAAGGGCGTTTTTTGCGGGCCGAAGGATCTCAACTTTAAGTTTGTGCACAATTTCAACGTTGAGATTCTTCGCGCATCCTGATCGGATGCACTCAGAATGACAACTACGGCATTGTGGTGCGTTGGCAGGGAACTCGAAAGGGCTGAAACGGCTCCGTTAGCTCTTCTTCAATCGCCGGCGCCCCGCATCGGTCGGCCGCGTGCTTTCCTTGCGCCGCGCTTTCTCCGCGTAAAGATTCTGGTCCGCTTCCTTCAGCAGCTTTTCCACGCGCTCGCCTTCCCCATGATAAATCGACGCGCCAATGCTCGCGGAAAGCGGCGGGTGTTCCTGATCCGCGGCCAGCGTTTCCGTGATGCGCGCGGCCACGCGCTCGGCTTCTTCTTCGCGCGCTTCCGGCAAAATCAGCGCGAACTCATCGCCGCCATAGCGCGCGGCGGTATCAATCGCCCGGCAATGAAAGCGCAGAATGTCTGCAACGCGGCACAGCGCGCGGCTGCCGACAAGGTGCCCGTACGTATCGTTGATGCGTTTCAAGCCGTCGAGGTCCAGCAGCAGCACGGCAAAAGGCCGCCCGGTACGCAGCGTGCGCTCGGTCTCCGTGTCCAGCACATCCAGCAGCTTGCGATAGTTCGCCAGCCCGGTAAGCGGGTCGCTGGCCGCCAGGTGACGCACCTGCTCGAAAACCTTGGCGCTATCCACCAGCGCGCCGCCCAGCAAGATCGAATAACTCATCACGTTCAAAGCCTGGGCAAAAACGAATGGGCCATCAAGCAGCTTCAGCGATTGGCAAGCGGCAAGCTGCGCCGCCAGATTGAGCCAAACCGCCAGGTACACGGATTTGTCGAATTCCGTGTTCTGCAGATATTTGCGCCGCCGGTATCCAAACAAGGCAATCAGAAAAATGATCGCGGGTACAAGTTGCAGCGGATTCGGGATGAGCGCTGTCGGCTGGTGCGAAACCTCCGGAGGCAGTTTTCGCAGCGAAGCGGTGATCAGATAAGTTGCGGCGCATACCGCAAACAGGCCCCCGGCTATTTCCAGCTTCGGGTGACGCGAGCGCGGCAGAAAATGCTCCACCACCAGCGCCACGGCAAACAACAAGGCCAGCAGCAACCGGCTGATCCACCAGGCCACCGGCGCCCAGAGAAACCAGGTCTGGTTATCGTGATTCAGTTGAAAGAAAAGGATGCTGGAAGCCACCAGCGTGCCACCAGAGAGCATGAAGCCGGAACCCAGAATCAGGGAAATACGGTCCTGAGTGCCCTGAAAACGAACCAGCGCGACCGCCGCGAATACGAAGGCAAAAATCCCCGTGGTGATCTGCAGATATCCGTTCAGGATGGGGTTGGAACGTACGGTGATTTCCTGCAGCCAGTTCGCCGCAAGGAAGATCAGCGCGAAACCGCTGGCGTGCAGCAACACGCGCTGGAACTGCCGGCGTTCGAAATAGAGTGACAATTGGCCCATGGTATCGGCCCGGTGCTGGGAGCCCGGATAGTTTCCCCTTATCTCCATTAGACGCGAAAGCGGGGAACCCTGTTGCGTCCGAAAACAGCGGTGTGAACGAAGAGATATCCGCTGTGGAAATTGGGGCGGCCTGTACGGCAGGACAGGTTAGTCCCACGGAAAGCGGGAAAGCAAGTGGAATTGCGGCCCAAAATAGGTCTTGCATGGACGGGCGACTTTGCGCAATATACCCTTATTGAAACGATTCAATACGAGGAAGCCCTTGCCCAAGACCACCCTCCGCAGTAAGAAACCGCCAGCGCGCCCGGCCAAAACCACCCCCGGCGCACACACGCTTCAGGAGATTCTTTCCCAGCCGCGCATCTGGAGCGAAACGGAAACCCAGCTTCGAGATTCCCGCCTGCTGGAGAAATTCGCCTCTCTCTTTTCTCCGCGCAGCCCCTGGCTGTTCGTGGGTTGCGGCTCCAGCTATTACCTGTCGCGGTTGATCGCCGCCCTCTGGACCAAGCATTTCTACATGCCGACGACCGGCGTCCCCGCCTCCGAGCTGCTCTTTGCGCCGGAGGAAACCCTGCGGCGGCTGGGCGCGGAGCAGATCGTGCTGATGTCGCGCTCCGGCGAAACCACCGAAGTGTTGCGCGCTGCGGAGGTCCTGCAGAAACACAAGACGGTGCAAACCCTCGGCGTAACCTGCAATCCGAAAAGCCCGCTGGAGGAGCTTTGCACGCACACCTTCAAGCTGACCTGGGCGGATGAAAAGAGCACGGTGATGACGCGCTCCTTCACCGCGATCCTTCTGGCGTTCCAGAGGCTGGGGCTGCAATTCGTGGGCGACGACCAGTTTTCAGCGGCTCTGGATCAACTTCCCGTGTCCGGGCAGACCTGGCTGGATGCCCACGCGAAAAAAATCCGGGACTTTGCAAGCAAGCGCAAGGTGAAGGACTACGTTTTTCTCGGGCAAGGCGCTCACTACTGGCTGGCGCAAGAGGCGGGATTGAAAGTCACGGAAATGTCCGCCTCGTACGCGCAGGTCTATCACTCGCTGGAATTCCGGCATGGCCCGCGCTCAATCGCCGGTCCGGATACCCTGATTACTTTTTTCGTATCCGAAGCGGCGGCCGCGGAAGAAACGCTGCTGGTGAAGGAATTGAAGGAGCTTGGCGCGGCAACCTGCGTGATCGTGAATCGCGCCACGCCGGAGCTGAAAAAACACAGCGACCTTTTGATCGAACTTGGGCTTGATGGACCGGAGTTTGCACGATACGCTGTGACCGCAATTCCCGCGCACCTGATCGGAACCGCTGTTGGTCTGCGGAAGGGGCTTAACCCGGACGCGCCCAAGAACCTGACGCGCGCCGTGGTGCTGGGCTCCAACGGAAGTTCGCCTTTGAAAAGGAGAGGTGCTTGAGCACAACACCGGGCCCCACCGAAGCCGGGCCGCGTCTCCGGCGAACTCTAACCCTTACTGACTTAATTTTGTATGGCGTGATCGTGATTCAACCTGTCGCGCCGATGTCCGTCTTCGGCGTATTGAGCGATCGCGGCCGGGGTCACGTGGTCACGGCCATTCTGATCGCCATGGTGGCCATGCTCTTCACGGGCATCAGCTACGGGCGAATGGCGCGTGCTTATCCCAGCGCGGGCTCGGCCTTCACCTACGTTGCGCAGGAAGTGAATCCAACGGTCGGCTATATCACCGGGTGGAGCATGGTGATGGACTACATGCTGAATCCGCTGATCTGCACCGTGTGGTGCGCCGGGCAAGCCAGCCAGTTCGCGCCGGGTGTCCCGCCGTGGATCTGGAAGATTTTCTTCGCGGTGGTGTTCACGCTTCTGAACGTTCGCGGCATCAAGACCTCGGCGCGCATCAATACCGGCATGGCCTTCTTCATGGGCATCGTGGTGGTGGCGATTTTCATCGCCGGCGCGCGGTACATCTTTGGCGCCCCCCACGACGCGGGCTATTTCACGCGGCCGTTTTACGATCCAAAGACATTTTCGTTGGGCGGACTATTCGGCTGCACATCGATTGCGGTTCTCACCTATATCGGCTTCGACGGAATATCCACGCTTTCCGAAGAAGCGGAAAATCCCCGAAAAAATATCCTGCTGGCCACGGTCTTGACCTGCGTGGTGATTGGCGTCCTTTCCGCTTTCGAAGTCTACATCGCGCAATTGATCTGGCCCGCTTCGCAGCCCTTTCCGGACATAAATACGGCGTACTCCTATGTGGCCGGGCGCTCCTGGGCGCCCGTTGTTTACCATCGTGGGATTCACGCTGCTTCTGGCGAATTTCGGCTCCGGCCTGGGTTCGCAAATCGGCGCGGCGCGTCTTCTATACGGAATGGGCCGCAGCAACGCCTTGCCGAAAAAGTTTTTTGGCGCCGTGGATGAAAAGCATCGCATTCCCCGCAACAACGTGTTCCTGGTGGGAGCCGTTGCGCTCGTCGGCGCGTTCGTGCTGGAAATCGTGGCGGGCTACAAAACCTACTCGCTCGGCACGTCCGCGCTCAGTTGGGAAACCTTCAAGAAAATCATGAACGGCGGCGAAGCCTACGGTCTGGGCGCGGAGATGCTGAACTTCGGCGCCTTGATCGCCTTCATGGGCGTCAACGCGGCCGCGTTTCTCCGCTATTACGTCCGGGCGAAAGAGAAAAAAATGGGCTTTCTGATTCCGCCAGTACTGGGATTCATCATCTGCCTGGCGCTGTGGCTGAATCTCAGCCGCCCGGCGATCATCGTGGGCTCCATCTGGATGGCAGCGGGCATCGCCTTTGGCGTCTGGAAGACCCGGGGCTTCCGCGAACCGATGTCCTTTGAAGTTCCTCCCGAAGAATAGCCTTGCCCGTCATTTCAATTGCAATACAAGGCAGTGTGGGCCGATGATAAGCGCGCGAGGGCCGCGGAATGAACGCAAAGAACAGGCGCGTGCTGATCACCATGCGCGACGTGGCGAAGGCGAGCGGATTTTCCCCCGCCACTGTTTCCATCGTATTGAACAACGCCCCACTGGCGCGCTATATCGCGCCCGCCACCCGCAAGAAGATTGAAGATACCGCCAAGCGCCTGGGCTACCGGCCCAACGCCATGGCGCGTTTTCTGCGCAGCAAGCGCAGCCAGAGCATCGGCGTGATGGTGTTCGACGTGACCGACCCCTTCTGCACGCCGATTCTTCGCGGCATCGAAAATGCCCTCTACCCTCTGGGTTACCTGCCGATTTTTGCCGACGCCCACAATCAGCACGAGCGCTTCGAGCGCTATCTGGAAATGCTTTTGCAGCGCCACGTGGACGGATTGATTGTGGTGGCCAACTGGCTCTTCGTGGACATTCACATCCTGGCCGATCTGAACAAAGCCGAAGTTCCCACGGTCACCCTCGGCTGGGAGATTCCTGGAAACCGCGTGAGCTTCGCGATGGTGGACAACGAAGCCGGCGGGCGCCTCTCGCTGGAACATCTTTACCAGTTGGGGCACCGGCGCATCGCCTGCATTCGCGGGCCAAAGAGCCTGATTGACAGCGCCCCGCGGTGGCGCGGCGTTCAGAAATTCGCGCAATCTGTGAAACTGGAAATCGATCCGGCGCTGGTGGTGCAGTTGCCGGAGGTATTCGACGCCACGGCCAGCTTCGATCAGGGCTACCGCCTGACCGAAGAGTTGCTGCAGAAAAAGAAAAAATTCACGGCATTGCTCGCGTTTGACGATTTAACCGCGATGGGAGCGATTCGCGCGCTCGCCAAGGCCGGCGTAAGCGTGCCGGAGCAATGCTCGGTGATCGGCTTTGACGATGTGCCCCTCTCCGGGCTTTCCGCGCCTGCGCTCACCACCGTGCGTCAGCCGCTGGAAATCATGGGCGGCGCGGCGGTGAACATGGTGATGGATGCGATCAAGACCACGCACGAAAACCGCGAGTGGAGCGCTGTGGCGCAGCGGCTTCATCCGGAACTGGTGATTCGCGACTCCACGCGCGCGATCTGATTCCGGCTGCGTGTCCGCTCTAACAGAAAAAAAGGCGCGAGAACGAAATCCCGCGCCCATTCATTTTTACAGCCGGTCAGGGTTTTCCGGTGGGTGCCAGGTAGACCGCAGCAGGCGTCAGGAACTCCACGTCCGGCAATTCCGTTTTGACATTCATGCGTTGGTATTTCCCCTTGGCGCCCCCGCTCCCGGCAAACGTAAGCAGATACTGATTGCTGAGGTGCGTTGAAATCTCGTCCAGGTACGGTTTGATGGAAACCGGCGTTCCCCCACCCAGGAAATAAGATTCCGCCCCGGTGTCTTCGGACAGTTTATCGATGTTGTTCTGAGCGTTGTTCAATATCCAGTACGACCGCCCACGATGGCTGGCACTGGGGTAATAGATGGACCAGACGTTGGTATTCTGCCGTTGCGAACGCGATATCAGCGGATCCAGGTCCGGATAAAAAGTCCCCCAGCCGCTTCCCCGGAAATAATCTATGCCGGAAGTAATCAGAAGAATCGAGCGTCGCACGCCGGTATCCGGCCAACGCTTCAGCATATCAATCGTTCCAAGATAGGGACTGGAACCGAGCGCGCCAACACCGATGGGCAGCCGCAGGGCCTTCGCGGCGAGTTCGTGGTTCGAGGTAAAGTCCTGCGCCACCGTCGTGCTGTTATTTCGGATGTAGCCCACCATGATGGATGTGGAGGCAGGCTGCGCCATGATGAAATCCTTCAAGTATTGCCACTGGCCACCGGCGCCACTGTCGATCGAGTCGTCAATCAGGATGGCCAGAAACAGTGTGTCGCCCTTTTTCCAGTCGCCAATCTGCTTGCGTTCTTTTCCCTGAAAGAGCTGGACGTTATCCTTCGCGATATTCGAAACTTCTCCCTCTTTTTTGGCCACGGCGGTCACCGTGAAGGTTGTATTGCCGGCGGCCTCTTTCGTTTGCGCGGGAGCGACAGAAGGAAAGACGAACGTTGCTGCGAACAACGCACTCAAAAGTGCTGCGGGATTACGTAGTTTCATCGAAAAACTCCTCTTGAACAGTCACATAGTAAGATGCTGCAAATCGCCTAGAGCGTATATCACGAGCTTGTCAATTGTCACCCGCCCGCACTGACAGTGGATTGACATGCTTGTGCATGGTTATAGAACCCGGCAAACGGACAAGTTACCCTTCGACCAACCAATTTATTCGCTGTCCCGCCGGTGCCGCTCGCTTGCGTTAGGCTAAATTCATGGCCACCACGTTGACCAATCCGCCGATCCAGCGGGAAACCGGACGCGGCAAGTACTAGGCCCCAGCGCGCGCATCTGGATTTACACGCCTGCGCTGGATCTGCTGGTAGGCTGCGGCGCCTGGTCGGCTCCCCTGCTGCTGATAACCGCGCTGGTGTCGGGAGGCAAGACCGCGCAGTGGTCGTTCGCGTTTTACCTGCTGGCCCTGCTCTTCAACTATCCGCACTTCATGGCCACCGCGTACCGCGCCTATCGCTCTTACGACGAAGTAACGCGCTATCGCTTTTACACCATCCACGTGGCTTTGTTGCTGGCCGCCGCGGGCTTGCTGGCGCATCTGTGGTATCCCGTGTTGCCGTGGATTTTCACGCTGTATATCTGCTGGAGCCCGTGGCACTACACGGGACAGAATTTCGGACTGGCCATGATGTTTGCCCGTCGCGCCGAACTCTCGCCCAGCGAAAACGAGCGGCGCTTACTGCATCTTTCCTTCATCGCGTCGTATCTGATGCTGCTGCTGAGCTTTCAGACCGGTCCATCGGGCGACTCAATGATCATTTCACTGGGGCTGCCCGCGGTGGTGACACTTCCCGCACGCCTCATGCTGGCTATTTTCTTCGTGGGCGCTAGCGCCTTAGCGCTTTACTCCGTTGGCACGCCGCGGCGGCTGGAAGGCCACGCTGCCAACCGCCACACTGGTGACCACGCAGTTCCTGTGGTTCCTGCTGCCGGCGATCATCGAGTTGGCGAGCGGGAAAGAGGTGCCGCAGACCCGCTATTCCAGCGGCATTCTGGCGGTGCTGCATTCGGCGCAATATCTCTGGATCACCAGTTATTACCAGCGTAAGGAAGCCCGCGCGGCGGGAAATGCGGCGTGGAGTTACGCGCGATATCTTTTGGTATTGGTGGCCGGTGGAATCGCGTTGTTTGTCCCGGGTCCATGGATTGTCAGCCGCGTGTTTCACGCCGACTTCGGCGCCAGCTTTTTGACTTTCACGGCGCTGGTGAATTTGCACCACTTCCTGCTGGATGGAGCAATCTGGAAGCTGCGGGATTCGCGGATCGCGCGTTTCCTTCTGAATACTCCCGAAAGCGGAGCTGCGCAGGCGAGTGATTCGCCGAGCGCGTTTGCGAGGGGAATGGGCTGGATGGCCGGAGCCAGCGGCGGCGCCCGCGTTTTGCGCGTTGGGACGGTTGTTGTGCTGCTCCTCTGGGGAGGGTTTGACCGGCTGCACTTTTATTACGCCAATGTCGCGGCGAGCTTATCGGATCTGAAACGCGCCGCCAAATGGACTCCAGACGACAGCCTCCTGCAACTGCGCCTGGCGCGCGCGGAAACTTCTTCGGGAGACAAAGCCGCGGCGCTGCAGTCGCTGCAACACGCGGCCGAAGTGAATTTGCGCGATGTGGCTGTGCAGCAAGCTTATGCCGAAGCACTGATTCAGGCCGGCGATTATGCCCAGGCGTACGCCTCGTATCAGCGGGTGCTGGCGATCGCGCCAAAAAATGCGGACGCGCTGGTGAATTACGGATTGCTGGCCCACCGACTGGGACACGACACCGAAGCCATTGATACCTGGCAGCGCGCCGTGGATGTGGATCCCCGGCAGGCGAACGCGCAACTGTATCTCGCGCAGTCACTGGAGCAGGTGGGCGAGCAGGCGGCCGCGGCGCGGCACTACCGCGCATACCTGGAAAATGTGGCAAAAGAGCCGGACAAACATCGCGGCGAAAATCACACCGTGCTTTCGGCTTTGATCAAGGTAGCCGATGGAGATGACTCCAGCGGCCAGCTTGCCGCTGCGTCGCAGGGATATTCCGCAGCCATTCAATTCGCGCAAAAGTCGAACGACGCTCCGTTGCAGAGTCTTGCGCTGGCCCATTCCGCCGATGTACTCGAGCGGATGGGTAAACCCGCCGAAGCCGCCAGTTCCTATCAGCAGGCGTTGAAGCTGGATGAACAAACCGGCGATGCGAAAGCCTCCGCGATCGACTGGCTGAATTACGGTCAGTTCCTGCAGCGCCAAAAGCAACCAGAGACTCTGGCGTTCGCCTGCTTCCTGAAGGCCGAGGATCTCCTGCGCGGTTCACCAGGCAGTGACCTCTCCGCCGTCATCAAACAGCGCGAAGCCACCGAAGCCAGCCTGGGCAAACAAGCCGCCGCAGTGCGCGCTAAATTGCCACAATTCTTGTCTGAAGCCACTTCCCTCTCCTCGTTCCCACCCGCAACAAAATAATGGAAGCAGGCTGGTAGCGCCTGCATCTTGCAGGCAAGCGCGCCGCGAAGCGGCAATCCTCTCTGTTCTCCGAAAACGAAAATCAAAGAGCGCAGGAGCCTAGCCCGGATTTCTCACCAGGATTGGGAAAGAGGATTAATTCGAAGTAGAAAAAGGCCGTCAACTCAGGCATAACTGCGTTGTCTAGTCGAAGTAAATGCCAAGAGAAGGGCGGCCTTTCTAATGACAGAGTGTAACCAGTCGCAGTTCGAGTTTGAAGGACATTTTTCGCGGCGGGTGGTGGCGGAGTTTTCCGGCCAACGGCTGACCACCGAGGGCGGGGCGTTGTTGTTGCGCGCGACAGATCGCAAGATCGGGTTGCTACACCGCGTAGTGAGTTGCTTTACTGACGCCCGCGATCCGCAGCGCATCGAGCATGCGCTTTCCGAGATGCTGGTGCAGCGCGTCTACAGCCTGGCGCTGGGCTACGAAGACCTGAACGACCACGAAGAACTGCGCAACGATCCACTGCTCGGGATGCTGACCGGGCGGCGCGACCTGCACACGCCGCTGGCGGGCAAGAGCACGCTAAACCGCTTGGAACTGACGCCCGCGGGTTCCCCGGCAACCGAACGATACAACAAAATCAGTTACTCCGCCGAAGCACTGGACACCCTACTCGTCGATCTATTTATGGAAGCGCACCCAGGCGCACCGCGAGAGATCGTGTTGGATTTGGATGCCACCGACACGCCGCTGCACGGGCGGCAGGAAGCGCGGTTTTTCCACGGCTACTACGGGCACTACTGTTATCTGCCGCTGTATGTGTTCTGCGGAGATCATCTGCTGTGCGCGCGGTTGCGGCCCTCGAACATCGACGCCAGCGCCGGAAGTCTCGAAGAGGTGCAGCGCATCGTGCGGCAGATTCGCGGCAGGTGGCCGAAGACCCGGATTATTCTGCGGGCGGACTCTGGCTTCTGTCGCGAGGAACTGCTGGCTTGGTGCGAAAACAACGATGTCGACTATGTATTCGGCTTCGCGCGGAACAAGCGCTTGCGGCGGATCATCGGACGCGCGATGCGGGAAGCTAAACAAGAACATCGGCGCACGGGAAAACCCGCGCGAGTGTTCTGTGAGTTCACTTATCGCACGAAGAAAAGCTGGTCGCGGGCCCGGCGCGTGATCGCCAAAGCCGAACAAATCGAAGGCAAGGAAAATCCTCGCTACCTGGTTACCTCGCTCGGCAAAGAAGCCTGGTCTGCACAGAAACTCTATGAACAGCTATACTGCGCGAGAGGTGAGATGGAGAATCGCATCAAGGAGCAGTTGAGCCTTTTCGCGGACCGGCTGAGCACGGAGACGCTGCGGGCCAATCAATTGCGGTTGTACTTTTCCTCGCTCGCCTACGTGCTGCTGGAGGCGCTGCGGAGGTTGGGCTTGGCGGGCACGGAATGGGCGGAAGCCCAGGTCGACACCATCCGCCTGAAGTTCCTGAAAATCGCCGCGCAGGTGCGGGTCTCGGCACGCCGTATCTGGATCCGCTACAGCGGCGCGTATCCCTGGCAGAACGTCTTCGCCGCAGCTTACACAGCTCTGCGCTGCTGAAAAACCAACGCTCACCAAAACAGATGCATCGTCCCGCTCCCGGGCGAGGTGCGCGCAAAAACCGTTTCCGTGTCAATCACGCCTCGATCCACACCGCACAAAATCAAAAACCGCTCGCCGTCTCGGTCCGAGACACCAAAATCAACCTTCCACCACCCACTTCACAACCTCAATTCACAACTGGTGAGAAATCCCGGCTAACCGTTTTCAAAAAGCCTCGCAGACTCGGCTCACTAGCCGGCAAGATGCCGGCGCTACCAAACCGTAGCCATATCGAACAAGACTCACTAGAATGAAGCCGCTAGAAGCAGCTTACTTTCCCTTGAGAGCGCCTTAAAACAATGTCGCTGATGCGGTCCGTCTTGCTTGCGGCTTCCCAAAACCAATGGTTACGCCAGAATGCGGTGAACTATCCGTTCGTGCGCCGCAGCGTCTCGCGCTTCATGCCGGGCGAAACCCTGGATGCCGCGCTGGCCGCCGCCCAGACGCTGGCGCAGCGCAATATCGGCAGCATATTCACCAATCTGGGAGAGAACGTCACCGATCGCGCCGAAGCCCAGCAAGTAACGCAGCACTACCTGGAAGTTTTGCGCCGCATCCATGACGCCGGGATGAACTCCGAAGTTTCTGTGAAGCTGACCCAACTCGGCCTCGACCTCTCCGCGGAATTCTGTTTCGAAAATCTGGAACGCATCATCGCGCAGGAGAAGCAGGGCGCCATCGTCTGGGTGGATATGGAAGCAAGCTCCTACGCCGACTGCCACGCTGGAAATCTACAAGCGCGCATTGCGGAAAGTACCCGAACGTAGGAATCTGCCTGCAGGCCTATCTCTTCCGCACTAAAAAAGATGTGGAGGACCTGCTGCCGCTGCGCCCCTCGATCCGCCTGGTAAAAGGCGCGTACAAAGAACCACCGGAAATCGCCTTCCCCAAAAAACAGGACGTGGACGAAAGCTATTTCACGCTTGCGCAAACAATGATGGCCGCGCAGATGGCGGGCCAATGCTTACGCGCTGCCTTTGGCACCCACGACGTGCCGCTGATCCGGCGGCTTGCGGATCAAGCGGCAAAAATCGGCCTCGCGAAAAAGGATTTTGAAGTCCAGATGCTCTTCGGCATCCAGCGCGAAGAGCAGGAGCGACTGGCGCGCGAAGGCTATCGCTCAGCGGTGCTTGTTGCCTATGGCACCTATTGGTTTCCCGTGGTTCGTGCGGCGCCTGGCGGAACGCCCCGCGAATCTCTGGTTCATGGCGCGAAATTTATTTGCCTGAAATATTTGAGAGGTGCGCAATGCGAATGATCCGAGCAGGGCTGCTGGCCGCCGCGGCAATTTTTCTGATTGCGGCCGCGGCAAAACCCGCCGCCGATTGGAAACCACTCTTCAACGGCAAAAATCTGGACGGCTGGAAGCACGTTGGCCCCGGCGAAATGATCGTCACCGACGGCCTGATCGAAACGCAGGGCGGCATGGGCCTGCTCTACTGGACCGGCGGAAAAATCGGCCACTGCAAGCTGCGCGTGGTTTACAAGATGCGCGACTTCAACGACAACTCCGGCGTCTACATCCGCATTCCCGTGGAACCCCGCGAACCGTGGATGCCGGTGCATTACGGCTATGAAGTGCAAATTGACAATCACCCGGAAGACGGCGGCGAGGACGAATATCACGTCACCGGAACGCTCTACTCGCTCACCAAGCCACTGGCAAAACCCGGAAAGCCCGGCCCCGAGTGGAACACCATGATCATCACCATCGACGGCCCTCACACCGTCGTCGAAGTCAACGGAGTGAAAGTGACCGACTATCGCGAAGGCGATCCGGTCCCCGCGAAAAAGTTTGATTTTGAGCCCGAGCGCGGCCCGCGCCCCGACGAAGGTTACTTCGGCCTGCAGAATCACAACAAGAAAGACGTCGTCTTTTTCAAGGAAATCAGCATCCAGGCCCTGCCGTAAATTCGCAAACGAGAGATAAATTCTGGCGCCACGGAGGAAAGAGCAATGAGCAGAAAACCGATCAGCCGCAGATCGTTTCTCCAGACCAGCACCGCTACGGCCGGGAGCCATGGTTGCCGCGCGTAGCATCGCCCTGCAACCGATGAATATTCCTGGAATGCTGGAAGGTGCAAATCTGGAACGCGTGCGCTTTGGCATCATCGGCATCGGCATGCAAGGCTCCGGCTTGCTAAAAACGGCGGTCGCCCTTCCCGGCACGCAATGCGTGGCAGCCTGCGATTTATATGACGGCCGGCACACTCTGGCGAAGGAAATTGCCGGCGACGAAATCAAAGTCACCCGGCGTTATCACGAACTCCTCGAAAATAAGGACATCGACTGCATCATCGCGGCGGTGCCGGACCATTGGCACAAGCAAGTGGTGGTGGATACGGTGAACGCCGGCAAGGACATTTATTGCGAGAAGCCGATGTCCCACAGCGCGCAGGACGGCATCGAGATGGTGGCCGCCGCGAAGAAAACCGGACGCATCGTGCAGATCGGCTCGCAACGTGTCAGCTCCGTGGTCTGCGCCAAAGCGAAAGAACTTCTTGCCAGCGGCATCATTGGCGATCTGAATCTGGTGGAGGGTTCGCTGGGCCGCAACGATCCCACTGGCGCCTGGGAATATCCGCCGCCGCCCGATCTTTCCCCGCAAACCCTGGATTGGGATACCTGGCAAGGCACGGCGGCAAAGCGCGACTTCGATGCGAATCGTTTTGCGCGCTGGCGCTGCTGGAAGGAATATGGCACGGGCGTTGCCGGCGATTTGCTGGTCCACCTGGTCAGCGGCATGAATTTCATGCTCGGCTGGAACGAACCGCCCGCCCGCGCCACGGCCGCCGGAGGCATTCTTCGCTGGAACGATGGCCGCAACATGCCCGACGTGCAGGCGGTGATTTACGAGTACGGGAAATATCCGGTGTATCTGCGGCTGAATCTCGGCTGTGAATCGCCGGAGTTCTATCGCTTCCAGGGATCCAAGGGCATTCTGGAAGTCACGGAAACCGGCATCGCATTACTCCCCGCAAAGCGGCGTGGACACCGCGCCAAGCTATTACGCCAGCAGTTACCCTCATGAAATGCACGAAACCTATGTCAGAAAATGGCACCAGGAGCACGATCCCGCACCCGGCAAAGAGCCAATCCTGGAGGGTTACACGTACAAGGGCGATTCCTGGGACGATTTACGCCCGCACATGTGGAATTTTCTGCAAGCCGTGCGCACGCGCAATCCCGTGGTGGAAGACGCGGTATTTGGGCACAACGCCGCGCTCGCTTGCCACATGGCCAATGAATCGTATTTCCGCCACGCCACTGTAACGTGGGATGCGGCGAGCGGTCAGATTAAAGGATGAGTTAAAGCACTAGCCCGCCGATGCGGGCGGCCGTTACATCGCTCGCTTGAACTCCACGTAATCGCGGCCGTGATACAGGCGATAATTTCCTGCTCCGGTTCCCGCGGTGAACTGCAGCGGCACGGGGCGCTTCATGTCTCCGTCCTTGGTTGAGGTGGCCTGCAAAACATCATGCGCGCCAATATCCATCACGATAAATTTGTTGCCTTCCACAAAGCCGATGCCGTACGCGCCGGGCTTCAGCGTCTGTCCGCCAATTTCGATGGGTACTTCGTTAATCAGATACGCCTGATACTTCTCCTTGATCCCGGTCGAGTAACCGGAACTATCCACCAGTCCCGCGAACACCAGAAATCCATCGGCATAGCGCACGCCGCCGCTGTTGCGGGCTTGCGCAGGGGCGAGTTGGCCCCGGAAAAATACTTTTTCCGGCAGCAGTTTCGTACCAACCTCCGCCGCGGGCAAAATAGTGTCTTTCCCCGGAGCCGCGGCTTGCGGGCGAGCGAACGAAAACGTAACCGCAGCCAGGAGCATGGCTGCAAGCAAAGAAATAGACGGGCGAACCTTCATGGCACTCTCCTTGAGTAAGTGAACGGCCTGGTGAGACCCCACATTGTACAACCAGACGTATCCGCCAGGCGACATGCGGCATCACAATTCGGGTGCCGGCAAATCGTCTGCCGGCCGCGGGGACGAAGTATCGCGCGGTGATTCCTGGAAGGAGCGTAAGCATGGCGGATCCAAAAAAAGTGGCAATCGTTACCGGCGCATCGCAGGGCATGGGCGCCGGACTGGTGGAAGCATTTCTCAAGCGCGGGTATAGCGTGGTCGCCAACTCGCGAAATATTGAGAAAACCAGCCCATTTCCTCAGTCGCCGAATATTGCGCTGGTCGGAGGAGACATCGGCAACCCGCGAGACCGCCGCAAAGATCGTGGATGCCGCCGTAACGAAATTCGGACGGATCGATGTTCTGGTGAACAACGCCGGCATTCTGATCGCCAAGCCGTTCACCGAATACACCACGGAAGACTTCAACGCCTTGGTCTCCACCACGCTGGCCGGTTTTCTCTACGTTTCGCAGCTTTCCGTGAAGCAGATGGTGCGGCAGAAGAGCGGCAGCATCTGCAATATCTCAACTTCGTTGGTAGATCAGCCGATCGCCGGAGTATCCGCGGCCGTGCAAATTATGATTAAAGGAGGACTCGATGCCGTGACGCGCGCACTGGCCATCGAATACGCACAGCAAGGCATTCGCGTGAACGCCATCGGCACCGGTGTGATCCGCACTCCGATGCATAAAGAGGAAACTCACGAGGCGTTGAAAAAATTAAATCCGTTCGGCAGGCTCGGCGAAATCCGGGAAATTGTGGATGCGGTTTTGTATCTGACGGACGCCACGTTCACCACCGGCGAAATCCTTCACGTGGATGGCGGCGCGCACGCCGGCAAATGGTAACCCCGGACAGCTCTCGGCCTGCCAGCGCAGAGCGGCGCTTGCAGGAACTTGGCATCCAGCTTCCCGCCCCGCCGCAACCCTTTGGCATCTACGCGGAAGCGGTGCGCACCGGCAATTTGCTGTTTCTCACCGGGATGCTTCCCACCGAAGGCCGCTCCGCAAAATTTGCGGGGCGCCTCGGTGCGGAACTCGATGTGGAAGCTGGTCGCCAGGCGGCCCGGCTTGCGGCGCTCAACGGGCTCGCGGTCGCGCGCGAATATCTGGGATCGCTGGATAAAGTCGCGCGCATCGTGCGGCTCGGCGTCTACGTGGCCACCTCCGGGCGAATTTCCGCGATCATCCGAAAGTGGCGGACGGCGCTTCCGAATTGCTGCAAGACGTCTTTGGAAAAGACAAAAACCCGAGCCGGATGGTGTTTGGCGTAGCCAGCCTGCCGCTCGGAACTCCGGTCGAACTGGAACTGATCTTCGAGGTTGCGGACTAATCCGGCTGCAGGGGAAGGAGCATTCCGTGGAACACCCGACGTTTTATCGCACCGTGAAGCTGGATGGTCTTTCCATTTTTTATCGCGAGGCTGGCCCGAAAGATGCTCCAGTTCTTCTGCTGCTGCACGGGCTGCCGTCTTCTTCGCGCATGTTTGAGCCGCTTTTCGCGCGCCTCTCCGGCGAATATCATTTGATCGCGCCCGATTACCCGGGCTTCGGCCACAGCGACTGGCCCGACCCGAAAAACTTCGCCTACACTTTTGATCACTACGCAGAAATTCTCAGTCATTTCACCGAAGCGCTCGGGCTTTCGCGCTACACCCTTTATATGCAGGATTATGGCGGCCCGGTGGGCTTTCGCATGGCGCTTGCGCATCCGGAACGCATCGAGGCGCTCATCGTTCAAGACGCCGTGGCGCACAACGAAGGCCTGGGCGCGAATTGGAATACTCGCCGCGCTTTCTGGGCCGATCGCGCCGCCAATGAAAGCGCCCTGCGCACGAATCTCCTGTCGCTGGCCACCACGCGCACGCGCCACCTCGGCAGCGATCCCAACATCGAGCGCTACGACCCGGACCTCTGGACCGACGAATTCTATTTTCTCAATCAGCCCGGCCAGGCCGAGATTCAAAGCGATCTCTTCTACGATTACCGCACCAACGTCGACTCCTACCCCAAATGGCAAGCCTGGATGCGCCAAACGCAGCCTCGATTGCTCGTAATCTGGGGCAAGTATGAGCTGTCCTTCGATCCCTCAGAGCCGGAAGCCTATCGCCGCGACGTCCCCAACGCCGAAATCCACATCGTCGACGGCGGCCATTTCGCCCTCGACACCGCCGCCGATGCCATCGCGCAACACGTCCGCGCGTTCCTGAACAAGCCGTAACGACCCGCCGTTATCATTGGATTGGACGAAAAGGAGTGGTCGGGCACTCTTGCCGATTTTGAACCGCGTAGCTCAGCTTAGAACATGCTTAAAGTCGATTCGTGCCAGGACGTTCCTGGTTTAATCCCCCGTAAACGGGCGTGTGGCGCACTGGATGCGAGCGTGCCACCCAAGATCGATCCGTAGCTTGCCCAAAAACCTATGGAGTCTGTTGAAAAACAGACCAACGACAAAAGTTGGTCTTGCGGCGATAACGCGCTTTCAGTGCTTTTGATACTTCCTCAAAACTTAAACCGTCGCAAAACCATTCCTTCCTGGAGCTTTCAAGTCGTGCTCAGACCTGGTGATTGCTTTTGAGCAAGATGCCGTACCAACCTCTTCAGGTTTTGGGCTGTGGCGGCCAGGTAGAACTGCTCGGCAACGTTCCACAGTCGTCGCAAGCGTAACTTATGCAGCTTAATCTGTTGCTTGAGTTCGGCGAACAGGGCTTCGACCTTGTAACGCGCTCGTTGGGAGCGTTTGTAATCAGGCGTACTCGACAGCGCGCGAACTGTTTGTCGCGCTGGCTCGTCCCAATGAACAAATAGTTTCCGATTGGGACCTGAGGTGCAAAGCTTCTTTTGTGGACACCCGAGGCATTGAACTTCTGTCGAACGATAGACATTACCCCGACTGCCGCGTGCCTGACCGCGATAGCGCAGTGCTTTTCCTTCAGGGCAGTAGTAGGCATTCTCTTTTGGCTCGTAGCGAAAGTGCTCTCGTGTGAAATGCCCTTGGGTCTGGTGACGGCGATCGATAACCGGAATGTGCGGTTGAATGTTTCGTGCCAGGAGCCAAGCCAGAAACTCTCCACTTCCATAGGCCTTATCGGCTGCCAGATTCTGTGGCTGAATTCCGAACTGACCAACATGCTCAACCATACGTCGAGCGGCCAATGTTTCTTGACTGAATAGGGCCGGTGTCGCATCGACCGACAAAATGACTCGGCTGGTGGTGTCCACCAGATAGTTGTCGTAGTAGCCCAGCACCGCCGGCCCACTTTTGACAGCCCAGGTAGCATCTGGATCGGTCGTCGAAACCTTCTCTTGAAGTTTCATGTTCCCCTCTGAATCCGCCACAGGGTTCTGGCGCTCTAGTTCGGTCAGATACTCCTGAACCGTTCGGGAGAGCTTCGCCGCCTCCACTAATCTCTCCCTGGGAACTCGGCTTTGTTGGCTGGCATTGGCTCCCACGAGTGTGCCATCTACTGCCACATTCCGCCCCTCAACGAAACCCGCCTCTAAACAACGGCGCACGATCTCCTCAAATACTTTCCGAAACACACCGGACTGCCGAAATCGACCGTGGCGGTTTTTGGAGAACGTCGAGTGGTCGGGAACTTCTTGGTCAAAACCAAGGCGAGTGAACCAACGATAGGCCAGATGCATGCGTACCTCATCCATTAAACGGCGCTCGCTGGTGATCCCATAGAGATAGCCGACCAGCAACAGCCGCAATAGAACCTCGGGATCGATCGAGGGTCGGCCCGTGGGGCTATAAAGGTCTTTCAGCTGTTCTCGCACGAAGCTGAAATCGACGCGGTCGTCAATCATTCGCAGCAAGTGATCGGTAGGAATCTGTTCTTCCAACCGGAAATAATAAAACAACGACTCTGTCCGTCTCTGCTGACCCATCATCGGCGGTGTTCCTCCCTGCAGTACTCCGTAGCACGACAGGGGATAGTCACGGCAAATAAAATCTGTTCCGAGCCGAGTTTTTCAACAGACTCCTATGGTTTTTGGGCTAAACCTCTAAGTCAATCAGGTCACAAACGGCTCCAGGTCGTTCTCGAGGCGCTCCATTGGCGCAATCGTGCCAAGCTGCGACCGCTGGAAACGCCGTGGGCTCTCCAGCGAAGTGCAGAGGGAAATGGACTCTGTGCGGGGGATCTGTTCGACATAGACTTATGAATTTAAAACCACTGTACATCCGTCATGCCGGCTGCAATTTGTTTTTCAACTCCGCGTAATATTCGGAGTGTTCCGTTTCTATAAACTTGAAAGGACGCAGCCGCTCCCACCGATCCCCTGCTCGGTCGCACAACCTATTGGGAAGCGGGTGAGGCTTGCCGCGGCAAACGTTGCCGGCAAAACAGGCTTAGGCATGCAGAAAGGGGGAAGTGACGGAGTGAAGCGGATTTCCGAGCTTGGGCTGCTATATACGCTGAGAGAACTGAGCCGGCGAGCTGGGGTGAGTTTCGAGCTCTTTGCTCAGTGGAACATTTGGTTGCAGGACGATGGCCTCTTTGTTCGCCCCACGCTGGAGCGGTGCTACCCCGGGAACGGAAGGACCCCGACGCGTCTCGCAGTCCGAGTTGTTCGATGCCTTTGCCGATGGCTGGGAAATCGAATCCCTCGAGCCAGCGGACCTCGAAATCCGCCCCGAGTATAAGCAACAGGGAGCTTTCTCCGGCGCAGACCCGCGCGGCTGATTCCTCATCGCCCGTCGCATGGCTTAATCCCAGTATCCGTCGCCTATCTTCTTCTCCATTGCCTTTGACTAAGGGAGCGGCTGGTTTGCAAGACCAGAAACCATATTTGTTAGGACAGGCTCGCTGATCGATTTGTTTTATGCATCAAAGCGGAAGCGTGCCGATCCAAAATCAAACAGAGGTGCACCAACGTCGATATCGAGTCTGGTATCTTGAGGATGTTTGGGAGGTGGGCGGTTGGAAGACCAAGCTCTAGCAATGCTCCGCGGCCAACTCGTGGACATCGTGTTTGGCGGGGTTTTCCTGTTCATCGGATTGGCAGCTTGCTTCCTTGCGGCCCTCCGTCGGCGGAGCGGCGTACGCCTCGTTTTCTGGCTGGGAATATGGAGCCGATGTACGGAACCGGCCTTCTGACTCGGTCGCCAGCTGTCGTTGCGGCTCTGCCGCCCGTGTTTCAAGCGAGCGTCCCTTACGTGAACTCTCTGATCGCGTACTTGCTCGCTGTGGTTGCGTTGTTGGCCTTCTTGGAATTAAGCCGCGGTAGAATTCGGCTTCTCATCAAGATTTTAATTCTTGCGCAGGTGGTAATCGCGATTCTCGGAATTGGCTGGTTCGCAGCCGGCGGCGCAGCCGACAAGTTCATTCTCTACCATAAACTTGTCTCGGACTGCGGCCTTCTTCTCCTAATAACGCTAGTTATCGTAAAAAACCTGTCTGACAAGTTTCTGGTTCTGTTCGACCGCCGAGTTCTAGCCGCCGGCACGCTCGTTTTAGCCGCCGAGGCTTTGTGGTCTAGCCTATTGCGCCCGCTGCATTACCAGCAATCGGGCCTTTCAAGTCGTCTGGCTTTTGCCGTGTTCCTGCTATCGTTCGGGTACGTCGCTGGGCAGATCATCCTTGCCAGCGAGCGCCGCTTGCTGGCGATCGATGATGAGCTCAAGGTCGCCCGGGAGTTGCAATTTTCGATCCTTCCGTCCGCTGCTCCCGAGATCTCCAGCCTTCGGATAGCGGCTGCCTATCGGCCCATGACCGCCGTCGCCGGGGACTTCTATGAGTTCATTCCCGTCGATGGGAAGCGCGCAGGTTGTGGATTGAACAGCATCGGCTGCTTGGTTCCGAGGAGAAATTATTCGCGTGAAGCGGCTGGATTTGAATTGCGATCTGGGTGAGCTGCCGGAAATGCTGGCGGATGGCAGCCAGGAAGCGTTGATGCAATTCGTGACCTCGACAAACGTGGCCTGTGGCGGCCATGCGGGCGATGAAGCCATGATGCGCGCCACAATCGAACAGGCTCTGCGGCATGGCGTGGCGGTGGGCGCGCATCCGGGTTACGAGGACCGCGAGAATTTTGGCCGTGTCACCTTGGAATTAACGCCGGCGCAGATTTGCGATTCGGTCCACCGGCAGGTTGCGGCGCTGGCCGCGGTTGCGGAAAAAAGCGGTACTCGAATCGCGCACGTAAAAGCGCATGGTGCACTCTATAACGATGCAGCAAAGAATTCCGAGATTGCGCGCGTGATTGCCGAGAGTGTAGGGCGGTGGCGACAGGATGTGCTGCTGGTGGGGTTGGCCGGCACGGTGATGTTGAGGGAATTTAGCGCGGCTGGATTTCGCGTGGCGGCGGAGGCATTTGCTGACAGGCGCTATGAACAGGACGGAGCCTGCGCCCGCGAAAATTTCGCGATGCATTAATGGACAAGCCTGAAGATGCCGCAGTGCAGGCCGTCCGGATTGCCGAGGGGCGAGGCGCGGTGACGCTGAACGGGACGGCGGTGAACATTGAAGCGGATACACTTTGCATCCACGGCGACACTCCCGGGGCGGCGAAAATCGCGGAAGCGGTTCGAAAAGCCCTGGAAGACGCCGGTGTGGAACTGAGGGCATGGTAGAGACATTCTTTCGCAGGAGAATTGCCAGGATTTGTGGGGTACGGTAAAGTAGAAAGAGTTGTTGCCACGGTTGTTTGGGCCTGTAGCTCAGGTGGCTAGAGCGCGCCCCTGATAAGGGCGAGGTCGGTGGTTCAAGTCCACCCAGGCCCA
>CAWGRE010000003.1:0-331321 GCA_963824925.1 uncultured Acidobacteriota bacterium
GAGAAAGTAGATTGGAAAGGCCGGATGCTCCATCCGGCCTTTTTCTTTTGTGGCACCGCAGATCCGCAAGAGTCGGGCTGACTTTTATTAAGCGAATCCCGCAAACTGCGCGGGATTCGAAGGCCGAAGGCCGTCAGTTCCCTTCGCTTTGCTCAGGGCAGGCAAATCTGCCCCCCGCAACCAATTAGAGATGTTCAGGGCCGGAACCCAGGATTCCGGCCCTTTTTATTGTTCGGGGTAGGAAAAATCGAACCTAGGAGGGCGGGTGGCCCGGGTTGAAGAAATGAAATTCGTTGACAAAAGAATCGCGGAGAGGATATCACCGTGTCACGTCTCGGGAAAGTATAGAGAGGCGGAGGGTGCCCCAGGTTCCGGTGTTGGGTACCTGGGTCCTGGGGGTGCCGTTTCCTTCCGTGGGGTTTGCGATGCCATCCGGACTGAAGCGCTTCTACGGCAAAGGCCACCTGCACTTTATTACTTTCAGTTGTTACCGACGGTTGCCGCTGCTGAAGAGCGCGCGAGCCCGGGACATCTTCGTGAAGGAGTTGGCAAAAGTACGCCACCAGACGCGTTTTCCTCTCGTTGGTTATGTCATCATGCCCGAACATCTCCATCTTTTGATCGGTGAGCCGCAGCTGGGGACGCCTCCGACGGTGCTTCAGAAAGTAAAGGTGCGTGCAGCGCAAATGCTTCGCAAGCGAAAACGATCTCTTCGCGCCGGACAGTTGATCTTGCCATGCGAGCCAACACGAGAGCCGCTGCGGGCTTTCTGGCAGGCGCGATTTTACGATTTCAACGTCTGCACCAGCGGAAAGAAGACGGAAAAGCTCAATTACATGCACGCGAATCCCGTTGTTCGCGGCCTCGTAAGGCATCCGAAAGATTGGCCGTGGAGCATCTGGGCCTGCTACTACCGAAAAGAACCGGGCCTCAATGCGATCGACGTCCAGTCGTGAATGAAACTCCCACCCCAAGACCCAGGTACCAAACATCGGAACCTGGGGCACCCTCCGCGTTAGGTGGATTCACTCTAATCCAAGAGTTTTCTCCAGCGCTCAACCCGCATCGGATTACTATCCGGGCCACCCGTCTTGGCAGAACAAGTTGTTGCCGATTAATCGAAACCAGGCGAGGAACTGCGGCAGGTTCGTTCGTCATGAGCGCAGTCTACACACCACGAATCCTCCGCGCTCCAATTTTTTCACACGTTCCTGTCCCCTAATTTCGTCCCCTAATTTCCGGCAGCGTTTACCAGGAGTTGATGACGGAATTTCTAGTTCGGGGCATTGCGAAGTTCCAAGTAAGTGCCACCACAACTACCTGCACCCGCATCGCGCCTGGATAGCAACAGTGTGTCCGACTTTGCTTTTTTGCTTAAAGCCACTAGCAAATCGGTCGACTCATATTCGCGCCCATTCGTCACGGTTCCTCCGTCGATGTGGAGAACATAGGTTCCAGGCGGCACTTCGCCGAAACGGAAGTATCCATGTTCGTCCGTTTCGGTGGTATAGACAGAAGTGGTGAGAGGGTTCTGTAATTTGACCTTTGCATGAACTATGGGCACTTCCACACGATGAATGAGGTTTGACAAAGGCGTTCCTCCCTGTCCCGACCGCAAGTCAATAAGCCTACCCTCCATTTGGCGAACTCCGGGTGCCAAATCTCCCCATTCATAGTTGAGCCGCTTTTTTGCTTTTCCCGTCGCGCCAGAAGCAACGTGGAAGCATTGGCTACCCGCAAAGATGCCCAGGTATTCCGCGTCGAGCCAGTACAATCCGGGTGGAAGCGCTCCCACCTTAGCCTTTCCATCGGAGGCGGTCAGTCCAGAAAATAATTTACTGTCATTCTTTTCGCCACCAAATCCACGAATTTCGATGGATACACCGGGGAGAGGCTTGCCTTGATGAGTAACGGCGACCGTAAACTTAGAATGCATTTCGACGCCATCGCCTAGGCAGCCAGCCACGGAACAGGCTATAGATGGGGGCGAAAACGCACCAATCAACACAAGAACAACAAAAATTAGCGAAGCCTTTATGTGGATTGCCCTCATTTCCGAATCATACGCTTCGCCATAACTCCTAGATTTGGCGACGGATTTGGGGACAGACGGGACGTTTACTTGATTTAAGTTTGGCCAGATAGAAACGGGGAACTTTCCGTTTGCCCCCTGATTTTCCAAGACCCACGTAGCAAACTGCGGAACGTGGGGCGCCTGGCTTGGCTTTAGAAATCCCGCCAAGGTCTCCAAAGCGGAACGCTCGTGTAATGCACATCCATGAACAGTTCTCTGAGCGTACTGAGAATCCGATTCAATGTGCGTCTCAGAACATCGGTATTCATGACAGGAGCGTACCGCCGAGCGCTACGCTGGTCAACAGGAAGTCCGGCAAGCTGCCCGCTCGACACCTTCGTACTGGAACCCACTTTTCCGCTTTCGCGTTAATCAGGAGTTCGCAACAATGTGAAGCACGATTTCAGGTGTCAGGGTGATGAAATGCGGGTGGGCACTTGGGTTGGCGCCCGGTGGGCGCTGCGTACTCTCGTCGTCGAGCCCGACTGTAACTGTGAGTGTGACGTGGTATTCGCCAGGCTCATTGAAACGGTATGCGTCGGTCAGCGTATATGAGTAGGAGACTGGATTCGCGGAGAGGTCATGATTGGGCACCTCAAACGTGGGCCCGCCGGTTACTGAAAGGCCCTGAATATCGGTCCAGCCGTTGTCCGGCTTGAGGGCGAAGGACCACTGAGTGAAGAACCGGCAAATTGGAAGCCCAAAACCTGGCCTGATATTGGTTTTGCCAAACAACCCGCAAGGTTCTAGATACTTGCCTGGAGACTTGCTCGAGAAAATTGCCTCTAGTTCGATTGGTTCGCCTACTTTGAAGTGATTGGAACCACTGGCTGAGCGCAACTCGACTCGCAAATCCGAGGGTCCATTCACAGGGGATTTTTGCAAAGTCAACAGGCACGCAAAAAGCGCCGGTACGAACAGGAGTTGGGCGAATCTGAATTGCATTGTGCCTCGTGAGATACCGCGAGGTCGTCACTGGTTGCCTACGTCCCGATTAGTTTGAATGTATAGGTCAACGGAGGAGCGCTTGGTGTAAAAAAGCTGAACTCAGCTGCACGCTGATTCAGAACACCAAGGAGGCTCCCCCATGGAACCTATGTCTTACGTCGGACTGGATGTCCACAAGAGGACGATCCAACACGCGCGGCGAAGAACCAGAAAGAATTTACGCCCACGCTCCTCCCGAGCGTGTCGGGAGACTCTTTGCCTATTGACAAAGACCTATCATGGAAGTCGCATAACCGGAAACGTGGCTCCTAGTTCCCACATGGACGGCTGGCGCGTTTACCGGGAGGTACGAGAATTTTCTCGGTGCTCCGTGTCGATTCTGCACCTTCTTGTTCGACTAATGGGTAGAGCAGCGATTAAGCTCTGAACTTGAACGTCAGACCAACTTAACCCGAAAGGACAAACGAAATGCGATTCATGGTCATCGTCAAAGCCGCGGAAGACTCCGCAAACGAAGGCGCACCCCCGTCAGACCAGCTCATGGCCGACATGAACAAATTCAACGACGAGCTCCTGGAAGCCGGAGTCTTGATAGGCTACGACGGTCTTCACCCCTCGTCCAAAGGTGCCCGCGTCCACTTCTCCGGCAAGAACCGCCCCACCGTGGTTGATGGACCCTTCGTCGAAACCAAGGAACTGATCGCCGCCTTCTGGTTCTGGCAGGTCAAGTCTCTCGAAGAGGCGATCGAGTGGGTCAAGCGATGCCCCAACGAAGGCGAGACCGACATAGAGATCCGCCAGGTCTTCGAGCCCGAAGAATTCGCATCTGTCTTCAGCGACGAAGAAATTCAGAAGGAAAAACAGTTCCGCGCTCGAATGGCAGCGAACGCAGCCAAGAAATAGTCACCCTTGCGCGGACGTATCCAGACTGCCGTGTCCCATACGATCAAATTCCCAGAGTTTTCGAGGAGGATTAGAAAGGAGAAGCGACCATGAGGATAGCCAGAAACGTTTTGGAGGACATAAAATTCGCGACAATTTTTGTGATTGCGTTGCTGGGCGTTTCTTTTCAGGCGCGCTCTCAAGAGGCCGCTGCGCCCTACTCCAAAATGGCTCCCATCGATCAATACCTTATCGCCGATCGCAATGCCGAAATTGCGATGGCACGGAGTGCAGCACCTCCATCAATTTCAGCGGATGCCGAAGTGATGGTGCTCGGATCGCGGGGATATGAAACTGCCGTGAAGGGCAAGAATGGTTTCGTCTGCCTTGTGGAGCGATCCTGGATGTCCCCCTTTGACTTTCCGGAGTTCTGGAATCCAAAGATGCGAGGTCCCATCTGCTTTAATCCCGCCGCGGTGCGATCGATCCTGCCGCTAACTTTCAAGCGAACGGAATTGGTGCTGGCGGGACGATCGAAAGCGCAGATCGTTGAGGGGATCAAAGCTTTCGATGCGAAGGGACTGCCGGCTCTGGAGCCCGGCGCGATGTGCTACATGATGTCACCCCAGGGGTATCTGAATGACTCAGCCGGGCATTGGGTGCCTCATTTGATGTTTTACGTTCCGCTTACCGATCCCAAGTCCTGGGGAGCGGATCTGCCGGGCTCCCCGGTACTGTTAAATCCGCAATTTCAGGGCGCGCCGGAGCCAATCACCGAGTTCATGATTCCGGTGCTCACCTGGTCGGATGGAACGCCCGCTCCGAAGGAGCGATGAACTGAGCAGGAGACCAGGGGTGGCGGCTGAACGGATCGAGTGCGGGATTCTGTGAAAAAGTGCGATTTCTTGTAGGTGAGGCAAATGCAGGGGGTTACGGGAAGTGGGGTTTGTAAGTGAGGCAAATGCGGGAGATAGAAGCGGTAAGCCGAAATGAAACGCGGGATACGGAAGTGGTTTGCGAGGAAGTGGGTTTCAAAACGGGAAGAGGGAGCGGATGCAGGTTTACTTAGGGTGAATATAAATAGACGGTGACTTATTGTCAAGAGGAACTTTGGGGCACTGGTGACGCAGGGGGCGTTTGCCTCATTTTATTTTCTCTAGACAGGAAGGGGAGCTTTTCGTCTGTCCCCAAATTTCGTCCAAACGTCACACTTCTCGATCGCGGAAAGCCCAAACCGCATTCCTGGCCTCATAACAACACCACCTTTACAGAGCAGATTTACATCAGATGGTGTTGCATCGAAGCGTAGAATGCGCGCGACTTACCGGGACTTAACCACGCAACCCCTAATCAAATTTATAGAACTCTTCGTCTGGCATCGGGCTTACGGTTCCGTCTGGGTGCTTGATGAAACCATCCAAGGCGACGTGTTTCCCCGGAACAAAGCGTGCTTTCATAAAGCCCTGGATGACGACTAAGAGGCTCCCATCTGGTTTGGGTTGGACGATGATTCCAATCGTCGCTGGACGCGACGCGACTGTAAGTTGCTCTAACGGCCCGACTCCGATTTTCCTGAGTTCCTCTTGTGTCAGCTTTCGGAGTCGTTCGCCGCGATCATCGACAATCTTCCGGAACGCCGAGAGGGATTTCGGAAATGTGCGCATAGGAAAACCTCAAGGTTCCTTGCAACGGTTTCTGCAGACCTGTAAGAGCCAAACTGCCACACCTGGCGGCATACCAACAAACTAGAGTATAGAGGCTAAGTCCTGGCGGGCGGCGCATCCATTCCCGAATTTTAGCACGTTACGTTAGTAGGTACTTTTTAGTTGTAGAGAATCAATAATAGACTCTCACTCCTGGGTAGCCTACCCTTTCGGTTTTGGTTTGGTGACTCATTGTCAACAGGACTTTTGGGGCACTCGTCTTCGCGGGTGCTATGAGCCACATATCCGGTAACGCGACATATCAGGAGCTACTCTATCTTGTCCAACGAGTCGAAGCGGTCCTTCAGGTATTCTCGTGATATGCGAAAGTTATCCGTCATCGTATTTTGTGTCTTCCTCATACTGACAGCTGCATTTGTGGTGGCCGTCACGGACTCCACGGGGCAAGAGGCTCCCATCGACCCGCAAGAGCGGCGCATAGTCGAAATAATCCTTGGGGATGTCGTGCAGGACGTAAAGAGCAACTATTACGACCCGAAGTATCACGGCGTGGACTTGGATGCGCTTTACCAGGAGGCCAAAGAACGCGTCAAAACAGCCAAATCCTACAACCAAGCCCTCGCCACAGTCGCGTGGGTCTTGAGACAGTTGGATGATTCGCACACGTATCTGGTGCCACCTCGGAGGTCGCACAAGAGAATTTATGACTACAGGTACGCGATGATCGGCGACGAATGCTACATCATCGCCGTGCAGCCCGGTGGTGATGCAGAGAAGAAAGGGCTGAAGGTTGGGGATCGCGTACTCTCCTTCAACACCATCGTTCCCACGCACGACAATCTTTGGGAGATCAATTATCTATTCCGTCTACTGCGGCCCCAGGCTGCCGACGAACTCGTTATTCAAAGTTTCGATGGCACGCAACGTACATTGATGCTTAGCCCCAAGATGCCCGCGGAGCACTACAGCGCCCCTGCAGGAATAGACTCCTCTTGGTATGACAGGCCCCCACAGGAATTCTTTTACCGCTCGCACGCGCTTGGTAACTCAGTGATCATCTGGAATTTCCCCACCTTCATGGTGCCTGAAGAGGCTGTAGACAAGCTGGTCGCCAATTCCGCGGACTATCCGGCAATGATTCTGGACCTGCGGGGAAACGGCGGCGGTGAGGAACTGACATTGCTGCGCCTGATCGGGAACGTCATGGATCACAATGTGATAGTCGGCAAGAAGGTAATGCGGAAGGCAAACTCTCCGTCGGTCGCCAAGTCGCGCAATAAAAAGGCGTATCAAGGAAAGATCATTGTCCTGGTGGATAGCCGCTCCGCTTCCGCTTCGGAAATCTTTGCGCGAACCATGCAATTAGAGCATCGTGCTACGGTTATCGGAGACCGGACAGCCGGCAGCGTTATGGAAGCTAACTTTTTTTCCCACCGCTTTCCAGCCACTTCGTACAGCGCTCCTCCAGACTATGGCGCACAGATTAGCCATGCGGACATCCTGATGCCAGACGGAAAAAGCTTGGAACACACCGGAGTTATACCCGATATCAGAATGGTGCCGACACGCAACGATCTCGCTGCCAATCGCGACGTGGTACTTTCCTATGCCGTGAGTCTTGCGGGTGGCGATCTCTCTCCGGAAGAAGCCGGGAAACTCTTTCCCGAGGAGTGGCCAAAGTAGTAGAGCCTGATTAACGCACGCAATATAAAAGGGCGCCCTTTGTGGAGTAGGGTTTTGAGTGCTAGCTCAACCGCTCCAGAGGGGGAACGTTCTTTATGATCAGCACCAAATATATCGGCATGGACGTGCACAAGGAAAGTATTTCGATTGCCGGGTGCCGCACGTTCCGTCTTTTGATGCGTGGGTCTTCGGGCGCCGGGAGTTAGGAGCTGTGATCAATGTGCGGGAGGGGGCTACGAGTTGACGTCTTGAAGAACTGAAGTATGATGCCCCAGCGCGTGACTAGCTCAGTGGGGGAACGAGATGCTTCAAGTATTTATCGCTGTCCTCGCGTTCGTGCCGGCGTCGCTGCACCTGGCATTCTCGGCAAAGCGGCGCAGCGGGGCAGCCGCAATCGAAGGAACCTACCTGATTTACCCGCTGTTTATCTACGTGGGATTGATGGGGCTGTTCACCGCCTACGGCGGAAGGACTTACATCGGCAGATTTCTCAAGGGGGGAGTTCCGTGGCCATTGGAAACGCAGGGGTAGCCGTGGGCTTGGCAGGGGAAGCAAGCGCAGGAAAGCGGTTCAAGACATTCCTGAGCCGGTATTTTTATCTCTGCATGGCGTTTCTGTTCGCCGCGATTGTGCTTGTGGGCTTCAGCCGCACGGTCAACGCCAACCTGTTTCAGGCCAACCCGCCAAGGCCGGTGCTTCTGTGGATACACGGCGCCGTTTTCTCCCTGTGGGTTGCCTTTTTTATCGCGCAGTCGGCGCTGGTGCGCGCGCGAAAGGTCAGCGTGCACCGCTTGCTTGGCTGGTTTGGGGCCGCGCTCGCCGTGGTGATGGTTGTGTTGGGCCTCACGATCGCGGTGGTCATGGCGCGATTCGATGCTTTGACGCTCCATCAGAAGGACGTGGCGGCTTTCCTCTCGATTCCTTTCGCCGATATGTTCATCTTCGGCACTTGCATCGCGCTGGCGGTCTATTGGAGAAAAAAGCCCGAATATCACCGGCGACTTGTGTTCATAGCGAGTTGCCAACTGATGGACGCCGCCATCGCCCGGTTCGATTTCATGTTTGACCATAACCTCTTTTATCTCGCGGTAGACTTCTTGATTCTGGCCGGCATGGCGCGCGATTGGGTGGTCGATGGCCGAGTTCACAAAGTCTATGTCTACGCGTTGTGCGCGATGATCGTTGTGCAGGGTTTTGCACTGTACACCTGGCGGGCAAATCCCGGATGGTGGGCGGCTATCACTCAGGCGATTTTGGGATTCTGATACCCTTGCGCCCGGGCCCCTTCTCATTCAGAAGAAACTACAGAGTGCTCGCCGCAAATCGTCTTGACCGCGGTTTCCTTTTGCAGGCTGGTAGGGGAGGGATAGACGCACAGGATATCCAGACCATGAGCGTTGGCTAACTGGTTTAAATTCTGTTCGAGTTGAAGCGCGGCATCGGTTTGTCCTTCGCCCCACATCCGGCCGGCGCGTTCCCCACAAACTGCGATGCGCGGATGTTCGTTACCCGCCCTGATTGCGGCCTCTCGCAAGCTGGTGAACTTGGCAACCAGGTGTTCCGCATCCGGCGGCTCAGAGACATCCGACGCAAGGTAAAGTCCTGCGCGAACGGCGCCATCAACATTAATGCCCCTTCGACGCAGCTCACGGCGTAATTTCTCCCTGTGCGGCTCCGTGGCCCAGACAACTGCCGGATTCCGCCTGGTCAAGGCATCCGCAAGAAAGGAAGTGAGTCCATTCAAAAGGGTAGTTTCGTCCGAACAAAAGAGAATTTCATGACGGTGCGTGCAAAGCCTGGGCTGTGAATGCATTGTTGCCGCAATATTCTGGAATTCCGCCAAGCCGGCATCGGGGATTGCTCGCAGAAAACATTTAAGCAGCACAATCGTTTCGCGGAGACAGGTGTTCAGGTCGTAATGCAGCGCGTCCAACGCTTCCCAATTTGGCGTTGGCAGCGGCGCGGCGCCGGCGGAAATCAATTCCCTGGCCGAGCCGCGCAGGCCAGTTTCGATTTGCCGCATCAGCAATCGCAATGTGCTGATTTTTTCAAGCGACTGCCTTCGCTTCGTAATTAAGACCAAACTCACCAGTTGGCTGCGGCGTGCGCGCTTGATTCCATCCGGGCTAAGAAAATTGGCGGGATCGAGCGGCGCGACGTTCGGCTCCGCACCATGAATCCTCACGTGCTGCTGCATCGCGCGCAGGATTCCATCCAGCTGTTTTGTGAAGTATCCGACTAACTCCGGAATGATCAGGAGGTTTTCCAGGGATTCGCGCTGTAACCCTTCTTTGCGAGACCCGATGGCTTCATCGAGCGTGATGCTCAGCATCAGGTACGACGAATCCAGTTCGCGGACGTACCTTTTGAATGCCTGCATTTTGCGTTCGGGCAGGCTGCTGGTCCAATCCATTCGTACGGCGCTGGCCTGGTTGTTTCGTTCAAAAAAGAGCGGTTTCAACGAGTCCTCCCCAGGGGACTGCTGACCAACGGAATAACCCGCTCGCACGAACTCTGGAGTTATTTGCGACGTTTTATGCCAACAATATCGTCGCAAGTCAGGCGATCCGGTAGATTTGGCAATGAGGGCGCCTGCTCGTCCTCATCGAAGAATTGTTCGAGCGGAGTGTCAAATGATTCGGCCAACCCTTCGAACTCCCCCACGGTGATAGCCGGTTGACCGTTTACATCGAATTCTGAAATATCCTTGGAAGCTTCTGGCCTTCTCTCCTGATCCCTCCGTGAAACTTTCTGCATCGGGCGAATAAAACGCAGTCGGTTTTCAGATGCCACGGCGAACATCCTCCAGTATATTGGCGAGCTATCCGGGCGGGTCAAAGGAAAGAAGAAGGAGCCCACCACAAAAAGAGCGAAGGCAGTTTCGGACTCTCGCACAGTTTGAACGTCGGGATACCTCAGGTTCCGGCGTTTCAGGCAAAAGACTAAGTATTTACCCGCCATATGTCAATAGCCTATACACGGCCGAGTTACTCGGGCGGCTACTTCCAAGGCGCCGCGATCTGTTCCGCGGCTTCCGCTCTGCGTTCATGCCTGGATTGGCAACCGCCACATATTGCGGCCAGCAGCTCGAATGACGAGCGCCGGTAATTCGACCAGGGCAACTTTCTTTACGCTTCCAAAACGCCATCTGCGCAGGTATCGTAGCTCGGGCCGCGCCCTTCTCGCACGGAGGATGGAATGCTTTTCCTGAGACGCCAGCTGCTTCGAACCCTGTCCTTTGCTTTTGGGTCGAGCTTCCTCTGGAATCGCAAGCAACTTGGCTTCGCCGCGCCGCCAGCCACACCGCCAGAGGTCTCGCCTCGCCCCGCGGAGACCGCTGCTCCGAATAAAATCATGGGAGAAACGCAAATGGAAAAAGTGACAGGCATTGGAGGGTTTTTCTTCCGGGCTCACGATCCGAAGGCATTGGGACTTTGGTATCAGCAAAACCTGGGGGTCTCACTGATCCCATCGGGTCCGGGGGATTCCGCCTGGCAGCAGGAGGCGGGGCCCACCGCGTTCGCTCCTTTCCCGGAGACCACGAAATATTTCGGAGATCCCCAGAAGGTCTGGATGCTGAACTTTCGAGTGCGCGATCTCGCCAAAATGGCGGCCCAACTGGAAGCCGCGGGAATCGCCGTCAAGGTGGACCCGGAGATTTCTTCCATGGGCCAGTTTGCCCGCCTGCACGACCCTGAAGGCAATCCGATCGAATTGTGGCAGCCCGGGGCTAAAGGCTAGGTTACAAAGCTGTTCGAGACTACCGAGCTTGGGTGGCATATTTCCGTGTTTCGAGGCTGCGGATGCCGGCGATGGTTGCAAGGCGAATAACATTCAAGAATGAGGGCCCGAAATGAAGAAATTGAGCTGCCGTTTCTTCGGTGTGTTGTTGCTGGCAATTTTTTCCCAGGCGGTATCCTCGCAGCAACCGCCGTCCGAGGAGCCACCGGCAAATGTTGCAGGCAAATGGATTCTTTATTGCAATGATCCGAACGGCAGCACATCGTCGAAGTATCTTGACCTGGAACAGGATGGCAACAACATCAAGGGCCACTTCAAGGGCCCGAATCAGTCCGGCGGAGTAGAAGGTACGATCGACGGCCAACATCTGGTGGTGCGCACCAAGACGCGAAATGTGCTGACCTTTCGAGGAAGAGTCGATGGGCCAAGGGTGAACGGGATTGTGCAGGCCAGCAGTTACAACGGGAACTTCCACGATCGCGGCGGGAAGGGATCGTTTCAAGGCCAGCGTCAAGAGTAACCTTCGCGACGCATGATCAACCGAGCTTATGCCAATACCCACGTACACGCGCAGAACGGTTGTCGCCAACCTCTTTCGAGGGGCGGCCTCCCTCGCCGTTGGCGCCCCCGCGCTAAAGTCGCTTGCTTCTTCGCCTGGCCCGCAAAGGCAAAGGGGCGGCATGGCGCAATTCATCGAGCCGTTCCGAAATCAGTTCCGCGTGCCGGCCATCTCGATCGCGCTTTCGAAGGACGGGCGTTTTGTCTTTGATCGTGCCGGTGGCATGGCCGATCGCCAGCATGTCGCACAGGCAGAGGGAAACAGCCTGTTTCGCATCGCCGACCTTTCCAAATCCATCACCGCCGTGGCCATCTTCTCGTTGACGGAAGCCGGCAAGCTGAATCTTGCCGACCATGTGTTTGGCTCTGGCGGAATACTGGGCACGAAGTTTGGCAAGCCTCCCTACAAAACCTATGTTACGGACATTACCGTGGATCACTTGCTTACCCACACGGCTGGCGGATGGGCGGCGGACGACAATGATCCCATGTTCCATAACAACGGCTGGGATCAGGCCAAGCTGATCACTGAGACGATCGACAATGTGCCATTGACGAATCAGCCCGGCGCCAGTTGGGCGTACTCCAACTTCGGATATTGCGTGCTCGGCAGAGTGATTGAGCAGGTAACCGGCCAGCCATACCAGAGTTATGTGCAGGCGAATATTCTCGCCCCGTGCGGAATCACCACCATGCAGATCGCGCAGAATAGCGAGCGGCACCGCGCTTCGGACGAAGTGGTTTACACCGGGCAATACTCCGAAGATCCTTACAAGATCAACATCAATCGGATGGATTCCACTTCGGGCTGGATCGCTTCCTCAACGCAGTTGGTGCAATTTCTGAATCATGTGGCTGGGGCGCCCGGCATTCCCGCGCTTCTTAAGCCCGGAACCGTTCGCGTTATGACCACTCCGGCACCAGCCTCTCCCGAAGGCGATGCCCGCTGGGCTCGTGGCTGGATGATTTCCCAGGATGGCTCCGGCAGTTGGTGGATTAGCGGCAGTCTGCCAGGCTCAACGGCCCTGATGATTCGTAATTCAGACGGCTCCTGCGCCGCAGCGCTTTGCAGCACCAGATCGCAGCCTCACCAGGAGATGGACAACGCCCTCCAAGGCATGCTGCGGAACATGGAGATCGAACGGAATCTGTAAGGAGAAGAGCCTCGCGTTGTGCTGGCAGCAAGCTCCCGAGGAAATTTGGAGACGTACGGAGCCTGACAACCTCTCTATCTGGAGAAAATACAATCAGGGAAACATCACCTCTGTCTCCGGTTTCCCCGGTTTCCAAATGAAGAAACCTGCATCGGAACCAATCGGAAATCGGCAGTCCTCGCTTTGGATCTCGAAATTATTCACTGCCAGCGATATGATTTGGAAGGGCAGGACGGATCGCGACCGACTTGAGACGTTGCGCAGCAGAAGATCAGCGGATCACGTGGCGGGTCACTGACCTGGAACGACGCAAAGGCAGCGGCGTTCTCCCCGATCGAGCACAAGGAGCACACCAACATGAAGCCAAAGAACACAATCTGCCTGTGGTTCAACAAAGACGCCCACGAGGCGGCGCGCTTTTACGCCGCGACCTTTCCGGATAGCAAAGTGACCGCGGTTCACGAGGCCCCCGGTGACTATCCAAGCGGCAAAAAGGGCGATGTGCTGACGGTTGAGTTCACCGTCCTGGGCGTTCCTTGCCTCGGCCTGAACGGTGGCCCGGCCTTCAAACACAGCGAGGCCTTTTCCTTCCAGATCGCCACGGACAACCAGGAGGAGACAGACCGTTACTGGAACGCGATCGTTGGCAATGGAGGCGCGGAAAGCCAGTGCGGTTGGTGCAAGGACCGCTGGGGCCTCTCCTGGCAGATCACCCCGCGCGCGCTAACCGATGCGCTTGCAGCCGGTGGCGGCGAAGCAAAACGTGCCTTCGACGCGATGATGACGATGAAGAAGATCGACGTCGCCGCAATTGAAGCAGCGCGCCGCGGCTGACGTTAACACCCCGCCAAGTCTTTGTTGCCCAAAAGCACCTTTCCGATTACGGCTGCCGGCATTTTCGAGCTGCGGGTTAAGCAATTCGACCGCATTTTCCGGATTCTTTACTTTAGAGCTGGTTACAAAAAAATATTGGTCTACCAGCCGGGAATGCTGATCGTGATTACGTCAAGGGACTTTCAGAAAAAGACGGGAACAGACTCCTCCGGGCGAGATTGCAAGAGCGGAGCAGCTAAGGAGACTTTGGATGAAGTAGCCGAAACCGTTATGCGGTATCACAGAAAGAGCGGGAAGCCATCTAATTCGGACGGCGTGCTCGCAAGAGCGCACCCTACCGCAAGACGTTCGGTCGCACTTTGCACCAGATTGATCTGGCGTTGCTGGTGCGCGAGATGCGGGAGACTGCCGGATTGACTCAGACCGAACTGGCGAAGAAGGTGGGCACCACGCAGTCCGCTATTGCTCGCCTGGAGGACGCGGAATACGCGGGCGGGTATGGATACCACGGGAGAAGCAGGGTTTGCCATTTTCGATAATGCCTGGGATGGCGGCTGCTCACTTGCCTCTTGGATTGGTAACGCCTAATGCTGCTGTTTGCCAATCAACCGAATAGCGCTTTCCGTCAGGCATTCGTTGCGGTCTTCCGCGAAATGGGCTCTCAATAGCAAACCCGCATATTCTCTCATTTCCGCTTCCTTCAATTCTTCGCGCGCCCGCTTCAGGTCATTTAGGTGTTTTTCAACTGCATCGCGTATGAGCGCATCAATGCCCACGCGTTGCAAGTCGGATTCCTTGTTGAGCTTTGGCGAGCAACTCCGGCTCAAACTTCAACAGCTTCAAGAGAAGCCGGCGGATTTGTACGCCAGTTTTCGCCATGCCAATTCCCCCACAGCGAGGCGATTATAGTCCCTTTTGGGGCGCAGTAATGAATAATGTGGGAGATGGCCTGATTAGCGAATCGCAGTTTTTCAAGCAATTGACATCATATTCCATCGCTGTTATAGTCCTTCCATGGAATGGGCAGTTGCCTTCACTGGTGAATTCGAGCACTGGTGGAATGGCCTCTCAGAGGATGAGCAGGACAGCGTTGATCGAATGGTTAGACTTCTCCAGATGCGTGGCCCTTCACTCGGAAGACCGCACGCCGACCTGATTCAATCTTCGCGCCACTCGAACATGAAGGAATTACGAGTCCAGCACGCTGGCCGGCCATAACGTGTGCTATTTGCGTTCGATCCAGAACGCTGTGCCATTTTGCTCACCGGCGGGGACAAGACTGGGAACGACAGGTGGTACGAGGAATTCGTGCCGATCACAGACCGGCTTTACGAAGAACATTTGCTGACCCTTGAGAAGGAGAAAAAGAAAAATGGCCAAGAACTTTAAGGAACTCCAGGCAAGGATGTCTCTTGAGCGCCGAGCACGCAACGAGGCGGCTGCCGCGAAAATGATCGACGAGATGGCGCTTGATGAACTGCGAGAAGCACGCGATCTCACCCAGGAACAACTCGCGCGCTTACTACGCGTCAATCAGGCGGCCGTCTCCAAAATGGAACGACGTGCCGATATGTACATCACCACGCTGCAGGGTGTGATCAAGGCCATGGGCGGCAGGTTGGAGATTCGGGCTGTCTTTCCTAATGGCGTTGTGCGTATCAGCCAGTTTCAAGACTTGAAGAAGCGCGGCTGACCCGCGCCGCCAAATTCGGGTACGTGCGACCACTCGGATCAATGCGCCGGCAAACTTTTTCGACGGGCTTCGCTCACTCGATCTGTGGTCTCTGCCGTCCATGAAAAGTGGATTATTTGACTTGCCCGAATACTCAACCTAAGATAGCGGCCACATGGGAGAGCCCCAGCCTCTTTTTGGTCAGACGATTGCCCACTATCGGATCACCGAGAAATTGGGCGGTGGCGGGATGGGAGTCGTTTATAAGGCTGAGGACACCCGCCTCGATCGCTTCGTTGCCCTGAAATTCCTACCCGAAGATATGGCGCAAGACTTCCAGTCCCTGGAAAGATTCCGCCGCGAAGCCAAGGCCGCCTCCGCTCTGAACCATCCCAACATCTGCACCATCCACGACATTCAGGAACATGATGGCCGTGTCTTCATCGTGATGGAGTACATGGAAGGGAGCACGCTAAAGCACCTGATCAACGGCCGCGCCCTGGAAATGGAACCGCTCCTCGAAGTTGGCATCGATGTCGCCGACGCTCTGGAAGCCGCGCACGCCAAAGGCATCGTCCACCGAGACATCAAACCTGCCAATATTTTCGTTACCAAGCGAGGCAGCGCGAAAATCCTCGATTTCGGTCTCGCCAAACTTACTCCCGTCGCCGTCTCTGGGGACACAAAATCGGACGCCTCTCACGAGCAGGATCATAGAACCGACGATCAGCTCACTAACGCGGGGAGCGCCGTGGGCACCGTGGCTTACATGTCGCCCGAGCAAGCCCTGGGGAAACCACTCGACCTGCGCAGCGATCTCTTCTCCTTCGGCGCGGTGATTTATGAAATGGCCACCGGATTTCTCCCGTTCAAGGGAGACACTTCCGCCGCGATCTTTGATTCCATCCTGCACCGCGCCCCGGTAGCTCCGGTGCGGTTGAACAGCGAGGTTCCCGAGGAACTGGAACGCATCATTAATAAAGCGGTGGAGAAGGATCGCGAGTTACGCTACCAGCACGCTTCGGATATTCGCGCGGACCTGAAACGCCTGAAGCGAGAAACTTCTTCCAGCCGTACGATCACCGCAAGGGTCGAAGAAGGAGAGCCAGCCGCACTCTCCGACACACCAGGAAAGCCTTCCAGCGGCAGCCGCCGGGCCGCTTCTGGTTCTGGCTCCTCTTCCCTTCCCGCCTCCCCTGATTTCATCCCGCCCGCCAATCGACTGAAAAAGTTTATTTTGCCCGTCGCCGGACTCGCCGCGTTTGCCATCGTCGCCGGATGGGTTTATCTCCATTTCTTCAATAAACCTAAACTCACGGACAAGGACACCATCGTCCTTGCGGATTTCGCCAATAGCACGGGCGATCCAGTTTTCGACGACACGCTCAAGCAAGCCCTCACCGTGGCATTGAATCAATCGCCGTTCCTCAACGTTCTTGCGGACAACAAAGTCGCGGACACGTTGAAGCTGATGGCTCGTCCGGCCAACAGCCCGCTCACCCCGGATGTAGCGCGCGAGCTCTGCCAGCGCTCCGGCAGCAAGGCGTATATTGCCGGCTCGATCGCGGGTCTCGGCAGTCAATATGTCCTGGGCTTAAAAGCGGTGAATTGTCAGAGCGGCGACGTTCTTGCGCAGGAGCAGGTCACCGCCTCCGCCAAGGAAAAAGTTCTGGATGCCGTCGGCCAGGCAGCGTCGAAATTGCGCGGCGAACTCGGCGAATCGCTGGCAACCGTACAAAAATTCGATGTGCCGCTTGCCGACGCCACCACATCTTCTCTGGATGCCCTCAAGGCCTACAGCGTGGGACTCAGTGAAGTCCGCGCAAAGGGCCAGGCCGCCGGTCTCCCTTACTTCCAGCGCGCCATAGAACTCGACCCTAACTTCGCCATGGGGTATCGCCAGGTGGGCAATACCTATAGCAACATGAGCGAACTGGAGCGCGCCAGTGCGTACGTCGTCAAGGCCTATGAGTTGCGCGATCATGCCAGCGAACGCGAGAAAATGTCGATTATCGCCAATTATTACGACAGCTACACGGGTGAGCAGGAAAAGGCGGCCAAGGTGTATCTGCAGCAAATAGAAAATTATCCGCGCGACGATCGTCCGCATAACGCGCTTGGCAACATTTACGCGAGCCTTGGCCAGTACGAAAAGGCACGCGACGAATATCATCAGAGCATCCACCTGAACCCGAATACTCCCGCTTCTTACGGAAACCTCGCGAATACCTGTCTGGCCTTGCAGCTGTTCGACGACGCCCGTAAAGCGGTGCAGGAATCGTTTGATCGAAAGTCGGGAGACTTCCTGCTTCACAACGCGCTGTATGCCATCGCTTTTATCAAGTCCGATGCCGCGGGCCTTGTGGAGCAGCAGAAGTGGTACGCCAGCCAGCCGGACTACGAGCACTACGGCCTTTCGCTGGACTCCGACACCGAAGCCTTCTCCGGCCACCTCGTCAAGTCACGTGACCTGACCAAGCGCGCCGCAAATTCCGCCATCCGCGCGGACAGCAAGGAAAACGCGGCGTTCTGGTATGAGAACCAGGCCGTGCGCGAAGCCGCCTTTGGCAATGACGCCCTGGCGAAGCAATCCGCAAACGACGGGTTGAAGCTCACTCCCACGAGCCAAAGCGTCAATGTGGAAGCGGCGATGGCGTTTGCCATGACCGGCGATACGGCGCGTGCCGAATCCATCGCCCAGGACCTGAACAGGCGTTTTCCCCTGGACACCCAGATGCAAGCGCTTTGGCTGCCTACGATTCGCGCGCAAGTGGCTCTAAGCCGGAAGAATCCCGCTGCGGCAATCCAGCTTTTGCAAGCTGCTGTTCCCACGGAGACCGGACAAATCGGGTTTCTGACCAACATTTCCTGCCTTAATTCCGCATACGTTCGCGGCGAGGCTTATCTTGCAAATGGGGAAGCCGGGCCGGCTGCCGCGGAGTTTCAGAAAATCATCGATCACAGTGGAATCGTGTGGAACTGCTGGACAGCTTCTCTCGCACATCTCGGCCTGGCGCGCGCCTACGCGATGAAAGCAAAGTCGACCCAGGGTGCTGACGCCGACGTGGCACGCACGCAATCCCTTGCGGCTTACAAAGACTTCCTCACCATCTGGAAAGACGCCGATCCCGACGTCCCTATCCTGAAAGAAGCCAAGGCCGAGTACGCCAAATTGCAATAGTCAATCGCGCTGCAGTCCCGACCCGAGTGCGTCCAAAAAATCCGCGCTCCGCAGCGGACAGGCATAATAGAGCGAGCTTCAGTCCGGATCCGGCTCAACGGGCGGCTGGTCTCGCCTCAGCAGACTTTCGATCGCTTCCACCAGCGCCTTCATTCCGTCCGGCTTTGAAAGCACCAGGTCGACGCCAACCGCCGATGTAAGCGACCTTCCAATATTTTCACTGAACATCGTGAACACGATGATCGGCACATGCGGCATCGACTTTTTCAACACGGACGCAGCTTCCGCACCGTTCATTTCAGGCATGGCCAGATCAAGGAGCACCAGGTCAGGGCGTAAAAGCTTGGCTTTCTCCACGGCTTCAAAACCGTTCGCCGCCTCCCCGCAGACCATAAGGTCGTCGCGGGTCTCAAGGAACGTCTTGAGGATGCGCCTGACGGTATCGCTGTCATCAGCTATGAGAATCTGTTTAGCCACGCATGAATCCTGATTCCGAAGAAGACACGTAACTGGGTTGGGCCAGGGTCTTTGTAGTCTGCGGGTTTATGTCTCCGGGGACGTGACTAGCCTATATGATTTATTTTTTGAGGAAATACAGTAAAGGTTGTATTTTTCTTATACAGACTCGGCTAGCGCGAAAAGTTACTCTTCACGGGTTTGCTTGCGATGTGCTCAGGTTTTCTTTATAAAATCCGATTGCACCATGGCGGCTTCCAAGCCGGACCTGACCGAATGGCCAGCGTACATGTTCCGGCACTCCGCCGTGGATGGCAGTGCTGCCCAAATCCGCGCTTCGCTAGAATCAACATGTGCCAAAACGAAACTGCACGAGCCGCGCCGAGTGGCGGCTTCAGACTGGAAGATCGCCGGAATCCATTTCCGCGCATTACCGGCTCGATTGCGACTTTGGAACACCGGTCATACTTCTTTGGCAAAAGGGCGGCAGTGAGCCGATTTATGTCTGTGAGGGTCACTCGAAGCAGCTGGGTCCCTCGCGCGACCATGGTCCAGAAGCCCGCATCCTGACGGCGGAATCGGAATCAGCTGAAACTCCGGTTCTATCCGAGGAGCGCAGCAAACCTGCGGAATCTGTTGCGATAAAACCCAAAGTTGTTGTTTCGCCGAAACCCTTCCCTGTCCCGGCAGCTGCAAAGGCCGGCCTGCCGGTGATTGCGGAACCCGCCGAGGCGGCTCCGAAAGATCCTGTCACTCTGAACGCCGTACAAGCGCCGGTAGCAGAAAAAAACGTACCCGTATTAACCGTGGAAACCGCCGAGTCAAAGCCAAAAGAGTCTGGTTCGCCCAAGCCCGCACAGGCTCCCCCACCGGCAAAGACCATACGAACCACCAGCGACGCGCCCACAAGATCGCGCCTCCGCGACTTGACCTTTGGCGATTCCGCGAAGGCCATGGTGGATGAAGCGATCTGGAATCTGGCAACGGGGGACTTCGAGGCATATCGGACGGCACTCCGCCAAGGCAAGTCCGATAAGGAAGCGGCCCAGGCGGCGGGCGGACAGTTGGCCGTGATCCATCAAAAAGCGGGCGAGTATGCGTTTAAGTTGGAAGAGTTGCTCTCTGGATCAAAAGCGACCGTGAGTGTTGCGGAGACCATAGACAAGCCGCTGGAACAATCCATGCTGGAGATCATCAGCAATGAGGCGATGAGCGACGCGGAACAGGATGCGGCCATTCAGCGGCTCGGCGCGGCTCAGGAATGGGTGAAGCACGGTCTGCAGGGAGAGATGACGCTCCCGCAAGCGAACCGGATTTTATTGGCGATTGGCGAGCGCTTGAACTGGGGAGGCGCTTGCGACGTTTCGGAAGAGTGCAGGCCGGTTTATCGGACGCTCTACGCCAATCTTAGAGCTGCGATTCGCGCCGCTGTCCCAGAGGCGCAAAATTTTCAAGACCGGCTGACGAATTTGTACGCGGCCAAATCCGAATTGGACAAACAACTGCAGCCAGCAAAAGAGTTGAGCCAGGCCAGTCGCTAGCGGCCCTGCTTTTCGCCTAATCCGGATTCTTCGGCATCGGGACGAAAACCCTCAGGGCAAGAATATGCGCTTTCGCGTCCGGCGCGGGTTGATTGTAAAAGCCCACCGTGCAATTCTGGCGAAAATAATATGCGTCGCCCGCCTTGGCCGGATGCAGACCCGCTATTCCGTCCATCCCACCGCCCGCGGCCATTTGCCCTTCTCCATCGAGCACTAGATAAATCTCCTCGGCGACCTCGTGATGATGCGGAAAATTCGTGCCCCCGCTGGCGAAGTCCATGACGAAAAAATCGGCGACGGTGTACGCCGCGTTGATGCGATCGCGCGCGGCGGTGCGCGGCCCAATCAGCAACTTGTAGAGCACGGACTTGGGATGGCCTCCCACGGTCTGTTCCTTCAATTCGCTCAGATTCGCGACCTCAACCTTCGCGGGTTGCGCGATCGTAACACTGGCAGCGATTTTGACCGAAGTGATCACCAGTTTCAGAGCGCGATCCGATGGATTGGAAATGGTGTGCCGGACCGTTGGCGGAACATACGCAAAATCATCCGGGGCCAGCGGATGGGATTCGTCGCCGGAGCGCAGAACTCCGCTGCCCTCGCGCACAAGCAGGAGCACTTCCTGAAGAGGATAGACAACGGGCTGGCAAGCACCGTGGGGATCAACTGTCAGTTCGCCAAACCGCACCACCGCTTGCGGCACCTGTGGATCCGCGTCGCCTTCTCCAAAGATTGGTGTGTAATGGCACGAACTGCTGCTCAGATCAACCGCCTGCTCGCGCAGCGCCGCCACATCGCGGTGTAACCACGTTGGATCTACCTTCCGCTCCTGCGCGAAGGCCCCGCCCCCGAAGGCCAAAAGCAACACGAAGAATTTTTTCACCTGGAAAGCCTCCACGCAATCCGATCCAAGATCACGCACACTACACAGTTCGCCACATCATTGCATGGCGACGCAGGCTGCACGTTAACCGCAACGCACTGAGCCCTCGGGATAAGTTCAACCGCGCCCACGATGGTTCAACGGACTTGTGTATCCGGAAAGAGGCGGCTTAGCTACGACTCAAAGCGACAGGTAAACCATCTGCACGAACATGTCGCTGTTCAGCATGCCGTGGCCCCACTCTGGGTCCAAATCGGCCAACGGTTTGCTCGCCGCTGTTTCGTCGGCCGATTTTCCGGCAGATTTCAATTTTTGCACCCGGTCGCGCGCCACCACCAGCATGTCCCGATATTTACTAAGCTCCGCTTTATTGCCCAGCGGTCCGTGCCCAGGAACGATCTTGCAATTGCTGTCCGCCAGCGGCAGAACCGTGTCGGCGGCGGCAATCATCCCGTTGATTTTTCCGCCGGTGCTGGAATCGATAACCGGATAAAAGCCGTTAAAAAAAGTATCGCCCATGTGAATCACATTGGCCTTTTGGAACTGGATGTAGATGTCTGTGTCCGTATGCGCGGGCTGAAAATATTGCAACAGCAGGGTCTCTCCGTTGGCCTGTAGTCTTTGGCTGCTGCTGAATGTCTGCTGCGGTAAGGCATCCGCGGGGGATGCCGGAACTTGCAAACCGAAAAGCGCAAAATCGTGTGGCTCCGCCATGCGCTTCTTGGTGTTTTCGTGGGCCAGCACCGTGGCGCCCGCGGCATGCAGATTGGCGTTATTGTCCGTGTGGTCGAAATGCCAGTGCGTGTCGATCACCGTCTTCACTGGCGCGTTGCCCAACCCGTCGAGAGCTACCTTCAAGTTCGGCCACGCCGGCAGCAAAAACGTGTCGACCACGAACTTGCCATCGGGCCCGTTCAACACCACGACATTTCCCCCAGGCCCGGAAAGCAATGTGAGATTTTCCGCGAGCGGTTGCGATTGGATCGGTGCACTACCCATCTGTGCCCGCATGGCCGTCAGGCGGTCGGTTGGAGCCGTTGCCGCCTGCTGCGGCAAACCAGGGACGCCGGCTCGCAGAAGACTGGCCGGAAATAGTTGAGCCAGCAGCGCGCTTCCCGCAAATGCCGCGGAATCGCGCAACATTTTGCGCCGTGTGCTTTGTTTCTCCAGGAAGTTCGCGCTCATCTTTGTTCCGCCTTTCAACCGGGAGATCCTTTTTACCATCCAAATGCCGCGCCCATTCTACACCCGTTCCCACGGATCGAGGACGGCCAGCAATTCCTAGGAGCATTATTTGGATCAGCCACAGGCGGCGCACCGGAGAAACGATCGCGTGCGTCTCTCATCAAACCACACAAAACACGCAAGCTTCCGCGCGCTCAAGACTGGCTATTGAGAATTCATTGAAGGTAAAAGGGTTGAGGAATCTGACCGGTCCAAAAGTGTTACCCATCTAGCCGGTACATTCTGTTACCCATGTCTCCGGGCTGGACCGAAATTAGATGGAGCCGAGAGTGGGAGTTGAACCCACGACCTGTCGATTACGAATCGACTGCTCTACCACTGAGCTACCTCGGCCCACTTCATGACGATAACATCCGCAGAAAATCACTGTCAATTCGTTGCGGAGCGGAGTGTTCGCGAGTCCGTTCAGCGGGAAAACGGAAACATGGCCCAGCCGATGCCGATGCCAACGACTAGAAAAAGGAACAGCGACCAGAGGATATATTTGACGCGGTCTTTGGGACGCCGGCGTCCCAGAAAACCGAACGCCACGGAAATCACCAAGGCGAACAGCACAAACGCCTGGAAATGGCTTAATTGCAGCGAGGGAAAATTGCTCACGCCTTGCGCCCCCGCGCCGCTTCATAGGCATGAAGCGCGGCCAGCAGGTTCAGCACACCCGCGGTTGCCAGCAGGCGCGTGCCGTAATCTCCATCGGCGTGGGAAACGTCGGAGCCTTCCGGCTCCATCTCACGCGCCGCGGCATAGAGTATTCCGGTTCCCATGTCCGCGGCGTAGCCCAGCGTGTCAAAGGCGTCGCTGCCGTCCCGCGTGAACACATTCCCACGCATTGACGCGCCTGCCGCAACCAGGATACCGACAGCAAGAAACACAACCACCGCGCGGCCCCACATGAATTGCAACGCGTGTCCCAGGCCTGGCACAATCCAGCCCGCAACGCCGTAAATCGCGGCGCGCGTTTCCTTGGACATTCCCTTATCGGATTGTGGCGGGTCCTGTGGCGCTTCGATTTCGGCGGGCACGGGGATCGGCGGCTGTTCGTCCATCGCTCTCCAGAGTAAAGGAACCTAAGCCAGAAGGGGAAGAATTTCGTGCTGCACGGCGCCGGTGACGCGCGCTTCGTTTTCGTCAATATAAACGTCCACTTCGCTGCGGATGCCGAATTCCGGAAGATAAATTCCCGGTTCCACGGAGTTGCAGGTGGCGGGGATCAGGTGGCGCGCGTCGTGCGTTTCCAGGCCATCCATGTTGACGCCGTTGCCGTGAATCGCCTGGCCAATATTGTGGCCAGTGCGATGGAAGAAATACTTGCCGTAGCCGGCTTTCTCAATCACGCGGCGCGCCGCGCGATCCACCTGCCAGCCCTGCAGCGGCTTGCCGGCCTTCACGCTCTTCTGAATCAAATCCACAGCGGCGTCGCGGGCTTCGCGCACTACTCTGAAAATCTTCGCGTATTTCTCCGGGACTTTCGCGCCCAGATAGCCGACCCATGTAATGTCGTAATAGACGCTCCCCTCGGTCTTTTGCTTGCCCCAAACATCCAGCAGCAGCAGGTCGCCTTCCTTGATCGTGGCGGAGGATTCGCGCGAGGGACCGTAGTGCGGATCACTGGCGTTCTGATTCACGGCCACGTCCGGGCCCTCATCGGCGGAGACACCCTCTTCCTCAAAGCGCTTGCGGATCCATTGCTGCAGGTCGTATTCCGTTAGGTTCTTTTTTTCACGGACAGATTGCGCGGCCAGCGAAAACGCCTGCTGCACAATCTTATCGATCGCGCGCCCGGCGGCCAGATGGGATTGCAGTTGCGCTTCGCTCCAGCAGGCTTCGAATTTCTGCACCAGGTCCGCGGAAGTTGCCAGCTTCACGCCGGCGCTGCGAACCAGCTCCACCGTTCCTGCATCCACCAGCGAAACATAGGGGATGGCGTTCTTCGGCGAATATTGCATGGCCACGCGTTTCGCGCGGCCCAGCATCTTTTTCAGATTGCCGCGCAACTCTTCCTGCGCGGAAAAATAAAGCGTGTCGCCCGGAAGCGAAGCAAGCGCCTGTGCCTCGATCTTGTGCACCAGTTTTTTGGGTGTGCCCTTCGCGGGTACAAAGTAAAACCAGCGCCGCGTGCGCATGCCTTCGGGCAATTGCAGGATGCGGAGCGCGATGGGGTCCCGCCCGCGGAAGTCGTAAAACAGCCAGCCATCCAGCTTCGCGGCTCGCAGGTCTTTCTGGATCGATTCGATGTTCAAGGGCATGGTGTGATGTCCGCCTGTCTCGGTTGGCGCTAGTTGCCATTCTGAAGGCATCTGACGAAGATGCCTGAAGAATCTCGATGCTAGATTCAAGCACAAATTTAACGTTGAGATCCTTCGGCCCGGAGCCTCAGGATGACAACGCAGGCCGCAGTGCGGGCGATTTACAAATCCTCAGGATGACAACGTTGGCCGCGGTGCGCGCACTTTACAAATCGCTCTGGATGACTTCGTAATTGACTGTGCCGGCCACGCACAAATCCTTCTCGAGGGCGCTGCGCTTACGCTTCTTCGCGAAGGAGATCGAGAATCTGCTGGCGCGTCACGCCGCGAATCTCGACGCGTTTGTTTCTTCCGTGCTCGCCGCTCTGGATTCTAACAGCCGATTTCGGGGTTTTCAAAATGCCAGCGAGGAATTCGACCAGGGCTTCATTCGCGCGATTTTCCACCGGCGGCGCGCAAAGCCGAATCTTCAGCGCGCCGTCCAATGCGCCGGCAATTCCATCCTTGCTGGCCCGCGGCTGCACGCGCACCGGAAAACTTACCGTTCCGCGCGCGGCATCTTCTTTAATGTCCAGAAAACTCACCGCTCACCACGCGCGTTCATATTGCACCGGCGGCTTCAGCTTCACGCCCAGTTCCTGCGCCGCGCGCCTCGGCCAATAAGGGTCGCGCAATAATTCCCGCGCCAGAAACACCATGTCCGCCTGTTCAGTGGTCAATATCGTTTGCACCTGGGCCGCGTCCGTTAACATGCCCACTGCGGCTGTCGAGATTCCCGCTTCGCGACGGATGGCGGCCGCGAATTTCACCTGGTAGCCCGGCCCAACGGGAATTTTCACTCCGGGAACCAGCCCGCCGCTGGAAACGTCAATCAAATCCACGCCGAGCGCCTTGAACTTCTTGCAAAGCTCAATGCTCTGCTCCAGGTCCCAGCCGCCTTCCTTCCAGTCCGTGGCGGAAATGCGCACAAAGACCGGCCATTTCTCCGGCCACGCCTCGCGCACCGCTTTCGCTACACGCAGCGGAAAGCGCGCGCGATTTTCAAAGCTGCCGCCATACTCATCGGTGCGCAGATTCGAGAGCGGCGACAAAAATTCATGCGCCAGATAGCCGTGCGCGGAGTGCACCTCCACCACCTGAAATCCCGCCGCCAACGCGCGTTTCGCCCCAGAGCGGAAGTCTTCGACGATCTGATCGATCTCCGCGATGCTCAGCGCTTTCGGCTCTGGATAAGTCGTATCAAAGGCCAGCGCGCTTGGCGCCACTGGCACCCAGCCGCCATCACTAATCGGCACTTTCTGTCCGCCCAGCCACGGCGCAGCCGTACTGCCTTTTCTGCCGGCATGGGCAAGCTGCATGCCCGGAACGGCTCCCTGTTCGCGGATAAAATCCGCGATCGGCTTCCAGGATTCGATGTGGCTGTCTAGATAAATTCCCGTGTCGGCGGGCGAGATGCGCCCAATCGCCTGCACCGCTGTCGCTTCCGTGAACACCAATCCCGCGCCGCCAACGGCCCGGCTGCCCAGGTGTACAAGATGCCAGGGCGCCGGATGGCCGTCCTTGGCTGAGTATTCGCACATCGGCGAAACGCCAATCCTGTTTTTCAGCTCCAGCTCTCGAAACCGCAACGGCGTAAAAAGCGACATGCTCTCTCCTGAAATTTCATTTAGCCACGGCTATTCGATTCACGCGGGCTTCGGCCGGGTACCGAAGATCGCCGTGCCCACGCGAATCTCCGTGGAACCTTCTTGAATCGCCGCCTCAAAATCGTGCGACATGCCCATGGAAAGCACCGGCAAATGAACGGACAGCCGCGATTCCAACTGCTCCTTTAGCGCGCGCAACCGCGCAAAAAACGGGCGCACCTCGTCGGGATTCTCGCGATACGGCGGAATGCACATCAATCCGGCGAATTGCAGATGCTCGCAGCGCAGAATGTGCTCGGCGATTTCTGGCAGATCCGCTTCGTTTGCTCCGCTCTTCGATTCTTCTCCGCCCAGGTGCACTTCCACCAGCACTCGCAATTTTCCCTGAACGCTTTTTTCCGCCTGCGCACGGTTCAGCCGCTCTGCCAGCGCCGCGTCGTCCACGGAATCTATCGAATGAAACGCCTTCGCCGCGCGCGCGGCCTTATTGCTTTGCAAATGTCCGATCAAATGCCAGTTCCCCTGCAAATCCGCCAACGCGGGCAACTTCCCTTCCCACTCCTGCACGCGGTTTTCACCGAAATGCCGCAACCCGGCGGCAAACGCCTCGCGCACCGCTTCCGCGGGATGCGTTTTGGAAACGCCGATCAGCAAAATCTCCTGCGGCATGCGGCCGGCACGAAGCGCCGCGGCGTGAATCTTTTCCCGCACGCGTTCTAGATTTTCCCGAATCGTGGATGTATCCGTCATGATGATTCGCTAAATGCTAGCACGGCCGCGGCCCGCATCCGCGAACCGAGGTACCAGTTCCGCAAACCAAACGGCCATTGCGAGGATTTCGCTCTGCCGCTACACTGTCAGCACTGGTGGCCTGCCCCGCCCATCGAAAAACACATGACAACGCGCGGATTGCTGATAGCTTTTGAGGGAATCGACGGCAGCGGTAAGCACACCCAGGCCAAACTCCTCGAACATTCCCTCCAGGGACTCGGCCACACCGTCTATTCCACCGGCTTTCCCCAATACGAATCCTGGTTCGGCACCATGGTTGGCAAATTTCTGAACGGCGATTTTGGGTCGCTGGAAAGCGTGGATCCCCATTTCACCGCATTGCTTTACGCCGGCGACCGCTTCGAAGCCAAATCGCGCCTGGAAACCGAACTCAACGCCGGCAAGATCGTGCTGATCGACCGTTACATCTCCTCCAACCTTGCGCATCAGGTGGCGCGCGCCGCTCCCGAAAAGCGCGCCGAATTTCTTCGCTGGATTGAGCATCTGGAATACACGATTTATGGTATGCCGCGCGAAAATCTGATTCTTTACCTGCGCGTTCCTCCCAGCCAGGCGCAGAAACTTGTCGCGCAAAAGGCCGAGCGCAAATACACCTCCGAAAAACACGACATTCAGGAAAAAAGTTTGCGCCATCTCGAGGATGCCGCCGAAATGTACGACATGCTCTCGCGTAGCCGCCCCTGGGCCACCGTGCAGTGCTACGATGCCCAGAACAACGGGCTGCGGCTTCCCGAGGATATCGCTGCCGAAGGCCTTCAGGCCGTGAAATCCGTGATCGAGAACTGGCAAAAGGGTTGAAGCATGGGTTTTTCTGAATTTCTTGGCAATGAAGCGATGGTTGCCGCCCTGCGCGGGGCGCTGCGCACGGACCGCGTTCCGCATGCCATGCTCTTCACCGGGCCGCGCGGCGTGGGAAAATTCACACTCGCGCGCATGTTTGCGCAGGCTGCCAACTGCGAACGCCTGAAAGACGATTTTTGCGGCGAGTGCGCAACCTGCCTGCAATTGGCGCGCCTTGCCAACTTGCCCGATTTGATCTCCCAGGGTCTGGCCGAACGCGGCGAAAGCGCCGATGCGGCCACCGTCGAACGCACTCCACTGATTCTGCAGACGCATCCCGATGTTTGGGTGCTGGTGCCCGATCCGGTGCGCTTGAAAAGCCCGGTGGCGCGTCCGGTGCTGCGCATCGGCCAGCTTCGCGCCGTGCAGCGCGCGGCCTATTTTCAACCGATGGGGCGGCGGCGCGTGTTCATCCTGGACGGCGCGGAATCCATGCGCTCCGACGTTTCCAACGTCTTCCTGAAAATCCTTGAAGAGCCGCCCGGCTCGGCGACCCTGATTCTCACCGCGCCTTCGCCGTTTAACCTGTTGCCAACGATCGTATCGCGCTGCATGCAATTTCATTTTGCGCCGCTGCCGCTGGCGGAAGTCGAAAACATTCTGAAAGCGCAGGGCAGCCGCAAACCCGCGGAAATAAAACTTGCGGCGCAGCTCTCTGAAGGCAGCCCCGGTTTGGCATCTGAGATGAATGTGGAGACAGTCGTGGAACGCCGCCGCGCGTTGCTGCGCATCCTTGAGCGCTCCGCCCACGGGCAGGGATTTTCACAACTCTTTGCAGACACGAATCGGCTCGCCAAGGATCGCGAATCGTCGTTTGAAGATCTGCTCGCGGACTTCTATGGCCTGCTTTCTGATCTTCTGGAACTCACCGCGGGAATAAAAACTCCGCAATTGCGGAATATTCCGCTTGCCAAGGAACTGGAATCCCTGGCGCGCACCGTAAGCTCGGAATGGGTGATGCGCGCCATTTCTGGCGTCGACGAATTGGCTGCAGGGGCGCGCCGCAATCTGAATCGCCAGCTGGGCATGGATGCCTTGGCTGCTTCGCTGACGCCTGCCGCCGCCGGTCCCTACCGTCGATAGGGTATCTATCTTTATTCTTTGCTGCGCGTCATAATAAACGAAACCCATCGCCCCCGGTTTGCATCACAGGACTAGGAAACTTCCCATTTCAGTGTAAGGAGCAGTCATGGTGAATCGCCGCATGTACCGTCCCGGATTTGCGGATTTGAAAGAGCCGCCTCCCTCCCGCCCGAATAATCATGGAAACAATGGACCCGTACCGAGCAAGAAACCCGCACCTCCCGAAGTTACCCACGCTGAGAACTTCTATTGGGTCAAGCAGATGCAGGGCCGGACGCCGATGGTTGTGGTGCTCTCTAATGGGGAAGAATTGCACGGGTCGGTCGAGTGGTACGATCGCGATTGCATCAAGTTGACGCGCACGGGCGCGCCCAATCTGATGATCTTCAAGCGTTACGTTAAATATGTGTATAAAGACGGCGAAGACTCGGCCCAAGGTGGCGACGAGTAAATTCGCACCGGTTTTGTAGGGCCCGCCTTCTGAGGCGGGCCGAGCACTTACATCAACCCTTGCCCTAACACGGACGGCCTCAGAAGGCCGTCCCTACGCCACTGCAAGCGTTACGTTAAATATGTGTATAAAGACGGCGAAGACTCGGCCCAAGGTGGCGACGAGTAAATTCGCACTAATCTCGTAGGGCCCGCCTTTTTATCCTGAGCGATGCGAAGGACCTAGGCGGGCCGTGAATTTCGCGTTAAACCTTGCCCCAACACGGACAGCCTCAGAAGGCTGTCCCTACAACACCATCCATACTACTCGGACCGCCGCGTTTTTGTAGGGCCTGCCTTTTTATCCTGAGCGCGGCGAAGGGCCGGGGCGGGCCGCGATTATCACGTTAGACCTTGCCACAACGCGGACGGCCTCAGAAGGCCGTCCCTACGCACCGTCCTATTTCAACGCGCTTCCGCGCGCGGCGGAAAACGTCATCAACGCTTTCGCTGCCATCACGCCGTCCTCATTAAAAATCTCGCACTCGGTCACAATAAAATTTCTTCCTTTGCGGAGCACTCGCGCATCCGCCCTCACGCGCCCGCCCGGCACTGGCTCCATATAGTTAATCTTCAACTCCAGGGTGGCGATCTCCACCCCGCGCGGAATCACGGTATACGCCGCGATCGCCGCCGTGGTATCGGCCAGCGCCGCCAGAATTCCGCCGTGCACCACGCCGTGAATCTGTTTGTGGCGCGGACGCACATCCAGCCGGAAAATCGCGCGGCCATCCTGCACGCTCTCCACGTCGAAGCCCAGCAACTCGGAAGATTTGCTTTCCTTCATGCGCCGGCGAACCAGTTCGGTCGCCTGCTTTTCTGCTGCGGTCATTTTTCGTGACATTCGGCTGGCCTCTCCTAAGACGCGGTAACGCCGCCATCCACGGGAATCACCGTTCCGGTCATCCACGATGATTCATCCGAAGCCAGGAACACCACGATCCCGGCAATATCGTTGGGCTTGCCGAAGCGTCCCAGAGGGACAGAAGCCAGCCGGCTTTCGCGCAGTTTGCGGGCCGCTTCGGTTTCCGCAAAAAACATCTCGGTCATGGCCGATTCCACGATGGAGGGACAAACGCAGTTAACCCGAATCTTGTCGTGCGCATGATCGAGCGCCATGGCCTTGGTCAGCATCGCCACCCCGCCCTTGGAAGCGCAATATGCGGCGCGATCCCGAATCGCGGCAATTCCCAAAACGGAGCCGATATTCACAATCGAGCCGCCGCCCGCCCGCCGCATCGCCGGCAGCACCGCCCGCGACATCAAAAATGGACCCTTGAGGTTGGCGCCCATTATGCGGTCCCAGTCCGCTTCGGAAATGGTCTCGACGGTGGAAACGCTTAAGGCGCCGGCATTATTTACAAGCACGTTCACATTTCCGAAGCGATCCTCGGCTGCCTTCACCAAGCGTTCTGTGTCGGCGGATTTTGTGACATCGCACTCCACCGCCAGGGCGTTGCTGCCCGACTGTTTCAAAAGAGACAGCGTCTCCTGCAGCTTTTCCATGCGCCGCCCGGCCACGGCCACCCGCGCACCCTCTTTGGCAAACGCCAGCGCGATGGCTTGCCCGATGCCCGTGCCGCCGCCAGTAATCACCGCCGTTTTTCCCGCCAGGCGTGTCACGTTCTATGTCTCCCTTGCGTCTAATCGTGTACCATGCCGCAGGCAACATGGTACGCCACTTTGACGGAGCAATAGGCCCCCGGGCCGCCCCATGCGCATCGGTATCACAGGGTATCCCACCTACGGCGGTTCGGGTGTAGTCGCCACCGAACTTGGCCAGGAACTTGCCGCCCGCGGCCACGACGTCCATTTCATCACCTCGGCGCCGCCAATCCGCATGAACCCCAACGACCCGCGGATCCATTTTCATCAGGCTGAGGTGGTGCAGTACCCGCTGTTTGACCACTCGCCTTATACGCTTTCGCTGGCCGTAAAAATGTTGGAAGTGTTCGAGAAGGAATCGCTGGATATTTTGCATGTGCACTATGCGATTCCCCACTCGGTAAGCGCGCTGCTGGCACGCCAGATGTTTGCGCCGCGGCGGCTTCCCTTTATTACCACGCTGCACGGCACGGATATTACGTTGGTCGGCAACAATCCGAATTTCTTGCCGATCACGCGGTATTCCATCGAGCAGAGCGACGGCGTGACCTCGATTTCGCGCTACCTGCTGGATCAGACCATCAAGGAATTCGGCATCAAGCGCAGCATCGAGGTGATTCCCAATTTCGTGAACTGCGATCTTTACGTGCGCAAGCCGGATGCCGCGCTGCGCGCCGAATGGGCCCCGGACGGCGAGCCGATCCTGATGCACCTTTCCAATTTTCGCCCCGTGAAGCGCATCCTGGATGTGATTGAAATCTTCGCGCTGGTGCGCGAAAAAATGCCCGCGAAACTGGTGATGATCGGGGACGGACCGGACCGCGAACCGGCCGAGGCGCTGGCAAAAAAGCGCGGTATTGAAAAAGATGTTCTGTTTTTGGGGAAGCAGAATGGCATCAAGGAAAAGCTGGGGCAAGCCGATCTGTTCCTGCTTCCATCACAATTGGAATCTTTTGGACTTGCGGCACTGGAAGCCATGGCCTGCGAAGTGCCAGTGATTGCCACGAACGTCGGCGGAGTACCCGAAGTGATCGAAAATGGCGTGGATGGTTATCTGGTGGAACCCGGCGACGTGAAAACCGCCGGGAAATATGCGATTGATCTGCTCTCGCGCCCAGACCGCGGCCGCGAAATGGGCCAGCTCGCCCGCATCAACGCCCGCAAAAAATTCTGCGCCAACGACGTCATCCCGATGTACGAAAGCTATTACCAACAAATCGCCGCAGCCATCACCGACCGCCGCCGTAACGTTTCCATCGGCGCGCTGTAGGCCTACGTCCGAGCCCCCGCCTTTGTAGCGGCCGCCTTCCGAGGCGGGCGCCTTTGCCCTGGTAGCGCCTGCATCTTGCAGGCAACCGTGCCGCAAAACGGTAAAACCCCAAAATCCGCGAAATTGGGAATAAAAAAATGAAACGGCTTACCGTCCGTGGGAAGCCTCGCAGACTCGGCGGCTTGCCGGCAGGATGCCGGCGCTACCAACAACCGCCCCCGATTCGTTATTTCTGGGACGAGGAAACGACGGCGCAATGGGCCGATGCGCAGCTCCTTTGTGCTGCGACCCAGCGATAGCCGGCGTGGAGCAAGCGCATCGCGCCGGGAAGTTCGGAGAACCACAGCAGCGGGCGCGCCCACCAGATTTCGCGCGCCACCCCGACTACTGCATCTGCGCCGCCATGGTGCGTGCCATCTGGTGAAAGGAAGCGTAACTCGTGCAGCAGCGCTTCACGGCCGAGACCAAGCAGTTCGCCTACGCGGGGATCCTGCAAGGGGGCCACATCCATTCCGCGGCGGCGCAGAATCGGCGCGATCCAGCGGGCGATTCGCGTGCAGAATTTGCATTCGGCGTCGAAGAAAAGCCAGCCTCGCGCGTGGCGCCCTTTTCCGTCGGTGTATTCGTTCGCCAGGGAGATCATGGGGTGCCTTTCGGAAGTAGCCAGCATTTCGCCGCAAGCCTTGAGCTTTAAGCGTAAGGCGCCCGCCTCGGAAGGCGGCCGCTACAACTAGCCGGCTTTTTTCTTGTCTGAGCCGAATAGGGTGATCACTTTGCCGCGCAGCTTGCCAACACTTTTCAGGGTGCCCGCCGGCATGCGCAGGATTTCGTCGAACAGGCCGCTCATGGTGGTCAGAAACTCCAGCATGCTTTCCAGGCGCTCGCGCGTGAAAGCTTCGCCGCCAGGTGCGGCTTTTAATTCCTGCACGCATTCGGAGAGCACACGAAGCGTGGGATCAATCTCACGCCGCTTGCGCTCTTCGGAGACGGTGCGAAATATCTCCCAGACGTCCTTGGTGGTGTCGAAATGGTCGCGACGGTCGCCCAGCACATGCACCAGGTGGACGATGCCCCAGCCCTGCAATTCGCGCAGGCTGGTGCTGACGTTGGAGCGCGCCACGGCCAGGGTGGTGGAAATTTCGTCGGCCGGAAGCGGCTTGGGCGAAAGAAAGAGCAAGGCGTGGACCTGGGCAACGGTGCGGTTGATACCCCATTTGGTGCCCATTTCGCCCCAGTGGAGGATAAATTTCTGTGCGACTGGCGTAAGTGTTGTTTTAGTTGTATCGGTTGTTTCTGACATAACTGAACATACCGTATTAACGGGCACCTTGTCAAGAGGTTTTTTCCTCCATCTTTACCTCATTACTTCCTTACTTCTTTCCATCGTCTTAGAACAGGCTGACTTCCGGGATGGCGGGCGCTATTTCCGGGACTTCGATGCGGATGGTGGTTCCCTGCCCTTCGCTGCTGACGATTTCCAGGTGGAAATCCTCGCCATAAAGCACGCGCAGGCGTTCGCGGACGTTGCTCAGGCCGATGCCTTCCACATAAACGTGCGGCATCTTTTCTTCAGAGATGCCCACGCCGTTGTCGGCAATTTCGATGATCAGGCGGCCTTTGCTGCTTTTGGTACGCAGAAGAATGCGCCCGCCTTCCAGCCGGGGCGCCAAGCCATGCTTCAGGCTGTTTTCCACCATGGGCTGCAGCAGCATGCTGGGGATAAAGGTTTCCAGCGTGACATCATCGATTTCCTTCACGATGTCGAGATTGTCTTCGCCGAAACGCGCCACTTCGATGTCCAGATAGTCGTCAATGAAGGAAAGCTCTTCGCGCAGGGGCACAAACGTTTCGTGTTTGCGCAGCAGCCTCCGGAGAATATTGCTGAGCTTCAGCACCACGCCGCGTGCGGTATCCGGGTCAATGCGAATCATGGCGGACACGGTGTTCAGCGTGTTGAACAGAAAGTGCGGATTAATTTGGCTGGAGAGCGCGTCCATCCTGGCGCGCAGCAGCAATTGCTGGTGGCGCTCCAGATTCATTTCGATGCGCGTGTTGTTCCAAATTTTCAGCGGGGCGGCGACGGACATCAGCGTGGCAATCACCACCAGGCAAAGCTGCCAGTTCCATTGGGGATCGATCGCAAACAGCCACTTGGGTTTGGTGGCCTCCACCAGCGCCACGCGACCCAATTCCAGGCCCACGCAGGTCAGCAGCGGCAGCATTTCCCACATGATCTCCGCGCTGCTGATCATGCGCATCAGCGCCTTGGGAATATTCAGAAAAGTGAACGGGCCAAAATTCCAGAGCGTCTCTTTATCGGGAATCACCTGGCGAATCAATCCGCCGAGCAATCCGGCCGTAGCAGCCGCGGGCATTCCGAGCCATTCATGGGCCATCAGCGCGGGGATGGTGATGATGGCGCCTCCGATGGGACCGACTACGCGGCCGCCAAGCAGGCCCATCAGGAATGCGCCCTCAAGCGACAGATCCGCGAAGCGGTATGCAGGGCTCACCAGCCGCAGCGTCACGCCGACGATCAGCGGCGGCGTCATGAAGAGCATCAATTTTAATTTTTGGTCGGCGTCGCGCTCTTCGGTGAAAAGCACGCGGCGAAACGTGTTCCAGCGGGCCAGCAGCGCGGCAATCGAGGAGGCCACGCCTACTTTCAGCAGCAGCGTGAACAATAACTCTCGAATGGAAAGCGTAGTATCCATACTGTAGTGGCCGGACTTTAGACCGGCCAACGTTCCGGCCAGCATCCCGGCCAACATTTCTATCACAGTCTATCAGGTAGAACAGCCATTCCTGGCTGTGCGGCTGAGCCGAGTTGAGAGCGAAGAGCACAGGCAGGAGTGCCTGTGCCACTCCTGCTATACTGAAATTTCTCCATGAGCGAGAAACTTTCAACCACAAAAATAAAGCGTAACGGCAAAGCGTCGCCGCGCGTGGCCGCAAAGGCGATTCTTCCCACGCCCTTTGGACGCTTTACGATTTACGGATTCGAAGGCCGCACGCCACAGGAAGAGGCCGTGGCGCTTGTCCGCGGAAATCTAAAGGGCCGCGTCGCACCACTCGTTCGGGTCCATTCCCAATGTCTCACCGGCGATGTGCTGAATTCCCTGCGCTGCGATTGCCGCGCGCAATTGGAGCTTTCCCTGAAGAAAATCTCCGAGGCCCCTTCGGGAATCCTGCTCTACCTGCCGCAGGAAGGCCGCGGCATCGGCTTGATGAACAAACTGCGCGCCTACGAATTGCAGGATGGCGGGATGGACACGGTGGAAGCCAACGAATCGCTGGGCTTCGCTGCTGACGCCCGCGAGTACGACTTCCCCGCGAAGATTCTGAAGAAACTGGGCGCCACGCGGATCCGCCTGCTTTCCAATAATCCGGACAAGATCCGCCAACTGGAATCGGCGGGCATTAAAGTGGTCGCGCGCGTTCCCTGCCAGCCGCGGCTTTCAAAGATTTCCCGCGCCTATCTGCAAACGAAAAAGCATAAGATGGGCCACCTGCTGGAGGGTGTTTAGCAGTCGCGCAAAGCTCTTCAAAGTTCAAGAGTTCAGGAGTTGAGGAGTCTAGAAGTTTAAGAGTCGCGGAGTTTAGGGATTTTGTTGGCTCGTTACTTCGCTACTTCGTTATTTCGTTGCTTCATTACATCGTTACTTCGTTCCTTCATCCTCCGCCAACAAACTGCACAATCTCAAACCGATCACCCGTGGCCACGCGCGTGGCTTCCCATTTTGTTTTTGGCAGGATTTCCAGATTGTACTCAACCGCAACGCGGCCCGGATTCAGCCCAAGCTGTTCCAGAAGCGCCAGCACGGTCACACCAGTGGACAACTCTTTCTTTTCGCCATTCACCAGCACCTGGATGGATTCCGTGGGATTCATTGTCAGGCCGTAGGCACGCGGGGTTTCGCGCGAAGAGCATATCGCAATGGCGGCGTTCCGTTGGAGTTTTCCAGTCGAATCACCAGCGCGGCATCCGCTGACGCCAATTTCGGCATTTCAAACGCGAGCGTGGCGCGCCCGGTGGTTCCCGTTTGACTCGAGTAGACAGACTGTTCCGCGCCGCCTTCGATCTCCGCGGTCACGTGCGCTCCAGGAATAGGACCCCCGCCCTCTTCCTGCACGGCGACGTGCAGCGTGGCCTGCTTGCCCACCAGCCAACTGCGGGCGTTCAGCAACTCGATTAACAATTTCCTGGATGGAACTTGCGGCTTAGGCGAGTGTTCCGGCTTGGGATGCGCCGATTGCGTTTGCTGCGGCGTGTGCTCCGATTTCGCGTTTTCCATCGCCTGCGTTCCAGGCGGGATTGGCAGCGGCAACACTCCACTGCGAATTTCTTCCAGCACCAAGCGGTGCTGCTCGTCCACGCGCATCTTCAGCGCTTGCTGGGAATCGTCATTTAAAGGAAGCAGGTCCAGATAATTGTTGGTGCGGCGGTGCAGGACACGTCCCTGGAAATAAACCGTGGTATCAATCAGCGCGTGAGACGCGCCGCGGTCTTCCGTTTGCACGTGGAACGTGTGTGAACCCGCCTTCACATTCGTGTTATGACCGAAAACCATTCGCTTCCTCTGGGCCGCCCCAAAACCTCTCTGGCGCCGCGCCTCCGCGCCGCGCAAAAATTTCTGCGCGGAAGATTTGACCGCGTGGCACCCCACTCGTTATTATAGCGCCTTGAATATGAGTCCCACTGGCTTGCAAGCGTACGTTCCTCTAGTAATACACCTGCTGGTGGCGGCATTCCTTGCCGGGCTACTCATAGTGCTTTCGACCTTTGTGGGATGGAGACGTCCCAACAAGGCGAAACGGCAGCCATACGAATGTGGAATCACGCCCACCGGAGACGCGCGCGAGCCGTTTTCCGTAAAATTCTACCTGGTCGCCATGGTGTTCATTCTGTTCGACGTTGAAGCCATCTTTCTGTATCCCTGGGCATTTATCTTCAAGGATTTGATGCGCAACGTGGCAACGCAGTGGTTCGGCTTCATAGAGATGATGATCTATGTCGCCATTCTTTTGGTCGGTTACTTCTATCTTTTGAAGAAGGGCGCGCTGGACTGGAATAAGCCGACGAAGTAAGCGCTCGCCCTCTGAGGATCTCGTTCACGTGCCCGAACTCGCCAACGCAAACGCTCAAGCTGTGGTCGACCGCCTTCGCGGCTGGAATGCCGACTGCGTATCGCAAGTTGTAGAGCATCGCGGCGAAACCACCATCGTGGTGCCGCACAAACTGCTGCTGGCCACCGCGCGGCAATGCAAGGAAGATCCGCAACTCAATTTCAATCAAATAAGCGATGTGACGTGCGTGGACCGCTTCCCTGCCGAACCTCGGTTTGAGCTGAACTATCAGCTTCTTTCGATTCCTCGCTCAGCGCGGCTTCGGCTGCGAACCACCGTCAGCGGGCAGGGGCAGCCGGTGGCGGATTCGGTGGAATCCGTATGGCCGGGCGCCAACTGGATGGAGCGCGAAGTATTCGATCTTTTCGGCGTGCGGTTTGCAGGGAACACGGATCTGCGGCGAATTTTGCTGCCTGATGAATTTGAAGGCGCGCCGCTTCGCCGGGATTACCCGACGGAGGGACCGCGCTAGTTTCCACGCCGCGGATTGAGGCCCATGACAACGGTAGAAACAGCAGTCGGCACCGCCAAAACGATGGTCCTGAACATGGGGCCGCAGCACCCATCCACGCACGGGGTGCTGCGCGTTCTGCTGGAACTCGACGGCGAAAATGTGGTTTCCGCGGTTCCCGACCTGGGCTATCTGCATACCGGCATCGAGAAAAGCTGCGAGGACAAGACGTATTCGCAGGCGATCACGCTGACGGATCGCATGGATTACCTGAATCCGCTCGGCAACAACCTGGTGTACTGCCTGGCGGTGGAAAAATTGCTGGGGCTGGAAGTGCCGAAGCGGGCGCAATACATCCGCGTGATGATGGTGGAGCTGCAGCGGATTTCTTCCCATCTGGTCTGGCTGGGCACGCACGCGCTGGATATGGGCGCGATGTCCGTGATGCTCTACTGCTTCCGCGAGCGCGAAGAGATCCTGAAAATTTTCGAGCGCTTTGCCGGGCAGCGCATGATGACCAGCTACATCCGCATCGGCGGCGTGGCACTGGATCCACCGGCAGGCTGGCGCGAGATGGTGAAGCGCTTCCTGGACATGATGCCGGCGCGCGTGGATGAATACGAGGAACTGCTGACCAACAATCGCATCTGGCATGGACGGCTGAAGGGCATTGGCTATCTGTCCCCCGAGACGCTGATCGCGATGAGCACCACGGGACCCGGGCTGCGCGCCGCGGGAGTGGCGTTCGACAATCGCAAGGCGTTCCCTTACTCGTCGTATGAAGAGTTTGAGTTCAACGTGCCGACGCGCACGGAATCGGATTGTTTCGCGCGCTATCTGGTCCGCGTGCTGGAACTTCGCGAGAGCATCAAGATCGTGCGCCAGGCGATGGAGAAAATCACCGATCAGGGCCCCATCAAGGCCGACGCGCCCGGCATTATTCCTCCGCAGCGCGAGAAGATGAAGACGGAGATGGAAGCGCTGATCTATCACTTCAAGATTTTCACCGAGGGCTTTTCGCCGCCGCCGGGTGAAGTGTATGTCCCGGTGGAATCGCCGCGCGGGGAGCTGGGATGCTTTCATCGCCAGCGACGGCTCGCCGAAACCGCTGCGGGTGCATTTCCGCGGGCCTTCGTTCGTGAATCTGCAGGCCCTGCCGTTGATGGTGAAGGGCCAATTGATTGCCGATACCGTCGCGTGCATCGGCACCATTGATATCGTGCTTGGAGAAGTGGACAGGTAGCCATGGAACTTAGCCCCCAACTGACCGCAAAATACGACAAACTGCAGAACGCCTACCCGGTGAAGCGCAGCGCGCTGATCCCGATGCTGATTTACGGCCAGGACGAGCTCGGCTACATCTCCGACGAATTGATCGCGGAGATCGGGCGGCGGCTGGACCTGAATAACGTCCAGGTGGAAGAAACGCTGGCCTATTATTCGATGCTGCACCGCAAGCCCATCGGCAAGCACCACGTGCAGGTGTGCACCAACATTGCTTGCATGTTGCGCGGCGGAGCGGAATTGCTGGAGCACGCGAAAAAGCGCCTGGAAGTGGGCCACAAGGAAGTGACCAAAGACGGCGTCTTCTCGCTGGAAGAAGTGGAATGCATCGGTGCGTGCACCGGCGCGCCCGCGCTGCAGGTGAATTACGATTTTTACGAGAATGTGACCCCGCTGAAGTTTGACCGGCTGATCGAGGATCTCGACAAGGGCAAGCGCGTGGAGCCGCAAGGCGTGATTAGCGGCGCGTTGCACGAACGCGCGAAACTGGAAACTCCGCTGATCAGCAAGAAGGTGGGGCATCAAGGATTCCAACAAAATTGATGTGGCGCTGCAGCACGGCGCTTATCAGGCGCTGGAGAAGGCGCTGAAGCAGATGACCCCGGAAAGCATTATTGACGAGGTCAAGAAATCCAGCCTGCGCGGACGCGGCGGCGCGGGGTTCCCCACCGGCATGAAATGGTCGTTCGTGCCCAAGGATTCCACCAAGCCCAAATACGTGATCTGCAACGCCGACGAATCGGAGCCGGGCACCTGCAAAGACCGTCCGCTGATGGAGATGGATCCGCATCAGTTGATCGAAGGCATCACGATTGCCGGCCGCGCCATCAACGCGCACGAAGGCTTCATTTATATACGCGGCGAATACCGCTACGTGCTGGATATTGTGGATGCGGCGATCGCGGAAGCCTACGAGCGCGGCTATCTGGGCAAGAACATCCTCGGCACTGGCTTCGATTTCGACTTGCTGATCCACACCGGCGCCGGCGCCTATGAATGCGGTGAAGAGTCCGCGCTGATGGAATCCCTGGAAGGCAAGCGCGGCAATCCGCGCATCAAGCCTCCCTTCCCTGCCGTTGTGGGACTTTACGGCTGCCCGACGATCATTAATAACGTGGAGACGCTGAGCGCCGTCCCCGCCATCATTCTGGAAGGCGGCGAGGCGTATGCGAATCGCGGCACGCCGAAAAATGGCGGCACACGGCTGCTGTGCGTGGCCGGCCACGTCAATAAGCCCGGCATTTACGAAATTCCACTGGGCATGAACATGAAGAAGTTCATCGACGAACTGGCTGGCGGCATGCGCGGCGGTAAGAAGCTGAAGGCCGTGATTCCCGGCGGCAGCTCCTGCCCGGTATTCAAGGCGGATGAAATTGATGTCGCCATGGATTACGACTCGGTCGCCAAGGCCGGCTCGATGCTCGGCTCCGGCGGCATGGTGGTGATTGACGAAGACACCTGCATGGTGGACATGGCCCGGCGAATCATGCATTTTTATGCGCACGAATCCTGCGGCTGGTGCATCCCCTGCCGCGAGGGCACCAGCTGGCTGAACAAGATGCTGGAGCGCTTCCACGCCGGCCTGGGCCGTCCGGAAGACATTGATCTGATCAATGAGCTTTCGAAAAACATGCTGGGACGGACGTTCTGCCCGCTCGGCGACGCCGCGGCGATGCCCACCATCAGCATCGTGACGAAATTCCGCAGCGAATTTGAAGACCACTTGCAAGGACGCTGCGCTTACAACAAATCCGCTGAAGCGTTAATCGGTTCGCGGTAGGGATCCATGGCTGAAACGAAACTGGTTCATCTGAAAATCGACGACCGCGAAGTGGAAGTGCCCGCGGGAACGCTGGTGATTGAGGCTACGCGGCGCCTGGGCATTGAAGTTCCGTCGTTCTGCTACTACCCCGGATCTGACGCTGCAGGCCGCTTGCCGCATGTGCCTGATCGAAGTGGAAAAGATGCCCAAGCTGCAGACCGGCTGCACGCAGGTGGTGGCCGAGGGCATGGTGGTGCGCACGGATTCGCAACCGGTGCGCGACGCGCGCAAGATGATGCTGGAATTCCTGCTGAGCAATCACCCGCTGGACTGCCCGGTTTGCGACAAGGGCGGCGAATGCGAACTGCAGGACATGGTTTTCCGTTACGGCGCAGACACCAGCCGCTTCACCGAAGAGAAAGATTCACCGGCCGGAAGAAAAATGGTCGGACCTGGTTTATTACGATTCACCGCGCTGCATCCTTTGCTATCGCTGCGTGCGCGTTTGCGATGAAGGCATGGACGTGAAGGCGCTCGGTGTCGGCATGCGCGGCGCCCACTCGATCATCATTCCGAATCGCGAAGACCACCTGGAATGCGAAGAGTGCGGCATGTGCATTGATATTTGCCCGGTGGGCGCGCTGACCAGCGGCACGTATCGTTACAAGACGCGGCCGTGGGAAATGCAGTACGTTTCCACGATCTGCACGCATTGCTCGAATGGCTGCAAAACCACGCTGAGCGTGCGCAATCACGAAATCCTGCGCGCCAATAATCGCGACCTTTCCGGCATCAACAAGGATTTTCTGTGCGTGAAGGGGCGCTTCGGCTTTGATTTCACGCAACATCCGGAGCGCATCAAGCAGCCGCTGCTGCGCAAGGGCGACAAGCTGCTGCCCGTTTCGTGGGAAGAGGCCGCGCAGGCCGCTGCCGCGAAGTTGAATGAGTTGCATACCGCGTATGGCGGCGAAGCGATCGGCTTTATCGGCTCCAATCGCACCTCGAACGAAGAAAATTATCTGCTGCAGCGCCTGGCGCGCGCTACTTTTAGCAGCAATAACATTGATCATCACCGCACGGCGGATTACACGGGCCTCGTGACCGCGCTTGGCGAAAAGGCCAGCGAAGCTTCGCTGACGATGGAGCAGCTTTACGAATCGAAGGCCGTACTCGTCATCGGCAACGATCCATCGAATCAGAATCCGCTGGTTGGCTGGCAGATTCGCGCGGGCATCCGGCACTTTGGCACGAAACTTTTCCTGATCAATTCCAGGGAAATCAAGCTGGACCGCAAGGCGACGCAGTTCGTTCACGTTGCCGATGGACAGGAAGCCGCCGCCGTTCGCTGGCTGGCAACCGGCGAAGGGCAGCTTGGTTCCGGCATCGGCGAGCAGCTTTCGGCGCTGAAGGCTGCGCTGCAAGCTGAGCCCGAACTGGCCATCGTGTTTGGCTCGGAGCTTTCCGGCGCCGCGATTCAGCAACTGGTTTCGTTTGGCGCGGGCTTGCCGGGCAAGGTACGGTACATGGCGCTGGGCGATTACGCCAATTCGCGTGGTGCCGCGGATATGGGTGTGCTGCCGGATCGCCTGCCGGGCTACGCCTATCTCGACAACAAGTCCGTTGGCGACACGCTTGCCAAGCATTGGGGCGCGCCGGTTCCCGCAAAACCCGGCATGACCGCGCCGCAAATGATCGAAGCCGCGCGCGCCGGAAAACTGAAAGCCCTTTACGTGGTGGGCGCGAATCCATTCGCGCATTTCGGGAAAGCTGGAGCCGGACGCGGCAACCTGGGCTTCCTGGTGGTGCACGAACTCTTCCTGACGGAAACCGCGCTGCTTGCCGACGTGGTGTTCCCTGCCGCCTCTGCTTACGAAAAAGATGGCAGCGTAACGAACACGGCGGGCGAAATCCAGTTGCTGCACAAAGCGGCCGAAGTGATGGGCGCGCGCAGCGATTTCGATCTGCTGCGCATTCTCTCGCACCAACTGGAGAAGCTTGGCTTGGGCAAAGCGTTTCACTTCAAAACGCCAGCGGCGGTGTTTGAGGAAATTCGCAACACCGTGCCGGGCTACAACGTGCATCCTGCCGGATTACTGACCGGCGGCGCGGAGCCGGTGAAGCTGCAATTTTCGAGGAACGGCCACGCGCCTTATGACGTGCCCGTGGAGCTGATTCGTTCCGCGAACGATAATCTTTTCACCAGCGGCACGCTGGGGCGCTTCTGCACCATGATGCAATCTTTGCCTGAGGCGGAGGCGGAAGCGAAATCGTGAACGAATTCCTGGTCCAATACGCGTTCATTATCGTCCCGATCATCAAGGTCGCGATTCTGGTTTTCGTAGTGCTCACGCTGGACGCCTACCTGACGCTGCTGGAGCGCAAAGTGATTGCGCACATTCAGGCGCGCTGGGGTCCGCATCGCACAGGCCCCCACGGATTGCTGCAACCGCTGGCGGACGGCATCAAGTTCATCCTGAAGGAAGACCCCATGCCGGACGGCGTGGACAAAATGGCGTATTTCTTCGCGCCCTTCCTGACGCTGATGCTGGCGCTGAGTTCGCTGGCGGTGATTCCCTTCGGACCGGACATCACCATTTTCGGCTACACCACGAATTTTGGCATCGCGGACGTGAATATCAGCCTGCTGGCGCTTTTCGCCATCACCGCGCTGAGCGTCTATGGAGTCGCGCTGGCTGGATGGGGCTCCAACAACAAATATTCGCTCCTGGGCGGGCTGCGCAGCTCGGCGCAGATGATCAGCTACGAATTGTCGCTGACGCTTTCGGTGGTTGGCGTGTTGCTGATTGCCGGGGATTTGAGCCTGAAGCACATCGTGGAGCAGCAACTCAACGGCAATCTCGGATTCCTCGGCTGGAATATCATCGGATTCAGCAAGGATGGCGCGGGCTTTACGCAGATCATCGGTTTTATCTGTTTCTTCATCTCCGCGATCGCGGAGACGAATCGCGTGCCGTTCGACCTGCCGGAAGCGGAATCGGAGCTGGTTGCGGGATTCCACACGGAATACGCTTCGATGAAATTCGCGATGTTTTTTATCGGCGAATACACGGCGATGATTGCGGTCTCTTCCCTGGCCACGATTCTCTTTCTTCGGCGGCTGGCTCTCTCCCTTCCCTGCTTCGTGGACGGTGGCGCACTTCTTTCCGTCGGTGATTCTGATACCTCTGGGAATCTGGGTGATTTTCGATGGCATCCGCTACGAAACGATCTTTGGCCGCATCCTCCTGCCTGGCGTTGGCGCTGCGCTGGTGGCCATCGGCATAGCGCTCGCCGCTTTCCCAGTGGTAAACGAACTGATCCAGGGGCCGTTCTGGTTTTTCCTGAAGCTGTTTGCCTTTCTGTTCTTTTATATCTGGATGCGCGGGACGCTGCCACGCTTCCGGTATGACCAGTTGATGGACTTCGGCTGGAAATTCCTGCTGCCGGTTTCCATCGCCAACGTGGTGCTGACGAGCGCGTTCATTCTCTGGAGAATGCACGGATGAGTGGAGTCCTGATTATCTTTTTTGTGCTGGCGGCCCTGGCAGTGCTGGGGGCCGTATCGCTTATTTTGCAGGCGCACCCGATTCACAGCGCGCTTTCGCTGATCCTGGTGATGCTGGCGCTGGCGGGCCTGTACCTGCTGATGGGCGCGGAATTCGTGGCCGCCGTGCAGATCATCGTCTATGGCGGCGCGGTGATGGTGCTGTTCGTCTTTGTGATCATGCTGCTGAACGCGGGTGTGGAAGAACGCACCAATTTTTCGCGTCTGGCTACATTTGCCGGAGTGCCGCTGGCATTGGCCTTGGCGGGAATCATCGCGGCGGCGGTTGCGCGCTCCAGCGGAAATCTTCCGGCGCCCGCACCGGGGGGAGCGCTGACCTCCACGCGGCAGCTCTCGATGCTGCTGTTTTCCAACTTTGTGTATCCGTTTGAACTGACGTCGTTCCTGATCCTGGTGGCGATTATCGGCGCCATCGTGCTGGCGCAGCGGGAGCACAACTGACATGGTCCCGACGAACTATTACCTGATTCTGAGCGCCATTCTGTTCGGGCTGGGCGTGGTGGGTTTTGTTTTCAAGCGCAACATCATCACCATCTTCATGGCCATCGAGCTGATGCTGAACGCCGTGAATCTGGCGTTCGTGGCTTTCAGCCAGGCGATGGGCAAGCCGGATGGCGAGGTTTTTGTTTTGTTTGTGATTGTGGTCGCGGCGGCGGAAGCGGCCGTGGGCCTGGGCATCATCATCCTGACGGCGCGCAACCGGCATTCCCTGAACGTTGAGCGTGTGGACCTCCTAAAACTCTAATGCCGATACTTGAACATCTCTGGATCATTCCGCTGCTGCCGCTGCTGGGCGCAGCCATTAATGGACTGTTGGGCGCGAAGTGGTCCAAGCCGGTGATTAATAGCGTCGCGCTCGGCTCCACGGGCCTTTCGTTTGCCTGTGCGCTGGAGGCGGTGCGCGAATTCCTGGATTACTTCGCCCAGAATCACCAGCCTTATGTGAAGCAGTTCTTCGATTGGATCGTCGCCGGAAATTTCCGCGCGGGATTTGATCTGCAACTCGATCAACTGACCGTTGTTATGTTGCTGGTGGTCACGGGCGTTGGCTTCCTGATTCACATCTATTCCACGGGTTACATGGCGCATGAAGAGGGCTATTACCGCTTCTTCTCCTATCTGAACCTGTTCATGTTTTTCATGCTGATTCTGGTGCTGGCGGCGAACTATGTGCTGCTGTTTGTGGGCTGGGAAGGCGTGGGGCTCTGCAGCTACCTGCTGATCGGATTCTATTTCCTGCGGAAGTCGGCGGCGGACGCGGGCAAGAAGGCGTTCATCGTCAACCGCATCGGCGATTTCGGCTTCATGCTGGGGATGTTTTTGTTGTTCCGGACGTTTCATTCGCTGGATTTTGGCACCGTGTTCGCGGCGGCTTCGAAACCAGAGGTGGCTATCGAGCCGCTTGGGACTTTCGGCACGATCACCGTCGCGTGCCTGCTGTTGTTCGTGGGAGCCACAGGCAAATCGGCGCAACTTCCCCTGTATGTCTGGCTGCCGGACGCGATGGAAGGCCCAACGCCGGTGAGCGCTTTGATCCATGCGGCGACGATGGTGACCGCGGGGGTCTACGTGGTTGCGCGCTCGCACATTTTATTCACGCATGCGCCAACGGCGATGTACGTGGTGGCGATTGTCGGCTGCGCAACGGCATTTTTCGCCGCGACCATCGGTCTGGTGCAGTCGGACATCAAGAAGGTTCTGGCGTATTCCACCGTCAGCCAGCTGGGCTACATGTTCCTGGGCTGCGGCGTGGGCGCATTCGGCGCGGGCATCTTTCACCTGATGACACATGCGTTCTTCAAGGCGCTGCTGTTTCTTTCCGCCGGCAGCGTGATTCACGCCATGGGCGGCGAGCAGGACATGTGGCACATGGGCGGCCTGAGCAAGAAAATCAAAATCACATTCGTGTGCATGCTTTTTGCCACCATAGCCATTGCTGGCTTTCCGCCATTCGCGGCATTTTTCTCGAAGGATGCGATTCTATTCGCCGCATACAATTCGGAATCTGGCGGCAAAGCGCTCTACACCGTTGGGTTGCTGGCCGCGGTGCTTACTTCGTTTTATATGTTCCGGCTGATCTGGCTGACGTTTTTTGGCGAAAAGCGCTACGACGAGCATCACGTGCATGTGCACGAATCGCCTTTGAACATGACCATTCCCTTGATGATCCTGGCGTTTCTTTCGCTGACGGGCGGCTGGGTTGCGGCCCCGGCTTTGTGGGGCGGCAAGGACTATTTCGCGGAGTTCCTCTCTCCCGTATTTGGCGCTGGCGAGGCCGCTGGCGGAGAGGCCTCGGCGTCGCTGGAACATATACTTTCGCTGGTGGCAGTGATCGCGGCGACGGCAGGCTTGCTGGTCGCGTGGCAGATGTACAAAAAGAATGTTCAGCAGGGCAAATCGGAAGGGCTCCACAAGCTGCTCTACAACAAATATTACGTGGATGAAATTTATCAGGCGGCCATCGTCAGCCCGCTGGTGTGGCTCTCGCGCAACGTGCTCTGGAAGGTTGTGGATGCGGGCGTGATTGATGGCACGGTCAACGGCGTGGCCCACGGGGCCGAGGCCGTTGGCGACACCTTGCGCCACACGCAGTCCGGCAACACGCGCAGCTATGCCGTGTGGGTGATTGTCGGCGCGCTGGTGATCTTCGCGATTATTTTCTGGCCGATTCTCCATCCGGCCTTGTTCGGAGGGGTGCGCTAATGGAACTCGGCGGACATCTCCTCTCCATCCTGACCTTCTTCCCTGCCTTTGGCGCGCTGGCGCTGCTGTGTTTGCGCGGCGACGACGACCTGTGGATTCGCCGCCTTTCTTTTGTGGTCTCCATCGTGGAATTTCTTTTTTCGCTGCTGCTTCTGCGCGCGGTCACGATCGGCGCACACGGCTACTCGCTGGTGGAATACAAAGCCTGGATCACCGCGCCGCCCATCAACTATCACCTGGGCGTGGACGGCATCAGCATGTTCCTGGTGATCCTGACTACATTTCTGACGCCCATCTGCGTGATGGCGTCGTGGAAGGGTGTGCATCACCGGGTGAAGGAATTCCACGTGATGCTGCTGCTTCTGGAAGTGGGCATCATCGGGGTTTTCCTGTCGCTGGACCTTTTCCTGTTCTTCCTGTTCTGGGAAGTGATGCTGATTCCGATGGCATTCCTGATCGGCATCTGGGGCCACGACCGCCGCATTTACGCCGCGGTGAAATTCTTCATTTACACCATGTTCGGTTCGGCGTTCATGCTGGTGGGAATTTTGTGGCTTTACAACCTGACGCGTTCGCTGGACCTGGTGACCATCCAGGCATTTCTGCAGGCCAATCCGGGCGTGCTCTCGCACCGCACGGAGATGCTGCTGTTCCTCTCCTTCTTCGTGGCGTTTGCCATCAAGGTGCCGCTGTTCCCGCTGCACACGTGGTTGCCAGACGCGCACGTGGAGGCGCCGACGGCGGGCTCCATCATTCTGGCGGGCGTGCTGCTGAAGATGGGCACCTACGGCATGATGCGCTTTTGCCTGCCGCTGTTTCCGGAGGCGTCGCACCGAGCGGCTCCTATAGTGGCGATCCTGGCGATCATTGGCATTGTTTATGGCGCGCTGGTGGCGCTGGTGCAGCCGAATCTCAAAAAGCTGGTGGCGTATTCCTCCGTCAGCCACTTGGGTTTTGTGGTGCTGGGGATATTCACGTTCCACGCTATTTCCATGCAGGGCGCGGTTTATCAGATGCTGGCGCACGGGATTTCCACCGGAGCGCTTTTCTTCCTGGTGGGCATGCTGTACGACCGGCGGCACACGTTTGAGATCAGCGAGTATGGCGGGCTTTGCGCGCCGATGCCGAAGTTTGCGGCATTTTTCCTGTTCGTGGCGCTCAGCTCGATGGGCTTGCCGATGCTCAATGGTTTCGTGGGCGAATATCTGATCCTGCTGGGGACATATCAGGTGCACTGGACCTGGGCCAGTTGGGCGGCCACCGGCGTGATCCTCTCGGCGTGTTACCTGTTATGGTCCTACCAGCGGGTATTCTTTGGCGATGTGACGAACGAGAAAAACCGCGAGTTGAAGGATGCGGACACGCGCGAGATGTGGGGCCTGGTGGTTTTTGCGGTGATCATTTTGTGGATGGGCATCGGTTCGCCGTTCTTCACACGCCGCATCGCCGCTCCGGTGGACACGGTGCTGCAGCAGACGCAATCGCGCTACGCCGAGGAAGCATCGCGGCCCGTGTGCTGCGCCGGCGCCAGCCATCACCAGCGAGCTGAAAAAAGAATCCGTTGGAAGGGTGGTTGCCCAATAGATGGTTCCCCAAGCCGCAGATATCGCCCGCATATTGCCCGAAATCCTGTGGTGCGGATTCGGCGTGCTGCTGATGTTGTTGCAGCCGTTCCTGAAGAACCGGCAGGTGCTAACGCTGTTTGCCATGCTGGGCGCAGCGCTTGGCACGCTGAGCACTTTTTTTGGCCCGGCAGGCAGCGGATTTTCCGGGCTGATCCAGTTCGATACTTTCAGTGTTTTCTTTCACTGGCTGCTGGGGCTGGTGGCCTTTCTGGTGATTCTGGCCGCTGATTCCTATCTGGAGCGGGAAAATCTAGAGGCCGCGGAATTTTACGCGCTGGTGCTTTTTGCCACTGCCGGAATGGGCGTGCTCGCCTCGGCTCAGGAACTTTTGACAGCGTTTATTGGGTTGGAAATGTCGTCGATTTCCAGCTACGTCCTGGCCGGGTACCGTCGCGATTCGATTAAATCGAGCGAGTCCGCGGTTAAATATTTTCTGCTTGGGTCTTTTGCCACGGCGTTCTTCCTTTATGGCATTGCGCTGGTCTATGGGGCGACGGGATCCACAAATCTTGCGCATATCGCGGATGCGGATCCCGGCAGCAATCTGCTGAGGCTGGGGCTCGTTCTGATCCTGGTGGGCCTCGGCTTTAAGGTCGCGGCCGCGCCGTTCCAAATATGGACTCCCGATGTGTATGAAGGTGCACCGACTCCGGTCACCGCGCTTTTCGCCGCCGGGCCGAAGGCGGCCACATTCGCGTTGCTGCTGCGCATCTTCACCACGATTCATGCGGCCACGGATTTCTGGTTCTGGGCATTCTGGATTATCGCCGCGGCGACAATGTTTGTGGGCAACCTGGGCGCGGTGGTGCAAACCAACGTGAAGCGCATGTTGGCGTATAGCTCCATCGCGCACGCCGGCTATACGTTGGTCGCCTTTGCAGCGGTGACGACTCTCAAGACAGACCCGGAGTTGGGTCCATGGCCGGCTTACGCAGCCGTCCTTTTTTACCTGCTCAGCTATTCGCTGGTGAAGGTGGGCGCGTTCACGATCGTCTCCGAAATTGGCGGGCAGGGCGAGCGCCACTTGACGCTGGAAGATTTTGCCGGGCTGGGAACGCGGCAACCCTATGCCGCCGCTGCGATGAGCATTTTTCTGCTTTCGCTGCTGGGCTTGCCGGTGACGGCGGGCTTTTTCGGCAAGTTTTATGTGTTCAAGGCGGCCATCAATTCCAATCTGATCTGGCTGGCCGTGCTGATGGCGATCAACAGCGTGATCGGCGCGTACTACTATCTGCGGGTGATTGTGGTGATGTATATGCGCGAGCATAAGGGTGACGTTCCCGCCGATTCCGCGCGCAGCCTGAGCCCGACGGCGGCGATGGTGGTGGTGGTGGCCGTGGCCGCGACGATTTACCTGGGGTTGTTCCCGAACCATATATTGGGGATTGTGCTGTCGCGGAGCTTGCTGCTTTCCGCGCGGTAAATATTTTAATAGTTAAGAAGAATGTGAGGCCCGTCCTCGGTGGTGGACGGGCTTTTTTGCGTTTGGTTTACGTTGCGGGGGCGAAACGGGCCTGGTAGCGCCTGCATCTTGCAGGCGAGCGTGCCGCGAAGCGGGGGAGCCTCAGGTCCCTGAAAATAATAATGAGAGGCCGCGAACTGACTTGGAATCTGGGGAAAGGCGCCCGCCTAGGAAGGCGGCCGCTACAACTGCGAACGGACTTGGAATTTGCGGAAAGCCTCGCAGACTCGGCTCGCTTGCCGGCAGGATGCCGGCGCTACCAAGAGGCCCGTTTATCGCAATGGTGGGATGCGGAGCGGCCCGCCTCCCTGGCAATATCAGGGCATAGGGAAGGCGGGCCTTAGTAGTGCTTGGACGGAGTGCTCGGCATTGCCTATATACTGAATAGGAAAATATTTGTCAAGTTATATTTTAATATGGGCTTAAGACGGCTGTAACACGCGCACGCCGTAAGGCTCGAGGGTGAACGCGGCGGAAACCGCCGTGCCGGATCCGACGTCCTTGAATGCTCGCTGCGGGGTGACCGTCTGCGGTTTGGCGGTGTGGTTCAGAACGAAGGTCCAGCTCTGCTGCCCAGATTGGCGCGTGGCGACTTCCACGCCCGCGGGAGCTTCAAACGGCGAAGCAATGCCGGCTGCGGCAGCGCAGATGTTCAAAACGCGTCCCAGGGCCGCCGGGTCTGTGCGGGCGCCGATGTAGATGGCTCTTCCCTTCCCGAAATTATTTGAAGTGATAGCCGCCTGCCCGGCGTGGTCGCCCATCGTGTAGGTCGCCAGAACTTCCGCGGACTCCGGCTTCAGCACGTCCGCCCACAGTTGGCATTCGGCGTCTGGACCGGGGAGTTTGGCGGAAAATTTCACGCCCTGCTTTTGCGAGTAGATCGGTACGTAATCTACTAAAGTGACGCCCATGACGTCTCTTAACAGCCCGGGCAAGGGCGTCTTGACGATTTGGCTTGACGAATCCTTGGCGCCCAGGCGGAAGCCGGTTACAAAAACGCCGCCGCCGCGCACGTATTCGCGGATGGCTTTGGCCTGCTGCTCGGAAACGATATACATCAGCGGCGCGAAGAGCGCTTTATAGCGCGAGAGATCGCCCGTGGCGTCAACGATGTCCACGCCAACGTGGCCGCCCCAGAGCGAGCCATACCACACGGCCACTTCCGTGCCGTATTTCACCTTCGGCTGGCCGGGTTGGATGGCGGTGGCCCAGTCCGAATCGTAATCGAAACAGAGAGCCGCCGGGGCGTCATAGCCGGAATGCAGCAGGTCGCTGCCGAGCGCTTTCAGTTCGCGGATGGTTTGGGCGATTTCGTCGAAGCCGGGGCTTTTCGAACGGTCGTGATTCAGCAGGCCGTGCCAATACTCTTCGGCGCCGAAGTTGGCGGTATCCCAGCGAAAGTAGTTGATGCCCATCGCGCCATGGGCCACCGCCTGATAGGACCACAGACGCAACTGGCCCTTATCGGGCTGCGGCGAAAATTCCGGCTGCCCGGCTTTGCCGGACTGCTCTTCCATGATCAGGAATGGCTTGTGCAGGATGCTGCGCGACCCGTCATGCAACAGCGACATCGTGGAAGCGATCATGTCGAGGGGCAGGCTTTGACCGGACTCGGCACTCTGCGCGTGCGTGCTCGCGTAACCGGGATAATTGTCGTAGGAGACAAAATCGAGTTTGGCGAACAGGTCATAGGCGTTGACGGTATCCGCGAGGAGCGGAACGTTGTTCGTGGTGATGAATTGCCCGGCGGGACAGAGCTTGCGCAGGATCGCCAGCTGTTCTTCGAGGGAAGCGACGTTGGCGTGGCTCTGGTAGCGGTCGTAGTCCAGCTTCATGCCGGGATTTGGCGGGCCGCCGGAGGGAGTGGGCACGGGAATCTGCGAGAAGTCCGTATACACCTGGCTCCAGAACGAAGTGCCCCAGGTTTTGTTGATCGTTTCCAGCGAATCGTATTTGGCGCGCAGCCATTCCTGAAAGCCTTCGCGGCAGGCTTTGCAATAGCAGCGGGGATAGCCGGAGAGCGTGTATTCGTTATCGATCTGCCAGCCGATGATGCCGGCGGTTTGCGCGAAGCTTTTGGCCATTTCGGTGGCGATGTTGTTCGAGAGGCGGCGATAGAGCTGGTTGCTGGGGCAGGTGAAGCGGCGGCCTTCCGGGCTGAGGGTCATGCCCTGTTCGGTGACAATTAAAACTTCCGGATATTTTTGACTGAGCCAGGGAGGCGGGGCGGCGGAGGGCGTACCGAGGATTACGGCCAGCTTGTGCGCGCGCAGGATGTCCACGGATTTGTGCAGCCAGGCGAAATCGTAATGGCCTTCCGAGGGTTCCATGAGGGCCCAGGCAAATTCGGCGATGCGGACGTTGGTGATGCCGAAATCCGCCATCATGCGGGCGTCTTCTTCCCAAAGGGATTCGGCGGTCTGATCGGGATAGTAGTCGGCGCCGAAGAGGAGTGGGAGGGACGGTGCGGATTGCGAGGCGAGGGCGCGGGTCCAGGGATGCGCGGCGGAGAGAGCGAGTGTGCCGGCCGCGGTTTTGAGGAAGATTCGACGGTCCATTAGTGGGAGCCTCCGGAAGACGTTAACCGTTTTATCCGAAATTGTAAGGGCAGGCTAGGATTTTTTGCGGAGTTTTTGGACGGAGAATCGGAGACCTCTATAGCGTAGGAACACCATGGTAGCGCCTGCATCTTGTTCACCCTGAGTGTCGAAGGGCAGGCAAGCGTGCCGCGAAGCGGAAGCACCCTTCAGGTCCCTGAAAATGATAATCGGGGAGCGCGAAGAAACTTCTCGACTACGGAAAGCCTCGCAGACTCGGTTCGCTTGCCTGCAAGATGCAGGCGCTACCAAGAAAAACCGCCCCGGAGGTCCGGGGCGGTTTCTAGAAATTCAAAATTTAGACTATGGAACTGCTGGTTACACCTTGGCGAAAATGATCGCGAGGGTAAACAGCGCGAGCGTTTCGATGAACACGAGGCCGAGAATCATCGCGGTGCGGATTGCGCCGCTGGCTCCCGGATTGCGCGCCATGCCTTCGCAGGCGGCTGAAGCTACGCGACCCTGCCCTAATGCACCACCAAACGCTGCCAGAGCCATGCCGAAGCCGGCGGCCAGAGCGGCGAGTCCCTTCCCCGATGCGGCGGCGGAGCCCGCTTCTTGAGCGAAGGCGGCCGGAGCCACGAGCAATACAGAGGTTACCGCGGTTAACAACCAGACTGCTTTCTTCATTTACTGCCTCCTTGGAATGCCGCCAGTGGGTGGTTCCCGGATAAGCGCCCTGCAACCGGTCTCACGCTAAACGGCAAGAACGAAACTCAGTGCTCTTCGGCGACGGCCATCCCCAGATAGATCGAGGGGAGCACGGTGAACACGTAGGCCTGAATGATGGACACGAAAATGTGCAGAAAGACGAACGCGAGGGGGATCGTCAAAGGAAAGATGGCAAGAATGCCGCCGAGAACCGGGCTTTTGGACCATCCCCATTGCGTGGGAGCGATCAGCAATCCCAGGAAGATCACGTAAATCAGGTCGCTGGCAAAGATATTGGCCCACAGACGGACGGTGAGGGAAAGAATGCGGGCTACCGAACTGATCATTTCCACCGGGCCGATCAGCCAGGCAAGCCACCAGACGGGACCCGTAAACGTTTTGGCGTATCCAATTGGTCCGTGATGCCGCAGCCCCTGCCAGTTGAAATAGAGGAAGGTGAGGATGGCGCAGGCCAGCGGAACGACAGGGATGTTTCCACCGGTCGGCGAACTGAACGCCGGGACCACTCCCAGTAAATTCGAAAATAGAATGAAAATGGAGATCGAGCCGACGAAGGGAATGAACTTTTCCCCGCCGTGGCCCACGTTTTCGTCCAACAGGTCCTTGATGCCGAAGCCCAGCGGATTGGTCAGCAGCATCTCCGCGCTCTGCTGCAGGGCCCCGGGACGGTCAACGGAAAGCTGCGCGCGAAGAATAAGGGCAAGCACCACGCAAACAACAAAAACGATAATGGCCATCACAAAATATTCGGGGATGGGCTTTTCGTAATCCGTGGGCTGCAGATGAACCGCGTGCAGGAGCCAAAGGGCTACCGGCCCGAAGACCTGATTGAACCAATGAGTGAGCTGACTTACGTGTTCTTCCATCAGTTATTCCCGAGGACGCAGGATTTCGTACACACTGACTGCCATGGTGGCCGCTCCCAGCGCACACAGACCCAGAATCATGCTTAATATGGGAACGTTCAGATACTTAAAAATAACATAGACGGCGAGGCCTATCAACCCGTAGCGAAACGCGGCTGTGAAGTAGGTGCCGAGGGGAACTTGTGGTTTGGGATGGTCGGCTTGGGCTGTGGAGGCGGTGGTGAGGGCGTCCAGACCTTGTTTAAGCCAGCGAAAGTTGAGCCAGGCGAGAATGGAACCGACGAGGATTCCGGCTCCCCAGGGGAGACCGTGGTAGAAGGCGACGGGGATGGCGGCGAGGACGCCGAAGATTAGCGTGAAATGGGAGATCCATTTTTCGGTGGTGAGGGCGGCGGGGATTGGGGCAGTGGGGGTCACGAGGTGGTGCGTTCTAGTTTACAGGTTGGATTGAGTTAGTGGGAGGACTCGCCAATCTGGAGATTGGCGCTCCCGGGAAGCTTGATTCACGGGTTGGGGCGAGGGTGGCGCTCCTTGGACAGAGGGACTCAGCACGGGACAGACACGCGATCGAAAGAAGGCGGCATAAAGCCGCCCCTACACGGAGAAAGGAATTGCGGCGATTGCTGGCCAATTGGGAGATTGGCGCTCCTCGGATCCCAATTCGCGGGTTGGGGTGGGGGAATTGGTAGGAGGCAGCCCAAGACAGCGTTGAAGTTGCGAAAGGCGCCCGCCTCCCCCTCCGGGGCAAGCAGAAGGCGGCCGCTCCATTACGGGTTCAGTCTTTGGGCAGGCGGCGGAGGACATCGCGGACGCCTGCGGCGAAGCCGATGCCGCCGAAGACGAGCATGAGGACCGGCTTGGTGTGCAGCCAGACATCGAGGAAATAGCCGATGGCGCCGCCGACGATGATGGTGCCGACGAGCACGAATGGAAGTTCCATGGCCATCGCGAACTGCTGCGAAAAGCCTTTCGATTGCTTTTCCGCAGGAGTCAGATCCGGCGCTGGTTTGTTGTCATTGTCCAAAGGCATAGTGTGCGAGCCGTGTGAATGGTTCAGGATACAGCCCCGCAGCCAAAGTGACAAAGAGGGCCACGCCAAGCGCGACAGCCTGGGCGCTGCTCATCTGCGGTGCTGGGGATTCGCCGGGCTTGCTGATCCACGCGTGGACGACAACACGAAGGTAATAGTAAAGCGCGGGCACGATGAAGAGCGCGGCAATAATGGCGAGGACGGGATGGTGCGTCTGGACCAGGGCGAGAAGAATAAAATACTTGCCCATGAAACCTGCTGTCGGCGGAATGCCGGCGAGCGAGAGCATGAAGATGAGCAGCAGAATGGCAGCGGCGGGGCTGCGCTGGTAAAGCCCGTTGAGATCGTCGAGCTCTTCGCCGATCAGGCCGCGCTGGTGAAGGACGATGATGATGGCGAAGACACCGATGGTCATGAAGATGTAAGCGATCACGTAGTAGAGCATCCCTACGACCGCGGTTTCGCTGATGGCGACCAGGCCGAGCAGGATGTATCCGACATGCGCGACGGAAGAATACGCGAGCAGGCGCTTTAGATTGGATTGTGTGAGCGCCGCGAGCGTTCCCCAGGCAATCGAGGCGACGGCCACACCGGCCACCAGATACTCCCACACCGGTTGAGAGCCGCCGAAAATCCAGATGAACAGACGCAACAGGAGCGCGAAGCTGGCAACCATTGATCCGACGCTGACATACGCCGCGACCGGCGTTGGCGCGCCTTCATAGACGTCCGGCGCCCACTGGTGAAACGGAGCAGCGGCTACCTTGAAAAAGAGGCCCGTGGCGACGGTGACGAACGCCAGCACAACGAGCCAGTCCATCATGCCTTTGCTGGAGAGGAACTGAAAACGCCGGTCGAGAATATTGCCGATCTCCAGCACGTTGGTGCTGCCGGAGAGGCCATAGAGAATCGAAAAACCGTAGGCGAGGATGCCGGTGCTGAATCCGCCGAGCAGAAAATATTTGAGGGCGGCTTCGTTGGAGCGGGGTTCACGGCGCAGATATCCGGAGAGAACGTAGAGGCTGAGGGCCATGATCTCCATGCCGAGGAAGAGGACGATCAGGTCGCTGCCAGAGGCCATGAACATCATGCCGATGCAGGAGAGAAGAATCAGGACGTAGTATTCGCCTTCCTGCTCGCGTTCGAGATCGAGATAGCGGACGGAGAGCAGAATCACCAAGGCGGCGGCCGCGAGAAAGAGCGCGGAGAAGACCAGCGAGAAACCATCCACGATCACGGTGCTTTGAAAGCCGAACAGGCCGGGCACGCCTGCTTGGACCGTGCGCAGGCTGTTGAACTGCCTGGCCTGGAAAAAAAGACCGAAGGCGCTGGCGGCCACGCCGAGCACGGCCACCGCGGCGTTCAAGGATTTTTCATTTTTTTCGAGCAAGAAATCAAAGATCAGGATGCCCAGGGCGAACAGGAGCAACTCCAACTGGGGCAGGACGGTGATGCCGTCGCCGTGGATGTAGTTGAGGATGGGATCGAGAATGGAGTGCATGGGGTGAGTTATTTTGACCCCGTTGATTTGGAGAATGAGGTTAAGGAGGTAGAGGAGGTAAGGGAGCCGGAAGGTGGGGCGGCGGCGCGTTGATAAAAGGCTGGGTTCACTTGCTGGATGATGCGCTGGACGGGTTTTTCCAGAACGGCGAAAAATGGTTTGGGGTAGATGCCGATCCAGAAGATTATGGCGAGCAGGGGCAGGAGCACGGCGTATTCGCGGATGCTCAGGTCGGGGAGAGTCTTGTTCGCCTCGTGGGTAACCGGGCCGAACATGGTGCGTTGATACAGAGAGAGCAAATAGGCGGCGCTCAACACGATTCCCAATGCGGCCCATGCGGCCCACGCTTTGTTGACGACGAACGCTCCTTGCAGGATGGTGAATTCGCCGATGAAGCCATTGAGCAACGGCATGCCCAGCAAACTGAGCGTGACGATCAGGTAGACGGCCGCGAAATTGGGCATCGGCGTGGCCAGGCCGCCGAACTCGGAAATCAGGCGGGTGTGGCGGCGTTCATAGAGCGCGCCGAAGAGGAGGAAGAGCGCGGCCGTGGAGATGCCGTGATTGATTTGCTGCAGGACGCTGCCGGAGAGTCCCTGCGGCGTCAAGCGCAAAAATTCCCAGCGTGCAGAAACCGAGTTGACTGACGGAGGAATAAGCGATCAGGCGCTTCAAATCTTTCTGCATCAGGCAGACGATGGCGCCATAGATGATGCTGACGAGCGAGAGCGCGATCAGAATGTGGATGAGTTTGCCGCGTGATGACGGATCTACGGGAAGCAGCGGCAGGGAGAAACGCAGGAAGCCGTAGGTTCCCATTTTCAGCAGGACGCCGGCGAGGATCACGCAGACGGCTGTGGGCGCCTCGGAATAAGCGTCTGGCAGCCAGGTGTGGAAGGGGAACAGCGCTGCCTTGATGGCGAAGGCGAAGAAAAATCCCCAGAAGAGCCAGATTTTCAGCGGGTCCGGAAAATTCTGCGCGGCGGCCAGCAGCGTGGGGATGTCGAAGGTGCCCGCAGATTGCGGCGGCAGGGCCTTCGTATAGTTGAAATAGAGCGCCATGATCGCGAGCAGCATGAGGACGGAGCCGGCGAGGGTGTAGAGGAAAAATTTGATGGCCGCGTACAGGCGGCGGTCGCTGCCCCAAACGGCGATCAGGAAGTACATCGGAACCAGCATCACTTCCCAGAAAACGTAGAAGAGGAAGAGATCGAGAGAGAGGAAAACGCCGAGGATGCCGGTCTGCAGCAGAAGCAGCAGAATGTAGTATTCCTTGGTGCGCTGCTGGACCGCGCCCCAAGAAGAGAAGATCGCTATCATGCCCAGGAAGGTGGTGAGCAGGACGAGGAGCAGGCTGATGCCGTCCACGCCGAGCGAATATCTTGCGCCGATTGAGGGAATCCACTCCGCGACTTCCTTGAACTCATAGCCGCCACTGCCCGCCGGAAAGTGCAGGAAGAGCGGCAGGGAAACCAGAAAGCCCAGCACGCCAAACAGATTGCCGACGACGCGGTGAAGCAACGTGGACCCCCGCGGCACCAGCAGCAGGATCAATGCGCCGAAAAGCGGCGTGAACAGGATCACGCTGAGCAGATGGGGCGAGGAATGCTGCATTCCAATTACCTTTCAGCGCAGACTGCGCACGAACACCTGCACGTGATGGCCGTAATAGCCGAGCAAAATCGCCAAACCCAATAAAAAGAAGACCGCGTACGTGGAGAGCACGCCGGACTGAAACATGCGCACGGGCATGCTGAGAAATTTGGGAAACCAGCTGAGGAACTTGACGGGGGCGTCCACCACCCAGTTATCCCACCAGATGGAAAGGAGGGAAACGCGGCGCGCGAGCCATCCGGCGCCGTCAATTGCGAGGCCATCGAGGACTCGGGAATCGAAGTAGGCCAACGCGGCGCTGAGATCCTTGCTGCGATTGACGAACAGGGCGTCGTAAATTTCGTCCACGTAGTAGTTATGGAGCAGCAGGCTGTGCAGGCGCGGCCAGGATGCAGCGAGCCGCGAGTGGAGCTTCGGATTTGCAAGGTAGAGGCGGTAAGCGAGATACCCACCGATGGCCGCGAAAGCGAGGGAGACCGCGACCAAGCCGTACTGCGTCTGCAACGTCCGCTGGGCAAAAACAATCGCGCCGGTTTCCACTTTCACGCCACCAACAGAGGGTTGCAGGAAGAGATCGAACGGGCTCTCTTCGCCCCAAAGCGCCGGCAGCGCGAGCCATCCGGAGGCCATGCAGAAAAAGGCCAGAAACATCAGCGGGACGGTCATGGTCTTGGGCGATTCGTGGATGCGACCTTCCAGCTCGTTCGGTATACGGGACATTCCGTAAAACATTTCAATCATCAGGCGAAACATGTAGAACGCGGTCAAGCCGGCGATAACGAGCCCGGCGATCCAGAGGACAAGGTAGCGATCCATCACCACGTGCCGGTTGAACGCATGGCCGAGGATTTCGTTATTGCTGAAAAAGCCGGAGAAGCCAGGTAAGCCTGCGATGGCCAGCGTGGCAAGCACGAACGGAACCGAAGTGGCGGGTATCGCGTAGCGCAAGCCGCCCATTTTGCGAATGTCCTGCTGGCCGGAGAGAGAGTGGATGACGCTGCCGGCGCCGAGAAAGAGGAGCGCCTTGAAAAAGGCATGGGTCATGAGGTGGAAAATTCCGGCGGCGAAGGCGCCGACGCCCATGGCGAGGAACATGAAACCAAGCTGGCTGATGGTGGAGTACGCGAGAATTTTCTTGATGTCGGTCTGAACCATGGCCATCGTTGCGGCGAAGATGGCGGTGGCTGCGCCAGTGATGGCTACTACATTCATCGCCGCTGGGGCGAGTTGAAAGATGGCGCTCATGCGGGCGAGCAGGTAGACGCCGGCGATGACCGTGGTGGCGGCGTGGATCAGCGCGGTTGCGGGTATGGGGGCTTCCGTGGCGCCTGGCAGCCAGACATAGAGCGGAATCTGCGCGGATTTTCCAACGGCGCCCACGAACAGTAGCAGCGCCATGGCGGTGAAAATCGAGGCGCCGTAGACGAGTTGGTGAGACGCCAACATGGAACCAAGCGTCTGGGAAATTCCCGTTACGCCGGATGGATTGGCCAGGCCTTGCGTGGTGAAACGCACGGTGCCAAAGGCGATGGAGACCAGAAGAAGGCCCAGAAGAAAACCCGCGTCGCCGATCCAGTTTACGAGAAAAGCCTTTTTGCCCGCGTCGCCGGCGGAATGTTTCAGGAAATAAAAACCAATCAGCAGGTAGCTGCACAAGCCGATGCCAGCCCATCCCACAAAGAGCAGCAGAAGATTGTTGGCTAGCACCAGCGTGAGCATGAAGAAAAGGGACAGGTTGAGATAGCCGAAGAAGCGGTAATAGCCGCCTTCGTGCGCCATATAACCGATGGAATAGACGAGGACCAGCAAACCGATGAAGGTGACTACGATGACCATCACGCAGGAGAGCGGATCGAGGAGATAGCCCCAGTCGGCGACGAAGTTTATTATCCCGGCGCCGCTGGGCATCGCGCCAGGTGTGAACCATTGAAAGAGGATTTGCTGGTAGAAGCGTTCGTTCGGAGGATAGGCGAAGAGTGCGAGGACTGCGCCTGCGGCGTATAGGAAGGAGAGCAGGAGACTGCCGATGGAGAAGAGATTTACTGCTTCCTTGGACAGGCTGCGGCCGAAGAAAAACATCAGGGCTGCGCTGATCAGGGGGAAGAGGGGGATCAGCCAGAGGTGGGTTAGGAAGTAGGTGGGAGTGGTCATGGGTGCACGGTGGATGGGAAAGGCGCCCGCTTCCCCTCCTTGGTCGGGGTAAACAGAAAGCGGCCGCTACAGGTGCTGGTTACCATTTGAGGAGGTCCATTTCGTCGGTGAGGAGGGTTTTGCGATTGCGGAAAAGGGCGATGATGATGCCGAGGCCAACTGCTGCTTCGGCGGCGGCAACGGCGAGGATGAAGAGCGCGAAGACCTGACCGGCTACATCGCCGTAGTAACGGGAAAAGGCGACGAGATTGATGTTCACGGCGTTGAGGATGAGTTCGATGGACATCAGGACGATGATGACGTTGCGGCGCGTTAGGACGCCGAGCGCGCCGATCACCAGCAGTGCGAGGCTGAGAAACAGGTAATGACCGATGGGCATCATGGGGTGTCTGCCCGCTTCGCACCCATCACCACGGCGCCGACCATCGCCACCAGCAGGAGCACGCCGGTGATTTCAAAGGGCAGGAGATACATGCCGAATAGGCTCTTGGCAAGAGCCTCGGTGTTGGGAGGGAGTTTGTCGCTTGGGGCGGCGGTTAAAACCAGAAGTCCTTGCCCGGGAATGCCGCGCGCCAATAAAAGAACAATGCCCGCTTCGAGAAATACGGCCAGGGCCGCGAAAATCGCCAGCCAATGCATGAAGCGGGAACGGCTGTGCGGCGGCGGGACGTTCTGCCGCGTGAGAAGGATGACGAAGACGAACAACATCATAATTGCGCCCGCAAATAAAATGATCTGCGCGATGAACAGAAATTCCGCGCGAAGCTGCAGGAAAATTCCCGCGGTGGCCAGCAGCGTGGTGACCAGGAACACGGCACTGTGCAAAGCGTTGCGGCAAGTGATCATCAAGGCCGCGCTGATCACAGCGATTCCAGCGAAAAAGTAGAAGATCACGCTATCCAGCATAGGAATCCTCGGCGGGGGAGTCGTCCGCGGGCATGGGGTACGAGGCGGCGTGCTTGCCGTTCCAGCGCACCAGCAGGACGGCGACGATCAGAATCATGGGCGTGATCAACAAGATGCTCAACCAGCGGTTCCAGCCAAGGCCCGATTGCAGGGCCAGCGCGACGCCAAGGCCGAGGACATTTACGAGTGCGAGCGGAATCAGAATGTGCCATCCAAAGCCCATCAACTGTTCGAAACGAAATCGCGGCAGCGTGAACCGCAGCCAGATGAAAAGATAAATGTACGCAATCACCTTCAGCAGAAACCAGAATGCTCCGTAAAGTCCGGCGTAGATGATGTGCAGCGGGGCCCACGAGATTGGCGCGGCTAATGCGAAGACCAAGGCCACGGCAAAACAAGCGGCTGCCATGATCCACATAAGCCTCGCCTGCACTCGCACCGGCTGATTCCCTGCTCTGCTCACCCAATTGGCTCCCAGCGCCGCCAGCAGGAGCACGGGCAAGGCGTCCAGCCAACCAAGCCAGTGGACATTTGGAAAGGGCCGCAGCCAGCCACCCAGAAATAAGGTGGTGCCGACGGAGGCGACTACGATGATGCTGGCGTATTCCGCCAGAAAATAGAGCGACCTGCGGAAGCCACCCTGTTGCGCAATTTCGCCATCAGCCGCGTCTGTCTGAGGCTCTGGTTCCGGGAGCGCGAAAGGTACGCGATCGATTCCCACCATCGAGGCTACGAAATAGATGAAAAATGCAACTGGCGCGAGAAAGACAAACCACACGTGGTCCGCGAGTTGCTGCTGGACGATGGCGCTGACCTGCAGCGTTCCGGCGAGCAATAGGCCGCTGACGACGGCGAGGCCTGCCGCGGTTTCAAAGCTGATCAGTTGTGCGGTGCCTTGCAGAGCGCCGATGATCGAATAAGGATTGGTGGAATCCGATCCACTGAGCAGAACGCCAAATGGCACGAGCGCCGCGACACCCACCGCGAAAAGCAAGCCGATATTGATGTCGCGGCCCACCTGAAACCACGGACCGAAGGCGATGGCACCCATGGCGATGAGCGCCGCGGACATTGCCATCACGGGAGCAATCCAGGAAATATACGGGTCGGCGCCACCGGGAATTAAATCTTCTTTCAGCAGAAGTTTGATCGAGCCTGCGATCGACTGCAGCGGGCTAAGCGGACCTGGTCCCTGTTGTTCGTTGGCCAACACCTTGCGGTCGCCCAGCGCGATGTAGCCGACGATCAGCGGAACGATGACGACAATCAGCAGGGCGCACAGAAACTCAACCCACCAGGTGCGAACGAACAGGGGCAGGATCGAGAGGAGGTGATTCATCGTCAGAGGCACGCTCACGCCAGATCCAGCACTCCCTTTTTGTAGAGCCAGATGTAGCCCACCAGCAAAATGCCGAGAAACACGAAGATGGACACGAGGGCCAACGCGGCGAGATGCGCGGCGAGCCAGGCGCGAAACATTACGGCCCAGGGGTAGAGAAAAATTGTTACGACGCCGAAAATCACGAAGAGCACGGCGATGACGTAGAAGCGGGCGAAATCGCTGGCGTTGGCGATGCTTTCCGTGGAGATCGTGGATGCTTCGGGCTGGATTATGGCGGCAACGTCGCGCGAACCAGGGCGAATTATTTTGACGACGATCAGCGTGATTACCGGGAGGGAGAGGACGAGGATGGCGAGAAAGAGGAGTGGGACGTAAGCGGCTGGCATGGAGGAGCCTCTGGGCGAATGCTAGCACAGGTGCGCTAGGGTGGGACAACGTCAACGGCGCCCGCCTCCCCCTCCGGGGGCAAGCGGAAGGCGGCCGCTGCAGCTTTTTTTTCGGAGAGGAATTGTTGGAAGACTGGACAGGCTAAAGCCTGTGCTACTTGTGGCCGGTCTAAAGTCCGGCCACTACATTTTATTTTTCGAAGAGGAGTTCGCCGGCGCGCTGGGTGGCTTTGACTACGGCTTTGATCAGGGTTACGCGCAACTTGCCTTCTTCGAGCTCCATGATGCCGTCTATGGTGCAGCCGGCAGGAGTGGTGACGGAATCCTTGAGGAGCGCGGGGTGATCGCCGGTTTCGAGGACCACGCTGGCGGAGCCTTTCATGGTCTGCGCGGCAAGGAGTGTGGCGATGTCGCGCGGCAAGCCCACTTTCACACCCGCTTCGGCCAGCGATTCCAGAATGATGTAGGCGAAGGCGGGGCCGCTGGCAGAGAGGCCGGTGACCGCGTCCATATTTTTTTCATCCACCACGACGGTGCGGCCGACGGCATTGAAGAGCGCCTTGGCGATTTCGAGATGCTCGGCGGAGGCATGCGCGCCTTTGCAGATGCCGGTCATGCCGACGCCAACCGCGGAACACGTATTGGGCATGGCGCGAATCACCGGAACGTTTTCGCCCAGTCGCTGCTCGATATAGCCGGTGGGCACGGAAGCGGCCACCGAAATCACCAGCGTATCTTCGCCAATTTCGGATTTGATTTCTTTCAGAACGTCGCCGACGACCTGCGGCTTAACGCCGAGAAGGACGATATGGGCGCCGCGCACAGCTTTGGCGTTGTCCGTGGTGCCGTTCACGCCCAGGGATTTCGCCAGCGCCGCGGCCTTTTCTTCATGACGCACGGTGGCGGTGACTTTTTTCGGGGCGAAAAGCTTCTGCTGCAGATAGGCGCGAAGGAGGATGCCGCCGAGTTTGCCGGTGCCCAGCACGGCGAGTTTCTTGCCGGAAAGTTTGTTGGTCATGGTGGAAACATTGTTACGGAGGCCGGGCAGGTGGTCAACAAGCGTTTGCGCGGCGGTTCGGATAGAATGCGGGCGCGATGAGTCCAGGAATCATTCGAAGGGTTGCGGCGCTGGTTTTTCTGGTTGCGGTGGTCGTGGTGTATCTGCGGCTCTCGAAGTCCGCTTTTCGGAGCGGGACAGTGGAGCATGCGCCCGCCGGGTACGTGGTGATGAAGAATGTCGCCGTGCCCATGCGCGACGGCGTGGTGCTGCGGGCGGACGTGTGGCTGCCGAAGGCGGAGGGGCGATTCCCTACGCTGGTCTATCGCACTCCTTACGGAAAGGAAAACGCGCCGAAGGAGTGGAGCACGTTTGAGAAACTGCCGGCGCGCGGTTACGCGGTGGTGATCCAGGATGTGCGCGGGCGCTATGCTTCAGACGGCGATTTTTTGCCCTACCAGAATGAAGGCAAGGACGGCTACGACACGATCGAGTGGGCCGCGCAGCAGCCGTGGTCGGACGGGAACATCGGCACATTTGGATTGTCTTATCCCGGCGCGGTGCAATGGCTGGCGGCAGTGGAAAATCCGCCGCATCTGAAGGCGATGATTCCCGCGATGACGTTTTCGACTCCGAGGAATTTCTTTTATTCCGGCGGATTGTTTGATGGGTCGTGGCTTGAGTGGGTGTGGATGAACATAGCGCCCGATGCGCGAGCGCGAAAGCATCTGGATGGGCCGAAGACGGAGGCGGAAGCGGCGGCAGCGTGGAAGCAGGAGCATGAACGCATCGAGGGATTTTTGCCGCTGCGGGATTTGCCGGACTTGAAGCAGGCCGCGCCATTTTATTATCAGTGGCTGGCGCATCCGCCCGCCGATCCGTGGTGGGATTGGGCGGAACTGCGCAATAAATATGATCGCGTACACTGCGCGGTGCTGAATTTTTCCGGGTGGTACGACGAGGCGTATGGTCCGGACGGCGCGACGACAAATTTCAACGGATTGCTGGCCGCGCGCAAGGACTGGCCGGACCCGGCCACGCGCACGATCATCGGCCCATGGACGCACGGCGCGCAGGACACGCAGAAAAGCGGTGAACGCGATTTCGGCCCGACGGCGCCCATTGACTACGACGAATTGATCCTGCGCTGGATGGATCACTATCTGCGCGGCATGGAGAATGGGATAGAGAAGGAAGCGCCGGTGCGGCTTTTTGTGATGGGCACGAACACCTGGCGCGACGAGCGGCGGTGGCCGCTGGCACGGGCTAAGGCGATGACGTTATATCTCACAGACGATTCGGCGAGCGACCGGATTGGCGGGCTTTCGGCGGTAAGCGGCGAGTCCAAAGCGAAGGTGGTCTCGTTGGTGTCCGATCCCGCGCATCCGGTCAGCGATCCCTATGATTCTTACGGCGCGCATGACTATCGCGCGCTGGCGGGACGCAACGATGTGCTGGTGTTCGACAGTGAGCCAGTGAAAGAAGACACGGAAGTGACCGGACCGATTACCGCGGAGATGTACGTGTCGGCGGATGTGAAAGATTTTGATTTGTGGGTGCGGTTGCTGGACGTCGCGCCGGATGGGACGGCGTTTAATTTGATGAGCCCTGGCCTGGATGTGCTGCGGGCCAGCTATCGCGATGAAACGGTGCAGCCGGAATTGGTGACGCCCGGCAAGATTTATAAGCTGACGCTGAATCGAATGCTGACCAGCAATACTTTTTTGAAGGGGCATCGGGTTCGGGTGCAGATCAGCGGGGCGTTTTATCCGCATTTTTCGCGGAATTTGCAGACGGGAGAGTCGGAGATGGTGTCGAGGGAGAGTCGAGTGGGGCGGATCAGCGTTTATTTCGATGGGGAGCATGCTTCGCGAATTATTTTGCCCGTGATTGAAGGAAAGAAATAGCGGAGCCGGCTGCGCCGGTTTGCTGGCGGCAGGAGCCGGGCCAGCCGCTTGCCTGCCCTTCCGTCGTCAGGGTAAACAAGATGCAGGCGCTACCATGCTTGTAGGGCAATATCTTAGCGAGCACAGGGGCGGACGGGCGGCTTCGAGAGCACTTTGCGCGGGGCATACTGGTGGTAGATGAGCACACATTTCCATAAGAAATTGCCCGATGGGAAGGCTGTCTCGGCAGAGTCTGAGGCGCAGGAGTCTGGTGTACGTGCCGCGCTTTCATCGGCTATTGGACTGGTGCTGCAATTTTGCATTGAATGGCTGGTGCGGCTCGCAGGACGCAAAGTTGAGCGCAAAGACGCGCCGTGGCTGGAATGCGTGCTGGGAAAGCCGGGCCTGATCGGCACGGGCGTTTACCAGGAAATCGCCGAGGAACAGGGGCTGCACCTGAGCATGCCGCCGGATGCCGGTCTGATCCCCGATTTTGCGGCGCTGCGCGGGCCTTCTTTTGATCCGGACGCGGTGGACCCGCGGATTCGCCATTTCTATGAACATGCGGCGCTCTATCACCTGGAGGTCTGGAGCGAAGTCTATTTCGCCGGAAAACTGGTGCTGTGGCTGCTGGTGGAATTCATCAGCCGGCGCATGGACCAGCTGAATTTTCCCATTTCCTCGATGGAAGTGGCCAAGGGGATGACCAGCGAAATTGTGCAGCTGCGCGACCGGGAGAGCGGCAAGCTGGCGCACACCGGATGGCTGCGAAGGTTTCGTTCTACCGGAAAAGTGATTTACGCGGGATTGTATTCGACGCTGCAGGTTCCGGGAGAGGCCAATCCCTGCGTGAAGGTGACGTTTCCGTGTTACGGGAGCAGCAACGTATATCTACGGCCCTGCGCCTACGCCGATGGAACGTTTGGGTTGGTGTCCACTGGGGCGGCCTTTGGGAAGTCTGGCTTTTATCGCATTGTGGAGGCCGGGCCCAATGCGTGGAAGGTAAGGGCATTCACCACGCTGCATGAGATTTTTCATGTTTATGTGGATGAAGAAGATGTGTTGCGCACGGATCACGAAATTCGTTTTGTGGGCCTGACGATTTTGCGGTTGCATTACAAAATGACGATTGCGCAAAAAACAAACGCGAGGGATGCGGCGGAAGCGCAAAGGTCGTTGCAGACGGTTTAGGACCAGAGATTGCTCCAAGCGCGCAGAGAGCGCTGGAGGCGCGGAAGAACTTAGCCCAGCGTGCCAGCGCTGGGTAAGCGGCCTGAGATTATGCGAGCCCCGTAGGGGCGGCAGATCGCGCCATTTGCGAAACATCTGTCGCCCCTACGGGGCTTGTTGCTTGGTGCGCGGTTTTCCCAGAACTTGCGTCCTGGGCTAGATTCTGGCGCCCCTCCGGGGCTGGCTGGATGGAGAACGTTAACGCCGCGCCGCGGCTGGGGAACGGCCCGCCTCGGAAGGCTGGCTCTGCAATTGTTTCCACTGTGAAAGGCGCCCGCCTCGGAAGGCGGCCGCTACAAAAGAATACCCACAGTGCGGCTTAGTCGTGGCGGGCGCCGTGGAGGACGTGGATGGCGTGGGGGAGGAGGGTGGCGAGGGCGTCGAGGGATTCGACGGCGCCTTTGGGGCTGCCGGGGAGATTGAGGATCAGAGCGTGATGGCGCACAACGGCGACGCCGCGCGAAAGGACTGCCGTGGGAGTTTGCTCGGAGCCTTTGCGGCGCATCTCTTCGGCGAGGCCGGGAATGATTTTCTCCGCGACTTCCAGTGTGGCTTCCGGAGTGTTGTCGCGCGGGCCCAGACCGGTGCCGCCGGTGGTTAGGATCAGTTCCACATGGCGCGAATCGGCCAACTGGCGTAGATGGGAGCGTATCTGCCCGGGATCGTCCGAACATTTGAGAGACGAAGTGACTTCCCAGCCGAGTTCGCGGCAGCGCTGCACCACGGCCGGGCCGGAAAGGTCCACGCGCTCGCCGTTGGAAACCGTATCGCTGATGGTGAGGACAGCGACGCGCATCATGTGGCTCAATTCGAAGGAACCGCGTCGCGGCTGGCTTCATCCATCAGGCGCATAGCTTCCATCAGCAGGCCCGTGGTTGTGCGCGTGGTGGTGGTGTTGGAGGAAGTGTTAGCGGCGTTGAAATCGATCTCGAACTCGCCTTCGGTCCACAGCAAAACTTTGTAGACGGCTTCGTCGCCGATCAGCGTGCCAATTTTCGCGTCGCGGCATTGCCCGCCGGCAAAATAAAGTTCGCCGCTCTCGCCGCTCTTTTGCACCACCAGACGGCAGGACTTCGAGCCCATCTCGAGCGACTGCATCAGGTCAATCATGCTCATCTCTTCCAGGCGGCCCTGAATCACGCCGGGGCGCGAAGCGCGCTTCTGGAGTTTTTCGAGATGCAGGCGATCCACGATTTTCTTGGCCAGGCGGACGAGGTCCTTGGCGAGGAAGGGTTTGGCGATGAAGTCTTCGACGCCATCCACCAGCGGGCGCAACTTTTCCTCGATGTCGGTGCGGCTGGCCATGAACAGGAACGGAATGTGGCGCGTGGCTTCGCGTCCGCGCAACTTGTCGAAGAGCTGCCGCCCATCGAGTCCGGGCATTTTGTAGTCGCAGAGAATCACGTCGGGGGGGTCGTCAATCACACGGAGGAGCGCATCGGCGCCGTCCGCGGCAATCAAAACTTCGCAGAAAGGTTCCAGGGATTTGGTAACCAGGTCGCGAATCAGGGGATTGTCGTCCGCCAGCAGCAGCTTTACGGACTTGGTGGCCGCGGCGCTCATTTGCGGCCTCGTGTGGACTTGCGGCGGCCCGCGCGCACGTAATCGCCGCTCTTTCCGCCCGTTTTTTCCAGCAGGTGGATGTGCCCGATTTCGATGCCTTTATCGAGGGCTTTGCACATGTCGTAGACCGTGAGCGCGGCGCAAGCGACCGCGACCAGCGCTTCCATTTCCACGCCAGTTTGCGCCGTGGCCGTTGCTCGTGACTCGAGTTCCACCCCATCTTTGCACAGGCGCGGGGTCACATCAATGTGCGTCAGCGGCAGCGGGTGACAAAGAGGTATCCACTCCGCGGTGCGCTTGGCGGCGGCAATTCCCGCGATGCGCGCGATTTCCAGGGGATTGCCTTTGGGATTTTTCAGGCGGCGGACGGCGCGGACGACCTTGGGCGGCATGTGGACGAACGCATGGGCGACAGCGGTGCGGGTGGTGATGGATTTGGAGGAGACGTCCACCATGCTGACTTCGCCGCGGGCTGAATAGTGAGAGAGTTTGGGCAATGCGTCCTCGGTTGATGGTAAAGGCGCCCGCCTCAGAAGGCGGCCGCTACAAATGCTGCTTGGAACGGCTCGCCTCACGCTCGGGGGCAAGCGAAAGGCACCAGTACAACTACTGCTCCGAACGGCCCGCCTCGGAAGGCAGGCCCTACAACTGCCGCCTGGACCGGCAAGCGAAGAGTCGATGAACTAGATTACGTCGAGGCGGGGCAGAACGGAAACCTTCTCTCCAGCTGGGATGTCCTGGCGGTCAGCGGGGACCACGATGAAGCAATTGGCTTGCGTCAAAGCCGCGATATCACCGGAGCCTTGCCAACTGAGCGGCTTCACTTCCGGGGAGATGCCGGTCCACTCAAAATAGCCGGGAAGGAAGTGAGTGAGGCCGGCCTTTTCGTGCAGCGTGTTGGTGAGGTTCGCTTCCAGCAAGGGCAACTGGCGCGGCCGCGCGCCGCCGAGGACGTCCATGGCCGGGGTGACAAAGAGCTGGAAGGTGACCATGGTGGAAACGGGATTGCCCGGCAGGCCGAAGACAAACGCGTCTCGACAGCGGCCGAAGACGGCGGGCTTGCCGGGCCGGATGGCCACGGCGTCGAAGAAAAATTCCGCGCCCAGGCTTTTCAGGACGGATTCCACCAGGTCGTACTTCCCCATCGAAACGCCGCCGGAGAGGACGAGGATGCCTTCTTTCAGGCCGAGTTCGATCTTGGCGCCCAGGTCGTCCACGCGATCCAGGGCGTTGCCGAGAGGGACGGGTTCGCCGCCGGCGAGGCGCACCTGCGCGGCCAGCGAAACGCTGTTGCTGTTGCGAATGTGGAAGGGCCCGGGCTTTTCGGCGACGGGGACAATTTCGTCGCCGGTGGAAAGGATGGCCACGCGGGGGCGTTTGTAGCAGAGGAGTTCCGCGGCGCCGAGCTGCGCGGCGAGGGCGAGTTCGGCGTAGCCCAGCCGGAGGCCGGGTTTGAGAGCAAGATCGTTGGCGCGGGCTTCGATTCCCTTCGGGACGAAATTTTGGCCAGCGGCGGTTGCGCGCTGGAAGGTGACGGTGTCTCCAGCGCGTTCGGTGAATTCGATCATCACCACGGCGTCGGCGCCGGCGGGCACGGCCGCGCCGGTCATGATCTGGATGCAGGTGCCGGGGGCGAGGGGTTGCGAGACGGTGTCTCCGGCTTTGATTTCGCCGATGCATTTCAGATGCGCGCCCGCAGTGGCTTCGGCGGCGCGAACGGCGTAGCCATCGCGGGTGGAGCGGTGGAACGGCGGATAGTCGCGATCGGCGCGAATTTCCTGGGCCAGCACGTCGCCGAGGGCATCGTTTACATTTTTGGAGAGCGTCGCGGGCTTGCGGGAGGTGCTGCGAGTTTGCGCGATGACGAGAGCGCGGGCGTCGGCGTAGGAAAGCATGGGCGTATTGTAGCTCAGGTAGGACGGGCTTCAGCCGGTCCAGCATGGGTTCAGAGAATGTTTGGCCAAGAGAGAAAAAAGCGCAGTGGTCGAGACGGTTTAGATCCAAGAAGGCCGGGCCCTTCGGGAAGACTCAGGGCAAGCAAGCCCGGCCCCTACAGAGTGAGTGTTGGGGTTGAAAGTTACGGACAAGGCGCCCGCCTCAGAAGGCGGCCGCTACAACGGCGAGTTCGGAACGGCCCGCCTGGGGCAGAAGGCGGGCCCTACAACATCAGAGCCAGCTGGCTAGGAGGGTGCCGGGTTGCACGATGGTGGCGTCGCGCTCCGGGCCGGTGGAGATCATGCCGATTTCCACTTGCAGATAGTCGGAGACGAAGCGCAGATAATCGATGGCGGCTTTGGGGAGTTTGCCCGCGTCTTTCACGCCATAGGTGGATTCGCTCCAGCCGGGCAGCGTTTTGTAGACCGGAGTGACGCGCTCGTACTCTTCGGCGGAGGCGGGCATTTCCTTTACGGGCGAGCCCTTGTAGGTGTAACCGACGCCCACTTTGATTTCGCGCTGGGTATCGAAGACATCGAGCTTGGTGACCACCAGCGAGTCAATGCCGTTGATCATTTTTGCGTAGCGCAATTCGGCCAGGTCCAGCCAGCCGCAGCGGCGGGGGCGTCCCGTGACAGCGCCAAATTCCTTACCGCGTTCGCGAACTTCCTGGGCCTCGATGTCGGGCATCTCCGTGGGAAAGGGGCCGCTGCCGACGCGCGTGGTGTATGCCTTGGAAATTCCGAGGACGTGGCGGATCTTGGTGGGGGGCACGCCGGTGCCGGTGGTGGCGCCGCCGGACGTGGCGCTGGAGGAGGTGACGAAGGGATAGGTGCCGTGGTCAATATCCAGCATCGTGCCTTGCGCGCCTTCGAAGAGCACGGATTTGCCTTCGTCGAGCGCGCGATTCGCGAGTTCCGCGGTGTCGCAGATATAGGCCTTGATTTTTTCGCCGAGGCGCAGGGTTTCTTCCACTTCGTGCGTGAAATCCAGGTCCGCACCGTAGGCTCCGCGAGCGAGACGGTTTTTTTCGGCGACCACACGGGCGGCTTTTTCGCGGAAAAGATCCGGGGTCAGCAGATCCACCATGCGCAGGCCGCGGCGGGCCATCTTGTCTTCGTAAGCGGGGCCGATGCCGCGCGAAGTGGTGCCGATTTTGTTTTCGCCAAGAGCGGATTCGGCGGCTTTATCGAGTTCGCGGTGATAGGGAAAAATCAGATGCGCGCGATTGCTGACGTGCAGGCGTCCGGCGACGCTGACGCCGGCTTTGGCAAGCATTTCGATTTCGGCGACGAGGGCGGTGGGATCTACCACCACGCCGGGTCCGATGATGACGTGTTGCTTGGGGCGCAGGATGCCGCAAGGGATCAATTGGAGAACGTAGCGATCCTTACCGATGATGACGGTGTGGCCGGCGTTGTGGCCTCCGGCAACGCGCGCGATGTAATCGAACGAGCCAGCGAGATAGTCAACGACCTTGCCTTTGCCTTCATCGCCCCACTGCGCGCCAACCACCACGACCGATTTCATTCGGAGATTCTCCTCAGGCAGACTGCTGCCTCACGCGGGCTTGGGAAAATTGACCGGCACGGGAGACAGGAGTCCACAGCGCAAAATCCGCGCGACACACCAATTTGAAATCGTACGATGGGCACCCGCGGAACGCAAGCAGCTTGGCGCTGCGGCAAAATGTAGTCAACAGCTTTACGATTTGTGGAACTGCCATTGGCGGTTGCGTAGCGTTTTGCGCGGGTTTTGTTGATTCCGGGGGCGGCGTCGGATAGCGTGAAAAGAGCGGGGTGACTCACGATCCCGAGACGGAATGGCGCTCGATGTAAGCAAGTGTCATTTCCAGCCGGGCGAGAAATCTGCTTTCTGACCGCGCGAGGAAAAAGCAGATTCCTCGGGCAAACAGCGCCCTCGGAATGACAACCGATCGGGCCCGCCAGGGGAACTGCAGTTTGACAGGGGAAGCAACTTGACCAATCCGATCATTACGCTGACGACTGATTATGGGACCAACGACCACCTGGTGGGCGTGCTCAAAGGCGTCATTCTGAAGATCAATCCCGAAGTGCAGATTGTGGATATCACGCACGGCGTCACGCCGTTTGATCTGCTGGATGGCGCGATGGCCATCGCCAATTCGTACACTTATTTTCCCCCGCGCACGATCCACGTGGTGGTGGTGGACCCGGGCGTGGGCACAGAGCGCCGGCCGCTGCTGGTGAGCGGGCAGAACCAGTATTTCATCGCGCCGGATAATGGCGTGCTTTCGGCGGTCTATGAGAAAGAACAGAATTTTCTGGTGCGGCACCTGACGGCGGAACACTATTTTCTGCACCCGGTGAGCAAGACGTTTCACGGGCGCGACGTTTTTGCGGCGGTGGCGGGGTGGCTTTCAAAAAACTGGCAGCCGGGCAGCATGGGCGAAGAAATTTCGGACTTCAAGCGGTTTGCGCTGCCGAAGCCCAAGGAATCGGACGGCTTGCTGAAGGGCGTGGTGCTGAAGGTGGATTCGTTCGGCAACCTGATTACGAATTTCCGGGTTGAAGATTTGCCCGCGGGCGCCATCGAAAAAGGACAGATTAAATTACAGGTTGGGAGCCATGCGATCGGCAAGCTGCTGCCGACATTTGCGAGCGGCGTGGCGGGCGAAGTGTTTGCGTTTGTGGGTTCCAGCGGGTTGCTGGAAATTGCCGTGAACAAGGGCAGCGCGTCGAAGACGTTGGGATTGGGACGCGGCACACCGGTCTTGTTGAACAAGAGCTAGTGTCACCAGATTGCAGCAGCGCCGAAGGCGCGGAAGAGTCTAGCCCAGCGCACGAGCGCTGGGTGAATCCACCGAACAGACGAAGAGCCCCGGATGTGCGGCAGAAAGTCGCGCGTGGGTTTGCAAATTCAACCTCCCGCTGCGCGGCGGCTTGCCGGCCCTTCGAAGCTCAGGGTGAACAAGATGCCGGCGCTACCGATTGCTAATAGGCGCTTTCGGAACGGAACATGCGCTGGAAGCGCGGGCCGACGAATTGCACGCCTACTAATTTTTCGCCTTCCGTGGCGCCCTGGCTGATGTGCACAACTTTACCTTGCGTTTCAAAATCTTGATCGCCGCGGCGTGGCGCTGGGCCCTGCATGGGGATGCGAATCTCCAGGCTGGAGCCGATGGCTACATCGAAATGGGTGCGGAACGCGGCTCCGCTGCGGCAAAGATTTTCACTGGCGGTATCTTCTTCGAAGGAGTGTCCGCGCGCGTCACGCCCACGCACGCGTAATGGCAGGCGCACGGCAATTCTACGTTCGGATCTCTTCCGGGCTACGCTCTCGATGACTGGGCTCATCGGCTGGCTTCCCCCCGTCGGCGTTTTTCTCAGCAAAGAAACGTTCCACGTTCTCCACGATCTCCTGCGGAGTACGCGCAGAATGCACGATTTTGCGAAGCTCGCTGCCGTTCCCCACGCCATGTGTGAACCAGCAAGCGAACTGCTTCATTTTTCCCACGCTATCGGGCAGGTTGGAGTTAAGAATTTTCTGATAGTATCCAGAAAGTAACGCCCGGCGGTCTTCCCGGGTTGGAACCTCGTAACTCCCCGTGAGCCGGTATTGTTCCATCTGGCGGAAAATCCACGGATTCGTGGCGGCCGCGCGGCCGATCATCACCGCGTCACATCCCGTTTCTTTCACCATGCGATCCGCATCTTCCGGCGACTGAATATCGCCATTGCCGATCACGGGAATTTTCACGGCTTGCTTCACCGCGGCGATAATCGTCCAATCCGCTTTGCCGGTGTAGCCCTGCATGCGCGTGCGAGGGTGAATTGCCGCCGCTTCCACACCGATCTGCTCCGCCATGCGGACGACATCGAGCGCGACGATGGATTTATCGTCCCACCCGGCGCGCAGCTTGATCGTTAGAGGAATCTTGATTGCGGCGCGGACGCCCTTCAGGATTTCTTCGAGCAACGGCAGTTCGCGCAGCAGGCCGGAGCCGCCGCACTTCACCACTTTTTTCGCCGGGCAGCCCAGGTTGATATCCACGGCGTCGTAGCCAAGATCTTCGGCGATACGCGCGGCGTCGGCCATCACCTGCGGACTTGCGCCGAAGAGTTGCGCCGCGATGGGATGTTCGTCTTCCTGAAAATAGAGATAGCGCAGGGTCTTTTTCGCGCTGCGGGTGATGCCCTCGGAACTGGTGAACTCGGTCATCAGCAAGCCGCAATCGCCCAGGCCGCGGATGACGCGGCGGAACAGCGTGTCCGTGACGCCCGCCATGGGGGCCAGGATCGTCGCGGGACGAATCACCAGGTCGCGGACTTTGTATTCGGCGGGAAGCATGATCATGGGCCTAACACCAGTTTACCAGCAACCGGGCTTGCAGCGCGCTTTCGGCGCTCATATTTGCCTTATTTTGGTAATCTAGATATTATCTAGATATGGTTCGTTTCCAATGGGACGAGCGGAAAAACCGGCGTAACCGGACCAAGCACGGAATCTGGTTTGAAGAGGCACGCACTGTATTTGATGATCCGCTGGCCTGGTTATTTGACGACCCGGACCATTCCGTACACGAGGAAAGGCTCATTCTTCTGGGGTTGAGTTCGTTTGGCAGAATGCTGGTTGTAGTCCATTGCTATAAGGAAGAGAGTGGGGAAATCCGAATAATTTCCGCGCGAAAAGCGACAAACAAAGAGGCCAAAATATATGAAGAAGGAATATGACTTTTCCAAGATGAGAAAACGGAGAAATCCATACGCCGGCCAGTCTAAGAAAGGAATTGGCATCAACTTAAGCCCGGAAGTACTCGACTACTTCAAGGCGCTGGCGCAGGAGACAGGGCTTCCCTACCAGAAGTTAATCGATCTCTATTTACTGGACTGCGCAAGGAAAAGAAAGAAACCCTCCATGAAATGGGTCGCGTAAAGCATAGTTCGGCGTGGGTGCTGAAAAAAAGCAGATTCCTCGCGCAAACACCACGCTCGGAATGACATGTAGCAGCGGGCGGTGATTAAGGTTTGAGGAATTTGTCGAGGCGGAGGAATTTGCGGGCGAGCGCGCCGCTGTAGGCGGACCATTCGGGTTCGCCGGAATCGGAAGCGAGGGCGGCGCGGATGGCGCCCATTTTGGAGTCCAGGTCGTCCATATAGTGGAAGGCCAAGGCTTCGCGAATCATGGGCAATTTCGGCGAGCCGAATTCATATTCGCCGTGGTGGCTGATCAGCAGGTGCTGGACGACGGTCTTCAGCCGCTCCGGAAATCCTTCGATGGAATCCATCACTTTCGAGACGGATCCCACTTCCATGACGATGTGACCGAGGAGCTGACCTTCGACGGAATAGCTGACCGCGCGCTCGTAGAGCAATTCATCGAGCTTGCCCACGTCGTGCAACAGGGCTGCGGTGAGCAGCAAGTCCACATCGAGTTCGGAATAGTGCGCGGCAATCTGTTTGGCCAGGCCGCACAAGCCCACCACATGCTCGATCAGCCCGCCGATATAGGCGTGATGCATCACTTTCGCGGCCGGAGCGCGCTTAAACCGGGCTACATTTTGCGGGTCCGTGAGGATCTTCGAGCACAACTGCTGCAGCCAGGGATTTTTCATCCCTTCGATGTAGCCGAGGATCTGCTTGTAAAGCTCCTCGACGTCATAGGGAGTGCGCGGCAGAAAATCGCCCAGATCAATCTCCTCGGGAGTTGCGACGCGAAACTGCTGCAAGGTCAATTGCGGCTTGTTGCGGTAAATCTCCACACGCCCCTGCACCTTGATGAAATCATCGCGTTTTACTTCCTTCGCGAGGGCTTCAAACTGATCCCACATGCGGGCTTCCACTGTGCCGGTGCGGTCGCCAAGCTCCATGCGCAGATAAGGCTTGCCGTTGGCGGTATTACGAACTTCTTTTTCGTGAACAAGGAAAAAGCCGGTAATGGCGGGATCCGGCTCCAGGTCTTTAACAAAAAGTTTCTTCACTCTCAGTTTCCAACTTTCGGGCCGAACAAATAATATTTCTTGTGCTGCTTCTTTTCCTTGGTGGTTTCCGGAGTGGCGCTGACTTCCTGGATTTCGGAATTGCCGCCGCCAGCCATGTCCTGATAGCCGGGCTTCACCACCACGTAGCTCTGCTCGCGCAGTGTTTTCAGATAATCGCGAAGGGCGGGCTCCATGCGCTCGCTGTAAAGGTGATCCATGATATCGGGCTCAACCTTTTCAAAGGGCTGCACGCCAGCTTCATAACGCTCCAGCACCTGCAGAATCAGAAAACCCTGTTTGGTTTCGATCACGTCCGTAAGCTGGTTCTTCTTCATCGTAAAGACTTTGTCTTCCAGTTCCTTGGAAAGCTCGCCGCGTTTATAAACGCCCAGGTAACCGCCCTGTTGGGCCGTGGAACCATCGGAGAAACGCTTCGCGAGTACGGCAAAATCCTCACCATCATTGATGCGCTTCAGCAAATCCTCCGCCTTTTTTTTCTGTTCGGCGACGCCCGCCTCGTCCTTCCCTTCCGTGCTGAGTTCGATGGCGCGGAGAGCGACCTCATCGGGCTTCACGTAATCGTTCTTATGATCGTCGTAGTATTTTTTCGCGTCGTCCTGGCCGATGGTGATGTGCGAGCCCACTTCGCGGCGGATCACTTCCTGGGTCAGCAATTTGTTGCGGATGTTGTTTTTGAAGTCGTCCCAGTTCATGCCCTCGTGGGTGACGGCCTTTTCCAGATCATCCAGATCCTTCAATTTATTCTGGATGCGAATGGTATCGAGTTGTTTCACCACGTCGGCTTCGACGTTGATGCCCATGTCTTTCCCGCGCTGGGCGAGCAGGGACTGGTCAATCAGATCGCGCAGGGCATATTTCTGGCGGTCTTCCACGGCCACCTGCAGCTGATCGGGGGTGCACTTCCCGTTGCAGTCCTGCTGGGCTTCCTCGGCGGCGGCGGTGCGCGCCTTGGTGAGCTCGGAGCTGGTGATAATTTCGTTGTTCACGCGGGCGATAATTTCTTCGACGATTTTTCCTTCCCCGCTGGTGCTGACCTTCGCGGGTTGCCCAGCCTTGGCGGCGGGCGCGGCAGGCTTCTTCGCCGGCTGCGCCGGCTGCGGCTCAGGCGTTTCCGTGGGGGGCGCCTCCAGGGTGGGCGTGCCTTGCGCGGGCGGGTTTTGTGCAGGCGGATTCTCCTGCGCCGGAGGGTTCTGCGCGGCCAGCGGCAGCGCGATCAGCAGTCCGGCAATCCAGGCGGTCTTTCTCATCAAATTAAGCATATTCAAAGTTTAGCCTTCTCCTCGTAAGCCGAGCAATACGTTTCTGAGCGCCGCGGGAACCGACTCCCCGCGATTCAGCTCCATCCACAAGACGCCGCTGGGATCCAGTTTAATGCCCTTTCGCGAACGGACCACCTTGACGACGGCGGCAGGGTCCAATTGCGTTTCCGCATGGAAGCGCAGTGCGATTCGAGTTCCCTGGCGCTCCACCGAAGCGACCCGCAATTTCTCGCTCATGGATTTGAGCATGGCGTACTCCAAAAGGTTTTCCACGGATTTGGGCAAGGTGCCGAAGCGGTCTTCCAACTCCTTCTGAACGTCCTGCTTTTCCGCCTCCGTGCCGATGGAAGAGATGCGCTTATAGGTGCGCAGGCGCAGGTTTTCGCTGGGAATGAATTCCTGCGGGATGCGAACATCCATGCCCAGGCTGAGCGTGGTGCGCAGCTCCGGCATGGACTCTTCGCCCTTGAGCTTGGCGACGGCGCCTTCGAGCATCTGGACGTAAAGGTCGAAGCCGATGGATTCGATGTGGCCGTGCTGCTGGCGGCCGAGCAGGTTGCCGGCGCCGCGGAGTTCCAGGTCCAGCGCGGCGATGCGGAAACCGGCGCCAAGTTCGCTGAACTCTTTCATGGCGGCGAGGCGTTTGCGGGCAATGTCTGTGAGAACGCGCTCCGGGGGAACCAGCAGGTACGCGTAGGCGCGCTGGTGGGAGCGGCCGACGCGGCCGCGCAATTGGTAAAGCTCGGCGAGACCCAGGCGGTCGGCGCGATTGATCAGGATGGTGTTGGCGCGGGGAATATCCAGGCCGTTTTCCACGATGGTGGTGGCCACCAGCACGTCCGCTTCATCGCGGATGAACTTCAGCATCACGGATTCCAGTTCTTTTTCGCCCATTTGGCCGTGGCCAACGACGACGCGAGCCTTCGGCACCAGTTTGTTGACTAGCGTTGCGAGGGAATAGATGGATTCCACGCGGTTATGAATGAAATAGACCTGCCCCTCGCGGGCCATTTCCGTTTCGATGGCGCGTTTGACGATTGCTTCACTGAAGGAAGCGACCGTGGTTTGAATGGCCAGGCGATCGCGAGGAGGCGTTTCGATCAACGACATGTCGCGCAGCCCCACCAGCGACATGTGCAGGGTGCGCGGGATGGGAGTGGCGGAAAGCGCCAGCGCGTGGACGTTTTTACGCATCTCTTTCAGGCGTTCTTTGTGCGCCACGCCGAAGCGCTGCTCTTCGTCCACGATCAGGATGCCGAGGTCCTGAAATTTCACGTCCTTGGAAAGCAGGCGGTGCGTGCCGATCACGATGTCCACTTTTCCGGCTTCCAGATCGGCGAGGATCACTTTTTGCTGCGCGGCGGTGCGGAAGCGGCTGAGCATTTCGATGCGCGTGGGGAATGCGGCAAAGCGCTTCTTGAAGGTTTCGTAATGCTGGAAGGCGAGGACGGTGGTCGGCGTCAGGACTGCGATCTGTTTTCCGTCGGCCACGGCTTTGAAGGCGGCGCGCATGGCCACTTCGGTCTTGCCGTAGCCCACGTCGCCGCAGAGCAAGCGGTCCATCGGCGTGGGCTTTTCCAAATCTTTCTTGATGTCGGAAATCGCGGTGCGCTGGTCCGGCGGTTTCTTCGAACTCAAAGGCGTCTTCAAACTCGCGCTGCCAGGCGCCGTCGGGGGAGAAGGCAAATCCCTCGGCGGTTTTTCGTTCGGCGTAGAGCGCCAAGAACTGGTCGGCCATGTCTTCGAGAGACTTGCGGACGCGGGTCTTGCGCGTGACCCAGGCGGTGCCGCCCAGTTTGTCGAGCGCGGGCTCCGAGCCTTCCACGACGCGGTAGCTCTGCACCAGGTCCATGCGCTCGAGGGGGACATACAGGCGCGCGTCATCGGCGTAGCGCAGGAGCATGAACTCGCCGCGGCGGCCCTCGGATTCGATCAGGCGCAGGCCTTCGAACTGGCCGATGCCGTGATCCACGTGAACGACGTAATCGCCGGGCTTCAGTTCCGCGAAGTCTGCAAAAAAGCCGCTGGTGCGAATCTTGCGGCTGGGGCGTTCAACAGCAGGGGCTATGTCGAACAGATCGGCATTGCCGTAGATGGTGAGCTTGGCGTCTGGAAAGGTGACTCCCTGGCCAAAGGGCGCGCGGACCAGAACGAGGGCGGCGGTTTCCGTGGCGTTCTCCGCGGTGAAGCCTGCGGCGGCTTCTTCGGTTTCGCCGAGCACATACGGGACTTCGTACTCGCGGCAGATATCGGCGTAGCGCTCGAGTTCGCCGAGGCTGGCGGCGGTGAGATAGACGGTGCCGCCGGAGGCGAGCTGGGATTTGACGTCGGCAACACACGCGGCCACGTCGCCATGAAAACGCGGGCTGGGGCGCGAACTGATTTCAAAGCGGCGGCCGCCGTTTTGTTCGAGATCGAGCTGCTGGAGTTCGACGCGCGAGGATTTCGTCAGGGCGCGCTCCCACTCGGCGTCGTTCCAGTAATAGTGGGAGACTTCGGGCGAATTGGCGTGGCCTTGGCGTTCGTAATTTTCGGTGGCGGCTTCGCGGAGTTTTTTGCCTGCTTCACGCAGCGCGGCGGGTTCGTCCAGAAAGACGACCGGCTTTAGCGAACTTTCGGCAAGCTCCAGCAGAGAGCTGCCGCCTGCTTCACCGGTGCCGCCGAGCCAACGGCCGGGTTCCCACTCTTCGGCTTCTCTGCTGCCGGGGGCGGGAACGCTCCATTCCGCGAGGGGAAGGATAGTGGTGCGGTTGACGGGCGCGATGGAGCGCTGGGTGCGCGGATCGAATTCGCGAACGGATTCCACGGTGTCGCCGAGGAGTTCGATACGCACGGGGCGCTGTGCCTCCGGCGAAAAAACGTCAATGATGCCGCCACGCACGGCGAATTGGCCGGGGAGATCCACCATTTCCGTGCGGGCGTAACCGATGCCGCCGAGGTGCTGGATGAGGGCTTCGTGGGACAGTTCGGAATCCTTGGCGAGGACTTGTGCGAGAGTTAAATAAACATAGGGATCTTGGTAGCGCCAGAGAGCCGCGGCCATCGGCGCGATCACGAGCGAAAGTTCGCCGTTGGCGAGGCGATAGAGCGTGGCGGCGCGGCGTTCGAGAATGTCGGCGTGGGGGGCTTGCGAGTCCCAGGGCAGGCTGTCGAAGGCGGGAAGAACGGCGACTCCGCCGGTGGCTCCGGGAAAAATCTGGAGGAAGAAGCGCAAGGTTTCGGCGAGTTCTTCGGCGCGGCGATTATCGGACGGTGAGGAAGAAGGCGGGGCGGCGGAGTTCGTGGGTGAAGTGGGCGGCGCAGAGGGCTTTGGCGACGTCCTGCAGGCCGGAGAGGCCGACGATGCCTGCACCGGAACGTAGTTCTCCCAACGCGCCATCCAGGGAGGGGTGGCGCAGCAGGCGTTCGAGTCGATCGCTTACCGCGGGCAGTATCATGCTTCGTACAAACTTTTTGCGCCGGGACGGGGCCGCCGCTTCGCGGCTGCCGTTTTACGGCGGAATGCTGGCCGACCTGAAGGTCGGCCGGTACATAGAACCAAGAGGGCCGATCTAAAGTTCGGCCACTACAAATTTGTTACTGCGGGGCGCGGATTTTGCGCAGGAGTTCGGTTGTCGAATGGCCTTGGACTACGTCGATCAGTATGACTTTGCCGCCGGCGGCTTCGACTTCTTCGCGGCCAACGATTTGATTGCCGGGCCAGTCTCCGCCTTTTACCAATATGTTAGGCAGCAGGGCGGCTATAATTTTCTGAGGCGTTAATTCTTGAAAAATGACGACCGCATCCACGCATTCTAAATTCGCCAAGATTTCCGCCCTTTCGTTCTCCGGGTAACAGGGGCGGTCCTTCCCCTTAAGCTCCTTGACGCCCAAATCGTCGTTGACGCCGACGATAAGTGCGTCGCCTTGCGCACGCGCAGCTTCCAACAGCTTGACGTGGCCGGGATGGAGCAGATCGAAGCAGCCGTTGGTGAAGACCACGCGCTTTCCGTTGCGTTTCGCCGGGGCAAACCGCAGAATAACTTCGTCAAGTTTCATTACTGCGGAGTGCAAAGGGTCTCCATGCTCGCGTACGGCGGGGTCAGCGCCAAATTGTGTGAAATTCAAGTCTATCATGCCGCTTCCAAAGCGGCCCGCGGCGGCAGGCGGCGGGTATGAAGCACGCCCGCATTTGGCAAGCGCTGGGAGGAATGGGCCTGCTGGTGGTGGGCGCGCTGCTGGCGTATCTGCCGTCGCGCGCCTACGTACAGCGCCACGTGGTGGCCGCGACTTCCGCCTGCCGCGTGGACACGATCATTGTGCAGAAGCGCGCGGACGTGCCGGCGGGGAATACCGGCGCGGTGGTGCTGTTCCACGGGCTATCCGCAAACAAATTCATCATGACGTATCTGGCGCGGAGTTTCGCGGACTTGGGGCTGACCGTATTTGTGCCGGACTTGCCGGGGCACGGCCGGACGGCGGGGCCATTTACGGCGCAGGCAGCGCAGGATTGTGCGAGTTCGCTGCTGCGCGGGCTATCCGCACGCGGGCTGATTCTGCCGGATCGCACGATTCTGGCGGGGCATTCGATGGGCGGGGCGATCGCTTTGCGTGTGGCGCCGGAGTTTCGTCCTGCCGGAGTGATCGCCATTTCGCCTGCGCCGATGCAAGCCGCGCACGGCGTTGCGCCGGAGAATCTTCTTTTTCATGACCTGCCGCGAATAGTTCCCAACACACTGATTACCGCGGGAGCGTTCGAGCCGCAGGGACTGGCGGCGAATGCCGCGGAGCTGGTGCCGCGGAACAATGCCGATGCCACGATTCAGTTTTATTCCCTGCCCGAACAATCGCACGTGAGTGTGCTGTTTTCGCCGGGAGTGGCGCGAATGGCGCAGGCGTGGGCGGCGGGGGCGCTGCATCTATCGAATCCAGGGAAATTGCCGAGCCGATTGTTTTTACTTGGGGGAATTCTGGGGCTGGTGGGAATCTTGGTGCTTGCCGGGCCGTTTCTGTACGAACTGACTGTCGAGTCGCCGAAGGAAGAGGTTGTGCAGGAAGGCGTACCCGGGCCCCTGCGCTTATTTGCAGAGGTTTTGATTGTGTCGCTCGCTGTGGTGGCGCTGTTGCGCTATGTAGTTCCGCTGAAAGCGCTGGGACTTTTCGAAGGGGATTATCTGGCCAGTTTTTTTCTGCTGGCCGGAGTGGGTCTGATCGCGCTGCACGCGAGACTTGCGTCGCGAAAATTTCCCGTCAAACCAGGTGTGCTGGCCGCGGCGGCGTTTGCAGCCTTGCTTCTGCACCTTCTGGTGACTGGCTGGCTGGACCTGACCATCACGGGGGCGTGGATGACGCTGCAGCGCTGGGGAAAATTTCCGATTTTCTTCCTGGCATGCTTCTTCTTTTTTTCGCGCTGGAGGTGCTGCTGGGTCCAGTAGAGCAGCCGCGACGGCGCCTGATGATCGATCTGACGGCGATTTTGACGGCGTGGCTGTGCCTGGCCGCCGGGACATTTCTGCTGCACAGCGGGCAAGTCCTGGTGGTGCTGCTGGCGCCATATTTCGCATTATTTTTTCTGCTTTCCCGCATGGGTGCACGATTGGTACGATCGCGTACGGCTTCCGCGACGGCCGCCGCAGTGTTCAGTGCTATACTTTTTGCGGGTATCTGCCTGGTGCTGTTTCCCGTGTCCTAAGGAGCCGCCGGTCAGCCACAAGTTGCGCAGTCCCCGCACCGGACAAAATTACTCAGCTTGGTAAGAAGGAACGCATGTCTGACATTGTGATTATCGGTGGCGGACCTTCGGGCGCGGTGTGCGGCGCAGAGCTTGCGCGCGCGGGACATTCCGTAAATATCTACGATGAAAATCTGGCATGGGAAAAGCCCTGCGGCGGCGGGCTTACCTACAAGGCCACCGAGCACTTCCCTTTTCTGCTGGACAACGATCACCCGAAAAAACTGATCCGCAATGTGGAGATTGTGAGCGCGGAAAACCAGCGGGCGAAGCTGGATTTGAAGCATCCCATCGTGATTTACTCGCGGCGCGTGCTGAACGGTTTTCTGCTGGACCGCGCGCAGGAAGCGGGTTGCCAGGTGCACCATCGCCGCGTGCAGAATATCGACACTTCCTCGGACAAGCCGCGCTTTTCCGTGGATGGCGATTGGCAGAAGACGGATTTCGTGGTGCTGGCCGCTGGAGCGCGCAACCAGATCCTGCCGGGGACGCGCCCCCTTTCCGCCGATGAACTGGAAATCACCCAGGGGTATTACGTGCCGCAGAACGCGGACGAAATTATCATCAAGTTTCTTCCCCATTTTGAGGGCTACATCTGGTCTTTCCCGCGTGCGGATCATATTTCGTTGGGAATTTGCGGCAGCATGGCGGCGCACACCAGCGCGGAATTGCGCCGGCATTTGCACGCGTTCGCATCCGAAGAAAAATTCTGCACGGAGAACGCCAAATTTTACAGTCACGTGCTGCCTTCGCCGCAGGAGCGCACGCTTTCTGACCGCGCGGTGATGGGCAGAAACTGGGCCATGTGCGGCGATGCGGCGGCCTGGGTGGATCCGCTGACGGGCGAGGGGCTTTTTTATGCGATGCGCTCGGGAGAAATCCTGGGCCAGTCGATTGCCGAAGGGCGCCCGGAGCTTTATCCATCGCGCGTGCGAGCTTCGTTTTCGCTGGAACTGGAATTTGCGGCGCGCATTGTGCGGCGCTTCTATCGCGGATCGTTCCTTGGGTGTTCAGTGACCACGCGGATGGTGCAGTTCCTGCAGCGCAACGCCGTGTTCCGGCAATTGATGAGCGACCTTTTTTGCGGGACACAGGAATACACCACCTTGAAGAACCGGGTGCTGGAGCACCTGGGCGGCACGCTCAGCCAGTTTGTGTCCAGCGTATTGAACATTGAGCCGCCGGCGCGGAAGTTGCGGCCGACGGCGCCTGCGGCTGACTGAGGCGGGATACGCGGCGGGAGTGTTTGGGTTGCGGGATTTTCTGCCGAAAACGTTTCCAGCCTATTTTTTGATCCACGAATCTTCTTTCCCACTCTCTTGCTTTGCGTGCACCATGCGATTCGCGAAGCGCTTCAATTTAAACGTGTCGCGGAAATTAGAAGCTGAGATCCTTCGACCCGCGGAATGCGCGGGCCTCAGGATGACAGGCGGTTTTGTAACGTCGATGCCGACTTACGACTTGGGGGCCTAGGCCTCTAGGTTCGGCTGCGGGAGGTCTCTGTGTTCATGCGCCTTTTGAAACGTCATCCCAAGAAGTTATTTAATCTTTGGCCGCCGCTGCTGGGCGCGGGAATCCGCGTCACGCGCATCCAGGCGGATTGGAAAGAAGTGGACGTGGAGATGCGGCTTCGCTGGTGGAACGCGAATTATGTGGGAACGCACTATGGCGGATCGCTTTATTCGATCACGGATCCGTTTTTTATGGTGATGCTGATCCGGATTCTGGGGCCGGATTACATTGTTTGGGACAAAGCGGCATCGATCCGTTTTCGACGGCCGGGAAGAAGTACGGTTTACGCGAAATTTCGGGTGTCAGACGAGCAGGTGAACGAGATTCGCGAGGCGTTGAAGACTGAAGAGAAGATTGAGCGGGAGTTTGCGATTGAGGTGAAGGATGCGGAGGGAACGGTGATTGCGGAGGTGAAGAAGTTGTTGCATTTTCGGAGGAATGCGGCGGGGAAATAATGGAAAATGCGCCCGGCCGATATGATGCGTACGGATTTGAGAAAGGCGCCCGCCTCGGAAGGCGGCCGCTACAGGGAGAGGACTTTGGCGAGGCGGGCGGCGGCCCAATCGATTTCGTCGCGGTTGATGACCAGGGGCGGCGCGATACGGATGATGGTGTTGTGGGTTTCCTTGCAGAGGATGCCTTCGTTTTTCAGGGCTTCGCAATAGGGGCGCGCGTCGGTATTGAGTTCAATCGCGAGCCACAGGCCGCGGCCGCGGACTTCCCGCACAACGGGGCCCTGAATGGCTTGTAACTTGGCCAGAAAATAGGCGCCCAGTTCGGCGGAGCGCTCGATCAGTTTTTCATCCACTAAAATGCGCAGCGCGGTGCGGGCCAGCGCGCAAGCCAGCGGATTGCCGCCAAAGGTGCTGCCGTGGTCGCCGGGTTGAAACACGCCCAGGATTTCACGGGAGGCCAGCACCGCGGAAACTGGATAGAAGCCGCCGGCGAGGGCTTTGCCAATGATCAGCACGTCTGGGCGAACGCTTTCGTGCATGCAAGCGAAAAGTTTTCCGGTGCGGCCCAGGCCAGACTGGATTTCATCGGCCATAAAGAGGACGCGATGCTCGCGGCAGATTTCCGCAGCTTCGCGAAGAAAGCCATCGCGAGGAATGATGACGCCGGCTTCACCCTGAATCGGCTCCAGCAAAAACGCGCAGGTATTTGGGGTGATCGCCGCGCGAAGGGCTGCCGCATCGCCAAACGGGATGGCGCGGAATCCGGGAGTAAACGGGCCGAATCCCTGCTTATATTGATCCTCGGTGGAAAAGCTGACCACGCTGATGGTGCGCCCATGAAAATTATTTTCGCAGACGATGATTTCAGCCTGGCCGTCGGGAATTCCCTTTTGCGTGTAGCCCCACTTGCGCGCGGCCTTGATTGCGGTTTCGACGGCCTCGGCGCCGGAGTTCATGGGCAACGCCATTTCGTAGCCCGTCAGGTCGTGCAATTCCTTATAGAGCAGCGGGAGCTGCGGATTGCGAAACGCGCGCGAGGTGAGCGTGATCTGGCGGGCTTGTTCGATCAGCGTGGCTAGCAACTTCGGGTGGCAGTGGCCCTGGTTCACGGCGGAATAGGCGGCCAGGCAATCCAGATAGCGCTTCCCTTCCACGTCGTAGACCCACACGCCTTCGCCGCGCTCGATCACCACGTCGAGCGGGTGATAGTTGTGCGCGCCGTAAGCATCTTCCAGCGCGATGAAGTCCTTTGTTCCCAGCAGCTGCATTTCCGAAGCGGGCATACCTGTATCCAGTGAGTGCTTTCTTCAGGTGTCGCAAAACCAGTTTGCAGCGAGACGTGTGGTTTTTGAACCCGGAATCGTCTTAACCATGATGTCATCCGACCCGACGTTCGGCAACATATTCTGTGACTGGTTCGTGTTTCGTATCATGTATCCGGTGGCTTGCTGCCGACGTCCAAACAACTGGCTCCTCAGAATGAGAGGTAATCGTGGGGCATTTCGCGAATTCGCGGCGTGAATTTCTGAAGACGAGCAGCCTGGCTGCAGGCGCGTTGTTGCTGCCAGGCGAAGGGCACTTTTCTTTCACTTCGGAAGGAGCGGGCCAATCAACGCCTGCGGACTACGCGTTGCACATTAAAGCGGCAGCAATTGAGATTGCGCCAGGGCGTTTTGTTTCGACGGTCACCTACAACGGACAATTTCCCGGACCGCTGCTGCGCTTTCAGGAAGGGCGGCAGGCGACCGTGGATGTTTTCAACGAAACGGATACGCCGGAACAACTGCACTGGCACGGGCAATTCGTTCCTGTCGATGTGGATGGTGCGGCGGAGGAAGGCACTCCATATATTCCCGCGCACGGGATGCGGAGGCTGGTGTTCACGCCAAAGCCAGCGGGCTTGCGTTTTTATCACACGCATAATCGCGCGGGAGCAGATCTGGCCGCCGGGCAATATTCGGGGCAGGTGGGGCCGGTCTATATCGAGCCGCGGGAAAATCCGGGGCGGTATGACCGCGAAGTGTTTCTGACCATGAAGGAATTTGCGCCCTCCTTCAGCCAGGGCGGGGATATGGCGCAGGATTTTTTGTCGCCGTCCGTGCCGGTGAAAGCGTTGAAAGACGCGGGCGAAGCCGCGATGCGGGCATCGCTGGCAAAGGGCATGCCGCATGGATTTGAGGTGGGCTACGCGGCGTTTACGATTAACGGAAAAATTTTGGGCCATGGCGAGCCGGTACGTGTGAAGAGCGGGGAGCGCGTGCTGTTTCATATCCTGAACGGAAGCGCGACGGAAATTCGCAGCCTTGCGCTGCCGGGACATTTCTTTGAGGTGTTGGCGCTGGACGGGAATCCGGTTCCAAATCCGGTGAAGACGCCCGTGCTTTGGTTTGGCACGGCGGAGCGGATTTCGGCGATCGTGGAGATGAAGCATCCTGGCGTGTGGGTGCTGGGCGATCTGGCGGATGACGACCGGCGGCATGGGATGGGGATCGTGGTGGAATACGCGGACCACGGGGGAAAGCCGATCTGGATGGCACCACCTGCGTTTCGCTGGGACTACACAAGGTTTGCGAAGCCGGGTACTGTGGCAACTGCGCCTGACGAAACGTTTGAGATGCTGATCGCGAAGGACAATGCGGCAGAGGCGGGATTTAACCGGTGGACGATAAATGGCAAGGCGTTTCCGATGAGCGCCGGAATGCAGCCCGCTACGTTTCATTTGCGGGAAGGCAAGCGGTACCGGATTCACTTGCGCAATAGCAGCGACGACATTCATCCAGTGCACCTGCACCGGCACAGCTTTGAATTGACGCGCGTGGCGGGAAAATCGTGCGCCGGCGTTATCAAGGATGTGGTGATGTTGGGCGGATACCAGGAAGTGGAGTTCGATTTTATGGCGGATAATCCGGGGCTGACGCTGTTTCATTGTCACCAGCAGTTGCACATGGATTTTGGATTTATGACGTTGTTTGATTACGAGTAGTGACCGTGGTGGCGGAAGCCGAGAACGGCCCGCCTCCCCACGGAGCAAGCAGAAGGCGGCAGCTAGAGGGGACGGGTGAGCGTCACGTTGCAGCGGCCCGCCTCGGAAGGCGGGCCCTACGGGATGGGAGTGGCGGCGGGGGGGTGAGGTACATTACGTGGCGGGGGGCGCATCGAAAGGGTATGCTGCACAACGGACTGCGAGGGATATGAGTTTACGGTCGACGTACACACCAACCGCTGTGAAGGGCGCTTCCGGGGAGCGGAGTTCGAGCCGGGGCGGGGCGGGCGCCGCAGCTGGCGATGGGAAATCCAAGAAAAAAGTGAATTGGAGTTCGCTGCCGGAGATTTGGGCGCTGATCCATCCGCGGCGGGGGATTCTGCTGCTGGGATTCGGGTTGATGGCCATCAACCGCGTGGCGGGACTGGTGTTGCCTGGCTCCACGAAATATCTGGTGGACGACGTGATCGGCAAACATCACCAGCAAATCTTGCTGCCGCTGGTGCTGGCGGTGGTGTGCGCGACGCTGATTCAGGGGCTTTCGTCGTTTGCGTTGACGCAGCTGCTTTCGAAGTCCGCGCAGCGCATGATCACCGATTTGCGCAAACAGGTGCAGGCGCACATCGGGCGGCTTTCGGTGAGTTATTTCGATGCGAACAAGACCGGGGCGCTGGTGTCTCGGATTATGAGCGACGTGGAAGGCGTGCGAAACCTGATTGGCACGGGGCTGGTGGAATTTGTCGGCGGAGTGATGACGGCGGTGCTGGCGCTGGGAGTGCTGCTCTATATCAACGCGGTGATGACGTTTGTGGCGTTCGCGGTGCTGATTACGTTTGCATTGTTTCTGAACAAGGCATTTTCGACGATCCGGCCGATTTTCAGGGAGCGGCCGAAGATCAGCGCGGAAGTGACGGGCCGGCTGACGGAATCGCTGGGCGGAGTGCGCGTGGTGAAGGGATATCACGCGGAGGATCACGAAGAGAGTGTGTTCGGACGCGGGGTGCAGCGGCTGCTGGAGAACGTGCTGAAGACGCTGACGGCGACTTCGGTCATGAGCCTTTCCGGGGCCATGCTGATGGGAATGGTGAGCGCGGTGGTGATGTATCTGAGCGCGCGGCAGATTCTGGCCGGACAAATGACGATGGGGATGTTTTTTTCCTACTCCATGTTTCTGGCGATGCTGATCGCGCCGGTGTTTCAGATTGTGGCGATTGGGACGCAATTGACGGAAGCAATTACGGGGCTGGAGCGGACGCGGGAGATTTTGAACGAGTCGAAGGAAGATCAGGACCCGCGGCGGACGATGACGCTGGAGCGGATCACGGGTCGCGTGGAATTTGCGGATGTGCATTTTTCGTATGAGGCGGCGAAGGAAGTGCTGCACGGGATAAGTTTTCTGTCGGAGCCGGGGACGGTGACGGCGCTGGTGGGGCCATCGGGGTCGGGGAAATCCACGATCATTGGATTGGTGTCCGCGTTTTATACGCCGACGGAGGGACGCATTCTGGTGGATGGGACCGACCTGGCGACGGTGAAGCTGGAATCCTATCGCACGCAACTGGGCGTGGTGCTGCAGGAAACGTTTTTGTTTGACGGATCGATCCGCGAAAACGTGGCGTATGCGCGGCCGGAGGCGACGGAAGAGCAAATTATGGAGGCGTGCCGGATCGCGCGGGTGGACGAGTTTGCGGAGACGTTTGAAAAGAAGTACGACACGGTGGTGGGCGAGCGCGGCGTGAAGCTTTCCGGCGGGCAGAAGCAGCGTGTTTCGATTGCGCGCGCCATTCTGGCCGATCCGCGGATTTTGATTCTGGATGAGGCGACCTCGAGCCTGGATTCGGAGTCGGAGGCGCTGATTCAGGAAGGGCTGCGGTATTTGATGCGCGGGCGGACGACGTTTGTGATCGCGCACCGGCTTTCGACGATCCGGCGGGCGGAGCAGATTCTGGTGGTGCAGGACGGGGTGATCCTGGAGCGCGGGACGCATGAGTCGTTGTATGCGGCGCACGGGCGGTATTTCGATTTGTATACGAAGCAGCATGCGGTGGAGACGAATTTGTTTTTGGCGCCGGGCGAGGGAGACAAGATTGAGCGGGAGCCGGAAGAGGCGGGTGGGGTGGCGTAGGGGATTTTTTTTGCGCTGCGGATGAGGAAGGCTAAGAGAATTAAGGACGCCATTCTGACGGGATTGCTGGCTGGAAGCCGGCGCTAGCAAAAAACGGCCCGCCTCGGAAGGCGGGCCCTACAAGAGCGGAGAAGAAGGCGGCGTAAAGCCGCCCCTACACAGGCAAGACTTATAGGGACGGGCGGCGCATTAGAGGTTTCTTGGCTTGCGCGGCGGCTTGCGTCGGAAGTAGGGTGGCCATTTTGCGGATCATGGCTAGCACCAGGCGCTTATCGCCTTCGGAGAGCGTGGTGCTGTATTTTTTGATTTCGGCGAGGAAGCGAATTTCGTCCTGGCTGAGTTCGCCGAGCATCTTCTGGGTCTCTTTGTCGCGCGGGGTTTCGGTGCCGGGAAAAAAATCGGCGAGCGAAATTTCCATGGCCTCGGCAATCTTGGCAAGCGTTTCCAGTGACGGCACGGTGTGGCCGTTTTCCACGCGAGACAGATAGCAACGCAGCAGTCCGGTGCGGCGTTCGATGTCGCCCTGCGACAATCCCCGCTGGCTGCGGTAGGTCTTGATGACTTCCCCGATGTTTACTTGTGGTTTCTCTTTAGGCACGGTTTCCCCCAATCGCAATGGTAGCTTAGTCGCTAACAGTAGAACCGGCAAGAGGGAAATGGGGGTTGGTGGTACCCAAAAGATAACGGGGGCTGGAAGGTGCGGAGGATGCTGGCTTTAGGGGCGGTGGCTGGGTTTCCATCGAAATTTTGAGATTAGGTTGGGTTGAGATTCTTCGGGCATCTCCGGTAAACATCACCGGAGTCCGCGGCCTCGTCGGATGCCCTCAGAATGACAAGTCGTGGTGGGTGCACGATGGTTCGCTGCTATGAAGCAGAGCGGCCCGCCTCGGAAGGCGGGCCCTACCGGGACGCAGGCCAATCTGGACCGAATCTGGAGAGTGGCGCTCCTTTGGACGCTCGCCTCGGAAGGCTTGCTTTTGCTGGCCTGCTAGAAGCAGGCGCTACCAAGGCGGGTTAGTGGTCGATTGTGACGGCGATTGTTGGAGAGTTGTAGGCCTCTATGGTTAGGGAGGGTTGGGCGCCGGAAAGATCGGATAGGGCGAAGGAGGCGGTTATGGATTTTTCTTCGCCGGGGAGCAGGGAGAAATAGTTGTCGCTCCAGAGGATGGGGACCAGGTCGTCGCCGTTGGGGCCTTTGGCTGCGCGGACGTGGATGGAGAACGCAACGGAGGCGCTTGGATTTTTTACGCGCAGATGAATCATGGCGGAATCCCCGGATTGAATGGACTGCGCGGCGACCTCGAGTTTTACTTCCGGCAAGGAGTTGAGGCCGGTGAGGTCGGCGAAATCTTTTTGCGGGGTGTAGACGGTGTCTTTTTTGTGCTTCCAGTCCAGCGTGTCGGGCTTGGTGGAGAGCCAGTAGAAATTGTCGCTGACAAGAGTACCGGAAGCGTCGAGGAGTTTGAGCTTCAGGAAATACGTTGTGGAGAGATTTGCCGGCTTCGGAAGATCGAACGCTTTGGTGGCGGCGTCGGCGGTGAGATCGATGGAGGCTTCCTGCGAGCCAGCTTCCTTGGCGTCAATGTTGTAGAGCTTGGCGGAAACTTTGTAGCCCTTAAGGTCTTCGTATTTGCCGTTGACGACGGAAACGGAATCGGTGTCGTAATCGTATTGAACGTGGACGATTTCCTGGGCTTTTTGCGTGCCGAAATAGCCGCCGGCGGGGACAAGGTAGTAGTCGTAGAGGTGCCAGATCAGGGATGGCCAGGCGTTGTTGAGCATCCACTGGATGACGCCGGTGGAGACGTATTTGTTGCGGCCATAGGCTTCATACATGGAGCGCTGATTGTCGTAGCACATGGCCTGGGCCTTGCGCTCAAAATCGTCGAGCGAGGTGGGCGCGCCGTAGCGTTTGGTTAATGCGTCGCGAAAAACGTCGATGGTAGTGAAGCGCTCGCCGCCGGCGTGGAAATTCCAATATTCATCGATGGGCCACAGATGTTCCTTCGGAATGAATTTGGCGAGGCTTTCCTTGGTGGGGATCGCCGGGCCGGGACTGGTTTCCGTGTTGTAGCCATAGGCGCCGCCCGCTTTTTTGTCGGTGAGCCAATAGACGGGCGGGACATATTCGTAGGGGCCGGTCATTTTGACGCCGGATTTGCCGGTGACTTTTGTGGGCGTTTCCGACGCCGAGGAGACGGTGGGATTGGGCCAGCCAAGGTCCTTCAGAATGCCGAGATACATGGTTTCGATGTCGGCGGGTGGCGGTCCATCGCTGCCATAGAGCCAGACGAAAACGCTGGGATGATTGCGGAGCCGGGAAATCTGATCGACGAGCGAGGCAGCGGCAAGTTTTTTGGTTTCGGGAGTCCACTTGTTCCAGTGTTCCCAGGCGTCGCAGCAGATCCAGCCGGGCATGACGAGGATGCCGAGCTTGTCGGTCTTGTCGAAGAATTCGTCGCGATCGGTCTTCCCTTCCAGACGAACGGTGTTGAGGCCCATGCCGCGAACGTAGGCGAGATCGGCGTCCAGTTTGTGAGAGTCCCAGCGAAGGAGCATGTCCGGAGCCCAGGCCGCGCCGCGGATGAGGACGCGCTTGCCGTTTACTTTGAAGAGGCGGCCGCCGGATTCGGTGAGTTCGGAGGTGACTTCACGGATGCCGAAATTGACGGTGGCGGAATCGGAGGGGGCGCTGTCGACGTCCACATGAAATTTCGCGGAGTAGAGATAGGGATCGCCCATTTGGTACGGCCACCAGAGATGGGGATTGACGAGCCTGAGCTGGGCAAACTGATCGGGAGTGAAGCTGAAGATTTTTGTTTCTTTGGCGGCGAGTTCGACGGGTTGCGTGAGGTGGATATCGGCGACGTCGGCGGCAAGCGTGGCTTTAATCGGATGATCGGTGGTGTTGCGCAGTTCGGCGGAAAGCGTGAGCGCGGCGGATTTGTAGGCCGAGTCGAGCTTGGCGTTGGCAAAGGGATGGCGGAGAGTGACGGCGCCGCTGGAGGTCAGAAAGACTTCGCGCCACATGCCGGCATCTTTATCGGGCGGCGTGGGATTCCAGTCCACCCAGGTGAGCCCGAGATCATTTTTTTCGGGTGCGAAGATTTCGACGGCGAGAGCGTTCTTCCCATTTTTGTTGAGGAGTTCGCTGATCTGGAACTCGTAGAAGCGATAGGCTCCGGCGACATCCTCGCGATTGGCTAGCTGCTTGCCATTGAGCCAGATATTGGCGCGATAATTGATGCCGAGAAAATGGAGCCAGAGGAGACGGTTGGCCGAATCGGCGGGGGCGGAAAATTCCGTGCGAAACCAGAACGAGCAGCGGAAGGGACTGTCCGCGGGCATATCGAGATTGGCGGCCTGGCGCTTGTTGTCCGTGAAAGCGCCGGGAAAGGATTTCAGATTCATGCCGTAGTTGGGATCCGGGAGCGACTTGTCTTCGACGAGCGAACCGACAATGGTGCCGGGAACGACGGCGGCGTGCCATTTGGCGTCGTCAAAACCGGGCAGGGAGATGGCATCGGCTTTCGCGGAAACCTTGCAGGAGGATTCCATGCGCCAGCCGCTGTGCAGCGGAATGCGAGCGGCGGGGGAATCGTCGGCCTTTAGGGAGCCGGGAGCAAAGGAGCTGCCGAGGAGTGCCAACAGCGAGAAAACCAGGGCGGAGCGAATCTGGGACATGCAGAGCCTCGCGGTCTAAAAGGATAACCGGGAAGAGCAGCCGGTGGCCCTAGCTTACATTAAACCGATTCAATACAGGAAGAAAAGTTAAAGACCACAGTGGCGCGGCGCGGGCGGTTTTTGATTTCAGACTTGCGGGCTGTGCCACGGTCCGCGCCATGCCGCAGCTATTTAGTGGTCACGCATTTGTTCTTTGCATAGTATGGATGCGCCCGAGGTGAAAACAATCGGGCAGGGAGAAAAACCGGAATGATACGCCGCGCCGCAGTCTTGATTGGGTTGTTACTTTTCATCGGATGTGTTGCCGCGAATGGGCAGGCAAAACGAAAAATTATTATTGATCAGGATGCGCGCGGACCGGCGACCACCGACCAGCAGTCCATGCTGGCGCTGCTGAACGCGCCGCAAGCCGACGTGCTGGGCATCACCATCGTCAGCGGGGATCAGTGGCGGGATGAAGAGGTGGCACACACGCTGCGGATGCTGGAACTGACGCACCACACGGACATCAAGGTTTATCCCGGCGCGATTTTTCCACTGATCAACAGCAAGGAAGAGATCGCGCGGTGGTCCAAGCTTTACGGAAAGGTGCGTTACCAGGGCGCCTGGACCAAGAACGGCACTGGGAAGTTCGTGCGGGAAGTTCATGGACCGTACGAAGTGCCGGACTTGCCCGAGGGCAATCCGACGTTGAAGGCGCAAGACGAGGATGCGCCGCATTTTATTATCCGCATGGTGCACCAGTATCCACACGAGGTGACGATTTATGCGGGTGGGCCGCTGACGAATCTGGCGCTGGCGATCAGTCTGGATCCACAGGTGCCGGAACTGGCGCAGGAATTGGTGGTGATGGGCGGAAGCATCGGGCCGGACAACTTGTCGACGGAATGGAAAACGGACAATCGCCGGGAGTTCAACTTCTGGTTTGATCCGGAAGCCGTGCACATGGTCATGAGGGCGCCGTGGAAAAAGATTACCGTGACCACGGTGGATATTTCCGTGAAGACGCGGATGACCAAGGAAGTGATTCAAGAGATTGCCAAGGCAGGCACGCCTTCGGCGAAGTACATCGGCGATTATTCCGACGAGGAATATCTGTGGGACGAACTGGCGGCCCTGGCTTGGCTGGATCCGAGCATTATCACCAAGGAAGAGAAGCTTTACATGGATATGGATATTTCGCACACCGCGGGGTATGGAAACACGCTGGTGTGGACGGAAGAGGATCACCCGGGATTAGGCGAGCAATTGGTGCATGTGCAGGTGGATTTGGATAATGCGAAGTTTATGAAGATGCTGGTGGAGTTGTTATCGGCATCGAGTAAGAAGTAGTAGAGATTAATCAGTAATCGGTAATCAGTAATCGGAAAGAGGGTTTGGGCGGCGCGGATCGGGGTCCGCGCCGTTTTTTTTGGAGGAAAAAAGAGGAGTTCACCGCAGAGGTAGCAGAGGTCCCGCAGAGGTAACGGAGAAAGGGAGGGCCTTTGATGCTCAGGGTAGCCAAGACGCGTGGGTTGAGATCCTTCGCGCGAAGGGCGCGCTCAGGATGACGGGGAGGTGGTGTGGTGGAGTGGTGCGGTCTGGATTACGGAGACGCGAGGAGCGGCCCGCCTCGGAAGGCGGGCCCTACGGTACCAGGAGGAAGAGAAAGACGGCGCTGGTGGGATCAGAAGGTGTCGGCGGTGATTTCGGGGGCGTGGGGAGCCCAGTCGTCCGGGGGAAAGGCGATGCGCCAGAATTTGGGGGCGGGGCGGAGGAATTCGACAGCGACTTCGAACTTCCCTTCCGGTGCGGGATTGCTGCGCACGACGCGGACGAACTGCTCTTCCTCGGTCACCGTATTTTTGATGATGATTTTTTGGCCGGGCTCCGCTTTCAGGGACAGGTAGATCAGGGCCCCATGGGCGTTGACGGAAGAAGTGAAGGCGTCTTCGGAAACGTGCTGGTTTCCCGCGCCGCGGACAATGACTTGAATCGGCATGCGCAGGAGGACGCGCTGGCTGCGGCGGCGATTGTGCGGCGGGTCGTTACCGAATGGAGGTGCGCTCATGGGCGGTCATCGAAAGAACAGTGTTTCGCAGAGAAAAGTGGAGGTCAAGGGTAGGAAAGTACCAGCGTGCTCAGGAGGGAAAGGATGGTCCCGGAGGAGGGAGTCGAACCCACACGGGGAGTGATCCCCGGCAGATTTTGAGTCTGCTGCGTCTGCCAGTTCCGCCACTCCGGGAGAACCTTATTGAAAATAGCATGTAGGGGGGCGTTGGCTCAAGCGGGGGAACCACGATTGGAGAGGAAGGATGTTTGCGCGACGCAAACCGGCGAGGTTTGAAGAGGTCGCCCGGGGACGGGCTGGGCTGGGCTTGGCTCCTGCCCTTCGAGGCTCAGGGTAGACAAGATGCAGGCGCTACCAGGTCGGCCCTGCGAGGAGCGTCGCCTTCGTTAAAGGCGCCCGCCTCAGAAGGCGGCCGCTACAAGGCTACGGAGAGACGGCGGAGGTGGCGATTACGGCGGCGGGGAAGTTGACGGAGGTGCCGTCGGAGAATTGGCGGATGCCGGCGATGGCTTCGGCAACGGCTTCTTCCCTTTTCTCGGGCGGGACGGCGGCCATGATTTTCTTGAATGGGGCGGCGAGTTCGCTGCCGCCTTGCCAGGCTTCTTCGGGAGTGCCGGGCCAGGGCCAATTGATTTTGTGTTTGGTGGCGCGCACATCGTGGAAGCCGGCCTCGGAAAACGTGCGGATTAATTTATTTTCGTCGGCGAAACGGAAGATGTGCGGCGAGTCGGGGTCTGGCTGGGGGACTTCCACATACTTGAGAAACGGACGAATCATGGTGCCGAAGAGCGGATTTTCTTCCCGCGGGCCCCAAGTGACGAAGGAAACGCGGCCGCCGGGTTTGAGGACGCGGCGCATTTCGCGGAGCGCTTTGGGAATGTCGGGAATGAACATGATGCCGAAGCGGGCCGTGACGCGATCGAAGTGATGGTCCGGGAATGGGAGTTGCTCGGCGTCGGCGGCGAAAAATTCCATATTTTTGAGCCCACGGCTGGCGGCGTTTTCTTCGGCGCCCTGGAGCATTTCGCGGACGAGATCGGTGGCGACGACGCGGCCTTGCGGGCCAACGGCAGCAGCGACGGAGAGAGCGGGTTCGCCGGTGCCGCTGGCGAGATCGAGAACGTGGAGGCCGGGGGAGAGCGAGGCGCCTTCGACGACGAGTTCGGTGGCGCGGCGGGATTGCTGGACGAGTTGCGGGGTCCATTTTTTCCAGAAGGGGGCGGCAGCGAGCCATTCCTGGCGGATGGTTTCGCGGGGGTCGGGGTTGGGGGAGGTGGTGGACATGATTTTTGATTTTGGGACTTGGGCGGGGGGATTGTAAAGAGAAAGAGGAAGGATAACGCAGAGGCGCTGAGGCGCGGAGATCGGAGGAGAAGAGGGGAGAAGAAAAGACGGGAGCGCTCGCGGATTCGCTTTGGCTTGCCTGCAAGATGCAGGCGCTACCGGTTGCGGCGCGGGGAGCGGTTTGGTCGGGATCCGCGGCGGTTGCGCCGGCTAGAGCGGCTGTGCCACACTGCGCGGATTGATGGGAACGGGGCGCAACGCGGCGGGGGCGGATGTGCGGCTGGCCGTGCAGGATCCGCGCGGAGGAATGCTCGGATTTTGGGCGTTGATTGCCACGCAGTTTCAGGTGGCGTTCAGCGATAACGCGCTGAAGTGGCTGGTGAGCTATCTGGTGCTGGAGTCTGGAGTATCCCGCGAGCAGCGGGATTTTCTGTTTGTGCTGGTTGTGCCAATGGTGTTTGCAATTCCCTTCCTGGTTTTTTCCATTCCCGGCGGATATTGTGCGGACCGCTTCAGCAAGCGCAGCGTGACGGTGTGGACGAAAGTCCTGGAAGTGGGGACGATGGCGTGCGCGACGTACGCGCTGTGGCAGAACCGGCTGGACCTGGCGGCGGTGGCGCTGTTTTTCTTGTGCACGCAGGGAGCGATTTTTGGGCCGTCGAAATATGGGCTGATGCCGGAGCTGCTGCCGACAAGCCGACTGAGCTGGGGAAACGGGATCATCGAGCTGTGGACGCTTGCTGGCGGCGATTGGCGGAACATTGGCGGGCGGTTTCCTGGCGCACTCGTTCCGGGGGCGGCAGCACTGGTCCGGATTTTTGCTGGTGGCGCTTTCGCTGATCGGGCTGGTGACGAGCCTGGGAATCCCGCGCGTGCCCGCGGCGGACCACAAGCGGCGATTCGCGTGGAACTGGGCCAAGGAAGTGTTCGAAGAGATCCAGCGCATGAGGCAGGACGCGGTGCTGTGGGTGGCGGTGATTGCGAATACGTTTTTCTGGTTTCTGGGAGCGATCCTGCTGCTGAACATTGTGCTGTATGCCACGGACGTGCTGCAGGTGGATGAAGTCCACAGCAGCTATCTGATGGCTGCGCTGAGCCTGGGAATAGGCGCGGGCAGCTACATAGCGGGGCACGCGTCTGGCCGGAAAATCGAGATGGGCATGATTCTGCCGGGATTGACGGGGATTGTGCTGGCGAACGCGGCCCTGTTTGTGCCGGGGCTGAGCTATCAGTCCGTGATGGCGATTCTGTTTGCGCTGGGAGCAAGCGCGGGATTTTTTGTGGTGCCGGTGAACGCGCTGATTCAGAACCGGCCGAAGCCCGAGGTGAAGGGGCGGGTGATCGGGGCGTCGAACTTTTTGTCGTTCGGAGGAATCGCGCTGCAACCTCTGGTGCAATACGCGATGCTGCGGCTGGGGCACCCGGATCCGGGACACGTTTTCTTGATTGCGTCGCTTGCGTGCGTGGGAATGCTGTTTGTGCTGGCGCGGATGCTGCCGGAGCTGTGGCCGAGCGCGCTGCACTGGACGCGGTTGCGGCAACGGGCTAGTGTATAGGGGAGGCCTGACAGGGGCCGCGGGCAATCCGCGGTTACGGCCTCTTGGATAAAACATGGCGACTGGAAACACGATCCCCGGCCCCAAGCCGGAGCACCGGGGACTTTCCCATTGGATGGAGCGTGTGCTGAAGGAGCTCGACGAGGTGCGTACCTCGCCGGAGCCGGACGCGGTGCATGATTTGCGCGTGGCGCTGCGGAGGTGCCGGTCTTTGGCGGCGGTGATGGAGGAAGTGGATCCCGACGCGGCGTGGCCGGAGATGCGCAAGCTGGGGAGAAAGCTTTTCCGGCAACTGGGCGAATTGCGTGACACGCAGGTGCTGGAGGAATGGGTAAACAAACTGGCAAGCGCGGGCGACCCGGTGCGGGAACGCCTGCTGGCTCATCTGGGGAAACTGGAAGCGGAAGAACGAGAAGCCGGGCTGCGCGCGGCGGCAAAGTTTGACCAGCGGGCGTGGAAGGAGCACGAACGCGTTCTGCGGCGCAGGGTTCGCGTGGTGGCTGCCAATAGTCTGGCGGCGCAGAGCCTGGCACTGGAACGAATGCTGGCCGCAAAGGAATTGCATTTGCAGGCATTGCGCACGGAGAAGCCGGAACCTTGGCATGCGCTGCGCATTGGCGTGAAGCGATTCCGCTACACGGTGGAAAGTTTGCTGCCGGAATTGTATGAGCAGTGGGGCGAGGATTTAAAACACGCGCAGGATCTGCTGGGAGAAGTGCACGATCTGGATGTGCTGGCGGGAACGATTGCGAAAGTGGCGGGTGAGGAACCGGAGCAGAGGCGGGAGGAATGGCGGCAACGGATCGGCACGGAACGCGCGGCGCGCCTCGAAGAGTACCGACAGATGTGCATGGGAGAGCGGCGGCTGTGGCAGGAGTGGAGAGACGGATTGCCACGCGGCAACCGGCTGGAAGCGGCGGCGCTGGCACGGCTGGGAGCGACCGCAAGAGCGCTGGGCGCGACGCATGGGAAAGCAGGGCAGGTTGCGCGGCTGGGGCAAAGGCTTTACGAAAAATTGAGAAAGGTCCAAACGGGCGGGGCGTTCGCGAATAATGGTTTGCGAAAAGTGTTTCGGGCAGCGGCGCGTTTACACGGGATTGGAACAGGCTTTGGGGCGAAGTCGTCACCGCAAAAGGCCGCGAGAAAATTTCTGCGGCGGCTGGCGCTGCCGGTCGGATGGACGGAAACGGAGTGGGATTTGTTGACGCTGGCGGTGCGCTATCACCGGGGTGCGGAGCCGCAGGCGAAGGATAAGGCGTACGCGCGGCTGGGGAAAGATGAACAAACGGCGCTGTGCGCGATGGCCGGAGTTTTGCGATTGGCGCGCGTGCTGCGGAAGTGCGGCGTGGAAACGAGCAGGGATTTGCAAGTGGAGCGGTCCGTGGATGCATTGATTGTGCGCGTTGTTGGATTGGAGAATACGGAAGCGTCGGCGGCGCGAGTGGCCGCGGGGAAGCATTTGCTGGAGACGGTGCTGGACCGTCCGTTGATTGTGCAGGCCACGCCGGGATTGCCGAAGATTGTGGAGTTGCCGAGAGTGGAGCAGACGTTTCAGGCGGCGTCGGATTAGTTTAGGTTTGGGGAGCGCCAGGGGCGCGGAAGAATTTAGCCCAGCGCGATAGCGGTGGGTGTGCGGAACATGAAGTTGTGCAAGCCCCGTAGGGGCGGCAGGTCGAGCTGTTTGCCAAATATATGTCGCCCCTACGGGGCTTGTTGCGTTTTGGTTGGGATACCCAGGACTTGCGTCCTGGGCTGGGTTATGGCGCCCCTGCGAGGCTGAAGCGGCGCAGAGCGGCCCGCCTCGGAAGGCGGGCCCTACAGAGTTCGATAAACCGAAAATATTTGGCGCGGGATTTTGGTGAATGGTATCGGTGTGTCCGGAGATATTTGGGTGGAGTCGGCAGGATTCGAAGAAAAACCCAAGAGGGCCGGGCGAGCCCGGCCGCTACAAAGGCGGGAGAAGAAGGCGGCATAAAGCCGCCCCTACATTCGGAATGGAGGAAGGCGCTACTTGGCGGCTTTGCGGAGGAGTTTCGGGGTGGCTAGCCAGAGGAGGGAGCCGCTCGGGGGGACGAGGCGCTTGAGTTCGACCAGGGCGACGCCGGCTTTTTTCAGCGCGGTGATGTGATGGCGGGAGCCAATGGAGGTGGCGAGGATGTCGTCGAGATGCGGCGCGTGGCCGAAGATAAAAACGGCGGAAAGATCCTTGTCGCGGGCGAGTTCGCGGAAGAGTTGCATTGGTTCGGCGCCGGGGAGAAGCAGATCGGTCTTGCGAATTTTATTCTTGGAGTAGCCCAATTCGTCGGCGAAGAGTTCGGCGGTTTGCAGTGCGCGGACGTAGGGGCTGGAGAGCAGGAGATCGGGAGCGGCGCCAATTTCGGCTACGCCTTTGGCAACCTGGCGCGTTTTCTCGATGCCTTCCTGGGTGAGGAAGCGCTCGGGATCCGGAGGACACTTGGGATCTTCGCGATCCACGGCGATGCCGTGGCGGACGATGTACAGCTGCATGCGCGGGTCTCCTGAATACAGTTTACAAGAGGAAATGTTGCTGGGGGATGACTTGGAGGAGATGGTGTGAATTGGTTAGCGGGAAGAAAGGGATAACGCAGAGACGCAGAGGCGCAGAGGTCGGAGGAGAAGAAAAGGCCAGATAAAGCCGAGAAAACTCAGGAGGCCGGTCTGAAGTCCGGCCACTACAACGGAAAGAAACCCCAAGAGCCGGTCTAAAGACCGGCCAGTACAAAGGCAAGGTCGGCGGCGAGCCGCCGCTATGGGTGATTACGAGGGAATGGTGCGGAAGTAGAGGTGGGTGTGGAACTCTTTTTCGAAGAGGTCGGAGCTGCGCTCGGCGTCGCGGATGTCTTCGGCGGCATCGCCGCGGACGCGCAACTGTAAGGTTACAGCGCCGCGCTGAAAGGAGCTTTTGAGATTCTGGATGCGCTGGCGGTGGGAGTGGTCTAGGCCTTCGGCGATGCGCAGAATGGCGGCGAGGCGGCGAACGATGCGCTTGTCTGTGTTATTAAGGGCGGAATACGCCGGGTGATCGTTGTCCGGTGTGGATTTGCGATTGTGATAGCGCACGACGGCGGCGACGATATTGCGGTCTCGGCCGTCAAGGGCGGGAATATCTCCATTGAGGGCGAGATATTCGCCGTGTTTGTGGTGGCCGCGGTGGCTGACGCGGTGGCCGATATCGTGGAGCAGCGCTCCAGCTTCGAGCTGCACGCGGGCCTGCGGCGGAAGGTGATGCAAGGGCTGCAGGTGATCAAAGAGCATCAGGCAAATTTCGCGAACGTGCTCGGCGTGGCGCAAATCATATTCCAGGCGGCGGGCAAAGCTGCGCGTGCTGACAACCAACTGGCGCGCTTCGGCGGAATAGCGGTGCGGCTCCTTGCGGGAAAAGGCGTCGCGCGCAATTTCCTGGATGATGCCCTCGCGAATGCCGACGGTGGGAATCAGGAACTGGCGAATATTCAAGTAGCGGCCGAGAACCACAAAAATGATGGCGGCAATGCCCATGACATCGGCGCGATCGCGGCGGACGCCATAGGCCTTCATGCGTTCGCGAAGATCGCGCTCCAGAATGTCTGGTAGGCGCTCGCGGAGGAGCGAAACATCGAGTGTTGGCAAGCCTTCGCGGCGCGGGCCCGGTGCGACGTTGGAAAGGGTTTCGGCGTTGCCTCCCAGGGCGACGGCGAGCTGATCGGCGAGATTCGGGCGATTGGGAAGGCGAGACTCGAGCAAGGCGCGGACGTACCGACGGACCTGCTCGCCCTGCGCGGGGCGAATGATGCCGGGAATGCCGAGGGTGCTCATCAATCGAACGGTGCCAATGGGCAACTGCGCGCTCTGCAAGATGGATTGTTCGCGCAGAATATTGATTTCCAGGCTGCCGCCGCCGAGATCCACAACACAATTAGGGGGAGATTCGGGGCCGAGCGCGGCAATGGCGGCTTCGCGGCCAAGGCGGGATTCCGCTTTGGCGCTGATAATTTCCAGGCGGATGCCGGTGACTTGCTTCACGCGATGGACAAGCGTGCTGCTGTTGCGGGCTTCGCGGGAGGCGCTGGTGGCGACGGCGCGATATTTGGTGACGCCGTACTCGTCCATGATTTCTTTCAGGTGGACGAAGGCCTTGACTCCTTTTTTCAAAAGCTCTTCGCTGAACCGGTGGCGCACGAAGACGCCTTCGCCGAGCCGAAGGGGAAAGCGCTCGTTGACGAGAGGTTCGACGTCGAGTGCGGAATAGGCACGGGAGATGGAGAGGCGGACCGCGTTGGAGCCGGCGTCGATGGCGGCGATGTGGACCGGCTCGGGCATAGTGTGCGTTACCGCCAGAGATGCGCGAGCGCGGAAGAAGGAGTGTACTTGGAGGCGCGGATGCCGAGTTGTTCGCCAATACGCTGGCGCAACTGTTTGTTGACGCTGGAAACGCTGGCCTCGCCATCGAGTTCGATGAAGGCGTTCTTCTTGGCCATGCTTTCCAGTTCGCGCTTGATCATGGTCTGGTAGCGCACGAAGGACCAATAGAGATCGTGCGAAAGGGACATATCGCGCCCGGCTTCCCAGTAACTGATGGCCTGGGCTTTTTTGAATTCGCGGGCGAAGGCGGTTTCCGGGCGCACGTTGAGCCAGAACGTAAGATGCGGGCGCAGGGCCATGGCGTAAAGTCCGGTGAGGTAATCGCGGTTGATGCCGCGAACGACGCCACGGGCGATGAGCGTGAAGATGAAGCGGTCTGCCAGTACGACCGCGCCGGAGCGCAGCGCGGGAACGATGCGGTGCTCGAGCTGATCGAAGAAATCGGTGGCGTACATCAGCGCCAGCGTAAGGCGAGTGACGGCGTTCTTGGCGAGCAGTTCGTCAATATCGCGGCCGACGAGATTGGAGCGGCGCAGGCCGCTGGTCTGCACGGAGAAGCCTTCGGATTCGAGCCATTCCTGAAGTAGCGCGATCTGCGTGGAGCGGCCGGAGCCGTCCATGCCTTCGATGACGATCAAGCTGCCATTGAGTTCGCCGGGATCGAGACCGACTAGAGGTTCGCCAAAAAAAAGTTGCGAAGATTCGGATTCGGCTGGCGCGGTTTTTGCGGGAAGTTCCACGACCGGGCGGCTACGACGGGAGCGGATTTCTCTTTTTCCTGGTCCGGCATGATTATTCCGCCTCCTGCGCGCGAGGGGCGAAACGCTTGAGGTCAATTTTGGAGGCCACGATGTCGCGCATCTGCTTCTGGAGTTTATTGACGGGGAGCGTGCCGTCGAGGACCACGAAGTTATCGGTGTCCACCATTTTGTCGTACTCCTCCAGGATGCGGGCCTGGAAAAGTTTGAAACTTTCGGGGCGTTCGTAGGAGAGGCCGAGGTCCATGCCTGCTTCGTAGTATTTCAATTTGGGGCGGCCGCTGAGGATGCGGTCCACGGCGACCTCCAGGGGCGCGCGAAAATAGAAAGTGATGTCTGGCACGGGAGCGAAGCGATAGAGATTGCGCAGCCAGCGGTGCGAGCAGCCGCGTGCGGCATCGCGGGCGAAGGCCGTATAGATGTAGCGGTCGGCGAGGACGAGGTAGTCGCCCTGGAGCAGCGGCATGATCTGGCGTTCGCAGCGGTCGGCAAAGTCGGCGGCATGCAATAGAGAAAATGTGGTGGGAGTGAGCAGGCGCTTCTGTTTGCCGCGGCGGGTGGCGGATTTGACGAGCGGAGAAGAATTCCACTCCGTAAAGTGGAGACGATAGCCGCCAATTTCGAGCCAGCGCTTGAGGAGATAGAGCTGGGTGCTTTTGCCGGAGCCGTCGGTGCCTTCGACCACGATCAAGGCTCCTGGATAGGCGCGGCTGGGAACCGGTCGACCCGGCTGAGGGAGTGAGGTCTTGGAGGCTTCGGGGCGCGGAGGCGCTTTGACGACGGTGTCTTGATTGTCCATGAGAGCGCTAAAGGCCTGTGGCGCTGGAAGTTGAGCGTAGTCTGTCATTGTTACGGAATCATTACAACATATTGGTGAGGGGGAGGCAAAAGAGGGGGAAGGAGGTTGAGAAGTTCAAAAGTCGAAGAGTTAAGGAGTTTCGGAACGCAGAGGTCAAGGAGGCAGCTGATTCTGGTGTCGGTTTGGAAGAGAAGAGTTCACCGCAGAGGTAGCAGAGGGGCCGCAGAGGGAACGGAGGGTTTGGTGGCGGTAGGGATGGGGCGACGCGGTGGGTTGGGCTGGCGGCCCGCCTCCCCTGCGGGGCAAGCAGAAGGCGGGCCCTACGGGAGAAGGATTGTGCTTGCCAATCTGGAGATTCATCTCGCGAAAAGCGCGAGATGGTGAGGAGTTGGCGCTCCCGGGGCCGAAGGTGGCGATCCCACTAGAAGAAGGACATTTTGATGGTCAGGTATTTTTTGGGGTTCTTGCGGAATTCGACTATGAATTCGCGCATGTCTTTGGAGAGGGCGGAGAGGTTGTCATAAAGTTGCGGGTCGTTGAAGAGTTTTCCTGCGGTGTTGTCGGTTTTGTTGAGTTTGGATGTGGCTTCGGAGAGATTGCTGCTGGTGTCGCGCAGTTTGTTGTAGAGGGTGTCGTCGGTGACGAGTTTACCGAGTGTGCCTTTGCCGGCGCGAACGTCGGACATGATGGTGTTGCCGTTATCGAGAGCGGCTTTGGCCTGATCGTAAAGCGAGGGATCGTAAAGCAGCTTGCCGAGGGTGCCCTTCTGGGCTTTCACGTCGGCGATGATGGAGTTGACGTTGTCCACGGCCGTATTGACCTTGGTGGATAGTTCGTCGGTCATCAAGAGTTTCCCAACAGTTCCCTGCCCTGATTGAACGTTGCTGGCAATCTGGTCGGCTTTGCCGAGGATACTGTTCAGGTGATTGAAGGCGGTCTCGTCCGTAAGAAGTTTGCCGAGATTGCCCTTGCCTGCGCGAACATCGGCAATGATGCCTTGAATCTGCTCGCTAAGCGCTTTCAGGTTGGCGAGGACGTCGGCGCTGCGTTCGACGACTTCCTTGATGGCTTTTTCCTCGGTGCTGGGTATGGCCTGTCCTTCCTTAAGCGGAACACCGGTGTAGCCCCGCTGAATGGTGACGTAGCGGTTGCCCAGAAGGCCTTCGGTGATAAGGGACGCGGTGGAATCCGTGAGAACGTCGGATTGATATTTGCGGTCGATGCGGATGTCCACTTCAATGTTGTGCATGCGGTCGGGCGGTTTGCCCGGCACGCGCGGGACCAGCTTGATGGCTTCGACGTTGCCGATGTCCACGCCGTCCAGGCGCACGGGTGCGCCGGTGGAGAGGCCGGAGACTTCCGGAAGAAAGGTTTTGAGGCGATATTTGGGGCCAAGAAAGCCGGCGCCCGTCACGTAAAAGATGCCGACGGCAAGAATTAATAAACCGACAAGAACGAACAGGCCAACGCGCAGCTCCGACCAGGTGATTTGTTTGCGTTGCGCCATCCAGCAAAGCCTCCGCAGGTTACAGGGACACTGGTACGAACACTATACAGGAATCAAATTAAAAATCGCTGGAGATAGGGGTCCGCTGAGTGCATGAGTTCATCGGGAGTGCCCTCAAAATAAATGCGGCCTTCGCGCAAAACCAGGAAGTGCGTGGAGACGGGATCCCCGGGTCCATCGGAAGCGCCGCGCAGAACTTTTTTGGTTTTGGGATCGAAACGGAAATTGGCCAGGCCGAAGCCGTCCTGCAGGCGATGCGTGGCCATCAGGGCGGTGACTCCATAGACGTCACGCAGGCGAAGAATCAGACTGATGATGGTTTGCGAAGTGATGGGGTCGAGTCCGGCGGTGGGCGAATCGTAGAGGACGATCGGCGGCCGGGTGATCAGCGCGCGAGCGATGGAGACGCGGCGGCGCATGCCTCCGGAAAGTTCGGAGGGAAGCATATCGCCGGTGTGGGCGAGTTCGACGAACTGCAGGACTTCCTGGACGCGCGAGGCGATCTCTTCTTCAGGCTGCCGCGCTTCCTGAAGGCAATAGGCAACGTTTTCGCCGACCGTGAGCGAATCAAAGAGCGCGCCCTCCTGAAAAACGAAGCCGATCTGGCGGCGGGCTTCGAGCAGGTCCCGTTCATGCATGGTGGAGATGTCTTTGCCGAGAACGGTGATGCTGCCGGAATCCGGACGCAGAAGACCCGACGCGAGTTTGAGAAGGAGTGTTTTGCCGGTGCCGGTTTCGCCGAGAAGGATTACGGTTTCGCGTTCCTGCGCCGTGAAGGTGACGCCACGAAGAATTTCGCCTTCATCAAAACCCAGGCGGACGTCTTTGAATTCGATGGCGGGTTGGCCGGAGGTGGGAGGCCTGGGGGCGAGGGACGTGGGAGACGGTTGCATGCGGGTCAGAAAAATCTATCGGCGACGTAGAGCGCGATTCTGGTGAGAAACGTGTCTGAAACAATGATGAGGACCGAAGAGACCACCACGGCTTGCGTGGTGGCGCGGCCGACTCCTTGGGTGCCGCCTTTTACCTTGAGCCCCTGATAACAACCGACGGTGGCGATGATGAAGGCGAAGACCAGCGTCTTGGAAGTGCCCTGCAGGATGTCCGAAAACTGAAGAATTTTGATGGCGCGTTCCCAGAAGGTGGTGGCGCTGATGCGCAGGGACATCACGCTGGCAACCATGCCGCCGATCAGGCCGACGAAAACGGAGATCGTGGTGAGCAATGGAAGCGTGATGAGCGTGGCGAGAACGCGCGGCGTGACCAGTTTGCGGCTGGGGTCCGTGCCCATGGCGCGCATGGCGTCCACCTGTTCGGTGACGACCATGGAGCCGAGCTCGGAGGCGATGCCGGAGGCGCAGCGGCCAGCGACCAGAAGGCCGGTGATGGTAGGGCCAAGTTCGCGGACCAGCGCGAGCGAAACGATATCGCCGGTGAGGGAGGACTGGCCGAAGCGCTCGAATTGCGCGCCGGTTTGCAGAACCATGACGGCGCCGATGAAAAAACCGGAGAGGAGAACGATGGGAAGCGAGCCGACACCGATGATGTCCATTTGCTCGAGGGTGTCCTGGACATAGCGCGGGCCGGTGACGAAATTCTTTAGCGAGCGAAAAGAGAGTTTGGAATAGTCCTGGACCTGGAGGACAGAGGTTTTGGCGACGTCATCGAGAACTTCGCGGACGGTGGGCGCGTCTGGCGGGTGGGCTTGTTGCGAAACAGCCTGGAGAGGAGTGTCTGCCACGAGATTCTCGGGTGTCGAGGAAAGGGTAACTGGGGAGGGGGAGGGCGTCAAGACGAGAGAGGGGAAAGGTGCAATGTTGAAGAGTTTAAGAGTTCAAGGGTCGAGAAGCTTTAGATCGAGACGGGTTGGTTAAGGAGGGCGGGAAGATAATAGGCAGGGTTGGGAATTGTTGGATGGGAGATTGTTTGGGGACAGGTTAAAACCTGTCCTACTTTTTTTTGTGGGCGGCAGGTTGGGTGAAGGAAAGGTTTTGGGAGAAGAAGGGGACGACTTTTTGTTCGATGCGGTCGGCGATGTGGTTGAGGTGGTCGCCATCGTAGATTTCGAATTGGTGGGGGATGTTGTAGTTGGTGAGGACGGCGTCGAGTTCCTTCGTGGCGGTGGTGATGCCGTGGTCTTTGTCGCCGGCGTCGAGGCCGATGGCTTTCAGGCGGCGAAGATTCACGATGTACTGGTCGACCATGTAGAGGGGTTCGTTGGCATGAAATTTGGCGAGGATGGGGTCGACGATTTTGCCGTCTTTAATGGGGAGATCGAAATAGAGTGGCGGATTTTTCGGATTGGGAGCCCAGGCGGCAGAGAGCGCGAGAATGACACGCGGGAGGAAATCGACGGCGGCGGCTTCGTCCGGAGTTTTCACGGCTTCGGCCTTGGCGCCATTTTCGGTGAAGAGCGTGTCTTGGAAATCCATGCAGCAGGCGCTGAGGAGATAGAAACTGGAAAAAGTGTCCGGATGACGCATGCCGATGCGCATCGTGCCGTAGCCGCCCATGGAGTGGCCAGAGAGGCCGCGACTTGCAGAGTCGGCGATGGTGCGGTAGTGGGCGTCAATATAAGGGACGAGTTCCTGGACGATGTAGTCTTCCCAATCGCCGGTGGTGACGGAATTGGAGTACATGCTGCCCTGATAGCGGGTGAAGGCGTTGGGAGTGACGAAGATGATTTCGCGATTGCCGGGTTCAGCGAAGGATTTATCGAGGACCGTGGGTAGATTGATCCAGTGTTTGGTGGGGCCGTACCACTTGTCGTCGCTATCGGTGTAGCCATGGAGGAAATAGACGACGGGGTAGCGGCGGTGGGGATCCTTGGCGTAGCTGGGAGGGAGATAGACGGAGACGTCGCGGTCGGGGGAGTCGCCTTCGAGATTGCCCTCGAGGAATTTGCCGTGGACTTTGATGTGTTCGACGGTGCCGGTGGGGGTGCTGGGGGCAGCGCGGAGCAGCCTGGGCATGGAGGGATGCAGTGGTGAGAAGGAAGGCGCCGGACAGAAGGAGCGAGGCTCTTTGGATTTTCATGGCAGGGATGTTATTGAGAAGCGGGGAGCAAAGTCAATTGAGGAGTAAACCTTTGGGTGGCCGATCTGAAGTTCGGCCACTACATTTTCGGAGGGGGGGCCGACCTGACGGTCGGCCGGTACACGTTTTACGCGGCGGGGTGGACGGAATTAGCGGTGGCCGATAGACTGGTTGTTTATGCTTCGATTTTATACGGCGGGGGAGTCGCACGGGCAGGCGCTGCTGACATTTTTGTCGGGGTTGCCGGCGGGAATGCGCGTGGATTGCGGCGCGATCAATCATGAACTGCACCGTCGGCAGCTGGGATATGGGCGCGGCGGTCGGCAGAAGATTGAGAAGGATACGGCGGATATTTTTGCCGGCGTGCGGAACGGGCAGACGATTGGAGCGCCGATCGCGCTGCGGATTGAGAATCGCGACTGGGCGAACTGGGAAAAGATTCTGCCGGTGCAGGCTTCAGACGCGCCGGAAACGCAATCGCGGAAGCTGACGGCGCCGCGGCCGGGCCATGCGGACCTGGCCGGTTCGCAGAAATTTGATTTCCATGATGCGCGGTATGTGCTGGAACGGGCTTCGGCGCGAGAGACGGCGGCGCGCGTGGCGGCGGGCGCGTTTGCGAAGCAATTGTTGAAGGAGTTTGGGACGGAGATTGCCAGCCACGTGATTCAGGTGGGGCATGTGCGTCTGGAGCGCGCGGCGAAATGGGACGAGATCCGCGCGATTTGCGGGGATCTGGATTCGCCGCTGCGCTGCGTGGATGGCGCGGTGCAGGAAAAGATGAAAGCGGAAGTGGACGCGGCGCTGAAGGCAGGCGATACGGTGGGCGGCGTGTTTGAAATTGTGGCGCACCACGTTCCGGTGGGGCTGGGATCGCACGCGCAGTGGGATGAAAAGCTGGATGGGCGGCTGGCGCAGGCGCTGATGAGCGTGCAGGCAGTGAAGGCCGTGGAGATTGGTTCGGGAGTGCTGGCCGCGGGATCCTATGGAAGCGAAGTGCAGGATGAAATTTCGTATGAGAAAGCGGCGCACAAGTTCCGGCGGTCCAGCAATCGCGCCGGAGGACTGGAAGGCGGAATCACCAACGGCGAAGACGTGGTGATTCGCGGGTACCTGAAGCCGATTTCGACGCTGCGCAAGGCACTGGGCACGGCGGACATGGTGACGAAGGAACCGGTGCAGGCGGCTTACGAACGTTCGGACTGGTGCGTGGTGCCGGCCGGCGGTGTGGCGGGAGAAGCAATGGTGGCACTTGTGCTGGCCGATGCTTTTCTGCAAAAATTTGGAGGAGACTCAATCGCCGAGATGCGGCGGAATTTCGAAAACTATGGCCGACAAATCGACAACTTCTGAGCGCCCCAAAGATGCCGCCGAAACCGCGGTAGCGGCGCCTCCGCGGAAGATTTATCCGATCGTGAAATACGGCGATCCGGTGCTGGAAAAGCCGGGCGCGACGATCCAGAATTTCGACGCGGAGCTGGAACAACTGATCGAGGATATGTTCGCCTCGATGTACGCGGCAAATGGAGTGGGGCTGGCGGCGCCGCAGATCGGAAAGAGCCTCCGGCTGGCGGTGGTGGACGTGACGGCCGGGAAAAATCCGGAAGCGAAAATCGTGCTGGTGAATCCGGTAATTATTCACGCGGAAGGCGAAGTGCGGGAAGAGGAAGGCTGTCTTTCGATACCTGGATTTCGCGGGTATGTGATGCGGCCGCAGTTTGTGACCGTGCGAGCACAGAATCTGAAGGGCGAATCGTTTGATCTGCGCGGGGAAAATCTGCTGGCGCGGGCGTTTTGCCACGAGATTGACCACTTGAATGGAATTTTGTTTTTGCAGCATTTGAGCATGTTGAAGCGCGATTTGATCCGGCGGAAGATCAAGAAGCTGCGTAAAGAGGGCGAGTGGTAATTGCGGCACGCGGCCGGGGGATTGAAGATTTTGTCCGCCGCGGCGGTTGCGCGAAATTTGGGTTTCGGAAGGCCGACCTAAAGGTCGGCCAGTACATGAGGGTGGCCGATCCGAAGTTCGGCCACTACATTTTCGGAGAGGGAGCCGACCTGAAGGTCGGCCAGTACATTTCGTTGCGCGCCCGGTGGGAATGCCCGTGAGCCGGATGCGGCTGGCGTTTTGCGGTACTCCACAGTTTGCAGTTCCTTCCTTGAAATATTTACTGGCACAAGATGAATTTGAGATTTTGAGCGTGTATACGCAGCCGGACCGGCCGCGGGGGCGCGGGCAGGAGATTTCGTTTTCTCCGGTGAAGGAAGTGGCGCTGGCCGCGGGGATACCGGTGATGCAGCCAGAGAAGGTGCGCGCGCCGGAAGTGGAATCGCATCTTTGGAACCTGGAACTGGATGCGATTGTGATTATTGCCTACGGGCAGATTATTCCGAAGCGGCTGCTGCCAATTCCGAAGCTGGGCTGGATCAATCTGCATGCTTCCCTGCTGCCGAAATATCGCGGCGCGGCGCCGATCCACTGGGCGATTGCGAATGGCGAGACGGTGACGGGAAACACGACCATGCGGATTGACGCAGGAATGGACACCGGCGAGATGTTGCTGCAACAGGAGATGGCGATCGGGCCGGAGGAGACTTCGCCGGAATTGGCGGGGCGGCTGGCGGAGGCGGGGGCTCCTTTGATGACAGAGACTTTGCGGCGTCTAATGAAGGGGGATTTGGAAGGTCGGGCGCAGGATCACGCCTCGGCTACACTCGCGCCGATTTTGAAGCGGGAGGATGGAAGGATCGAGTGGGGCCGCACTGCTGCGGAGATTTATAACCGGATGCGCGGGTTCGCGCCTTGGCCGGGGGCTTACACGGTATTTCGCGGGGCTGTTTGTCAGATTTCCGGCAAGCCAGTTGTGGGGGAGAAGGCGGAGGGCGCGGCGGGGAGTTTGGTGGTTCGGAAGGATGGATTGCGGGTGATTTGCGGTGGGGGCAGCTTGTTGGAGGTTTTGGGCGTCAAACAAGAAGGAAGGAAGATGATTTCGGCGGGGGAGTTTGTGCGGGGGGCGAACGTTTCTGGTGGGGAACGGTTTGGGGGATGAGGGCGGGGATTTTCACCGCAGAGGGCACGGAGTTCGGATTCGGAAGAAGAAAACAGCAGAAGGATTTGGGGAGTTGGTGGTTTAGCTGAGTGAGCACGGCTAGGAAAATTGCCTCTCGGATTGCTGGCCAATCTGGAGATTGGCGCTCCCTAGGGCGCAGAGTCTGTGCGGCGTCTATAGGTTAATGAGTTGGAAGCGAGTGATTTGCGAAGGGTGGGTGGGTGCGCGATACTTGATTTTTGCGCCTGCACGACTGGAACACGCCGAATTGGAGCTAAGTTAAACATGCAAAGCCAGACAGTGGGCCTCCTTGTTGGAGGAAAGAGCGAAGTTGTGCGAAGACGGTGGGCGCAAGCGCTGGCCTGGGTGTTGGCGGCGCAGCTTGCGGCGTACCCGCTGGCGGCTGCGACGACGAGTTCGGATAAGCCGGCGGCGAAAGCTTCGCCGGATGTGGTGCTGCTCTCGATGCAGGGCGAACTGACACGCGCGAAGACGGATCTGGCGAAAAGCGATCCGGCGCCTTATTACCTGAGCTATACGGCTTACGATCAGGACCAGATTTTTATCGCGGGAGCCTACGGGGCGCTGCTTTCGGATACGGCCGTAAAGCGGCGCAGCGTGGACGTGACGATGCGCGTGGGCTCCGCGGACCTGGACAATACGCACGGGCAAAACCGCGCGAGCGGGATGACGTCTGGTTCCCTGCCCTTGCAGGAAGATCCGGATGCGACGGCGCGCATTCTTTGGGAATTGACGGACCGCGAGTACAAGCGCGCGGCTCCGGCTTATTTGAATGTGAAGACGAATAAAGCGGTGCAGGCAGAGGAAGAAGATAAATCGCCGGATTTTTCGTCGGAAGCGCCGAGCGTGCATCTGGGAGAGAAGCTGACGCCCGCCGCATTCGACAAAAAAGCGTGGGAGGACGAAGTGCGGCGCGTTTCGGGAGCGTTTCGGAAATACCCGGACGTTTACTACGCGACGGTGATTCTGCAGGTGGGCGCATCGAATGCGCGGATGGTGTCCAGCGAAGGATCGGAAATTGAAACGCCGAGCGCCACGGCTCGGCTGGTAATGGAAGCGCAAACGCGGGCGGAAGACGGAATGGACCTGCTGCGTGTGGAGACGTTTCAATCGCCCTCGGCGAGCGGATTGCCCAGCGAAGCCGAGTTGATGGCCAAGACGGAAAAAATGGCGGCGGATTTGAAGGCGCTGCGGAACGCCCCTGTGGCGGAGCCATACGACGGGCCCGCGTTGCTGAGCGGGCGCGCGGCGGCGGTGTTTTTCCACGAGGTGTTGGGGCATCGCATGGAAGGCCACCGGCAGCGGGATGAAGAAGAGGGACAGACGTTCACAAAAAAAGTGGGACAGGAAGTGCTGCCGAAATTCCTGACCGTGGTGGACGACCCGACACTGGTGGAAATCAATGGAGTGAAGCTGGCGGGGACCTACCAATTTGACAATGAGGGAACGCCGGCGCAGCGCGTGGTGGTGATTCAGGATGGCGTGCTGAAGAACTTTTTGATGTCGCGGATGCCGATCAAGGGATTCGACAAGTCCAACGGGCACGGACGCAATCAACCGGGATTGATGCCCACGGGGCGCCAGGGCAATTTGATCGTGACTTCGAATCAGACGGTGCCGGAAGCGAATTTGCGGCAGATGCTGATCGACGAAGTAAAGAAACAGGGGAAGCCGTACGGGCTCTACTTCGATGATATTCAGGGAGGATTTACGCTGACGACGCGATCGCTGCCGCAGGCGTTCCAGGTGCTGCCGGTGATTGTCTACAAGGTGTACGCGGACGGGCGGCCGGATGAACTGGTGCGCGGCGTGGATATTGTGGGGACACCGCTGGCGGCGTTGACACGGATTACGGCGACGGGCGACAAGGAGCAGGTGTTCAACGGCGTGTGCGGTGCGGAAAGCGGAAGCGTGCCGGTGTCCGCGGTGGCGCCCGCGATGCTTTTCAGCGAGATGGAAGTGCAGAAACGCGCGCACGGGCACGAGCGGCCACCGGTGCTGCCGGCTCCGGGGACGGATGGAGCAGAGAGCGGAGCGGCAGGGAAATCGACGGGGGTGAAGCCGTGAACGGGTGCCATCGGAAGCTGAGAATGCTGCTTGCGTCGCTGGTTTTGCTGGGAATGGTTACTGTGCAGAAAAGCCCGGCGGCCGTCGGCGAGGCGGGAGACGCGGCAACAGCCAAGGCGCACGAAGTTGCTAAGGGCGACGTGCTGCTGGAGGCGCTGCTGACGGAACTCGACCGGTCCAAGGACAAGCTGAAGATGGACGGGGTGAAGCCGCCCTACTACGTGGAATATCGCGTGGACGACGTGGAAAATCTGGACACGGAGGCGTCGTTCGGCGCGTTGCTGAGCAGCCAGCGGGCGCATGTGCGCGTGCTGCGCGTGGTGGTGCGCATCGGGGATTACAAGCAGGACAGTTTTTACGGCCCGGGAATGGGCGGGGCGACGATTCTGCCACTGGACAACGATCCGATTGCACTGCGGCGACAGATATGGCTGATGACGGATGAGGCGTATAAGGCCGCGGCGGACGCCTACGCGGAAAAACTTTCGGCGCTGAAGCAGTTCACGGCGGATCCGAATCCGGTGGATGATTTCGCGAAGGCGCCGGTGGTGACGAAGATCGAGCCGACGGTGAGCCTGAAAGCGGATGAGAACGAGTGGAAGCACACCCTGGAAGAGATCACCAACCTTTACCGGAAGTACCCGGAAGTTCAGTCGGTGACGGCATCGGTTAGAATCCGGGCGGTGAACCAGTATTTTGTGAACTCGGAAGGCACGATTGTGCGCGACGGGCGATCGAACGCTACCGTAACACTCTCTGGGGATACCCAGGCTGCGGATGGGATGCGCCTGCAGCGCAGTCCGTTCTGGACCGAAGCGCGCGCGGAAGACCTGCCGAATCGCGAGCAATTGCTGAAGGAAACGACGCAAATGCTGGACACGCTGAAAGCGCTGCGGACCGCGCCGATTGTGGAGGAGTCTTACCGCGGGCCGGTCCTGCTGGCTCCGGACGCGGCCAACGACATCATGGCGGGGCTGATTGGCGGAAATATTCTGGGGCGCCGGCCGCAACTGGGGAAACCAAACCGCACGACGGGAGCGTTTGCGACCAGTTACAAAACGCGGGTGCTGCCGAAATTTGTGACCGTGGTGGATGACCCCACGATAAAAGAGTTCGGTGGAAAGAAACTGATTGGAAATTACGATGTGGACAGCGAAGGAGTGGCGGCGCAGGCAGTAACGGTGGTGGGCGATGGGACGCTGGACAATTATTTGATGAGCCGCCAGCCAATCCGGGACTTTCCGACGTCGAACGGCCACGGGCGGGCAGCGCCGGGAACCGCGGCGTTTCCGGGAATCGGGACGCTGATCGTGAAGAGTTCAGAGGCGCAATCGCCGGCGGACCTGACGAAAAAACTGAAGGAGATGGCCGGAGCGGTGGACAAGGCGTACGGTTATCGCGTGGATACGCTGGGGCAGGGGAATGCGCCGCGGCTGCTTTACCGGATTTATGCTTCGGACGGGCACGAGGAGCTGGTGCGCGGGGCGGTGTTCAACGAACTGGATGTGCGGGCGCTGCGGAATGATTTGATTGCGTTGGGGAATGATCCGCTGGTGAGCAACCGGTTTGGCGGATTGCCGCAGACGATTATTTCGCCGTCGTTGTTGTTCGATGAGCTGGAAGTGAAGCGGGCGGATACGAGTAAGGAAAAGTTGCCGGAGTATCCGGCGCCGGAGTTGAAGAAGTAGGGGCAGGGGCGGCTTCGCTTGACGGTTGGCTGGGTTGCTCGCGGCTGGGTGCTGACAGGACGTCGTCGTTCTAAGGGCGCTTGGACTTTGCATTGAGATCCTTCGGCTATCCTCGTCGGATAGCCTCAGGATGACGATTCGAGTGGTGATGTTCCACTAAACAAGACGGCGGATTACTTCGGATGTTGCTCCAGGAAGCGGCCGAGGAGGGTGGCGGCGTGTTCGCAGAGGGTGCGATCGTCGGGGCCGAAGGCGGCGAGGAAGTGGGAGTCGATGTCGAGTTCGCCGGCGACTTTCCCGTGGACGAAGACCGGTACAACGATTTCGGATTTGGTTTCGAGCGAGCAGGCGAGATAACGAGAATCGGCGTTGACGTTATCCACGACGATGGTTTTCCCGCTGGAAGCAGCGGCGCCGCAAATGCCCTGATTGAGCGGGATGCGCGTGTGGGGCGTCATGGTGCCTTTAAAAGGGCCGAGAACAAGGACGTCGCCACCTTCCTTTTCCAGCATGTAAAAGCCAACCCAATTGTATTTGGTGAGCTTCTCGTGCAGCAGAGCGACAATGGCTTTCATGAGCGCTTCGCCGGACGCGGCGGATTTCGCGAGGGCGTCCAGTTCCGGGATCAGATCACTGGATTTCAGGTTGGTGGTGGTCATTTCCTGATTTTCGCACAACGTGTCCGCCAGTCAGGAAGCGAATTTTTGGCGCTGCACCGTTTGATGAAAGAGCCGCGAAAATGGAAATTTCGCGCGGCGAATTGACAGCGTGGAGAGCGGCCACTAAACTACTAAAGTTGAGTCGCCGGGGTAGCTCATTGGTAGAGCGCCGCCCTGAAAAGGCGGGCGTAGCCAGTTCGATTCTGGCCCCCGGCACCATTCAACCCGCCACCACTTCGTAACCAAACACGCCGGGTATTGCCACCAAATGAAATCAAGATAGTTCGGTTAGCCCCTGAAGTTCGACGGGGAACATCTTCAGGGTACGGCCGGTTCGCTGGTCGATTATCGTTACCATACTGCCGTCTTCAAACGACTGCTCAATCACCATGCGCTTTAATTCAGCCAGTTCGTTGGCGGCGCCTAACCAGGATACGCTGTGGTCTTTGTCCAACCGGAACAGATCAAAGCGGGCCGACATCGGTTCCTCACCAGGTAGAATTACCGTGTGCGACTAGACTAAGTTGGTAGGATAAACCTTCCGCTTTCACGTCACAAGCAAAGAACTTGGTATTTGCGCGAGTCCCGTGCCGCAGCAGACGGGTCTGCCGGAGAAATTGATTCCCGGAATCGCATCGCCGGTTATCAGTGAATATTTATTATTTCTGGCGCGTGGGCTTATTTCTGCGGATGTTTTCGTCGGACTAGATAGCTTTTTCAGACGAGGAAGTGATGCTGGGATCACAGAAGGATTCGTGGCGGCTGACTTTCTCCAGTGCCGCGAACAGATTTTTCGAAACGGAAGATTTTACAACGTAACCCAGAGCGCCCGCGCGGAACGCCTGCGCGGCCATCTGTGAGGTTTCGTGCTGGGTCAGAATGATGACCTCGGTTTTAGGAAGGATGCGGCGGATTTCCCGCGTGGCGTCAAACCCGTTCAAATTCGGCATGCTGAAATCCATCAGGACAAGATCAGGCAGCAGCAGCCTCGCCTTCTCGATTGCATCCAGGCCGTCCACGGCCTCCCCGCACACGTCCAGGTCTTTTTGGGTCATCAGGAGAGATCGCACCCCCCTGCGCACCACTTCGTGATCGTCCACTATGAGAACTCGCAATCAACCCCCGGTCTGCCATGGAAACCCTGGCGCAGCCTTCCACAATCGACGGCGAGACAACGTCCCGCCCGGCCGATTCGTGCGGCACAGGATGTTCTGTGTGCGGACCCACCAAATCTAAAAGCTAACACTTGGCAGCAGGCTATCACATACAGCATTTATGGTAGGAACAAATCGAGATACTCTGGGCGTTCCTTTTAGCGCACATCCTGGATTCCCTTTTGCTCACTAAGGTTTAGCTCTTATTGCCGACCTTCCGGCGGGGAAATACGATGGCGAAGCAGTTTGGGCCGCCATGGACCTGCGAATTCTGATTGTGGATGACTCTTTTCGGATGAGGCGAATCATCGCCAGCATTTTGAGTTTGCATTCGGGCTGGGCGATCTGTGGCGAGGCAGAGGACGGGGTATCCGGGATTGAAAAATTCCAGGAACTTAGTCCGGATCTGGTATTGATAGATTTCGGGATGCCAGACATGAACGGGATCGAAGCAGCATCGCGGATGTCCACCACCAATCCAACAACACCGCTTATTTTATTTACGGTATGGGATGTGGATGGCCACGAGTTTGAAAAAGAAGCCGCCAAGGCAGGCATCTGCGCGGTTGTGCGCAAGAGCGAGGCCTGGAAGCTAATTGAAAAAATCGAATCCGTGTTTGCGCAGCGCCCCATTCCAAGAATTCAGTAATGCGGCGAGGCCGCGATTCAGCGGCTGGGACTCCACGAAACTTTTAATTGATCCGCAGGCCGGAGCGTAGCCGATTTGGCGGGGATGACCGCCTCCAGCAACGTCCCTGGGTTGGCATTTCGCAACCACAATTCTCCGCCCAATTCTTTTACGCGCTGCCGCATCCCGGCGATTCCAACACCAATCTTGTCGGGTTCAAAATCGGAGACGGAGTCTGGAATTCCCTTTCCGTCGTCAGATACCTTCATCACAATTTGACCGTCCTTGGTCGCCAGATTCAGCCAGACTCGTCTGGCTTCAGCATGGCGAAAGACATTGGTGAGGGCCTCTTGCACGATTCGGAAGACGGTGGTTTCCAATTCCGGGCCGAAGCGGGGAAAATCCTCCGGTTGTATCTCAAGGGAGATTTCAAGACCGCTCCGTTTCGTCAGGCCGTCCAGATACCAGCGAAGCGAGGATTGCAGGCCGATTTCGTCGAGCATGGGAGGGTGGAGAAGGTGAGACATGCTGCGAATTTGCTGGATGGCCTGATCAATCAGGGCGCTGGCTTCCGCCGCGGCCTTTTCTTTCCATTCCATCGTTTGATTCGGCATCTTGATGCAATCAATCATCATCTTCGCGCCGCTCAACTCTTGCCCCAGACCATCGTGAAGATCCCGGGCGATTCTCCGCCGCTCCTGATCCTGCGCCGCGATCAGGCTGCTGGAAAGGCGGCGCAACTCCACATTGAGCATTTCCAATTGCCGCGTCTTGCGATGCAGGTCAATAAAGACACTCACCTTGGCGCGCAATAATTCCGGCACGACGGGGACAGAAATATAGTCCACGGCGCCGCGTTCATAGCCTTTCAAGCGGTCGACGTCGGTTAAAAGTACGGCAGAAATAAAAATGATCGGTATTCTGTGGAAGCGCGGATGCTTGCGAATCATATCCGCAAGGTCAAAACCGTCCAACTCCGGCATGTTCACATCCAGGAGGATCACGGCGATATCCGACTTCAAGAGGTGGTCCAGAGCTTCCTTGCCCGAGCAGGCTTTGATGAGATTCTCACCGAGGCTGGCAAGAATGACCTCATAGCTAAGCAGCTTGCCAAGCTGATCATCCACCATGAGAACATTCACTTTTTCTTGCACCGCCATAGACTAGACCTCGCTGAGCATGAGCTGGCCTCTAGGCGCGCTCGCTCGACATTCCCGCATCCAATCCGCAATTACCGATGGAGCCACATCCGCAGTCCCGACAACAATTGTTCCGTATTCACCGGCTTCGCAAGATATTCCGATGCGCCCGCTTCCAGGCATTTCTCGCGATCCCCTTTCATCGCTTTCGCCGTAAGGGCGATGATCGGCAAGCGGCAGAATGCAGGATTTTGCCGGATCACCTGCATGGTTTCGTAGCCGTCCATTTCCGGCATCATGATGTCCATCAGCACGATGGCCACGTCAGAAGTGGAACTGAGAGTATCGATTGCTTCTCGGCCCGTCCCAGCGGTCAAAACTGTCATTCCACGGCGCTCCAACACGCTGCTCAACGCAAAGATATTGCGGACGTCATCGTCCACAACCAGAACCTTTTTTCCCACCAGCGCGTCATCCGAGCGGTGCAAACGATCCAGCATTTGCTGTTTTTCAACAGGCAGGTCGCCAACCACGCGATGCAGGAACAGAGCCGTCTCGTCGAGGAGCCTTTCGGGAGACTCCACGCCCTTGACGACTACGCTGCGAGCCAGCGTGTGCAAGCGAGCATCTTCTTCCGGAGATAGATCTTTCCCCGTGAATACCACGACCGGCAAATCCAGAAGCGACGGCGTATCGCGCAGACGTTCCAGGACGTCGAAGCCGGACATGTCTGGAAGGCGAAGATCAAGAACCATGCAATCGAACGGTTGCTCCGAAATGGCGGTTAGCGCCTCTTCACCAGTCGCGGCAATGCTGACCTGGATGTCGTGGTGGCCCAGCAGTTCGCGAATACTCAGCTGCTCGCCAGGGTTGTCTTCCACAACCAGCAAGCGCTTGAGATGTGGCGATGCGTATTCCTTGATGCGTGAAAGCGCGTTGTGAAGTTCATCCGGCGTAGTTGGCTTCCGTACGAATGCAAACGCTCCGCGCGAAAGTCCGTGTTGACGGTCTTCATCCAAGGTCAGGATTTGGACCGGGATATGGCGCATGGAGGGGTCCTGCTTCAGATGATTGAGGACGGTCCAGCCCAGCATGTCTGGCAGGAAGACATCGAGGGAAACCGCCATGGGATGGAACTCGCGCGCCAGTGCAAGCGCCTCGGCGCCTTGCGTGGCGACGAGCACCTTGAAGCCCTTGTCGCGCGCCAAGTCGCGCAGTAAGCGGGCATAGTGGGGATCGTCCTCGACAATCAGCAAGACGCTGTCGGCATCCTGCAGGCTTGCGCGATCATCCTCAATCGGCTCGAAACGATGCTCATGCGCGATTGCGGGCATCAAATGCGGCGCCGGAACGGGAGCGCTTCTCATTTCCAGCACATTGACGCCTGTCGAGGGGCCCACGTAGGTTTGCGGAAGATAGAGTGTGAACGTGCTGCCCTTCCCAACCTCGCTGCGTAGCTGGATTTCGCCGCCGAGAAGACTGGCCAGTTCGCGGCTGATAGCGAGGCCGAGCCCCGTGCCTCCATACTTACGGCTGGTGCCCGCATCCGCCTGTTGGAATGCTTCGAAAATAATGCGCTGTTTTTCCGGCGGAATGCCGATGCCCGTGTCTTCCACCTGGAACGCAACGACGGCCGGCGCCGCGCGGAGAACCGCATGGTCATCACTCCAGCCGCGCTCCGCCAGGAATACGGACAGGCGCACGCTGCCTTGTTCCGTGAATTTAAAAGCGTTGGAGAGGAGATTCTTGAGCACTTGTTGCACGCGTTTGGAATCCGTGACCAGGCTGCGGCTCAATCGCGGATCCGTCGTCAACTCGAACGTAAAGCGGCGATTCTCCGCCTCATGGCGGAAGGGGCGAGCCATCATATCGAGCAGACTTGCGAAGAAGACTTCCTCCGCCTGAACGGAAACGGTTCCCGACTCAATTTTGGAAAGATCGAGAATATCCGTGATGAGATTCAGCAAGTCCGTGCCGGCACCATGAATGGTGCGTGCAAACTCAACCTGCTTCCCTGTCAAGTTGCCGTCAGGATTGTCGCTAAGCTGCTGGCCCAGGACGAGAATGCTATTCAGCGGAGTTCTCAGTTCATGGGACATATTCGCAAGGAACTCCGATTTGTACTTGGAGGTGAGCGCAAGTTCCTTTGCCTTTTCTTCAACGGCGCGGCGGGCCTGATCAATTTCCTGATTCTTGCGCTCCACTTCCACGTTTTGTTCGGCAAGCTGCTGCGCTTTTTGGGCAAGCTGTTCGTTGGTCTGCTGCAACTCTTTCTGCTGCGTTTGAAGCTCGGTAGCCAATTGCTGAGACTGTTTCAGCAGGCCTTCCGTCTGCATGGTGGCCTCGATGCTGTTGAGCACGATGCCGATGCTGGCGGTTAATTGTTCCAGGAATGCGAGATGGGAAGCCGTAAAACTGCTCAGGGACGCCAGTTCAATCACTGCTTTCACGCGATCTTCGAAAAGAACGGGAAGCACGATCACGTTCAGAGGTAAGGCCTTGAATAAGCCGGAGCGGATTGAGACAACATGGGCAGGCATTTCCGTAATGAGCATGCGGCGTTTCTCCGCCGCGCACTGGCCCACAAGGCCTTCGCCCACTCTCAACTGACGCGCATGTCCGTTCGGCGCGTCATCGGCATAAGCCGAAAGCAGCATCATCTCGGCTGATTCGTCCGTCCCCATTTGATAAATCACGCCCTGCTGGGCGTTGACGAGCGGGGCGAGCTCAGAGAGCAGCATGCGCCCTACGGTCGTCAAATCGCGTTGCCCCTGCAACATGCCTGTGAAGCGCGCAAGATTGGTTTTCAGCCAGTCTTGCTCCTTGTTGCGGTCGGTGGTGAGGCGCAAATTGTCGATCATCGTGTTGATGTAGTCTTTGAGCTCGGCGACTTCTCCGCTGGCCTCAACTTGCACGGAACGTGTGAGGTCACCTTTCGTCACTGCCGTCGCCACTTCGGCAATGGCGCGCACCTGGTTGGTCAGGTTGTCGGCGAGCAGGTTTACGTTGCCCGTAAGGTCTTTCCAGGTGCCGGCGGCTCCGGGGACGTTGGCTTGCCCACCGAGGCGTCCTTCCACGCCCACCTCGCGAGCGACGGTGGTCACCTGGTCGGCAAAAGTGGCCAGCGTGTCGGTCATGTTGTTGATGGTTTCGGCCAGGGCCGCAACCTCACCTTTTGCGTTTACCGTGAGTTTTCGAGTGAGCTCTCCGTTTGCGACCGCGGTGACCACTTTGACGATGCCTCGCACCTGTTCGGTGAGGTTGGCGGCCATGACGTTCACGTTGTCCGTCAAATCTTTCCACGTGCCGGCCACGCCCGAGACTTGCGCTTGTCCGCCGAGTTTGCCGTCGGTTCCGACTTCGCGGGCCACGCGCGTGACTTCGCCCGCGAATGCGTTGAGCTGGTCCACCATCGTGTTGATGGTGTCTTTCAATTCGAGAATTTCGCCTTTCACGTCGACAGTGATCTTGCGCGACAAATCGCCACGCGCAACCGCGGTGGTGACTTCGGCGATGTTGCGCACCTGCCCGGTCAGATTTCCCGCCATGGAATTGACGGAGTCCGTAAGGTCTTTCCAAGTGCCGGCAACTCCCGGAACGTTTGCCTGCCCACCAAGGCGGCCTTCGCTGCCCACTTCGCGGGCCACGCGAGTGACTTCGCCGGCGAAGGCGTTGAGCTGGTCCACCATGGTGTTGATGGTTTCTTTCAGCAGAAGAATTTCGCCGCTCACATTGACCGTGATTTTTTTGGAGAGATCTCCACTGGCGATCGCCGTGGCCACCTCGGCAATGTTGCGCACCTGGCCCGTCAGGTTGCTGGCCATGGAATTGACCGAGTCCGTAAGATCTTTCCAGGTGCCCGCCACGCCGGGAACCTGCGCCTGGCCGCCGAGCTTTCCGTCCGTACCAACTTCGCGGGCAACGCGAGTCACTTCGGAAGCGAAAGCGCGCAACTGATCCACCATGGTGTTGAGGGTGTCTTTCAGTTCGAGAATTTCGCCCCGGACGTCCACGGTGATTTTGCGGGAAAGGTCGCCGCGAGCGACTGCGGTGGCCACCTCGGCGATGTTGCGGACCTGGCCCGTCAGGTTGCTGGCCATGAAGTTCACGTTGTCGGTGAGGTCCTTCCACGTCCCGCCCACGCCAGGGACTTGTGCCTGCCCGCCCAATTTCCCTTCCGTGCCCACCTCGCGGGCGACGCGAGTGACTTCGGCGGCGAATGCGTTGAGCTGGTCAACCATGGTGTTAATCGTGTTCTTCAGCTCCAGAATTTCGCCCTTCACGTCAACGGTGATCTTGCGGGACAAATCGCCGCGCGCAACGGCTGTCGTGACTTCCGCGATGTTGCGCACCTGGCCGGTGAGATTTCCGGCCATCGAATTGACCGAATCCGTGAGGTCTTTCCAGGTGCCTGCAACTCCGGGCACGTTCGCTTGTCCGCCCAGGCGGCCTTCGCTGCCCACTTCGCGGGCCACGCGCGTCACTTCTCCCGCGAAGCGGTTCAGCTGATCCACCATCGTGTTCAAGGTTTCCTTCAACTGCAGAATTTCTCCGCGCACGTCGACCGTAATCTTGCGGGAAAGGTCGCCACTGGCGATTGCCGTGGCCACTTCGGCGATGTTGCGGACCTGGCCGGTCAAGTTGCTGGCCATGAAGTTCACGTTGTCCGTGAGGTCTTTCCACGTTCCGCCAACGCCGGGAACCTGGGCCTGACCTCCCAACTTTCCTTCCGTACCCACTTCGCGTGCCACGCGAGTCACTTCGCCAGCGAAAGCGTTCAGCTGGTCCACCATGGTATTGATGGTGTCTTTCAATTCCAGAATTTCGCCCTTCACGTCCACGGTGATTTTGCGAGACAAATCCCCGCGCGCGACGGCCGTGGTAACCTCCGCGATGTTGCGTACCTGCGCTGTAAGGTTGCCGGCCATCGCGTTGACGGAATCCGTAAGGTCTTTCCAGGTTCCCGCCACACCCGGCACCACTGCCTGGCCGCCCAACTTGCCGTCGGTTCCGACTTCGCGGGCCACACGCGTGACTTCCGAAGCGAAGGACCGCAACTGATCCACCATCGTGTTGATGGCTTCCTTGAGCTGCAGAATTTCTCCGCGGACATCCACCGTGATCTTGCGGGAGAGGTCGCCGCTGGCGACCGCCGTTGCCACTTCGGCGATATTTCTGAACTTGCCCGGTCAGGTTGCTCGCCATGGAGTTGACGGAGTCGGTCAAGTCTTTCCAGGTTCCCGCGACACCCGGCACCTGCGCCTGCCCTCCCAGTTTTCCGTCCGTGCCAACTTCGCGGGCGACGCGAGTTACTTCCGCGGTAAAAACGCCGAGTTGCTGGATCATGGTGTTAACGATTGTGGCGGACCGGAGAAATTCCCCTTCGAGTGGCCGGCCATCCACGTCCAGTCGAACGGTCTGCGTCAGATTTCCTTGCGCCACGGCTGCAATCGCCCGCGTGACTTCCGTGTTCGGTTGCAGCAAGTCGTCGACGAGAGTATTGATGGATACTTCCATCTCGCCCCAGGCGCCGCGCGGCTGGTGAAATTGCGTTCGCTCGCGCGTTTTGCCTTCCTTCCCGACCACCTGGCCGACGCGTCTCAGTTCGTGGGCGATTTGCTGGTTCGAAGACACAATCTCGTTAAACGTATCCGCAAGTTTTCCTGGAAGACCTGTCCAGGTTCCAGGGAGGCGGACGGAAAAGTCGCCATCGCGCATGGTCTGCAAGCTGGAAAGTAAGAGGCTCAGTTCGGGTGCTGTAATTTCAACAATTTGGTCTCTTTGGTCTTTGCCATTGTTTCCAGACATCGCGGCGGGTATCGATCTTGCACCCGATCGATCGTGTTCGACTCTCTTCATGCTCATCTCCAGATTGGGACTGAGTTGAACAGGCTAACTTAATGACCCTTTTTGACTTCCCAGCACACTATAATTTCGCGGCCCTTTTTTGCTGCCGGAACTACTTCTCGATTCCGCCTAAGTCTTTTGCCCATTACTTTTTAGAGTTTGGGAATTGAGTCAAGAACGTTTAATTAGCATAAGAGCCATAGGTATGCTCTACAGTCTTTCCTGTATGGCGGGCATGAGCGTCTATTCGCTGGCAATCCGGGTCTGTTTTTACCGAGAATCGGAAGCCGCGATCAGTGTTCGCCTAAGAGGGGTTGCGCAAATTTCAAATGAAAGGTCCAAAAGAAGGTTAAGGAACGTTGGCGGTTTGCGAAGGCGTTGCGCGTGGAGGGACTCGCAGGGCATGGGAATGCTTCAAGGCTGCCCCGCTCTTGTTCCCACTTCACCAGAGCCGGGAACGCGCTTTCCATGCCCATTTTACGGGCATCGCCCAAAAAGATGGTGGAGATAAATGGATCCACCAAGTTGTCCAACACTGCCGGGTCGAATTTGCGTTCTACGAATTTAGACTAACTTTCCTCGTGGGCAGGCGGCTGGGAATAGCGGAAAGCTTCGCTGAGAATTCGCAATTTGGAGGTAAATCCCAACAAGCGCGTGGCAAGCAGCGCTTGCGGTGAGAACGGCGCGCGGTGCAGCTTCCCACGGCTGAATATGTAGCGCTTTGCTTTGCGGTTGCCGGCTGCAAACTCACGCCCTAGATCTAATTCGCGAACCAGGCGCCATACGGAAGCCGGGAATCGCGGGCATTGGGGCCCGGTTTCGAACAAGCATTCATTTCGACGAACCGTGGCAATCAATCCACCGGGACGTTCGGCGGCTTCGAGGAGCACGCAAGGAACTCCCAATTGTTTCAGGCGATATGCGCAGGCCAGGCCGGAGATTCCTGCGCCGACCACGACAACTTTTTCCTTGTATCCCACGGCAGCCATAGCCTATCAAAACAGGATAGAGTCTCTGAGTCGGCACAAGTTCCCGCTCTTCCGAGGATAGATGTCTGGCATGCCCGTGGAGTCACTCGCTAAATTCGTCAAAAACTATGCGGCTCATGGCGGTGAAATTGCCGTGCGGCAGCGGCGCGGGTATCGCATGGAAAGCTGGAGCTACGGACGGATTGCCGCGGGAGCAAATCGCGTGGCTCGTGAACTGGAGTCTCGCGCCATAGCAAAAGGCGATGCGGTTCTGCTGTGGGGAGAGAATTCCGGTGAGTGGATCGTTGCGTTTCTCGGATGCGTGCTTTGCGGCGTTGTTGTGGTGCCGATTGATCACGCTTCGACGTTGGAGTTTGCGTCCCGTGTGGCGCAGGACGTAAACGCAAAACTTATATTTCGGTCTGCCACACAGCAAGATTGCGCCGGCGTGCCTTCCCTTTCATTGGAATCGCTGGTCGCGGCGATCGCGCGGCACGATTCTTCTCCATACCCTTCGCCACAACTTTCGCGCCAAGACACACTGGAGATTATTTTCACCTCCGGAACAACGGCGGAACCTCGCGGGGTTGTGATTTCGCATGGAAACGTTCTTGCGAACATCGAGCCAATTGAAACCGAAGTGCAGAAATATCTTCGCTATGAAAGGTTGGTGCACCCGCTTCGTTTTCTGAACCTGCTCCCGCTGAGCCATGTTTTCGGCCAGATACTTGGGATATTCATTCCGCCGATGCTGGCAGGGACCGTGGTTTTCAATGATTCACTAAAACCTTCGGACTTGATGGATACGATCCGCCGGGAACGCGTCTCGGTGCTTGTCGCCGTTCCGCGATTTATAGAATCACTCCAGCGGGAAGTTGAAAGACAGGAGGAACGCCGAGGAAATACAGAGCGGTTTCAGAAAGAGTTCGCTCTGGCGGAGAAAGAACATTTTCTCAGGCGGTGGTGGCGATTCCGCGGCATCCACTCGCATCTCGGTTGGAAATTCTGGGCGTTTATTTCGGGCGGGGCGGCGCTGCCGGAACACGTGGAAACGTTTTGGAACCGCTTGGGGTACGCCGTGATTCAGGGATACGGCATGACGGAGACGACCTCGCTGATCAGCCTGAATCACCCATTTCACGCGTCCCGCGGATCAATTGGCAAGGTGTTTCCGGGCATGGAAGTGCGCGTCGATGAGAACGGGGAAATTCTGGTGCGTGGCGAAAACCTTGCGAAGACCTATCAGCAACACGGGCGGATCCAGCCGGTCGCCGAGCAGGATGGGTGGTTCCGGACGGGCGATATCGCGGAAAAAGACGAGCAGGACCAGCTGTATTTCAAGGGCCGGAGAAAAAATGTCATCGTGACGCCGGCGGGGATGAACGTATACCCGGAGGATCTGGAACAAGCGTTGCGCGCGCAGGCCGACGTGCGAGATTGCGTGGTCATCGGGATCGAGCGTGACGGAAACGCGGAGCCCTGCGCCGTGCTTTTGATGAATGGAACTGCTCCGGATCCCGCTGCCGCCGTACAACGCGCGAATCAATCGCTGGCGGATTATCAGAAAATGCGCCAGTGGTTTCTGTGGCCGGAGCCGGATTTCCCCAGGACGCCAACGCAGAAGCCAATTCTTCCCCGCATCCGCGAAGTGATGAAGAGTTCGGGAAGCACAGCGCCACAAACTGTTTCGGACGGCGACGGTTTAGCCGGCCTGATTGCACGAATCACGGGGCGCCCCGTTCAACTAAATGGATCGGCCACAACGCTTGAGGCAGATTTGCAGCTCAGTTCGCTCGACCGCGTCGAATTGATGAATGTTTTGGAGGAACGCTATCAGGTGGAGTTGAACGAAACTCGATTTGCGGACGTGGCCACCGTTGAGCAACTTCAGAAACTGATCGCGGGCGGCGCGTCGCCGGCAGCAGAGCATGTATTTCCAACGTGGCCGCAAACTTGGGTGGTCACCGCGCTGCGGCTTGTTGTTTATTACGCGCTCGCCTGGCCCGCAACATATCTGCTTGCCGCGCCGCGAATTCGCGGTCGTGAGAATCTCCGTGGAGTAAGCGGCCCGGTGCTCGTGATTTCCAATCATGTGACGTATCTGGATATCGCGTGGATTCTGCCCGCACTCCCGGCGCGATTGCGAAATCGCCTGGCCACCGCGATGGGAGGCGAGAGACTAACGAGGATGCGGCGTCCCTTCGCAGAGTTTGCCGCGGTTTGAGCGATTTATGGAACGCCTTAGATATTTTCTGGCTTCCAGTTTGTTCAACGTTTTCCCGCTGCCGCAGGAATCGGGATTCCTGAAGAGTTTCAACTTTGCCGGGGACCTTGCGGACCGTGGATGGAACATCCTGGTTTTTCCGGAGGGCCTGACGAGCGAGGACGGACGCATGGCCGCCTTTCGTTCCGGAATTGGTCTGCTGGCAAAGCAGCTGAATATCCCGGTGGTTCCCATGCGGCTCGAGGGGCTATTTGATTTGAAGCAAGAAAACCGGCTCCTCACGCGACCTGGACACGTTCGAGTGACGATCGGGCCGCCAGTTCGTTTCTCCGCTGATCAGGACGTCACAGAGATCGCACGCGAGCTTGAGCGGCGGGTGACAGAGCTCTAAATTGTGGGCAACGTTGGCTTCGACGAGTGAACGGGCATATTTTGACCAGGAGGAAGGCTTGCCATCGCCAATAACTTTCGGGGCCTGGCGATTCCGAAGTTGACGCCGAATCTGCCGAGCCGCGCGCCGGCGCAACCCTAGGGCCCTTCACTAGGAAGATTCGCAATGGGCTGAATTGCCATCTCTGGCAAGCGCGCTGGTCTCGAATTGGTGATTGGCGAGACGCTATAACTCGTCATCATCCGCGTCAACTCGAGGCAAATTCTCATCGCCAAAGATTCGGTGAGCGTCTTTCGCCGAATATACCTGCAAAATCCTTCCGGTCAACACGTCAATTCGGTAGACGACGAAATCTCCCATGTATTTGCACCCACTATCCGGGCCCGCTAACCCGGCTACCAGAATCTCGCTCGAACCGTTAAGCCACTGCGACCCGACGACGTCACCCGCGCAATAATCTAAGCTGCTCCACATCGTCCGGCCCTGAATTGCTGAGATCGCGGGTTAGTTGGGTTTGGGGGAGGAGTCGTCTTTGGTGAAGCGAGAGGTTTGCAGGCGATAGCCGTTGCGGGTGCGGACATGATATTTCTTCATGGAGTCGGGTGAGAGTTTTACGGTGATGCTGCGCCAGCCGCGATTGGGGTTGGGCTGGGGATAATAGCTCAGGGAATAAAGGTGGGCGAGATCGTCGCGGATGGAAGCGAAGGCGCGCTCCTCATCTTTCCAGTTTTTCGCAAAATAGGCTTTGCCGCCGGTGGCCGCGGTCATGCGCTCGAAGACCGCGGTGGAGATCGGCTCCAGCTGTGCCTGGCGGGTGCAGACCATATAGATGGCGATGCCGGCGGATTGCGCGAGTTCGGCGACGTCTTCCGGTGGAACGACGCTGGCGTTATCCGGGCCATTGGAAAACACGACGATCACTTTGCGGCCGACATATTGCGCCGCGTCTTTCACGGTGAGCAGCAGGCAGTTGTAGAGCGCAGCGTTGTCTCCCGCGGCGGTGGCGCGGACACCGCGGAGGACTTGCGAGCGCTCCGTGGTGAGCCTGGTGGCGCGCGAAAGGTCGCGACTGTACGAATAGAAGGCGATGCGATCCGCATTATCGAGCGAGCGGATGAAATCCGAAATTGCGTCTTGCGCGAAGACGAACCCGCGATACATGTAGTTGCTGGTGTCAAAGAGGACGAAGACGTTTGCGCCGGCCACGAGGGAGCTGAGGTCGGCGGCTGAAACAATTTGTCCATTTCCCGATGGTTGGGGCGCGGCAACGGCGGCTGGATCCGCTGTGTTGCCATCCGGGGTCTTTGAGTCCTCGGCGAGTTTGCGCGCCGGGCCATTGCCCTCGCCGAAAGTGGCAACCGATTGCGGAATGCCGTCCTCCAGAACAGCGAAGTCTGTGGGCTTCAGTCCGGTGACGTAGTTCCCTTTGCTGTCGGTGACGGCAATGTTGAGTTGGACGAGGTCCACGGCGACGTGAATGGGGTTAACCTGAGAAGGCGTTTGCGGCGTGGCCGTTGCAACCCGCTCCACGGAAAGGGACATGACCAGCCCCAGGCTTGCAAGCGAGCTAAATATTTTATTCATCGTCAATTTATTCGCCGTGGCCATCGGCAATCCCCTTGTTACGAAATTAAAATCAGTTTCGCGCCGCAGTGGTTTCCGGAGGGACGGCGATTTTCCCTTCGCGGAACTCCGCCCCGGTTTCCTGCAAGGCGCGCAACATCGCGGACCAGTCCTCGACGTCGCTGGCATAAATTCGCTCCACCATGCGGTGGGTTAACTGGGGCACAACGCGGTTGAGGACCACCGGGTCGTATCCCTTTTCGTCGGCAATGCGCGCCCAATAGAGATTGGCGGAATCCCAGCATTCGGCCATCAACCGGCCATATTTTCCGGAGAGCGGTGGAAATGGCCGCACATTGACCAGCGCGAGCCCGTAAGAGTTTTGCAAAACTGGGTGAACGACGCCGAAGGCGAGGGACAATCGTGCTTCATTGACGCGATCCGGCGGGATGGATTTGAGTTCGCGTGCCGCATCGCTTACGGAGTCGAACTCCGCGGGATGTTTTTGCAGAAAGGCGGCGGCGAGATAGAAACTGTCGGCGGGCGAAATTCCGGAAAGAATGCGGCTGGAATTCTGCGAGAGAAGCGCTTGCTCCATCCAGGAAAGGCGCTCTGGATACATGCGATCGGAAAGCACGGAGAGGACCTGAGTGCGGAGTTTCACGTCGCGGGCCGCGGCGAGGAGAAGCTCGTCCCCGGCGCGCTGGTAAAGCGCAATGGCGTGAAGTTCATCGCGAGAGACATTCCACCAGCGCGGAACAACGGCGTTGCTGAGGGCGCCGGGAACGACCTGCTGCCAAATAAGGGCCTGCACGTGATCGGGTGCGATGAAATCCTGCTCCATTTCGGCGAGGACGTAAGGAAGATCGGCCATGGAGCCGACCAGGTGCGCGCCGCCGCCCGCGGGTGAGCCCTCGCCGAAGAGGCGCGGCGCCTGCCATAAGGATTCGATGCCCAGCAAGGTGTCCCCTGAAAAATCGTGCGACCGGACGAAGAGCGGATTGTGGTGGAGGGCTTGCGAGCCCGGCGGCTCATAGTAGGCGTAGTTCATGCCGACAAGAGTGTCGCGGAGAAACGTGGCCAGTTGGCCGCGCGCATCCTCGATCTGTTTGGGAGTGGCGTGCGATTGAATGACCTTGGTGATGTCCGTCTTCATCTGAGTTTCGGTGTGATCGTTGTTGTAAGTGCCCACGGCCCACTTGGTGCGCTCGTGGTTGGTGAAGATGGGCTGGGGCATCTCAAATTCGTGCAGCTCGGCAGCCAGGGCCACAAGTTGCTCCTTGTTTTCTCCAGACTGGCCGTTTTTTCTAAGCCCGTCGTCCAGCGCCAAGAGCGAATCGATGGAAACCAGGCGCTGGTCCTGCATAACCTGCCGGATTTTGTTCGCAACTTCTTCGTGCACCTGGATACCTTCGGGGGTTGACTGGCGGTTCCCGGCGAGCAGATCGATCATGGCGTCTTGCGTGAGGCTGGATTTTCCGGTGGCGGCGAGAAAGACATGTTCGGCGGACGCCCGCCCGGCGCTGAAGAATTGCGCGGCGCCAGTGGAATTGGTGAATGGCTTGATGACGGCGTTCCACGAGGGATTCAGCTGCGAACGTTCGATCTGTCCCTGGCGGGCGGCGATCTGCCATAGACCGATGTTTGCCTGAAACATGCCCATGGCATTGCCGCGCACGGCGTGATCCGGAATTTTGTTCAGCGATTCGGCGGTGGTAAGAAAGCGGTAGATCGAATCATCGGTCAATTCGGGGAATTCAAGGAAGATGGCGTATTGATCGCTGAAGTCCGGAAATTTTTTGGCCAGCAGCTGAACGGTGGAGTCACTGAGGCGCCGGGAGGGTCCGCGGCGAGAATCGAGTTCGCTCAGGCAAAGGTAAGTCGGCACCGGGCCATAGGGCGACTCCATGCGGGAGAAGAGGAACATGGCCTCGGCGAGATGCTCGGCGCCTTCGGCCGAGTTCGCATGCTTCGACCAGTTGCGCATGAATTTCGATTCCAGCCGGGAGTTGAGGATTTCTCCCCAGATCTGAAGATTGCCGGGGACGTAGGGATTGCCGTTGGCGTCCCACTGCATGCGATCCACAAGGACGAAGACGGCGGAGGCTGGGCGATAGACAAGTTGGGCGGCGGCGTGCGCATTGCTTTTAGGCGAGTGGAAAGCGGCGTAGTAGCGCTTCAGGCGCTCTTTTTCAGTGAAATGCGCCTGCTGGCTGGAGCTGGCATGCGCCATGGCATCGTAATAAGCGGCCAGCCAGCCGTGGTCTTTGGTGAGAAGACTGTGGATGAATTCCGCCGGCTTTTCGGGAGTGGCTCCGGCCAGGTCACTCCATTCTTTTTCGGCGGCAAAGCCTCCGGGAACCACCATTTTGCCCTGGCGAATGCAGAGTTGGGTTCCATAGAAATCCAGGACGGGTCCAAGCGGCAGAAGTTTCGCGAGGCCAATCTGATTTTTCATGATCAGGCGAGTGTTCGGGTCGATACGCGAAAGGGCCCAATAAAGACGCGCGACGGAGTTTTGGTTCAACAGAACGTCGAGCGGATCGGAACTTGCCTGCGAATTCGGATTGGCCAGCGCGGCCCAGTCCTGCGGAGCGAACAGCAGCGGGACGTTGGTCCCCGCGTAGGAATAGACGAACGGCGTATTGTGCTGCAGGGATTCCTCAAGGTCGACGAGGGGAAATCCGGAATCGGCGGTGAGAAATGCTTTTTCGGGATCGGCGGTCGCCAGAGACATCGCGGAGGTTCCGCACTCGCCCTGAATTTTGTAGCCGAGGATTCGCAGAAGAGGCTCCGCGTCCTGGCATCCAGTGACGCGGATTTCCGAGTGCGAGCCGGTGGCCAGGGAGTTCAGGTCTCGGGACTGATTGACGTAGCGACGGATGAGAAGCAGATATTCCGTTGGCTTGCCGAGCTGAAATCCCTGCAGATTAACGTTGCGGGCAACGAGAGGCAGCACTTCTTCGGGAGGAAGCTCGACATTGATGCCGGCCATGCGAAGAAAGGAGCGCATCGGGCCGAGAATGGTGATCGTGGACTGGGACGAAACTGCCGCGGAGGGATGCTCCTGGACGCGAGGGTCCACAGAAGCGCCGAATGCTGGAGGGGCCGTGCCCTGCAAAAGCGCCAAGAAACAAAAAGCCAAAAGACACGGGGAAAATCGCATGGAGCCCCCATTTGGCCCGGAAGCGCGCGGATGCTGGCGGGAATCTTCTAAGGCTGGGAGTCTACTCCCGGTTGGAGATTAATTCCAGACTCCTTTTTGGAGCCCGCTCTTCGGGTCCGCGAGGTCTGCCTGGATGATGTGATCGTTTACTTTTTCGGGATGAAGCCGGGGACGCCGGTGGTGACTACAGGATTGAGTCGCTGCCTCGTCTGGATTCTATTGATTTCATCGAGCGCGTCTTGCGGAAGCGGGGAGATGTCGAAATTTTCTCGGGCGCGGGCGGCACTTCGGGGAGTGGTGAGCAAGGCCGTCCCGCGCTGCACGGCCCAGGCCAGCAGAACTTGCGCGGGCGTTTTTCCGACTCGCGCGGCAATAGCCGAAATGACTGGATCTTCGAGAAGGCCTGGCTTTATTCCGTGGCCCAATGGCGCAAAGGCCAGGAACACAATTCCCTTCTGCTTGCAGAAATCCAGCAGCTCCGTTTCCGGGAGATATGGATGGGATTCCACCTGGACGACGGCTGGCTTGATTCTGGCGGATTCGTAGACGGGCAACAAAGCCTCCAGCGTGATGTCGGATAGTCCGATGGCGCGGCATTTGCCGTGGTCCACAAGATTTTCCATGGCCTTCCAGGTGTCCAGCAGCGTGACGCCGCGGTCATAAATGACGTTGCCGTTTTCATCGCGCGGGTCCTGATTCTCCCCGGGTTGAAATGCAAATGGAGTGTGAATGAGATAGAGATCCAGATAGTTCAGACGGAGTCTGTCAAGACTGGCCAGGAAAGCCGGTTCGACGCGCTCCGGCCGGTGATTGGAGTTCCAGAGTTTCGTGGTGACAAAAATTTCCTCGCGGGCGATTCCGTTCGCGGCAAGTCCGGCTTGCAAGGCGATGCCTACTTCGTGCTCGTTCCCATAACGTTCCGCGCAATCGAGGTGGCGGAATCCTGCATCAAGCGCCTCTCTGGTGGCAGAGATCGTCAGGGCGGGATCAGGAATCAAAGTGCCAAAACCGAGCGCGGGCATTTGGCCGGTTCCGTGGTGGATTGGAATTTTCGTCAGCCGGAACTCAGCGGAGTCCATCATGGTTGCACCTTCGAGGTATTTGGTGTTTGCGCGTTAAACAGGCGATTTATTGCTAGAGGCACCAGGGGCCTGCTCTGCGATGAGCTTTGCTTTTTCGATTTCCGTCAGTTTCCCTTTTCTGACCAAAGCCTCCATGAGGGGCAACAGGAAAAGTTCCGGGGCGCATGGTTCCTCATTCACGTCGAGCAAGTCAACAAACTCGTGCCTTGCGAAAATTCCTTTCGCAGTCAAAAGATGCGCTAATGCGCTGATTTGCGCGTTTAGTCTCAGCAATGGGTCATCGAGGGCAACCACCTGAGAAGTTACAATTCCCCCCTTAGTTGCTGCCTGCACAGTTTCTGCCAGAATGCCATGCTCCTCAAGGGCCCGTTTTGCCAGCGATCCCTTTGCAGGCCTTCCTCGACGAAAGACCGATTTGCGTTTTTCTGGACAAATCAAAACCGCCTGTAACAGGTGCTGAGTCCCAGCTGCCCGGTGTCCAAGCCTGTTTTTTTCTCTAATGGTTACACGAATAATCTCTTTGGCGGATTCGGACAAACGCAATGCTTCGGTTCGGACGCGAGCTTTTGAGACTTCTCCATTTGCAACCAAGCTCGCTTCTATCTGGCTTACCAATTGGGGATTTTGAGGAACGAGCAGAGCGAAAAGCTCCGGGTCTTCCTGCAGTACACCGTAAAGAATGTGTTCCGCCGTTATTTCCGACGCATCCTCTTGCAGTGCACGCATATTTGCCCAGAAGACCGCGCGGCGAGCTCGCTGTGAAAATGAGTTGAAGAGACCCATAGGCTATCGAATATCTCGATGAATCTATCACAACTGCGAGGCAATGCCTGGGAAGTCGGGCAACCGGGCATGTGGAGGTTGGCGCCCAGATGTTCCTTCCTTCGACCGTTCGGGTACGACTTGACAGCGTGATTCACAATCGTTCCAGTTTCTTGTGCATGTTGCGCTCGACTCGCATTCTTCGGAAAACGCTTGCCCTGTGCCCGCGGATTTGCTATTAAAGCTCCAACCGCCTGCCTGTTTAATCTTTAAGGAGGCGTGCCGTGCGTTCAACACCTGCTCTTCTAAGTGCCCTCATATCTCTTTTTCTTGTTGGTCCTGCTTGCGCTGACTCCCTCATCGTCAGTACTGGTAACCCCGACGGGTTGATGGCGATGGCTTCGCGTCCCAGCACTGCAGGCAAAATGGAAATCGAAGCGGCGGACGATTTCATTCTGACCGGTGCAACGGACGTTTCCAGCGGTTCCTTTGTCGGGCTATTGCCTTCGGGCGCTTCGCTCGCCAGCATCAGCCAGGTGGTTGTGGAGATTTATCGGGTCTTTCCCAATGACTCCACATTCCCGCCCTCGGGAAACGTGCTCACGCGCGTCAATTCACCTTCCGATGTGGCGTTCGATTCACGTGATTCGGCGACGGGTGGATTAAGTTTTTCGTCACAGGTGCTGCAGGCAAGTTTCACTACCAATAATTCAGTGCTGAACGGAATCAACAAGTTCCCGAACCAGTTCACGGGCGGCGAGGGTGCCGTGACCGGGGAAGAGGTCGGATTTAACGTGAGCTTCACAACTCCATTCGATCTTCCTGCCGATCACTACTTTTTTGTTCCGCAAGTATTGCTGAACAATGGGGACTTCTACTGGCTCTCCGCGCCAAAGCCGATCGTGCCGCCGGGCACACCGTTTCCCCCAGGCTTCACCGACTTGCAAACCTGGATCCGGAATGGCGATTTGGACCCGGACTGGTCGCGAGTGGGCACCGACATCACGCATCAGGGCCCGTTCAATGGCGCTTTTACGTTAAGTGGTTCGTCCGCCGTTCCGGAACCTTCCAGCCTGCTGTTGCTAGGCGCTGGCCTGCTGGCGTTGGCGGGTTTTGCGTTGAAAAAGACCATCGCTTAAGCCAAGCGCGTTCACTCACATCAGAATTCGACGGCAGGACGAGGCATTGCCTGCGACTGGCTGAATTGACAGGATTGATCAGGACTTGTCGAGTTTTTCCACCCGCCGGTGGAGGTTCCACTCCAGGAGAAATACGACTAGCGCAACGAGAAGCGCCATGGTGAAAGTCGTGGAGAACTCTGCGAATAAGATAGACAGCCAATAAGCTTCGCCACCCTGCCTTCATCGAGCAATCTGTTGCAGAGTTCATACCGAGACTTTATGGAAGCAAAAATCCACCAACGCCTGGTACGTGAGGCTTCTCCAATACCGGAGACTGTCCACGGTTGATTTCAGCAGGACCAGGTATGCGGGACTGTCTTTCCGTATCGCTTTCTGAAAAGGTGGGGCGATACGCCAAACCAGCAGCATTTTGACCAAAGCGACGAATAGAACGGCAAGCAAAAATAGAACGTAAATCTTAAAAACCGCATTAGGGTGGGAGTGCATTACTCTTGGGTCCCAGGAGATTGAGGAAGAATCCTGGAGCATCTAGTTCCTCCGCAAGCAAGCGAATGAAGCGAGAATATGCCGGGAAGCGGCTACAGCCATTAGACCTCCATGATGATCTTGAATTCGGGGTTGGATAGGGTCGGGGAGGAGTGAGCAGAGAGGCGCCCGCCTTCGCCGCGAAAGGCGCGGCTCCAGCGGGCGGACCTTGGCTTGCCTGCTAGAAGCAGGCGCTACCAAGAGGGCGCTGCCGAGAATGCCGGCGCTGCTCGCTCTGTTTGATTATTTCGGTTAAATCCACGATGGGGCGGATCTCGACTGGCCCAAGACCATACTTCAAGCCGGGAAGCTGGGAGACAAGCTGAATGGCGTGATTGAGGTCGCGGGCTTCAATGATTTGGAGGCCGCCAAGCTGTTCCTTGGTTTCCGCGTATGGACCGTCGGTGGTCGTGACTTTGCCGTTTTTCCAGTAGAGGGTCAGCGCGGTGTCTGCGGGCTGAAGCGGTATTTCGGCAACCAGATGGCCGTTGGCGCGGAGATGGTCGTTGTATTCAAAGCAATCGTCGAGCACGGCGTTTCGCTCGTCATCGGTCATACCTTCGAATTTTCCTGGCTCGAGATATCCCAAACAGATGAATTTCATTGCCCGTCTCCTCTCATTGCGGGCCCGCAGTGGAATCTTGCGCGCCGGCCGGCTTAACCTGTAAATCCGCACTTGGCGAATATTCAGCGGGCTTCTGTTCCGTCTGACCAATGTTGCACGGCAATCACGAACGTGGTCACGTGTTCCCGGGTGTCGGTTATAGCAAGGACGGGAGAATCCGGCTGACCCGCTCCCCACATGGCAGGGTCGGTCTGCGGAAAATAAAACATCAGGTGGGCAGGCCAGTGTGCGACACTGTCGCCCCCGTATCCCTGCTTCGACATCATGTAGCACATCGCCCCGAGTTCCATCCCCGGCAATTCTTTTTTGTCGACGGCTGCCACGATGATCTCGTCCACTTGATCCTTCTTGCTTCCGGCCAAAATCAAGTGCGTCCTTTTAATGTTGCGGTTAAGGACGGTGCGCGCGGCCGCCGCGTTGTAACAGATTGGCGTGCGCACTTTCGGATTCCAAAAGTCGGCATCGGGCGCGGAAGTCCACGAACGTTCCACGATGCACACGAAACCGTTTTTGCCTTTGACCGCGGTCTCGAAGCCATGACCTCCAAGAATCAGCACCTCCGCATCCCGTGAAATAGATTCCGGTGCTGCACTTCGAGCCAGCGCTATTTCCGCCGCCTGATCCGTCATCAGGTATTGCTCGATCGGGGCCATGTTTGCATAAGCCGCCGGGGCAGTCTGTGCCATCGTCTGGTATGCCGCACCGAGCACCACAAGCAGCGCGAAGCTCTTGATTGCGATTGCGCTAAAATTCTTTTTTCTCATCGTTTCCCTTTCGAGAGTGGGCGAACTCCGCCCACTGGATCGCTTCTTTTTTAGATTTCGATTAAATGATGCAATCACCAACCTGTTTTCGCTGCCGCTGAGTTGCTCAGTTGGGGACTCCGAACGGACGCACTTCCACCGGCGCCCGACAGGCGATGGCAGCCTTGCGCCCCCACGCAAGCGCTTTCTCCAGATTGGCGGCTTCCAGCACCCAAAAACCGCCGATGTGTTCCTTGGTCTCCAGGTATGGCCCGTCGGTGACGAGCACCTTGCCATCGGGTTGCGCCCGCAGAGATCTCGCATCCTTAACAGAGGTGAGGCCGCCAACGAAAACCACCACACCGGCAGCCGCCATCTCTTCGTTGAGCTTGTCGATATCGCGGACCGTCGCCTCGGTTTCTGTGGACGGGTCAAAATCGTCGGGGTGGTGAATAGCTACCAAATACTGCGCCATATTTTCTCCATTCCGCTGCGGTGGTCTTCGACAGGCCGGTTGCCCTTCTTTCACTATATAGTCGTTGGGGGAGACCGGAAATCGACAGCTGCTCCATTTTTTATTTCAATTGCCGAATCCGCTCTTGCAGGAATTGCCGCTCCGGTTCCTGTTGGGTCAGGGCCAGGGCTTTCTCGTAAGAAGACCGAGCCTCCGCTGCTCTGCCCAGCCTGCGATACATATCGGCGCGGGCGGAATGCGCCAGATAGTAATCCGCCAGTTCGCCTTGCTCCAAAAGCGCGTCGATATTGGCGAGGCCGGCCCCTGGACCATCGCACATAGCAATGGCCACGGCGCGATTGAGTTCTACAACCGGCGAAGGCTGAATTCTTAAAAGTTGGTCGTAGAGCGCAACAATCTGCCGCCAATCGGTTGCCCCGACGGATTCCGCCTGCGCATGAACGGCCGCGATCGCAGCCTGCAGCGTATAGGATCCGAAGCGGCGGGAGTTCAGGGCTTTCTCCAGCAATGCCACCCCCTCCGCGATCTGCGCGCGGTTCCAGAGCGAGCGGTCCTGGTTTTCCAGCAAAATCAGCTCCCCGGTGAGGGAGGCTCTGGCGGCGCGACGTGATTCGTGCAGCAACATCAGCGAAAGCAGCCCCAGGACTTCCGGCTCTGGCCGGAGTTCGGAGAGCAACCTGCCCAGCCGAATGGCCTCGCCGGTTAATTCGGCCCGCATCACTTCCCTTCCCGCCGCGGCCGAATAGCCCTCGTTAAACACGAGGTAGACAACCTGAAGCACTGCGCCAATCCGCGCGGGCAATTCCTGCGGAGCCGGCACCTCGTAGGGAATCTGCATCTCTCGAATCTTGGCCTTTGCGCGAACAATGCGCTGCGCCAGGGTGCGCGGAGTGGTGAGAAAGGCTTTTGCAATCTCCTCGGTTGTTAGCCCGCAGACTTCACGGAGCGTGAGCGCAACGCGCGCTTCCGGCGGTAAAGCGGGATGGCAGCAGGTGAAGATTAGGCGGAGGCGGTCGTCTTCGATTTCCTCATCGGCTTGAGGCGCGTCGTTGCCGCGGGCCTCGAGGTAGAGGGAGAGGTCTTTTTGTGCGTTGTTGAAGCGCGCTCGCCGGCGCATTCCGTCAATTGCTTTGAAGCGCGCGGTGGAGATCAGCCAGGGGCGCGGTTTTTCCGGTACGCCGGTTTGCGGCCAAGTGTCCAGGGCAGCGGCAAACGCTTCGTGCATGGCCTCTTCGGCGACATCAAGATCTCCGAGCAGGCGAACCAGCGTGGCAAGAATCCTGCCCGATTCAGCGCGGTAGAGCGTCTCAATGCTGCGACTGAGATTTTCGGGAAGCTGCTGCGGCATGCCAGTCAAACTAGCAAACAGAGGTACTCCGCACAACTGCGCCATGCCACGTAACTATTCACGACTCAGAAATGCGCTTACGCAGAAGTCGAGCGTTCAATGCAAGTTTGCTGTTGTGCAAAGCCGCGAGCGTATAAAAACGCCGGTTATTGTCCCTTGGATTCGTTCTTGGGCGATTTCGCGGTGAGTACCGCGAGCAGTTCCTTCGCCGAAGCGGGAACTGGCCCGGCTTTGCCGGCAATGATCTCCGTGGCGGTAACTTTCTTGCCATACAGATCTGTATTTGCGTCGTCATCCGGTCCAAGCGACGATCCCTCCAACGAAACGCCGGCAAATACGCCCTGCGCTCTGGAATAGGAGAGCATCTGCGCACTCATCGCCGCATTCGTGGAGGCTTCCGCTTCCCGCCCAACTGGACCGGCGGCAATACTGGCATCGGCGCCGAGCTTAGCCTTCCCATTCATCAGGGCGCGCGCTCCCTTATCATTCATAACTAGAATGACGAAGTCGCTCGATTGGCCCCCAGCCTGGAGACCAAAACTTCCACCAGCGGACTGCATCATCGACGGGGCGCTCCACGGCCCGTCGAAATTTTCGCCTCCCCGGCACGTCATCACGCCCTTCCCATATTGGCCGGCAATAATGAATCCAGCCTTCTTTACGGACGGGAGCACGATCACGCACTCCGCCTTGTTCAGCACACTGATGGGAACGCCGCTGGAGGAAGAAAGCAGCTCCTTCATCACATTTCCCGATTCTTTTACTCGCTCCACCTCATTCTTGTCATCCGCCGCAATCGCCATGCCGGAAATACTCAGGCCCAGAACGCCAATAGCCAGCAACGCGATTCCCGCTAACCATCGATGTCGATTCAACATTTCTTCCTCCTTTGTCTTTCCAGCTCAGACCTCTCAAATGGAAACTGGCCGAATTTCAGTTGTCCAAGAAGTTCTTATCGACTGGGCATCTCCGACCGCCCGCTATTGCCGGTCGTATACGGCCGAGCTTTTGTATTTTTTGCCTTGGGCATCGATTCCTCGTGTGGTCACCGTTCGGCTCTTGCCATCGTCGGCTGCGACGATTCTGCCGGTGGTCGTGACCTTCGTTCCCTTTTTCACCCGGAAATCCAGCTCGTGAATGCCTTTCCTTGTGTAGGAACGCGAATCCTGATTGGCGTCGCCCTTAACGGGATAGTCTTTTCCGTCAAACTTGCCTGTCCACTCGGTATGTGTCGCATTACCAGCGCCGTCGACACCATCGGTCGTGACCTTGAAATCGATGCCTTCCGTCTCATAGACGACCTTGTTGATTTTCGGCGCCCCAGCTGGGAGGTTGGATTTGGCCTCATTCAGCTTCCAGGTGCCCATAAAGGGATTCTGGGCGAAACAAACGGAAACACCCATGAAACACAGGACCATAGCCAGTACGATTGTTCTAGTTTTCATGCACCCTCCTCGCGATTTTGGCCCGATTCGGGAACCTATAGCATTGGAGTTCCCGCCGAAACTAGGGATTCTCCTAGTGGGGAAAGCGGTCCCTCACACAGGGCATGGATCGGTTATGAAGGATAATTCGCGCGTTACCGGCGCTGCGGATAGCGCTATATGAATTTTGGTTGTATACATAGAGATATGACCTTTCTACTTCCCGTGCTAAAGCTCACTCATCGCTTCAAACGCAGCCAGCTTCCAGTTACCAAATGGGCGAATTGCGCCCCGAGGACGATTCGAGGGACCATCGCGCTGCTCATGTTGTGCCTGCTGATGCAGCCATCGAGCGCCTTTGCGGCGAATCCTGACCAGGACCCTGCCCTGACTGGCTCGCGCGAGCGCATTGAGAAAATGGATTACCGCATGACCGGGCGTCTCACGCACATAGAAGGCACTGGCAAGCGCACGAACTACAAATTTATCGCCAAGGCGCACTGGTTTCCCGATGGTCTGCGCCTGCTTTGCGAAATGACTGGCCCCGGCTCCGAGAAAACGACCTTTCTTTTGCATATGACTGCCGCCGGGCATGTGACGATTGAAACGTTGCTTCCTGGCGCGAAGGCCGCCAGCGAGTTGCCATTCAATCGGTGGAACGACCCGCTGCTGGGAACGGATTTCTCCATTGAAGATATGGTGGAGAATCAATTCTTCTGGAAGACCCAGGAAGCCTTGCCACCGGAGAAATGCGGCGCGCGAGATTGCTTTGTCCTGAAAAGCAAGCCCGGCTCGCAGGACCAGTCCTACTACGATTCCGTGACATCGTGGGTTGATCGCACCATTTTGTATCCTGTGCATGTGGTGAAGACGCTTCGAGGGAGCGAACAGCAGAAGGAATTCATCTATTATGGGCTGCGGCAGGTTGGCGGCGTTTGGTCGGCGACTCAAGTGGAAGCGAAACTTCAGGGCAAGCCAGGTTCCTCGATTCTTGTGGTGGAAGGTGGCTCAGGAAAGGCCAAGCTGGGAGCCAAGGACTTTGATCTTAGCCAGTTCGTCGCTAAGGGCGACAAAGCGAAATAACTCGAAGCGCTTTCTTAAGATCTCCGTCGCGTAGTTGCATTGTCTCGCGTGGGCTTCGTCACGGCACAAGCTTCTTTTCGGCCTCTGGAGAAGCTCCATACAAGCCAAAAGGCCACCAATTCCAGTCGCCGGCAAGTTTCAAAAGCGCCGGCCCCACAATCATTCGCACCAGCGTGGCGTCAATGAATACAGCTACGGCGAGCGTGAAGCCGAGCATTTGGACCACCAGGAAGCCGCCCATCGTGAAGGCCGTGAATACCGCAATCATGATCGCCGCGGCGCTGGTGATCAACCCCGCGGTCCGCGCCAGACCCTCGACCACCGCGGATTTTTCGCACAAACCGCGCCGGCGTTCTTCGAGGACGCGGGCGACCAGGAAAACTTCATAGTCCATGCTCAAACCGAACACGATGGCAAAGGAAAGAATCGGCACGATCGGGTATACGGTGCCGGTTGGTCCGTCCAGCCCAAACAGTCTGCTGCCGTAGCCTTTCTGAAAAACAACGACCAGCGCGCCGAATGAAGCGCCAACCGAAAGCAGATTGAGCAGAATGGCCTTGATTGCCGCGAACACGGAACGCAACCCGATCAGCAGCGCCAGCAAGCTGCCCAAAACCACACCAAGGACCACGCTGGGCATCCACTCTTTTACAACCGAGGCATAGTCGGCGTCGATCGCGGCAATGCCGCCTACGCGAACCACCGCGCCGGGCACGCCAGTGATCGCCGCGATATCGGAGGAACGCACTTCCCGCACCCATCGGATCTGCTCGTTGGGCACAAGAGTTGCTGTTGGCAGCAACTCAATCAATGTCGCCTGGCCATCGGTGCGAATAAAACTTTTGCGGATCGCCTCTGGCACATCGTTCACGGCTTCCGGATTATCGGCCATTCCCGTCAGGGTCGGAAGCGATAAGACCTCTTCCGCTCGAGGGTCTTCCTGGAAGTGTTTCGTCAAGCGGCTGACGGCCTCCCACCCAGCCGGAGAGAGCGGCGCGGACTGCGGCGGCAGCTCCAGCACCACGCGGAGGGACTGCACAATTCCCGATCGCCCCATGCCCTGCAGCGTGTGCAGCGCCTGCACCGATTCGGCCGCGGCCGGGAGCGAGTTGTGGTCCGGAATGCCGGGCGCGATTTGCCACGCCTGGAATGCAAGAAGCAGCAGCGGAATCCCGGCGATCAGGGCGGCCCACGGCCGGCTGGTTATGATGCTGCCCCAGCGAACCCATCGCGCACTGGCCTCGCAGGAAGCTTCCTGTGCTTTCAATCCCTTCCATGGAAGCCGCACTCTGGCGGCGTTGATGCGATGTCCGAGCAGGCCAAGCACCCAGGGGAGAATGAATGTACAAAGCACAACGCTCAAAATAGTTACCAGCAAGCCGGCGATTCCGATGGAGCGCAGTTCGCTGATTGGCACAATCAGCAGCGCGGAAAATCCGATGGCCACGGTGGTGGCCGAGATGAGCAGCGTCTTCCCTGCTTGCTTGGCGGCAATATCGGCGGCTTGGCCGGGGGAACATCGCTCTGCCAATGCTTCGCGAAAGCGGCTCACCATCAGCAGCGCATAGTCGATTCCCAGCCCCAGGCCCAGCATCGTCGCCAGATTCTGCACCAGAATCGAGAGGTGCAGATAATGCGCCAGCAACGCGGCCGCACCCAATGCCATCGAGATGGAAAGTACGCCAATTCCCAGCGGCATGAACGCGGCCACCAGGCTGCCGAAAGCCAGCAACAGCAACAAGAGCGTTATCGGCATCGCTCTCTCTTCCGCATGGCGAACGTCATCGGCGCTGACCTTGCGCAGGTCGTAGGTGAGTGGCGTTTCGCCGGTAATCTCCAGGTTGATGTTGGGGTATTGCGACTTAAGCTGGCCTTCCATCCAGTCTGCTTTTGCCCGGAGTGTCGGAACCAACGACTCAAAATTCTCGTTCTTCGGGTCCAACCCTACCAGAATCAAACCCCCGCCATTGTTCCCGGTGAATAAAGGATCCGGCCAATCCAGGCTGGATGCGGCGCCAGAGACACCGGGCACGCTACGCAAGGTACTGGTCAGGAAGCTCAATGCATCAGCGTTTTCCGCGGAATCCAAATTGGGGATGCCGGAGATCACCAAAACCAGGCGGTGCGCGTAAGGAGATTGGAAGCGCTGCGCCAGTTCCAGCTCAACTTTTTCGGATTCTCCACCCTTGATGTGGGCAGCCGTCTCCAGGCGACGCTCAACTTTGTAAGAAAACGGCACCAGCAGAAGCGCCATCGCAAAACCCGACATCGCCAGCCAGAATCGGCGGCGAGCGGCACCACTTCCAGTTTGCAAGCTCGGCGTTACCATCGATGATCCGCTTTGCCTCTCAATCCGACCGGGCACAAGGAATCAAGTTCGCCGATCGGATAGACCATAATATAGGTTTGGATTAGATATTCACTGGTATTCGGCCATGTTGGTTAACGATCGTACAATCGAGGCGCGCGATTGCCGAAGACTTAGGTCTATCCTTCCGCCAATCACAGATCTTCAGACCGCAACGTTTCTGGCTGGCCTGGTTCTCTTCGCCAGAAAATCCAATCTTTGTTCGTGATTCATGGGTTCCCAAGGGACAAGTTTTTCGGCCAGCACGTCCATTCTGCGGAGAAGCGTCAACTCAATGAAAAGCTCCATGAAGTCCAAATCGCGGAAGACGAGCGAGTTGGAGTTCGACATCTTGTCGCGAAGCCGCTCGAAGTGGGCGGGCATCTCGGTCCAGTGAAGGCCGGATCGATGGTGGTGGCACAGATGGTATCCCTCGTTCATGAAGTTCACTTCATCCACGACGGTCACGGTATTTACAAAATAATCTTCGGGTTGTTCCGGATCACAGAATGCGTGTTGAACCCACGATGTGATGGCCATGACGAAATTCATGCAAAGCAGAGGAACTAACGCAAACGCGATCCCAATTCTCCAGTCGTAAAGGAAGATGGCGCCGAAATAAATGGAATAGCGTGTTATTCCCCAAAACATTCGTTTTCTATTCTTTTCATCGCCTCTTGCCTTGAAGTAGGCGTAAGGAGCAATCCCCAGCGCCGTCCAGATGTTGTCCGAAAGATACCAGAGAAAATGAAGCGGATTCGTCCGGTCATAAGCCATGGTGGACGCATTGTCGTCGGGTCCGCCGTTCTCTTTATGGTGCAGGCGGACATGGACGGTCCGGCCCAGTTCGGGCAGGTCCCCATACATATATCCAAGAAAGAATTCAACGTAGCGCCCGAATAGCCGCTGGTATCGTCCTTTGAAATATCCATGGGGGCGATGCGCTTCCAGGTGTTTGGCGCTGAACATCCTGACGGTCCGTTGAAACATCGGCCCACATAAAGCCAGATAGAACGCCACGGCCAGCAAAATATGAGGTTTTCCGACCACAAGTTGGACCACGAGAATTGGCAACGCGGTAAGGGTGAGGGAAATCATGATGCGTAACGCCGGCGTGTCTCGGGGGTCTTGCAGAACTTCCTGGCCTACCCGGCTAACGAGCCGGTCGTAACTGCTGGAAAGAAGTTGATAGGTCTCGCGTACGGGGCGGATTTTTCCGAGGAGCTTGGCCGCCCAATAGGATGTGACGGAGACGGCGCCCTCGATCGACACGGCAGCAATGCTCGCTAAGGCAATGGGCACGGATATGCATCGGACTAGGAATTTGCGCGTTTCGCCAAAATTGATCGCGGGTCCGAATGTATCGGGGCGAACGTGCTCTGGCACGTTGCTTAACTCGGCTTGCGTTAACTTGCTGATGGACTCCATGTTTGTCGCTGTGCGAATGGAGCAGCTACGCCCAAGATCTCGCGCGAAAAGAATGTATACCCAACCCCAGGAAAATTCCAGCGCCGAACGGCCCTTGATTGCGGTTTGGAGCGTTTTTGAAGGCGCTGCTCAAGACCCTGGACTGCAAGCTTTTGCACTCCATAACACCCGCTGTTGAGGTAGAATACGCCTCTTGTCTGAGACGCCAAATATGGGAACCCTCGTGCAGTCCTCTGCGACCGCTGATCGTGTCAACGAGAAACGTAAAATCATTGAACACTACGATGCTGTAAGCCCTTACTATAACTCCCTCTGGGGGGAGCATATTCACCATGGGTACTGGCTTCGCGGCGACGAATCAAAAGAAACTGCCCAGATCCAGCTGATCGATCATCTCGCGCAGCTTGCGGACATAAAAACCGGTTCGCGTATTCTGGACATCGGCTGTGGCTTTGGCGGAACCAGCCTCTACCTCGCGAAAAAGTATCGCGCCAGCGTTACCGGCATCACGATTTCTCCCGTGCAGGTTCGCATGGCCAAGGAAGCGGCGGCCAAAACCAACGTGGACGCCAGTTTTTTGCTGATGGATGCGGAGGAGATGCGGTTTGAGCAGCCCTTTGACGTGCTTTGGTCCGTCGAATCCATCTCCCACTATCACGATCCGCGAAAATTCTTCGCTTCGGCGGTGAAATTCCTGAAGCCGGGCTGCTGCTTCGCGCTCACGGACTGGTTCCAGAAGGAAAATCTGTCTGCCGCAACCAAAAAGAAATTTATCGCGCCCATCGAAAAAGGCATGATGGTGGAACTTCGCGGCATGAATGACTACAGCGACTTCCTGGTTTCCAGCGGGCTGCAAATTATTCATCGCCAGGATCTGACGCTCAATTGCGCGAAAAGCTGGGACCTGGGACTGGAAATTATCAAGGACAAATCCTTCTGGGCTCTGGCGGCAAAACTTGGCGCGGAATTTGTCACCAACTTAAAATCGTTCTACGCCATGCGCGCGGGGTTTGCGTCGGGAAATTTCGTTTATGGTCTGTTCGTCGCGAAGAATCCGGAAAAGCAGTAGCAATCTCTCCTCACGCGGTTCGCGGTGTGCTGCGCCGCGAGCCTGAGCCACGGTAGGTCCTGCCAGCTCAGCCGATCGAGGCAACACCATCCATTGCATTCATTCCAGGATGCCTCCCTGGAAATCAGCTTTTTGGTTGTATCCACATAATTCTCTCGTTTTCCTCTTGACAGCGAGTTACCGTATATTTATATTTAACTCAAGTACACGTATATCTGATCGCAAAGTTCCCGTTTTGAAATTATCCTTCCCCGAGCAGGCTCCTTACAGCCGCGTACCATTTCGGTTTACCGCTCGTATCCCCTGTATTTGCCTCACTTACAAACGCAGGTTCCCGTAACCCCCTGTATTTGCCTCACCTACAAGAAATCGCACTTTTTCGCTGGTCGGCGCACCACGGCAAAATCGAAACCTTGCACGGTCCTCCAGCCAAATGGAATGCTTATTTGAATTTCGAGAGATCGAACAACTCAGATTAGGTGTCCATGCGCTCGACCAATTGGGCGCGCCAGGTTGGGGCTACGAATGGGTCGGCGAAATACTGGGTTTCGTGCGCGACTTTGTCGCCACGGAACTCCATGATGCTGACGGTGTAGGACGGCTTGCCGTCGTAGGTGAGGGTGAACTCGGTGACCCAGAGATCACCTGTGCCGAGGATCCTCCGGACGGCAAAACGCTTCTTGCTGGGCTGAGTGGAGCGCTGCTTCTGGATATTGCTGCGGCCGCGGGTTCGCTCGCCGGATTGCGGGTAATCCAGGACCGCGTCTTCGTGATAGATGCGGTGCTCGGTTTCAAAATCGTTGGCATCGGATGCGGCCCAATGCTGATCCAGCGCCGCACGGATCGCTTGGTCTCGCGCCACGGCAGACGGCTGCTTTTGTTGATCGTTCATCTTCAGACTCCTAACGCGGCCGAGCGTTTTACTTGATCAGGTGAGTGAGAGAGAGACTTCCGCCACCGGTGGTGACGATCACCAGATTCATCAGGATAATCATGGTGTCGTAACTCCAGCCGTCTGTCCCTGATTTCCCCCAGAAGCCGGTGTGCCAGGTGAATATTTTCTTTTGAATGGCGCCGAGCATGAGCAAGATCAAACCAATGGCGGCGAGTTGCGCTAGAACCCCAGTTAGCACTCCGAGGCCACCGGCCAGCTCTGCCGCACCCAGGAAAATTGTGAAGCCCTTGCTCATCCCGATGTCTTTGCTGCGAGTCGCCGGGTCTTTGAGATGTTTATAGCCACTGGTGATGAAGATGAGGCCAATCATCAAGCGCAGGAGCAGAAGCGCGATATCGGTGAATTGGGCCAATTGTGGGAAGGGCATGGAAGTTCCTCCGAGTGGCTACCGTTAGTGACGTACGTTCCACCGAAACGGTTCCATTCGATTCTGGAGATCCCTGGTAGTTCACAAATCGACGACGACATCGCTGGTCGGCTGAGAGCAACAAACTAAAATGTTGCCATCGGCCGGTTTGTCGAGCGGTTCCGGCTGGTAGGCAACCGCGCCGGAAACCAAACCGCTTTCACAGTTGTGACAAACACCGGTTCGGCAGGCCCAACGGACGGGGACGTCGCACGCCTCGGCAAGTTCCAGGATGCTCTCGTAGCGCGATGCGTCCCAGTGCGCGGCAATGCCACTGCGCGCGAAGGATACCAGCGGACCCGTGCCCGCGTCGTTGGTGGGCGGATGCGGAACTCCGGCCGTTGCGCCGACCACACCCGGGGTCATGGATTCGCCGCCATTAAAGATTTCGATGTGAATGTGCTCCGGTGCCACGCCCAAGGCCGTGAAGGCAGCTTTCATGTCCGCCATGAATCGGTTTGGTCCGCAAAGGTAGATGTCCGCGCCAACTGGCAGCCCGAGTTCATGCAGCAGCGCTTGCGAGAAGTGCCCCGTTGCGTTGAAGCTCTCACCTGTTTTGTCGTTTAAGTCCGGTTTGGTGTAGCAGATATAGCTGCGGCCGTTGGGCAGGGCGGGCATGAGGCGCCGCACTTCGCCGGCAAACGGATGGTGCTGCCCGTCGCGAGCGGTGTGCAACCACACCACCTGGCGGGCAGAGCGCGCCGTGGCGAGGGCGTGCAGCATCGCAAGAACGGGCGTTGCGCCGATCCCGGCGCTGAGCAGTACGACCGGCCGGTCTCCGGGCTGCAGAACAAAACTTCCGCGGGGCAAGCTGACGTCGAGCTGGCTTCCGACTCGAAGATTTTCCCGCAGGTATTTTCCAGCAGCTCCGTCCGGTTCAATCTTCACGCTGATTCGATATCGTTCCGTCGAGGGCGGACCGGAGAGCGAGTAGCTGCGAAAAAACGCCGGGGCGTCAGCGGGCGGCTTCAGGCGCACAACGACGTACTGACCCGGCAGTGCCGAGGCCAGCTGCCGACTCTCGGCGCTCTGCAAGACAAACGACAGAACATCCTCGGACTCGTGATCCACAGAGCTCACGACGAGTGACTGAAATCCAGGGGAGGCCGGACGGGCTGCGGCGGATGGAGCGAGTCCAGCGTTGCCCGATTCCGCTCCGTTTTCTTGACTCTGGAGCAGCGCTTCAAACGAGGCGCGCCATCCGTGCGCAAGCGCATCGATCCGCAAGGCGCGCTCCAGACGATCGCGTGGGTGCGGAGGCAGATAGAGGAGCGCGTTAATTTCAGTGACGGTCATGGGCTCTGCCGCCGCCCCGACCTTCACGATTTCGTCGCCCGCGCCGACCTCACCTTCGCGGAGAACGCGAAAATAGAAACCCGGCCGGCCACTGGAGGTGAGCAATGACGCCATGCGCGGTTCGTTCATGCGGATGCCAACGCGATAGCATGTCACTCGAGGCTGCGTGACCTCAAAAAGTGCGGTGCCGATTTGATAGCGATCGCCGATGCATACGACGTCGTCGGGCAAGCCTTCGATTGTGAAGTTCTCCCCAAACTGCCCGTTGACGAAATCGGCTCTCTTCAACTGCTGCTGCCAGTAGCGATAGGACTCAATCTGATAAACGAAGACCGCCCGATGCTCACCCCCATGCCCGGCCAGATCGCCTTGACCGTCTCCCTGAACATTCAAGCGGCCAACGCGGCAGCGGCCGGGGACTGGCTGCTTCCAGACACCGGTGTGTACCGTGCGGCCCTTCCACGCGATGTCGCGGGGGAGGCCAACGTTCACTGATAGCAGCCGGGGCATAGTATTGGGATTCCTCCCGCAGGAAAGATTGGATGTTGTGTGCCGCGGGCTGGGCGGCAGCTCCTGCTTCGCGGAACGTGGACTCCTGGCGGGGACATCGTTGCACAAATCCGGATTTGCGGGCAAACGGGAAGTAGTCGGATAGGTTAAGCAACTTGTCTGAAGCAAAAGTCAGGCAACACGCCAAGCAATTTCAACGCGAGTTGAAATTCATGTAGTCGAAAACGTATATTGAGTTCAGAAAATGTCTATGGTCCGCACTCATTCTACGATTGTGCTTGCGTGGGTCATTTGCGGGATTGTATTCGCTCCCTTTGGTGCCGCACAGCAAACTCCCCAGAAGAAACCGGAAGTGAAAGCGCCTTCGACGCAGGCCGAACAATGGACAGGCGATTTGGATGGGATGCTCCAGCGGCGCACGATCCGGGTCGTGGTGGCGTATTCCAAAACTCAATATTACGTGTTGAAGGGCATGCAGTACGGAATCTCGTATGAGGGCGGCACAGCATTCGAGAAATACATCAACCGGAAATATCCCTCCAAGACGAAGAACGTGAAGTTGCACGTGGTCTTCCGGCCGGTGCAGCGAGATGAGTTGCTCTCGCACCTCACCGATGGAACCGCGGACATCGCCATCGCCGGGCTGACGATTACGCCCGACCGCAAGAAGATCGTCGATTTTTCTGACCCGATGGCGTCGGGCATCAATGAAATCGCGGTTACCGGGCCTGATTCCCCGGCACTGAATTCATTCGACGACCTTTCCGGGCGGGACGTCGTGTTACGGAAATCCTCGAGCTATTGGACGCACGTCGAAGCCTTGAACGAGCGCTTCAAAACGGAGCAGAAGCCTCCTGTCAGACTCCATGCCGCGCCGGAAGATCTCGAAGACGAGGATTTACTGGAAATGGTGAACGCGGGCCTGATTTCCACCATCATCGTCGATGACAACGTGGCGAAGTTATGGAGCAATCTGCTCACCAAGCTGCAGCTCCACGAACAAATCACCGTCAATACGGGCGGCGAATATGCCTGGGCAGTCCGACAAAATACGCCGAAACTGCTGGCGGCCATCAACGACTTTGCCAAGACGCATCGCCAGGGGACCACATTCGGCAACACGGTGATCCGAAGGTATACCGTTTCTTCGGAAAGATTGAAGCAGGCCACTTCGTCAGCGGCCATGAAACGATTTGAGCAGACCGCCCAGATCTTTCGGAAATATGGGAGCCAATACGGCATCGACTACCTGTTGATGGTGGCGCAGGCGTACCAGGAATCCGGCCTGAACCAGGATGCAAAGAGCCATGTGGGCGCCATCGGAATCATGCAGTTGATGCCCGCAACCGGCGCCGAAATGAAGGTGGGCGACATTCATCAGCTGGAACCCAATATTAATGCAGGAGTGAAATACATCCGGTTCATGGTGGATCAATACTTTGCGAACGAACCGATGGACGATCTCAACAAAATTCTGTTTGCCTTCGCAGCCTACAACGCAGGGCCTGGGCGGGTGAGGCAACTGCGTAAAGAAGCGGCTTCGCAGGGCCTAAATCCCAACGTGTGGACAGAAAATGTGGAGATGGTTGCGGCTGCGAAGATGGGTCCAGAGACGGTGACCTACGTCTCCAACATCTACAAATATTACATCGCATACAAACTGCTCGCGGAACAGGAAGCGGAACGCCAAAAAGCGCGCGAATCCCTGAAGCAGAAACCCACTTAAGCGGACATCTCTAACAATGTCGGCCCTGTCAAATACTTTTTCGAACAGACTTCTCCATCCACTCCGAAGAGTGGTCTTCCTTGTTCTTTGTTGACTTCTGCATCGACGGCCACGGCTCGTTCCTAATCTAACGGCCGGCTTCAGTCCGACCCATACATCTCTTCGATCCGTACTTCGACCATGATTACTAGTTCAAACTCCCTTTGCAGGGAGCGGGATGCCCAACCAAGTGCACGGTGTTCTACTTCACGCCATGTCCGGTTCCGAGCTGTCCCGCGTACGAACCGAACTCTAACGACTGCGAATACTCACAACCATTCCTCCACATCCAGTACAACCGAATAGCCAACCGGCGTCCCATCGCTACTTTGGCAATGCTCCTGTGTCGACGCATCGCCAGGTGAATGTACCGACGTCGCCAGTCCGGGTGGCATCGTGCTGCCGCTTGAGCTGCTTCCACCAACAAGAAGCGCAACAACGAACTGCCTTGCTTGCTGATGTGCCCTAGGCGCTGCTTGCGTGCGCTGGAGTCCTCGCACGGTATCAACCCAACGTAGGTACCGATCTGCTTGCCGCGTTTGAATCGCGTCGGCGTTCCGATGATCAACACAAAGGCGAGTGCCGTAAGCGGACCCACGCCGGGATGTGTCACAAGCCGCCGAACTTCAGGTCGCTTTCTGGCTTCTCGCTCGACCGCTGCAGTTAACTCCTCAATCGTCGGATTCATACGGTCGAGAAGTTCCAGCAACTCTTGCCGGCGTCGGCTGGCCCAAGGAGCTAACGCGAGCTTCTCCAACTCTGTTCGCCCTTGTTCGCTGAATAGTTTTTTCTTCCAGCGATAACCCTCGTTCATGGCCAACGCCTGCAACTGATTCATGATCCGCGTGCGCATCTGCACCATCCGATGACGGTGCCATAGCAGTTGTCGCAGATCGCGATTCTCCGGGCTCGGTACCCAGACCTGCGGAAAGTTATTTTCCCGCATCAGTCTGAGTAGCAACCAAATTGATCCTTGCGCCCACTTTACCGGTTGGTGCTGTCTGTTCCCCCGATCGATGTGGCCCTGGCTGTTATATGCCTGCGTACCAGGCGTAGCCATCTTCTGCGCCCAGTTCGCCGGAGCCGAGGCCTTTGCCGAACGGTTTGAGATTGTCGGTGAGTGTAAGGCGGTTGATGTATTTAACGTTTTTGTAACCGAGCTGGCGGGGAACCCGCATGCGCAGAGGTCCGCCAAAGGGTACGGGCAACTCGCCGCCGTTCATGCCGTAGCTGACGAGAGTCTGCGGGTGCAATGCCTCCGCCATGTCGATGCTGTCCCATGCATCGGGCTGGATCGAGTGGTAGACAACGTAGCGGGCCTGGGGCAGTGTGCCCACCAGCTGCAGAATGTGCGAGAGCGGAACGCCCGTCCATTCGGCGACATAAGTCCAGCCTTCTTCGCAGCCGATCATCGTGATTTGCGTGCTCGCGGGAAAGGTCTTGAGTTCAGCAACGGAGAAGGATGCGGGACGGGCGATCATCCCATCCACAACCAATCGCCAGTCCGCGAATGCCGCGCTTTGAAAGCGCAGGAACTCTTCGCCGAGGGGTTCGACTGGATTTGCAAACGGATCTTTGGAGACTTGGCCGGGAGAAAATTCACGCGCCAAAGTGTGCCGAGTCAGTACGCGCTGCGCGGCATAGGTGAGTGTTTCGCCGGGCCCGTAGATGCCTCCCGCATCCGGAGGGATGAGTCCGTGACGCGCGGCAAGCTTTGCAGCCACGGCCAGCCCGGAAATACCCGCAGTGGCCGCGAGCCCGGTGGTAATGATTTTACGGCGAGAGAACTTTTTCATACTGGCTCCTCGGGCTCGACAACGCGGCCACTGATCATGGCGCGCATGCGATTTCGGAATCCCGCAAGAATAATCATCAGCACGTGGACCAGAAGAAACAGCACCAGAAAACCTGTGACGAAGAAGTGTATGGTGCGGGCAGATTGGTGGCCGCCCAGAAGCGTGGCGGGCGGAGCCAGGGACTCGAAAGCGGGCGACATCGCCAGACCCGTCCAGATGATCAGCGGGAAACACAGGAAAATAACCACCAGATATGCCAGGCGCTGCAAAACGTTATACGACCAGGCTTCTTGCGCGCCCGGTCGTTGGAAACGCAGGTGCTGGAGAATGGAAACGCCAAGGCGTCTGGGAGAAAGATCAGAACGAGCGGGAAGCAAATTCCGCCGGAAATGGCCCGCGAAAAGTCCGAAGGCCACGTAAAGCAGGCCGGTTCCAAGAACAATCCAAGCGGATTGGAAGTGGAGATAGCGACTCCAGCCATTCTGATCGGGCAGCACGTAACCATAACCGGTGGGAACAGTGGAGCGAGACGATGGAATCGGAATGGTGAATAACGGGCGGGTGTTTACGTTACCGGTCTCTCCCCAATAAAACCGCGGGTGGGAAATTAGAATTTCCACTCCGGAAACGAGCAGTGCGAGGAAGGCAACCACGGTAATCCAGTGCGTGATACGTACAAGGAGAGCGTGCCGAGGACGAATAGATTCCGCCATTCGCGGAAGTGTAACAATGGGGCACGCGTTGTGCACGGGATATTCGGGGAATCAAGGCGCAGCATTTTTCGTGGCTGGCAGACCGTGGCAAATTCACCGGCCCTGATCTTCGGAACGCTACGGTATCGTTCCTGTGGAATTTGCGGGGAAGACCGTATGGCAGTGGGCGCGAATGACTGGCAGACTACGGGCAATCCAACTTACGTGACCTGACCAAGGGGGACGCTTTCGGGCGTCCCTCCCACCTTAAAAAAAAGAGAAGATATTGGCGCGGTAATAGTACCCAACCTGCATTGAACTATGTACAAGGCTGCTTGCAAATTCTTCCGGGTATTCGCGAAATTCCACACTGCCTCAAGGGGCTTCGCTGCTGGTTAAAATGCTGATCCAGCGACGTTTACGGGATTTTCTGGGAGATGGCCCGGACCTTGCACTTCAGTTGGGCAGACAAAAAGTGGCGTTTGGAAAAATTGCGGAAGGGGGTAGAAAACATGAGCGCCAAGTTCGATATCTTCAGACGACTACCAGATGGCAACCCGATGTGGATTAAGGCCGTGGAATCGCTGGAGGAGGCGAGGCGGCAATTACTCCAGATGAGCGAAAAAGATCCCGGAGAATATTTCATTTTTAATACGATGAATGGGCAGGTGCTGGCCGGGTAAGATTGACCCGTCGCAACCGAGTTGGAAGATTCAAGCCATCTGCCTACCAATAAGACTGCAGCCCCAAGAGAACGAAAAAGCATATCGCCGTGTCGTCCCGGCCTTCGGTACGCCCCCGCTCTAATAAATTGGCTTGCGGAGGTGGGTTGGGGCATGGCTAATGCGCCCGCCTCGGAAGGCGGCCGCTACAAGAGCCGAGAGATTTGTTGCCAACGGCTAGCGGGTTAGTTTGGGTCGACGGTGATTTTTTCGGGTGGGGGATCGGCGGGATCGCACTCGTGGGTGGGCAACGTGGCGCAGATACGCGTGCCGTTGGGGCCGGAGTCCACTTGAAGAGTTCCGCCCAGCTCCGCGAGTCTTTCACGCATGCCGGCCAAGCCGATGCCGCCGGCTTCGCCGGCGTGATAGCCATCCAAGACTTTTCTGGGAATGCCTTTGCCATCATCGTGCAGATTCAGAATCACCTCGTCATCCGTACAGACCACCTCAATTTCCACGGAGGTCGCCTTCGCGTGACGATGAACATTGGTGAGCGATTCCTGTAAAACCCGGAAGAGCGCCAATTCGATCTGGCGCGGCAGGCGCTTGGTGATTTCAGTGAGCTTCAGCTCCACTTTCACGCCGCTGCGCTGGGCGAATCCATCCGCATACCATTGGGCGGCGGAATTAAATCCCAACTCATCAAGAAGCGGCGGGTGCAACAGGTGGGAGATGGTGCGGATTTCGCTGATCGCGCGGTCCGCCAGGTCCAGCGATTCGGTGAGGCGGGGCTGCACGCCGGAGTTGCTGGCCGCATCGCGGCGCTGCATCTGGCCGATGTTGATCTTCAAAGCGGCCAGATATTGCCCGACGCTATCGTGAAGCTCCCGCGCAATCCTCCGCCGCTCAACATCTTGTAATTCCAGGATGCGGGCGCTGAGCATGCGGTACGACTCGGTATTTTTTCGTTCGATGAGTTCCTGTTTCCTGCGCAGCTCAATTTCATCCATCAGCAAGCGCAGGTTATATACCAGAAGCACCAGAGCGAGACTAAAGGAGCCCACCAAGACAGCCACCAGGCGGACAAACATGCGCTGCCAGGTATTGAGCCGGGTCTGGAGTAGATCGTCCTCCTTCACCTCCATGGAACGAAGCAAGGCGGACATCGTCCCCCGGCGGGCGGAGATTTCATTCATGGAGTCGCGTTTCGTGGAGCTGCCGGGATCCAGGCACCTGGCGCCGGCAACGCAGGCCCGGAGTTGGGCAAAGTCCTGCTCCAAGATGGGCGCGAAGACGGCCAAGCGCCCTTGTTGAGCGGGATTGTCGGCAGTCAGCTGAGTAAGTCGGTCCAGAATGCGAGCTTGTTCCTGCGCTTGCTGCTCGAGTTGGATGGCTTCGCCGGGATTGCGCGAGAGCTGGTAGAGATCGAAATTTGCGTGGCTCTCGCCGATATCAGCGCGCAGATCTTTCAACAAACCGCGCACGCCATAGGTGTGCAAAACCTGATCGCGGGTAGTTTTAACGCGGTTAACAGTGATGAAGCCAATGACCCCGGTAACGGCCAAAAGCAGCAAGGTGAAAATAAGTGAGCCCCAGCGCATTTTGGAAATCCAGACGCTGCTCATCCGTTTGCCAGATGAGAACTCGCGACTGGAGGCTGCACACATTCAGGAGGCCCGGGAGAACAACAGATGACCACTACCTCACTATATACCACTGGCTATCACCCAAACTGTCGAACGAAACCACGTTCTTACCGGTCCCGCAAAAGAGGCATGCGTTAAGAAGTGTGGTCCGCGTTTCCCTAACCTCAATGGTTGATTTCCTTGATCACCTGGTCCACAACTCGGGAATCGATCTTTGGGCTGATATAACTGCCATTCCCTATCACCACGCGCAGGGCCTTGAGCAGTTCCTCTTCGGCGTCCGCTTTCAAGAGATAGCCGTTGGCTCCGGCGCGGAAGCCGCTGCGGAGCACTTCGACGGATTCGTGAAGGGTCAGCAGGACAATCTTCGTCCGCGAATTGGTGGCGCGCACAGCGCGCGTTGCCTGGATCCCATCCATAACGGGCATAGAGACATCCATCAGGACCACGTCCGGATTGAGTTCCTCCACCAGATGGACCGCTTCCAAACCGTCGCTTGCCTGGCCACAAAGCTCCCATTCCGGCAAGGACTCCAGAATGGACTGGACTCCGCGACGTACGAAGGCATGGTCGTCAACGATCAAAACTTTAGGCATGGGTGGGGTTCCTTGGCGGTGTGAAAGGAAGCGTGCGCCATGGTCATTCAGAACCCCACGGAAATCCTATTGCGGCTCTGAACGGACGGTTTCTCTCCTGGAGACGGCTTTTGTATTTCCTTCCCGAGAACACTCAAGCCTCGATGATCTGATTCTTGATTGCGTAACGCACAAGCTCACTAACGGAATGAATTTCCAATTTGCGCATGATGTTGGCGCGGTGCGTCTCGGCCGTCTTGACACTGATCCCCAGGGAGACAGCCACTTCCTTGCTGCTCTTCCCTTCCGCGAGTAACTGGACGATCTCGCGTTCGCGCGCGGTCAGGCGGCTGCGGGGAGGAAGCTTCGGCTCCAGATTGGAAGGCAGCAGGGATTGGCCGCCCAGGAGCATCTCCGACGCGCGGGAGGTGAAAAAGGTGCGGCGATTCGCGATGCAGTCCACTGCCGTGACCAGATCGCGGTCGGCGTCTGATTTCAGGATGTAGCCGCGAGCGCCAGCTTCGATGATTTCGCGGACAAGCTGATCGGAGAAATGCATGCTAAGGATCAGGATGCCGGTCTTAGGATAAGCTTTGTGGATCTGTCGCGACGCTTCCAGACCGTTGAGGTCTGGCATGCTGATATCCATCACGACGATGTGCGGCTTAAGCTGCTCAGCAAGGGCCACGGCTTCCTTGCCGGTTTTGGCTTCGGCGCACACTTCCCATCCGGCGCGGGCGTTGAGCAGATCTTTCAAGCCGCGGCGGATGATATCGTGGTCGTCGACGACGAGGATTTTCAGGCCACTGGTGCTGGGATTGCTCGAAGGTAATGGATTCACAGCAGTTTCCGCTCCCAAACTGGATACTGGCATCTTAGCCCTGCTTTCGCAGCTGGTCAGCTGGTCTTGTGGAATAACAACCTTAGTAGTTGAACCCTTTCCCCCGGCAACCTGAATACAGGTTTCCCTGTATTTCAGTAAGGGGAGCACCCGGCGCCGAAAACAAGTGGCCCCGGGCGCTAGCGTGGCATCGCGGCTACGACTTTACAGTAATCAGATTCTTTACCTTGCCGGTGCCGGCGATCTCTTCTGCTTTTGCGCCGATGGATTTCTTTTCATCTTCGGACTGCACGGGCCCTTTCAGGACCACATTGCCATCGCGGACGATGATCTTAACGTTGTGCGCATACGTGGAGAGAGAATTGTCTTCATGGATGGAATGACGGATTTTTTGGGCGAGCTCGCGGTCCGCTGGGTTTTCTTTCTGCTTATCCGCCGTTGCGCTGCCGGGCTGGCTTTGCTGTTTGTTGTTGCTGGTGTTGTCTGGTTCTTGCAGGGTGGAAAGGGAGCCGTTGGCGGCGGTGATGCGGCTGGTTGCGTATGCGGGGCAAAGGCCCAAGGTCGCCAGCCCTGCGCCGAACATCACGGTCTTGATTCCAAATTTAATTTTCATCGTTGCTTCCTCCTCGGAGATTGGGATACGGCAGTGGGCAGCTTATAGAAGCGAGGGAATCGGAAGAATCGGCGAGGGGCAGTAGATTGTGATCAGTGAAGCGGTAGGGGGACTGTGGATGAGGATGGAGACGCGTTCGTTGAATTGGGCGCGGGAAGGTGAGGGTCGGAGTTTTTGTAAGTTGAGATCCTTCAGCCCAGAAGACGGGCTTCAGGATGACAGACGCCATCGCTCTGGGCTTCAGGATGACAGAGATTTTCGCTTCGCGATCGGGGGCGCAGCGCGTCCGCCCCAGAAATTGCCGACTGCTTTACGTGTAGTGGTAGCGCCGGCATCTTGCCGGCAAGCGCGCCGAGTCCGCGAGGTTTTCCGCAGTGTCTCTCTTCGCGCTCTGCATTCTGCCGGCAATCTCAGGCATAACACTTAGGCATCTGCAGCGCGATGTGTATTGGCCGCGCCGCGCCTCTCCCGCATTCTCAGATCGCGCCGCACTGGCCGCGGAAAGAACGCCGGGACCTCCGGACGAAGTTCTTTCGCTGAACCGGTACAGCGCCAAGAGTTTTGCGAAAAGGAGATCCAAGCATGTCAAACAACAAATCGGTACTCGGGATTTATGCGACCCGGAACGCGACGGAAGACGCGATCGCTGCTTTCCGCGAGGCAAATTTTCCGAGAACGGATATTTCCCTGCTGTTGCCGGAGAATCTGGGTCCCAAGGAACTGGTGACCGAGAAGGAAACAAAGGCCCCGGAAGGCGCCACCGTTGGCGCGGGCTCTGGCGCGGTGATCGGCGGCACGCTGGGATGGCTGGTGGGGATCGGAGCCCTGGCTATTCCCGGACTGGGCCCTTTTATCGCCGCCGGCCCGATCATGGCCGCACTCGCGGGCATCGGAGTTGGCGGCGCAGTTGGTGGTTTTTCGGGCGCGCTGGTTGGCCTCGGCCTGCCGGAGTACGAAGCCAAGCGCTACGAAGGACGTTTGCAGAAGGGCGGCATCCTGCTATCCGTGCATTGCGGCTCTGGCGAAGCGATCGATAGGGCCAAGCACATCATGGAGCGGACGGGAGCCGAGGACGTTTCCGTGGTAAGCGAATCGTCGACGGGCAGCAAGTCCGATACCGCAGAGGCGAAGCGGGCCGGAAGTTACTAAGCGCCGTTCTTCTCCTTTGAATGATTTACACACTCGCTCTTTCACGGTCCCCGCGGACCTGCAAGAGCGAGTTTTATTTGGCCTGGTACGGCGCGCGGAAAACAAAAAGGCGAAGCGGAAATCCGCTTCGCCCATTGCACTGCGATCGGAATGGAGATTCGCTAAGGCTTGAGGCGCGGGCTGGCCTTCTGCAAGCGAGTGACGAGATGCCTCCCCGCAGCCGGAGCCTCGATTTTGGATTCAGTGATGATTTTCGCGGCGCTGGCATCGTTGCCATACACGCGGTGATTCGCATCGTCGTCCGGCCGGAGCGTTGAGCCTTCGAGCGAGATTCCGGCGAAGGCGCCACGCGCGCGGGAGTAGCTCAACATCTCTGAGCGCATGTAGGCATCGGTGTCGGCGGCCGCGGTTCGCCCGACGGGCCCCGCCGCGATGGAAGCATCGCCACCAAGTTTTACCTTGCTGTGCAGCAAGCTTTCTACTCCGCGATCGTTCATGACCAAGATCACGAAGTCGGTGGCCTCTCCACCGATTTGGAAGCCAAAACTTCCGCCTTCGAGTGCGTACATGGCTGGGGCTCCCCAGGAGCCGGTGAAGTTCTTGCCCGTGCGGCACACCATCACACCGCGTCCATAGCTTCCTCCGGCGATAAAAGCCGCCTTGAGAACGGAAGGAAGCACGACAACGCAGCGCGCCTTATCGAGCGTGTCCTGGGGAATGTCGTCCGGGATATCCAGAATTTCCTGAATCACCGTTCCCGCGTTTTGCATGCGCTCCACTTCTTTCGCGTCGTCCGGCTTTGGTCCCGCGGCGGCCAAGGGAGCCACAGTCAACAACCCGATCACTGCTGTTTGCCAACGTTTCATAGAGTCCTCGCTTTCGTATTTGAATAAATTTATTTCCCGCGACGATCCGTAACCACCACGGCAAGCCCGCCAAGCAAGGCCAGCGCTCCCAGAATCGGTGGCAGCGGAACAGTGTGCTTTTCCTGCTTGGTTACTTGAATCGGGCCCATGTCCACTTCTTTTTTGGGGACAGTGTAGGAAAATCCCTGGTAGGCAAGGGCGATAATGCCGAACACAATGAGGGCGACTCCCAGCCATGTTCTTCCAGTCATTGGTAAACCTCCTTGGTTTAAACGGCCGGACGCCGGGCGTTTTCTGCCGCGGGGCCGTTACAACGATGGTGACTTGGTGTTCTTGGGGCTAACGTTCCGATCCGATCGTGACCCGCAGATTTTGCGCGCGCGTCACGATGCCCTGTTTTATAGCTGGGCATGCTGCGTTGTGGACATCCGCAATTTCCTGTATTTGCCCGAGCCGTTCACCGCAGAACACGCGCAAATGCAATCGCTGCAGTGCATCACGTTTGGATTCCGGGGGATTGCTGTATGTCCCGTCGAGCGTGAATGCGCTTTTATGGAATCGTCTGCCGCGCACCTCCCACTTGGACTCTGCAAGGGTGAGCGGCCCGGCAGAACTTTCGAGGAGGAATCCATGAACTGGGATCAAGTTGAAGGAAAGTGGAAAGAATATTCGGGAAAGGTCAAAGAGAAGTGGGGAAAGCTGACGGATGACGATCTGACGGTCATCAGCGGCAAGAAAGAACAACTGGTTGGCAAGCTGCAGCAGCGCTACGGCATGGCCAAGGACCAGGCGGAGCAGCAGGTGGATGAGTTCACCCGCACGCTGAATACAACCGGCGCGCCGAGTGATGCCTCCAAGGCCCACACTTCCGGACGCTAAACGCCGGCCAACACCTGCGTAGGCGCGAGAGAGTGCATAAATTCCGGGGTGCGCAAATCGCGGATCCCGGATTTTTTATTTGCAGGCCGGCAGGACGAGATACAAGAAGACAGGAGGGCGGCTACACGATTCGCTCGATATTAAAGATGGCTCGCAAATCTTAGGATGTGCGCGTTGCAAACAAACCGTCCGAGCAACGGATAAACATCCTCAGCGCAGATTGCATAGGAGAAAATCATGGACTTGCTGATGACCCTGGGTATTGTTCTTTTGATTTTGTGGCTTGTTGGATTGGTCACTTCGTACACTTTGGGTGGATTCATACATATTTTGCTGGTGCTGGCGATCATCGTGATTCTGGTGCGCGTGATTCAGGGACGCAGACCGGTTTAGACGACGGGAACTCGGCATCTGGGGCCCGGGCGAAGAACGGCTTTTACAGTCGCTAGTTTTTTCGGCACTGCTGAAGCCATCGGCTTCCCCGGGCTTTCAATTGCTTCGTTCTCACCAGCCGGTTTGGTGCTTACGGAATCGAAGTGAGCGAGGGATGCTTGCCCGCCGGAGGCGGGCGCTACCATCAGGTTTCTGGTTTGCGTGGTTGGTTACTTTATTGAGAGGCTCCACGAATGTCCCAGGCCGGCCGCGCGATTCGAAAATGGTGGTGGACCGTTCCGGCCGTTGTTGCCCTGCTGATAGGTGCGGCCGCCGCGTATCTTTACTATTGGCCGGAAGCGATCCAGGCGCGCATTCGTCGGGGAATCACGCGGGATTTGCAGGAACGTTTTCACAGCGATGTGGAGCTGGCGGACTTGCAGATCAAACTTGTGCCACGGTTGAACGTCACCGGCCACAACCTTGCGCTTCGCTACCACGGACGCAAGGATATCCCCCCACTGATTCAGATTGCGAGTTTCTCTCTTTCCAGCGGTTATCTGGAACTGTTGCGTCCGGTGAAACACATTCCCCTGCTGCAACTTGAAAAGCTGCAGATTACGATTCCTCCTCGGGACCCCGCACACAAGGAACCGCCGAGCAAGAATTCGCCGCTGCCAAGCCAGCTCTCGAAGGCGGTGATCGATCGCGTAATTTGCCAGCAGGCGGTGATTCGGATTTTACCGCGGCAAGCTGGAAAGGAGCCCCTGGATTGGGACATTCACAATCTGACGCTCACGTCCGCAAGCTCTTCCAAACCATTTGCTTTTCACGGCGACCTGACGAATGGAAAGCCCATTGGCGAAATCGCAACCGATGGAATGTTCGGACCGTGGAATGCCGAGGACCCGGCGGGACGCCTGTTTCCGGAGGCTATAAGTTCACAAACGCGGATCTCACACCGCTGCCCGGAATCGGCGGGACGTTGTCGTCCACCGGGAAATACGCCGGTGTGCTGGCGGAACTGGAAGTGGATGGTGAGACGGATACGCCAAACTTTTCCCTGGACGCTATTGGCACGCCGATGCCACTGCATACCGATTTCGAGGCAACAGTGAACGGAACGAATGGGGACACGCTGTTGCACCCGGTCACCGCGGTGCTGGCGAAATCCGTGATTATAACGGAAGGAAAGGTTGTGCTAATTCGTGGAGAGGGCCACCGGGTGACGATCGAGGCAAATGTCCCGAACGGTCGCATCCAAGATTTTTTGAAGCTTGCGACGCACGCTGAAAAGCCAGTATTGAGTGGCCCCGTGAAGATTAAGGCGAACCTGATAGTTCCACCCGGGAAGCAGCGCGCGTTGGATAAAATTTCATTGGACGGCGAGTTCGGCGTGGAAGGCGGCAAGTGGAGCAGTCCGGAGATGCGCGAAAAACTGGAATCGCTGAGCGCGCGAGCACAGGGCAAGCCCGAAACGCCGGATGCAGGAAGCGCCGTGACGGACTTGAGCGGCAGCTTTTCCGTGAGAGACGGAGTGCTACATTTCAAGGAGTTGCGCTTTCGTGTGGAAGGCGCGGATGTGACGCTGACGGGCAGTTACACGCTCGTTGAAGGAAAACTTGACCTGAGCGGACATCTAACGCTGGAGGCCAAGCTTTCGCAGACAGTGAATGGCACAAAATCATTTTTTCTGAAAGCGTTCGATCCCTTTTTTGAGAAAAAGGGCGCGGGCACCGTATTGCCCATCCACATTGGCGGCACGCGAGAAAATCCGGTATTCAGCGTGAGCGTGTTTCACAAATCGATTGAGAAGCCATTGAAAGCCAATAACGCCAACTCCCGTTAGCCGTCTGGCCGCCTTTTCTACTCCAGTCTTTATCTTCTTTTTCTACAGAAGCAACCCGATAGCTGAAAACGCGCGCAGGGAGCAATATGCCGCGTGCAACCGTGAGTTGTGGATCCGCTTCTCGAAGCGATACCGGCTCGAATGCGCGGAGCGGCGAGGGCCAGGAAAATGGAAAATAAAATCTAATGAATAAAGGAACAAACATGCGAATGCTTCGATCAATTCGAACGATCTTCATCTTGTGCGCTTTGCTTATTATTCCGGCGAGCAAAGCGGCCCAGGTCAGCGTCGGCGTAGCGGTGGTTTTGCGCCGCCGGAACTTCCGGTGTACGAGCAGCCGGCTTGCCCGGGCGATGGCTATATCTGGACGCCCGGCTACTGGGGTTGGGATGGCGACGATTATTACTGGGTTCCGGGCACTTGGGTTATGGCGCCGGAGGTCGGCTTCCTGTGGACGCCAGGATATTGGGGTTGGGGCGGCTCAGGCTTCATTTTTCACGAAGGATACTGGGGCCCGCAGGTGGGATTTTATGGCGGGATTGATTACGGGTTCGGATACACCGGCCACGGATACGAGGGCGGTCGATGGGATCACGACCATTTTTATTACAACCGCAGCGTGAATAACGTGAACGTTACGCAAGTCCACAATGTTTACAACACGACGGTGGTCAATAACCGCACGAATGTGACGCGGGTGAGTTATAACGGCGGAAATGGCGGAGTAAACGCACGTGCGAGCGCACAGGAGGAAGCGGCCATGCGCGAGCACCACGTCACGGCCACATCCGCGCAAAACCTGCAGGTGCAGGAAGCGCGCTCGAATCCTCAATTGAAGGCCTCCGCCAATCATGGAAAGCCGCCGATCGCGGCGACTCCCAAATCCGGAGCGTTCAACGATCACGGAGCAGTGCCGGCGCGCGAAGGCGGCCGGTATATGCCTCCCGCGGAGAACCGCGGAGCGGCGCCCAATAACAGCGGCGCGCGGCCGGCACCGGCAAAGGTCGTTCATCCGAAGGACATTCCGCCAGCGGAGCGCCCCGTGGCCCCCAACACCGGAAACGCGAAGCAGGATCAGAAATATCAGCAGCAACAGGAAAAGCTATACAAACAACAGGACCAGCAGCGGCAGAAGCTGCAAAAGCAGCAGGACGCGGAACACCAGAAGCTGCAAAAGCAGCAAGCGAGCGAAGCCAAGCAGCAACAGACCGAACAGAAACATGCGCAGCAGACGCAGAAGCTGGAGCAGAAGCAGACGCAACAGCAACAACACATGCAGAGCCACCAGGCACCGCCAAAAAGCCACCAAGCGCCCCCGCCGCAGTCCCATCCGGCGCCGAGCAAACCACCGGAGCCGCACCAAAATTAAGGGGAGAGAACTGGGCATGCTGCGCCCGACGCGAGAGTTTTGTCGCGTCGGGCGCAGCGATGTTTACTGGAGTGATTCGCGCTAATAGATTCGCGATAGATTTCCGAAGGAGATGCTTCGATCAGCCGGGCAGGGGCACTTCGGGTTGCGGAGGCGTGTAGCGGGTGGGCTTTTCCTTGCGCGATGAACGATAGGACTCCAACTCGTCGGCGGTGATGACGAACTGCGTTTCCGACGGGTGGTTGGCGTGGGCCGCCAATTCGGCCTGAAGCCGCTGCGAACAGACGCCCGGCGCGTCCTGATAGTTCACGCGATGAGAGAGGAACGCTTCGTTGGGAATGTTCAGAGTGAATTCGCGTTCCACGCCGGCTTCGCGCACTTTAAAGGTGTATTCGCGGGCGAGCAGAGTGGCCTGGAATCCCAGATACTGAACAATCAGGGATTCGCTCATCGCGATCCGGGAACAAAAACGCGCGAAGCGAGGACAGGCGCCGGCTTCTCGACTTTGACGCGCTTGGCGCGGCGACGCTTGGGGGGAACGCCTTCCGCAAGTTCCACGGACATCAGGCTGGTGACAAACAGCTTGGGACCATGGGTGTCGAAGTCAATGGTGGTGCGTTCCGAATCGCGTTTCACGATGACGCCACAGCCGTATTGCGCGTGCTTGATGTATTGACCGGTTTCGAGAGTTGACAAAATTCCTCCTCAGATCGATTCAATGCAAAATTCCACGGAAAAAATGTGGCGCCAGGCGCCAATCACTTAGTAGCTGCCACGTCCGCCACCGCGGCCGGAACGTCCGCCGGAATAGCCGCCGCGTCCGCCACCGCCGCCCGAACGATTGCCGCCACGATCACCACCGCGATCGCCACCACCGCCACGAAATTCCTGCGGGCGCGCTTCATTTACCTGGAGCTGGCGGCCCTCTACATCAAGGCCATTGAACTCTCCGATGGCTTTGGCAGCGTCATCTCCTTGCGCCAGTTCGACGAAACCGAAGCCACGGGAACGGCCGGTTTCCCGGTCTGTGATGATGCGCGCGGAGCCGACTTTGTAGCCTTTGCCAGTGAAAAGCTCCAGCAGAATTTCATCGGTGACGCTGAACGCGAGATTGCCCACATAGAGTTTTGTCATATTTTTCCTTTAATCCGACCGATTCGCGCCAACATCCGACCGCGGTAATGCGAAGAAAAGCGCGCAACTCGCGGTCAGGAAACTCGCGGAGGTGCGCGGAAGAAAGTCCGCTCAGGAAGCAGCTGCAAGAGCAATTTTCTGAAACGTGGAGTTGCCGACCGTATAGGTATGGATGCGTACGGCGCCTTCGACCAGGCCCGTAAAGAGAGCGGTAACTTCCTTAAACCCCGTGCGGTCATAAGCGTCGGCAGCTTCGCTGGATTCCCAGAAGCTATAGGCGTAAATCTCTTTTCCACTCTGGGAAACGAGGGTGAGTTCGTCGAGAAACCCCTTTTGCTTGCGCAGGAGCGGGATAACTTCATTTTCCATTTTCTGGATGAACTGGCCGGCGGAGTCTGATTTCAGGCGGAGGGAAATCTTGCGAGCAAACATGGGACTCTCCTTAGGAAGACCAAGGGAGTCAGTCAGGATGTCGCGGGAGATCTGGGAGACCTGAAAGCACGCCTTGATCGCATATCCAGAATGAACCTCTTTACCGATATTGTCAAGTTATGCCTATTCATGGCATACTGACTTTACTAAGCTAGTTAATTGAACGGGAGGGCTTGTGGACGTCAGCGTGGTGATCCGGCAGCGGTTGAAGGAGCTGGGACTGGAGCAGAGGGACCTGGCCGTGGCGGCGCAGGTAACGGAGTCCTATATCTCGCAACTGCTGACCCGGAAGAAGACTCCCCCGGCGACGAATCGAACCGACATTTACGAGAAGATGGACGCCTTCCTGAAACTGCCGAAGGGCCAGCTATCTGCAATGGCGGAAGATCAAAGGCGAGAAGATTTGAAGAAGATCCTGAACGAACCGCCCAGCCCCTTGCACGGGGAAGTGCGCGAAGTGGTGATCCGGAAGTGTTACGCAAAGCACCGGAAGCAAGTGCGGGACATCTTCGAGAAGCAGGCCTTCGGCGAACTGGAACGGATGGTGACGCAGAAACTGCTGGACGTGACGAAACGGATTGCGCGGGAAGAGCTGGAAAAAGAAAGCTGGCTGCGCAGCGTGGCAAGCATGCGGAAGCAGTCTTACGAAGAGGCGCGCAGCGTGATACTGGATTTTCTGGACACGGACGTCTTCAACATTTCCGCGGAGCAGTGCGCGGCCTTCCTCATGCCGCTGATCGAGTCCTGGGATATCGATCTGGCAAATTTCTCGATAGACGTCTTTCTGGACCGGCAATTTTCCACCGTGAGGCAGGTGAACGTGCAGTTTGTGGAGCTCGATGATGCCGACGAAGTGGAACACGGGTTCACGGATTTTCTGAATGCGCCCGAATTGCGGGGAGACGCGACGGGAGAAGAGCTGGAGTTTTTGCGCAATCTGAGATTCAAGCGAAGGCGGCCAACGGCGGTGTACTACTACCGGGAGCTGCAGAATCTGCGCGATCCGCTCCATTTTGTGGAGAGCTTGGTGCGTTCGCCGCAAAAGCGCGGCGATGCGAACAGCAGCGAAAAGCGAAGGCAGCTGAACTCCCGAAAGAAAGCCGTCCGGCGGTGGGCAACGAATAGGCCCGGTTTAAAGAAGGGAAATAAGTAACAGGGCGATTTTCTTGCGGCTTTTGCTTGCGAAAATCTGTGCGAGAAACCAAGTCCGGGGGCGTTCCGGCAATTCCCGGGCATGGGGTGTACACTAGAGAAGCGAATCTGGGATAACCGAATCCAGGAATCATCGTTCCGAGCGAAATTGCAGAGGCGGGGTCATCGCGGAGACCGGGCGCATTAGCCGGCGCAGGCGCGATTGCAGGCGTTCTTCCCTGCCCCGCGTGGTGATTGTGTACTTGAGTTGGTAGCCGGAGAGTAGCGATTGGCCGGCGAATTTTGGCACTGGGTCCAAGGGAGAAATCTTTGTCGAATCAGGATAATCAGAGTCCGGTGCGCGGCCTTTTGCAATCGGCCAGGGAGCGCGGATATCTGCTTGCAAACGAACTAAACACGGCGCTGCCGGCTTCGGATGGCGCCTCGGAAGAGCTGGACGAACTGTTTTCCGCGCTGGAGCGGGACGGGATCCAGATTTACGAGGATGCCGCGGAGGCCATGGCGTCGCACGCAGGCGGTGCGACGGGGGCTGCATTTGAGCCGCACGCGGAAGAAAGTTCCACCGCGAGCGAGACGACCCGGGAGTACGCTCCGCAAACTAGCGACCTGGCGGGAGACCCAGTACGTACTTATTTGCGTGAGATGGGCACGGTGCCGCTGCTGACGCGCGAGCTTGAAGTGGAAATCGCCAAGCGCATGGAATTGGGCAAGATTCTGATCATGAAAACGATGTCGCGCTCGCCGCTGATCGTGAAGGAAATGCTGACGACCGGGGCGGGGCTGCGGAGCGGCGCGGTGGCGATCAAGTCTATTCTTCATTTCGATGAGGAAGAACTGACCGAAGCGAAGATTGAAGAGAAAACCCGGCAGACGCTGAAGATTATCGACAAGATCGAAAAGCGGCGGGAAGCGGCCGTGGAGCAAGCCGCGCGGATCAAGCAGACGGCCAAAGGCAACCACCGGAGGCACCTGAAGTTATCGATGGAACTGGCACGGACAAGAATCGAGATGTCGCGCCTGATCCGGTCCATCCATTTCCACGAACGCGAGAAGCACCGCTTGATTACGCTGCTGCGGAGCACGGCCAGAAAACTGAGCACGCAGGAAGAAGAGATTGTCCGGCTGAAGCGGCGGACGGGTTCCTCGGTGCAGGGAAACAGCGGCGACGGTGCGCAGAGAGCTGCATGCGCGGCGCGCGCAACGCGATCAACTGGAAGAAGCCATGGAGATGGGTCCGGGCGAGCTGAAACGGATGCTGGCCCTGATTTCGCGCGGTGAAGCGCTTGCGGAAAAGGCCAAGCGGGAACTGACGGAAGCCAATCTGCGGCTGGTGGTTTCGATTGCGAAAAAATATACGAATCGCGGACTGCACTTTCTGGATTTGATCCAGGAAGGCAATATTGGCCTGATGCGCGGGACGGACAAGTTCGAATGGCGGCGTGGCTATAAATTTTCAACCTACGCGACGTGGTGGATTCGGCAAGCGATCACCAGGGCCATCGCCGACCAGGCGCGGACGATTCGCGTGCCGGTGCACATGATTGAGTGCATCAACAAACAGATGCGGACCAGCAGGCAACTGGTGCAGGAACTTGGACGCGAGCCGACGGTGGAAGAGATCGCCAAGCGCATGGATGTGCCGGTGGAGCAGGTGCGCAAGGCAAAGAAAATCGCGCAACTGCCGGTTTCCTTTGAAACGCCCGTGGGCGACGACGAAGAGGCGCGGTTGGCGGATTTCATCGAGGACAAGCACGTGGTGTCTCCCTCCGATGCCGCCATCCACATGAACATGAAGGAGCAATTGGGGCACGCGCTGAAAACGCTGACTCCGCGCGAGGAAAAGATTATTCGGATGCGGTTTGGCATGGAAGACGGCAGCGAGCATACGTTGGAAGAGGTTGGGCAGACGTTTTCGGTGACGCGGGAGAGAATCCGGCAAATCGAAGCCAAAGCGCTTCGGAAGCTGAGGCATTCTTCGCGGTCGAGCAAGTTTCGGGTATTTGTCCAGGGTTCCTACTGATCGGAACGGATCCGCTCCAGAAGCACGGAAGCGCATAGGGGCCCATTACAAGGAGGCAGGATGCCAATCACTTTTCAGAAACGGCAAAAAGAGATGAAACGTCTGGAAAAGCAGAAGATGAAGGAAGAGCGCCGAGCGCAGAAGAAGCTGGAAAAGAAGGAAAGGCCGCAAGGAACGGACGAAGGCGGACCGCCGATCGAATATCTGGAGCCGGAGCCAGATCAAGAGGGATAGCATCGCGGTATTGAGAAGGTCTTTCCGTTGGCGCGCGGTGGGGATGGCGCGGGCGGACACAGCGATTGCCATGCAGGCCTCGGGCTTATTACACGGGCCTCCGTGGTTAAATTTCCCAAAGCAGTCAAATTCGAAAGGTTGAAGGTTGCGCCTACCCGTGCGCAGTAGGGCTGGGGGTGTCTGCCTTGAGGAAAGTGGAGAGCTCCTGCCGGAATATTTTCCAGGCAGGTTCGGCAGCCACGAGTATGTGGTTGCCACTGGTGAGAGGAACGAACTTGGCGCCAGGGATTTCGGCGGCGAGGATGCGGCCCTCTTCGGGAGGAGCGATGCGGTCGCGATCACTATGGAAAACGATAGTGGGAACGCAAACTCGCGGAAGGAGCGACCGAATGTTAATGTCGTCGCAGGCGCGCATGAATTTGACGAGATTTGCCGTCGTCACGGAGATGAGCTGGAGTTCTCGAAACCAGTCCTGTTCCTCAGGAGTAGTGTTTTCGGGGATGTATAGATTTGTGACCATCTGAAAGAAAGACGGATTACTCTTTCCCCAATTCAGTTGAACCAGAGTCTCCAGCGCGCGGCGGACTTCCGCAGCGTCGAGACGATCGCGGAAATTAGCTCCGCGAGCATACGCCCCGCAGAGAATCAGGTGGCTGACGCGCTCAGGGTGTTTGACCGCGTAGGCGATAGCGACCGCGCCGCCCTGCGATTGTCCCATGAGCGCGAATTTATCTAGGGCGGCGGCGTCCACGACCGCTTCGAGATCGCGCACCCACTGATCAAAACAGATGTCACCGATATTCCATTCGGACAGGCCATTGCCCCGTCCGTCGTAACGAAGAATGCTGTTGTCTGATGCGAGATCGCGTACCCAGTGGTGCCAGATGGGGCTTTCCCATTCAAAAGCAAGGTGATTAAAACAGTTGGCAACCTTTACGATCGGAAACCCGCATCCGACCTTGGCATAAGCAATGCGGACGTTGTCCGGACTGACGCAGAAACGAATTTCCTGACGAACGGGAGGGTGCGTTCCAGTGTGATGCGCGAGAGATGTGGAACCTTGGGCACCGGTAAATTCGGTGACCGAAGCAACGAAACGATAGCCAACACGAGGCACGGTTTCGATAAAGCGCGGGGAAGAGGATTTCTCCCCTAGAGCTTTGCGAAGCGTGGAGATACTGCGGTCAAGGTTGTTTTCTTCAACGGCGGTTTCCGGCCAGACCGAATTTAGCAAATCGTTCTTGGAAACAAGCTGGCCGTGCCGCTCAACGAGAACGCGTAAGGTTTCAAAGGCCTTGCCCGGGAGAGGGATCGTGCGGTCGCCACGGATCAGGCGATGCTCCGTCACTTCCAAACGGAACGGGCCGAACTGATAGACACCGCTGGAATTGAGCGAGTTCATGGTTTCAGAAAAACGAAAGAAATATTTCAGAGAAAGCAAAGTACTTCAGGAGCCTGGCAGCGCGTAAATAGGCGGAGACGGGCTCCGAGTGCACAGCTAGGTAGATTGTAACGCAGACGCGGACCCGAGGAGGAGGAAGTATGGTCGGTCGAATATCGGCATTTGTCTACGGGATACTTTGTTACGTGCTGTTCCTGATGTCATTTCTATATGCGATTGGCTTCCTGGGCAACTTCGGGGTTCCAAAGTCCATCGATTCCGGCGCAGAGAGTAGTTTCGGGCAGGCGTTGGTGATCAACGCTGCGCTGCTAGGGTTGTTTGCCGTGCAGCACAGCGTAATGGCGAGGCAGTGGTTCAAAAAGGCATGGACACGAATTGTGCCGACAGCGGTGGAAAGGAGCACGTATGTTCTGCTCTCGAGCGTGGCGCTGCTCGTGCTTTTCTGGAAGTGGGAGCCCATGGGAGGAGTGATCTGGAACGTGGAGAATGAGGTCGGCCGGATCGCACTCTGGATCTCGTACGGCGCCGGCTGGACGCTCGTGCTGCTCGCGACATTTCTGATCAACCATTTTGATCTTTTTGGGCTTAGACAGGTGTGGTTCAAATTGCGCGGGAAAGAGTATCAAGCACTGGGGTTCCGCACACCGTGGCTGTACCGATATGTGCGGCACCCGCTCTACGTTGGGTGGCTGCTGGTGTTCTGGTCTGCGGTGGAGATGACCGCGGCGCATCTGGTTTTTGCGATCGCGACGACGGCGTACATTCTGGTTGCGGTGCAGTTTGAGGAGCGCGATTTAATGAGGATGCACGCGGAGTATGCCGAATATCGCCGGAAGGTACCGATGATCCTGCCGGCAGCAAGTGACCGGGTCCCGGCGGATTTGCGCCGGAGAGCGACAAGCCAAGCCAGTTAAACCAGCGAATTGAACGGGCCCAGGCGGAAGGGTGGGCTTTCGTCTGCGGCACGTGAATGGAAGGAGCGAAGAGTTGGTTTGCAAGGAATCCCGAGGAAGCTGGGTTTGAAACAGCCAGCCGGAATACCGTGCGAGTCTATTAAGCTTCGCCTATTCGCGCGCATCACGAACCCGTTGTGAAATTGACGAGCGAAATGACGATGACGGAGGCGATGAGAATCGCCAGACCGATGCGCAGGCGAAGGCGGGCTTGTGGCGGAGCGGAGGTCCATTCTCCCGCGCGGATTCCCCAGAAATTGCCGACTACGATAGACGTGCAGATGAAGAGTGGCCACGCGAAGATGGCGCCAGCGGACCCGAGAAACGACGTGCCGATGCCATAGAGGTAAAAGCTTCCGATCCACATCGCGGCCATGGAAAAGATCAGCATGAGGTTGCGCGAGGTGGCGTTGCGGAAAAGCGCAGAGAGATCGTTTCCCTTCCCCATTTTCCAAAGGCAGTAGACTCCGTTCGCCAGAAATCCCATACCAAAGAATAAGACCCAGACTGCGTTCGCGGCGCGCGCCGCGGGGACCCCGAAGGAAGCGCCTGCGTGGATGAGCGGGGCCGTGAGGGAGATGCCGAGATTCGGAAGACAGGAAAGCACTCCGGCAAAGATGGCGATAAGGAGCCCCGAGAGGAGCCCGGATCTTTGGTCGGAACTCGAGGGAAGAGCCTGCCGATCACGAAGAGCTGCGGCGCGAGAGCAGAAGACAATGCCGACGATGGCAAGCGCAGTGCCGAGGAAATAAATTCCGCCGCGAGCTGAAAGAACGTCGCGAGCGTGCAGCAGCAAGAACGGAAGAAGGCCGCCAAGGACAGCGATGAGTCCCATGATGATTGGATAACCGAGGGCCATGCCTAGCCGGGCCATGCCCAGGCCGAAAAGCACCGCGCCGATGCCCCATCCGAGGCCAAGCACACTCAAAAGCAGCAGGGTGGCGTCTGGGGTGGCGGAATAGATCCCCAGAAGCGAAGGAATCGTGGAGAAGCCGATGGCGGCGTTAAGCACGACCATACCGAGTGCGGAAAATGTGAACCAGCTATGCTCCCACTTCCAATCGCGAGTGTGATTCATGGGCAGGATGAATGTGCCCTGAAGAATCGCCGCGAACAGAACGATAGAGAGACCTAAAGCGAGAGTCATTGGGCACTCCAGTTCACGAAATGGGCGTTCGGAGTCACGGCTCAGGGAAGCGCATGGATGAGCTCGGGAAGCCGCGCTTCGACAACGGGGCGGTGAGGGTAAGACGCAAGCGTTTCGCGTTTTTCGGTGGAAAGCGACGCAGCGGCGACGCCGAGGGCAATGGAATGAATTGTGGACTGTCCTTCAGAGAGGCCGACGGCGAGGCCGGCGTTGAAGGCATCTCCAGCGCCGACGGTGTCCACGGGATTGACGTGCAACGCGGGAATCGAGCGCACACCTTGGCGGGAAGCCCAAAGAACGCCTTGGGCTCCGCGTGTGAGCATCACGTTTTCGGGGCCGAGGTCGAGCAGGGCGCGGGCGAGTTCGTCGTCGTTGGCAGGATCGTCGGACGGCAGGCCGAGGCAGACACGAGCCTCGGTTTCATTGGGCGTCAGAGCAAACAAACAAGACAAATCGGATTTGCGAACGTCGCAAGCAGGCGCGGGATTCAGGATGGCTTTGACGCCATGCTGGTGGGCCAGGCGCGCGCCTGCGAGGGCTGTATCGAGAGGTATTTCGAGAGGGGAGACGATGACGGAGGAGGCGCGGATCACATCGATGTGTTCGGCCAGGTCGGCGGGGGAGAGCTGGTTATTCGCGCCGGGATCGATGGCGATGAGATTGGTGCCGATGGAATTGAACAGGATGATGCCGACGCCTGTGGGGTGATTTTCGGAGTAGAGAACTTTTTCGCGATGGACGTTTTCGCGAACCAACATGGCGACGAAATCCGCGGCAAAGGAATCGCGGCCGACTTTGCCGAGGAACCAGGTGTCCGCGCCGAGACGGGCAGCGGCGACCGCGGCGTTGGAACCTTTGCCGCCGAAGGTGGTGTGAAAGTCGCGGCCGACAACGGTTTCGCCTTCGATGGGGAGGCGGTCCATGTCCATGACGAGGGCGACGATGTAGCTGCCGATGATGGTGACGCGAGGGGAAGCGGGCACGGGGAGAGATTAAAGCATAGATTGTGGGAAAAAGGCTTAACACAGAGGCCACAGAGGAAGAACACAGAGAACACGGAGATTTGGAGGAGGACCAAAGGTGGGGTTGCGTGATCGGTGCGCAAGCTGAAGCGCGTGCTACTTTGCGGAGAAGGTGCGGATGGCGTTTGTGGGGACCTGGATCAGGGGTTCGTAATTGCCGTAGTCGCGGACGCGTTTGTAGGGCTGGTTGGCGACGGTGTTGTAGGAGGCGATGAAATTCCAGCGGCGATGCTCGGAGCGATTGGCATCGGAGCGGTGGAGCAGGTTGCAGTGGAAGAAAACGGCGTCGCCAGGATCGAGTTCGAGATAGACAAGCGGAAAGCGGGCGCGAGCGGCTTCGACATGCTCGGGATTGGCCATGGTTTGTTCGTTGATGCGGTCGTGATTGATGCGACCCATGGCGTGCGAGCCGGACAAAATCTGGAGGCAGCCGTTCTCCTGCGTGGCGCGGTCCACAGCGATGAGGCAGCTCAACATCGTGGGCAGCAGACAGCCATAGTCGTACCAATAACCGTAGTCCTGATGCCATTCCCACGCGCCGCCTTCGCGGGCGTTTTTCATGATCATTTTGGCGCTATAGAGATAAACTTCGCCGCCCAGCAGCGTTTCCACATTTTTCACGACGCGCTGGTTGCGGGAGAACATGCCATAGATGTCGTCTTGCGGACGGTCCCACATGGCCAGATCCACGGGATTTCCGGCGCGATCGGCTTTTTTGAGGAGGGAGGCGCCAGCGAGGTTGCGTTCGGCTTCGACCTTCATGCAATCGATTTCGTCGGAGGCAAACATGCCACGAGCAATTAGAAAACCATTTGTGTTGTAGATGTCGAGGTCGTGGGCCTTGAGCCGGAGAAAATCTTGAGGAGTACCCGGCTGGGGAAGAGAGGTTTCGGATTTGGTTGCCATGCGCCCCTCCGAGATCCTAGTGATGCGACTAGTTTATGCCGAGTTGAGCTGCCGCGCAAAAAGTGAAGAGCGGGGTGAACAAAGGTGCAAGACAGAATGACGGCAAGAATGATTCCCTTCCCTTAATTTGTCGATGGTGAAAGTTCTCTCGTCGAAGGCGCCGCGCGCCCCCGGGGAACGGCTGAGAAACGGCACAGCCTAATTTGGTGGGGCGCGTCAGGGTTGGAGAGAAGGCGCCAGTGATTCGAGATTTTGCGGGTGGACACGGATGATGCCGCCACGAGGGCTATCAATGTCCGCGATCAATAGAAAGGCAATCGCGACAATGAGCGGGAGGACCAAATATCGGCGCGCCTTGGCATCCACGCGATGAGCGCTGAAGCCAATTAAAAGGTTGCAGGCGATAGCGATGGCGAAGAGGAGTCCCCAGGCAGCGATGGGGATGCGGTTCCACCAGGCGGCTTGGGTGTAGCCCTGCCGATTCAGGACATCATTCATGCCGGCCACAGCCAGCGCGGCCACGGGAGTGGGATTTGGCCGCACGGAAGTTTCCACCAGGTTCCACAATTCGGACTGGGTGCGGGCGGTCTCCGCATTTACGTGTTCCAGTGCGCTGCCCCGGCGAGTGTTGTAAAAGGCGATGCGCAGGTCGAGATAGGCGCGAAGTGTTTGTTGAATCTTTGCGGCGTCCGCGGCGGGAAGAAGATTGGCGCGGAGATATTCGGTGCCAATGGCGTTGGCTTCCTCTTCTTCATAGTTTTTGCGCTGATCATATCGGGAGATGGCCATGGAAAAGGTGAAGCCAATGATCAAGCCGAGGAGGGTGAGAGCGGCGGCGACGATGACGTCGAAGTCGTTGCGCTCGTCGGAATCCATCGGTTTGAGATTGAGCCGCAGCCGGACGCCGAGGAGCGCGGCGAGCCAGAGTACAAACAAAGAAACCAGGGCAACGATCACGGGGAAGTTCATGAGATTCATATCTTATAGCCTCACTGCCCGAAGCGGTCAACGAAAGCGCCAACCCCAGGCAAAAACGCACCGAAGGTTTGGGGCAATGACCATAACTCGACTGTGGATGCCGTGACAACCGGAGGGGGACGGAGTGGAGAAGCGAGGGAACGGCCCGCCTCGGAAGGCGGGCCCTACAGGGGATCGGACGGCGAAGGATCGGGGGAGATTTCGCCGGTGATGAGGCGGGCGTTGCGGCTGAAGGAGAGGTAGAGGAAACCCCATTGGATCATGACGAGAATGCGGCTCTGAAATTCGACGATGTATAGCAGATGGATGAAAACCCAGGTGAACCAGGCGGGAAAGCCGGAGATGTGGAAGCCGAAAATATTGGCGACGGCGGCGGCGCGGCCGATGACTGCCATATCTCCCTTGTCGAAATATTTGAAGGGAGGCGGCGTGCGGCCAGCGAGACGAGCAATGATGGCCTTACCGGCATAGCGTCCGCCTTGAATGGCCACCTGCGCGACGCCGGGGAGCTGATGGCCTTTTTCGTTGAAGGAGAGCGCGAGGTCACCGAGGACGAAAATCTCCGGATGGTTGGGGAGCGTGAGGTCAGGATTGACCTTGAAGCGGCCGACACGGTCGGTTTCGGCATGGAGACGCTCGGCAACTTTGCGTGCGAAGGGCGTGGCGGTGACGCCGCCGGCCCAGAGCACGGTGCGAGCGGCGATGTTTCCAGTGGCGTCGCCATGACGGTAGCTGACGCCGTTGGCGTCAATGTTGGTGGCCATGGCGCCGACCATTACCTCTACGCCGAGATTCTTGACCAGTTCTTCGGCTTTGGCAGAAAGATCTTCGGGATACGCGGACAAAACTCGGGGGCCACCTTCCATCAGGATGATGCGCGCTTCCTGCGGACGGATGCGGCGGAAATCGTGTTTAAGCGTCTGGTGCGCGATTTCGGCCAGCGCACCGGCGAGTTCAAGGCCAGTGGCACCGGCTCCGACGATGACGAAATTTAGCCAGGCGCGGGCTTCCTCTTCGGATTCGGCGCGCTCGGCGCGCTCGAACGCGTAAAGCAACTTGTGGCGCATGGCGGTGGCTTCTTCGACGGACTTGAGGCTGGGGGCGTTTTCGCGCCAATCGTCCTTTCCGTAATAAGAGGTCTGGGAACCGGTGGCGATGACGAGCGTGTCATAGGGAAAAATCGCCGCCATCGGCGAGCAGAACGCGTTTGCCCGCGGGGTCAATATCCACGGCTTCGCCGAGAAGGACTTCGACATTTTTCTGGTGGCTGAGGACAGAACGCAGCGGCGCGGCAATTTCCGCAGGCGAGAGCGAGCCGGTGGCTACCTGATAGAGAAGAGGCTGAAAGAGATGGAAGTTGCGCTTATCGAGCAAAGTGATGCGGACATCGGCGCGCTTTAGGGTTTGCGCGGCAACCAGCCCGGCGAAGCCGCCGCCGAGAATTAGGACACGTTGCTGTTCCGACATGAGACCTCCCTGCCCCGGGGAAGCGGCGAAAGTAGGATTCTCCCCGCCCTCGTTGTTACCATAAGAAACAGGATCCTATGGCGAACAACCAAAAAGAAACGGAACTTCAGCACGAACGCCAGGCGTTGCGCCTGCTGTGTTCGAATCTAATCCGGCCACTGACGCGGATGGAGCTGTGCAACCTGCTTGCTCCTTCCCTCTTCCAAGATACCTTGCATCGCGTAACGTTTGAAGAGATTCAAGCAACCGGAGCGGTGCCGGCCGCCAGATTGCGGGAGGCGCTCCCTGGACGGATCACGAACCGAGGATTTCCTGATTTTGAATTGCTGGAATTTTTGGGGTCGGATACCGCGACGGAGACCGAGATTGAAGAGCTGTTCATGAGCGTGCTGCGGATGATCCGGTTGGGCCACGCGAATGATGAAGACGAGTTTGCAAATTGATGACCAATTCTCGAGGATGGCGAATTTCCTGTTTAGTGGAAGCGCTGGCGTTCGCGGCCTTTGTGGGGATGTATATCTGGAAGTGGCAGACGGAGGCACCGCGAACCTGGTGGGTGATGGCAGTGTGGCTGACGCTGAGCGTTGTGCTGCGCAAAGACACGCCGAGAACGCTAGGATGGCGCGGAGATAATCTTTGGCCGGCGGCGCGACGAGCATTCCTGTTTTTTGCTCCGGCTTCGGTGGCAATCTGCGGCACGGGACTCTTTTTGGGGATGTTGCAACGCGCTCCAGTTCACCTGATCGAGCCACGGAGGTTCGGGGGGTATCTGGCGTTTTGCCTGTTGCAGCAGATAGCGTTGAATTCGTTTTTGACCAACCGGTTGCTTGGATATTTCGAGAGCCTCTGGCCGGCGGCAATTTTGTCGGGCGCGCTGTTTGGCACGCTGCACTGGCCGAATCCGGTGCTGGTGCCGTTGACGCTGGTGGGCGGCATCGCGATGGCGTGGCTCTTTGGACGGGAACGTAACATTTTGCCGCTGGCGCTGGGGCAGGCGATCCTGGGGGCACTGGTGTGGTGGGCATTTCCGATGGCGTGGCACCACTCGATGAGGGTGGGACCGGGGTACCGCGCTTTTCACCTGTAGCAAAAACAATAAGATCGCAATGAGAGTTGTGGGGTCTCCGGAATGGAACCGGGGGCCAAACTGACACCGCGTCACAGTGAAAAGTGATGGATATCACACAGGCCTGCGGCATCCGACGCAGGAATGCCGTCCATTGGACGAGCCGAATCGGCACATCCTGTTTCATGTAGAAATTAAGTTCTTTTAACTAAACAACTTACCGGAGTGTTGCGTTTTTCCGCGTTTCGCACGTAATTGGCACGCTGGATGCCTTTTCCTTTGGCGTTCGATGAGAAAAGGTTGAACCGGATAAGCGAAAGGACACCCAGCATGCCAAGCGCGATGATTGCCGAAAGACCACAGACAATGAGTTTCCGCACGCCGAGCCTGCCGGCACGGAGAGTGGGGGCAGTGCACGGTTTGACTGCGGGAGATTCGTGCGCGGCTTGCCGGATGAGGAACGAAGCGTTCTTCTGCCGGATGTCTGACCCAGCAGCGCGAGAGTGGGACCGGTTGAAGCACGTGACCTCCTATCCGGAAGGCGCTTTGATTTGCATGGAGGGGGAAGCGGCGCGGGGAGTGCACATCCTGTGCCAAGGCCGGGTGAAATTGCTGACGACGAACAGCGATGGAAAGACTTTTATTCTGAAGATCGCGAAGCCGGGCCAGGTGTTTGGCCTGAACTCGATCGTCACCGGGCGTCCGCACGAGGTGACCATCGAAACGATGCAGCCCTCGCAATTTGCCTACGTGAGCAAGGAAGATTTTCTGCGGTTTATCAAGGATAACGGAGAGGCCTGCCTGCGGGTGGTGCAGCAGTTGGGGCAGGAATGCCATTCGGCGTATGAAGTGATCCGGTCGCTGGGACTGGCGAGTTCGGTGTCCGAAAAGCTGGCGAAGTTCCTGGTGGGCTGGTCGGCGGAGGGCCGGGAGAGCGACGGCGCGGTGCGGGTGAAGCTGGCGCTGACGCATGAGGAACTGGCTCAACTGATTGGCTGTTCGCGGGAGAGCGTGACCCGAACCTTGAGCGATTTTAAGCGGCAGAAGCTGGTGGAATTGAACGGCTCGACGCTGCTGGTCTGGAATAAGACAGCGCTGGAAACGCTGGCGGCGGTTTAGCGCGCGCGGTTGTCTTGATTGAGTTACTCGGTTGGTTGTTAGCTACGCTCACCAGGGGCTCGCCCAGCCCCTGGTTTTTTTGTCGATATCCCCGGATTGGAACTTTTCAGGTGGCTTCTCCGTACTTCGTGGGTAAGGAGATTCGCCATGACCTATTTTCGGGGGTTCCTCGGTTTGAGCTTTGCGGCTGCCCTGGCAGCCAGCACTTTCCTGCCTGCCGCCACACCGGCGCAAGATACCACGTCCAATCCAAGCAGCAAGAGCGAGCAGTGGATCCACGTGCGCGTGGAGAGCAAAGAGGATCACGGGGAGACGGTCCGCGTGAACGTTCCGGTGGAGATGGCGGCGAAAGTGTTGCCGGCGATTCATCAGGAAAATCTGCACGACGGGAAGGTGAGGATTGATTCCGCTCATGTGAACGACGTGGACCTGCGGGCGCTGCTGGAGGCGGTGCGCAGTTCGCGGGACGGCGAATACGTGACCGTGCAGAGCAACGAGAACAATGTGCGGGTGGCGAAGAGCGGCGGATATTTGTACGTGCATGTGACGGATAAAGGGGATGGAGGCAAGGCGGGCGCGAAGTCCGGGAAGACGAATGAGAAATCCGCGGCGGGGCATGAGACCAAGGTGGAGATCAAGGTTCCGATGAAGGTTGTGGATGCGCTGCTGTCTGCGGGGAAGGATGAGCTGGATATTTTGGCGGCACTGAAGGCGCTTTCGGCGCATGGAGACACGGAACTGGTGACGGTGAAGGATGAGGAGAATACGGTACGGATTTGGGTGGATTCGAAGAATGTGTCGGACTAAGAGATTGATGGAGTAGGCGTGGCGCTCCCAAAGGAGGAGGAATGCTGATCTTGGCGAAGGTGGCTTTGGGGTTGGGGGCTACGGCGGCGATGGCAGGGGCTTATGTATTTCACGAGGGAGTGATCCGGGTGGACGTGGACGAGCAGCGCGGCGAAGGCTCGCACGTACATTTCTGGGTGCCGGCGACGGTGGTGGCTACGGGAATGCATTTTGTGCCGGCAGAGAAGATGCGGGCCGCCGAGCGGCAGGTGCGGCCTTACCTGCCGGTGCTTCGCGAGGTTTCGAAAGAGCTGGAGAAATATCCGGATATGGAACTGGTGGATGTGGCGGGACAGGACAATCACGTGCGCGTGACGATGGTGGACGGGAAATTGCGGATTGACGCGGTGAGCGAGGATGGGGATGTGGTGCATGTGAGTGTACCGGCGCGGGTATTGCGGGATGTGGCGGACGAGTTGGAGGAGATGGGGCCGGGAGTTTGATTTAAAGATAGAAAATGGAAATTGGAAAATCGAAAATCGGAAGAGGAAGAGATTCGTGGCTTTCGATCGTAAGAGCCCACCCTTAGAAGACAAGGGTGGGGCACCCTCAAGATCAGGTGGGCGCGGCGTTAGATCGATCGAAGACACAGGTTGAAACCTGTGCTACTTAGGGGCTACGTGCCGGGGATGAAGTAGACTTCATCCTGGAGGGCGTCTTTTTTCCAGCCGGCGCGTTGCAGGATGCCCTTGCCGGTTTCGACCATGCCGGGATGGCCGCAGAGATAAGCGGTTGTATCTTCCGGGCGCAGATTCCAGACTTCCAGATATTTGCGGATCAGGTCGTCCACGCGGCCGGATTCGCCATGCCAATCGGGATTTTCCCAGAGACGGCTGATGGTGGGAACGTACTTGAGCCAGGGAACTTCAGCGGCGACTTTTTCCAACTCATCGCGATAACCAAATTCATGGACGTGGCTGGAGCCTTGCACGCAGAACAGCCGGTGCTCGCCAGGCATGGGGCTCTCGTGGTTTTTCCAATCCTGATACAACGTGCGGATGTAGCTGAGGTAAGGAGCGACGCCGGTGACAGTGGCCAGCAGCAGATGATTCTTGCGCCCGCTGCGAAGATCGAGCGTGAATCGGCCCTTGGCAAAACGGCGGAGCAGCAGTGGTGTGCCGGGTTGCATTTCGTAGAGGCGCGGAGAGAGTTTGCCTCCGGGAACGCGTTCGACAAAAAATTCCAGCACGGGTTCATAGGGTGAGGAGACGATCGAATAGGCGCGCTCGAGTGGTTTGTCTTCGAGATCCACGCCGAGCGTGGCGTATTGACCCGCCAGGTAGGTATACGGAGCACCGGGGTCAATTTTCAGGATAAAAAGGTCTTCGGCAATTTCGCGACGATCAAGAACGCGGGCAGGATGAAATTTTTCCGGGTTGGCGACCAAGAAGGACCCCCACAGATTGGATGCGGTATCAACGAATTCAATACCGGCGGAGAGCCGAGGCGCTCCGAGTGTGCGAGAACTTGCATGGCGCTATGGAAAATCTTGCGATGACGGGCGCCAGGAGCGAAGAGCAGATCCCACAACCCCGGCAAAACGCGAGGCTCGGGACGACGGAGCTATTATGCCACGCAACGGAAGAAGCGGGGCGAGGAATGACGAATTGATTGCGGTGGGCTTTAACAAGGTTGTTAATTGGCAGTCCGATTCCGGGATTCCGGGCGAGAGATCAGGGCTGAGATCCCTGCTGACGGTGCTGCTGCATCTCCTGCATCATCTGCTGCATGTCGAATGCCTTGACAGGGCCGGTGATGCGGTCGGTGGCGTCGTCGAGAATCTTTACGAGGACATCCGTGCTGCCGTTGGCGTTGACGGACTTCACCATGCCGAAGGGAGAGACCTTGTCGCTGGTCCAGATGTCGGCCTTGGTTTTATCGTTGTGCCAGTGGTCGCAGGAAAAAGTGCCGGCGGGAACGGTGACGGATTCCGTGCCGACGGAATGCCATTCATTCGCTGACTCTTGCAGGTTTCCGCGATGAGCAGTGATCATCTGCGCGGGCATTTCCATGGCCTGTTGGCCGGCCTGCTGGAAGATGATGCGATGAAATTGCATGTCGTCTGGAGTGATGAGCGTTTTGCCCATGACCGTTTTCCCGTCGGATTCGGTGGAGACAAATTCCATCCAGAAGGCTTCCTTGCCGTCCACGGATTCTTTGCCAACGATGGAAATCTCCGATGTGCTCGACTTGGAATCTTTTCCCGTGGCCTGGTAGACGGAGCCTTTGCCGACGACGGGATGAAAGGCCTTGGCGATTGCCGGGCGCTTGAAAAGATCCATGCCCATCTGGGCGCGCACCGGAGCCGAGCAAGCGAACGAGAGTACCGCAAGGAACGCAAGGGCGGGAAAACCGCGGGTCATGAATTTCTCCTTAGCGAATTTCAGATTGAACGGGCCTGACGCGATGGCGAGGGCCACTTTCTATCGTCGTTCATATCAGGTTCATTGGATGTAAGCAATTGCCGGGCTGTGGAGGATTGTGCAAAACGGAAAATGCTATTCGTAGGCGAGGGCTTCAACGGGATCGACGCTGGAGGCGCGCAGCGCAGGAACAGCGGCGCCGAGGGCGGCACCGATGAGCGCGAGTCCGATGGAGCCAATGACCCAGCCGGGAGTTAGAAGCACGGAGAGGCCGGGATTGGTTTCCTTGAGAATGGCTTTGGTGAGAAAGGTGATGCCGATGCCGATGAGGCTGCCGACGATGGTGAGGAACGCGGTTTCCCCAAGGAACATTTTCACGACGTCGAGGCGCGAGAAGCCGAGTGCTTTGAGGATGCCGATCTCGCGGGTGCGCTCCAGGATCATGGTGTGCATATTCATCAGGACAACCAGGAAGCTGATGACGATGCCGAGGCCAACCATGGTCTTGATGAAGGGTTTGAGCTCCGGGAGGTTGGAGGAGTTCATCAGGGAAACGTATTCGGCCATGGAGCGGACACGATTCTGCGGATCGAGCTTGAGGATTTCGGCGCGGGCGGCGTCGGTGTTGCCTTTACTGCGAACAAAAACCATGGAGATGTGGTTCTCGGCACCGATGATGTCCTGTCCGGTTTTAAGCGGGATGAAATACCGCGCGCCTTTGCCGTGGGCCACGATACCGGAGATTTTGAAAAGATGATTGACCAGGTTTACGGTGTCGCCGACTTTGATGTGGCGGGTTTGCGCGATGATGTCGTCGGCGAGCGCATCGTCAGGGCCTTGCATGGGGTGGCCGGAGCGGAAAATGAATCCCTGGCTTAGGGCGTTGAACCGTTTGTAGTCGATACCGTAGATGATGATGAGCGTCTTGGGGTCGGAGACGATGAGCGTGGGAGCGGATTCATCCACATCGGGGAGCTTGGCGATTTCGTCGCCGAGGGATTCCGGCATCACGGCGCTGGAGAAAGCAAAGAAGATGGAGGAGTTGGGTGGTTGGACGAGGAGATCGGCGCCGACTCCTTCAACGCGCTTGCCCCATTCGGCGATGACGCCGCTGGTGAGGCCCACAATCATCAGAACCAGAACAACTTGAATGGCGATAGCGAGAATGCTGAGGGCGCAACGCAAAGGGCGTGCGGCGAGATTTCCCCAGAACATGCGGACAATCGAAAAAGGGCCTTCGTAGGATTCCTGCATAGAGCGTGATGCCAATGTAGCATCGAGGAATGGAAGCGGTCAAAAGAGAAGCGGGTGTGCTTTAGCACGAACGAGGCCGAAGAGCAGCAGGAAAAATTTAATTCCCGTTAAGTTTTGCACACAAGTGTTGAAAACTTTGTGGAAAGTCGACCTGCAGAAGGGAGTAACCCCGCACGATTCAACACGATGATACGGATTGCACTATTTTGGTGCAATCAGACCGGAGAATTGCCGAGCGGCGGATATTTTTCTTGCGAAGGGTGCGTTGGATCACCGGATTGTGGTTTGAAAATCACAGAATGCATCGCGGAGGTGATGCGGAGAGAGAAAAGTTTTGCAGAGAAAGAGAAATTCTGGCGGAGAGGACGGAGGCGGCGTTGGTACAGGGCTTGCGGTGATGGGCGAAAGAGAAAAGCAGATCCCTCACGGCGCAAAAGGCACGCCGTTCGGGATGACACCTAGGGGCTGGCGTAGTGCGGGAGATGGTATGTGCGGCATTTTAGATGAGGCGGTGAGAGGAAGTGCCCGGAGATGGAAAGCGCGGCGAACTGGGTGTCGAGTTTAGGTACGCTGCGGGAAACGAGTTAGTACCACTTCGGCGGGCGATCGAGATGAATCTTGACGACTTGTTTCGGATCGGAGATGTCGTACCACTTTCCGTAGGGCTTCCAACCTTCGGCCACCACCTGAATCAAAACACGGCCCAACGGTGGCTCGGGAAGGTGGGCGATGCCATCTTTGTTTGTTTTGACGTTTTGTTCCGTTTTCTTGTCCTTGATGAGGTGGTCTTGTTCGGTTTTGACGTAGACGCTGGCATTGTCAACGGGTTTGTTAGCATCGCCACCAGTGACCTCGATGGTGAGGCGAGGGATAGGGGCAGGATTTTCTTTTGGAGGAGCGCCTTGCTGGGCGAAAACCAGCGTGCCCGCGGCAGCGAAGAGAAAACCGATGAAAGCACAACGAAGGGTCTGGAGAATTTGCATGGTGGATCAAAATTATCTTCGCTGGAAACCTAGCGGCGGTCAAGCGCGGGGAAATTGAAACATCGGGCGGTGAGCAGAAGGGCAAGTTGTTGAGTTGAGCGGTGGCGAGAAGAGCGCAGGAACAATTGACGGACTGCGCAGGGTCTTGTAAGTATGATGGGTTATTCACCGCAAGAAAAAGTAAGGAGAAGACATGGGATTCGCAACGAACGCGATACACGTGGGCCAGGAGCCCGACCCTTCGACGGGGGCGGTGGTCGCGCCGATCTATCAGACGTCCACGTATGTTTACGAGGAATTGGGCAAGGCCAAGGGCGGATTCGATTACGCGCGCACCAACCACCCGAACCGCAAGGCGCTGGAGCGCACGGTGGCAAAGCTGGAGGGCGGGCACGCGGCGTATGTGTTCACGTCGGGGATGGCGGGGATTGATGCGGTGTTCCGGCTGCTGCGGCCGGGCGATCACGTGGTTTTGTCGGAGGCGGTGTACGGCGGCGTCTACCGGATCAGCACGCAACTGCTGGTGCACTTTCGGGATGGAGTTCAGCTTCGTGGATACCACGGACCCGGCCGTGGTGCTGGGAGCGCTGCGGCCGAACACGAAAATGTTGTACATCGAGACGCCAACGAACCCGACGCTGCGGATCACGGACATTGCGGCGATGGCGAAACTGGCGAACGAACGGCGGATTCTGCTGGTGGTAGACAGCACGTTCATGACGCCCTACCTGCAGCGGCCGATTGAACTTGGCGCGCACATCGTGGTGCACTCGATGACGAAGTATATGAACGGGCACAGCGACGCGACGGGCGGAGCAGTGGTGCTGACGCGGCCTGAGGATGCGGAGAAGATTTATTTTACGCAGAAGTCGGCGGGCGCGGGGCTGGCGCCGATGGATTGTTTCCTGGTGTCGCGCGGATTGAAGACGCTGGCGGTGCGCATGCTGCAACACAATGCGAATGGACTGGCGGTGGCGCGGCATCTGGACGCGCACCCGAAGGTGCGGAAGGTGTTTTATCCGGGGCTGCCATCGAATCCACAGTACGAGCTGGCGCGGAGGCAACAGAAGGGTCCCGGAGCGATGATCGCGTTTGATTTGGGAGATGAGGGGGCGGCGCGGCGATTTTTGAACCAGGTGAAGATCTGCTCGCTGGCGGAAAGTCTGGGCGGTGTGGAGACGCTGATCTCGCTTCCGGCACAGATGACGCATGCTTCGATGCCCAAGGAGGTGCGCGACCGCGTGGGGATCACGGATAGCCTGGTGCGGTTGAGCGTGGGGATTGAGGATGTGGAGGATATTATTGCGGATTTGGATCAGGCGTTGTTGTATGTGTGAGGAAGAAAGAAGTAATGAGGTAAGGATGTAACGAAGTAAGGATTCGAAGAGCGGACCGCCTCAGAAGGCGGTCCCTACATTTTGGTGGGTTCGATCCAGATCGAATTCGTTTCGACTTGGCCTGACAATTGGTGGTAGGGGAATAGTCCAGAGGGAGCAGAGTGGCCGGCCAGGTGGTCGGCCATTATTTTTTGCATGAATCGGAGAGCCAGCGAAGGTAGGCGAGAGAACCACTGGCGACGGGAAGGACCAGGAATTCGGGGGTGTCGTAGGAGTGGAGGCGGAGGACTTCTTTTTCGAGGGATTTGAGGCAGTGGGCGGTGGTTTTGATGAGGAGGAGATGTTCGCGGGCGGTTTCGATTTTGTTTTTCCAGCGGTAGATGGATTCGACGGGCGTCGGTCTGGATGTTGACGCAGGCGGCGAGGCGCTTTTGGATCAGGGAGCGGGAGATTTTGCGGGCTTCGGCGAGGGAGGCGCAGGTGACGAGGACGAGGCGGAATTGGGTGGGCATAATTTCATTGTAGCGAATTTGAGGAAAGAGGAACGATAACGCGGGGACGCGGAGGCGCCGAGGTCGGAGAGAAGCGGAAATTCACCACAGAGGAACGGAGGGCACAGAGAAGAGGGACGGCCGGGAAAACCTCAGGAAGGCGGCATAAAGCCGCCCCTACATTTCGGACTGGGACCGAAGAGAAGGTGAATGCGGTGGAGGGGAGATGGTGGAGGCTTCGACACTTTGGAGAGGAAAAGAGGTATCGGCAGAGGATGCGGATGGAGCAGAATGCAAGTTCGGGGTAAGCTGGGAAGCGCGATGATCGAGCAGAAGAAAAAATTCACCGACACTTTGTTGCACTTTGCGCCGCTGCTGATGGTGATGTTTGTGGCATTGCTGCTGGTGCACGACATTTTGGGGACGCACGGGTTTCTGGCGATGCGCCAGAAGCAGCAGGAAATTCAGAAAGTGCGGCACGAATTGGAAAAGCTCGACAAGGAAAACACGGATCTGCAACAGGACGTGCAGGATTTGAAGAGCGATCCGGAAACGATCCGGAAGATTGCCCGTGAAGAGTACGGCCTGGCGGGCCGCGACGAGACAATTATCAAGTTGCCGGCACCGAAGCCGGCTGCGGCACCTGCCGTGAAGCCCTGACCCTTCCCTTCTTATAGCGCGTGCGCAGGATCGAAAGCGCAAGCATCGCCAGAAAAATCACCAGCAAACCAAACGTTGCCTTGGGAATGGAACAGCCGCGTTTGGGCAGGATGGAAAGTCCTCCATAAACAAAATCGATGTGCACCCAATAGACCAGCAGCGAAGTGGTGCCCAGTTGGATGATTGGGCTGAAGCCGAGTTGCGCAAAGCCCCAGCGGCACCAGGCGTAAGTGAGGGTGAGAATGATGAGCAGGACGCCGCAGCGCATCAGGAGAAAATTGGGATTCGAGTGCCAATAGTCGTAGACGGCGTAGAGCCGGAGCGGGGACGCGTCGAACACTTGTGAGACGGCACAGGCAGCCACCCCCGACAGACCGAGGAGGAGAACGAAGAGCGGTTCGCGGCGGCGGGCGAAGGAAGTGTAAAGAAGAAAGCCGACAGCGAGGCCGACAAAGGCAAACGCGGACCAGGGGAAGAGGGGAAAGAGCCAGCGCTGGGGTTCTGGATAGATGTGGATACCGTTGATGTAGGACTCGATGGGCCACGGAAGGAAGCGCGGGCGATGTGTGGTCCAAAGCGGGGGTGTGAGCATGGCGATCGCGATGGCGGTGAAGAGTCCCCCGACGATGGCGCGAATGCGGGCGGCGGCGATTTCGGGTGCCGAGGTGAGCCAGCAGAGCAGCGCCATAAGGATCATGGACAGGCCGAGGATGTTGAGAATGTCCACGCGGAACAGATCCGTCCATGGCGCGGTTTTAATACCCAATATAAATTCCTGAAGTCGGAAGAGAAGGCCAAGGGCAAAGATTTCCGCGCCGCGGAGGGCGGTTTGTTTCAGGATGGCATTGGGGGCAATTCCCTTCTGGCGGAGGCGTTCAGTGACCAGCGCCGTGGAAACGCCCGCCAGGAAAATGAAGAGAGGGGCGGGAAGCGTGCCGCCTATCTGCGACCACTTGTAGACTGCGGAATCGCGCAGGTCTGGCCGGAGCCAGGAGTCGTAGCAGTGCGTCTGGAACATCAGCAGGCACGCGAGGCCGCGCATCCAGTCGATATAGGTGAGGCGGGGCATCTTGGAAGTAATGGGCGATCCGATATCGGTTGTCAGTAATCGGTAATCAGTAAGAGGATAACAGCGAATAGCGAGCAGCGAACAGGAGGCGGGTGGGGTAGTTGGTTGGAATAACAAGTGGGCTACGAGGAAAAGAGATTGGGTGATGTAATTTATGGTTGAGATCCTTCGGGCCGCGAACGACGCGGCCCTCAGGATGACAGCGCGCGGGGCGTCCGGTCTTATGCTTTGAGTCCGAGTCTTGATCTCCGGATTTTGGAGGCATGCGCCTTTGCTGGGCGAACTCGGATCATTGAGAAGGGGTTGCTGGTTGCTGCTCGCTATTTGCTGTTTGCTGATTTCTGATTTCTGACAACTAGCCAGAATCCAACTCCGACGGAGAAACGACGGGAATGAGGCAACTGAATATTTGGGCAGTGCTTGGGATTTGGGCGGGGCTGACGCTGGGCGGCGCGGTGTATGCGGCGTGGCAAGGTTATGCAGGGCGAGCGTTCGCGGTGACGGTGGTGACGTTTGCGATTTTATTGCTGGGGATGCTTGTGTTTGCGGCGCGGGGAGTTGCGGAAGGATTTGCGGGGAGATTTGGCGCGGCCGGGGGATTCTTGCTGGGTGCGCTGGTGTTCGTGACGTTTGTGATGTATCTGGCGGGCACGGGAAGTTTCGGATTCCTGCGCGCCGCGGCGATGGCCGCATTTGTGTTTGTGCCGCTGGGACTGGCGGTGTCGGCAAGTGGCGCGGCGGCAGGCGTGTGGCAGGATTTTGTGACGATTGGCGGAGTGTGGGTGTTCGTGAAATTTGGACCGCGCATTGGTTGTGGCCGTATCCGGGCGGGCGGCTGGCCTATGTGTTCACGGTGCTGACGGCGGTGAATGTGGCACTGGCAGCATTTCTGGTGGTTCGGCGGGCGAAAGGAGTTGGATATTCGATTGGCTGGGGAAAGTTGTGGGGAATCTATGTCGCGGGAAGTTTTGTGGCATTTGGGTGCGTGGCGATACCGCTGGGAATCTCGATGAAGTTCATCGCGTTCGAACCGCACCGGGGCAATTTGGCCGGAGTTTTGGTTGGATCCCTGGGGATCCTGTTTTTGACAGCGTGGCCGGAGGAGTTGTTGTTTCGCGGACTGCTGCAGAATTTTCTGGCGCGTGCGTCGAAGAGTGAGTTTGCGGGATGGTGGACAGCGTCGATGCTGTTCGGGATGTCCCACATCACCAATCTGGGATTTCCGAACTGGCGGTACGTGATCATGGCGGCGATTGCAGGATTGTTTTACGGGTGGACATGGCAGAGGACCGGGTTCGATTTTTGCGTCGGCGGTGGTGCATGCGGGGGTGGATGTGACTTGGCACTTTCTGTTTCGGACGATGTGAGGAGAATGAGGTAATGAAGCAGTGAGGTAATGAAGTAAGAAAGGAAGAGGAAACAAACCTCCTAGGAAGCTCCCAGACTTATTCGGAGAACCAGGGGCTGCGGTAGGCAATCCACCAACTGATGGCGAGGATGGGGACGGTGACGACTAACGACCAGAGTAAGGGGAGTGTGAAATCGGCGACTAGACCGAGCGAGGCGAAGAGCAGCCAGAAGATTTTTCGCTGCATAGGGTGAGTTTATCGCGGATGGCGCGGGCTTTGGGCGGAATTGCTAGCGCGTGTGACGGAAGAGGAAGAGATAAACGCAGAGGCGGAGAGATCGCAGAGAAATCGGAATGCGCGGCAGAACAGGCTAAAGCCCGTTCTACTTGGGGCGCTGGGCAAAACGAGGGAAATGAGGTACAACGCGTAGCACGATTGGTGGTTGTGTGCGGATGGACGGAGGGACGGGATGATGGTTCAGGACGGAATGAGTTCGTCGCGGGGATTCCGCGTGCAGCGCAAGGAAACCGAAGACGGCTGGGTGGTGGAATGTTTTGGCCGGTTGACGAGCGACAATGTGCCGCTGCTGAAGGAAGAGATGCGCGAAGCGTGCGGAACGAAGGGGCGCATCGTGCTGGATTTAAGGGAAGTGCCGATGATGGACAGTTCAGGTTTGGGGGCGGTGGTGACGCTGCATGTTTCGGCACGGACGCGCGGGTGCAAGTTGGAAGTGGTGAACGCAAGCAAACAGATTCGCGATTTATTCAGCATGACGAATGTTTTGGGATTGTTTGAAGCGACGGGACGGCATGGCGGAGGGATGATGTAGTGACGGAAGAACCGGAAGTAAAGAGGTAATGAGGTAACGAAAGAAAGAAGGCGGCATAAAGCCGCCCCTACACGGAGAAGCGAGTGAGCGAGGCGGAACAGGAGTTAATGCGGGATCGTGTGGGATTTGCTTGGAAGAATTTTGACGACCAGCAGGCCATAATTCGAGCCGCGGATCTGAAGGCCGGTTATCTGGTGACGTTTCTTTTATTTTTTGGGGCCAGCACGATTCCACTGGGGAAAGAAGTGTTGCCAAAGCTGCGCTGGCAATCTCCGGGCGAGATCTTTGCGAGCAGCTTGTACACCGTGACTTACCTGGTTTTTGCGCTGGGATTTGTCTGGGCGCTCTACCTGATTTCGCACGTACTGACGCCGCGGATGGCACGGCATCACGCGAAGCCGTCCAATGGGCGGGAGCTACTCTACTACGAGCACGTGGCGCGGTATGCGAACAGCGCGGCGTATTACGAGGTGATGGCCAAGGTGAACACGGAGGAGATGCTGCGCAGCGTGACCGACCAGGTGTATGAACTGGCGATGATCTGCAAGGCAAAAGTGGACAGTTTGCGGGCGTTTTCGCAGGCGTTCAAGATTACGCTGGTGGCTTGGCTGGTGAGCACCGCGACGGGATTTTGGATTATGACGTGGATGAAGTAACCGCGGAATCGAAAATAAAAAACGGAAATTGGAAAAATAGTGCAGATTTGGCACTTGGTGGATGTTCGCGTAATCGATCTCGCCGCACGCGGCGACTGGCAGGAAGATCCAGTCTCGTAAATTGGCTGAACCGAAATGCCAAGACGTTTGACGCTTAGCGTCAGTCAGCTTGTTTCAACTTTTCCAGGTAAGCGTTGTAGGTTGTCTTGACGCGCGCGGCTTCTGGCGCGGAATTGGCGTGCTCGATGAGCAGGCTGACGAAGGAGTCCATGGCCTTGTCGATTTCATCAAAGAGCGCTTTATTGGTTTTAGAGAGGGCCGTGTCGCCGCCATAGTCTTCGGATTTATCCCAGGTGCGTTCGAGAACCTTGGCGAGCGTGGCGGCGGTGGCGTTGTCTCCTTTTTGCGAGGCAGTGAACGCAAGTTGCGCCAGTGCACGGTAAGGCCCCATTTTATTGTTGTCCACACCAGCCGTTTGGGAACTCTTGGATTGCGCCAGGGCGGGGGTATTGGTCAATAGAATTACGAGACAGCCAAGAAGAAAGATTCCCGCAAATCTGGAAGCTGCTTTTCCCTTTGAGCGAGCGATCATAATGCGGATTGCCTCCTCTTTGAATTCAGTCCCTGATGATTGGAAAACGCCGGGCCACCGGTGGACAACGGATACAGAAAGCTTATAAGGAATGTCGTCGTATGTATGGCGGCACGTCTGAAGAGTTAATACAGGAATGACGACACGCCGGGGTGGACCGGAGCGCGATTCGGACGGCTATTGCTGGGGAAGCAGAACGATTTTGCCGGAGACCTGAGATTGTTCGAGCAACTGATTGGCGCGAACTGCTTCGCGGAGAGGAAGTTTGGCGGCGATCACTGGCTGGATCTGGCGAGCGGCAAGAAGATCGAAGAGTTTGGACAAATCTTCGCGGAACTGATCCGGGTGCTGATCGCGCAAAGTTTTAACGTTGTACCAGAGGGCGCGCTTTTGACCAGGGACAAGTTTCAGCAGACCGAGCGTGGCAAAGCCCAGGCCGGCGGACAGCTTCCCTTCTGCGACGGCGGCGCTTGCGCCGTAACAGGCCAGGGTGCCACCCGCGCGCAAACAACGGTAGGAAGCCAGCCAGTTTTTCCCACCGATAGGGTCGAGGACGCAATCCACACCGCCTGGTGCGAGTTCCGCGATGCGATCGACGAACTTTTCGGAGCGGTAATCGATCGGCGTGGCGCCGAGAGAGGCGACCAGCGGGTGCTTCGCTTTAGAGGCGGTGCCGAACATTTCGAGGCCGGCGATTTTGCCGAGCTGCAGAGCGGCCGTGCCAACACCACCGGCAGCACCATGAATCAAAACGCGCTGGCCGGGGCGAAGTTTGGCGATGCGATGAAGCATCTGGAATGCTGTGACGTAATTGAGGACGAGGCTGACCGCTTCGGCGGGATCGAGATTCTGCGGGGACAGGAACGAGATGCACGGCGGGCACGATGGTGTAGCGGGCATAGCCGCCGATCATTGTGAGCGCAGCGACGCGCTGGCCAATGGAGAAATTCTCAACGCCGTCACCGAGAACATCAACGTCCCCGACGATGTCGTAGCCAGGTGTAAACGGAAACGCGGGCGTTTTCGGATAGAGGCCGTGACGCATGAGCACGTCGGCGTAAGCGACGCCGGAGGCGAGATTTTTCACGCGAACTTGCCCAGTGGCGGGGACGGGGAGATCGTCCTCGATGAGTTTAAGGACTTCGGGCCCGCCTTGGGCGGTGATGACTACGCGAAGATTTTTTTGCACGGGGAATGAGTTCTCGAGAATCAGCGGACGACGCCGGCAAGGGGGCTGGAGGCGGAGGCATAGAGTCGCTTGGGCATGCGGCCGGCGAGGAAGGCTTTGCGGCCGGCGATTACGGCGTCGCGCATGGCTTCGGCCATGAGCGGGGCATCGGCGGCTTCGGCAATGGCGGTGTTCATCAGCAGGCCGTCGGCGCCGAGTTCCATGGCGATGGCGGCGTCCGAAGCGGTGCCTACGCCGGCGTCGACGATCATGGGGACTTCGGTGATGCGTTCGCGGAGGATGCGGAGATTCGCGGGATTCTGGATGCCGAGTCCGGAGCCGATGGGCGCGGCAAGGGGCATCACGGCGGAAGCGCCAGCGTCGATTAGCTTGCGAGCGGCGATGAGATCGTCATTAGTATACGGAAGGACGACGAAGCCTTCCTTTACGAGAACTTTTGTTGCCTGAATCAGCTGTTCGGTGTCGGGGAAGAGCGTTTTTTCGTCGCCGATCACTTCAAGTTTGATCCAATTGGAGAGGCCAACTTCGCGGGCCAGACGCGCGGTGCGGATGGCCTCGTCGGCGGAGTAGCAGGCGGCGGTGTTGGGAAGAATGAAGATTTTTTCGCGATCGATGTAGTCGAGCAGGGATTCCTTGGATTTATCGGTGAGGTTGACGCGGCGAACGGCGACGGTGACCATGTCCGCGCCGCAGGCGACGTGTGCGCGGGCCATTTCGGGGAAGCTGCGGTATTTGCCAGTACCGACGATGAGGCGGGAGTTGAAGGCACGGCCAGCGATGACGAGTTGATCGGACATGGGGTGGTCTCCGAGGAGGATTGTAGAACGCGGGGAGGGTTGGGGACAAATGAGAGAGGAAGCGAACAGCGAATAGCGAGCAGCGAGCAGATAACTGGAAGCTGGAGTTGGCGGCCGAGCGGGCGAGGTTCCCTCACGGCTCTAGCTTGTTCGGTAGTTCCAAGAAGGCGGCCTTAAGCCACCTCTTCACGCGAGAGGAAACGCCCTGATCAGTGCTGGATAACGGGGCGGGGTTCGGCTACATCGGCGTAGAGTTTGTCGATTAGGTCGTGGTATTGTTGCTCGACGACGCGGCGCTTGAGTTTCATGGTGAAGGTGAGGCTGCCGCCATCGAAGGTGAAATCGTCGGCGAGCAGAGCGAAGCGCTTGATGGTTTCATATTGCGCGAGGTGCGCGGTGAGGCGAGCTACTTCCTTTTCGATCAAAGCATACGCGCGAGGATGGGCCGAGAGTTCAGCGCTGGAAGAAAGTTGCACGCCTTCTTCGGCTAGTTTGGCGGAGACCGTTGGGTGATTGGGAACAATCAAGGCGACAACAAATTTGCGCTGATCTCCAACAACCATGGCGTTCAGAATGTAGGGGCTGGTCTTGAGGGTGTTTTCGATGGGCTGCGGGGCAACGAATTTTCCCGCGGCGGTTTTGAGCAAATCCTTTTTGCGATCGGTGATGAAGAGATAGTTGTCTTTATCGAGATAGCCGATGTCGCCAGTCTTGAACCAGCCGTCTTCGGAGAGGACTTCCCGGGTGGCTTCGGGGGATTTGAAATAGCCCTGCATGACACAGGGGCCTTTGGCGAGGATTTCACCGTCGCCAGCGATGCGAAGCAGCACGTTGTGAATGGGGCGTCCAGAACTGCCGAAGCGATTTTTCGGATAGTTACTGGTGAGGACGGGCGAGGTTTCCGTCAAGCCATATCCCTGATAAATGGGAATACCGATGGCGTAGAAAAATTCGGCCAGCTCTTTGGAGAGCGGCGCGCCGCCGGAGAGAATGACGCGGAGTTTGCCGCCAGTGCCTGCGCGGATTTTCGAATAGACAAGTTTGTCGGCGATAGCCCACTTCACTCGTGCAGCGAGTCCCGCGGATTTTTCGCCGCAGCGCCAAGCGGCGGATTCGCGGGCCGTTTGCATGGCATAATCAAACATTTTGCGTTTCGCTCCGGAAGCTTTACTTCCCTGCTCCATCAAACGCGCATAAATCTTTTCGAAGAAGCGCGGAACGGCGGCGAGGACCGTGGGTCGGACCTCCAAAAGTGCCTGAGCGACATTTTCGACGATCTCGACATAGGCAATCGGGCAACCGTTGAAGATGTAAAGATAGTCGAGCATGCGGCCATACACGTGAGCAAGCGGAAGAAACGAGACGGCCACGTCGGTTTCCGGACGCAGTATCAGCTCGGAGCAGGAGTCGGTGACGTTGGAGCAGAAATTCGTGTGCGTCAGCATCACTCCCTTGGGCTCACCGGTGGTGCCGGATGTATAGATGAGCGAGGCAAGTTGACTGGGCAGGACTTTGGCGGCGCGCAGGCGATAGGCGGCGATTTCCGAAGGGCCGGTGGCAGCAATGAGTGTTTCGTAACGCAGGAAATCGACGGAAAGAGTTTCCCTGGCACCCGCGACGATGACGTGCTGGACGTCTTTGAGCGAATCCCGGATGGCGAGAAACTTCTCCAATTGCGCGGCTCCGGCGATGAAAAGGATCTGAGCTCCACAATGATTGAGGATGTACGCCATCCGATCGGGCGATTCGTTGAAATAGACGGGAACGGTGACGCCACCGGAGCCGGTGATGGCGAAGTCCGCAGTGTGCCACTCCGGACAGTTGGGAGCGAACAGGCCGACGCGATCGCCGGACTTCACGCCAAGTTCAACGAAGGCGTTGGCGAGACCCGCAACGCGGCGAAGCATTTCCTGGGAGGAGATGGCTTCCCAACGCTCTGGGCCGCGGAACATTTGCGCGCGTGGAGACGGGTGCTCTTCGACGGCGGTGAGGAATCGGGAGGGCAGGGTACCGTAGCTCATGGGAAAGGTGAATTTACCCTATGGGGAAAATTCATGCAACGGCGGGAGATTGCGGGCGGATTGAGGAAAGCGATTGCTTGAAGTGGACGGAAGCACAGGCAGGAGTGCCTGTGCCACGCCTGTCAACTGGAACCGCCAGCTATCGGGAACGGCCCGCCTCGGAAGGCGGGCCCAACGGAGGCGTTACCGACGGGCATAGACGCGATGTGATACGCTTGCAACGCAGTTTGCGAAGAAAAAGAAAAGGAAGAACTTGAGCAAATCGAACGCAGCATTAACAGTGATCCCCTTTGGGGGACTAGGCGAATTCGGAATGAACATGATGGCATTCCGGTTCGGCGACGACATTCTGGTGGTGGATGCGGGAATGATGTTCCCGGAGTCCGAGTTGCTGGGCGTGGACCTGGTAATTCCAGACATCACGTATTTGAAGCAGAACAAGCAGCATGTACGGGCAATCGTGCTGACCCACGGGCACGAAGATCATATCGGTGCGCTTCCCTACATTTTACGCGATTTGAATGTGCCGATTTATGGCACTCGCTTCACGCTGGCGCTGGTGAAGAAGCGGCTGGAAGAAGCGGGGCTGCTGGATTCGGCAAAGTTGTTTGAGACCGTGCCCGGGCGGTTGGTGGAGTTGGGGCCGTTTGAAGTGGAATTCATCGCGGTGACGCACAGCACGATTGATTGCGCGGCGCTGGCGATCCGGACTCCCGTAGGCGTGGTGATTCACACAGGCGATTTCAAGATTGATCAGACGCCTGTAGATCATCACCAGTTCGACCTGCACACCTTTGCGCGTTATGGGAACGAAGGAGTGCTGGCGCTGTTTAGCGATTCTACGAACGTGGAGCGGCCGGGATTTACGCCGTCGGAGCGCGTGGTAGCTCCACGGATTGAGGAATTGACACGGTCTGCGCCGCGACGCGTGGTGCTTTCCTGCTTTGCATCTTCGATCCACCGCATTCAGCAGGTGATTGATATTGCGGAGCGCGTAGGACGTAAGGTGGCGTTCGTCGGGCGCAGCATGGTGGACAACGTCGAAATCGCGCACAACCTGGGATATTTGCGGATTCCGGATGGGATGGTGGTGCGGTCGCAGGACATCCGGAGCTATGAAGCACGGAAACTGATCGTAATTGCGAGCGGGTCGCAGGCGGAGCCGATGTCTTCGATGTCGCGGATTGCGGTGGACAATCACCGCTTCGTGACGATCGATGAGAACGACACGGTGATTTTGTCTGCCAGAATCATTCCTGGAAATGAAAAAGCGATTTTCCGGATGCTGGATCATATGTTCCGGCGGCGGGCGCTGGTCTATTACGACAATTCGGCGGGTCCCATTCACGTTTCGGGTCATGCGAGCCAGGAAGAGCAGAAACTGCTGCTGCAACTCGTGAAGCCAAAATATTTTATTCCGGTGCACGGAGAGTTCCGGCATCTGTTCCGCCACGCGGCACTAGCGCACCAGTTGGGCGCGGTGAGCGGCGAGATTTTGCTGCTGGAAGATGGGAAATGCGTGGAGTTTACCGAAGACGGCGTGGTGCGTCGAGATCCGGTGGCAACCGGCCGCGTGCTGGTGGATTCCGGATCGCTGGAAGAGATCGAAGAGATCGTGGTGCGCGACCGGAAACATTTGTCGGAAGAAGGCGTGGTGATTCCGATTATCGCGATCGATAAACACACGGGACGCGTGGAAACGGCCCCGGAAATTGTGACCCGCGGATTGATGAGCGAAAACGGCAACGAAATGCTGGCCGGGGCGCGCGAAGTGGTGGCCAGGACGGTGGAAATGTCCAACCTGGAAGAGCGCGCGGACTGGTCTGTGATCAAAGAGAAGATTCGCGTGGATTTGAAGAGGTATATCAACAAGCAGACGTCGAAGCGGCCGCTGATTTTGCCGGTGATCTTGGAAGTCTAACCGCGACCCAGGGCCGAGAATCTTGTTGCTTTCCTTTTTTCCACTAAATCGGCAGATAAACGATTAAATTCCGCCACTCTTCAGGCTCGGAAGCCGCCCACATCAACAACAAATCCTCCGCTACGAGCCTTACAGGCATTCTTTGGGGAACCACAATAATACCCGGGGAGGACTGTTGACGAATGAAATTTCTCAAATGACCAGGCATGGTATTCCGATCGTGGGTCACGAGAATCCTGCCGGAATCCGCGGCGATGCGAAGAACGTCGGGATCTGGTCGGCGGTCAAGGCCGGCGGATCTGTGGGTTTGGAAATCAATCGAAGCTTCAATGCGTAGCAATCCCTCGACAATGGCCGCCGAAAGGTTCACGTCACCGAGAAACCTGAGTTTCATTTTTGCTTTTGAGCGTTGAGTTCTCGTCTGGCTTGTTCCAGCCTGCGGTAGAGTAGCGGATTTTCAGCCCGAGAAATCTCCCGCAACTTTTCCGCTTCGCGTTCGCCTTCGACGAGGTAATCGTCGATTTCTTTTCGATTGGCTAAATAGAATGCGAGCGAGCCATGGATTTGTTCCAACGTAAGTGTTGGAAACGATTCGAGGATGCCTTCGGCGGAAAAGCCATCGAGGAAACCATAAACGATGGAATCTAGAGAGACCCGGCTACCAATGACGTAGTACCCGGCGTCGCGCTTTTCGATGTAGTCCTTGGCCATGATGCGTCCCTGCGGATAGTTTAGCAGAATTCGAGGAGACGGCTGTCGAGTAGGCTAGAATCAAATCCCTATGGAAGAAATGGGCTTACCCGGTGGCAATGGCGAAGGCCACCTAAAATCCGGCACTTCTGCGAACACCACGAAGGCCACTTTCATCTTCATCGTGGTTACGGTGGCGCTGGATTTTCTGGCGTTTGGAATTATTGCGCCGGTGTTACCGAACCTGATTATCCAGTTTGAAGGCGGCAACATGGCGAAGGCCGCGGCGATAACGGGATATTTCGGGTTCGCGTGGAACCTGATGCAATTCCTATTTCTGCCGGTGCTGGGGGCGTGGAGCGACCGGTTTGGGCGGCGGCCAGTGATTCTGATTTCGTGCCTGGGCCTGGGGCTGGATTACATTTTCATGGCGCTTGCGCCTTCTTTGAAGTGGCTGTTCGTCGGGAGGTTGATCAGCGGGATCACGGCGTCCAATGTTTCGACAGCATTCGCCTACATAACCGACGTTACGGTTCCCGAAGAGCGCGCGAAGAAATTCGGATTGCTGGGCGCAGCATTCGGCTTGGGATTTGTGGTTGGCCCGGCGGTGGGCGGCCTTTTGGGACAATACAACCTGCGGGCGCCATTCTGGGCGGCGGCAGTGCTGAGTTTGGCAAATTTCCTGTACGGATTATTGGTGCTGCCGGAGTCTTTGCCAAAGGAGAAACGCGCAAAATCTGCCTGGCACATGGCCAACCCTCTGGGGTCGTTGGCGCTGCTGCGTTCGCATCCGGAGCTGGCTGGGTTGTCGCTCGTGGTGCTGCTCTATTACCTGGCGCACCAGGCGCTGCAAAACGTTTTCGTCCTGTACACGGAATATCGCTACGCATGGAACACGAGAAGCGTTGGGATTTCGCTGGCGGTGGTGGGCGTGTGCGCGATGATTGTTTCTGGAGGGCTGGTGGGGCCGTATGTGAAGAAGTTCGGAGAGCGCCGAAGCCTTGTTACCGGGCTGTTTTATGGCGCGTTGGGATTTGCGGGTTTCGCGCTGGCGTGGCGGGGATGGGCGGTGCTGGCGTCGATCCCATTTATCGCGCTTTGGGGAGTGGCGGGGCCGGCGATGCAATCCTTGATGTCGCGGAGAGTGGATGCGAGTTCGCAGGGGAAATTGCAGGGAGCGGTGAATTCGTTGCGCGCATTGACGGGCATGGTAGGGCCGCTGCTGTTCACACAGGTTTTTTCGGCGGCGATTTCGCCCACAGCGCGATTGCATTTACCGGGTGCGCCATACTATCTGGCGTCGGTGTTGTTGCTGGCGGCCATAGCAACGGCGATCGTGGTGACGAGGGGCGTGGCAGCGCAGAAATCCGAGCAGTTGGCGTAACGACCCGGCACGCGGTACAAAGCCGCAACGCGGTGGGATAAAATGCTTGTGAAGGAGCCAGGGAGATGAGCGCACTGACACCGGTGATGAATGATCCAGCGACGAGCCGCGGTCCATTCCGAGCGCCGCGCGGCACGGAAATATCCTGCAAAGGGTGGCAGCAGGAGGCCGCGCTGCGAATGTTGTTGAATAATCTGGATCCCGAAGTGGCCGAAAAGCCGGAAGACCTGGTGGTCTACGGCGGAACGGGAAAAGCCGCACGAAATTGGGAATGTTTTCACGCCATCGTGAAATCGCTGCGGGCGCTGGAGAATGACGAAACGCTGCTGGTGCAATCGGGTAAGCCGGTGGCAGTGTTTCGCACGCACGAATACGCGCCACGCGTGCTCCTGTGCAATTCCAACCTGGTGGGTCACTGGAATAACTGGGAAAAATTCAACGAGATGGACCGCGCCGGACTGATGATGTACGGCCAGATGACCGCGGGGAGCTGGATTTACATCGGGACGCAGGGAATTTTGCAGGGGACCTACGAAACGTTTGCGTCCGCTGCGCAACTCCACTTTGGCGGAACGCTCAGCGGAAAGCTGGTGGTAACCGGCGGCATGGGCGGAATGGGCGGAGCGCAACCGCTGGCGGCGACGATGAACGGCGCGGCATTCCTGGGAATTGACGTGGATCCGGAGCGGATCAAGCGGCGCGTAAAGACCGGCTATTGCGATGTGATGGTCAATTCGCTGGATGAGGCGTTGCGGATTCTGAAAAACGCGGTGCGCAAGGGCGAAGCCACGTCCGTGGGACTGGTGGGCAATTGCGCAGACCTGATCCCGGAATTGGCCAAGCGCGGCGTGGTGCCGGATATATTGACGGACCAGACAAGTGCCCACGACCCCATAGGCGGATATGTGCCGAATAAGATGACCCTCGACGAAGCGACGGCACTCCGGAAGAGCAATCCAGCGGAGTACCGGAAGCATTCGATCGCAGCGATGGGCGAGCATGTGCAAGGAATGCTGGAACTGCAGAAGCTTGGATCGGTGACGTTTGATTACGGGAACAATATCCGCACGTTTGCTTTCGAGGCGGGAGTGAAGAACGCGTATGACTTTCCGGGGTTTGTGCCCGCGTACATCCGGCCACTTTTCTGTGAAGGAAAAGGGCCATTCCGCTGGGCGGCGCTTTCTGGCGAGGCTTCCGACATTGCGCGGACAGATCGCCTGGTCCTGGAAATGTTTCCGGAGAACGAGCATCTGAAGCGCTGGATCACCATGGCGCAGAAAAAAGTGAAGTTCCAGGGATTACCCTCGCGGATTTGCTGGCTGGGCTACGGTGAACGGGACAAATTCGGCCTCGCGCTGAACGAACTGGTGGCCAAGGGCGAATTGAAGGCGCCGATCGTGATCGGGCGGGATCATCTGGACTGCGGATCGGTGGCTTCGCCTTACCGCGAGACAGAGGCGATGAAGGACGGATCTGATGCCGTGGCTGATTGGGCCTTGCTGAACGCGCTGATTAATACGGCGAGTGGAGCGTCCTGGGTGTCCATTCACAATGGCGGCGGAGTGGGAATTGGTTATTCGCAGCACGCCGGGCAAGTGACCTGCGCGGACGGTACCAAGGAGATGGCCAAACGCATCGAACGAGTGTTGACCAACGACCCTGGCATGGGCGTGGCGCGCCACGTGGATGCGGGTTACCCGGAAGCAATCGACTTTGCGCGAAAGACTGGCGTAAAGCTGCCGATGCTGTAGGATAGCGGCACACGAGGAACCCGCGAGTCCCGGTGCAGGGGCCGGCGGTCGAGGAGCAGCTATCGATGTACACGATTTTGGGCGCTACGGGAAATATCGGCTCGATCATCACCAAAAAATTACTGGAAAAAGGCGAGAAGGTACGCGCCGTTGGACGCAGCGCGACAAAACTTCAGTCATTTGCGCAGAAAGGCGCAGAGGCTTTCGTCGCAGATGTGACGGACGCGAACGCCTTGACGCGGGCGCTGGTGGGATCGCGTGCGGCGTTTCTGATGGTGCCGCCGAACCAGACATCACCGGATTACAGCGTGGAACAGGAAGCAGCGTCGAACGCTATCTAGCCTCGCGGTGAAACATGCCGGCCTGGCATATGCCGTTAACCTGAGCAGCATCGGGGCGCAAGCCCCGGCGGGCACTGGACCCATCGCAGGACTGCACCGGCACGAGCAGAGACTGAACGGCCTGGAGCGCGTACATGTGCTGCACCTGCGGCCGGCGTATTTTATGGAAAATCATCTTGGCGGCGTGGGAATGATCCAGATGATGGGGATCTATGGCGGCGCGCTGAATTCGAACATGAAGATCCCAATGATTGCGACTCGCGATATTGGCGCCTATGCCGCGGACCGGTTGCTGAAACTCGATTTCAACGGCAAACAGACGCAAGAATTACTGGGCGAGCGCGATCTGAGTATGAGCGAAGTGGCAGCGGCCATTGGCAAAGGGTTGAACAAGCCCGAAGTGCGTTACGTCCAATTTTCCTACGAACAGGTGGAGCAGACGTTGCTGCAGATGGGCGTAGGGCTGAAAACGGCGGCTTCGTTCAGCGAGATGTTTCGCGGTTTCAACGAAGGAATGGCGGTTGGCCAGGAGCCACGAAGCACGGCGAACACCACGCCGACAACCATTGAATCGTTCGTGAAGGAAGTTTTTGTTCCCGCTTACCAAGGGATGGCCGTTGGCGCTTAGGTGCAATCGGTCCGCAGCTTGGGCATAATGCTAACGCTTTGAACGCCAGCCTCCTCATTACAGGCGCATCGCAACTGGTTACCCTGCGGGGCAGCGGCCCGCGGCGGGGCAATTCCCTTTCCAAAATTGGATTGATACGAGACGGCGCCGTGCTGGTACGCGACGGCAAAATTGCCGCGGTTGGAGCGCGTGCACAGGTAGAACGCCGAGCCGAGGCCAAGCATGCGGAAACGCTGGACGTTGGCGGACGCGTGGTGCTGCCTGGATTTGTGGATTCGCATACCCACCTGATTCATGCCGCTTCGCGGGCGGAAGAGTATGAACTGAAGATTCAGGGAGCGAGTTACGAGGAGATTGCCCGCAAGGGCGGCGGCATTCTGAATTCGGTGAAGAAATTGCGCGCGGCGACGAGTGAGGCGCTAAAGAGCCGGGCGCTTGCGGCCCTGGGAGAGTTCGCGTCGTATGGAACGACCACTGTGGAGGCAAAAAGCGGGTACGGGCTGGACGTGGCCAGCGAGTTGAAGATTCTGAAACTGCATCAGGAATTGAATCGCGAACAGCCGCTGGAGATTGTTTCGACATTCCTAGGGGCCCACGTGGTGCCGCAGGAGTTTCGCGGGAAGACGGATGGGGCCGAAAAATATCTGGCGCTGCTGATCGAGAAATTATTGCCCGAAGTGGTGGTGGGCGACCTGGCGGAATATTGCGATGTATTCTGCGAGCGCGGGGCCTTCACGGTGCGGCAGTCGAAAAAACTGCTGACGAAGGCGAAGGAACATGGGCTGCGCCCACGATTTCATGCGGAGCAATTGTCTAGAACCGGAGCGACGCAGCTTGCGGTGGAATTGACAGGCTGCGAGCTGCGACCACCTGGAGCAGGTGAATGAGGCAGACATCCGCGCACTGGCGAAATCAGAGACGGTGGCAACGCTGCTGCCGGGCTGCGATTTTCATTTGGGATTGCAGAAGTATGCTCCGGCGCGGAAATTGATCGAGGCCGGGGCGATCGTGGCGCTGGCGACGGATTACAATCCGGGGACCAGTCCGACGGTGAGCATGCCGATGATACTTATCGCTGGCGTGCTCGCAATTGCGGATGACGCCGGCGGAGGCGATTACGGCGGCGACCATCAATGCGGCTTACGGGTTGGGACGCGAGAAGGCGATCGGATCCTTGGAAGCCGGGAAGCAGGCGGACCTGGCGGTTTGGGAAGTGGAGGATTATCGCGAAATTCCTTATTATTTTGGGGTGGATGTTTGTTGGATGACGATGAAGCGCGGGGAAATAATTTGGATGAAAGATTAAAGCGGGAAAAAGCTTAACGCAGAGTTCGCAGAGGGGCCGCAGAGATCGCTGAGAGTTGGGAGCACGAGGGTCGATCTAAAGATCTCCACCACATGAGGGGCGATGAAACGACTGATTGAGTGTGTGCCAAATTTTTCGGAGGGGCGGGATCCGGCGAAGGTTGAGGCGCTGGTGCAAGTGATGAGCAGCGTGCCGGGCGTTTACGTGCTGGACCGCGAAATGGACGCAGACCACAACCGCTGCGTGATCACGTTGGCGGGCGAACCGGAAGCGGTGGGCGAAGCGGCGATTCTGGGTGCGGGCAAGGCACTGGACTTGATTGATATGACGGAACACAAAGGGGCGCACCCGCGGGTGGGCGCGACCGACGTGGTGCCGTTTATTCCGGTGGAAGGCGTGTCGCTGGAAGATTGCGTGGCGCTGGCCAAGCGTGTGGGCAATGAGATATGGAAACGTTACCGCATTCCCATTTTCTTCTACGAGGCGGCGGCGACAAGGCCGGACCGCGTGAATCTGGAAAATGTGCGCCGGGGACAGTTTGAAGGTTTGCGCGAGGAGTTGAAGAAGAACCACGACCGCCAGCCGGACATCGGCGAGCCGAAGTTGCATCCGACTGCGGGCGTGACCGTGGTTGGCGCGCGAAAGTTTCTGGTGGCGTACAACGTCAACCTGAATACCTCCGACATTGGCGTGGCGAACAAGATCGCGCGCGCGATACGTTTTTCGAACGGCGGATTCCGGTATGTGAAGTCCATGGGGGTGGAGTTGAAGGCGCGCAACCTGGCGCAGGTGTCCATTAATTTGACGGATTACGAGCAGACGCCGATGCATCGCGTGTATGAAGCGGTGAAACGCGAAGCGGAGCGCTATGGCGTGATGCCGGTGGGAAGCGAGATCGTCGGACTGGTGCCGAAGAAGGCGATTGAGATGGCCGCCGATTACTTCCTGCAGCTGGAAAACTTTTCGCCTGCGCAAGTGTTTGAGAACAAGCTGGCCGCGGCTCTGGGCGGCACGCCCCTGGAAGCGAAAGACGGGAAGCTGGCGCAACTTGCGCGGCCGTTTGTGGAAGCGGTGGCGGAGCCGACCGCCACGCCGGGCGGTGGAAGCGTGGCAGCGTTCGTGGCAGCGTTGGCGGCGGCGCTGGGGCAAATGGTGGCTGGACTATCTCGCAAGAAAAAATTGCAGGCGCCGTTTGTGGACAAGCTTTCAGAAAATGTGGATGCGCTGCGAAAGATTGCCGACGAATTGACGGCAGCGATTGATCGCGATTCGAATTCGTACGATGCGGTGATGGCGGCGTTCAAATTGCCGCAGGGCAATCCCGAAGAACTGCAGGCGCGCGAGCAAGCGATCCAGGCCGCGACCAAGGGTGCATCCGAAGTTCCCTTGGAAGTGGCGGAAAAGGCAGCGAACCTTGTGGACCGTCTGGTGCAACTGGAAGCAATCTCGGCGGCATCCATGAAGTCAGACCTGTTGGTGGCGCGTCTAATGGGAGTGGCGGGTGCCAAGGGCGCTTTGGCTAACGTGGAGATCAACCTGGATGGCTTGAAAGACGCGGCTTATGTGGCGCAAATGCGCGGCAAGGTTGACGAACTGCGCAAACGGCTCGGCTGATCGCCGAGGATTAGCGTAAACTGAAGTTTCCACCCCCAGCCCCCGAAAGGAGCATTGCATGAAGAAGTGGATGGTCTGGTCGATGAAATTTACGGCAGCGTGTGCGCTGCTGACCTTGGTGGCCGCAACGGCAAAGCCCGTGAAGGCGCAGAGCCTGGGCGCGGATACGATCGCGCTTTTCCCCAAGGAAGTGGGCGAGTTTGCGTACGCGGACCTGAAAAAGGCGCGGACCATGAAGTGGTATCCGGCTCTGGAGCAGCAGATGCTGCCGGAGCGGTTCCGGCAATTCGAAAAATTTCTAGCCTCGGCGGGCATTGACACCAACTCGCAGGTGAATGAGCTGACGTGGGGATTGGTATCGCAAGCGGCATTGAGCAAGGACCCATCCGTGGCGGCGAGCGCATCAACCTCGGTGCCGCAGGGCGAAGAGATCGTCGGCGTGGCGCTGGGCAATTTCAATCCGGATTCGACGGAAGCGTATTTCAAAACGCAGAAACTACCGACGGTGAAGTCGCACGGCTACACCTTGTTTGCGTTCGGGTCTGGCGTTGGAGCGGACGATCTGTTTTTCTTTTTTGTGGACTCGAACAAAGCCGCTTTCGGCCACCGGCAGTTGCTGGAACAGATGATTGCGGTGCGTTATGGCGAACAAGACAGCCTACTGCGCAACGACAAGCTCTTCAACCTGATTAATGAAGCGAACGGCACGGGGGTAGTCTGGGCGGTGCTGGGCCAGGGCTATACCAAGCTGGCGATGGGGCAGCTAGCGCCGGAAGTGCAACAATTTCCGGATGCGGCGAAGCTGGTGGGGCGCATGCAGGCGATGATCATCACGGCGACCGCGGACAGCGGCATGGCGGGTAAGTTTCAAGGCGTTTGCGGCTCCACCGAAGATGCGAATTCGCTGAGCCAATTGATCGCGGCGGGATTGATGTACAAGAAGTATCAGACGGCGAAGGACAATCCAGATCTCGGGCAATTGCTGGACCAGGCGAGCGTGACACCGTCCGGAGATCGCGTGGTGATTCGCGTGGCGGTGAGCGATGATCAGATGACGGATTTGATTAAGAAGAATACGTTTGCGTTGAAGATGTAGGTAAGTGGAGCTCGAGGAGTTCACGGGCTTTCGGGAACCGCCTTTTCAGGCGGTTCTTTTTTTGTAAGGAGTGACAGAAGGAATCGCACGCTTGCCTGCCCTTCGAGACTCAGGGTGAACTAGAAGCAGGCGCTACCAGGAGCTACGCTACGGCGGAGAGGTATTTGGTTAGGCGGAGGACCCCGGAGTTATCGCGGTTTTCGCACTGAATGTCGTCGACGCCGGCCCAGGAGACTTGCGGCTTTTCCTCGGGAGCGGCAACCCCGGGGACACTGACTTCCACTTCGATGCGATCGTCGAGACGCCGAAAACTCACCTGGCAGGGCGTGGTGGAATCCTGGTGAAAATCAAAACAGAGTTTGCATGCGGAAACGACGGCGGTTTTGAGCTGCTCGATATTTTCGTTTGGAAGCCCGGCCGCGTCGGCGAAGATACGCATGGCGCCACCTGCTGCGGCGGCAAGGCGTTCGTCGTGGTCGAGCGAGAGACGAAGGTTGAGAGGGTTCTTCGACACAGTTAGTGGCTGCCGGCCCAGGAAACGTCACAAGCTTCCCGGCAGTCTGGACAATAATATAACCCATCCACGGCCAGACGCACGTTTTGTTGGCCTTTGCAGATGGTGCAGTATTTATCGCAGGCGCAGTATTCCTCGGATTTGTCACATTGCGAGCAGTGGACCTGTTGACGGGCGGCCATCAGTGCCTCCGGAAAAAACTGTACCTGAGGGATTCCCATTGCAGCAAGGGGCGCGGCAGATCGCGTGGCGAAAGAAGAAAGAGCGGCCCGCCTCGGAAGGCGGGCCCTACTGCGGTTGGAGCGGTGTTTTGACGGGGTATGGAGTGCGTGGTAACATCGGTTTCCGCTTGAGCAAACGGAATGGACTCCGGAAACTCTCCTGCCAATTCAAGTCTTCGCAAAACGCCGCTGAACGCGCTGCATAAGCGCCTGGGCGCCAAAATGGTTAATTTTGGCGGCTGGGACATGCCTGTGGAGTATCCCTGCAGCGGCAACCTGATGTGCGAACACCGCGCGGTGCGCAACGGCGTGGGCATGTTTGACGTGAGCCACATGGGCGACATCCGAATTCACGGCGCGAAAAAGCCGGGAGGGGCGCTGGCAGCGGTGCAGCATCTGACGATGAATGATGCGTCGAAGTTGGCGATCGGGCAGGCGCAATACTCCGCGATGCTGTACCCAAGTGGAACGTTCGTGGACGACGTGATCGTGCACCGACTGGGTGAGGACGACTACCTGCTGGTGATCAATGCCGGGACGCGGGAAAAAGATATCTCCTGGGTGCGCGAAAACACCAAGGGGATGGATTGCGTTGTGGAGGACCTGAGCGACGCATACACGCAACTGGCGATTCAGGGGCCTCGGGCGGCGGAAGTTCTTCAGAAATTAACGGACGCGAAGCTGGAGCCGATTAAGAATTATTGGTTCACGCATGGAACTGTGTGTGGGCTGCCAAACACGCTGATTGCGCGGACGGGCTATACGGGCGAAGACGGATTTGAGATTTATGTGCCGTCGGATGTGGCCACGAGCGAGCGGGTTTGGAACGCGGTGATGGAGGCGGGAAAAGAGTTTGGGATTCTGGCGTGCGGACTGGGCGCGCGGAACACGCTGCGGCTGGAAGCGAAGATGGCGCTTTACGAGCATGAGATCAGCGACAAGATCAATGTTTGGGAAGCGGGGCTGGACCGCTATTGCCATTTGGAAAAGGGATTGTTTATCGGGAGCGAGGCGCTGGGCAAGTTGAAGGCGGAAGGATTAAAGAGAACGCTGGTGGGCTTGGAGATGGTGGAACGCGGGATCGCGCGGGACGGATACCGATGCGTGGATGAGAATGGAAAAGAGATTGGGGTGGTGACCAGCGGGTCACCTTCGCCGACGCTGGGGAAGAATATTGCGCTGGCTTACGTGCCGCCCGCGATGACCGGTTTGGGGACGGCGGTTTACGTAGAGATTCGGACGCAGAGGTGTAAGGCGGTGGTGGTGGCTACTCCGTTTTATAAGAGGGTGCGGAAGGCGAGCGCAGTAAAGAGTTGACGGGTCGAAGAGTTGAAAAGTCGAAGAGTTGGAGCGCGAAAGATGCACCGGGTTGTTCTTCGATCGTAGGAGCCCACCCTTTGCAGAAACCGCAAAGGATGGGGCACCCTCAAGTTCAGTTGTTGGGTGGCTTTGCAGCGGCAAGGAATAAAGGAGCGGATCATGGGATATCCAACACAGTTCAAATATTCGAAGGACCACGAATGGATTGAAGTGAAGGGCGACATTGCGACGGTGGGGATCACCGACTATGCGCAGAGCGAACTTGGGGATGTGGTGTTTGTGGAGCTGCCAGCGGCGGGCAAAGCGGTGACTGCGGGAAAGACGTTCGGCTCGGTGGAATCGGTGAAGGCGGTGAGCGAGATTTATGCTCCGGCGACTGGCGAGGTGACGGAAGCGAACGGCGCCTTGGTGCAAAAGCCGGAAGCGATCAACACGGATCCGCACGGGGCGGGCTGGCTGATCAAGATGAAGCTTGCGAATGCGGCGGAGCTGAGCGGCTTGATGGATGCGGCGGCTTATGAGGCGTACATCGCGGAGAAGAAGAAAGAAGCTTCCGCCTGATGCGCTACCTCCCGAAGAGTCCTGCCGAGCGGCAGGTGATGTTGGCAAAGATTGGCGTCAAGTCTATAGAAGAGCTGTTTTCCTCCATCCCTGAAGCATACCGGTTGAAGAAACCTCTGAATCTGCCGGGGCCATACTCCGAACAGGAAGTGATCGAATATTTTCAGGCGCGCGCCGGGGAGAATTCCGCCGGCTACACCAGTTTTCTGGGAGCGGGCGTCTACAACCACCTGCGATCCGTGGTGACGGATACGATTATCCAGCGCGGGGAATTTCTGACTTCCTACACTCCGTATCAGGCGGAGATTACGCAAGGTACGCTTCAGGCAATTTTCGAATTTCAGACGCTGATGTGCCAATTGACGGGCCAGGAAGTGGCCAACGCCGGGATGTACGACGGATCGACGGCGACCACCGAAGCGGTGCTGATGGCGGAGCGCGTGACCGGACGCACTCGCGTTCTGGTGGGGCGCTCGGTGCATCCGGAGTATCGAGAAGTGTCTGCGAACGTATGCGAAAAATTCCGGATTGCATGTGGAGGAGATTTCCTACACGGCAACGGGCGCGCTGGATGAGAAGGCGCTGCAGAGCGCGATTCGCGACGACGTTTGCGCGGTAGTGGTGCAGTCGCCGAACTTTTTCGGCGTGATTGAATCGCCCGCGGCGCTGGCGAAGATCACTCAGGCTGCCGGCGCGATGCTGGTGGTGGCGATTGCGGAAGGCGTGTCGCTGGGCGTGGTGAAACCTCCGGCAGAGGCGGACATCGTGGCGATGGAAGCGCAAAGTTTCGGGCTGGCGCCGAGCTACGGCGGTCCCTACGCAGGAGTGGTGGCTTCGCGTGAAAAATATGTGCGGCAGATGCCCGGGCGGCTGGCGGGGCAGACGACGGACAGCGACGGGCAACGCGGGTTTGTGCTGACGCTGGCTACGCGCGAGCAGCACATCCGGCGGGAGAAGGCCACGTCGAATATCTGCACGAATCAGGCGCTTTGCGCGCTGGCGGCGACAGTGCATTTGACGCTGCTCGGCAAAGAGGGCCTGCGCGAGCAGGCGGAGCAGAATCTGGCGAAGGCGCAGTTCGCGTTAAGTGAATTGGAAAAGATTCCGGGAGTGAAACGGACTTTCTCGGGGGCGTTTTTTAATGAGTTCTCCGTGGAATTTCCGAAGTCGGTGAAGCTGGTGAACGCGGAATTGTTGAGAGAGAAAATTGTGGGGCCGTTTGTGCTGGGGTCGGCTTATCCGGAACTTTCGAAGAATGCGCTGGTTTGCGTGACGGAGACGACTTCGCGGAAGGATATAGAACGTTTTGCGGGGGCGGTGCGGAAGGCTTTGGCTGGATAAGAAAAGATTTCACCGCAGAGTCCACAGAGGTCGGCGCGCAGAGGGCACAGAGAAGAGAAAAGCAAGAAGGCGGCATAAAGCCGCCCCTACAGGGATGGGGATGAGCGAGAAGATCAAGAAGGCGACGCGGCATACGAGTCAAAATGAAGGGTTGATTTTTGAGAAGTCTTCGCCGGGGAAGCGGGCGTTTGAATTGCCGCCGCTGGATGTGCCGGCAGTGGATGCCGCGAAGGCGTTGGGCGACGCGCACCGGCGGGACGGCGTGGACGGGTTTCCGGAGGTCAGCGAGATTGAAGTGATCCGGCATTTCACGAGGCTATCGACGTGGAACTTCGCGATTGATTTGGGCATGTATCCGCTGGGTTCCTGCACGATGAAATACAACCCGCGCGTGAACGAATTTGTGGCCAGGCTGAACGGGCTGGCAACCGAACATCCTTACCAGCCTCAAGAGCTTTCGCAGGGCTGCCTGCGAATTCTGCAATTGCTGGAAAAGTGCCTGCTGGAAATTACCGGGATGGACGCGATCACGCTGCAACCCGCGGCCGGCGCGCAGGGCGAACTGACCGGACTGCTGCTGATTCGCGCGCACCACACGAAGAACGGCAATCCGCGTAAGAAGGTGCTGATTCCGGATTCCGCGCACGGCACGAATCCCGCCACCGCGGTGATTGCCGGATACGAAGTGGAAAACATCAAGTCCAACGCCGAGGGGCAAGTGGACCTGGAGAAATTGCGCGAACAGGTGACGCCCGAAGTGGCCGCGCTGATGTTGACGAATCCCAGCACGTTGGGAATCTTCGAACAGCAAATTCCCCAGATCGCGGAGATTTTGCACGCCAAGGGCGCGCTGCTCTATATGGATGGCGCGAACATGAACGCTTTGACGGGTGTCACGCGACCGGGCGAACTCGGCGTGGACGTGATGCACCTGAACCTGCACAAGACATTTTCAACGCCGCATGGCGGGGGCGGCCCGGGCGCAGGTCCCGTGGCGATGAAGAAGATACTGGAGCCGTATTTGCCGGTGCCGGTGCTGGTGGAAAAAGAAGGCGGACGACTGGCACTGGATTTTCAACGCAAAGAGACGTATCGGGCGCGTGAAGGCGTTTGTGGGCAATTTTGGCGTGCTGGTGCGCGCGCTGGCGTACATCCTGGCGTACGGGCCCGGTGTGCGGCAGGCCACGGAAGACGCGGTGATGAACGCGAATTATATTCGCAAGGGGCTGGAAGGTGTGTTCGACCTGCCGTACACGAAACCTTCCATGCACGAGGTGGTATTCAGCGATGCCATTCAAAAAAAGAATGGAGTGGGCACGATGGATATTGCGAAGCGGCTGATTGATTATGGATTTCACCCGTACACCACCGCGTTCCCCTTGATTGTGCCAGGGGCGCTGATGATTGAGCCGACGGAATCGGAGTCCATCGAGGAATTGGATTTGTTTGTGGAGGCGATGAAATCGATTGCCAAAGAAGTCGGCAGAGACGCCGGAGTTGGTGAAGACGGCGCCGCATACGACGCGGGTGCGGCGATTGGATGAGGTGGGCGCGGCGAGGAAGCCGGTGTTGCGATGGAAGGCGGGACACAAGCAGAGCGAAGCGGCGGATTGAAGTAAAGCAAGCGAAGAAGGCGGCGTGAGGCCGCCCACATACAGAAGCTTCAAACTGCAGTTGGTGACGTTGAGCGCACGGGTGTTTGCGCATCACAGAGTTCCCTTCCCCGGGGCTGCTAGACTTGCGAAAGTGGGGCCGGAAACGGGTTGGGAGTTCGATGAGCGCTGCGATTGACGCGTGGTTACCGAAGTCGGTTCTACTCCTGCGCGGATACACCTTCGACAAATTCATCGCGGATTTGATTGCCGGAGTCACCGTTGGACTGGTGGCGCTGCCGCTGGCGATGGCGTTTGCGATTGCGTCGGGAGTTTCGCCGCAAGCGGGAATTTATTGCGCGATCGTCACCGGATTCCTGATTTCTGCGCTGGGCGGGTCAAAAACACAAATCGGCGGGCCGACGGGCGCATTTGTCGTGGTGGTGATGGGCATCATCGCGCGGTATGGCCTGGATGGATTGTTCACTTGCACGATGCTGGCCGGAGTGCTGCTGGTGGTGATGGGCGCTACAGGGCTTGGCGGCATGGTGAAGTATTTTCCGCGGCCGGTGGTGGTGGGCTTCACCAATGGAATTGCGATTCTGATTGCCAGCACGCAAATCCGCGATTTATTTGGCCTGCGGATGGAGCATGTCCCCGGCGATTTCTTCCACCGCATGGGCGCAATCGCGGAAAACTTTCACACGCTGAACTGGGTGGCGACGACGCTGGGATTTGTTTCCCTGGCAATCATGATTTTCTGTGCCAGGTTTTTGAAGCGCGTGCCCGGCGCGATCCTGGTTTGCTTTGGCGCAACGGCCGCAGTGGCCCTTTTTCATCTGCCAGTGGAAACGATCGGAACACGCTTCGGGGGAATCCCAAGCGGTTTGCCGCACCTGGCGGTGCCGCATCTGCAGCCGCAACTGCTGCTGCATTTGCTTTCGCCGGCGGTAACCGTGGCGATGCTGGGCGCAATCGAGTCCCTGTTCTCAGCGGTGGTTTCCGATCGCATGAGCGGCGACAAGCACAACCCCAATGTGGAACTGATCGCGCAAGGAGTGGCCAATATTGCTTCGCCGTTGTTCGGCGGATTGCCGGCCACCGGTGCGATTGCGCGCACAGCAACGAACGTGCGCTCTGGCGCAAAAACACCGGTGGCGGGAATGATTCATTCGTTGACGCTGCTGGCAATCATTTTGTTCGCCGCACCCCTGGTAAAGAATGTGCCATTGGCGGCGCTGGCGGGAATTCTGTTCATGGTCGCCTACAACATGGGGGACTGGGCGGAAATTCCGGAGATCCTGAAGCTCAGCAAGATGGACATCAGCGTGTGGCTGCTGACGCTGACGTTGACGGTGGTTGCGGATCTGACACTGGCGGTGGAAGTGGGCATGATCCTGGCGGCGTTCAGTTTCATTCGAAAGATTTCGATGACCACGACGGTTACGAAAGTCACCGACGAATACATCGAGGATGGCCGGGCGCACATTCTGCAGGATAAGGACATCCCCGAATACACAGCCGTTTACCGAATTCACGGACCATTTCTTTTCGGCGTCACCGACAAAATCACGGAGATCACCGAGAATATTGCGAAGTTGCCGCCGATTGTTGTGATCCGCCTGCGCAACATGACGGCGATCGATGCCACGGGTATTGCCGCACTGGAAGAACTCGCGGCACAACTGCAGACCAGCGGCCGGACCATGCTGATCTGCGGAGCGCGGCCACAGCCCGCGGCATTGATGCGCGAATCGGGATTTGAGCGGCACATCGGTGCAAATAATATTTGTGCAAATATCGAGGAAGCATTGAAACGGGCTGAAGAAATCCGCCTATTGGCACCGGCAGCCCACGAACTTCGCCAGGTTTAGCAGTACTGAACGCGAACCTGAAAAGTTTTTCAGATTCGGCTCCCATCGCCGCGTTTTGTACGAATAATATCCATCCGTCCCTGAATCTTTTGCAAATTTTCCTCTCTTTCATTCCTTCCACATCGGACCGTGTTCTTGCTGTAACAATCGCTGCCTAGTCTTCTTGCGGGCGGATCGCCAGCCCCGTGTTTTGACCGCACCCCGAAGAGACAAAAATTCAAGGAGATTCACATGAAGAAGCAGTTACTCGCAGCGACCCTTTCGCTGGGTCTGCTGGGAACCACTCTACCCGCTCCGATCAGCGCGCATGATGATTGGGGAGGGAACGGCAGAATCAAGCATGTATTGCTGATCAGCGTGGATGGCATGCACGCACTCGACGTCGCAAACTATGTGGCCAGGCACCCGGGCTCGGCCCTTGCGGAACTCAGCGGGCACGCAGTGACCTATACGAATGCGCGCACTCCGGCGAATTCGGATTCCTTCCCCGGCCTGCTCGCGCTCGTCACTGGCGGGTCGCCCGTTAGCCACGGGTTGTTTTATGACGTCAGCTACAACCGCAATATTTTTGCGCCATCGAACACCACCTGCCAGGGACAGCCTGGGAACATGCAAGTGTTTGACGAGAGCATTGATGTTTACAACGCCCAGAATGTTTCGGAAAACAAAATCGATGTGGCTGCGCTGCCCCGCTATTTCGACGAGAACGGGAAGTGTTCGCCGTTTTATCCACACACCGCGATGGAGAGCAATACGATTTTCGAAGTCGTAAAAGCAAACGGCGGCAGGACAGCATGGGCGGACAAGCACCCGGCCTATGATCTGGTGAACGGTCCTTCGGGCAAGGGCGTGGATGATCTTTACACGCCGGAGCTCACCAATGCCCCCGGATTTGACAACACCGTGAGCGTGGTATGCACGGCGAACAACGACGAGTTGAAGGTTCAAGCCATCCTGAACGAAATCAAGGGACTGAGGCACGATGGCCTTAAGCAGGTGGGCGTGCCGGAAGTATTTGGGATGAACTTTCAGGCAGTCAGCGTCGGCCAAAAACTGGAAATTGACAACAAGGCGGGCGGATGCGCGGCAGACACCGATCCCACGATCAATGGGCAACCCGGCGGCTATAAGGATGGCCTCGGCACTCCAACGAAAGTTCTTTCCTACGGGCTGGACTACGTGGATGGAGCGCTGGGCCGCATGATCAAGGCGCTGAAGAGCCAGGGCATTTACAACAACACCCTGTTCATCGTTGGAGCCAAGCACGGGCAGTCTCCGATCAATCCAGTGAAGACCAATAAGCCAGGACACTTCGCGGACCTGGTGGCGGCGCTTCCCGATGCTTCCACCGATCCCGGAGCCATTGCCATCGCGAACGCCAATAACTGCAGCATCGGCAATTGCGGTTTCGTGCAAGATGACGATATCGCGCTGATCTGGTTGGCGCCCGGAGATCAATCGAAGGCAGGCGCAGCGGCTGCGTTCCTCAACAAGCACGCCAATGAACTGTTTATCGAAGAAGTGATGCAGGGCCCCGAGATTACGCTGAAGTTCAGGGATCCGCTTCACGATAGCCGGACCCCGGACATTCTGGTGCAGCCGGTCTATGGGACTATTTACACCACCTCCACCGCAAAGAACGCAGAACACGGTGGGTTCAGCTTCGGCGATACGAATGTCGGCCTGATCGTATCGAATCCGGAGATCGACGCGAAGATCGTGAAGACGCCTGTTGCCACGTCCCAGGTTGCCGCGACGATCCTGAAGTCCTTGGGGATCGATCCCAGCGAACTGGAAGCCGTACGCAAAGAAGGCACCAAGACGCTGCCGTTCTCACAGGGGAACGACGAGTAAAGATAGTTGCGGATCGATTGAAGGGGCGCCGGGCGAGAGTCCGGCGCCGCTTTTTTTGTGACGTGAGATGGCGGAGGACGGCATTGGTGAAAATCCCGTAATGGGTTTCCACGGAGAGGATTGCGTTCGGGCGGCAAACCGGGAGAGGCGCGCCTCGGAAGGCTGGCTTGGGCTTGCCTGCAAGATGCAGGCGCTACCGGTGGTCGTGCAGAAATAAAGAAGCCTGGACGATTGCTCGTCCAGGCCTCCAGGGCGGAAGGCAAGAATTTTAACGGGCGAAGCGCGGAGCGGGCTCCGGTGGCAATTGCACGCCGGGGGCTTCGATGGGACGCCCGCCTTTGGCCTGCGTGGCTTTCGTGTTCGTTGCGGGTTCAGGGCGGCGCACGGGAATGGCGACGTTTTCGCCTTCACGTACGAAGTGAAGGTGATCTTCCGAAGGCTCCCAATCGATGCAAACCATATCACCGAGGCGAACCTGATCGGTGGCCAGCAGATTGGCCATGGGATAAACCACGTGGCGCTCGATGGCGCGCTTCAGATGGCGTGCGCCGTAGCGCTGGTCGGTGCCCTCCTGCAAGAGGAAGTCGCGGCCGTTGGTGGTAACGCGGAAAAGAAATTGGCCCTTGGCGGTTTCCAGAACGCGCTGCTGCACCATGGCTAGCTCGATGTCGAGAACCTGCTCGAGCTGCTTGCGGTGGAGCGGGTGGAAGACCACGATCTTGTCGAGGCGGTTCATGAATTCGGGAGAGAACTTGCGGCGCGCAGCTTCCACGGCCGTGCGTTCCACTTTTTCGTCGAGATTGGTTTTGGGCTTGTCGTCGGACTTGATAAAGCCGTAGCCGCCGCCCATGAGTTCGGTGATCTCGCCGCCGCCGAGGTTGGAGGTGAGGAAGATGACGGTTTGCGAAAGGTCCACGCGGCGGTTATCGCCGAGGGTCAGCGTGGCCTTGTCGAGCATGCCGAGGAGCAGTTGCCACAGGGCGTCGCTGGCCTTTTCAATTTCGTCAAAGAGCAGGAAAGAAAGCTTCAACTTTTCGGAGTGCGAGGCCGCCAAGGCTTCCTGGGTGATCAGCGGATGAGTCTCACGATGGCCAAGGTAGCCTGGGGGCGAACCGATCAATTTCGCAATTTCGTGGGAGTGCTGGAATTCGGCACAGTCCACCTTGATAACCATGCGGGGGTCGCCAAACAAAATTTCCGCGGCGGCTTCGACGATGCGGGTCTTGCCGGAGCCCGTGGGACCCAGGAACAGAAGGTTACCAACGGGGCGCCCGGGAGAGTTAAGGCCGGCGCAGAAGACTTGATAAAGGTCCACCAGCGCCTGAACACCCTCTTCCTGGCCAACGATCTTTGCGCGCAGCGACTGGTGAAAGTCGCGGGTATCGTTGCTGCGGATGGTCGGGTCCAACTGCTGCTTTGCGGCTGCCTTCATGGTGCCTTCCTCGAACGATGAGGTCCCCTCACTTCACCGCTCTATCGGCAAGATTGAGAAAGATGTGAAATCTCACGCTTGCAGATAGCGAGTGAAGAGCATGGGAGATGCCAATGTGAGAAAGGGATTACCAATAGGAAAAAGGCTGCACGTTCAACGAGATAGAAGTGTTGCAGTTGTGGAAACCGTCTCACGGTGTGAGATGGTGTACCGAATGTGTCATAAATTGAGAGAGCTGAAACAAATTGTGTCAGGCATCGCAGGGGCTGGGTCATCGGTCACAACGTGCTGCGAGGCGGCGCAGAGATCCGCTACATGCCCTGTGGAAAACATCCGGCAGCAGATTTGGAGAACCTGCAATCTACGGTTCTAGCGATGATCTTTTTTTCGACCTTGTAGAGATTGCCGGGCCACGGCCGGACTGGCGGCGGGCAAGGCGGGCAGCGCCTTGGGTTCGTCCGCGACCACTTCCGCGGGCGTGACTTGTCCAAGGCCGTCCTGAAGCGGAGCAGCAGCGGAGGCGAGCACCTCTTCTTCCGCCTCCGGCGCCACAATCGCGCCTTCCTTCTCGCGAACGAAGGTAAGTTCCTTGTGCACGCCGTCCCAATCCACGCGGACGAGGTCGCCGAGGTTCACCTGCTGGGTGGCCAGCAGAGTTTGCCAAAGGATAGACCAGGAAGCGTTCGATGGCGCGCTTAAGGTGGCGTGCGCCGTAACGCTGGTCCGTACCTTCCTGAAGCAGGAATTCGCGGCCGGCGTCGGTGACGCGGAACAGAAATTTGTTTGTAGCGGTATCAAGCACGCGCTTTTGGACCAGGCCCAATTCGATATCAAGAACGGATTCCAGCTCTGGCCGCTTGAGCTGGCGGAAAACCACCAGCTTATCCAGACGGTTCATGAACTCCGGCGAGAACTTCCGCCGGGCCGCTTCCACGGCCGTGCGTTCCACCTTCTGGTCCATGTCCGTTTGCGGCTTGTCGGTGGATTTGATGAATCCGTAGCCGCCGTCCATCAGGTCGGTAATCTCATGAGCGCCAAGGTTAGAGGTCATGAAGATGACGGTTTGCGACAGGTCCACGCGGCGGTTGTCGCCGAGGGTCAGCGTGGCCTTATCGAGCATGCCAAGCAGCAATTGCCAAAGGGCGTCGCTGGCCTTCTCGATCTCATCGAAAAGCAGGAAGGATAGCTTGAGCTTCTCCGTGTGGTTCGCGGCGAGCGCCTCCTGGGTGATGAGGGGGTGCGTTTCACGGTGGCCCAGATACCCTGGGGGCGAGCCAATGATCTTGGCGATTTCATGGGAATGCTGGAATTCGGCGCAGTCAATTTTTATGACGGCGCGCGGACTGCCAAAAAGTATTTCCGCGGCGGCTTCGACGATGCGCGTCTTGCCGGAGCCGGTGGGGCCCAGGAACAACAGATTGCCGACGGGACGGCCAGGAGAGTTCAGGCCGGCGGTGAAAACCTGGAACAGTTCGACGAGCGCTTGCACGCCATCGTCCTGCCCAACGATTTTGGCGCGCAACGCGTTTTGAAATTCGACTGTGTCCGCGCTGCGCACATTTGGATTGAGTGAGACATCGCCTGTCGCCATGACCACCTCCCTAGCGTCCCCGGAATTCCGGAGACACCGATCCGTACCTTCCGCCTGTCCGGTGCAATCTCTTCAGTTGGTCCTTGCCTCCAAACTGATCGAGTTTTACCTGGATGGTGGAGTGGAGCAGCCGCAACTGCAGCAGCAGTTCCCGTCCCACCGCGGGCGATTCGGAAAGCCGAAGCATCTGGGGAAACAGATCCGCCAGATCAAGATTGAGATTACGGAGGGCCTGAACGAGCTTTTGAACGGCTGGGGATTCGGGGTCAGCGAGATCGATCTGATTGTTCAACTGATCGCGCAGGGAGCGCCAGTTGAGATCGATGAAGGGATGTTTCTTGGAGACTTCCTTTACGACGTCATCGGTAATGCGGGCGCGATCACCAAGACGCGCGAGATGCAACTGGCGCACTTTTCCGCCGCGGCGCACATTGTGCACCAGGTAATAGGCATTTCCCTTGCGGCGAACAAAAGCCATGGCGTTGACCTGAGATGCGTGTTGGGCGAGCGGTTGAAGGCTCGCTTGTGGTGTAGTGTAAGGCCGTTCCACTACACTTGGCAAGATTGCATGCGGCGAATGAGTTATCGTTGCCTGCCCCCTGATTGCAAGCATCTTGCGGTAAGTGGCCGCCAATTCGGTATCGGATTTTTCGCTGCGTTTCATCGAACTTTCCTTTACGCGCGCCATCCGTTGTTCTTTGCCATGCCATACACTTCATCTAACACGGGTCGCGCGGAAAGGTCGCTTGCGCCCACAGCGCTTCCCCACTACCATTCTTTTTCGTTATGAGCTGGGATCCTGTCTACAAACTGGTGAAACAAATTCCCCGCGGCCGGGTTACTACCTATGGGACGCTTGCCAGGGTTTTGCATTTGCGCGGCGGGGCGAGGACCGCGGGCAGGGCCTTGGCAGCGACCCCTTCGGGAAGAGGAATTCCGTGGCATCGCGTGGTGGGCGAACGCGGGAAACTTCTGATTCCGGAGCCGTATGCCTCCCTGCAGAGAAAACTCCTGGAAAGCGAAGGCGTAAAAATTGTGGAATTGCGGGTGGATTGGGCGCGGCATGGGTGGGAACCGGAGAAGAAAGCCGCGGGGAAAAAGAAAAGGCCGAAGAGTTTGAAAGCTAAGAAGCTGAAGAGTTGAGGGGTTTTGTGGACGGCGAATAGTCTCGCGTTTTTCGGCTATAGCGGGCGCCCGCGGCGGGCTGGCCCTAGGCTGGCCGGCAGGATGCCGGCGCTACCGGGATTACAAGGGAGGGAGGCCCAGAAGTTTCAGGCGGAGGTCAAGAAGTCGCTTATCGATGTACACGTGCTCGCTGAGCAACTTCCGAAACGCTCCGGGCAAATCTGGTAGCAGACCTCGGGCGTGAAAAGCTTCGAGAAGTCCTACGCTCCCAATAACCAATAGGCCTTCTCTTTTAGCAAGCTGGCGAGCCTGGTGATCGTCGAGCAGCACGGCGTCGGCCCGGCATTCTTTCGCCAAAAGAATTGCACTCAATTCGCCCACACCAAGCGGATATAGACCATGAGCTTGGGCCATCGCTCCCGGATCTTGCAACTGCCGCTTTTCCGCCCACTCTGCGCTTGCCAACTCCAAAGATCCAGCCAGCCCTTTCCCAAAAACAACCACTTCGCCGTACACTTCTGGAGAAATGATCAGGCGTGAAAAGAGACGGTTGAGCAGTTCAAAGCAGTCCAGTTTGGCCAGAATTATTAGCGGGGAAGAGTTGGAGACGGCAATCACTTTTCGAGCAGGGAGGCCGACCGGCGCTCGTCGTCCAGATCCTCAAGGGTATAACGGAGCGGCGGCACTCCGTGGGCCGCGACAAAATCCATGAATGTGGCCAATGGAGTTTGGCAAAGTTCAGCGGCACGGCCTAAAGAGACTTTGTCCTCGCGGTAGAGCTCAAGAGCCAGCAGGCGGGCGGTTTCTTGCGAAGGATTACCAGCCTGAAAATTTGCCGCTTCGAGCAGAGCGGAAGGAAGCTCCAGTTTCACTGTCTTCATAATGCCAAAATACCGCAGTTCGGCGCCCGTTGTCATGCGGTTTTCCCTGCGCGGTCCGGGTACGGTACCATAGAGTGTTCCGAGCTATGACAAGTCCCATCCTGCTGGTAGAGAACCTTGTAAAGCGCTACGACGATGTGGAGGCCGTGCGCGGGATCAGCTTTTCCGTGGAAGAGGGCGAAGTGTTCGGGTTGCTCGGGCCGAACGGAGCTGGGAAAACCAGCACCATCGAGGTGCTGGAAGGTTTGCGGGTGCCGGATGGAGGCACAATTTCGGTTTGCGGGCTGGATCCCCAGAAAAGCCCGATCGCGCTGAAAAATGAAATCGGCGCCACGCTGCAGGCCACTTCCCTTCCGGACAAGCTGCGAGTGATTGAAGCGATCCGGATGTTTGCCGGTTTTTACAAGCGAACGCGGAATGTGGAAGACCTGCTCAATCGCTTTGGATTGCAAGAAAAGCGCAACGCATTTTATGGCCAGCTTTCTGGCGGGCAGAAGCAGCGCCTGGCGCTGGCGATGGCGCTGGTAAATGATCCCCGTCTTTTATTCCTGGACGAGCCAACTGCCGGGCTGGATCCGCAAGTGCGCCGGGAAATCTACGACATCATTGAAGAGCTGCGGCGGGAAAAGAAGACCATCGTGTTGACCACGCACTATATCGAAGAGGCGGAGCGCCTGTGCGACCGAGTTGCCATCGTGGACCACGGCAAGATGATCGCGCTGGGCACGCCGCGGGAGTTAAAGCAGAGGTCGCAGCACACTTCGCGGATTGAGGCGCGCTTTGCGAAGCCAGCTTCGAACGGATCGCTGAAGGACCTGGATGGAGTGAACGATGCGCGCATGGTGGACGGCGCATACGTGCTGCATTGCCAGCAAACCGCGCGGGCGATTGTGGCTCTGGTGAAACATCTGGAAGCGGAGAGCAACGAACTGGTGAGCCTGGAAATTTTCACGCCGTCGCTGGAAGACGTGTTCATCGAATTGACCGGGCGGAGGCTACGCGATTGAAAACGATATTGACCCTCGCCTGGATGCGCATTCGCATCACGTTGCGGAACAAAGCGTTCTTGTTTTTCAGCCTGTTCATGCCCATGGGCATTTTTTTCGCCTACTGCAGCCTGCTGGCCAAGGGCGCCCCGGAACGAATCAATTTCTGGATGGGGCCGATTCTTTCCTTCACCGTGATGGGCACGTTCTGGGGATTGAGCATGCAACTGGTGACCTGGCGCGAGCAGGGGATCCTGCGGCGGTTTCGCCTGGCGCCGATTTCTCCGGCGAGCATGATCGCCTCCAGCATCGTGGCCAATTACGCGTTGATCCTCCCAACGGTCTTGCTTGAACTTGGCCTGGCACATTTCGTCTATCACGTGACCAATTTCGGCAATCTGTTCAGTGTGTTTCTTTTTGTGATTCTGGGAATCACTTCGTTCGGCGCGCTGGGCCTGATTGTGGCCAGCGTTACGAACACTACCCAGGAAACGCAAATCATCAATCAACTGTTGTGGTTCGCGCTGATCTTTCTCTCAGGCGCCACCGTGCCTCTCGCGGTGATGCCCAAGGCGGTGCAGCGCGTCGGGCTATTCCTGCCGTCCACTTATCTGGTCAGCGGTTTACAACGCGCACTCGTCTACGGCAAAGGCTTTTTGTCGCTGGGCGTCGAAATGTTTTCGCTGCTGGCCTGGGGAGCGCTCGCGTTTACCATCGCTTCCCTGCTTTTCCGCTGGGAGCCGGAAGCGAAAATGCCACGCAATGCCAAACTCTGGGCGGTGGCCACGATTCTGCCGTTCGTGCTCCTTGGAATTTGGGAAAACCACAATGGCCAGTTGCTCTCGCAGGCCTCGGCGATGATCGAGCACGAGTCTCAGCAGAGCGCGCCGCGTTTGCCCGCCACAAATCCGTAAGCTGCGTCCAATTTGGTTGGCTGGTTGAAATCTACCGCTCCAAAATGGCTCAACTTTTTCTGTTCACACTGCGCTGAATTCGTTGACGCTCTTGGGCCGCTCCTCTATTCTGAATCTGGAAGCTTCAGCACGCACCTGCCACAAGGGAGAGACGCCCATGCCTGTACAGAAGAGCGAAAAAATCTGGCACAACGGAAAATTTATCCAGTGGGATGACGCCAAGCTGCACGTGTTGTCGCACGTGGTCAGCTATGGCTCGGGCATTTTTGAGGGCATTCGCTGCTACGAAACTCCACAAGGCCCGGCGATCTTCCGGCTGCGTGAGCACATGCAACGGCTGATCAATTCCGGCCGCATTTACCGCATGGAGCTTCCCTATTCCGTGGACGAGTTCAGCAACGCGGCCTGCGAACTGGTGCGCATCAATAAGATGGGCGCATGTTACGTGAAGCCGATCGTGCTGCGCGGCTACGGCGAAGTTGGCGTCAACCCTCTCAATTCGCCCATCGAACATTACATGGCCTGCTGGAACTGGGGTTCTTACCTGGGCCCGGAGGCGTTGACGAACGGCGTGGACGTTTGCGTCAGTTCCTGGACCCGTATCGCGCCGAACACGCTGCCGGCCATGTCCAAGGCAGCGGCAAATTACATGAATTCGCAACTCATCCGCATGGAAGCATCGTTGAATGGCTACGCCGAAGGAATTGCCCTCGATACGCACGGCCACGTGAGCGAAGGCTCCGGGATGAACGTGTTCCTGGTGCAGGACGGCACGCTCTACACGCCGCCGCTGGCAACCAGCATTCTTCCGGGGATCACGCGCGACGCGATCGCGAAACTCGCCGCAGACCTGAATGTCCCAGTGAAAGAATCGGCGATCCCACGCGAAATGCTATATGTCGCGGACGAGGTTTTCTTCGTGGGCACAGCTGTGGAAGTGACGCCCATCAAGTCGGTGGACAAAATTGTGGTGGGCAAAGGCACCGTTGGACCGGTGACCCGCGCGATCCAGCAGGAATTTTTCGCCGTAACCAGCGGCAAAACGCCCGACCGTCACGGCTGGCTGACGCTGGTGAATGCGCCGGTGGCGGCAACGAGGTAGCGGAAGCGAGCAGGGAGAAGCAATCCGATAACAGATAGCAGCGAGCAGCGAACAGGAAGCAAGAGTTCGGTCGCTCGCAACTTTCATCCAGCCAGTTCACACACGCTCGACGCGGGAGTTTCTTCAAGATTCCTGTTATCTGCTCGCTGCTAGCTGTTCGCGTGTTAGTTTCACCTACTCGCCCTCCAATCTCTCCCCGCTACCGTTAGCTCTTCGCCGCTCCACGTACCAGCTCAACTAGCACCCACGCACGTTTCCAGCTAAAATCCGGGCGTCACATCGAAATTCCCCGACTTCCCCGGAGGCTTCTGGATGTACAACCTCACACAAAAATTGACGGCCGAATTCATTGGGACATTCGCGCTGGTCTTCTTCGGAGAGGGAGCGATCTGCGTGGACATGCAGTTCCGCAACAACGCTACCGGCGGAATCGGATTGCTGACCATCGCGCTGGCCCACGGATTGGCGATTGCCATCATGGTTTCCGCCATGGGCCATATTTCCGGCGGACATTTCAATCCCGCGGTGACCATCGGATTTTGGGTGACCAAGAAACTTTCCACGCTGGACACGTTGCTCTACTGGCTTCTGCAGGTTGCCGGCGCCACCGCAGCCGCGTTTTTGCTTCGGGCGCTGATCCCGGAAGAGATTTGGCGCAGCGTTGCGCTGGGCACGCCAGAACTCATGCGCGATTTCCCCAGCTGGGCTGGGTTGGTGATGGAAGCCATCACGACGTTTTTCCTGGTGTTTGTGGTGTTTGCAACAGCGGTGGACGAGCGCGGCGCGTTTCGCTCGATTGCCGGGTTTGGCATTGGCCTGACGATGGCCCTGGGGATTGTGGTTGCCGGACCGTACACGGGCGGCGCGCTGAATCCGGCGCGGGCGTTTGGGCCGGCGCTGGCTTCGCACCATTGGCTGAACCAGTTGATTTATTGGGTGGGGCCGCTGGGAGGAGGATTCCTGGCGGGATTGCTGTACGATTCGGTTTTCTTGAAGCCGTCCGAGGTTTAATCGTTCGAATTTGTAGGGCCGGCCTTCTGAGGCCGGCCGCGGTTATGGCGTATGCGGTGTGGCGACCCGGCCCGCCCCCCTTCGACTCTCAGGGCAAGCGGAAGGTGGGCCCTACGGTTTTTCAAACGCCTCAGTCCAAAACGCGTGGCTCGGGGGACGGGTCGGAAGGAGGAGAGCGCGCCTCAGAAGGCGGGCGCTCGACTCGCCTGCTAGAAGCAGGCGCTACCACCCTGTACGCAGGACTAGGTAACTAAGGGGCAACGGGTTGTTGCACCTTCCTTGTTGACCCCTTACGCGAGTGCTAGCTTCGATAGGTAGCGGAATCCTGCGGGGTGTGCGCACATGGCTCTGAGCATTGACGATCTCCTGCGACGCGCAGTCGAGAATAAATCATCGGACTTGCACCTGAAGGTCGGCAACCACCCCTATCTTCGCGTGGACGGCCTGCTGACGCCGATGACCGACGTGCCGCGCATCACGCCGGAAGAAATGCTCTCCATGGCTTTCAGCATGATGACCAACCGCCAGAAGCAAAAGTTCAAGGAAACCGCAGAGTTGGACATGGCGTATGGCGTGGCGGGCCTGGGACGCTTCCGTGTGAACGTTTTCCAGCAGCGCGGCAACGTTGGAATGGTTTTGCGCGTGATTCCCACGAAAATTCGAACCGTGGAGGAGCTGAATCTTCCTCCGGTGATCACCAAGATTTGCGAAGAGCAGCGCGGGCTGGTGCTGGTGACCGGCACGACGGGTTCCGGCAAGTCCACAACCCTGGCGGCCATGATTGACCGCATCAACGCCCAGCGCGCCGACCACCTGATTACCATTGAAGACCCCATCGAGTTTCTGCATCGCGACAAGCGCAGCTTCATCAACCAGCGCGAAGTGGAAGTGGACACCGCGAACTTTTCCTCGGCGTTGCGCGCTGCCCTGCGTCAGGATCCGGACGTGATTCTGGTGGGCGAAATGCGCGACCTGGAAACCATTTCGACGGCGCTGCTCGCCGCGGAAACCGGCCACCTGGTTTTCTCCACCTTGCACACGTTGGACGCGACGGAAACGATTCAGCGTATTATCGCGGTCTTCCCTCCACCGGAGCAGAAGCAGATTCGTTTGCAGATGGCCGCGACGCTGAAAGCGGTGGTCTCGCAGCGCCTGGTGCGCCGCGCCGACGATAAGGGCCGCGTGCCCGCCGTGGAAGTGATGATCGCAACCGCGTACATCAAAGATTGCATCATCAACGCGGATAAGACGCGCCTGATTCACGACGCGATTGCCGCGGGCACTTCGCAGTACGGGATGCAGACGTTCGACCAGTCGCTCTTCGATCTTTACAGCAAGGAACTGATCACGCTGGATGAAGCGTTGTCGCGCGCATCGAACGCGGACGAATTCAAGCTGCGCATCCAGGGTATCCGCTCCGCCGCCGACGCTGCACGCGAGGAAATGGCCTCGCAGATGGCGGATTTCGAGCGCTTCGCCCGGAAGTAACTTTCACTCGCAAAACATTCCAGATAAGCTGGCGGGAGGGCTGAAGGCTTTCTTTGGCCGAATACTGTCCGCTTGACCGGATCCGTGCGCAAGAAACTCATCATTTATTCCGTCCTTGGGGGCGTGTTCATCACGATTCTCGCGCTGGTGCTGCGCGCGGCGGGGATTTACCGCCCGGTTCCCTACCTGACGTATCCCGGCTCCTACCTGATGCAGGCGTTCGTGGACCGGATGCTGGGCTGGATTCCCTGGGGACTGGGGGACAATCTGATTTCGGAACTGGTAGTTTTCTTTGCGCTAAATGTTGCAGGATATGCGGTTCGTGATTTTTCTGGTCCTGCGGATTTTCGTTCCGGATCGTTCTGGCAATCTGCCGCCGCTCACCGGCGACGAGTAATCGCAACCACCGTTCTTTACTTCCCCTCTGCCGGTGCCTATGCTGCTGGTGTGTTTGGAAAACCACGACAACTGGAAACCGAAGCGCAGGTCTACGAGGCGGCGATCAAAATTCTGATGCGGCGGGCGCACTCCGTGCACGAAATGAAGAAGGCGCTGGCGCGGCGCTGCGAAGACGAAAAGATCGTCAAAAGTGTGGTGGAGCGGCTGAAACAGTCGAATCTGCTGGATGACGCGCGGTACGCGAAACAGTTCACCCGGCTGCGGACCGAATCGCGCAAGCAGGGCGAATTCCGGATTGCGCGCGATCTGCGGGCGCGCGGGATTCCAGACCGGCACATCGAAACGGCGATCAAGGATGCCGCAACCACAAGCGACCCCGCGGCAATTATCCGACAGAGGATTGAACGGAAGCTGCGGCTTTTCCGCGGCGAGATTGACGAGAAAAAGCTGGCTTCGCTCTACAGGTCGCTGCTCGGCGCTGGATTCCCGTCGGATTTGATTCGCAAGGAACTGCATCGCGTGACCCACGAAGAGATACCGGAAGTTGAACCCCAGGATGAGACCAGCTAACCCTTAGTGTCTTTCAACGCAGAAGGAACGCTCTTGGTAGCGCCTGCATCTTGCAGGCAAGCGTTGCGGAAATCAGCAATGGGGAACCCGTGGCAAGGCAGCGGAGAAGAGTGGCCGACCTGAAGGTCGGCCAGTACATTTTCGGATGGTGGCGGTTGGCGAAAGAGCGGCCCGCCTCGGAAGGCGGCCGCTACAAAGGCCGAGAACACGCCCTACATATGCGATAATTTTGGATTGAGTTGGCTGATGGAGACGAGGCCTACGTGAGCGCGAGCGGCGAGAAGATGATGACGGGGAATGAGATCCGCGAAAAGTTTCTGGAGTTTTTTGAGAGTAAGGGGCACAAGCGCGTGCGCTCGTCTTCGCTGGTGCCGCACGGCGATGCCACGCTGCTCTTCACCAACGCGGGCATGAACCAGTTCAAAGACGTGTTTCTGGGCCTGGAAAAGCGAGACTACCTGCGGGCCACGACCGCGCAGAAGTGCGTGCGAGCGGGCGGGAAGCACAATGATCTGGAAAATGTGGGCTTCACCAAGCGGCATCACACCTTTTTCGAGATGCTGGGGAATTTTTCGTTTGGCGATTATTTCAAGAAAGATGCAGTGGCGTTTGCCTGGGAGCTGATCACTTCGCCGGCATGGTACGGCATTCCGAAAGACAAACTCTATGTGACCGTGTTTGGCGGCGCGGAAGTGGCGCCCGGAAACAAGCTGGGCGTGGATGAGGAAGCGAAGGGCTTCTGGTTGGCCCACGTGCCGGCCGACCGCATATATGCGATTCCTGGCTTGAAAGACAATTTCTGGGCCATGGGCGATACGGGTCCCTGCGGGCCGTGCAGCGAAATTTTTTACGACATGGGGCCAATCGCATCCGAAGAGGGCCACGCCGACTGCAAGTTTCCCTGCGATTGCGGGCGGTACGTGGAGATCTGGAACCTGGTGTTCATGCAGTTCAACCGCGATGCCAGCGGGACGCTGACGCCGTTGCCCAAGCCGTGCGTAGACACGGGCATGGGACTGGAGCGGGTGACGGCGGTGCTTCAGGGCGTGATTTCGAATTACGACACGGATTTGTTTGTGCCGCTGCTAGATCGCGCCGCGCAATTGATTGGCGTGGATGAAAACAAGGAATTGCAAGCGGAGGAGCAGCGGCGTTCCGCAGCGTCCCTGCGCGTGATTGCAGATCACGCACGCGCCACCACATTTCTGATTACCGATGGAGTGCTGCCTTCGAATGAGGGGCGCGGCTACGTGTTGCGCAAAATTATGCGCCGCGCCATTCGCCATGGACGGCTGCTCGGCGCGCAGCAACCGTTTTTGTACGAGATGGTACAGACCGTGCGTCAACTCATGGGCAAGGCGTATCCGGAGTTGACCGATGCCAGCGCTTCACGCGTTCCAGAGATTGTGCTCGCGGAAGAAAAGCGATTCCTTCAGACGCTGGACATCGGATTGCGAAAACTGGAAGAGGAACTGCGCCCGCTCTCCGGCAAAACAGGCGCCGTGTATCCGGGCGAAAGCGCGTTCCGGTTGTACGACACATACGGCCTGCCGATGGATTTCATTCTTGATGCCGCGCGCGATCTGGGCGTGAATTTCGATGAAGCGGGATTTGAAAAGGCAATGCTGGAGCAGCGGACGCGGGCGCGCGCTTCGTGGAAGGGCGGGTCGGGGAAAGAGGCGGCGAATCCGGCGTTTGCGAAGCTGGCGGAGACGTTTAGGACCGAGCCGGATTTTTATCATGCGACCTGTGCGAAGGATGCGCGGATTGAGGCGATTCTTACAAAGAATGGCCCAGTGAAGGAATTAAAGGCCGGGGAATCGGGCGAGGTGGTGCTGGATCGCACGGTGATTTACGCGGAGTCCGGCGGGCAGATGGCGGACACCGGCAAATTTTACGATGCGGCGGAATCGCAGGTGCTTGCCGAAATAAGCGGCGCATTCTATCCGGTCGCGGGACTGGTGGCCCATCGCGTCACGGCCAAGGAAACTTTGCATGTGGGCGACCGCGTCACCGTGATGGCCGACGCCGAACGCCGCGCGCGCATCATGCGCAATCACACCGGCACGCACCTGGTGAACGCCGCGCTGCGCAATATTCTGGGCACCCACGTAAAACAGTCCGGCTCGCTGAACGCTCCGGAGCGTCTACGCTTTGACTTCACACACTTCGCGCCGGTGGATGCCGAAGAGTTGCGCGACATCGAGCAGCAAGTAAACGACGAAATCCGCCACAACGCGCAGATCGAAACTGGCGTGATGTCCCTGGAAGAAGCGTTGCAATCCGGTGCGTTGGCCTTTTTCGGAGACAAATATCCGGAGAGCAACGTCCGCGTGGTGACCATCCCCGATTCGCGATCGCCGCGGGGCTTCTACTCCAAGGAACTCTGCGGCGGCACGCACGTGAAGCGCGCCGGCGATATCGGGGTGCTGAAGATTGTCGGCGAAGAATCGGTGGCCGCCGGGGTGCGCCGCATCGAAGCGGTGACCGGCATGGGCGCGCTGGAGCATTACCAGCACCAGGCGCAGACTCTGCGAGACGTGGCCAGCCGCCTGAACGTGGGCGAAGATAATGTGCTTGCGTCTGTGGAAAAATTGACCGCGAGCGCCCGCCAGCTGGAAAAAGAACTGGAAGCGCAAAAGCGCAAAGGCGCCCTGAACCAGCTCGACGATCTCTTCAACCAGGCGCAAACCATCAAAGGCGTGAAGGTGATCGTCGGCGAGGTCTCCAACGTTGACCGGGAAGGCCTGCGCCAACTGGTGGATTCCCTGCGGCAGAAGCTCGGCTCCGGAATCGTTGCCCTGGGCATGCCGGATGACGGAAAAGTGGCCTTGATCGCCGGGGTAACCAAGGACCTGACCGCTAAAGTCCATGCTGGCAAGCTGATACAGGCACTGGCCAAACAGGTGGGCGGTTCCGGCGGCGGCCGGCCGGATTTGGCCGAGGCTGGCGGAAAAGACACATCCGCCTTAAAAAGTGCCCTGCAGAGTGTCCCTGGCCTGCTCGAACCCTTGCTATAATTCCTGGTAGCGTCAGAAGCGTTGCCTCTCGCAAGTGCAGCATTTCGCTCTACTTGTTTGCAGGACAGGGCTTCGCAGAGCAGCACCGCGGCAGCAAGTACGCCCCGTCTGAGGCAGCCCGCTACGCGAGGCGGATTTCTATACCTATGCCTTCCCCAAGGCGCATGAACGGCGACCGACATACCCATGAAACTGAGGCTCATCTTGGCGTTTTCCATCATGCTCGGCGGCATCCTGGCGAGTGTTCAACCTGCCAGCGCGCAAATCGCCAGCGTTACGGCCAACGATGGGCGGCGCATGTTCGTGAACGCGGAGCCCCCGGTAGTAGTGGCCAAGTTGAGTGCTTCGCGACCCACGAATCGTGCAATTTATCTTGGCGGAGAGATTTCTTTTACCGGCCAGGATCGCCCGGCGATGTACCTGGACCGCGACGGGGCGGATAAATTGGTGCGCGAAGCCGCCGAACGCCACAAGGTGGATCCGGCGCTGGTGCGCGCGGTGATTGAAACGGAATCCAACTGGAATTCGACTGCAAAGTCCCGTAAAGGCGCGATGGGCCTGATGCAACTGATTCCTTCCACTGCCCAGCGTTTTGGGGTGAATGATGCCTTCAATCCGGGGCAGAATGTGGACGCCGGGGTACGCTATCTGAAGGTGCTTCTGGAACGCTACAATGGCAACCTGGATTTAGCCCTTGCGGCGTACAATGCGGGAGAGGGAGCCGTGGATCGCGCGGGCGGGGTCCCAGCCTACCGGGAAACGCGCAATTACGTCCAGCGGGTGCAGGACGCCTATTTCCGGCCGGGATCGGGTCGCATGGAAAACGCCTATACGCGGAGCAGCCAGATTCACCGGCAGGTGGAATCCAGCGGGCGAATCGTCTTTACGAACGAGTAGAATTGCGCATCTAAGGGTTTGCAGTACTTGGCAGAATGTTTGGGGAATACCGGGGAAGAATGCGTAAGGGGCGGACAATTTTCCACAGGAGTTTCGCCGGCGCTTCGCTAGGTTTTGTGCTGCTGTCTGCTTGCGTAGTTCCCCGCCCCGCCCAGGCTTCTTCCGCCACAGCCAACACCGCCGCCAAACGGGAATCCGCAGCGGCGCAATACGCGAGGGCGGAAGAGATGCGCGCGGCGCTGAATGAAAAGCCCGCGGACAAGCGCACGCTCGCCGAATACAAGAAAGTTGTCACCACCTACCAGCGGGTTTACCTGATTACACCGCACGCTGTGGAAGTTCCCGATTCACTGGTGGCCATGGGCGAACTCAACACGGAGATGGGCGATCATTTTGGCCGCAGCTATTACCAAGCTGCTGCTGAAGCTTACGCGTTTTTGATCCGCGAATATCCCGGGAATAAATATGTGGCTGATTCCATGCTCCGGCTGGGCCAGTTGCAGAAATATCAACTGGGCGATTTGAACGGTGCCACCAAGACTTATCAGGACTTCCAGAAAAAATTCCCCCGCTCTCCGCGCAAGCGCGAAGCGCAAGAAGCGCTGGCGGAACTGGCGCTGATGAAGAGTGCGGAAACGGGGAATCTGGAGGCGAAAGATTCGAAACCATCGCCGGCTCCAGCCGCTCCCCGGGAAAACCGAAAAGAAACGTTGCAGCCAGTGGCCCGCACCTTGGAAGAGACCAGTGGCGGCGAAAAAGGAAGCAACGTGGGGGTTCCCCGAGTGGAGCGCATCCGCTCCAGCGTGACCTCCGACGGCACCGAAGTGGTGATCGAACTGGAAGATTCCGTGCAATTCGTTTCCGGACGCATCGCCAATCCCGACAGGATTTTCTTCGATCTGCAAAGCGCAAAGATTACACCCGGCCTGGTGCGCAACAAAATTCAAGTTACCGGCGATCTGGTGAGCCAGGTTCGCGTGGCCCAGAATCAGGGTGGCGTGGTGCGCGTGGTCTTCGATGTGAATGGCGTGAAGGATTATGCGGCCACGCTGATGCACAAGCCTTCCCGGCTGGTGATTGAGCTCTACGGCGAAAATGGTTCACACGGCTCCGCTCAAGCGGCCCGGGCTTCGGCACCCACACCAACAGCAGCGAGCGCGCGGAACAACACGCAGGAAAAGCCGGCCGTGGAACATGTGAACGTTTCCAGTGAAGACGCCTCCTCAGAGGGGGACCCGGTCGTGGTGGCGGAGAGCAACCCGGCTTCGTCCCGGATTCCTGCGGCCACGCCGAAGATGGTGGTCACGCACTCCACCCGGATGGCCGTGCCAACGAAACCTGAACTGATCGCGCCTCCGGTGACGCCACAACCGACCCGCGACGGCCAATCCACCTTGACGCGGGCGCTGGGCCTGAAAATTGGCCGCATCGTGATTGACGCCGGACACGGCGGGCATGATACCGGCACCATCGGCCCTACCGGTCTAATGGAAAAGGACCTTTGCCTGGACGTGGCGCTGCGCCTGGGAAAAATCATGCAGCAGAAGCTGCCCGGTGCGGAGATCATCTACACCCGCTCGGACGATACGTTTATTCCGCTGGAGGATCGTACGCGCATCGCCAACGACGCCAAGGCGGATCTCTTCATCTCCATTCATGCCAATTCCAGCCCGGACCATGGCGCGCGCGGGATCGAAACCTATTACTTGAACCTGAAGGGTTCGCCCGACGCGATGGAAGTGGCCGCGCGTGAAAATGCCGCCTCACAAGACAGCATTCACGACCTGGAAGACCTGGTGAAGAAGATTACCCGCACGGAGAAAATCGACGAGTCGAAGGAATTTGCCTCGGACGTGCAAGACTCCCTTTCCAAGCGCATTCAGAAAACGGCCAAGCCGGTGAAGAACCGCGGCGTACGGAAGGCCCCGTTTGTGGTGCTGATTGGCGCGGATATGCCCTCGATCCTTACGGAGATTTCTTTCCTGAGCAATCCATCCGACGAGCAGCTTTTGAAGAAGCCGGAGCACCGCCAGCGCGTCGCCGAAGGCCTCTACGCTGGCGTGTCCGAGTACCTGCAAAGTCTGAACAGCGTGGCCATGAACCGGGCTTCGAAGCCGGCGCGGGTGATGCCAACCGCGGCCGTGGAACAGTCCAGGAACCAACAGTAGACCTCCGGCATCTAATATACTGAGCAGGTATGCAACGAACCCTCCTTGCCATTGTTCTGACCGCCTTGTGCTGCGCGCTCGGCGCCGCTGCCGATGCTCCTGTGCTTCCCAACCAGTTTGGCTCGTGGCAGGCGGATGGACCCGCGAAAACCCTGAAGGTGCAGGACCTTGGATCCGGCTGGGCGGCCTGGCCCGGCGGCGAGCGGGTATTGAAAGAGGCGGGACTGGATCACATCGAACAGCGCACATTTCGAAACGCGGGCGATGAAATCACACTGCGCACGTTTGTCCTGCGAGATCCCAGCAGTGCCTACGAGCTATATACGTTTCTGCTGACGCCGGGGCTGAAAGATGTGGGCGTAGGCAAGGATTCGGCCGGCAGTGAGAACGATGCGCGATTCCTGGTCGGCAACCTGGTGGTACAGGCCAGCGTTCCTGCCAATGTAAAGCCGGAAGCTCTCCAGAGCCTGTTGTTGGCGTTGCGGGAGAAAGCCGATCCCACACCGCTGCCACCACTTAAGACGTATTTGCCGGAGCACTGGCGTGTATTTGGCACGGAAAAGTATGCGCTTGGGCCGGAGGCATTCCGCGCGGCGCTGGGTTCGCTCGGACTCGATGCCGCAAAAGGGTTGACCCACGAAGTGGGCTTCGAAAATGGAGTGGAGGCCATCTTCGCGAATTACAAAGGCGAACATGGCAGCGGCACTTTGATGCTGCTGGAGTACCCGACTCCACAACTGGCCGAGCAGCATCTCCATCACCTCCAGCAGGCGCTACCGGACGCGTTCAAACGTGCCGGGGCAAGCGTGGAACGCAAGGCCTCCCTGCTCTCGCTGGTCTTTGCGGCGACCTCGCCGCAGCATGCCCAGGCAATTCGCGATGCGGTGAATTACGAGACCGAAGTTACCTGGAACGAGCCCCACCAGACGGCAACGGATCCTTCCATCTTCGCCGTGATGGTGAAGATTCTGCTATTCACAGGACTGTTCCTGGGGGTCGCCACGGGGCTGGGCGTGGCCTTTGGCGGCATTCGCGTGATCATCAAGCGCCTCTTTCCGGGTAAGGTTTTTGACCGGCCCGAGAATATCGAGGTCCTCCAGCTAGGGCTCAGCGGCAAGAAAATCGACCCCAGTGACATGTATTAGGTGGAGAGGTCGCGGAGACGTTATCTCTTGGCGTTAGGCGGCCCGCCTCCCTTCGGGCAGGGCAAGCGGAAGGCGGGCCCTACGACTAGCTCGCTTACTGCGCTGGGTCAAAAATCACATAACGCGCGCCTAAGTGGTGCATCCAAAGCACATGCAGGAATTGCGTCTCGACGGCGGCATATTCTATTTGGCAAGAGGCAGAGTCTGAACGCCTCACGATCGAAAATTTGCCACGTCTAATGTTGGATGGCTTTTGCGTTCCGATTCCATCCCTAATGACGTAAAATAATGGGCTGCAATCCCGATGATTGCGCCAACAGGGGACCTACGCATTGCGATACAGATTGCTGGATGGAAAGACTCTAAATTTCTGGGCGGTGGTGTGTTTGGCAGCGCTCGTCGCGGTGGGTTGCGGCACGAAAAGCGGCACGGTGAATGCGGGAGGAGATGCTTCCGCAGGCGGTGGCGGAGCGATGCCTGTGCAGGTGGAATTGGTCGCGTCCAAGCCGATCGCACTGACCACCGAGTACCTTTCGCTGCTCAAATCCCGGCATTCCGCGTCCATCAATCCGCAGGTGGAAGGCTACATTACCAAGATTTTTGTGAAGTCCGGCGACCGCGTCACCGCCGGCTCGCCTCTTCTGCAGATTGACCCTCTCAAGCAGGAAGCCACCGTCAGCAGCCAGGAGGCTTCGCGGCTGGCGCAGGAGTCCAACGTAAACCTGGCGCGCATCAATCTGGACCGCGCAAAGAAGCTGTCCGATGCTGGAGTGATTGCCAAGTCCGACCTGGACAACGCGCAGACGACCTACGACACGGCCGTTGCGCAATTGAAATCGCTTGAGCAGCAAGTGCAGCAGCAACAGGTGGAGCTTCACTATTACAAAGTGAGCGCGCCAATGGACGGAATCGTCGGCGATATTCCCGTGCACCTGGGAGATCGCGTGACGGTTGCCACGCTGTTGACCACGGTGGATGAACCTGGCGCGCTGGAAGCGTACATTTATGTTCCGGCCGCACGGGCGCACGATCTGCGGCTTGGCTTGCCTGTGCACCTGCTCGATGAGGTCGGGCAATCCTCTGACGGATTCGCAGATCACATTTATTTCTCCGCAGGTGGATTCCGACACCCAGACGGTGCTGGCAAAGGCCGCGATTCCCAATACCAAGGCAAACCTGCGGATCGCGCAGCAGGTGCGCGCGCAAGTGGTCTGGAGCACGGCGCCGGGAGCGGTGGTGCCGGTGCTGGCGGTCACCCGCATCAACGGTCAGTTCTTTGTGTTCGTCGCCTCCAAGGAAGCCAAGGGCACCTTCGCGCGCCAGCGTGTGGTGAAGGTGGGAGACATCGTCGGCAATGACTACGCGGTTCTGGACGGTTTGAAAACCGGAGACCATCTGATCGTCTCTGGCACACAGTTCCTGCAGGATGGCGCGCCGGTCAGCGAACTGATAGCAGCGCCAGGAACAAAATCCCAGTCGGAGAGCGCGCCCAAGACCGGGAAATAATCCCCGTTTCCTTTTGAATTTCTGATTGAGCATTCGCCCTCAGCGAGGGAAAGGCAAGGAACGAGTTTGTTTGTAGATTTTTTCATTCAGCGGCCAGTGTTTGCCACCGTTTGCGCGATCCTGATCGTGCTGGGCGGGGCCATCGCCATTCCCACGTTGCCGATCGCGCAGTTTCCGGACCTGGCGCCGCCGCAGGTGGTGGTCAGCAGCGCGTATATCGGCGCCAACGCGCAGGCAGTGGAAAGCGCGGTGACCATTCCGCTGGAACAGGCCATCAACGGCGTTCCGGGGATGAAGTACATTACGTCGACCAGCGGCAACGACGGAAGCAGCTCGATCACCGTTACGTTTGACGTTACGCGCGACGTAGATCTTGCTTCCGTGGACGTGCAGAACCGCGTCAATCAAGCACTGGGGCGCTTGCCCAATGCCGTCAAGAACACCGGAATTATCATCACCAAACAGACTTCCGGCTTCGTGTTTGGCGCGGGCGTTTACTCCGAAAACGGACAGTACGACAGCCTGTTCCTGAGCAATTATCTGGATGTTTATGTGCGCGACGCACTGAAGCGCGTGAAAGGCGTGGGCGACGCGCTAATCTTTGGCGAGCGCAAATACGCCATGCGCGTGTGGCTGGATCCAGCGCGGCTTGCGCAACGTGGATTGACCGCCACGACGGTTCTTGCGGCGCTGAACGAACAAAACGTCCAGGTGGCCGCGGGGCAACTGGGCCAGCCGCCCGCCAATCAGAACCAGAACTATCAGATCAGCGTGCGTGCAATTGGCCGGCTTTCCGAGCCGAAAGAGTTCGAAAATATTATTTTGAAGACCGGGACCGACGGGACTCTGGTGCGAATCAGAGACGTGGGCCGCGCGGAATTGGGCGCAGAAGATTACAGTTCCCTGCTGCGCTTCAACGGCCATGATGCCGTCGGCATTGCCGTCACGCAACTTCCGGGCGCCAATGCGTTGGACGTGGATCGCGCCGCTAAAGCGGAGCTGGCGCGCCTTTCGCAGAATTTTCCGCCGGGGCTGAAGTACGCGGTGGCATTTGACACCACGGAAGTGATTGGCGAATCCATCCGCGACGTGCTCTACACGTTGCTCGAAGCCATTTTCCTGGTTGTGCTGGTGATTTACATTTTCCTGCAGGATTGGCGCAGCACGTTCATTCCCGCGATCACCATTCCCGTTTCGCTCATCGGCACGTTTATCTTCGTCAAGCTGCTGGGCTTCTCCATTAATACCCTGACATTGTTTGGCATCACGCTGGCCACCGGACTGGTGGTGGACGATGCCATCGTGGTGATCGAAAACGTGGAGCGCCACATCACTGAAGGCATTTCGGAGCCGCACAACGCCGCCAGCGTGGCGATGAAGGAAGTGGCCGGAGCGGTGGTGGCGACGTCGCTTGTGCTCGTCGCCGTGTTCGTACCCGTAGCGTTGTTCCCTGGCACCACCGGCATCTTGTTCCGGCAATTCGCCCTGACCATCGCGTTTTCCGTTTCCATTTCCGCATTCAACGCACTCACGTTGACTCCGGCGCTCTCCGCGATCCTGCTAGGGCATCATCGCGAACGGGCGCAGGGCGCGGCGTTTCGCTTGTTCAACCGGACTTTCGACAAGGGGGCGTCCTTTTATCGTGAGACCGTGCGGCGCGTGGTGGAACACAAAATCCCCTCGTTGCTGGTCTTCAGCCTGGTGCTGGCAGGCGCCATTCTGCTGTATCTGCGAATTCCGCAGGGCTTCATACCGGAAGACGATCAAGGCTACCTGATCGTGATCGTGCAGGCCCCGCAGGGCGCTTCCCTCAGCTACACGCAGGAGATATGCGCCAAGGTGGAAGAATCGGTATCGCATGTTCCGGAAGTCACCGGCGCATTTACCATCGTGGGCTTCAGTTTCAGCGGCGCCGCTTCCAACCGCGCCATGATTTTCCTGAACCTGGCGGACTTCAAGGATCGCAAGGGCGCGGCGCATTCCGGACCGGCGATTGTGGCGCGCATTCGCGGGCAATTGATGGCCACTCCGGGCGGGTTAGTGATTCCCTTCAATCCCCCGGCCGTGCAGGGACTTGGACAATTCGGCGGCTTTACCTTCCAACTGGAAGATCAGGGCCGCAACACGCTGCAGCAACTGGCCGACACCGCGAATCAACTTTCCGCGGCTGGAAATCAGAGCGGGAAGCTGGCCGGACTCTTCACCAGTTTCACCGCCAACGATCCACAGGTGCTGGTGAAAATCGACCGCGAAAAGGCCAAGAGCCTGCAAATTCCGTTCAGCCAGATCTCCGACGCGCTGGAAGTGTTCATGGGCTCGGTGTACGTGAACGATTTCGACTTCAACAACCGGTCCTATCGGGTCTATGTGCAGGCGGACCAGAAATTTCGCGCCGAAGGCAAAGATATGCGCAGTTACTACCTGCGTTCGGACACGAACAAGATGATTCCGCTCGACAATGTGGTGGAGATCGAGCAGACGGAAAATCCGCAGGTGATCTCGCACTTCAATTTGTTCCGCTCGGCGGAGATCGATGGTTCGGCGGCGCCGGGCCTGAGCTCCGGCCAGGCCATCACGGAGATGGAAGCGCTTTCCAAGAAGGTGCTGCCGCGGGGAATGAGTTACGAGTGGAGCGGTCTATCGCTGGAAGAAATCGAGTCCGGCGGAAAGGCAGTGATCCTCTTTGGATTGGGCATGGTATTCGTATACCTGACGCTGGCCGCGCAGTATGAGAGCTATGTTCTGCCATTCATCATTTTGCTGGGTGTTCCGGTGGCGTTGCTGGGCGCATTGGGGGCGCTCTGGTTGCGCGGGCTGACCAATGACGTCTACGCGCAGATCGGGCTGGTGATGCTGATTGGTTTGGCCAGCAAGAACGCAATTTTGATCGTGGAATTTGCGGAGCAGTTACAGGACGAAGGACTCAGCACCGTGGACGCGGCGGTGGAGGCCGCGCGGATTCGTTTGCGGCCGATTCTGATGACCTCGCTGGCTTTTATCCTTGGCGTGGTGCCCCTGGTGATTGCCACGGGCGCAGGCGCGGCCGGGCGCGTTTCGGTGGGAACCACGGTCTTCGGCGGCATGATCGCCGCCACCTCGTTAAATCTTCTGTTTATTCCGATGCTGTACGTGGTCGTACGCACTCTGGTGCCGCGCAAGAAAACCGCGGACGCCACCGCATAGAGTTACCCAGGTCCACCAGGAACTAGTCGAGTGCCGTTCAATGCCTTGATGCCCTCGCGACTGGGTACCGCAACACGACACGCGGAACAGAACCGGCTGCTCTTCAGGTCCACCCATTCCACGCCGTGGCTGGGTGACATCACGCACTCATAATCTTCGCAATGAGTCAGCGTAAGCGTGTGCCCCAGTTCATGCACCGCCTCCTTCAACAGGCGCTGCCGAAATATTGGAAGATTGGGCGGCAATCCATAAAACTCATCGCGCAATCTGTGCAGCGACATCACCGCCGCCGGGCCGCCCATCTGTGCTTCGCCAAAGACAAACGTCAGGATCGGAATATAGAGATCCAGGGAGGTTATGCCCAACAATCGCCAGGTGTCCGGCGTACCGCGCTGCGCAAGAGAGGCAAGAATTTCCGTGGAAGAGTATTGCTGACGAGCCAGGTTAAACGCAAAAGAAGGATCGCCGGCTCCCGTCAGGATTTCACAGGGGATCAGAAATTCACGGGCGAGTCCTTCGGCGAGATCAGCAAGATATTCGGGAGGGACCGAGCCCAACGGTAGTAGCTGAATGCGTTTCATGAAACATCCGCAGTCACTCGTTTCCAGCCATATTTCTTCAGCTTATTGTGCAGCGTCACACGGTCGATATCGAGCACTTCGGCAGCCACCGTCTGATTGCCTTTGCAATCTTCGAGGACTTCCAGAATGTGCACTTTTTCGATGTCTTCCAGCGTGCGCGCGGCGTGCTCCGGCATAGGCATGCGCAGGGCAAAGTCCTGCTCGCGAAGTTCGGGTTCCTGGCCGACAACCATCGCGCGTTCGATAGCATTTTCCAATTCCCGGATGTTGCCCGGCCACTGGTAACGCTCCAGAAGGTTCACAGCCGCCGGGGAAATTCGCGTGATCTTTTTGTTCATGGAAGCCGCGAATTTCTTCACGAAATGATCCGCGAGCAGCGGAATCTCTCCCTTGCGTTCGCGCAGCGGCGGAAGATGAATCGGAAACACATTCAGCCGGTAGAAAAGGTCCGGCCGGAATCTGCCCTCTTCCACAAGCTGGTGAAGATCTTTATTGGTGGCGGCGATACACCGAAAATCAACATGGATGGGGCGCGAACTGCCCACGCGGGTAATTTCGTGCTCCTGCAGCACGCGCAACAAGTCACTCTGCGTCTTCAGGCTGATGTCGCCGATTTCGTCGAGAAAAACTGTGCCACCATCCGCCACCTCAAAGCTTCCTTTCTTGCGGTACTGCGCACCGGTGAAGGCCCCTTTTTCATGACCAAACAGCTCGCTCTCCAGAAGGGTTTCCGCCAGCGCACCGCAGTGAATCACCACCAGCGGGTTATAGTGGCGCGGGCTGGCCGCGTGAATTGCGCGGGCGCAAAGCTCTTTGCCGGTGCCGCTTTCGCCAGTGATCAGCGCGGTCGCGTCGGTCGGACCGACGCTCTGAATGGCTTCGAACACGCGGATCATCGCCGGGCTTTGGCCAATCATCTCTTGAGGGCGAACCACCGAGGCCACCGTTTCACGAAGGCGTTCATTCTCTTTTTCTACGCGCTTGTGGGCGAGGGCGTTGTGAACTGTGTGGGCCATATCGTCGGGATCAAATGGCTTGGAAACGTAATCGTAAGCGCCATTTTTTAACGCGGCCACCGCGGTCTCCACGGACGCATAGCCCGTCATGATAATAACGAGCATGTCGGGGTCAATCTCGTGCATGCGCTTCTGGAGTTCCACGCCGTCCACGCCGGGCATCTTGATGTCCACCAACGCCAGGTCAAAGCGGCCCGTACCCATTTTGCTGAGCGCTTCCTGCGCGCAGTCCGCGACGCTGACGTCGTAACCCTCTTCACGGAACCACTTGTGGAGCGAGTCCCTGACGATCAATTCATCGTCTACTACGAGCAATCTTGCGTTAGTGGCCATGGCATTCGCTCCTCATCTGGTAACTACAACAGTCCCCGCCGCCTGAACTGCCCGTACTTGCATCGGCAGCGTGATGATGAACCGAGTTCCCCGTCCCGGTGTGGATTCCACTTCAATGCGGCCTTGATGACGCTCCACAATTTGCCGGCTGATCGCCAAGCCGAGACCCAGGCCGCGGCCTCGCTCTTTGGTGGTGAAAAATGGTTCGAACATGTTTTTTAGTATTTCCGGTGGCATGCCCACGCCGTCGTCGCGCACTTCCACCTGGACGTCGGAGCCGGAGGACGCCTTGTGCGTTCCCAGCGTCAGCGTGCCGCCATTTGGCAGTGCGTCTATCGCATTCATCACCAGCGCCAGAAGTACCTGCTCAATCTGGCCAGGATCGCATCGCACTGGCGAGAGATCCTTCGCGAGATTCAAATGCAATTCGATGCTCTTCATTTCCAGATGGTGCTTCACCAGGCGGACGCACCGGTCAATCACCAAATTCAGATCCGCTGGTTCATAGTTCATCGAGGATGGCCGCCCAAAAGTCATTAAATTGCGGACAATCTCTCCGCACCGGCGGCTTTCGGACTCAATCAGATCCAGCATTTCGATATTTTCGCGATTAACCTCTGGCTCCTTCGAAGCCCGTTTTTTCAAAAGCTTCGCGTACGTGAGAATTCCCGCCAACGGATTATTAATCTCATGCGCCACCACCGCCGCCAGTTTTCCGATCGAGGCCATGCGCTCCACGCGGGACATCTCCTCGTGCGCCCCCGTCAGTTCGCGTGTTTTCTCTTCCACGCGCGCTTCCAGGGTTTGCGTCCAGGCGTTGATTTCGTTATGCGCATCCTTCAGCTGGCGGCTCATGGTATTAAACGAACTGGCCAGTTCTGTCAGTTCGCCTTGCTGTGGACCAAGGTGTATCTGATAACCCAGGTCGCCGGCGCCAAGATGCTTCGTGCCCTTCATCAGATCCGTCAGAGGTCCATGGAGTGTGTGGCGGACAAAAGCCGCGCTCAAAATGGCGACACCGAAAATGGCGAGAATGGTATAGAGCCAGACCAGCCGGCGGCTCTCGGCCATATTTTGATCCGTCGTCGCGAGGGAAACGTTCATGTCCAGAAAGCCCAGCGTTTTGGTTTCCGCCGGATGGGCATGGCAATCCGCTGAAGAACACTGTGGAGCGTTCTCGATGGGATTGACGACGGCGAGGGCCCGCTCTCCGTTGGCTAGGCGATAGGTGCGAATCACCTGACGCTCCGGCAACGAAACGCCGTTTCCCTTCCCTGCGCCCTTGGTAATCGCGTCGGCGTAGAAGCTGCTATCCACAAGCTCGCCAATTTCACCAGTGACCGAGGAATAGCTGATGCGCCCCGCTTCGTTGATGATGCGGATGCGTAAGACCGAGGGCTCGTTCGCCAGGTCGGTGATGATGTGATAGAGGGCGTCGCGCTGATTGCGCAGCATGTAATACGAAGTGTTGCGCTCGATCACGCTGCTCATGCGCGCCGCTTCGGCTTCCGCGGCGCGCTCCAGATGCCTGCGGTGCAGCTGGATATTCAAATAGCCCAGCAGGCCAAACACGAGCGCCATGGACAATCCCAGAAGCACCAGAATTTTTGCGCTAAGGGTGCCCCAGAGTTTTTTCCAGGTACTGCTCCACCGGCGGCGGGCAATCGAATTGGCGTCAGGTTGTGACATGAGAAGGCTTGGGAATCTCTCCGCGAACAATTCTGGGTGACTGGACACGCACGCTCGCTGACGAAGGTTCGAAGATCGGCAGATAGCGCACGCACAAGGAGAAAATGAAAAAGCCCAGGGCGATGATGCTGACGGTAATCATCAGCTCAGTCCATTTGGGAACGAAATGATGGCCCGCCCAGGTTTCAAATCCCGTGATACTCACGTTCAGGCGGTTGGTGACGAAACCAAGAATAGTGCTGAGCGAGGCAAGATAAAGGCCCTTTGGCGAAAGCCGCACTCTCTTGAAACTCAACATGGTGATGGGAATCAGGAAGGCCAAAGTGAGTTCCAGCCACAGGAAGTAGGCTTCGTAACTCGGCTGGATAATCTTCGTCAGCATCCCGCGATGAAAATAATCCTCGAATCGCAGCAGGGCGTTGACCCAGAGCGCCACGAGCAGCGCGCCACCCAATTCAACAATCACCGGAAGTTCCAGATGCCGGCCAAAGGCTTTGGCGCTCTGCGTGGATTCGAAAATGGTCATCGCCAGTCCAACCGCGATCGCTGAACCAAAAAAGAAGAACGGCAGCGCCGGGGAATACCAGAACGGGTGCAGCTTGCTCGGCATGATCAGATAGAGGGATCCGAGCGAGCTTTGGTGCAGGGTGGAAAGAAGTATTCCCGCCACCACCAGGACCGGCATGATGGCTTTGACGTACTTCATCGGAGCCTTCAGGTTGAATCGCTCCAGAACGTTCGGCAGGAACTCGAAGAACAGCACGGTTGTATAAGTCATCACGCACATCCCGACTTCAAACATCACGGAGTGCGGATTCATGTAGATGAGCTGGTGCCAGATGAACCACGGACGGCCAAGATCAAACAGCAAGCCAACGATGAATAGCGCGTAGCCGAGAAAAGCCGTCAAAACCACGGGCCGCACGATGCAGTGCAGGCGTTCGATGTTGAACAGATAGACCGCACCGGTAATGCAGAAGCCGCCGGCTGCGAGCATGACGCCGCAAAGACAATCGAAGCCAATCCAGAGCCCCCAGGGAAACTGGTCGCTCATGTTGGAGACGGCGCCGAGCCCCCGGAAATAACGAACGTAAGTCGAGTAAGCGCCGAGGAGCATGATGACGACAAACAGAACACGCCAGAAAGTTATTTTGATTTTCATGCCACACCCCCGTGCCTTTCGATGGATTCAGCCTCGGCCACTTCTTCCTTACGGTGTGCCAACCAGTACACGCCGCCCAGGACCAGGGCCCAGAGCGGGATGAAATCGGGGACCTTGGACATGACGCGACCCGTCAATTCGGGCAACGCTTTGTCGCCGATCTTGGCAATGGGCGGGTAGCCGAATTGTTCGAAAGGCACGCCGGAGAGCAGCATGACGCACGTACCACCGACCTCATCTTGTCCGTAAATGTGAGGCACATAGTTGCCAGGATTAAGTCGGATTCTCTCTTGCGCTTCCTTTAGAAGCTCGTCGCGTTCACCAAATTTAGTGGCGCCCGTAGGGCAGATCGCAGCGCAGGCTGTCGGTTGACCGGCCTTCAGCAAATCGGGGCACATGATGCATTTGCGAACGCGGGGGTTCAGCGAGCCCCATTCGTATTTGGGTTGGGCAAAGGCGCACGCAACCATGCAGTAACGGCAGCCAATGCATTTCCAGACGTCGTAAACAACCGGACCCGCGGAGGTCTTGTGGAACGCACCGACCGGACAGACCGAAGCGCAAGCCGGCTCTTCGCAGTGCATGCACAGGCGACGCATGAATTTGTCGTTCTCGGTCAGGACGACTGTGAATTTGTGCTCTGATTGTTTGGATTCGGCGGCGATGGAGTCGTCATACGCAAGGCCATTGTGTTCCGCGCAGGCCTTTTCGCACATTTTGCAGCCGATACAGAGCGTTGCGTCGTACAAAATTCCCTTGCTCATATACGCTCCCTATCACGAGTAGTGGCCTCTCGCAGGTAGGTTCGCAACGGTTCGCGGATTCAAGTCGGAGCGGTTATTTCAGGACAGGCTTGGATCGAATCTTGCCGTTCGATTCCGTGCCGCGAAAGGGTTTGCAGGGTGGCGCAGTGCCATTTCGACATCAGGGCCGGGCAAACTTCTGTGATTTCGGAGAACTGTATAAAAGTTCAGCGAGGATGGCCGCGCCAGCTGGAAACCTTCTTCCGATTCGCCGGCCCGCAATGAGTATGCTGAAAAACACCGCGAATTCCCGTATGAAGGGTCACGTTTCAATGTGACCCCGGTCACCTGAAAATGCTTGATTTTTGAACTGTAGCAATTCCTCGCAGTGTTGAATTTGGGCGGCAAAACGAAAATCCCGGCTCGTTGAGGAGCCGGGATTCCCGCATGCACTTTGCGCACCGGAGTTTCTATGTCTGGTCAGGTCAGGAAGAATTCGCGAGTGATCTCCTCCCACTTTACATTTGGAATTTGCGGCGTCAGGTCGTGAACGGCGAGCCCGCCGTCCTGGGCAACCGCACCGGCCATCGCCGGCATGCGCATCTGGAGTTGCTGGGCGGCATCCGCCATCCACTTACGGGCCAGGTTGCCGCTGAGCAGGTTGCGCAGGCTGATTTTCAGGTCGGGCGCAAGAACCGATACGAACCAGCCCTGCCCGTAGGGATCCTTGTTGGCGGCGGCCGGATCGGTGAAGAGCTTTTCGTTCACCGCGGTCACTTCGCCTTCAACGGGGGAAACAAGATCCACCCGCTGGCCAGCGCGTTGCAGAGTTGCGAACTTCTGGCCTTGACGGAGCCACTGCCCGCGCTTTGGGAGCGTAATAGCATCCACTCTCCCGGCCAGCCGCGCGCCGAAATCATCGAGTCCCACGCGGGCCAGTGTGGGGCTTTCCTGCAACGCCCAGGTGTGGCCCGGATGGTAGCTGCGGTTTTCGGCGAGTTCAAATCCAGCAACATATTTCGGCTGCAAACGAAGAGAAGCCGGGATGGCTTCCTCCCCGGCTTCCGTAATCTCGGCTCCTTCTTTGCCCTTCCGTAGGTAATCAATGGCGAGGAATGTGGCGAACATAGCGAGCATCAGAATGACTGTCATAAGGCACCTCCGGTGTGCTTTCTTGTGCCGTGCTTTTCTTTTCCCTGACCTTCTTTTCGCTTCTGAACTTCGCCCTACTTAAAGGCAATCCCTGTGCCAAATGAAGCGCAAGTGCAGCCCTGCAGCTAACTCGATGATTCGCAACGAACTGTTTTCCCAGAATTCGATTCGACGGATATTCAAAACCGATCGCGCTTGAGGTGAACGATGAAAACTGCAACGGTGAAAACCGTCACGATCGAGAGACATCTGCCCAAGTTCCAGAGAACAAGCCAGTTGGGCAATTACGAGTTGCCGATGGAAAACGCAACGGCACTGCTGCGAATTTCAACGTGCATACGCAAACCCACCGGTAGGTTCACGCGCGCTTTAGAAAGAATTCAGTCAACAATGGATTAGCGAGCTGAAGATGGGTTGGCCCGGTGAAAATCCGCGATCGCCTGGACCACGCGATCCTGCAGCGCATCGGGGAATTCCGGATAGACCGGAAGCGAGAGCACTTCCCTGCTGGCCTTTTCGGATTCGGGGAGCTTGCCCTCGGCATAGCAGAGATATTTGAACGCCTCCTGCAGGTGCAGGCAAAGCGGGTAGTAGATTTCAGAAGGCACGCCAGCGGCATGCAGGAACGCCTTCAACTGGTCGCGGCGCGAGGAACGAATCGTAAATTGATTGTAGACATGCTCGTAGTTTGCGGGTGGCAGGGCCGGCGCCGTGATCAGGGAGGACAATCCCGCAGCCTCGACCAAGCAGCGATAGCGATCAGCGCGGTTTTGCCTGCCCTTCTGCCAATCGTCCAGATGGCGGAGTTTTACTCGCAGGACTGCGGCCTGCAGCGCGTCCAGGCGGCTGTTCGTGCCGACCATTTCGTGAAAATACTTTTTCTTGCTGCCATGATTACGCAGCATGTGCAGCCGCTCGGAGAGCTTTGGATCATTGGTAGTGATCAAGCCCCCGTCGCCCGCGCCGCCCAGATTCTTTGAAGGGAAAAAGCTAAAGCATCCAAAGTCGCCAAACGTGCCGGTGAATTTCCCGGCGTAGCGCGAGCCAATGGCTTGCGCGGCATCTTCGATCACCACCAGATTATTGGCCTTTGCAATCGCAAGGATCGGATCCATATCCGCGGGCAGCCCAAACAAGTGCACGGGCAGGATCGCACTGGTGCTGGGTGTGATCGCGGCTTCAATCAAAGCAGGGTTGATGTTGAAGGTGACGGGATCGATGTCCACAAAAACCGGTAGCGCACCAACGTAGGCGATTGATCCGGCTGTGGCGACGAAACTGAATGGCGTGGTGATTACTTCGTCGCCCGGGCCGATGCCGGCCGCAAGCAGCGACAAGATCAGCGCGTCCGTGCCGGACGCGCAGGCTACGGCATATTTTGCGTCAAGTTTGGCGGCAATTTCTTCTTCCAGCAGGTTTACTTCAGGGCCAAGGATGAAATATTGGCTTTCGAAAACTTTGGAGACTGCCTGCATCACTTCGTCACGGATGGTGGCAAATTGTGCGCGCAGATCCAGAAAATCGAATGGGGCGTTGCTGGAAGGTGCTTTCGTGGCGGGATCGTTGCTTGTGGCTGGCGAGGACATGGAGAGGACTCCTGCAATTATTCTACTGCTAGTTGGGCAAGGTCGGGAAATGGGCGATGATTGGCGACTTCGTTGGATGGCTCGAATGCTTGCCGGGCAGGATGCCGGCGCTACCGCGGGGCCGATCTGAAGTTCGGCCACTACATCGGCGCGGAGCGGCCTTACATGGGCTTGCGGAGGTATTCCGTCATGGCTTGCACGATGCCGTCCTGGACTTCCTGGACGCTCTGGTGGACGTTCTTGTCCATGGCCAGAACCAGGTCGGTCACGGTCTTTCCGGAACTTGGCTCATCGTGTTCGAAAGTAGTGACGCCAGACTGTCTTGCTCTGCCGCAGATCCAGTAACTGCACCTCATAGCGCAGATCGCGCCATTATGGTGCTGCCGGTGACTTCGCGAAAGGCGTAAAGCTGGCCGGTCAGGACGTAGTCGAAATTCGCCTGGCTGCGCAGCGTCGTTACCGAACGGAATTGCCCGGAAGTGCGCAATCCACGCGCGAGCGCCTCTTGAAGGAGATCGGCAGGCGGTTCGGTCCACCGCTCATTGTCATAGAGTCCCATTTCCACTGAATCCGTGCCGTAAACGATGCGGTCTTCACGGTAGAGATGCGACGTCTGGAGAGGACGCACCAGGATCGCCGCGTCCAGCGGCGTTTGTGAGGCCGAGATGCCGCTGGTGGGCGGATGCGTCAATTGGAAATAATGGACAGGCTTCGGCGCGCCGCATCCGAGCAGCGCCGCGCAGGCCAGCGCAGGTGGCCGCCATGCTCCAGCGCAACCGGGGTCTGCGGTTCGGCAAAGGCAGGGAGTCCAATTGGCAATTCCTGGTTTCGCTGGCGCTCATGGCTTCTCTCCGGGTTTGTGTTGCTTCGGACTGCTGGAATGAATCAGTTCAGAGGGATGCGTTTTGATGGTGTCGGTGAACTCCCTGAGGTTTTCGGAAACATCGCGGAGGTTCATCAGCAGCTCGTCAATGGTTTCGGTGTTGAGATCCAGGGTCTGATCGATGCGCTTGGTGATGCTGGCCACATTGTTCAGGGATTCCCGGAGTTTCTTGATGGAAGCGCGAAGATCCTCGCGATTTTCACCGAGCATGGCGTCCAGCTTCTTAAGGGTCTCGTTGGCCTGATCCGAAGTTTTCTTCAAATCGTCGATCAGCGGGCTGATTTTCGCGCTGGCTCCGTTCACGTTGTTCAGCGTGGACTTAACCATCGGCCGGTCTTCCTTCAACATGCCGTGGAGCTCGGCCAGGCTACCGGAGATATTGGCGCGGTTCTGATCATTGAGGACATCGTTCACACGGCTGATCGTGACGCTCAATTCCTTTACCCGCATGTTGAGGTTGGCCATCAACTCCTGAGCCTGCGGAAGAACCTTGTTGATCTGGTCGGTGAGTTCGTTGAATCCAACGTACTGGTCCGCTGGAAGTATCGAGCCGCTCGGTGCGCGCGGTGCGGAGAGCGAGCCGGCCTTCACCTCCAGGTGATTATCGCCAAGGGGGCTGAAGCTGAGAATCGCAACGTGGCTGTCCGTCTTGATGGGCAGGTCGTCCTTCACGCTGAACTCCATATCCATTAAAGTCGGGTCTTTTGGATCGATCTTCACGCTCTCCACGCGCCCGATTTTGGGGCCGCCTTCATAGCGCACGCTAGAACCACGCTCAAGTCCTGCCGCGTTGTGAAATTTCGCGTGAAAGCGCAGGGCGGGTCCCGCAAGGGCACCTGAAAGGGTAAACACCGTCGCAATCAGCAACGCCGCCGCGACAATCACGAAGAGTCCTACAAATACCTGCTCGCGTTTTGCTTCCATCTCTACCTGCTCTTCCCCTGACGCCCTTCCCCTGATTTCGTGGAGGGCTCCGTCAGCATCTGCAGATAATCCAGTTCCTGTGCCACCGCGGGTTCCGGGATGCGGTCCAGAAATTGCCGTACCTTCGGGTGCTTGCTGTTCTTCATCTCTTCCATCGTGCCCAGCGCCACAACGTCGCCTTTGTTGATCAGCACCATGCGGTCAGCGATCAGGAACGCACTGGCCAGCTCATGCGTGACCACGATAATGGTCATGTGAAACGCTTTCTTTAATTCCAGGATCAACTGATCGATTCCTGCTGCAATGATGGGATCAAGACCCGCCGAGGGCTCGTCGAAAAACAAAATCTCCGGATCCATGGCCAAGGCCCGCGCCACCGCCGCGCGCTTTTTCATGCCGCCGCTGAGCTGCGAAGGCAGAAAATCCTCGAATCCCGAAAGGCCCACTTGATCGAGTTTCAGCCGGACCATGATTTCGACCGTGGAATCCTCCAATTTCGTGTGCTCGCGGAGCGGCAGGGCCACGTTCTCGCCCACGGTCATTGAACCGAAAAGCGCGCCGCCCTGAAAGGACATGCCCAGGCGCTTGCGGATTTCGTCGCGCTCGGCCTCGGAAATCGCGGAAAAGTTTTTGCCGCGGATCCAGACTTCGCCCGAAGTGGGTTGCTCAAGTCCCACAAGGGTGCGCAACAGCGTGCTCTTGCCGGACCCCGAGCCGCCAAGAATCACCAGCGTTTCGCCGCGCTGCACGTCGAAATTTATGCCGTGCAGAATCTCGCGCCCGGTATAGCTGACGCGCAGATTCCGCAACGAGATCATCGGCCCCTCTAGCGGGTCCGGTGCTTCGAGCGTTTCCACGAAATCGCTCATGATTTCTAGTGTTCTCCCAGGAAATAGAAAAGCATGGTAAAGACCAGGTCCACCAGAATCACAAGAAAGATGGACATCACCACCGCGCGCGTGGTGGAGCGGCCCACCTGCTCGGCGCCCCCCGAGGTCCGCAAGCCTTCGAGGCAACCGACGGCGGTGATGGTGACGCCGAACATGAAACTCTTGACCAGACCGGTGATGACGTCGCGCATAAAAAGCGCATCCAGCGACGCCATGATGTAGCGCGGAAAGGTGAAGTCCGCCTGGAGCACGCCAAACAGCGAGCCGCCCAGGATACCCATGAAGTTGGCCCAAATTGTGAGGCACGGCAGCATCAGGATCATGGCCACAAATTTCGGCGCCACCAGAAAGCCCACAGGATTGATGGCCATGGTTTCCAGCGCGTCAATTTCCTCGGAAACCCGCATGGTGCCGAGCTCCGCGGCAAAGGCCGAACCGGAACGCCCGATGACAATCACCGCGGTGATCAGCGGACCCAACTCGCGCGTCATGGACAAGGCCACGGCGCTGGCCACATAACTGATAGCGCCAAATCGCCGCAATTCGTAAGCGGCCTGCAGCGCCAGAATCAAGCCGATAAAAAAAGTGATCAGCGAAAGAATGGGCAGCGCGCGAACACCGGCTTCCATGGCCTGCCCAACCGCGCGTTGAAAGCGCAGCGGCTTCCCCTGAAACGGACCGATGAATGTGAAATACGCGGCCCGGCCAGCCAGCGTGGTCAACTCGCCCACATAGCCGAGCGCGTCTTCGACAGTGCCGCCTATTTTTCCAAGAAATTCCACGTCGTCCGATTACCTTTGCGGGGAGCGTTTACACATCAGCGTCAGGAACCCAGCGCCTGAGCTTCACTATCGTGAATCTCAAAAATCTTCTGCAAGCGCGAGAGTTCCATCACTTCGCGGACGGATTTGCTCAGGCCGTAAAGGATAAGGCGGGAGCCCTGGTCACGGGAGGCCTTGAGGCCTTCCACCAGGGAGGCGATGCCAGAGCTGTCAATGTAACGGACCTTTTCGAGATTCAGGAAAACCTTGGGGGTTTTCTTTTCCTTGATTTCCAGAAGCAGGGCCTTGCGCACCGTGGGGGAATGCGCGAGATCGATGTCCCCCGTGATATCGAGGATGGTTCCACCAGTTGCCAGACGAGCCGCGATCTGCACTTTCTATTCTCCTTGAGAACCAGCCTGCTGCGCAGCAGGGGACAAATACTTCACCATGCGCAGCTGATTCTTGCCTTTCTTTCGGCTAAATTCAACTATATCCATACTCTGCCGGATGAAGTGAAGACCCAAGCCGCCCGGCCGGATCTCCTGCAGCGGCCGGCCCTTGAACTTTTCGGAGTCTGCCGCTGTGCCCTCATCCTGCAACACAATTTCAAGCCCGTCCGCTTTGCCGTCCTTCCGTCGCGCTTCCACTTTGTTGCAGCGCACCTCGATCGGTAAACCTGCCTTACCGCGGTACGCATGACGAATCACGTTCGCCAAGGCTTCATCCACGGACCGCACAATGGCGCGGGCGTCCGTATCCGGAAAATGCAGCACCTCCGCGGCACGTTCCACTGTGGCACGCACCAGGCACAATGCCTCGGGATTGCTCTTCAACTCCAACTTCAAGAGCAGTCCATATCGGCTGGGTCGCGCGCCGTGCCGTTTGCCGCAGTCTTTCGATGCCTCTTCGCCGCGCACTCGTACATCCGTTCTTGAATTGGTGAGTCGGAACTCCGTTGTGTCCCGGTTGCCCGGCGGGGAGACAATGCCATGTTCCCGGCCAACTGACAACCGAAAAATTTGAAACCGGCCACGCTCAAATCCGCGCTAACGTGTAGAATCGCTGGCGGCTAGGGACCCGCCGGGCTATTCCTGGGACAAGCTAAAATCTGGCAAGCCGCCTGGGGGCTCGGAATTGTCCAATTGTGGAGACGCGATGAAACGCACTTTACTGGTTTTGGGAATTGGCTTGCTGTTTACAGGCACCGCCTTGGCGCAAAATGCGGCGCCCGCGAATCCCTATCAATCTCTGGCGGACCGGCTGAATGCGATGGTTACGGTGCCACTGGACTCCTGGAAATTTCACCCGGATATTCCGCATCCCGAGGCCGCCGCTGTGGACGACACCGATTGGCCTACGGTGAAGACTGGCGAAGACTGGAAGACCGGCCCGCGCGTCCTTAGAAAGCTCATTGAAATCCCCGCAACAGTGAACGGTTACAAAACTCAAGGCGCCCGTATTCGGCTTCAGCTGTCCGTTGATAGCCGTGATTTCGTGACCATCACGGTTTTCTCAAACGGCTCCATGGTCTCGCGCACCGACGGGGATACCTTGCAGCCTATCGTCCTGACGGAAAATGCGCAGCCCGGGGAGAAATTCCTGATTGCCATACGTTTTCAGGCCGCGCAGGTTAACACCCAGATTCGCTCCAGCCAATTGCAGATTACCCCGCCTGCAGGCCGCCCCGATCCCGGAATTTTTCGGGAGGAGATTCTGGCCGTGCAGCCCATGGTGGCCGCATTTCCCGGATGGCAAGGCTGAACACGAGGCGATTCTTGCGGCGTCTGCAAAAGCTGTAGACCTGAGCGCTCTGGACCATGGCGATCAGGACGCCTTCGACGCTTCCTTGCGGCAGGCGCAAAGCAAGCTCGATACGCTGCGGCCCTGGCTGCAGCAATACACCATCCGCGCTGTCGGCAATTCGCACATTGATATGGCGTGGCTATGGCCCTGGACGGAAACCGTGGAAGTGGTGCACAACACGTTTCGCAGCGCGCTGGACCTGATGCGCGAGTATCCGGACTTCAAATTCACGATGTCTTCTGCGCGCACTTACTCCTGGATGGAAGAGAAATACCCCGACATGTTTAAGGAGATCCAGCAGCGCGTGAAAGAGGGGCGCTGGGAGATCGTTGGCGGCATGTGGGTGGAACCCGACCTGAATATGCCGGGCGGCGAATCGCTGGTGCGGCAGATTCTGGTGGGCAAGCGCTACTTTCAGGAAAAATTCGGCGTCGACGTGAAAATCGGCTGGAACCCGGATTCGTTCGGGTACAACTGGCAGTTGCCGCAGATTTATAAAAAGTCCGGCATCGACACATTCGTTACCCAGAAGCTGATGTGGGCGCACGAGTTCACCGTGTTCCCCTACAAGATGTTCTGGTGGGAAGCGCCGGACGGCAGCCGCCTGCTGACGTATTTTCCTCACGATTACGCGATGGGTATTGATCCGGTGCAGCTGGGCAAAGACGCCTCCATTTGGCTGCCAGCGATTTACGGAACGAATCCGCCGCCACAGTCTGAAATGATGCACCTCTATGGAGTTGGCGATCACGGCGGAGGGCCCACGCGCACCATGCTGGATAACGCCACGCGCTGGATGAAGCCCGATGTGGTGTTTCCCAACCTGGAGTTGAGCCGGGCGGATACATTTTTCAGCGATCTGCAACCCAAATTGCCCAACATGCAAGTGCCGGTGTGGCGCAACGAACTCTACTTTGAATATCACCGCGGTGTATTTACCACCCAGGCGGAAACCAAGAAGCGCATTCGGACCACGGAGGAACTCTTGCTGAATGCCGAGAAATTCTCTGCGTTCTCCACGCTGCTCGGCCGCGCGTATCCCTCCAGTGATTTTGACCGCAGCTGGAAAGACATGCTCTTTGATGATTTCCACGATATTTTCCCGGGCTCGGGTATTGCTGTGAACTATCTGGATGCCAAGCGAAATTTGGAAGACGTCCAACGCGTCGGACGCGGCATTCTCAATGGGTCTCTAGACGAGATCGCCTCGAATATCAATCTCAAAGGCGCGGGCGTTCCCGTGGTGGTGTTCAATTCCCTTTCCTGGCCGCGCAATGAACTGATAGAAACCGAAGTGCGACTGCCGGAACCCGCGGGCACGGTGGAAGTGGTTGACGCTGCCGGGAAACACGTGGTCTCGCAGGTACTCTCGGCGAACCGCGCCGCGCGCACGGTCCGCATTCTGATGAAAGTCAGCGTGCCCTCACTCGGCTATGCAACTTACTATGTTGTGCCGCGCGCGACAGCCACGGAAACCGGCGCGGAAGTTAAAGCTTCCGGCGACACGCTCGAAAACGAATTCGTGCGTCTGAGAGTGGATCCGAAAACCGGATGCATGACCAGTCTTTTCGACAAGCACACCAATACGGAAACGCTGGCTCCTTCGGAGACGGACACGGGCGGCCCGAAAGATTCCATCTGCGGCAACCTGCTGCAAACCTTCCGCGATCTGCCAAAGGAGTATGACGCGTGGAACATTGATGCCGATTTTGAGAAAGAGCACTGGGACATCGACAAGGCCGATGAAGTCTCGCTGGTGGAAAGCGGCCCGCTGCGTGCCGTATTGCGCGTAAAGAATCATTTTCAGAGCTCCACATTTGTCCGCGACATTGTCGTCAACGCCGGTTCTCCGCGCGTGGACGTGAAAATGACCGCCGACTGGCACGAAAAACACATTTTGCTGAAGGTGGCCATGCCGCTGAACGCGCACAGCAATGTGGCGACGTTCGAAATTCCCTATGGCAGCATCGAACGACCCACAACGCGCAACACTCGCGCCGAGCAGGGCAAGTTCGAAGTGCCGGGCCTGCATTGGGCCGACCTTTCCGACGATAAGCATGGATTGAGCCTGCTGAACGATTGCAAATACGGCTACGACGCGAAGGGCAACGTGCTGCGATTGTCGCTGCTGCGTTCTCCAGTCTGGCCTGATCCGCATGCCGACGAAGGTCTGCATGAATTCACCTACTCGCTTTACGCGCACGGCGGCACGTGGAAGAGACGCGCTTTCCGTGCGCCGCGGCTACGAACTGAATTATCCCCTGCTGGCTCGCCAGGAAGAGAAACACACTGGCAGGTTGCCCGAGCAACAATCGTTCCTGACCATCACCGGGGATAACGTGGTCCTGACCGCCGTGAAAAAGGCGGAAGACAGTGACGCGCTGATTCTTCGTTACTACGAGTGGGCTGGAAAAGAATCGGACGTGCAACTGCACCCTTCCGCGGAAATCACCAGCGCGGAAGAAACGGACCTGATGGAGCGGCCGCTGCACCCGCTCTCCGTGACAAAGGGAGAAGTCGCGGTGCACACCAAACCGTTCGAGATTAAAACTCTGCGTGTGCAACTCGCGGCTGCGGCAGGTTCGCAAGCTAAGGCGGATCCCAAGCCGTGAACTCCAATCTCGCGAAGGCCGCAGCTGTCGGCGCCCTCGGCGGCCTGCTGTTTGGATTCGACACCGCCGTTATTTCTGGCACCACGCACGCCCTCACTCAGGTTTATTCCCTCACTCCGGAGCAACTCGGCCTGACTGTTTCCATGGCGCTGGTCGGGACAGTTCTTGGCGCCATGACCGCGGGTTTCCCCGGTCAAAAATATGGCGGCAGGGAAACGCTGAGGCTCCTGGCTGTTTGCTACGTCATATCCGCTTTGGGCTGCGCGTTTGCCTGGAACTGGTATGTCCTGCTGGCCGCGCGCTTCATCGGCGGAATCGGTATCGGCGGCTCGTCGGTTCTCGGCCCCGTCTATATTGCCGAACTCGCTCCAGCCAAAATGCGCGGGCGGCTCGTGGGAATGTTTCAGATCAACATCGTGATCGGCATTTTGCTGGCGTACCTTTCGAACTTCATCATTGCCAGCTTAAATTTGGGAGCACTCGAATGGCGCTGGCAACTGGGAGTGGCCGCACTCCCCGCGGTGTTATTTTTGATTCTGCTCTTCGGAATTCCTCCCAGCTCGCGATGGTTGGTGACGCAAAAGCGTGTGGAGGAAGCGCGCACTGTCCTGCAATCCATGGGTGCAGACGATCCCGAAGGCGAACTGCGCGAGATTGTCGACTCGATCCACCTCGATCAGTTGCAGACTACCGAGCATCTCTTTCAGTGGAAATACCGCCTGCCGATTTTTCTGGCGATCACCATAGGAATGTTCAACCAGCTTTCCGGCATCAACGCCATCCTCTATTACCTGAACGACATTTTTGCCGCCGCCGGGTACAGCAAGCTTTCCGGCGGCCTGCAGGCCGTGGCCATTGGCAGCATGAACCTGCTGGCGACACTTCTGGGGATGACTGTGATTGACAAACTTGGCCGCAAGACACTGCTGCTTGGTTGGCGCGGTCGGTACAGCCCTGTGCCTCTTTGGCGTTGCGGATGTGTTTTACACGAATAGCCATCAAGCCATGCTGCTGTGGTTGCTGGTTGGCTATATCGCGTTCTTCGCCATTTCCCAGGGCGCGGTGATTTGGGTGTATATCAGCGAGGTCTTTCCCACACGTGTGCGCGCAAAAGGCCAGGGACTTGGAAGCTCCTCGCACTGGATTATGAACGCGTTGATTGCTTTCATCTTTCCGCAAGTAGCAAAAACTTCTGGCGGCGCGCCATTCCTGTTGTTTGGCGCGATGATGGTATTGCAATTCTTTGTGGTTTTGTTCGCCTACCCGGAAACCAAGGGCATCAGCCTTGAACAATTGCAGCATAAGCTCGGCATCGACTGACCGTGGCGTCCCCGCCAATCACATACCTTCATCGCGCAATGTAGCCGCCACGTTGTCATTCTGAGCGCATCCGACGAGGATGCGCGAAGAATCTCAACCGATCCATTTTCCCAGGCGCTTACGTTGAGATGCTTCGGACCTCACAATTCGCGGTCCTCAGCATGACAAATCGCCTGGCGAGCCAATCGCACAACGTAACCGCCGCACTGTCATTCTGCGCGCATACGACGAGGATGCGCGAAGAATCTCAACCCGATCCATTTTCCCAGGCGTTCACGTTGAGATGCTTCGGACCTCACAATTCGCGGCCCTCAGCATGACAAGTTAACTAGCGGCTAAGATGCGCGCAGTGCAGAACTACCTCGATAAAATGTTCATCCGTATTCCATGCTTCGGCCGCAGCGTGATCAGCGGCTCCGGAACCACGGGAAATCCTGGCTCCAGGCGAAACTGAAACTTCTGTGCCAGGGCGGCGACGACTAGCGCCGTTTCCAGCAGCGCGAAACCCTGTCCGATGCAGCGCCGCGGCCCGTCGCCGAAGGGAAAGTAAGCGCCGGGGGGCAGGCGCTCGGCCAGCCCGTCGAGCCAGCGTTCCGGCAAAAACTTTTCCGGCTGCTCATAAATAACGCGCGTCGCGCTGCATCACCCACTGCGAAGCAAGCACGGTGCTTCCAGGGGGAATTTCGTATTCACCCACACGAAAAGGTTCCGCGTTCAACCTCGCCATAATAAACGCGGGCGGAAAGAGCCGCAGCGATTCATGCACCACGGCGTTGAGATACGGCAACTTTTCCAAGGTCTCTGGTTTCCGCAGGCCGCCCTCCGAGCACTTCCCGCAACTCTTCGTGCAAGCGCGCCTCTGCAGCGGGATTCTCGCTCAACAGATACCAGGTCCACGAGAGCGATAGCGCGGTGGTTTCATGTCCGGCCACGAACAGCGTCATGGTCTCATCGCGCAACTGTTTCTCGGTCATCTGCGTGCCATCTTCGTGCATCGAGGCCATCAGCAAGGTCAGCAAATCATTTCGCGGCTGCGTTTCCTTTTTGCGCTCGGAAATGATCCGGTAGACCATCGAATCCATATACTCCAATTCCCGCTTGGCGCGACGATTTCCCGGGAGTTGGCCAGGTTTCGGGAACTCGCCAGGGAGTGCGCGCGCGGCGAAGAAAGTGGCGCATCAGGAATGTCATCGCCCGGCCGATGCCCTCGGAATCCGACGCCAGGCTGGTGCCAAAGAGCGTGCGCACGGCCACTTCCAGCGTCAGCTTCATCATCTCTTCGGCGACGTTTCGCGTTTCGCCGGAGTTCCACTGCCGCGCCTGCTGCAGCGCGCATTCCACCATCACTGGCGCGTATTCGTTCGTGCGCGCACGATGAAACGCAGGCTGCATCAGCCGCCGCTGGCGCCGCCAGAAATCGCCTTCACTGATCAGCAGACCCTGCCCCAGCAGCGGGCCCACCACCATTTTTGTAAGCGCGCTCTTGCGCAGCTTCGCGTGGTCCAGCACCAGCAATTGCTGGATATATTCCGGGCGATTCAGCAAAACACGCCGCATGCGCATCACGGGCATGGTGACCACGTCGCCATATTCGCGCGCCAGTCGCTGCAGCGTACCGAGCGGATCGTTGCGCAACTCCAACGCCAGACCCAGAACCGGGAGGCCCTTCGGCCCGGGTGGCATGTGATTCTCTTTCGCGGTCATCGTTTCCACGGTGCGATTATTTCATCCACGCGTAATAGGCCACATAAAACCAGCTAAAAATGCCGTGCAGAATCATCCACAAAATCGAATGATGCACGCTCCACGACAATGTGATCGCCAGCATGCTTCCAAATCCCCAAACGCCGACACCAGCCGAGCGCCCGCCTCCGCCGTTACCCATCGCCGCCCTCCTCCTTGCCGAAAAACCAGCAGCCAGTCTAACCCGGCGCCGACGCTTGCCAGGAAAGAATTCACTCAAGCAGGCGCAGTCCTGCCGATTATGGATTGGCTTTGTCTTGCAGAGTGTCCGATTTTACGGAAGAGGGATTTTCCAGAAAATTGGCGATGATCGGACCAATCGAAACGCACGTCAAGCTACGATGGCCGCAGGCGGAGTTCAAACGGATCAGCGGAATATCCGCCGCGGCGGCAAATTCCGTTGCCGGAGCCGGATTGACCAGGTGATCCTGAGTACAAACCACGATCAGCATTTTCGCGTGCACCATTTTCGCAAGTTGGGCCAGGGTCACGCCGAAGTCGCGGGGAAGATCCAAGTTGAAAATGGCCTGTCGTTGCCGAATCTGGTCGCTGACGATCCCGCCATCCGCTCTGGCGTTTTTCTTCAGCTCCGAAACGTAGCCATCGAACGCTTCTGCGCTAGTGTGTGCCGCGCGATATGCGGGGGAGGTGCTGTTCATCTCTTCGATTTCGACGGAAAGCGCAATCCCCTGCGAAAGTGGTTTTGTGGGATGCCCGTGATTCCAGGCGGGATCAGACTCCATCGCTTCAATTTCCGTGGTCCACAGCAACTTATCGTAGGAGGTGGACTGCGGCGAACCCAGCATCGGAATAGCCAGGTCCATGAAATCCGGGTAGACCAACGCCCATGCAAACGCCTGCATCGCCCCGAGCGAAATCCCCATCACCGCATGAACGTGCTGCAGATGAAATACCTCGGTGGCCAAGCGGTGTTGAGACTCCACCATGTCGCGTATTGTAAATTCCGGGAAAAGCATAAGTGGCTGGCGCTTACTGTTGGATGGAGACGACGAAACATGGTTGCCGATCGCGTCCACCAGGATCACGAAATACTTGCCCGAATCCACCACGTTATTTGGGCCAATGAACGGCAGCAAATCCTGCGTGGTGCCACCCAGCCAGGACGGCCAGAGAATTACGTTGGACCGGTCGGCATTCAGCTTTCCCAGAGTGCGGTACCCAAGACGAAAGTTGCGAATAGTGTTGCCGCTCTGCAGCTTGAAATCCCCGAACTCCGCGAATTGCTGGCCACCTTCGGCCGGCGTAGCCTGCCCGCGCGTCTCCGCTGCATACGCCAGCGCTATCAACAGAGACACCAACACAACCCGGGTTTGAGACATTCGCATGTGCGCTTTTCTTACGACCACCGAAAGGAGAAGAACATTCTGGAGCCGAGAGGCGAGCTGAACTCCGGGCCGCACACTCTCTGGCCATGACTTCATGCAGCTCATCAATTCTATAACTTGCTGAACTTCCAAGCAATCCGCAAGCAATTGGAATGTGCATTGGAAGGAGCTGAAAAAATGGAACAGGCCATCGCGAGCTGCCTTTTTTTCCGGTGGAACCGATGTGTCGAGCTGAGAGCGTGCAGCTTTTTTGTGGACGGCCGGAGAAAGATTGACTAGCGGCAAGGAGGAATTGCACGTTCTAGTACTAGGCGAATTGGAGCTGAATGCTTTTCCTCCTCCTTACTTCCTGAAATCACAGGAGTTGCGGCGCGACCGCTTTCGATTCAATGGGCCACGGGCTTGCACTTGTTGAGTGCGTGTCGAAGACCATTCGCGCGCGAAAACGCCTTTTCCTGAGTGCAATTGAAGCGAATTCTTCGAGAGGAACTCATGGACGAGGATAGGGTCAACAACGAAGTGACGCAGCAAGATAATCGGGATCGCTGGGCGGAAATTCGCGCTCAAGTGAATCGGCCGTTGCTCGTTGCGATTGCTACTTTGCTGGTCATCGTGGGGATCACGGCTGCATACGGCATTCATCAGCAAGCGTTGGTAAAGCAACTATCGGCGCAGTCGACAACTTCGGCGGCAGCGACGAACCAACTACAGATCCAGGTGAACACGCTGAGCGCGCAGCTAAAAGCGATGAGTGAAGCCGCTCAGTCATCGAGGCAAACCACCGTGACTGCTATTCCCGAAGAGACGGAAGCTGAAGCTCCTGCGACTACTCCCGCCCCGGTGACCGCAGCCGAAGCACCAATTTCCCCGGCTCCCAAGCATGTGCCCGCAAAGCGGCACGCCGGGAAACACCAAACGGCGGCGGATAAACGCTACGCCGAACTGCAGGCACAGCTTGCAGAACAACAAAAAGAATTGAACGATACGCAGCAGCTGGTGCAAAAGAACCGTACCGACCTGGAAGGCAATATCAGTACGACCCGCGACGAACTATCCGGTTCGATTGCCAAGACACATGACGAACTGGTGGCGCTGGAGAAGCGCGGCGAGCGGAATTACTTCGAGTTTGAGCTATCTAAATCGAAGCAATTCCAGCGCGTCGGTCCTCTTTCGATTTCCTTGCGCAAAGCGGACACCAAGCACAAGAGCTACGACCTTTCGATGATTGTGGATGACAACGAGCTAAGCAAGAAAAAGGTGAACCTCTATGAACCAGTCGCTATTCACACCGGTGCCGGATCCGAACCCGTACAGATCGTGGTGAATCGCATCAGCAAGGATGTCGTGCACGGCTATGTGAGTGCTCCAAAATACACCGGGCCTGAACTTACACCGGCCACTGCATCTTCGGGATCTCCCGCTGCCGCGGCCGTCCCGCCGGGGCGAGACGCCGCCTCAAACACGCACCAACCGCAGTAACCGCTACGCGGCCCGCATTCGCGTTACAACAGTGAGTCCGGCGACTAAACCCAGCTCCCGGATCTGCAACACACACGTTCGAGATTCCACGGCGAAATCCCAGTCATTTCGTCAGGATTGCTATTTTTCCTCCGTTTTCAGAAGAAGCTACAGTTAACACTGTATCGTGTTACGATATGTTTTCAGCTATTACGTATCCGGGGAATCCCGTCCCCCTGGGCAATGTGTAAGTGCTTACCTATGGCGAATTTTTGGACTAAATCGGGGTTTTCATGCGCATAACGCTCCGGCTGATTCTTTCGCTGATCGTGGGCGTCACGGTGGTTGCGTCCGTGTTCTCGTACCTGCAGGTTCGGCGTGAAGAACGGCGACTGAAGGAAGAAACCCAGCGCAAGGCATCCATTCTGGCCTTGAGCCTTCAGGAAACAGTTGAGCCGCTGCTACAAGCTCGTTCCGAGAGAAAACTGCAAAACATCGTCGAACGTTTCGGCAACCGGGAACGCCTGAGTGGTGTAGCGGTGTACGACGCCAACGGTCACCCCGATGCCATCACATCCGGCTTATCGCGTGAATTCATGGAATTGCCGGCACCCGCGCTTCAAGCCTTGCGGTCCAATCAGCCATCGGGGATGTTCCAGAGAATCGCAGGAACTCCCATGTACATTTACGCGCTGCCCCTGCACCGGGAAGACGCGCTGGCTGGCGTGCTTGTGATTCTTTATGACGTAAGCCATATCGCAGCGGAGGCCACCCGTACGTGGCGGCTGAATTTTCTAAGCATCCTCGTGCAGACAATAATTATCACGCTCGTTACGATTCTGATTGTCCGCTGGAGCATCGCCGGTCCCATCGCGAAAACCGCGGATTGGATGAAGCGCTTGCGGGCGGGCGAAACGTCCACAACTGTGGCTCTGCCGCCAACCGACCTCTTCCGGCCGATTGCGCAGGAAGTGGTGCACCTTACCGAGAGTCTTTCCGCCGCGCGGGCCGCCGCGGAGGAGGAAGCCCGGCTGAGGGAAGCTTCGGAATCCGTCTGGACGCCGGAACGGCTGAAAGAACATGTGCGGCAAAAGTTGCAAGGCAGGCCGCTGACCGTAGTTTCCAATCGCGAGCCATATATTCACATGCGCAAGGGCAGAGAGATCGTCGTCACGGAACCTGCCAGCGGCCTGGTCACGGCTCTAGATCCGATTCTTCGCGCGTGCGGCGGTACATGGGTGGCACATGGCGCCGGCGACGCGGATATGGAGACCGTTGACGCGCAAAACAAAGTGATGGTGCCTCCGCGCGATCCCCTGTTCACGCTGAAACGCGTGTGGATCACAAAAGAAGAAGAGGAGGGCTACTACTTCGGATTCTCGAACGAGGGGCTCTGGCCGCTCTGCCACATTGCCCACACACGTCCCACCTTTCGCGCCGATGACTGGGCGGATTATCAGGCGGTGAACATTAAATTCGCCGAGTCCATCTTGGAGGAGCTGGAAGGTACTGAAGAACCTCTGGTTCTCATTCAGGATTATCATTTCGCGCTGCTGCCGCTGCTGATCAAACAGCATCGGCCGGATGCGCGCGTCGCCATTTTCTGGCACATCCCATGGCCAAATCCGGAGGCATTCCGCATCTGTCCGTGGCAGAAGGAATTGCTGGATGGCTTGCTGGGAGCGGACCTGATAGGGTTCCACACCCAATATCACTGCAACAATTTTTTGGAGACGGTGGATCGCGCACTGGAATCCCGGATTGACTGGGACCGGTTTGCCGTGAATCGCAATGGCCATACGACTCTCGTAAAACCGTTTCCGATCAGTATTGCGTTTCCGCAGCACGAGTCTGGCTGGGAAGGTGAAGACTCTAAAACCGATTTGAAGTTCCGGTTATTCCGCGAATTGGGAGTGCAAGCCTGGTATCTGGGAGTGGGCGTCGACCGCATTGATTACACCAAGGGCATCGTCGAACGTTTCCAGGGAATTGAGCGATTTCTGGAGCGTTTTCCTGGGTACCGGGAAAAGCTCACCTTCGTGGAGCTCGGCGCACCGAGCCGCACGCATATCAAGAAATATCACGACCTTGTGGCGGAAGTGGAATCAGAAGCCGACCGGATCAACTGGAAGTTTCAGACCAAAACGTGGAAGCCGATTGTTTTTCGGAAAGCGCACCACACGCACGAGGATATCCGGCCGTATTACCGCGCGGCGGATTTTTGCCTGGTCACTTCCCTGCACGACGGCATGAACCTGGTGGCCAAAGAATACGTCGGTGCGTGTGAAGACGAGCAGGGCGCGCTGATTTTGAGCCTGTTCGCGGGAGCATCGCGCGAACTTGAGTCCGCGCTGATCGTCAATCCCTACGATACCGATCAGGTGGCGGACGCCATCCGCTATTCGCTCGAAATGCCGGCGGAAGAACGCCAAAGCCGCATGCACAAGATGCGCGCGACGGTGAAGGACGCCAACGTCTATGCCTGGGCCGCCAGCTTGATCAGCGAACTATGCCAGATTCCGCAGGAAGTCGGCGAAGTCCCGCACTGAGCATGTGGAGAGATATCCCTTCGATCTGGAAAGAGTGGCCACACTTGGAGGAAATGTTGCGTGACAACAATCTGATTCTGCTTTGTGATTACGACGGCACACTTGCGCCTATCGCGGCCCATCCCTCACTGGCCAAATTGCCGGAGCGGACCAGGTCTGCGCTGAAACTTCTGGCCGGGAAAAGGCAAGTTCGCCTCGGAATAGTCAGCGGCAGGCCGCTTCGCGAGGTTCGCCAGTTGGTTGGTCTGAATAATGTTGCCTATGTAGGAAGTCACGGCTACGAGATGAAACTGCCGGGGCGCAAGCTTCATGCCTTGCTTACACCCGATGAATCGTTAAAGTTAAAGGTCCTGGCCCGCGATTTGGAGAAACTCCTGAAAGACCTGCCAGGGATTTGGATTGAACGAAAAGTCGCGGGTGTAGCGGTCCACTATCGCCAGGCAGGCCCGAACGCGGCGCGCCGTGCCGTGGGCTTGTTGCGCCGCATTGCTCGGAACAGCAGAGGAACCTTCCGGGTGCAGGCGGGAAAAATGCTGTTCGAGTTTGTGCCTGCAGGGAAGATCAATAAAGGAACCGCGGTTCGAGATTTGTCAAGACTACTGCGCGCCAGCCCGCAAGATTTGCGCATTTATCTCGGAGACGATTTGACGGATGAATCCGCCTTCGCCAGCCTGCGCACCAAAGACTTCCCTGTCCTTGTAGGAAAACCTCGCCCCAGCGCGGCGCGGTATTCCCTTCACTCGCCCAAAGACGTGACCAAATTTCTCTTTCAATTGGGAGGAATCACCCGATGAAAGTGGCAAAATCCCCGTTTCAATTTTGCGCCGCTTCCAGCCTGATCCGCGTCACCGGTCTGCAAGCCAATTCACTGGCGGATTTTCTGGAGAATATGCGCAATTGCAGCGACGCCTCTATTTTCAATCACACCTTTCAAAGCATGGAAGAGCATCATTTCCTGACGGAAGGCTTCTCCAACGATTTCGCCCAGTGGGTGCTCACAGCGTGCAACGAGCCCGGGCTCGCAGAACGTCTGACATCCATGGACATCCGGCAGTACCCACGTATTTCGGAACTTCGAGCTGATTTTGTGCGGGTGATCGAGGAACACCTTGCCAAATCGCCAGAATCGGCCCAGCGCAAGGCCCTTGAGCCCTTTTATTTTTGCGAGGCCGTCACAACAGCGGTCTCGACGTCATGGTGCGCTTCCACCCTGCCAGAATTTTGCGAAGCGCTTCGCCATGTGAGCATTCATACCGTGTACTACCATTTTGTGACCGCCCGCCTCCGCGAGCCCCTCGCCGTGAACGATTTTTCCCACTGGTTCGAATGCGGGCTGGAGTTGAAGGATCTTTCCGAACGGGTGGATCGCATTGATATTTACACGAACACCCTTGAGGGCGTTCGCGAACACATCCTCCAGGAGGCAGCCGCATGGCTACCAGCGTGACCCTTCCGAACTCTAACTCGGTGCCGAAAATGGCCACACTCGAAGAATATTTCTCGGTCGTCGGGCATTCCGAGGTGGACGAAATTCACGCGCTGGCAGCAAAGCTTGCGGGCAAAACCGTCAAAATGGTGAATTCCACGGCGGTCGGCGGAGGTGTGGCAGAGATTCTCAACCGCCTGGTGCCGCTGATGGAAGAGGTCGGCTTGAAGTGCGAGTGGAATGTGATGACCGGGGGCGAGGATTTTTTTGAAGTGACGAAAGCGTTCCACAACGCCTTGCACGGCGCCCCATACGACCCGCCGAAACGCGCCTTCGACGTTTTCCTGGCCACCACGGAACAGAACCTGCAGCACGTCAGTTTCGATTCGGATTTTGTCGTCATTCACGATCCGCAGCCCGCCGGCCTCATCAAAGCCCGCAAGCCAGGTGCGCAACGCTGGATCTGGCGGTGCCATATTGATGTCTCCAGCCCGAATCAGCAGGTTTGGAATTTTCTGATGCAGTTTGTGCCGCGCTATGACGGGATGCTGATCTCCTCCCCCAATTTTTCGCGGCCGATGCCCATACCGCAGTATATTTTTTATCCCTGCATTGATCCGCTCTCGCAAAAAAATCAGGAGCTTGCGCCAGAGTTCATTCAGAAAACCCTGGAAACTTTTTCAATCGACCCGAAGCGTCCCATCGTCACACAGATTTCGCGCTTCGATCGCCTCAAGGATCCTGTCGGCGTGATTCATGCCTACAAACAGGTTCGCAAATATAAGGACTGCCAGTTGGTGCTGGCCGGAGGAGGAGCGGCCGACGACCCGGAAGGCGGCCAGGTGTTGCAGGAAGCGCGGGAAGCCGCGGGGAAGGATCCAGACATTCACATACTGGAATTGCCGCCATGGAGCGCGCTGGAAATTAACGCCCTGCAGCGGGCGTCCACCATCATCGTCCAGAAATCGCTGCGCGAGGGGTTTGGACTAACGGTGACGGAAGCCCTTTGGAAAAAGAAGCCCGTAGTCGCAAGCGCCGTGGGCGGCATTCCACTGCAGATTATCCACAAATTTACCGGCCTTTTGACCCATTCCATCGAGGGCACGGCGTACCAGATCCGATTTCTACTATCAAACCCGGCAATTGCGGCCCGGCTTGCCAACAATGGCCACGAACACGTGCGGGAAAACTTTCTGATTACCCGCAATTTAAAACGTTATTTGCTGCTGCTGCCCACGCTATCGCAGTAACGCTGAACGAACCCCCTGGAAAACGCACGTAAGGTGCAAAGCCGATTGCTGCTTTTCGCTCGGCTGCGCCCGGCATACAATGATGTGCCCTTTCCGCAGGTCCGTTGGGAAGGAGCGGTGCGTGATTCCACGGAGGAAGCACAGATGCATACACCCTGGTTCGGGGAATTCATGGGCACGCTCGTGTTAATCCTGTTCGGAGACGGCGTGGTTGGCGGGGTCTTGCTGAAAAAATCCAAGGCGGAAAATTCCGGATGGATTGTGATCACCACGGGTTGGGGTCTGGCAGTAATGTGCGGCGTGTTTACGGCGATTGCCTGCGGCAGTCCGGGCGCGTACCTGAATCCCGCGGTGACGATCGGGTTCGCGATTCGCAATGGTGACTACGCGAATATGGTTCCTTTGATCCTGGCGCAGATGTTCGGTGCGATCGCGGGAGCAACGCTGGTGTGGCTGCATTATCTTCCGCACTGGAAGGAAACGCCGGACACCGGCGCAAAGCTTGCCGTGTTTTGCACCTCTCCGGCGATTCGGACATTTCCGATGAATTTCTTGAGCGAAGCAATCGCCACGTTTTCTTTAGTCTTCGTCGTATTTGCTATCTTTTCGAAAAATGTAGCCGCCGCGGGGCCTGTTGCGGGCTTGGGGCCCTATCTTGTCGGCAGCCTCGTGTGGGGCGTGGGACTCTCGCTGGGTGGTCCGACCGGATACGCCATCAATCCCGCTCGCGATTTGGGGCCGCGCATCGCACATGCCATTTTGCCGATCGCAGGGAAAGGTCCATCGGGTTGGGACTACGCGGCAATTCCCGTGTTTGGCCCGCTCGCTGGCGGAGCGATTGCCGGATTACTCGTAAAACTGCTCGCATTCTGATCGCCGGAGACTCTGATGACGAAAAAAGTGAAATGGGGAATATTGGGAGCCGCATCGATTGCGCGACGCCGCGTTGTGCCCGCGATGCTGAATTGCGAACTCGCCGAAGTAGCCGCTGTCGGTTCGCGTTCGCTCGCCAAATCGCAGGCGTTCGCGAAGGAATTTGCCATTCCCCAGGCGTATGGATCGTACGAGGAGTTGCTCAACGATCCCGAGATCGAGGTCATCTATAATCCCCTGCCCAATCACCTTCATGTTGATTGGTCCATCCGTGCGGCCAGCCGCGGCAAGCACGTGCTTTGCGAGAAGCCCATTGCGCGAAACGTGGCGGAAGCGCGGCGCCTGCTTGCAGCGCGCGACGAATACGGCGTAAAGATCGGCGAGGCATTTATGGTGAGCACCCACCCGCAGTGGCTGCGCGCCAGAGAGATTGTACGAAGCGGCCGCATCGGAAAGCTTCGTTCAGCCGCGGGTCTCTTCAGCTATTTCAACATCGAACCGGAAAACGTGCGTAACTCTACAGAATTTGCCGGCGGCGCGCTGATGGATATTGGATGCTACCCGGTCAGGATGTCGCGTTTCATCTTTGGCGAAGAGCCGCTTCGCGTGACCGCTTGCATCGAGCGAGATCCCAGTTTCCAGACGGATCGTTTAACCTCGGCGATTCTTGAATTTCCCTCCGGCCAGAGCATCTTTACGGTATCCACGCAAATGGTCTATTACCAGCGCATGCAATTTCTGGGAACGGAAGGCCGGGTGGACATCGAGATCCCCTTCAACGCGCCCACTGATAACCCGTGCCGCATTTTTGTGGACGACGGAAAGAATTTGTACGGCGGTGCCAGCCAGGTGACCGAATCGTTTCCGATTTGCAATCAGTTCACCATTCAAGCGGACCTGTTTTCAAAAGCCGTGCGGGAAAACGGAGCAGTCCCCAATTCCATGGAAGACGCTATATGCAACACAGCTGTAATTGAAGCGTTATTCCGCTCAACGCAAACAGGAAAATGGGAAACGCCGGAAAAGTTGTAGCGGCCACTCCACATGCAGCCCCAAATCGAAATTGTCATCCTGAGGACCGCTTGCCCTGAGCGTTCTTTGCGAAGGGCGCTCTTTGCGGTCCGAAGGATCTCAACCTATAAATCACGCCAATATTTGCGTTGATATCCTTCGGCTATCCTAATCGGATAGCCTCAGGATGACAGGTTTTTGGAAGTATTGACGTGAGGCCGGCCCGCCTCGGAAGGCAGGCCCTACAGCAGGTGCCGCCGGTTTAGTCGTAGTATTCCTGGCCAAGATGCGTGATCAGGTCTTCGCCGACCATCCAGCGCAAAGTATTCTTCAGCTTCATCAATTGAATGAAGAGATCGTGCTCCGGATAAAGTTCCGGCGCGGTCATGGGCGACTTGAAATAGAAGCTGAGCCATTCCTGAATGCCACGCAATCCAGCGCGCTGTGCCAAATCAAGGAACAACACCAGGTCCAGAACGATGGGCGCCGCAAGAATGGAATCGCGGCAGAGAAAATCCACCTTGATCTGCATCGGATAGCCCAGCCACCCGAAAATATCAATATTATCCCAGCCCTCTTTGTTGTCCCCGCGCGGCGGGTAGTAGTTGATGCGCACCTTGTGGTGAATCTTTTTGTAGAGCTCAGGATAAAGGTGCGGCTGCAGAATAAATTCAAGCGCGCCAAGTTTCGATTCTTCCTTGGTCTTGAACGAGCCGGGATCCTCAAGAACTTCTCCGTCGCGGTTGCCCAGAATATTGGTGGAGAACCAGCCATTCAACCCCAGCATGCGGGCCTTGAAAGCGGGCGCCAGCACGGTCTTGATCAGCGTCTGGCCGGTCTTGAAGTCTTTCCCCGCGATGGGCACATTGTGCTGCTGGGCCAACTGCTGCAGCGCAGGGAGATCCACGGAAAGATTCGGCGCCCCGTTGCCGTAGGCAATACCGCTGGTGATCGCCGCCCACGCATACAACATGGAAGGCGCGATCGCCGGGTGATTCTCCTTCATGGCTTTCTCAAACTTTTCCGGGGTGGAATGCACGTCATCCACCGTCAGAAAAATTTCCGTCGAGCCGCACCACAGCATGACCAAGCGCGAGCAGTTGTGCTTTTTCTTGAAATTCGCAATGTCTTTCTTGATCTGCAGCGCGATTTCGTACTTGTTTTTCCCCTTCTTCACGTTCTTGCCGTCCAGCATCTTGACGTACTCGCGGTCAAAGGCCGCGGGCATCGGCTTGATCTTGGAGAGGAACGTCTTGACCATTGCGAGATGATGCGGATCCAGCACGCCCGCTTTCGCGGCGGCTTCATAGGAACTGTCCGGGAAAATATCCCAGCCGCCGAAAACGATGTCCTCCAGCTTCGCCAGTTTCACCAGGTCCTTGATCCGCGGCGAGCGCCCGTCTGTGCGCTTACCCAGGCGAATCGTCGCCATCTGCGTCAGCGAGCCCACTGGCTGCGCCTTTTTCGTGCGCACCAGTTCCACACCCGCCATGAATGTCGTTGCGACCGCGCCCATCCCCGGCAGCAGCACTCCCAGCTTCCCTTTTGGCGCGGCAATACTCGTTGGCTTTTCCATGTAGTTCCTCAGTTTGTTCGTTGGTAGATCACACCAGGCACAGCTGTCTGGCAGGAAAGCTGTGTCCCAAACTACTAATGATGGAGGAAGCGTGCAGGATATGCAAATAAAAAGCGGAAAAAACGCAATTGTCCCGGCCGTGCTTTATGTGACGCGGGTCACTATTCTTTTATTTTCCTGGGCTTTGCGTGCCCGCCATTTCCAGTTCCACGTGGACCACCGGTTTCACTTTCAGCAGGAAGTTGCTGGGATCTTTGATGCCCCACTGGATATAAGGAACATCAAATTGCGCGGTTCCCTTCCAATGGTCCCCGCTGAATTCCGAATGAACCACCACCACCAGATCATGGTCGCCGCCGTGCAGATTGAAGATGCCTTTCAGTTTGAAATCCGAAGAGGCAGTGACCGATACCTGGCCGTCTATCTGCGTGGGACGAAAAGTGGCTTCCGGGTATTTAGGAGTTTCCAGAATCTCTTTGTGCATCCGTTCATCGCGCGAAGCGTTGCCGCTCTCTCCGCTGGTGGCGTAAACGACGATGGCGCCATCCGCTTTTCCAGTCTGCGGATCAAATTGCAGCGTTCCACTTTTCAGATTGAACGTGCCGTGAACCATGTGCAGCGTAGTATCCACCGTGTATTGGACCTTCGTCTGCGCTGGATCAACCGTAAGCAAGACTGGATGCGTTGCGCTTTGCGCGGCAGCCGCGACTGGCACGCTGCGCTGCACCTGAGGCGGCCCCGGCGCGGCCGATAGTAGCACCGTCAGACACAGGATCACGCTCACCGAAAGGGTTGCGGATTTCCAGCCAGCTAGCCGCATGAATTCTCACTCTTTGGGATGGCCAGAAATTGCCATCCTAATTGCGCGGTTGCGAAAAGTAACTCTCCCCAGTTTCGTTCGCCGCTATGCATGGCAAGAAACCCATCGAAAATTCGCGGGCGTTGGGCCAGCATCTTGATGACGCGGACGCGAAGGCGGTCATGCTTCCCGAAGGCCAGCAACAAATCTCCCATGAGCAATGCCTTGCGCGCCAATTCGCGATGTGCACGCCCATAGCGCCAGAGTTCGCCCGTTTGAATCGCGTCCGCCAAAGCAATCGCCTGGCGAAATGCCAGGCGCAGCCCGTCACCTGTGACGGCATCCACGCTGCCCGAAGCATCCCCCACCAGCGCAACATTGCCGCTATGGACCGCGAGTAGCGAGTGCATCAAAGTAACAGCGCCCCGTTCCCGGCTCGATATTTCAGATTCGCCCAAACGTTCGCGCAGCCGCGGGCAATCCTTCAGAAAAGCAGCGAACTCAGCGTCCGCAACCTCTTCGGCCACGATTACCACACAAGTCTCGTCGCGACTGACCGGCGTGACGTACGCCTGCGCCCGAGCGCCCCAATAAATTTCGACATGTTCCGACCAGGGGCAAATTCGATAGTGGCGCCGAGTGGCGTACCTCTGTCGCCGCCTTTTGGCGCGATTCAACCCGCTCCACAGGCGTACGCGCGAACCGCTGCCATCCGCGCCGATAATCCATCGAGCAGGAATAAGACCACTTGGCAAGTGCACACCCGCCGGTGAAATTCCCGCGACCGGCGTTTGCCATAGCAGGCGCACACCGCACGCTTCGGCGCGGCGGATCATCCACTCGTGCAGAATCGTTCGCCGAACGCCCAGGCCAGCCCCCCGCGAAAATTGTCCACATGCTTCTTGTTCATTTGTTAGAAAACGGATCCCGCGAAAACGAGAGCCTTCGTCCGGTTCCGCGGTAACCCCTAGCTCGGAAAGCGTCGCCAGTGTTTCCGGCAGTAACCCTTCGCCGCAGGCTTTGTCGATGGGAGGTTTGGTGCCGTCGGCCACAGTTACCGAAAAGCCGCGTTGCCGAGCGGCAATCGCTGCCGCCAGGCCCGCGGGCCCTCCACCAATTACAAATACGTCCGTTTTACCGTTGCAGGAGGCCATTCCTCTCCTCCCCTTCCCGCGCGGTGCGTTTTTTCAAATCCCAGCGAATCGGCGCATTGGCAGGACGCCTGAAGCCGCTTGGTCCGGAACGTTCTCTTTCAGATTCGTCAATATCAGAAAGCTCCAATTTTAGCCTCCCAGCGCCCGGCCAGCCCTTCTGAACCCCGTCCCCCAGCATTCTGACGATAGCAGGACGCCTGCAGATGGTTTTAGGTGCGCTATCGACGGAGGGGAATTTCAGCAGTGGGCTCACGTACATTTTGAAGGAGTAGGATCGGAGTTCAGTACTTGCGACCTTGGAGGCCTGCGTAGCCATGGGTAATGGATGCACCCCGATTCCTTGGGGATGCCTTTTCGCCGCAGAACAGTGAAACGGTTCACTGCACTCGCCCGAGGTTGCCGTGGCGGCGGTTGGTCCGAACAAACTCAAAGATTAGCTGTATAAGCTACACTTAGGTTCTATAACATTTCTATTAATTTGACTCATTGGCCATTTTTGAGCATTCTTAGATTTTACCGGGCGATCCCTGGGTTGGTTCTCGCGCATCTGGACTCATGCTCCGCGGCACGTGAATTGCCACCGAGTTTGGCGCGGTGCATCGTGGCCGGGGGATGAAGGGCCGCTGAGAGAAACCGAGACGCTTTTCGGGGGCCATCATCCTGGCAGGGATGGTGGCCGCTTCTGTGTCCGGCGATGGTTTGATTTTAGGGAGGAACGCGGCAGTGTCCGAGAGCAAATTGAAGCCCCGCAGTTCAACCCTGACTGATGGCGCGCATCGCGCCCCGGCCCGCGCCATGCTGCGTGCCGCCGGCCTGAACGACGAAGACTTCACCAAGCCGCTGATCGGCATCGCCAACACCTGGATCGAAATCGGCCCCTGCAATTATCACCTGCGCGAACTGGCAGTTCACGTTCGCGACGGCATCCGCGCCGCGGGCGGCACGCCGCTGGAATTCAATACCGTTTCCATTTCCGACGGCATCACCATGGGCACAGAGGGCATGCGCGCCTCGCTGATCAGCCGGGAAGTGATTGCCGACTCGATTGAACTCGTCACCCGGGGCAATCTGCTCGACGGCCTGATTGTTCTCGTCGGCTGCGACAAAACCATTCCCGGCGGCGCCATGGCGCTGGCTCGCTTGAATATTCCCGGCTTGATTTTGTACGGCGGCTCCATCGCGCCCGGCCAGTTCGAGGGACATTCCGTCACGATCCAGGACGTCTTTGAAGCCGTTGGCGCGCACGCGCGCGGAAAAATGACCGATGCGCAACTCAAGGAACTTGAATGCGCCGCCTGCCCAGGGGCAGGCGCGTGCGGCGGGCAATTCACCGCCAATACCATGGCGCTGGTCTGCGAATTTCTGGGCATCGCGCCAATGGGCATTTCCAGCGTTCCGGCCACCGATTCCGGAAAGGCACACGCCGGAGAGCTTGCCGGAAGGCTCGTGCTCGACCTGCTGCGCAGCAATCGCACGCCATCGCAAATCATCACCAAGACCGCCATTGAAAATGCAATTGCCGGAGTTGCCGCAACCGGCGGTTCCACGAATGCTGTTCTGCATCTCCTGGCCATCGCCCGCGAAGCGGGCATCGCGCTTTCCATCGACGACTTCGATCGCATCAGCTCGCGCACGCCGATTCTGGCCGACCTCAAACCAGGCGGGCGTTTCGTCGCAACCGATCTCTACGCAGCAGGTGGCGTTCCGCTGATCGCAAAGCGCATGTTGGAAGCCGGCTTGCTCCAGGGGAGCTGCATCACCGTCACCGGACGCACGCTGAGCGAGGAAGCCGCAGCCGCGAAGGAAAAGCCGGGACAGGAAGTGGTCCGCACGAAAGGAAACCCGCTGAAAGAAACCGGTGGACTGGTGATTTTGAAGGGTAATCTTGCACCGGAGGGCTGCGTCATCAAGGTTGCAGGCCATAAGACACTGAACTTCCGCGGCCCAGCGCGCGTGTTCGACAGCGAAGAAGCCGCGTTTGCCGCCGTGGATCGAGGGAAAAATCAAAGCGGGCGATGTGGTGGTGATTCGCTACGAGGGACCGCGTGGTGGTCCTGGAATGCGCGAAATGCTGGCCGTAACCGCGGCGCTCGTGGGCGCAGGCTTGGGAGATAGCGTTGCGTTGCTCACGGATGGCCGTTTTTCCGGCGCAACGCACGGCCTGATGGCTGGCCACGTTGCTCCGGAAGCCGCCAATGGCGGCCCGATCGCCGCGGTTTCCGACGGCGACACCATCACTTTCGACTTACCGAATCGCAAGCTGAATGTGGACCTGACCGACGCGGAGATCCAAAAACGCATGTCGAACTGGAAGCCGCCGAAGCCGCGTTACACCCATGGCGTCTTCGCCAAATATGCGGCGTTGGTTTCCTCTTCATCGCTCGGCGCAATCACCACCGTGCCGCCAGGTTTTGCATCGGACTCTGCGCCGATTTCCTCTGGGAGAACTCTATGAAGCTGACAGGTGCGGAAATACTCTGTGAAACGCTCACGCGCCTGGGCGTGAAGCACATATTTGGCTATCCGGGCGGCGCGATCCTTCCGGTCTACGACGCTTTGGGAAAGTCCAAGCTGCATCACATCCTGGTGCGCCATGAACAGGGCGCCACGCACATGGCCGACGGCTATGCGCGCGCCACGGGCGGCGTGGGAGTGGCCATGGCCACCTCCGGCCCTGGCGCCACCAACATGGTCACTGGCATCGCCACGGCCATGCTCGATTCTTCGCCAGTCGTCTGCATCACCGGCCAGGTCAGCAGCAAACTGCTCGGCTCCGACGCGTTTCAGGAAGTGGACATCACCGGCATCACCATGCCGATCACGAAGCACAACGTGGTGGTTTCCAAAGTAGAAGACATCGCTCGCACCGTTCGCGAGGCGTTTGTGATCGCAAATTCCGGGCGCCCTGGCCCCGTCCTGGTAGATATCACCAAGGACGCCCAGCAAGCCACCGCCGAGTTCGACTGGGAAGCCAGCGAGCCGCAATTGCCCGTGAAGCGCGTGCGCAACAATCATGACCAGGAAGAATTCGACCGCGCCGTGGAACTCCTGAATTCCGCCAAGCGCCCGGTGATCCTGGCCGGCCGCGGCATCATTCTTTCCGGCGCGATGCGCACGTTTGAGAAATTCGTCCACACCAGCAACATTCCGGTGGCGATGACTCTGCTCGGCATCGGCTGCTTCCCTGCTTCGGACGCTTTGAATCTGGGCATGATGGGCATGCACGGCGAAGCCTGGGTCAACACCGCGATCCAGGAAGCGGACCTGCTGATCGCCGTGGGCATGCGCTTTGACGATCGCGTCACCGGCGACCTGCGCACCTATGCCCGCAACGCCCGCAAGATTCACATCGAAGTGGACCGCGCGGAGATCAACAAAAACGTAAAGGTGGACGCCGCCATTATCGGCGACGCCGGCGAAACGCTTACCGCGCTTTTGCCCCATGTACACGAGCGGGACCACAGTGCATGGCTCACCCACATCACCGGGTTGAAAGGCGACTCCGCGGTTCGCGATATCCAGGCGTTGCCAGACAGCGGCCATCTCTACGCCGCGCACGTGATCAACGATCTTTGGAAAGTCACCGGCGGCAACGCCATCGTGGTCACCGACGTTGGCCAGCACCAGATGTGGGAGGCGCAGTATTACCACCACAACGCTCCGCGCACGCTGATTACTTCCGGCGGCCTCGGCACGATGGGCTTTGCTCTTCCCGCTGCGATTGGCGCAAAAATGGCGCGGCCCGATGCGGAGGTCTGGGTGGTGGTCGGCGACGGCGGTTTCCAGATGACCATGTGCGAGCTTGCCACCATCGTTCAGGAAAAAATCAACATCAACATCGCCATCATCAATAACGGGTTTCTCGGCATGGTGCGCCAGTGGCAGGAGTTTTTTTACGACAAGCGCTACGTAGCCACACCCCTGGTTGCGCCGGACTTTGCCGCTCTGGCAAACTCGTTCGGTATCCGCGGCGAAACGGTAACCGCGCGCAAGGATGTGGTGCCCACCATCGAATCCGCGCGCCAATCGAATCAGACCGTGCTCATCGATTTCCGCGTGGAGCAGGAAGACTCGGTCTACCCGATGGTTCCGGCGGGCGCGGCGCTGCACGATATGATTCGCCGGCCGAATAACCCGCTGGTGGAAACGGCCACGGAACCGTAGGAATTGAGCGGCCGCAAGAAGGCGGCCTAAAGCCGCCCCTACGAGAAATTACTTACTGAGGAACGCATGCAAACGATCGTCGCTTATGTGCAGAACAAGCCTGGTGTGTTGAATCGCGTGGCCTCGCTCACCCGCCGCCTGGCCATCAACATTGACTCCCTCACCGTCGGGCCCACGGAAAATGTGGAGATCGCACGCATGACCATCTGCGCGCATACCGATGAACGCGGCGCGCATCGCCTGGAAGCCAGCCTCGAAAAATTGGTGGACGTCCTGCTGGCGGAGAATATCTCGGATCGTCCGATGCTGGAGCGCGACCTGGCACTCATTAAAGTTGCCGCGGACCACCTGAACCGCCCTCACCTGATGGAACTGGTAAAAGCATTTCGCGGGCGCGTGGTGGATGTTTCGCCGGAATCGGTGATCGTGGAAGTCTCCGACACCACCGACAAGATCGATGGTCTGCTGGAAGTGCTGCGCCCGTTTGGCGTCCTGGAAATGGGCCGCACCGGGCGGATTGCGATGACGCGGGGAAAAGATCTGCTGCGGCCACCGGCGGTTGAAGGGAAAAAGAGTGCGGACAGCAAGGCTCCGGCGGGGAAATAACATTTCTGGCGCTGCAAGCACGACAATGACGCCGGGAAGGCGTCGGTAAAAGCGAAATTCCAGCCGCACAGCGGCCAATAACGAAAGGATCGAAATGGCAAACTTGTACTACGACAAAGACGCGGACCTCTCACTCATCCAGAGCAAGAAGGTCGCAATCATTGGATACGGCTCCCAGGGCCACGCACACGCGCTGAATCTTCGCGATTCGGGCGTCTCCGTGGTGGTTGGGCTGCCGGAAGGCAGCGCCTCGCGCTCCAAGGCGGAAAAAGATGGACTGACCGTGAAGTCTCCCTCGGAAGCCGCCGCTTGGGCCGACGTGATCATGATTCTGGCGCCAGACACGCGCCAGCCCAAGCTTTATAAAGATGCGATCGAGCCGAACCTTACGCCCGGAAAAACCCTGATGTTCGCGCACGGCTTCAACATTCGATTTGGCGCCATCAAGCCGCCGAAAACTGTGGACGTCACCATGATCGCGCCGAAAGCGCCGGGTCACCGCGTTCGCGAAGTGTTTGTGGAAGGCGGCGGAACGCCCGCACTGATCGCTGTTGAACAAGACGCCACCGGCCACGCCAAAGCGCAAGCCCTGGCCTACGCAAAGGGATTGGGAACCACGCGCGCCGGGGTCCTGGAAACCACCTTCACCGAAGAGACCGAGACCGACCTGTTCGGCGAGCAAGCCGTTTTGTGTGGCGGCGTCAGCGAATTGATCAAAGCGGGCTTCGAAACTCTGGTGGAAGCCGGCTACCAGCCCGAAGTGGCTTACTTCGAATGCCTGCACGAGCTGAAGCTCATCGTGGACCTGATTTATCGCGGCGGCCTCAGCTACATGCGCTATTCCATCAGCGACACCGCCGAGAACGGCGATTACCATGCCGGGAAGCGCATCGTGACGCAGCAGACTCGCGAGGACATGAAGAAACTTCTTGCCGGCATTCGCGACGGCAGCTTCGCCAAAGCCTGGATTGAAGAAAACGAGAAGGGCTGTCCGAATTTTCTGGCGCGTCGCAAAACCGAACAACAACAGCACATCGAACAGGTCGGCTTGAAACTGCGTGCAATGATGCCGTTCCTTAACCCGGTGGTTGCACCGGGATTGGAAACGGTTGCCAGCGCAAAAAAGTAAACGTAAGAGGCTTTAGGGGCGTGGAGTGCCGCGCCCCTTTTTTATTGCCTGTTTCGCATTTTCCGCGGCCGCGCCCATTCGCATCATCCCATTTTTCAGATATGATTTCGCCTGTGCCCAGACTTTTGCGATCCTCTTTCGCATCAATTTTCCTACTCTGCTTCGGCTTTTTCGTCGCTCCGAATGCTGCATTCGCGCAATCCAGTCCCGCTACTTCGAAATCCATTCTGCCCGGCCCCATGCCGCCTGATGCACCTCTTGAGTGGAAGCAACTGGTGGGCATCTACCATCTTGCCGGAGCCAAAACCGCGGTGATCCTTCTGGAGCGGAACGAGCATTTATTTTTATCGCGCTCGCCCGGGAAGGAAGAAGAAATCCAGGAAAAAGATGGCATCCTGTTTCTGAATGCTGGCGACGGCCCCAGCGTGGGATACACAATTTGGCGTGACGAGAACGGCCATCAAAATTTCTCCTACCTCAACGAAATCTATTCGCGTGAAGACGCCGGCTCCGATCCGAGCCACTTCTACCACGTCACTCCCTTGCAGCCTGTGGCTGAACTTCGCGAGAAAGCGTTGAAAGCCTCTCCACCGGAAGAGTCCGGTCCCTTCCGGAAACCTGATCTCGTGGAACTCGACAAACTCGATCCCGCGATTCATCTCGACATTCGTTACGCCAGCGCAAACAATTTCCTGAGCGCTCCGGTGTATACCCAAGCCCGCGCCTTCATGCAGCGCCCGGCCGCGGAAGCCCTGCTTCGCGCGCTGCACAAACTGCAGCCGCTGGGTTACGGCCTGCTGATTCACGACGCTTACCGCCCGTGGTACGTCACGAAAATCTTTTGGGACGCCACTCCCCCCGAAGGCAAAATCTTTGTCGCCGATCCGGAAAAAGGTTCCCGGCACAATCGCGGCTGCGCCGTGGACCTTACTCTCTACGAACTCACTTCGGGCCAAGCCGTGGAAATGACTGGCCTGTACGACGAAATGTCGCCGCGCTCGTTCCCCACTTTTCCCGGTGGCACTTCGCTGCAACGCTGGCACCGCGATCTCCTCCGCCGCGCCATGGAATCGGAAGGTTTCACGGTAAACGAAGACGAGTGGTGGCATTTCGATTACAAGGACTGGAAGTTGTATCCGATTTTGAATGTGCCGTTTGAAAACGTAGCCTTAAGCGGTAAGCCGTAAGCTTTAAGCCGTGAGCCGTAAATCATTTATCGCCAGCGATAGGGAGAGTTATTTTGCGAATCGGCCGTTTCCGCTTTTCCATCCTTCTAGTGCTCCTCGCAGGCTGCGGCGCTACAGCGAAAGCGCAATCCCCGGAGTCACTTGAGTCGCGCATACAGAAAGTAATGTCGCGCCAGGAATTTGCCCGGTCAAATTTCGGCGTGGAGTTCTACGACCTGGAAACCGGGAAAGTCGTTTACTCGCTCAACGCCGACAAGTTTTTCGTCCCCGCATCCACCACAAAGCTTCTCACCGAAGGCACGGTCCTCGCTAAACTCGGCCCGGACTATCGCTTTCACACCTTCCTTTACCGCACCGGCCCTGTAGACAAGCACGGCACGCTCAAGGGTGATCTGATTCTGGTAGCCAGCGGCGACCCCAACCTTTCCAATCGCATCCAACCCGACCGCAAGTTGGCGTTCGTGGATGAAGACCATTCCTACAACGGCCCCGCCCTGCCCGGCGACCCATTGGTGGTGATCAAGGAATTTGCCACGCAGGTTGCCGCCAAAGGCATCCGCAAAATCGAGGGCAACGTCTATGTGGATTCCACACTGATGCCCGATGGCGACCGCGAAGGCGGCACCGGTGTCACGCTGTCTTCCATCATCGTCAACGACAACATCATCGATCTCACCGCTAATCCCGGCGCGAAGGCCGCCGATCCAGTGGGACTCGGTGTTTCCCCGCAGACTTCCTATATTCATTTTGAAAACAAGATCCTTACAGGGCCGGCCGACACCAAGGTGAAGTTCGACGCCACGGATCCTATCAAACGCTCCGATGGCTCCCTGGAAGTCACCCTCTCCGGAAATATTCCGCTAGGTGGCGGCGTGCAGACCATTGCTTTCCCGATTCCCTCCCCCACGCAATTTGCCACCATCGTGCTTCGAAATGCGTTGCGCGAAAAAGGCATCGAGATCAAGCCAAAACGCACCGCGTCGGACACCGCCGATTTTGCAACGCTGCAGCGCTTCTACAGCCCGGAATATCAAATCGCCGAACACACTTCTCCGCCGCTCAGTGAAGACATCCGCATCACACTGAAAGTCAGCCAGAATCTCCACGCAGGCATGGGCCCCTATTTTCTGGGCCTGTTCGCGGCCAAAGATACAAAAGATCCCGTGCACGCCGGCTTCAAGATAGAGCGCGCATTCCTGACCGAAGCCAAACTCGACCTCAGCGGCGCTTCGCAAGGAGACGGCGAGGGCGGCGACTGGGCCGATCTCTTCACCCCGGATTTCATGTGCCACTATCTGGCCTATTGGAAGACACGCCCCGACTTCGAATATCTCTTCAAGGGACTTCCCATTCTCGGCAAAGACGGCACGCTGGCCAAAATTCAGCAGGATAGCCCCGCCGCCGGCCACGTCTTCGCCAAGACTGGCACCTTCGGCTCGGAAGACAAACTCAACGCGCGCCTGATGCTCAATGGGAAGGGCCTCGCGGGCTACGTGCAGACAAAATCCGGCAAGACTTTGGCCTTTGCCGCTTACGTCAATCACACTGCGCTTCCAAACGATCCCGAAATCTCTCAAACGGTTGCCGGGCAGGCGCTGGGCGAAATTGCCGCCGCGGCGTACGACGCGCCTCTTCCCTGAGCCACTCGCACCCTCGCCCACCGTCTCCCATCCCGGCTTCCACATGCAGTATCATGTCGCCCATGAGCGACACCGCCGATTCTCTTTTGCGCCTCGGAACGTCTTCCTTCACCGCGGAAGGCTGGGAAAAAACTTTCTATCCCAAGGGGACAGAAGCGCGCGACTACCTCAGCTACTACTCGACGCAATTCAACACCGTCGAGGTCGACGCCACTTACTATCGCATTCCCGCCCTTTCCACCGTAAAAGGCTGGTACGCCAAGACTCCGCCTGGTTTTCTTTTCGCGTTGAAGACGCCGCAAGAGATCACTCACGAGCGCGTGCTGGTGGACGCCGATGACGTGATGACGGAATTCCTGCGCGTCACCGAACCGCTGGGGGAAAAGCTCGGCGTTATCCTGTTGCAATTTCCCTACTTCAATAAAAAGGCGTTCAAGGCGCCGGCGGAATTTCTGGCCCGCCTCAAACCATTTATCGAAAAACTCCCATCCGAACCGCGCTTCGCCGTGGAAATCCGTAATAAGTATTGGCTCGGGCCTCCGCTTTTCGATCTGCTCCGCAAACACAATGTCGCGCTGGCGCTGATCGATCACCCGTGGATGCCGCGGCCGCGCGAGTGGTTCGCCAAGGGCGACCCGCTGACCACGGATTTCGCCTACATCCGCTGGCTTGGTGACCGCAAGGGCATCGAGGAAATTACCAAGGTATGGGACAAAACCGTTGTGGATCGCACCATGGATTTGGCGGAGTGGGTGGAAGCCTGCCGCAATTTCCTCAAGCGCAAGATTCGCGTCTTCGCCTTCGCCAATAATCATTACGGCGGCTATGCGCCGGACACGTTGAAGTTGTTTGAAAAATTAATGGGGGAAAAATAGAAACAAGCGCGAACCGCTCAACCCAACCTGGTTTTGCCCATTTCGGCGACGCGCCGCTCATAGATCATTTCGCATGCGCCTTTTTTGTTGGTGAACCGGAAAACGATCTTGTGCCCGGCTTCGATCTTCGCGCGCGACTTCAAGACCGCCCCGGTTAGTTCCACCCAGTGCCCGCTCACCAGATATTCGCCCTCGCGCCCCTGCAGTTCGAATTTCCCATCACTCTTCAGCGAAAGTGGAGCCGCGCTGCATTGCACCGTTTTCCCCGCCACATGGGCTTCCGTGCAAACGTATTCGCCCGCCACATCATCGCCCTGGGCACACACACCGGGCGCGGACGCCAAAAGGCAAACGCCCCCCAAAACCAGCATTAAAAAGTTCTTCGACAGACTCGGGTACCGCCGCATATCGGGAAATCCTCCCGCTCGTAACCTCTGACAGAGCGAACGCAACTTGTAGTATGGGAAGGAGATGCAACTGTCCAACCAGCCTGCGAGCAACACACCCGATTGATAACACAGCACTTAGCGGCACGCCCAAAAAAGGTACTCGAACAAAATGGGAACACCGGTTCACCTTCCAGGCCCCGTCAGGGAATCTTTTTGCCGTACTCCCCCAGGCGTACTGGCTCAAAAGAGTACCGAGTCTATGTATATGTCAGTATATTAGTCAAGCGGTAATTCCGGAATGGCGGCCCCATCTTTGCGCGGGTCCGATGCCCCGTAATTTACGCCCGCGGCCGAATCGCGCATCACCGCCTGCCCACCCCCGACGTCGGCGGAAAAGGTGCCCAACACTTTAATCTGGTGGCCTTTGGCTTCCAGTTCATCGCGTACCTTTTTGGGAATGCGATTTTCCATTTCCACGTCGCAGCCCCCAAAAGTCAGCTTGGTGAATCGCGCCGCTTCCAAAGCCGACTGGATGTTCATTTTGAAGTCCACCAGATTGGCAATGAATTGTGCGTGCGCCTGGGACTGGTTCCAACCTCCCATAATTCCGAACGCCACGCGCGTTTCGCCCTTCTGCGCGAACGCAGGAATAATCGTGTGCAACGGCCGCTTGTGGCCCGCCAGCAGATTCGGTGATTCCGGATCCAGGGAAAAAAGTGCGCCGCGGTTTTGCAACGCGAACCCCGTACCCGGTGCGACAATCCCCGATCCAAACAGGCTGTAATTGCTCTGGATCAGCGAAACCATATTTCCCTCGCGGTCCACCACCGTCAGGTAGGTAGTGTCATTCCCGACGCGGGCTTCGCCCCCCACATCGCAATTCGCATGATCCGGATCGATCAGCTTCGCGCGATCCGCCGCATTGGATTTGGAAAGCAATTCCGCCACCGGCAATTTCTGGCCGCGCGGGTCGCCGATATATCGCAGCAGGTCCGCGTACGCCAACTTCTTCGCCTCAATCATCGTGTGCAGGGCCTTCGTGGAGGCGTAGCCGAAGTCTTTCTCTTGCCCCAGCGGAAAAGTCTCCATGATGTTGAGCATTTCCAGGGCAGCGATTCCCTGCCCGTTCGGCGGCAGTTCATAAACGGTCCAGTCGCGGTACGTCGTGGAGATGGGCTCAACCCACTCGCTGGAATAATCCGCCAGGTCCTCCGCGGTCATCACCCCGCCGTGCCGCTTGATCGTCTCCAGAATCTTTTTGGAGATTTCCCCTTTGTAATACGCATCGCGGCCGTGCGTCGCGATTTGTTGCAGCGACCAGGAAAGATCGGGGTTCCGGAACACTTCACCGGTTTTGGGCGCGTGGTCCTGCGGCAGGTACACCTTCGCGGCTTCTTCATCTCCGCGCAAATAATCCACCTTGCTGGCCCAATACAAGGCTTCCCATTCGGTCACCGGGTAGCCATCGCGGGAAGTTTGAATGGCAGCCGCCAGATCGTCAGCGAGTTTCTTGCGGCCGAATTTATCCGCCAGCTTCTGCCAGCCCTCCACCGCTCCCGGCACAGTGATCGTATTTACACCTGTATCCGGCATGGCGCGCAGGCCTTTTTTCTTCAGGAGTTCGGGCGTCAAGTTTTTGGCCGCCCAGCCGCTGGCGTTCAGTCCGTAAAGCTTGTTAGCCTTCGCGTCGTAAACAATCGCAAACAGGTCGCCGCCGATCCCATTCATCATCGGCGCCACCACGCCCATCATGGCGTTGGTGGCGATTGCTGCGTCCACCGCATTCCCACCCTGCTCCAGGATGCGCACGCCCGCTTGCGCCGCCAGCGGAGATTCCGCCGCCACGATTCCCTTCTGCGAAATCACCATCGAGCGCGCCTGCGATCGCTCCTGTCCTTCCGTTTGCCCTCCCAATGTGCTTCCCAGCATCGCCACCATCCCGATCCCCATCGCGAATTCACGCTTCACGCAGGCCCCCGTTTTCGGACAATTCAGTTCTTACGAGCACTCGAAACTTTTCTATCGCTCCCAGACTTTATCCTCCACACCGCCGTGCCGCAAGCCCTGCCGTGCAGTGCGATTCATGGCTCCCGTCTGTTTTTCTCTACCGCTCGGTGGCGTTGATATCTCAATGCCTTGCTGTATTGTCCGCGGCCTGGCCCGATGCGAACCTGCAAGCGTTCGATCCACCAGACGGAACGAACTTGGTATCGGCGAGAGCTGACACCGAATGCGGCGGTTGAGGGAATGACTCGGGCGCGGAATCCCTCGACCGTCGCGAATTCGCTGAGTTCCTGCCAGGCCCTAAGCCAGCCTCCCCGCGGCGATTTATCTTTGGAACCTGATCGTATTCCAATCCGGACGGAATGGCATAAATTGACAATCTTTGACATCGGGCATATTCTCAAATTTGGTGAACCCGAGGTGCCGCCGTGCCCATGAATATCAGCCTTACCCCGCGACTCGAGGAAATGATTCGGGAAAAGATTGCCTCGGGTTCCTACACTTCTGCCAGCGAAGTGGTCCGCGAGGCGCTGCGCTTGCTTGAAATGGAAGATGAGCTGCGCAATTTGAAGCTGCGGCGGCTTCGCCACGATATTCAAGAAGGTCTCGATAGCGGCTCTTCCGCTCCTTTCGAACCCCACAAGACCAAGCGCGCCGCACGGGCCCGAAAGAACTTGAAACGGGCCAAATAAATGCCGCGATTGCGCATCACTCCTCGGGCAAACTCAGACCTGCTGGAAATTTGGGCCTACATCTCCGACGACAGCGAGCGAACGGCCGACAAGTTCATCGATCAAATGCATGAAGCGATCCAAAAGCTGGCCAAGCACCCCGAATTGGGCCGCCAGCGTGACGAACTCTCTCAGGGAATTCGTTCTTTCCCTTTCCGCCGCTATGTAGTCTTTTACCGGCGAACGTCTGCGTTCCTGCTGATCGTCCGCATCCTCCATGGTGCTCGGGACATATATAGCGCATTCGAGAACGACGTGCCCGAAAGTGATGAGACGCCCTGACTTTGCCCATATCCGAAACCGATGCGGACTAGGAATCCCTCAACCGTCGTTTTTTTGCCGCAACCCACGGCGCAACGGTCCCGCAACTTCAGGCGCCTCTCTTGTTGGTCCTCTGCCCCGCTTCCGCTAGAATGGCCCCGTGCCTGAACTTACCCCTTCTGCACCTAAACCCGCTGTCCGGGACCCTTTCCAATTGCGGGTCGACGCGCTCTTGGCAGCGCGCAATGCCGATCCCTTTGGCGTCCTGGGCCCGCATCCCGCGGATTCCCCGCAGGGTCGCCGCTGGTCGATTCGCGCATTTCACCCGCGCGCGGTGGAGGCCCAAATCCTTCTGCAAAACGGTGCCGACGCGATACCCATGTCGCGCCTCCGCGAACAGGGCTTCTTCGAGGCCACGCTTCCCGATACCTCTGACCATCCGCCTCCACCATCCAGTTACCGCCTCCGCTTTCGCAACGAATATGGCGACGTCTGGGAAACCTACGACGCGTACGCCTTTCCATTTCTTCTCACGGAATTTGACCTCTATCTCATGGGCGAAGGCCGCCACTACGACGCTTACGAAAAGCTCGGCGCTCACGTAAAGACGCTCGAGGGCGTTGCCGGCGTGCATTTCTCCGTCTGGGCGCCAAACGCGCTGCGCGTCAGCGTTGTCGGGGATTTCAATGGCTGGGACGGCCGCGTCCATCCTATGCGTTCCCGCGGCACATCGGGTATCTGGGAACTATTCGTGCCCGAGTTGGGCGAAGGCACCGTCTATAAATACGAACTCGTCGGCCCGAAAAATAATATTCTGCCGCTCAAAGCCGACCCTTACGGCTTCGCCGCCGAACTCCGTCCCAACAATGGCTCCGTCGTCGCGCGCATTGATAAGCATTCCTGGAGCGACTCCGAATGGATGCAGCAGCGCGGCGCAAAGAACTGGCTGGAGCAGCCCATCACAGTTTACGAAGTCCATCTCGGTTCATGGCGCCGCATTCCAGAGGAAAACAATCGCTGGCTGAGCTACCGCGAACTCGCCGACCAGCTCATTCCCTACGTCAAAGAGCTCGGCTACACGCACATCGAATTGCTCCCGATCATGGAGCATCCCTACGACGGCTCGTGGGGTTATCAGACCCTGGGTTATTTCGCCGCCACCAGCCGCTTCGGCTCTCCCACCGAGTTCATGGACTTCATTGACCGCTGCCATCAGGCGGGCCTCGGCGTTTTTCTGGACTGGACTCCCGCCCATTTTCCCCGCGACACACATGGCCTGGCCTTTTTCGACGGCACACACCTCTTCGAGCACTCCGATCCCCGCCAGGGCTCGCATCCCGATTGGGGCACGCTCGTCTACAACTATGGCCGCAACGAAGTACAGAATTTTCTGATCTCAAACGCGCTGTTCTGGCTGGACAAATACCACATTGACGGCCTGCGCGTGGATGCCGTCGCCTCCATGCTGTACCTCGACTACTCAAGAAAAGAAGGCGAGTGGGTGCCGAATCGTTATGGCGGCCGCGAAAATCTCGATGCCATCGATTTTTTCAAGCGCCTCAACGAAGTCGTCCACCTGCGCTTCCCCGGCGCGCTGACCATCGCCGAAGAGTCCACCTCGTGGCCCAGCGTCTCGCGCCCAACCTATCTCGGTGGCCTGGGATTCAGCTTGAAATGGAACATGGGCTGGATGAACGACACGCTCGGCTACTTCTCCAAAGATCCCCTATTCCGCCGCTACCAGCACAATAAGCTCACTTTTTCGCTGCTCTATGCCTTCAGCGAAAATTTCATGCTTCCCTTTTCCCACGATGAAGTCGTCCACGGCAAAAACTCGCTCCTCCACAAAATGCCCGGCGACATGTGGCAGCAATTCGCCAACCTTCGCATTCTTCTGGCCTATCAGTACGCGCACCCGGGCAAAAAACTTCTGTTCATGGGACAGGAGTTTGGTCAGCGGCAGGAATGGAGCGAAACGCGCAGCCTCGATTGGCATCTGCTGCAGTATGAGTCCCACCGCGGCATCCAGCGTTTGGTGGGCGACCTAAACAAACTGCTGAATAATGAGGCTGCCCTGCATCAAGTGGATTTCGACTGGCTTGGCTTCGAATGGATCGACGCCAACGACTCCGACAACAGCGTTTATTCCTTCATCCGGCGCGGCAAAAATCCCGACGATATGCTCATCGTGATCATCAATGCCACCCCCGTGGTCCGTTACGGTTATCACATCGGCGTGCCGCGCGCCGGCCACTACGAAGAAGTGCTCAACACCGACGCTACCATCTATGGCGGATCCAACGTCGGCAATCTGGGCGGCATGAATGCCGGCGAGCATGCCTGGCAGGGCCGCCGCTACTCTTTGGCCCTCACCATTCCACCCCTCGCCGCGGTATTCTTGAAGTGGCGCTCCACCTGACCTTTTCAATCAACCGCTCGTACAACCCCCGCGCTTGCGTTAAACTCTTATTTGGTACCGATTATTTGTCATTCGAGAGGTTCATTTGGATTTGCATACCACTCCGAAGAGTTTCACTGGCCGGGGAACCGTCCTCCTCTTCGCCGCATTCTTGCTGGCTGCCGCTGCGCCTGCACAAGACCCCGGCCCGCTGCCCAATCCGCCGTCACCACGCACCCAGGCACCACCGCCGCCTCGCCAGCAGCGTACCGACAATAGCCAGCAGCAGACCTATCACACCGACGCGCCTCCGCAAGCGATTCACTCCCCGGGGGACAGTCCGATCACCAATGAGCCGCCTTCCCTGCCCGTGGACCAGATCATCAAGCGTTTTTCCGAGCGCGAATCCGAATTCAAGCTGGAGCGCAACAATTACACCTACTACCCAGAGCTTTTCCATACAGACCATCGACGACGACAATCGACCCGACGGCGAGTATCGCATGACCAGCGAAATCGTCTTTACCCCGACGGCAAGCGCTACGATACAAGTCACCTTCGCGCCCCAGCCCTCTTGCAACGCATCCAGCTCAGCGAGCAGGATCTCGACGATGTCCGCAATGTTCAGCCGTTTGTGTTGACCACCGAAGACCTGCCCAAGTACAACGTCACCTATGTCGGCCGCCAACAAGTAGACGATCTGGCCTGCTACATTTTCGATGTCGCGCCCAAAGTCATTGAGAAAAAGCAGCGCTACTTCCAGGGACGCGTTTGGGTGGACAGCAAGGACCTGCAAATCGTCATGTCCGATGGAAAAGCCGTCCCGGATATCATCAACAAGAACAACGAAAACGTCTTCCCGCGTTTCCGCACCTATCGCCAGAACATTGAACAGGGCTTTTGGTTTCCGGTTTACACCCGCTCTGACGACTACCTGCATTTCAGTTCCGGCGACGTGCACATCCGCATGACCATTCGTTATTCGAACTACAAACGTTATGGCAGCACCGTCAAAATGGGCAAAGCCACGGAAATCAAGGAACCCCATTAAACTTTTAGTTCGCGTGCATCGAAAAGTGCATTGTCGGGGTGTTTCGCCGCTCGAGTACTCTGAACATCACTTGCAGGCTGTTTTTTGGACTGAGGAATCGGGATCATTTGCCAATTTGAGAATTGGCCGCCTCTCCGCCCTGATTGTTCACCTGTCCTCTCAGCCAGTTATGTCTTAAGCAATCCGTCCGAAAGCCGGGACTGAGTCTTGCGCCGCTGCCCGCACACTAGGCACTGGTGGTTGTTTGGAAGTTTGTGAGTTGGGGGATAGAAATTTTACACGTTAACGCGTCGCGGCAAAGCAGCCATGCGGGATCGTGCTTCGACTTCGTCGCTGCGATTCGCATGGCCTTTTGCGGTTTGCTGGCCGACATTCTCGCTGGTCTTTGCTCTCCCCGTTCGTGCCAACTGCGAGCACATCCCCTCCGGCCAATCCTTCTGGGTACGTCTTCTCGATCCCGTCGCTTCCTATAGCTCGAAACCCGGCGCCACCGTGCGTGCACTGCTGATCCAGTCTCCGGACTGCGACGGCGCACCAGTTTTTCCCGCGGGCCTCGAAGTCGACGGCCATCTCTCCTCCGTGCGCAAAGTCGGCCTCGGTTTTACCCACGACACAGCATCGCTGGAAATCATTTTTGATCGCATCATCGCTTCCGACGGCAGCTTTCTTCCCATCGCTTCGCAGGTAGTGGAAGTGGATAACGCCCGTGAAACAGTGCACAACGGCAAGATTCGCGGAATCCGCGCCACCAATACTCCACAGGGACGCATCACCAGTGGCCTGATCCATCTGCCCACGTTCAATCCTTATAGCGACATGGGCTTGATCATCTATCGCATGTTCACCGTCCTGCCCGAACCCGAAATCTACCTGCCTCCCGGTACGGATCTTCGCCTTCAATTGAACGTGCCGCTCTACGTCGGCGACCAACCCGTGCTTCCGCGCGCTTCCTTCCAAATGGATGAATATGAACGCGGCGATGTGGAAATGCTGCTGCAGGCCAACACCACGCGCACATTCACCAGCAAAGGCAAAGACGCGGATGTAGTGGACGTCCTTTTCGTGGGCTCGCGCGAGGATATGGATTCCGCTTTCCGCGCAGCCGGTTGGCTCAACAACGACCACAACTCGGCGCACAGTGTGCTGCGCCAGTTCCAGGCATTCCTGACGCTCTCAAATTACCCCACGGCTCCCGTTTCCACGCAGTATCTCAATGGCCGCCCGCAGGACGTCACCTGGCAGAAAAGCTTCAATAGCTACGGCAAGCGCGATCACGTCCGTCTCTGGCGGGAATCTGGCACCGTTCTTGGCCAGGAAGCCTGGCTGGGCGCATATGTCCGCGAGACCAGCGCGGTGCTTTCCGTAACCAATCACAAGTTCATCCACCACGTGGACCGAAATATTGACGACGGCGTGAATATGCTCGTTCGCGATTTGTCGCTCGCTGGCTGCGTGCAATCCGTGCATTTGCTGCCTCGACCCGAACTTCGCGAAACGTTTATGAATGCCACCGGCGACGAGATGCGCACCGATGGCACGCTCACTGTGGTGCAAATCGCGCACTGCGATCATCCCGCCGTAACGTTTACACGTGCCAATCCGCTGATCCCGATACGTCCGCACTCGCACGCTGCCCGCTATTTACGCACCCAAGTGCTGCTCTACAAGAGCGATGTGGTTCGTGGCAACATTATCTACAGCGCTTACGATCTGACGCGCATGGGTATCCACGCCATCCGCTATCATCACCGCCATGGGCAGGACGACGATCCCGACGACGGTCTCCCGCTCAGTCCGGTCTCTCCAGACACGCTCTTCCCTCAAATCACGTTTGCCGGCACCGCCGGGCGCTAAACGCCATTACGTGGGCAGACGGCCCACAAAGTTCCACTTTCCCCAGGCAAACGATTCCCGCTCCACTCGAAAATGGTTTCGCGTCAACGACGAAATCTCGTTCGGCCGTTTCAGCCAATTTTCATACGTTTCCCGTTCATGTTCGATCATCACCGCCAGCGCATCCAGCTTGGTGGAGAGGCGCCGTGCCGGCGGCAATTCCGTCAGCCCGTGCACCACGCGCAAAAACGGCGTCAGCCAGGGTTCGATAAACACCACCCGCCCACCCGGCCGCAAGACCCGCTGCAATTCCTTGAATACGCGCGCAAGATCGCCCGGCAGCACCGGAAGATGATGCAAGCCTCCTTGAACAATCGCGGCATCCTTGCTTCTGTTTTCAAAGGGGAGCTCGCGGCAATCTGCCGCATGGCATTTTGCAGGGCCTTTGTATTCCGCCAGTAAATTGGGCGAGAGGTCCACGCCCTCGATATTTCGAAATCCCAGCCGTGCCAGCGCGTGCAAACCGTTTCCGCGTCCGCAGAATAGCTCCACCACGTGAATGTCTCGCGGCAAGTCTTCCACGCCCAACCGCCGCAAGCGCTCCGTGAATTTCTGGATTTTTTCTTCGGGAGTTTCAAAACGCAGGTACGCCGCCTCCCACGGATCTTTCTGCTTTTGCGCTGGAACTTGCGTTACCTCGGGCATCGGCCTGGTTTACTCTCCTTAAATCGCCTGTGCTACAGTTTTATCCGCGAGTCGCCACCATGCCATCTCCAACGCATTTGCTTCTTTCGCCATGGATGGGATTCCACTGTATCGAAGGATTACCTGAGCGGCAAATCGGATGACCTCTTCACCTCAGCCATGGCCGCTTTCCTGGATCGCCAGAAGCCATCACGCCATGGTGTTCGGCCGCCGAACCCGCGTAATCGCCGAATCGCTGGCTCCGTTGCTCCCGCAATCGGCCACCGTGCTGGACATCGGCTGTGGCGACGGCACGATTGCCACTCTCCTCGCCGCCCAGCGCCCAGATATCAAAATAGAAGGCGTTGAATTTGCTCCTCGCCCCACTTGCCGGATCCCTTGCAGCGGCTTCGACGGCGCGCAACTTCCGTTTCCTGACCGCGCCTTCGATGTCTGCCTGTTCGTGGATGTTTTGCACCACACCACGGATGTAACCCAGCTTCTTCGCGAAGCCGCCCGCGTCGCGCGCACCTGCGTCCTGCTCAAGGACCATCTCAGCGAAACTTCTGCGGATCACGCGATTCTTCGCGCCATGGATTGGGTCGGCAACCGTCCTCACGGCGTCACGCTGACCTACAACTATCAAAGCCTCGCGCAATGGCAGTCCCACTTTGCCGCCTGTGGTCTGCGCGCGTCGCACCTCTCCACCGCGCTGCCGCTCTATCCCTTCCCTTTTTCGCTGCTGTTCGGCCGCAAGCTGCACTTTGTTGCGCAACTCCACAAAATTTAATTGTCTGAATATTCCTGCAAAACGGCGCGCCCTCCGGAAGCTAGCTATCCCAAACGCCGGGAATCTTCGTTCCACACTTTGAACATGCGCCATTTTCCAGGCGATCTTCCAGCACTTTGTGCCACGAGCGTTTTATCAGCGTCTCTCCACAGTGCGGGCAGTAGGTGTTCGCCGCTTCGCTGAAGATATTGCCTTCGTAAACGTAATGAACTCCCGCCCTCCGCGCGATTTCCCGCGCGCGGTGCAGCGTCTCCGGTGGCGTCGCCGGCTTATCCCTCAGCTTGAAATCCGGGTGAAACGCCGTGAAATGCAGCGGCACATCCGGTCCCAGGTGCTCCACGATCCAATCCGCCAGTCTCCTCGTCTCTTCGGGATCGTCGTTGAGCGTAGGAATCATCAGGTTGGTGATCTCAAACCACACCTGCGTCTCGTTCTTCAGCCACTCCAGCGTCTTCAGCACCGGCTCCAGATGCGTTAACGTGGTCTTTCCGTAGAATTCCTCTGTGAACGCCTTCAAATCCACGTTCGCGGCATCCACGTGGTCGTAGATATCGTGGAACGCCTCATAGGTGATGTAGCCGTTCGTCACCATCACCGTTTTCAGCCCGGCTGGCCTGGCGGCCTTGCAGATATCCACCACGTACTCGCCCCAGATTGTCGGCTCGTTGTAAGTAAACGCTATCGAATCGCAGCCGTGGTGCTGTGCCAACCCCGGCACATTCTCCGGGGGCACCTCCATCGCATGAACCTGATCCTGGTGAGACTTGGAGATATCCCAGTTCTGGCAAAAGAAGCAACCCATGTTGCAGCCAGCCGTGCCCATGCTGAACACACGCGTGCCCGGCAAAAAATGATTCAACGGCTTTTTTTCGATGGGATCCACTTGCAGGGCCGCGGGAGCTCCATAGCCGAGGCTATAAAGTTTTCCTCCCTGATTTACGCGGATAAAGCAGAAACCCGATTGCCCCGAATGAATGTGGCAATGTCTGGGGCAAAGATAACAATGGACCCGGCCATTTGCTTCCGGTTCCCACCACTGCGCCTCGTGCGGCACGTTCGTCTTCTGGAGGAGCCTAAGCTCATTCATAGCCGTCCTCCTGCCGTTAGTATACTCTCGCGCGACGCGACGCACACGCCAAAGGCGGCGGTCAGGTACTACTCCAATTGTAAAAGGAAGGAATTTTAGGCGTGGCGCCGCTGCACTCGGCGGCGTTCCGCGGACCAATCGGCAAAACGCTGCAATTGATCGCGATACTTCCAGCTCAACTGAAAAAACTTTTTCGCGTCCAGATTCGACGCTTCGTTCCCAAGAAACGTCTCAAACCGCCATTTCAGATAGGGACTCTTCCAAGGTTGCAGGCGATACCCACGCGCCGCAGTCCAATAAAGCTCCAAGGTCTTCCACATCGGTCGTGCCTTTCCAAAGCTTATCCGCCAAGCGGTGCGGATAAATGTTCATGAACCAGAAGCCAGCTTTTCCCCTTCTTTTCCCAGATGCCGGTATACCGGATCGGAGAATCAATCGTTTTCCCATCCTTCATCTTCGCGGTGATGTGCATCGGAACGGTGGTCCAGGCTATATTTCCGTGCCGGGTCACTTTCAATTCCTTGCCAGCCGTCAGCGAGATCGTATCCGCCTCGTCAAAAAAGTTTTTCTGCACCCCAGCCGCGTATTCCTTCCAGCCTGAATACGAAAACGGCGAGACATCGTAAAACACCAGCCCATCGTCCTTGACGTAATATTTCGCCGCGTTACTTGGGTCTTTTGAGCTCCATGCCGTGCAGTAGCCGTCAATCAGTTTGCGAAACGTCGCGTCGTCGGTGGCCTTCTGCTGAGCCCGCGCGCCAGCAAAGGTCAGCAACCCGCCAAAAAACGCAAACAGCACGTACAACACCCAGTGATGACGGGGCCACATGGGTCGATGGGCGGTATCGGCCATTACAGGCATCAGTTTGTCTCCAATTGCTTTCGTTTTCTGCTCAAACCTGGTCGTACGGCTGGTGTTCCAGTACCTTAGACACTTTCGCTCTGGTTTTCAAGCGGGAATTACCCGGAGAGGCGGATTACGCGGCGACCCGCCGCACCCAGATGCGCGTGGTTGCCGGCTTGCCCAAGTGCATCGTGTGCCCTTCCGCACGTACAGTCATCGTCTCATCGTACTCGCGCTTCAGCACTTCCACTTTCGTCTCCGGCAACAGGCGCAAGCCTTCCAGAAACTCCAGAAATCCTTCGTCCTTCTCGTACACGCAAACGATCTCCGCACTTTCCTTCGCCTTCAATTCGGAAAGCAATACCACTCCCCGTTTGCGGAGCTCAGCAATCCCACCGCTCATCGGCACGCCGTGCGGGCACGTCTTCCGGGCGGAAAATTTCTTCAGCAGCAGCGCCTCCACTTCCGGCGAAATCGCATGCTCCATGCGCTCCGCCTCCGCGTGCGCCTTCGACCAAGATAATCCGATCACCTCGGTCAGCAACATCTCCGCCAGTTGGTGCCGCACCATCAGATGCTGCGCCATCTTCCGGCCTTTTCCGGTCAGATGGATATGCCCGCCGCGTTCGATTTTCACGTGACCGTCGCGGGTCATCCGCTTCAGCGCCGCGGTAACCGCCGGCGGCGTCACGTTCAGCTCTTCCGCCAGCCGCGCGCTGATCGGCATCTGGTCTTCCTCCAGCATCTCCCAGATGGCCTTCAGATAATCTTCTTGCGATACACTGGTCTGCCCGCGTCGCACTTCGTCTCCTCTACTTCCGTTCGCCTTCCGCCTGCTGCCCGTTTCTCAGCCGTTGCGCCAGTTCTCTCACGCGCCGCTGAATCTCCTGCAGGATTCTCTGATAAGTTGCCTCATCCCCGCCATAGGGATCTCCCACTTCCCATTCTTCCACATTTTCAAATTCCGCAAGCGCAACGGCATCCTGCATGCCGCTCATGTTCAGCACCAGATCCACTTCATCCGCCTTGAACTCACTCAGCCCCTTCGATACCAAGCACTCCGCGGAATAGCCATTCTTCATCAGCGTTGTGCGCGTCAATTCCGGAATCATCCCCAGCGGAAAAATTCCCGCGCTGAACGCTTCCATCACATCAGCGGCATCTTTTCTGGCAATCGCTTCGCCCATCGGGCTCCGGCAAGCGTTCCCAATGCACACAAAGACTACCCTGAGTTTTCCGCTATTTTCCATTAATTCTGCGTTTGACCAATATTTAGATGCGGTTTAGCGCGCAGGCGCTGTCTGCGCCGCTCCCTTTGCCGCCATCGCCAGAAAGTGTTTGTGCACCGTTGTGTCGTCGGTCAATTCCGGATGAAAAGTCGCGGCCAGCACGTTATCCCTTTCCACCAGCGTTGGTTTGCCGTTGTGCCTGGCCAGCACGGAAATGCCCTTGCCTGCGTTTTCGATGATCGGCCCGCGGATGAACACCATCTCCAGCGGATCTTTCTTCAGCGAAGTCTCGCCGAAAAATACATCGCTGGCCAGTTGCCGGCCGTAGCCGTTCCGCAATACGGTCATGTCCAGCAGGCCCAGCGATTCCTGCGGTGGATTTTTAACCTGTGTCGCCAGCAAAATGGCCCCGGCGCAAGTCCCGAAAATCGCTCCGCCTTTCCGCGAATATTTCCGAATCGCGTCAAACAACCCTTCTTCCTTCAAAAACTGCAATTGCGTCGTGGACTCTCCGCCCGGCAGCACGATGCCGTCGCAGCCTTCCAGGTCCTTCACCGTGCGCACTTCCACCGTTTCGGCGCCCAACCCATGCAGCATCGCCGCATGCGCCGCGAAATCCCCCTGTATCGCCACAATCCCGATCTTCATTGCTTTCTTTTTCTTCTCCGCCGCAGGTAAATGACGCGGCCGGGCGCCGCCGGCTTTCGCCGCGCCACGCCCGGCCGTTCTTTTTTTCGATTTCTTCGGTTGACCGCTCTTCACGCCGCTTTTCAATCCTTACCAGCCGCGCGTCGAGAGCATTTCTTTCTCGTCCAGTTGCCGCACGTCAATTCCCGGCATCGCTTCGCCCAGTTCTTCGCACGCTTCCAGAATTGCCTTCGGATCCTCAAAGTGCGTCGTGGCCTTCACAATGGCCTTCGCGCGCGCTTCCGGATCGCTGCTCTTGAATATCCCGGAGCCCACAAACACCGCCTCCGCGCCCAGTTGGCGTACCAGAGCCGCGTCCGCCGGCGTGGCGATTCCGCCCGCCGAAAAATTGGGCACCGGCAGCTTCCCGGCCTTCGCAATTTCACGCATCAAATCCAGCGGCGCGCCGATCTCTTTCGCCACGCGCATGATTTCATCATCGCGCAGCGTGGTCAGTCGCTTCATCTCGGAAACAATCGTACGCATGTGCCGCACCGCTTCCACCACGTTGCCAGAGCCGGCTTCGCCCTTCGTCCGGATCATCGCCGCGCCTTCCGCAATGCGCCGCACCGCTTCCCCCAGGTTGCGCGCGCCGCAGACAAACGGCACGCGGTAGTCGTGCTTCCAGATGTGATTCTCTTCGTCGGCCGGGGTCAGCACTTCGCTCTCATCAATGAAGTCCACTTCCAGAGCCTGCAAAACCTCCGCTTCCGTAAAGTGGCCGATGCGCACCTTGGCCATGACCGGAATCGTCACCGTCTTCATAATTTCGCGGATCACCTTGATCGAGGCCATCCGCGCCACGCCGCCTTCCTTGCGAATGTCTGAGGGCACGCGTTCGAGCGCCATCACCGCGCAAGCGCCGGCTTTTTCCGCGATGCGTGCCTGTTCGGCGTTGGTGACATCCATGATCACCCCACCCTTCAGCATCTCCGCGAGGCCCACCTTCACCCGCCATTCGTTCGAACCCTTCGCTTTGCCGCTGTGTCCGTTATTGCCGTTCGGTTTCTTTGCTTGCATGTTCCTTCTCCTCGTTGAAATTCGTTACCGCCCAAATCCGTTTATTGCCCTGCGTTTATCCGTTCGAAATGCTGTGCGTCAATGGCCACAAACCGCGCCGTCCCGCGTGCCAGCAAGTTGCCCTGCAAGTCGCGAATCTCTCCCACGCGAAATCGGTTTCTTCCCTTCTCTTCTTCCTGCCAACCTTCCACCACAATCTCTTTGTCCACCGGCACCGGTTTCCGGTAGACCACATTCAACTCCGCGGTCACGGCCTTTTCTTCCGTCAACTTCGACAGCTTCCCCATGGCCTCGTCCAGCACCACAGCGATGATTCCGCCATGCGCAAAGCCCGCGCCGCCCGCGTAGTTCGTGCCCAGCATGAATCTTCCGCGCGTCCGCCGCGCCTCGAAATCCAGCTCAAACACCAGCTTCATTCCCGCCGTATTATCGCCGCCGCAGCCAAAACAGCGGTTCGCTTCCTGCGTCTCCAGCTTGACGATTTTAGTCATGGCTAGACCAGCGCCACGTGCGCGCGCTCGGCCCGTCGCGTTCCCCGCTGCCGCTTGCGCATCTCGGTTTTCATGAGCTCCGCAAGAATACTCACGCCCCGCACCAATTCTTTCTCGTTCAAGCTCGCAAACCCCAGCCGCAGCGTGTTCGGCATCGGCGATTGCACATAAAAATACCTGCCCGGGGCAAACAACACGCCACGTTCCCGAGCGTGAATCATCAACTCGCTGGCGTCAAATCCTGGCGGCAGTTCCAGCCACAAGCACATCCCGCCCTCCGGTTTCGCCCAGCGCACACCTTCCGGCATTTGACGCCGCAGCGCCTCATCCAGCACCCGCAAACGTTCCGCGTAGAGTTTCCGCATCTTCGCCAGGTGCTTCACAAACAGTCCGCGCCGCAAAAACTCCGCCAGCGTGGCTTGCGCCAGTTGGTCGGTGTGCAGGTCGGTCATCTGTTTCACCAGCCGCAGCCGTTCAATCGCCGCCGCCGGAGCCACAATCCAGCCCACGCGCAGACCCGGGAACGCCACCTTTGCGAAGCTATCAATGTGGATCACCAGGTTTCCGCGATCCAACTGCTTCAAGGAAGGTATCCGCTCCTCCCGCGCCGTAAGTCGCGCGTAGACATGATCTTCCACCACGGGCACCTGATAACGCGACGCCAGTTCCAGCAGTTGCCGGCGCGATGCCAGCGGCATTGAAGTTCCCGTCGGATTGTGAAAATCCGGCGTCAGCACCAGCAGCTTCACGCGATTCGCCGCCAGTGTGGCTTCCAGCGCTTCCAGGTCCATTCCCAGCGCGGTCCCCGGCTCCGCATGCGTCCGCACCGGCACGCCCAGGCACCGGGCTCTTACGCCGTGAAATACCGCCGAAGCCCCCGGATAAGTGGGATTCTCCATCACCACGGTGTCGCCGGCACGCACAAACGCCTTGGCAATTAAGTCCAGCGCCTGCTGGCAGCCGTCGGTCACCAGCAGCGTTTCGTCTTTCGCGGGAATGCCGTCCTGCCGCAGCATCTCCAGTAGCGCTTCCTTGAACGGCGCGTAACCATCGGATGCGCCAAGATTCAGGATGTCCTGTCCCTCGCGCCGCAAAGCGGTGTGTGAGCAGGTCTGCAATTCTTCTACCGGAAAAAATTCCGCGTCCGGCCGCGCCATCACGAACGACAGTGAATTCACCGGCGCCGCCGCAGTCAGTCGGCTCAAAATCTCTTCGCTGCGCTCGTCGGCAAACAGCAATTCCCAGCGCAGCCCGTCGCCATTCACCAGATTCGGCGGAGCCGGCGGAGTAATTTTCAATCCATTGCCATTATTGCGGATAAACGTGCCGCGCCCCACGTGGCCCTGGATCAATCCCTCCGATTCAAGTTCCGCGTAGGCGTTCGCAACCGTGGTGCGGTGCACGCCCAGCATGTGCGCAAGTTCGCGGCTGGCAGGGATGCGGTCGCCAGGGCGCAAATCGCCGGCATGGACCAGCGAGCGCAGTTGATCGCGCAATTGGATGTAAAGGGGAATGTGGCTTTCGGGCTGAAGGTGCAGTGGCAGCATTGTCTCTCACCCCTGCCTAATTCTAGCAGAAATTGGCCTAGCAAAAGAGCCAATTTGTCTTCTGGCGCAGGCCGCTCTCATTCCGGCCGGTAGCCTCCAGCATCGTTCTTCTCTCCGGCCTTCAAATCGCGCACACACAATTTCGTCCAGTCCGCCGCATCGCACTGGTAAATTTCCTTCAGCGGCAGATCTTCTTCCTGCACTTCATAGGTCCCGAATTGCATGTCTTCGCTGTCGTCCGCTGAAGCAACCGCCACACGGCTTCCTTCCCTCACGCGCACCCGAAACTGGCCTGTTGACGGCTCATAATTCGAAACCACGAAACAATGCCGCACGCACGCGCGGTCCACCACGTGCAGCGTCCCAATGCGAAAATCTCCCGGCTCCAGGATCGTGGCCAGCACTCGCGTCCCATTCGGCAATTCCCGCGTGATCTGCTCGGCGTTCTCTTCCATCCGCTCCGCGATGGCACTGCCCTGATAGGTGAACGCAAAAAACACGGCGGCGCAGGCGCCCAGTGCCGCTAAATGCCAAATACGCGGTCGCAGCGTCCCAAGCCACCCAAGCGCAAAAATCGCGCTGATCAGCGTGAGGCGCGAGACCAGCATTCCGATCCAGCCCTCTTCCGGTCGCGGCCGCAGGTTCTCTGGCAACAGGGACGTCAGGCAAATGGCTACCAGATAAAATTCCAGGAATATTCGCCGTTCTTTCCAGCTCTTCCCGTCCTTTTTCCAGGGAAACAAATCCGTCAGTGTCGCCACCAGCACAAACACCACCACGGCGAACTCCACATAGCGCGTTGCCGGGCCGAACACCCACAACTGGTCCGCGCCATTCCATTGCAGCAATGGCTTGTCAGGCCAGTCGGCCTGAAACTCCGGATGCCGCAACACCACCCATCGCACAATCAGTCCAATCGCAATTGCCACGAAGGGCGGAACCCACTCCATCCATCCGCGCATGCGCGGCCACAGGAGCCGGTAAATTCCCACTAATAGCAGCAACAAAAATCCCAAGGGGTGCGCCAGCAGCGTCAGCGGCAGCAGCACCGCCGCCGCTGCAATTCCCCGCAGGCTTCCATTCCACAATGCCGCCAGCCCAAAACATGCCAATCCAAGCGACAAGTAGTAGTTCATGAATCCCATGTAAAACACGTAGCCGTACGCAAGCATGGCCAATCCTGGCATAAGAAACCATGGACGCCGCCGCGACTCCACGCTCACCAGTGCAAATACGCCCCAGAAAAACACCAGCACGCACACGCTCGACCGCAACTTTTTCCGCCACTCCATAACCAAACAATTTCGCAAGGTTCGCCAGGATCACGTCAAACAGCACATTCTTCCATTGCCACACCAGGTAAATCCCAGGCGCCTTTCCCTCCCCCGCCAGATTCGCCAGCCAGGCGTTGTAGACGTGGCTCGCCACATCCCCAGCCTGAATGTGCCGGTGCCAATAGCACGGAATCAGAATCGCCGCAGACACCAGCAATCCAAATTCCAAGTTCCGTTTTTCTATTCAATTTTAAAGTGGAGATCTGCTTCGACCTTCTCAGCCACCATACCCAGATTGTAGCAAGGAGGTAGCGCCCGCATCCTGCGGGCAAGCAAAACCGCCCAAGCGGTACAAAACTCGAACAAATCTTCGTAATGAAAATGGGGGTAAATCTAGAAAAATTTCCTACCGAATCGGCTGCACATCTCCCAGTTTCTTCAACCTATCCCGCAATTTCCTCTGCAACGGACTCGGCGTATTCGGGTTAAACGCCACCAGGTACCACAGCGGCTGCGTCTTATCCTTGCTCAAATAAGTCAGCGTAGGAGCATCCGCATTCGGATGCCGCGCCACATTTTCCCGGATCGCACCATAGGGATGCTTCGCCAGCTTGCCCAGCGTTTTCGCGTTCGTCCGGGGATGCTCGCTGATCAGTCGCAGCATGTAAAAATCTTCTTCCGGAGCCTGTTTCACCAGCTTTTCCAGCATCTCCGGCTTGGCTTCCGCGCTCAACACCAGCCCAATCTTTTCATCCCACGCCGTGTTGATCTGGTTCAACTCCCGCGTCCTCGCGTGAATCAGCTCTTCCAGCGTCCGCCGTTCCTGCTGCATGCGCGCGATCGGCAGTGATGTGCCCTCCAGCGAATCCAGCACCCGCAACAAATGCTGGCGTTCTCCGAAAACGATCTGCGAGGTGCGATCAATCCGCCCGTTGTCTTTTTCTTTATGCTGTACGAGGTCCGAACGTCGCATGTTTGGATGCTCCCAATTGCCCCCGGGCCTGTCACCAAAAGGTACGAACTCTCTACCGGCCTGTTCTGGAAGGCTCATAATCTAGCGCTGCTTTCTGGCTCTGGCGGCGGCTCGATTGGATTATCTTCCGCTCACTCGACAGGGTAAAGATTCGCCCCACCCCCCTGTGCCCGATGTGCTACCCGCCGTAGCCGCGCCGTACGCGGCGAAGGCGGGCCGCCGCTCCCGCCCGTAGGGCCCGCTTTCCGAAGCGGGCCTCTTCCCGTCCTCCGCGGCACCACAGTCGCGAACTCCTTGCTATCCTTACGAGCGCCTCTCCGCCTGCGGCACACGGATCACAAGCCACGGGTCACGAGTCATAAATATTGGAGAAACAATGTCCGCCTTCAACGAACACCGCGACGTCCTCGAACACTCCGAACAACGCTTCGGCCGCGATCGTGGCCGCCTCGCCGTCTCCCTCGATCGCATCACCAACGCACTCGTCCTGGTCGGGCAGCACGGCGTCTATTGCACCAGCCAGCGCAATCCCACGCTCCCCGCGATGGACATCCGTATGGTCACCCAGGAACTCACCCACGCCAAAGAACTCATCCAATCCGTAATGGAAGAACTCCGCAAATCCCGCGAAGCCTCCTAAACTGTAGTGGCCTAACTTCAGATCGGCCACCCCACTCTGTCGCAAAAATTGAGTTGGAAAGTGCAACTAGGAATGAACCAGCACCGCAATCAAACTTCCCACTACCGGCAACTACTTCAAAAACGGATTTGACTGCTTCTCTTCCCCAATCGTCGTTGTCAATCCGTGCCCCGGATGTACCATCGTCTCTTCCGGCAGTTGCATCAGCTTATCGTTCAGCGAAGCCATGATCTGCTCCATCGAGCCGCCCCACAGATCCGTCCGCCCTATACTGCCCGCAAACAGCGTGTCTCCCGCAAAAAGATGCGGCTGCGCCAGCTTCACTTTCCCGCAATCCTGTGGCACAAAAAGCGAAATGCTGCCCGGCGTGTGTCCGGGGGTGTGGATCACGCTGGCCCCAAAATTTCCCCACGGCAAGATGTCGCCTTCCTTCAACAACTGGTCCACTTCCGCCATCTCCGGCGTCTGCATTCCCAAAAACGCGGCCTGTACATCCAGTCCGTGATAAAGCGGCAAATCCTCGCTGTGCATCATCACCGGAGCGCCCGTGTACTGGTGCAGTTTGGCCAGCCCGCCTACGTGATCAATGTGCGCATGCGTGCTGATGATCGCCTTCACGGTCAGTTTGTAGCGTCCCAGCATGCTCAGGATGCGCTCCACTTCGTCGCCGGGATCCACCACGATTGCTTCGTGTGTTTTCGGATCGCCAATGATCAGACAATTGCACTGCAGCATTCCCACGGGAATGCGCATGTAGATCATTTCCGCGTTCCCAGCGTCCGGCGTCTGTGCCACCTTATGCGTCGCGTCCATACCCTCGCAGTATATCTGCTTTCCGCCAGGCAGTCGTAGGGCCCGCTCGCCGTAGCTGCGCATTTTGCGCCGAAGGCGGTTTCCGCGCTCGATGTAGGGCCCGCCTTCTGCTTGCCCTGAGCCTCGAAGGGAGGCGAGCCGCTGTCACCACACCGGTATCGCCGCAACAGCGGACGGCCTCAGAAGGCCGTCCCTACTCCACTGAGCGCCACCCAACTCCCGCGCCCCAAAACTCCTTGCTACACTGAACAATGATGAGCACCCCTTCCAACTCGCTCACAACCTCCATTCCTACTCCTCTTGCGGACCTCCACCGCCAATCCGGCGCAACCATAGAAACCTGGTTCGGCTGTTCCCTCCCCGATCACTTCGGCGACTGGGTCACCGAATACCGCCTCCTCCGTGAAAGCGTCGCCCTGCTCGACAAAAATTATCGCGCCTATCTCGACTTCACCGGCCCGGATCGCGTCCGCTATCTCAACGCCATCCTCACCAACAACATCAAGGACCTCCGCGAAAATCACGGCATCGTCTCGCTCTTTCTAAACCCGCAGGGTCACATCCTCGCCGAAATTGAAACCTACGCCTTGCCCGAAAAACTCTTCTGCGTCTCCTACACCTCGATTCGCGAATCCCTCATCACCGCGCTCGACAAATACATCATCATGGACGACGTCACGCTCACCGACCGCACCGCGGATTTCTCTACTCTTGCGCTCGAAGGCCCCAAAGCCGCGCTCGTCACCGAAGAGCTCACCGGGATCGACATCGCCGACCTCGCCGAACTCGAAACCCGCCTCGCCTCGGTTGAAAAAATTCCCTGCCGCCTCGGCAAGCGCTCCCCGGGCGGCACCGCCAGCGCCGAATTTCTTGTGGACCGCTCCCACGCCGAATCGCTCTGGAATCTTCTCCTCGCGGCCGCGCGCAAACACGGCGGTGGACCCGTCGGCTACACTGCACTCAACTCCTTCCGCCTCGAACTCGGTGCTCCCTGGTTCACCTACGACTTCGGCGAAAAACAAATCCCGCACGAAGCCGGCCTACAGGATTCCCACATCAGCTACACAAAAGGCTGCTATACCGGCCAGGAAATCGTCGAACGTGTGCGTTCTCGAGGCCAGGTCAACCGCACCCGGGTCACTCTTAAATACGACACACCGCAACCTCCCGCTCCTGGCACGCCGCTCCGCTCCGACGGCAAAGAAGCCGGCTACACCACCCGCTCTGGTTTTTCCCCGCTGCTCAACGCCCCCATCGGCATGGGCTATCTCCGCCGCGAAAAATCCACGCCAGGCTCCGTCGTTGATCTTCCCGACGGCGCGCACGCCACCGTCCTCGCAACTCCGATTGTCTAGTTTTGTTTGCGAAGATTGCGGGCGAGTAATTCGTCTTCTGATCTCAAAGATGAATCAGGTCAAAATGTGAATGGGCAAATCAATTCCTCACGAGCTCTCGGCCAAACTCAAATCCCGGATCTGCTTGACCAACCGCCCCCGGTCCTCTGGCTCCATGGCGATAAACTGCACCGCGATCCCATAGTGCTCCTGATACCTTCGCACCACGCCACGCCCGCGCACCTGCCCTTGCGGCATATCCAGCAGGATCTGCACCAGGCTCCGAATTGCCACCTTGCGCTTCGTACGCAGAAACACTCCGCCAAGCCCCAGGCTCTCCACATAGGAAACGTCTCGCTGGACGCCGGATCGCCACGCTCCTAACACGGTTTTGGGAGGTCTTATTCGGGGGTGCTGGCGCTGTTCGGGGACACTCATACTTCCATCCTTGCCGGAGCAGGGTGAATCAACCCTGGGCTGGGGACCCAAGCCCGTAAACTCTACGCCCGGAGAATGGCTACGTCCAGAATTAGTTGGTTAAAATTCGCGGTTAGGAGGTGACTGCTCGGCGCCCACGCGGCCGGTGGCGATATCCGCTTTGTAATAATTCTCGCCCTTCACCGGCACGCCCGCCAGCCGCCGCAGGATGGCAATCTGTCCGACATGATTCAATGTATCCGCCACCGGGCCCTGAAATAATTTCTCCGGTGAAGCGTGCAGGGCGGCATCGCCCGCAAGAAAATCGTCGAATCGCTGGAGCGCCCCAAAGAACCGCTCTACTTCCTGCTCCCAAGGCAACGGCCGCGAATCGTTCCACGCCGGCTTCCCGCTGGCCATCGAATACGCCCAGTCCTGCAAATCGCCCATGTGCGCCAATATCTGCTCCGGCGTCCTGGCATTCTCAGGCGGCTGGAATTTGGCGAAAGAGGCAGGAACGTCCCGCACCAGCTTCGCGGTTCGGTACGCAATCGTCGCAAGGCAATGCCGCAACAAATCTCGCGCGCTCACCGTCTCTGGAATAGCCGATGCCATGAAATCCTCGGTAGCGCCCCCGCCGCAGGCGCGGCCCCACCACATCAATCCAAATTCAACGCCCGCTTGAACGATCCCCTCTCACCATCAATCTTCTTCTGCAATTGCAGAATCGCGTACAGCACCGCTTCCGGCCTCGGCGGGCATCCCGGCACATACACATCCACGGGAATCACCTGGTTGCAGCCCTGCACAATCGCGTAATTGTTGAACACGCCGCCCGACGTGGCGCACGCGCCCATCGAAATCACCCACTTAGGCTCCGGCATCTGATCGTAAAGTTGCCGGATCACCGGCACCATTTTCTGCGAAAGCCGACCCGCCACGATCATCAGGTCCGCTTGCCGCGGCGATGGGCGAAACACTTCCGCGCCAAAACGCGCCAGGTCAAACCGCGAAGCCGCCATGGACATCATCTCAATCGCGCAGCACGCCAGTCCAAATCCCAGCGGCCAGATAGAGCTTTTTCTCGCCCAGTTCACGGCCTTGTCCAGCTGCGTGAAAATAATTCCTTCGTCCTGCAGCAGCTTCCCAAAGTCATCGGGTTTCGTCAGCGTTACGCTTTTTCCCAACGTCGTTTCCATGGTTCCCTCGGGCTACTCCCCAATTTTGTCACATCACCCCGCCCCGTACAATCACTCCCCAGTAGCACGGGCTTGAGCTTGTCCCGAGCGAAGCGAACGGCTCGTGCTCCGTTCTTCTCAGCGCCCTCTGCGCACCAACCTCTGTGGCCTCTGTGTTAAATCTTCCTCTTCCTCTTTCTGTTTCCTCACCAGAACATCCAAACCCAAAGGAACTTGACACCCCCGACACCCCACCCGCTAGGATGGAATGTATCCATTCCCTCTCGGAGAACGCCGGGCCCATGCCTACTGACGACACCAAGCGCGCCGCTCAGGAATTCCTTGCCGCGAAGCTCACAGAAGAAGTCCAGCTTCAGGAAGAAGCGCTGAATCGCGACGCCGCCGCGCGCCTCTCCCCCCAGGTCTGGAAGCAGGTAGCCGAAACATTCTTCTCTCAATGCAAATCCTGGAACGCCATCATCGGCGAGGAAGCCCTCACCTGCAAGGAAACCATCCTCGGCGATCTCCGCATCCGTTGCGCAGGGAAATCAAATCTGATCACCGTGCACTACGATTCCCGCAAACTGCAAGTCACCATCCGCAACACCGCGCGCCCCGAGCACGAAGGCGATTCCATTTTCTTCATCCAAGGCTGGGCCTCCGGCACCGAAGCCCATCTGTTTCGCAACGATCAACCCGCTAATCTCGAAGTCGTGGTCCTCGGCGAGCTCCGCGTCCTCGCCGGCATCGGCCGCACCGCCGCCCAGTAGCACAACTTTTAACCTGTGTTCCGCTCTTTTCCCCGCTCTTCTCAGTGTCCTCTGTGCTCTCCGTGGTGAGTTGTCTCTTCCGATCTACTCCACCCGCAACACCACCTTCCCAAACTGCTTCCCCTTCTCCAAGTACTCATGCGCCGCCATGCAATCACTCAAATGAAACACCTTGTCCACCGTAGGCTTCAATCGCCCCTGCGCAACCAGCTTCAATACCGTCCGCAACTCATCTTTCGTTCCCATATACGACCCCATGATCGAAAGCTGCCGCGTGAACAAAAACCGCAAATCAAGTTTCGCGTCATATCCCGTGGTTGCCCCGCAGGTCACCAGCCGTCCCCCAGTCGCCAGGCTCTTCACGCTGTCTTCCCAAGTCGCGGTTCCCACATGCTCCACCACCACATCCACGCCGCGATTCTTCGTCAACCGCCTCACCTCCTTGGCGATGGGCATTGTTCCGTGATGGATCACTTCGTCTGCGCCGATTTCCTTGGCCTTGGCCAGCTTTTCGTCGCTCCCCGCCGTGGCAATCACCCGCGCTCCGAAAAACTTGGCCACCTGGATCGCCGCGCTTCCCACGCCACTTCCCGCCGCCAGCACCAGCACATCTTCTCCCGGCTGCAACTGTGCGCGGTTCACCAGCATGTGCCACGCTGTCTGAAACACCAGCGGCACCGCCGCCGCATGTACCCAATCCAGATTCTCCGGATACGGCATGCAGTTTACTTCCGGGCAGCGGACGTACTCCGCACAGCCGCCATCGATCATGTAGCCCAGATTTGTAAACTCCCGGCAGCGGTTGTCGTTTCCCGAAAGGCATGCAAGACACTTCCCGCAACTCACTCCCGGGGCGAGCACCACTTTTTGGCCTTCGCGCACGGTGGTCACTTCCGCGCCCACTTTGGCGACTTCGCCCGCGATGTCACTTCCCAGAATATGCGGCAGCGGGAATGGCACTCCGGGAATCCCCTTGCGCACCCACAGATCTAGGTGGTTCAGCGCACAAGCGTGGACGCGCACCAGCACTTCGCGGGGCCCGATATGCGGCTCGGCCACATCCAAGTACCGCAGCACAGACGGATCGCCGTGCTGTTCAATCACAATTGCCTTCATATTTTCCTCTCCGAATTTCGGAACTAACAGTTGTGCCGCCATTCTGGACTCAGCCGCGATTGCCTGCAACACGCAGGCGCTGCCAGCCAGTACGTTGACACACCAGGCTTACCGCCGTAGCCTACACATAGCCAATCCCATGGACCTCTTCGAAGAAATCGTCCGCATGCGGCGCGCCGGACAGCGCGGCGCCCTAGCCACGATCGTCCACACAGACGGCTCCATCCCCAGCTACGAGAGTTCCCGCATGTTGGTCCGTGAGGATGGTTCCTCGCTCGGCACCATCGGCGGTGGCTGCGTCGAGGCCGACGTTTGGGCCGCGGCCCGCGAAGTGATGCGCAGCGAAGCCCCGCGCAAACTGGTCTTTCATCTGAACAATGAAGCCACCTACGATAATGGCCTCATCTGTGGCGGCACCGTCGAAATATTCCTCGAACCCATCTTGCCTCAGCCCATCGTGTATCTCTTCGGCGGCGGCCACGTTTCCACCGCGGTTGCCAAGGCCGCGCAAGCCGTCGGCTTCGGCGTCGGCGTCGTTGACGACCGCGAAGCCTTCGCCAACCCCCAGCGTTTTCCGATGGCCCAGGAAATTTACACCAGTTATGAAGATGCCTTTCAGAAGCTTCGCCCAGGCTCTTCTTCCTACATCGTTATCGTCACCCGGGGTCACAAGGAAGACATGCGCGTCCTGGCCTGGGCCGTACGCACCAGTGCTCGCTACGTCGGAATGATCGGAAGCCGCCGCAAAGTTCTCAGCGTCTATAAGGCCCTCGAAAAAGAAGGCTACGCGATGGAGGAGTTCGAGCGCGTCTTCGCCCCCATGGGCCTCGATATCGGCGCCCTCTCACCCGAGGAAATCGCCGTAAGCATCGTTGCCGAACTTATCGCCGTCCGCCGTAATGTCGAATTCGCCGCCCACAAGAAAATTAAACTCGCCGCTCCCAGCGCAGTCGAGACAAAATAACTCGCGAGGGTCTCTATGCTCGCCGCTGTCATTCTTTCCGGCGGGGCCTCTACCCGGATGGGTGCGCCAAAAGCGCTGCTCCCCTATCAGGGACGCCCGTTTCTCGACCATTTGCTGGAAGCCACGCGCCATCCCAAAATTTCCACCCGCCGCGTCGTCCTCGGCCCTCACGCCGAACCCATCGCCAGAGCCATCCATCTTGACGCCGACGAAATCGTAATCAATCCTGATTGGGAAAAGGGCCAGATCACTTCCATTCAGGCCGCCCTGAAAAGTTTGCCTCCGGGCCTCGATGGCCTGCTGCTCTGCCTCGTGGACCATCCCTTAATCAGCTCCGCCTTGGTTCACGATCTCATCGCGGTTTTCTATGCTTCTCGCCCGGCCGTAGTTCTTCCCACGTTTCTGGGGCGCCGTGGCCATCCAGTTATTTTTTCGGAGAAGCTTTTTGCGGAATTGCTCGTCGCGCCACTCGAGGTCGGCGCTCGCGCGGTAGTCTGGGCCCACCGCGCCGAAGTTCACGAATTCCCCACCACGGAAGAAGGCTGCATCCTCAATCTCAACGACCCCGAAACTTTCGCCCGCGCCACCCGTCCTCTCGACTAGCCGACGGACTTTCGATGGGTACGCCGCGACCTTCAGGCCGTCGCCGGCAACCTTGAACGGTTCGCCACCCAAGCGCTCGTGTCATCCTGAGGCTATCCGACGAGGATAGCCGAAGGATCTCAACCTCAAGTCCTTGCGGAAATTGAAAATTGCAATCCTTGACCCGCAAACCACTACAACTCTCAGGAATGCAATCCCTGCCCTCGGTCAATGCTCCCCTAAATCTTCTCCGCCACCGCCCGCACCGCATCCTCCGCCAATTGCGCCGCGTGAAACGACGCCGGCGGCAATCCTCCCAACTCCCTCGCGATCTCCTCCGCCCGCATCTCCCTCAACGCCTCAACACCTCGCCCTTTCATCTTCTCCGTCAGCACCGACCCGCTCGCAATCGCCGCCGTACACCCTCGGCACAAAAACCGCGCCTCGCGCACCACGCTATCCTCAATAATCACCGCCAGCCGCAACACATCCCCGCAGACCGGATTACTCACCTCAACAACCGCCGTCGCCCCCGCCAACTCCCCCGCATTCCGCGGCCGCTGAAAATGGTCTAATAATATTTCGCTAAACATCGAAGGTTCCCGCTGGCCTGCTAGAAGCAGGCGCTACTTCTTCCCCGGTAAATATTTCTTCTCCATACTTGCCACCACCACGTAATTCGGGTCCACCATCTCCGTCAAATGCAGCTTCCCTACCTTCGAAAACAATTCATACGCATCCAGTTCCGACAATCCGTAGTCCCGGTGCATCCACGCCACGATCTCCGTTACCGCAATTCGCACCGCATCATCCACCGGACGGTAAATGCCCGTGGTCATAATCTCGCGCTCATTCTCCAGCCGCGGCCAGTCCGTGCTCTTCCCTTTCACCAGTTCGAACCGGAACTTCGCCTTCATCGGCACTTCCACCGCGCTGCCCGCCACTTCCCCGTCGCCCATCGCCGCGTGCCCATCGCCAAAATAAAACAGCGCGCCTTTCACATTCACCAGTAAATACAACGTATTCCCCGGCGACACTTCCGGCGCATCCATATTCCCGCCGAATTCCGCCGGCACGATCGAACTCCGCGCTTCTCCATGCGCCGGCGCCACACCGATGCATCCCAGAAACGGTTTCAGCGGAAATTGCACCTTGAAGTCGGAATCCCCCGCCTGAAACGTAATCAGCTTCTTCTCCGCATCAATCGGGTAATACCACGCCCGCTCCGGCAATCCCTGCTTTTCCAGCATCGGCGTGTAATGCGTCGAATTGGCCGCGCCAAATCCCGGCGAAAAAGTCCCCACGCCCTGCTTCCCATCCACTTGCAAATCCAGGATGTGAACCACCAACGTATCGCCCGGCTCCGCGCCATCAATATAAAATGGCCCCGTCAGCGGGTTATCAAACTTGATCAGCGAAAATGGATCGCCCGGCTTCTGCAGCGCGTTTCCAAAACAGTCCAGCGAGTTTGCGTGTAGTTCTCCGCCAGGCTTCACATGCGCCACAGGCTCGGCCGGCCCAAACGTCGGCTTCACGTTCTCCATCGTCGCCTTGAACTGCACCGCATCGTTGCTGCCAGTCTGCCCAAACGTGGGAATCGCAAAAAGCATCAGCCCAACCAGAACTCCACCTCGCATACGAGCCTCCCTGCTCCGGATTTGTGGAATGCATTATACTCACTCGGTCTCGGAAACACCCAAAAGGACATGCGAATGCGACAACTCGCACTGGTGGAAACCAGAGAACCTTTGCTGAATTTTCAGTGGAACTGAAGCGCACCGCCTATGATTCAAGTCGTCGCCGCTGTGATCGAACGTTCAGACCGGCGCTTGCTCATCGGCCAGCGCCGCCGCACAGACACTTCTCCCCTCAAATGGGAATTTCCCGGCGGTAAAGTGCGCAGCGGCGAATCCTTCCCGCAAGCGCTCGCCCGCGAACTCGCCGAGGAGCTTGGCGCCACACTCACAAAGTCCGCGGAAATCGCCAGCATTCAACATCAATACGCCAATTCAGCCGACGAGCTGGAGATCCACTTCTTCGCCGCACAGATCACGGAAACCGAAGTTACTCCGCGCGCCTTTGAACAAATCGCCTGGGTCCTCCCGAAAGAACTCTCCCAATACGATTTTCTCACCGCCAACCGCCACCTCATCGCCCACCTCGCCACCGGCCACATCAAACCCGCCGAACTCCTAGCCGCCCTGTAGCGGCCGCCTTCCGAGGCGGGCGCCTTTGAACCTAATAGCGGTCGCGTAGCGGCGGCTTTACGCCGCCTTCTTATCCCCTGCCTCATAGAAATACCCCTGCAACAAAAAAGGGCGCGATCACTCGCGCCCCCATTTCTTCCCAATTTTCCATTTTCCAATTTCTATTTTCGAATCTTCAAGAAATCACCGGATTCGCCTTCTCCGGATTGATCCCCAGGTCCTTAATCGCGTTCTGCACGGTAGCCTCGCCCACCAACCCATCCTGCGCGAGCTCGTGCAGCGTGGCCAGCACCACAAATCGCGAATCCACCTCAAAGAATTCGCGCAGCGCCGTGCGGCCCTCGCTGCGTCCGAATCCATCGGTGCCCAGAACCGCCATGCGCTTCGGCAGCCACTTGGAAATCATCGAGGGAAGCGTCTTCAGATAATCCGAGGCAGCCACAAACACGCCTTGCTCGTCGCCGAGGCATTTCTTCACGTAGGGCACGCGCGGCGTCTCGTCCGGATGCAACCGGTTCCAGCGTTCGGTCTCAATCGCATCGGTGTAGAGGCACTTGTAGCTCGTCACGCTCCAGACGTCCGCCGCCACGCCGTAATTCTTCTCCAAGAATTTCCTGCGCCTGGAGCACTTCGTTCAGAATCGCGCCGCTGCCCAGCAACTGCGCCCGCAGCTTTGCTTTCTTGTTCGTCGACACCTTGAATTTGTACATGCCCTTCAAAATGCCGTCCTTCACGTCCGCCCGCATCGGCGGCATCACGTAAGGCTCGTTCATCACCGTAATGTAGTAAAAAATACTTTCGCCGTTGACGTACATCCGCCGGATGCCGTCCTCGATGATCACCGCGATCTCATACGCATAAGCGGGATCGTAGGCCATCAGGTTCGGCACCGGCAGCGCCAGCACGTGGCTGTTGCCGTCCTGGTGCTGCAATCCTTCGCCGGCAAGCGTGGTCCGCCCGGAAGTCCCGCCCAGCAGGAAACCTCGCGTACGCATATCCGCCGCGGCCCAGATGAAGTCCGCGATCCGCTGCAAGCCAAACATCGAATAGTAAATAAAAAACGGAATGGTGTTGATTCCGTGCGTCGCGTAGGCCGAACCCGCGGCGATAAACGAAGCCATCGAGCCCGCTTCCGTAATTCCCTCTTCCAGAATCTGCCCGTCCTGCGCTTCCTTGTAATAGAGCAGTGTGTTCACATCCACCGGTTCGTACTTCTGCCCCACGCTCGAATAAATGCCCACCGTCCGGAACAAAGACTCCATGCCGAACGTCCGCGCTTCGTCGGGCACGATCGGCACTACCAGCTTCCCGATTTCGTGGTCCTTCAGCATCTTTCGCAGCATGGCCACAAACGCCATCGTCGTCGAAACTTCGCGTCCGTCACTTCCCTCGTAGAATTCCTTGAACATCTCCGAGTGCCCGCCAGACAGCGCGGCCGCCCGAGCCTTTCTTTGCGGCACATATCCGCCCAAAGTCTGCCGCCGTGCCCGCAGGTAGCGAATTTCCTCGCTCTCTTCCGCCGGCCGGTAAAATGGAATCTTGGCAATCTCCTCGTCGCCCATGGGAATTCCAAAGCGCGAGCGAAATTCCCGCAGTTCCTCTTCGTTCAATTTCTTCTGCTGGTGCGTAACGTTCTTCCCTTCTCCCGCCTCGCCCAGCCCATAACCTTTGATCGTGCGCGCCAGGATCACCGTCGGCCCGCCCTTGTGATCCACCGCCGCTTTGTAAGCCGCGTACACCTTCCGCGGATCGTGTCCGCCCAGCCGCAAACGCCTCAACGCCTCATCCGGCAACGGTTCCACCAGCTTCAGCAGCCGTGGATCGCTCCCAAAGAAAAATTGCCGCACGTATTCCCCGCTGGAAACCACCAACTTCTGGTACTCGCCATCCACCATTTCGCCCATGCGCTTCACCAGCAGGCCTTCGGTGTCGCGCTCCAGAATCGGATCCCACTCACTGCCCCATAGCACCTTGATGACGTTCCACCTTGCACCGCGAAACGCCGATTCCAGTTCCTGAATAATCTGCCCGTTTCCGCGCACCGGACCGTCCAGCCGCTGCAGGTTGCAGTTGATCACAAAAATTAAATTGTCCAGTTTTTCGCGCGACGCCAGCGTAATCGCGCCCAGCGATTCCGGCTCATCGGTTTCGCCATCGCCCAGGAACGCCCACACCTTCGCGTCCGTCGCCTGCTTCAAGCCGCGATTCTCCAGGTAGCGGTTATACCGCGCCTGGTAAATCGCCATCAGCGGGCTCAAGCCCATGGAAACCGTTGGGTATTCCCAGAAATCCGGCATCAGCCAGGGATGTGGATACGAAGAGAGCCCACCGCCCGGTTTCAACTCACGCCGAAAATTCTCCAACTGCTCGATGCTCAGACGCCCCTCCAGGAACGCGCGCGCATAAATGCCCGGCGCCGCGTGCCCCTGGAAATACACCGTGTCTCCTTCGAAACTGTCGTTGCGCGCCCGGAAAAAGTGGTTGAACCCCACCTCATACAAAGTCGCCGCCGATGCATAGGTCGAGATGTGACCACCGATGTTGTGCTCCACCTTGTTTGCGCGCACCACCATCGCCAGCGCGTTCCAGCGAATCAACGACTTGATCCGCCTCTCCAGTTGCTGATCACCCGGAAACAGCGGCTCCAGCCGCGCGGGAATCGTGTTCGCATAGGGCGTGTTCGCCGTAAACGGCAGATCGATCCCGCTCACCGTGGCGTGGGCCCGCAGGCGCTCCAGAATTTCCCGGGCCACATCCGGCCCGCTCGACTCCAGACACGGAGTCCAGCGACTCCAGCCACTCCTGAATTTCCACATCTTCCATATGCCGCGGTACGTAAGTTTCCTGGTCCATGAGTGCGGTGGCCTTTCTCTTCTTCCCGCCGGGGATTTCTCGCCGCCGGCACAGTAAATTTCTGCGCGTCCGTAACTTTCTAGAATACACCCTCGCCCAGCCGATGTCCCATCCCAGCCATTAAATTTTTTCAAGTTTCAAAGCTGCAGATTGCCTCAGCGCGTCGGTCAATTTCAAGCCGCAAGCAGCAAGCCGTAAGCCGCAAGCTCAGAGCTGTTGGCTGTCGGCTGTAGACTGTCGACTCCAGTCTCTCCTAAAGCGTCCTTCCCCCATCCACCACCAAAACCTGCCCGGTCACAAACTCCGCCCCAACCAGGTACATCACCGCGTCCGCAATCTCCTCCGGCCTTCCTGTCCTCTTCATCGGCGCGCGCCGCACAAAATCCGCCTGCCACTCCGGCGGATCCCCCGGCATCGTGATCGTCCCCGGCGCAATCGCATTCACCCGCACGGCCGGACCCAGCTCCTTCGCCAGAATGCGCGTCAACATAATCACCCCGGCCTTCGAGATCGAGTGCGGCAAAAACTCGGTCCACCCTAGCAACCCGCCGATATCCGCAAAATTGATGATCACTCCGCGCCCGCTCTTCGCCAGATGCGGCGCCGCGGCTTGCGAGCAAAAAAACGGCGCCTTCAGATTTGTATCCATAGAAGCATCCCAGGTCGCTTCGTTCGTCTCCCCAAATTTTGTCTCCAAAAAATTTGCCGCGCAATTCACCAGGATGTCTAGCCGCGCGAATCGCGACGTCACGCTCTGCATCAACTTCTGAATCGCGGCCACGTCCGTCAATTCCGCCGTAAACGCTCCCGCGCGCCGGCCCAACTTCTCGATCTCTGCCACAACCTCACGTGCCTCCGCCTCAGACTTCCCGTAATGCACCGCCACATCCGCGCCCTCATTCGCCAGCCGCAGCGCCACCGCCCGCCCCAATCGCTTTCCCGCGCCGGTGACCAGCGCCACGCGCCCCGCCAATTTTTTCTCGTCGCTCATTCCGTCAACTTAACACACAACCGCGTCAGCCCTCACTAGTCACCAATCGCCTTCTCCGCTTACAATTCTTCCGCATTCACCGAGGCGCTTATGAAACTAGACCTGCTCGCCATTGCCGCTCACCCCGACGACGTTGAACTCACCTGCGGCGGCACGCTGCTGAAAATGGCTAACAAAGGCTATAAGACCGGCATCCTCGATCTCACCGCCGGTGAAATGGGCACCCGCGGCACTCCGCAGACTCGCGCCAGGGAAGCCGCACTCGCCGCCAAAATCCTCAAAGCCGCGTGGCGCGGCAATCTCGGCGTTCCAGACTCCGACGTCCAGCCCTCTCGCCAGAACAAAATGCGCCTTGCCCAGATGATTCGAGATCTCCGCCCGCGCACCGTGATCCTTCCCTATTGGGAAGCCCGCCATCCCGACCACTATCACGCCTCCACGCTCGGCTACGAAGCCTGCTTCCTCGCCGGACTGAAGCAACTGCCCCTCACCGGTGAACCGCACCGCCCGTTCAAAATCCTCTACGCCACTTCTTTCGAAGGCATGCCCCCTAGCTTCGTTGTGGACATCAGCAAGGAATACGCGCAGCGCCGCAAAGCCATCCTCGCCTATGGCTCCCAATTCCGCCCCGCCAAGAGCGAACGCAAACAACGCGTCTTTCTCGCCATCGACGAGCTCGACCACCGAATGGACATGCTTGCTCGCGCCAACGGCGCCCTCATCAACGTCAAATATGGCGAACCCTTCCTGCAAAAAGAACCCATGTCCACAGACGACGTCGTGGAACTCCCCGTCCGCTCCATCTGAGCTCCATTTCCCCAACCCTGCCGACACACCAGTCTCCGCGAGGCATTGCCCACTCCTGCCTTTTCACTCCGCAAATTGTTCTTGGAATCTCGCTAATCCAGCGGCGCCGCGCGCACCGCCCTCAAACCCGACCAACAAAACCGACCCAACCCGCTTCCGACTCCTTTACCTCCTTTACTTCCTCTACCTCCTTACCCTCCCCTCCTTACATCGAATCATCCTCCACCGCCGGCACAAATCCCGGCAATCCCTGCCCCGCCGCGGTCCGCTCCGCTTTCACCCGCACCAGATTCTGTTCTTCCGCGCCAGACTTGCGCAGCACCACAATCGTACTCAGCGCTTCGGTGTACACCCGGGTAACCAGATACGTGTCTCCGGTCCCGTCCTTCTTCCACAGCTGTCCAATCTGAATTTTCCGCTCGCCCATATAGTAGCCATTGACTCTAGAGACCCTCTCCCCCACTGTCAACTGTCCTGTAATCTCCGCTCCTTCCCGTTTCTTTGCGCTCACCCGGGAAACCTTCTCCTCCCCGGACTCATCCTAAACAATGACCTTTTCCCGCCTGTTTGGGGTGTATACTCGGGTTTGGATGTGGGAGGTAGGCACCATGCGCATTTCCTCGCAATTCCTGTCGGCCAGATTTTTAGCCGCTGCCCTCCTTTGTTTGCCCCCGGCGACCCCGGCTCAATCGCAGTCTGGACAGTCCCAGGATCCTAAGGCCCAGCAAACCAATCAGCAGGGCCAGGCGCAGACTCCGGACAATTCGCAGCAAGCCACTCCCATCCCGATGATGCAGCCGCCTCCTCCGGCTCCTCCTCCCCCGGACCCAGCTGAGAAGGCACCCGCGCCGACCACTCAAGCGCCGGACTCCACCTCTCCCAGCACTACGCAGCAGCCAGCCGCGGACTCCGCCACCGAGCCAAGCAACCCCACGCATCCTAAAAAGTCCAAGGATGACGTAGATGCCGTTGGCAACCGCAGCGTAGGCAAGGGTGTGAATTTCTATTCCATCGAGCGCGAGATCGCCCTCGGCAAATCGCTTGCCCAGGAAGTGGAACGCAGCTCCAAAATGATTGACGACCCGGTCATCACCGAATACGTCAATCGCGTTGGGCAGAATCTTGTTCGCAACTCCGACGCGAAGGTTCCCTTCACCATCAAGGTCATCGACTCGGATGAAGTCAACGCCTTCGCTCTACCGGGTGGGTTTTTCTATGTAAACAGCGGCCTGATCCTTCGCGCGCAGGAAGAGGACGAGCTTGCAGGTGTGATGGCCCATGAAATTTCGCACGTCGCAGCCCGCCACGGCACCAAGCAAGCCACCAAGGCCGAAATGATCCAACTCGGCTCCATGGCTGCGATGATGTTCATCCCCTACGGTTGGGCGGGATACGCCATATACGAGGGCATGAACCTCGCGATTCCTCTCACCTTCCTGAAGTTCTCGCGCGACGACGAGCGCGAAGCCGATTACCTCGGCATTCAGTACATGTACAAGGCCGGCTACGATCCCAACGCTTATGTAACCTTCTTCGAGCGCATCCAGGCCGATGAAAAGCGCCGTCCGGGCAGCATTCCAAAGATGTTCTCCACGCATCCTCCTACTCCGGAGCGCATCGAGCAGGCTCAGAAAGAAATCGCCCGCATCCTTCCAGAGAAGGATGAATACATCGTCACCACATCGGAATTCGATTCTGTGAAATCTCGCCTCCGCAATGTCATGTTCGCGCGCAAGGTGCAAGACAATCAGCCCGGCAAGCCCACCCTGCGCACCAAGACCGAACAGGCCGGCCAGCAAACCAGCGGCGGCACCAACACAAGCGGTAGCACCACAACCACTGACTCTTCGGACGACGATCGCCCGACGCTGAAGCGCCGGCCAGACAACCCGTAACGCCACGTTTCGCCCGCATTCGCCACAATCCGACCGTTCTTCTGACCCGGCCGGAATTGTGTTTGCCCCTTCCGCCAGAACCTCCATTCCATTTCTGATTCTGCTAGTCTTCCATGCATGAAATACCTCTTGGCTGTCCTCGTTGCCGTCTCGCTTGCGGGCGGTGCCGTCCTGTTTGCCACCTCTCGCACCGACCCGAACGCCCGCGCCAACGAACTCATTCGCCTCCTGCATCTTTCGGTGCTTCCGAAAGAATCGGGCTATCTTGGCATCATCGGCGTCTCTGCCCAGAAAGTGAATGTCGGCGGCCGCTCTCTGGCGGTTCAATCACAGAACTACTACATGCTTACGCGTGATCTTCCCATTAATTATCTTCACTTCCTCGAGCCGGACGACACGCACATCCTCATCGAGGGCGGCCCGGTGGACTACTTCATTTTTCATCCGGATGGCCGCGCGGAAAAAATCACCCTCGGCATGGATATCGCCGCCGGGCAAACGCCGGTGGTTGCCGTGCCCGGCGGTTGCTGGAAAGCTCTGCGTTTGCGGGGTGGTGCCAGTTACGCGCTGATGGCCAACGCACTTTCGCCCGAATTTACTCCGGACCGCGTGAAAATCGGCGCCGGGCCGGATTGGATCAAGCGCTTCCAGAACACGGCGCCTTGGGCGACGCCAGCGACCCTGCGCGAACTGATTGGCCCCAATTTTTCCGGGAAATAAAACAACCGCTTAGGAAGTAGCTTCTGGTGTCGCGATCGCCGCGCCAGTGGAACCCATCGCCGCAGGCGCGATGATGCCCACGGCTGCATCCTGCATTCCCCGCCGCGCCAGCCAGCAGAAACCAATTGTCGCCGCGCAAGCCGCCCACGGAAGCACCGGCGAAATCCAAAAAACGTGCACCGCAAAATGCAGCGTGGCCAGCCAGAGAAGAGTAGCGGAAACTCCCAGCAGCAAGGGCAGCCATCGGCGCGAATCGCTCCACTGCAATGCGGTGACGCAGAGTGCCTGAATAAACAGCGCGAACGGAACGGCCACCACAAGATCAATGAAGTAATGCTCGCCTGTCCCCATCGTGGCGAAAATCGTAAACACCACAAACGCCATCGCCAGGCCACGTTCCCAAACCGAAAGCCCGCGCGAGTACCACCACGCCAGAAGCGTCCAGGCCATGTGCAGCGAGGGAATGGCGTTGCGCAGCCCTGCAATTGGGACGGGCTCAAGAAAGAGCCGTCGCGCGCTCTCCGCCGGAAGTGGGCTCCACGGAAATCTGCTCGCGAAAAGATGGATAGGACCCAGCGCGGGAAACAAATTGTAGAAAATCCCTCCGAGAGGTCCAGTGATAAGAAACGCCACGACGATGGGAATGGCTTTATTCCGCAGCCGCGCCGCTTGCCCCGCGTACGCAAGAGCCACCGTGAACGGCAACCCAACATAGAACACCATGCTGATCGCACGAAAAGCCGGCCAGCGCGCGAACGCCTGGCCAAGCCAGAACACTATGGGAATTCTCAGGCTGCTGTCGAACGAATAGAGATAAAGATCCAGCACCTTCGGATGCGCCTTCTGCGTCCACAAATGCAGATAGCCCGCGAAAAAATTTGAGCCCAGGATAAATGCGCCGGGAATCAGCACCAGCAAAATGGCTCTTCGATCCTCCCCTTCTTCCCAGATCGCCCGCAAGCTCATCACCATCAGGCTGGCCATGCCCAGGAAGGAAACCCAGGCGGTCAGTGTGATCCGATGCGGATGAAGGACGAATACATCGAGCACAATAAAAAGCGCCCCGAACAGCAGAATTCCCGCCACGTCCTTCCAGCGAAACGCCAGGCGCAGGTGCATGAACAGCACACTGGCAAAAACCAGGGGATAAAACTCCGAAGCTATCGAGGAATCATAGAAAAGATTGCTGGCGGCCAGCCTCAAAAGCACCGCAAGTACAAGCAACGATGCAAGCCGGCGAAGCGTGGTCTGGAAAATCATCAGGTGAGGTTCCATCTGATTTCAGCACGCAACGAGGCGCCCAGCCAATGAGCGGCCCCGGAAATGTGCCCAGAAGGTGAACTTCTCCGCTTCCGTGAAATGGAAATTCCCAAGCCGCGCATCGAACGCAGGAAGCGCAGAAGCGAAATGTCGAACGCCTTCGAGGAACGCGTGACCCTTCTCTGGCTATGTTCATGGATCGCGCCAATTGGCAAAAGGTCGCGCGCTTGACACACTACATTTATGTCAAGTAGCATCCGCCTCACTCGCATCCGATTCCGGCCGTAACCCGGGCGGTTCGGGAGGCGGGAGTCTGGCTTACGCTGTTCGAGTGGTATTCCTGGTCTCGGCCCGATTCACGGCGCGTTGATGCAACTCGGTTTCCGTCAAAGAAAAAGTTCGAATCGCGCGCGCGCTGCGAGCCTTTTTCCGGTATGTCACTTATTCACGCCACGGCCGGTCAGTTCACTGCAACCGTTTTAGACAAATCGGGCGTTCCGTCCGAATTTTAACTGGATTTCGCACACCGCGCTGTTGCGATCCTCACACGCTCGACTGGTCAGGCAGATTCCCATTCGGAATATCTTCGACAGGTAAGGAGCGAAACCCATGTCTATTTCCAGTCTTCGAAGCACTCTGGCAGCATTCGGCGGCGCACTAATGCTCTTAAGCCTTTCCCCCCGGGGCAAGGTCCAGGCACAGGACGTCGGCGAAGTGAACGTTAACCTGAATTCTGCTGACAAAGCGGCGGCAACCCAGGCCAAAAACGTAGTTCGCCATGCCCAACCCACCAACATGCCACGAGCGAAGGACGCGCGCGGAGAAGGACTGCTAACGCAGCGTGCCGCTTCCTTTGCGGCCAAATCCAATAATTCCCCGGAGAATCAAACTCCAGGGACGCGCTATCCCGGCGACTTGGGCTACCAGGGCGGTCCGGTGGTGGATGCGGCGGAGTCTCACGCCATTTATCTCCTCCCGAACGGCAAATGTCCGATTCCACAATGCTGGGGCAATCCGGAAAAATTCCTGAAGGATCTTTCGGACAGCCGGTTGATCCATCTGGTGGACCAATACATCGGTCTCGGCGCCAGCGAGCGCTATACTCGTGGCAATCGGGCAAAACTGAGTTACGCGCCTCCCAGCACCCCGTTCACGGACAATGACATGCTTGCGGTGGTCCATGCGGTAGCCGCTCTCACGGGGCAAACCGGCTATGGCCACATCTTTCACATTTTCCTTCCGCCGGGCCAGGATGAGTGCTTCGATTCCACGTTCTCCGTCTGCTATTCGCCAGACAACCCGAACAGCTTTTTCTTCTGCGCCTATCACGGCAGCGTGGATTTCTCTGACATCGGCCACGTGCTTTATTCCGTCGAGCCTTTCCAAAACGTGCCGGGCTGCCAGGTGCGGCCGGGGACGCCAAACGGACAACTGATCGACTCCACAAACAGCACTCTTTCGCATGAACTGTTTGAAACCATCACCGACCCGGATATTGACGCGTGGCGGAATCTGACTTCCAACGCGCTCTTTCTTGAAGAGATTGGAGACGAGTGCGAGTTCGTCACCTTTATCTCCCAGAACGCGTACTTCGATCCGGATGTCTACTCGATCGGCGAGAAGCTCTATGCAACGCAGCCGGAGTACTCCAATGCTGCGCACGGCTGCGCGGTGCATTGAGATGAGCGGTAGCGTTTGAATCTTGCCCAACACCGACCAGCTAGAGGGGTGGCTTCGGCCGATGCAATCTGACCGCGGCCGCCTCCGGCATGATTCCTTCATTCCAGCTCATCCGGCTCGAAACGTGAGGAAACTTTAAGCTTCGGGCGCCCCGAATGCGCGTAGACTGAAATTACTATGGAAAAGCCCACCTCATTTCAAGCCGTCGCCCGTGGTCATGGATTCGTGGACGTGGAAGAAACAGAAGACGGAACCGTTCTGTGGATGAGGCGCCCAACCGCACTCGCGGAAGACCGCATGTGTGTTGACAGCTTAACGAAAAGCGCCACGGTGTTCTGGGCCACGACCCCTGGGAAAATCAATTCAAAAACGTTTCGCGTGATCTCCGTGTTAGACGAGTGGTTTGTCTCGACAGCTGCGCAGGCCGCGGCCGCAACCAAGCCTCGCTAAAATCTGCTCGCATTCCCAACTGAACTCCGCGCGCGATCAATACTTCCAGGAGTGCAGATCCGCGCCTGCCGGAGCAGTCTGCTCGATGTGTCGCGTCATATTCCAAATAAATGTCTGGCTGAAATTCAGGCGATCCACCAGCGGCGCGTCCAGCCGGATTCCGCGATAGCAATGCGGCTGCAGTGGACCGTAATCAAACGTAGCATTTGCGGCCGGAGCCAACTTGGAATCAGTCAGCACCGATTCGGTCAGATGCACGGCGTTGTTCAGATACCACGTGTCCATATCCCCGACGGTAAAGTGAAGCTTGCCGGCCAGCTTCGGGCCGAGCGTGGCCCAATCGCGTTTCATGATGTACGTAAGATCGGCGTGCTCCCGCCAGTAAGCCGCAACCGAGCGATCTATCTCGCCTGTGCGCTTGTCCCAGATCGGTTTGGGGTAACCGTCGTCGCCAACCGGGCTGAAGACGGCTTGCCAGATGTCCCACTGTTCGCCGGATCGGCTGTGTGTGCCCAGGACCAACTCATAACGATTTTCCTGCTCCATCGTGGAATCCAGAATGCCATTGGTCTTCCGCTTCTCCGGCAGAGGGACTTTTGAGAAAGGTCCCTGGCGGAAATAGGCGGAGTTGTCCTCATAAATGTTGACCGTGCCATACGCGCGAAAATCAATCGGATCGGGGCAGCCCACCCACGCGCCATTGATGTCGTCGGGATAAAAAACTTGTTGGCCCAGCGCTTCCCAGCCACCCGTGGAACCTCCGAACACAGCGCGCGCCCAGCCCTGCCCTATGCCGCGAAATTGTTTCTCGATCGCCGGCAAAAGTTCGTGCATCAACGCGTCGCCATAGGGGCCTAGATTGGCGGAGTTCACCGCATAGGAATCGTCGAAATAGGGATTCGCGTGCTGCGGCATGATGATGATCACCCGCGGCATCCTTCCGCTGGTCCAATCCTGATACATTTTCCAGCCTGCTTGCTGCAGCTCTGATTCCGGGTTTGCGCGCGGTGTCCAGTCCTTTGCCGCGTCTCCGGGCCGCGTCGCGGCCTCCAGCTCAGGATCGGGCGGCGTGATGCGAAAGCTCGGAAAAAAATGCCGGTGATAATGATCTTCGGAAATCAAGGACGGGATAATGCGCGTCCGGGTGTTCCGCCCAGCCATCGGGCACCAGAACCACGGCGCCGATTTCCGTCGGGCGTCCCCAGAACTTCGTCAGCAACTCGCTTTGCATGTGGATGTGCTTCACCCACTTGTTGTCTTCGCCCGAATCGGGCTGCGAAATGGGGCGCCAGTCGAGCACGGACTCCACGTCGGCAAGTTCCTGATCAATCGCGGGAATCTTGTGATCAAAGGAAATGCGCACCGCGCCGGATGATTTGGGATCCAGATGCAATTTGACGACCGGGCTAAGAAAATTGCCGGGCTTCGTTTGCCAGTGCTGCCCTTCCCCGCGATCGGGCGGAAGCTTCACGGTTTTTCCATTGGCCAGATGAAACGTTTCATAGACATTCAATACCGCTTGCACGGAATAATCGCCCGCGGGTAAATCATTCAGCGATTCAAGAGGGTAACCAAGCGTCGTCGCGTCCACACGCGCGAGCGCACCCGATTGCCACCCATCCACGTCAACGCCAAACATTTGCTGTGAGTCCACTTCCTCGGTAATCGTGAAGCGCGGCTCGCGTGTCGAATCTTTGGAGATGATCAAAAGAATGCGGCCGTCCACTGGAGCCGCGGAGACTTCTTTAGCAAAAGAAATCTCAAAAACTAGGGGCGACGGCGGAGCCGCGAAAATCGGCGTCGCGGCAAGAAGAAACAAGGCAAACAGGCGGATGCAGCGTTGCATTAGCGGAGTCTCCAGTGAATGCGTCGTGCTGTGTGTGGTAAACGGAAAGGATTATACACGCGAAGCTGGCAACTGCGGCGCTATTGCTTCGTCTGAGACCCGGTGGGAATCGTAACGGCGGTGCTGGCCACGCATTGCCAGGTCCCGTCTTGTTTCACCCAGGTATCCACAAACGAAGACCGGTGCACGACAGGCTTCCCGTTTTCGACACTTTTCTCACGGTAAACACCCGAGACCACCGCCGTGTCCCCAAACGTGTGCACGTTGATTTTTTCGTGCGTCACCTGGCCCGGCTGGTAGTCTGGAGCCTTAATCCCGGCAAGGTAGGCGGCCTTGGTCATCAATGTGCCGTCGGAATCGAGCGCGATCATATTGTTGGCCAGCAGCATCTGCAGCGCGGCGGTGTCTTTCACTTCCAGGGCGTGATTCCACGCCGTTTCCAGAGCGACGATGTGGCCGGTTTCGTCAGAGGTGCTGTTTTGGCCGTGGACCGCAAACGCGACGACAGCGAACGCAGACAGGCTTAGCGCAAGGAATTTCGTTTTCATCGGAACTGTCCCCGAATCGAAAATGTTTTGTGACCTATTCAGAATAGAGGAATTTGTTGCGGACGAATGCGGTGGCTTGTGGTTCGTGGACGAAAAAGGTAATCGCGGATTAGCTCAAGCGATGCAAACAGCCGCGGCTAGCGATGCCCGCCGTGGCCGGCCTTCTGGTGCTCTTCGGGTGCGGCGGCAATTCCGGCGCGCCGCAGTTCATCGGAATAATACTTGCGGAACATCACGTCCCACTCTTCGCTGCCTTCCAGGATCTCTTTTTTCTGCGAGGAAATCTTCTTGCGGACTTCCACTTCAATCTTTTCTTCCTCGCGCAGGATATTCGTCATGGTCTGCACCATGTGCTGGCGGATGGTGTCGCGGTCCTCGATGAACTCCACTTCGTTGCTCTGCACCAGCACGTCCACCAGCTGGTGCGAGATGCGCACAATCTTTTCCCGGGTCAATCGCATTCTTTTCGTTCGCCCCTATCTCTGTGCCACTGCAAATTCGTCGCTGCTTCAGCGCAAAATCAGTTTGCGATCGCGCGCCAGCTGGCCCTTCACCTTCTTGAACATTTCCTGGTAGGAAATTCCCACCCGGCGCATTTCATCCTGGTGCTGCGTCAGGATCGTGCGCACTTCTTCGTTAATCTTGTCCTCGATGGTGATCTCTTCGGTCATGCGGTTGCGCACGCGCAGGATCACTGGCTCCATGTCTTTTTCTTTGACGGCGATTTGCTCGTCTTCCACCAGTTTCTTGATCACCTGCGAGGCCATGTGGCCCACATAATCGCGGTTCAGCAGCATCTCTGGAGTGTTCCTTTAATGGATAGCAAGACATTGAGTTTACTGGCTGCGCCCCATTTTCGCAACCGACGGCCGCGCCCGCCGCATCCCCAATGCCCCGCAAAACGCGTGAGCTTTCGCGTTTCGGTTTCGTTGACGCTCCGCAACACTTCCTGTACGATTAAAGGATGGGAGCAGAGGGCGGTTAGCTCAGTTGGTTAGAGCGCCTGCCTTACAAGCAGGAGGTCGCAGGTTCGAGCCCTGCACTGCCCACCATCCGCTAGTGACAGCACTACCCGCGGGGACGTAGTTCAGTTGGTTAGAACGCTGCCCTGTCACGGCAGAGGTCGCGAGTTCGAGTCTCGTCGTCCCCGCCATTCTTCTCGAATCCATCGTTGAGTCCCGCCGAATACCCTTCATCACCCAAGCATAAAAGAGTCAACGTCCCCTCCGTTCTCGGTTTTTCCGTTTCTCGCCTCCCCATAGCGCCTCGCTCATGTAGTGGCCGAACTTCAGATCGGCAGGGGACACCCCCTGTTTTTGCGCAAGTAGGGGAAAGAAAGGAGTTGCGGGTGGAGTGCGCGTGTGTAGGGGAAACAAAAGGGTTGTCGGAGCGTTTGGAAAATGGGACTGGAGTATCCCCCTCCCCCCGGGGGGTACGCGTAAGTGCGGGAATAATTGGACTTACGGGAGAATTTAGCGTATGTGCGGGAATGATTGGACTTAGGGGCTTTTAAGATCAGTGCGGAAGGCGGCGGGGCGGAAACCAAGCAAAATCCCGGTGCGAGCTCCTCGCCTTTGCTCAGGGCAAGCCCTTCGCCTTCGCTCAAGGGAAACCCTTCGATCTTTCTCAGGGCAAGCCCTTCGAGTTCTCTCCGAGAAAACATGAAGCATTTTCCATCAAGTTATATATATCATCAACAGTATTCTATAGTACTGGAACGATTTTGCGCGCAATGAGTAACGCGAATGGAAGCGCGAGGCGCGCCAGCCGCAGACGGCCAACAATTCGAACGAAAGGAAAGTCAAACCCAAGACCCAGATTCCCAAACCGAATCCGGGGCACCCTTCGCGTATTTTTCGTTTCGAACAAAAAATGGAGTTGAGGCTCTCGACCGACCAAAGAAGAGCGAGGCCAAATTGATTGTGGGCCACCCACCAGGGACGAGGGCGTAAAGCCTCCTAATCCTTGCCTTTTTTATCGTTCTTCTTTATCTTTTGCGCTAGTGTCGGCCTCTTCACTTTCAAGAGTGCGGCCATAGTGCGCTCAAATCGTTCTTTTGCTTTCGGTCCCTCTTAATACTTCGGCTCTTTCATATTCATAGACTAGCACCTTTATGTCACATGGGAAAAAAACCAAACGCAAAAAGAAAAAGCAGCCCCCCAAGCACACAAATGCCCAAGGAGGTGAACACTTGGAGCACAAAAAGCGCGATGTTAATGTCAGTGGAAAAGTCGAAACTGATTTTTCGCCACAGCTTATAGAAAAGTATGAAACCGCCAGTGGCAAAGAAGAAGGCTGGAAGCGCAAGAATTTCATTGTTGGAGTTGTTACTACGGGAATACTGATCTTGACTGTAATTTTCACCGCCTCTCAATCGTGGCTTACCAGAACTTCCATTATAAACTCCCGGCAACAATATCAAATGGATCAGAGACCGTATATTTGGCTCGCCTCGTCTACCGGTCCCGAAGGTCACGCTGGACAGGTTCTCTTCCGAATGCCCGTAGAAGGCCAACCAATTCAAATTGTCATTTGGTACAACAACTACGGTCGTTCTCCGGCTATAGTTACCGGGATTTCGACAGATGCCGAACTGGGTAAGAATGCTATCGAAAAATTGCACAAGGTATCCTGGGTTAAGAACGATGGCATAATTCCGCCGAATATGGTGAACGCTGTAGTTGTAGATACGACTGAAAAAATCAGTCCAACTAACCGAAGCTCCGTTGAAACCAGTGATGGCAAGGGAATTCTCAACGATGCAGTTGCTCTCTACCTGCGCATTCAATATCACGATCTGGGAGGGCACCGATACGAAAGCGATGTGTGCTTTTCCTTCCAACAAGGACCCGCTCCGCTGACTTATTGCCCTCCTGAGCTGGGTCTTATAAAAATGATTGATTGCGAAAGGGAAAAATGCGAAGACGCAAATTAGGCGGGTGTGCATCCATTTCCGAATTCTAGCAAGTTAAGTTAGCAGGTACTCGTTAGTCGTAGACAATCAATACTAATAGAGTCTCACTCCCGGGTGGCAGCGCAGAAGCCATGCGCCACCCGCCGCGCTCGTGGGTTGGAGTAGAATGCGAGCCGGCAGGCTTGCTTCCGCTGCTCATTCACGTGAGGAGCGGTTGCACAGGTACAGAAAAGGGGGTCAGGACTAGCACATCACGTCGCCGGCGGTGCTGGCGTCGTTCACATAGTAAGCCGTTCCCACACCGACGATCTGGAACAGATTCGAGAGCATTGCCGGCCGGCGATCGTGATGCGCACTTGGTAGCCATTGCCTGGAGCGGTTCCCTGAGGAATCGTCCGTGAGAAACTACCCGAGTCGTTCACGCCTTGGGCAATCGAGGCGACCGGCATGGGATTGCCCTGCTGGAGCAGGTCGATGTCGATCGTGCCCGACAGGCCGACCGAGCGCCAGTTGATCGCGACCTGCTGGCCGACCTCGAACTCCTCGAGTCCGACGGGGGCCAAGAGCTGCACCAATTGCGCGAGGGCTGGCGTTGGCTTGCGGAGTGTTGCCATCGTAGCCGATGTTCACCCGGCCGCCGTTGGGCGAAGGCTCCAGGCTGAAGGATGAGTTCGGATCGCCCGCGTCGACGACGGGCGAGCTATCGAGCGTGTGGAAGTTGTCGTCTTGCCCGTAGTCGATGCCGTTCTGGAAGCCAAGCTGGCCATGAGCCACCAGCGGATTGATGAACAGCGGATCGTCGGATACGCTATGGGCGTCGAAGCCCAGTTCGTAGAACCAATCGGCCCGCGTAGAAAAGCTCTGGCCGCCGAAGAAGCCAACCTGCCCGCTGCCGCTGGTGAACAGCAGGTTGTAATCGCTTGTGAAGCCGTTTTGGCTGTCGGGCGAAACGTAGAGATCGTATCCGGCGGCGACGTCGAGGATGTTGTTCTCCAGCCGCAGGCCGTTGGAATGTCCCTGCACCCGGATGGCGTCGCCCACCGGCTGGTAGATCGTGTTGTTGATCACCTGGCTGCCCGGCTGGGCGACGCGGATGAACAGGCCCTCGTTGCTGTTGCCGTAAATCAGGTTATTGAATCCGGCCGACGAAGGCATAGACGTTCGGTGGTCTGGATGCCGACCGAGTCGAAATAAACCCGGTTGCCGGCTCGACAGTGGCCCCATGCCCTGACGATCCCGATATTCGCGTTGTGCCAGACCCGGTTGTCGGCAACCAGCCCGCTATGCGTCGAAGAGATGCCGATCGTCTTGTCGTGCACCAGGTTGGATCGGGTCTCCACGCCGGGACCGACCGACAGTCCGTAGCTGAGTCCGTAGACTTCGTTCTGGGTCACCAGCACGTCGCCGGTGAAGTTGACGTTCGCGACGGCCTCGATGCCGACGTTCCCGCCATGGATCGTGTTGCCGCTAACCACGACCCGATCGGCCAGAGCGCCGTCGAAACCAGCCCGAATGCCGGTGCCGGTGCCCGAGAGCTGATTGCCGCTGATGATGGCCCAGCGCCGCCGTCGACCTGGATGCCCACGTTTGGCGACTGCGTGACCGTGTTGCCGCTGATCAAGGCGTCCGTGCCGGCCACATAGACGCCCTGGGGTTGGCCGGAGATCGTGTTGTCCTCGATCGTGGCCTGATCGTTGGAGGCGTCCAGCTCAATGCCCCAGTTGGCGTTGTTGAAGACGTTCAAGCGTCGCAAGGTGAGCCGATCGCTGTTGCTGGACGGCGAGGCGTAGATCCCCGGCTACCGCCAGTAATGGACAGGTTTTCCAACGTCACGTCGTCGGCAT
>CAWGRE010000004.1:0-252321 GCA_963824925.1 uncultured Acidobacteriota bacterium
GGAAATGGCGGCCTTGAAGCGGTTGGTCTGACGAATAATAAAGTCCGTGGAAATCCCGCCATAGGACCACCCACCGACGCCCAGCTTGTCCGGGTCTGCTAATCCTTGGGCAAGGGCGTAGTCCACAAACGCCATGTCGTCCTGAAAGTCTTTATTTCCCCAGTCGGCAAAGATGGCGGCGGCGAACTCCTGCCCGTAGCCGGAAGAGCCGCGCGGGTTGGGAAGCAGCACGGCGTAACCGTTCGCAGCGAAGAGTTGGGGTATGTCGAAGAATTCGGCTTCATAGGCTTCCACCGGGCCGCCGTGCGGCCGAAGAATGGTCGGCACCTTCTTCCCCTCGACGTAATCCACCGGCTTATATAGCCAGCCATGGACTACGGCGCCGTCTTTCGATTTGAAGGAAACATAGTCGGGAGTGACCACTTTGTGCTTGGACAGCCATTCGTCGTTCAGATGGGAGAGGCGGGTTAGTTTTCCCCCCGGAATCGTGAACAGTTCGTAGGGCCGATCGGTGGTGGAAATAGTCGCGGCCAGCGATCCGTCTTTGGAAATTGAGTAGCCTTCCACCGCCAGGCGGCCGCCGATTGCGCGCGACACCTTGCCGTCGGCGACGTTCACTTGAGCGAGCGTCATGGTGGCATCGTCATCGGCGATGAAGTAGATGGACTTCCCGTCCGGAGCGAAGCGCGGGAGCGTGGCAATGCGGTCGAACGACTTTGTGAGGATCTTGGCCTCACCGCCAGCGGCCGGAGAAACCGCGACGTGGTAGGTGGCGTAGTAGAAGAGTTTAATGTCGGTGGTGGCTTCGTAGGTCAACCATTTGCTGTCCGGAGACCAGGTGGGATGGTGTTTCGAGCCCGGAAAGTTGGTCACTTGGGTTGGATGCGCGCCCTTGTCGGAGTTATCGGCGGCCACCACCCAGATGTCGGAGCCATAGGAACGATCCGGGTCCGGCATCGCGCGATTGCTCTCGAAGGCGAGCAGTTTGCCGTCGGGAGACCACGCCGGGTCCGAATCGTCAAAATCGCCGGAGCTTACCTGGCGCTGGGATTTCGCGGCGAGATCGAAGACGTAGAGATGGGTCCGGCGGCGGTCAAGGTAGCCGATATTGTCTAACTTAAACTGCAGCCGATCGATGACCCACGGAGGCTGGGCTTTGGACTTCTTATCTGTCGCGTCCCCATCCTTGTTCTTCTTGGAAGCAGCATCCAGCTCTTCTGGCGAGGCATCGCGGAGGATCAAGACCAGTTGCTTGCTGTCCGGCGCCCATTCGGCGTCATCCACGTTCTGCGCCGTGTCGGTCAGACGCTGCGCTTCGCCACCGAGCCGGTTGAGAAGATAGACCTGCGTTTTGCCATCTTCACCGTCGGAATCCTTGCGGGAGGAAAGAAACAGAAGAAACTTCCCGTCGGGCGACCAGCGCGGGTGTGAAGAGGAGGCGTTTTCGTCCGTGAGCGGGATCGCGTCGCCTCCGGCGGTGGGAATCATCCAGATGCGCGATTCCGCCTTGTCTTCCTTCAAGGAGGTGGAGTTCACGGTGTAGGCGATGAATTGGCCGTCGGGCGTGATTTGCGGATCGCGGGCCTCCTTCACACCGAAGAGATCGTCCACGCTAATTGGACGGGGAGCAGGGGATTGCTGCGCGAGAGTAATGGAACTTGCCGACATAAAGAGTGCGAGCAGGGCGGACATGCGTAGCTTCATGCGTATGACTCCGGAAAAGAGGAAATGAAAAACTCGGCGGAGTTTATCACAGCCGGGATGCAAGGCGTGGATGCTGGCGAGATAGCTCATTGCGTCTAGTACTTCCGTACAGATGGCGTCCTGAAAAAAATTTTCCAAAACGTCATTTTTTTGTTGCATGCAGATGTAGAGACTGTATTCTTCAAAAAGTGACCTTGATCCGAGAAATTTGAGAGCGAGAGTCACCTTAGGAGGACGAGAGTAAAAATTGAGCACTTTATCCCTTCCCGCACAAATTCCTTCCCAAGCAATTCCCATCGCGAAAAAGAGAGTCGCAAAACTGACGCTCTGGCCTCTCGTTGCCGCCACGTTCTTCATGGTGTCCGGCGGAACGTACGGGACCGAGGCGATCATCTCTGGCGCAGGCTACGGCCGCGGAATTCTGGTTTTATTGTTTTTGCCGGTGCTTTGGTGCTTGCCAACGGCTTTTATGATCGGCGAGCTGTCGAGCGCATTGCCGCAAGAAGGCGGCTATTACGCGTGGGTTCGCCGCGGACTGGGCGATTTCTGGGGCTTCCAGGAAGCCTGGCTTTCGCTGGCCGCCAGCATTTTTGACATGGCGATTTACCCCACGCTGTTTGTGTTTTACCTGAAGCAGATGTCTCCCTGGTTTGGCGAGGGCCATCACGGAGTTTATGCCGGGCTGTTTGTGGTGGTGACCTGCGCGGCGCTGAATCTGGCGGGCATCCGGGTCGTCGGGATCACGTCGCTCTGGTTGTTCTTCCTGCTTTCGCTGCCGTTCGGATTAATTGTGTTGCTGACGCCGATGCGCTTGGGCGCATTCGCAGGCGAACCACATGCAGCCGCCTCTGGCGCCAGCGTGGGATTGCTGGGTGCGGTGCTGGTGGCCATGTGGAACTATATGGGCTGGGATAACGCTTCGACGATCGCGCAAGAAGTCGAGCGGCCGCAGCGCACCTACCCCCGGGCGATGATCGCGGCGGTGGTGCTGGTTTCACTGACCTACATTCTGCCGTTCGTGGCAGTCTATTTCACCGGGATGCCGGCTTCGTCGTTTGCTGAGGACGGGTCCTGGGCAGCCATCGCCGGACAGTTCGGCGGCAAAGTGATGGGGTTCGAGTGGCTGCGCTTCATGGTGACCATTGGCGGGATGATGAGCGCCTTCGGCATGTTCAACGCGCTGGTGATGAGCTACTCACGCCTGCCGCTGGCCATGGCCAAAGACGGGATGATGCCGAAGGTTTTCGGTAAAGTGACGAAAACGAACGAAACTCCTTGGGTGGCCATCGTGGTTCTGGCGAGTTGCTGGGCGTTGTGCCTGGGGCTTGGCTTTCAGCGGCTGGTGACATTGGACATTATGTTGTATGGCGCGGCGCTGATGCTGGAGTTCGTCACCCTGGTGGTGCTGCGGGTGCGCGAACCGAAGCTGCGGCGGACGTTCCGTGTTCCCGGCGGCATGGCGGGAGCAGTGACTTGCGGCATTTTCCCGCTGGCGCTGCTGCTGCTTTCGCTGGTTGAGAGCGGCCACGAGACCATGCTGGGCATGAACGGCCTGGTTTTTGGCTTTCTGATCATCTTCGCGGGCTTTGGGATGTATTTCGCGATGTCCAAGATTCGCGCACGGTTCGCGGCGCAGCCAGTTCCGCAAGGCGTTGCGGCGGACTAGCTTTCTTCTCTGACTCAGCTTCGCGGCCCGGTTTGCCTGAGCGGGCTTTTTTTTGGGTGCGGCAGCCGGGCTACCGGACCGCAAAGAGTCTCTAATTCGATGCGGTGGCTCTCTCTCTTCCAAGAGGAAGGCGCGTAGATTTGATATCCTGCTGGACGTGAGATCCCTTTCGCATCCCATGCAAATTTGGGCTGGTGTGTTCCTGGCCGCCGCCATGAGCGCAATTGCGCTGCTGGGCGCCGTGCCACCGCAACAAACAGGTTCGAGTTCGACTTCCACCAATGCCTCGGCAGCAACAAGCGCGCCGCAGCAAACGCCGTCCGCTGGAGTTCCGGTGACACCCCGGACCGGGCTGAATATCGTCGTGCTTGATCCGGCTCACGGCGGCACGGACCAGGGCGCGCGCGGCACCGAAGGCATTACAGAGAGTGATGAACTTCTGCAATTTGCCGCCGCCACGAAGAAAGCGCTCGAAGCTCAGGGCTTCCAGGTACTCCAGACGCGCGAGGCGAACGACAATCCTTCGTTCGACGACCGGTCTGCCCGCGCCAACGCGCAACGCGGCGCCATCTTCATCACCCTTCATATCGCTTCCACGGGCCTGGCGGGCACCACACGGGTATACGTTGAGCCGGAAGCGCCCACCGCCGCAAATATCACTGGATTGATTCCCTGGGATCAAGCGCAACTTCCCTTCCTCAGCTTGAGCAGGAAACTCGGCGACCTGGTGCAGCAGGAACTCGCGAAACGGTTCAAGGGGTCGCCGGATACGCTGCAGACGGCGCCCGTGCGGCAATTGCGCACCACGGCGGCGCCGGCCATCGCGGTCGAGATTTCGAGCGTCTCGGTGCAAAATCGAGCAGATCTGGAAAGCATGGCGCCCGGAGTGGCGGAAGCCATCGCGAGAGGCGTCACCGCGTTTCGGCCTTTGTACGTGGTGCCCAATGCCAGTGGACCGGGCGGGAGCGTCCAGCCGTGAACCCTAAATGGACGGTCTGGCTTACGGGTATTCTGGTGGCCGCGGTGATCGCCGCGGGGCTTTACTTCCCCGCTTTGCGGCGGCAGGTGAACAAGGCCAAGAATCTGACGGAAAAAACCGCGGAGCAGGCGCGCCGCGAATTGTTGCCCGTGGCTCCGGTGAATAGCGGCGACCCGATGGTGAAGGTGCAGATGTTTTGGGGATCGCGCGGGCAGGAGGGCACGTTGAGCCCGGTGATCGTGGAACTGCCGCTTTCGAAGGAGCCGGTTTTACGGGCGAAGCAGGTTCTGAACACCCTGTTGGCTGGCCCGGTGAACGCGGACTCTCGTACGTTGCCGCCCGACGCGGCGCTGTTGGCGTTTTATATATTGCCGGACGGCACCGCGGTGGCGGATTTTTCCGAGGAACTCCGCACCTCGATACCTTCGGGGATTGAGAGCGAGCAGTTGGCCGTGGAATCGATTGTGCGGACGCTAGAGGCCAACGTGCCACAGGTGCTGCGGCTGAAGATTCTGATCCACGGGCAAGAGGTGGATACGCTGGCTGGGCATCTGGACCTGACACAGATGTTCCGAGTGAGTGCCAAGGACGCCACCGGCATCAAGCTGGATTACCCCGCGCCGCCGGGATCGCTATTGCCCGCGCCAATCGAAAAAGCCGTGGAAAGAGTGCGGCGCGCAACGCGGCGATAGCGGGCGTCGAGCAGAAAATAGCCGTGAAAAGAGGCAACACAATGCGGAATGACGGGCGGCACGCCGACCAGTTGCGAACCATCAAGATTACGCCGGATTTTATTTCGCAGGCCGAAGGCAGCGTGTTGATTGAAGTGGGCAAGACGCGCGTGATCTGCACCGCGACGGTGGATGATGGCGTCCCCAGCTTTCTGAAGGGCAGCGGCAAGGGTTGGGTGACCAGCGAGTACGGCATGTTGCCGCGCGCCACCGAAGAGCGCACTCCGCGGGAGGCTGCGCGTGGAAAGCAGACCGGGCGCACTTTGGAGATTCAGCGGCTGATTGGGCGATCGCTGCGGGCGATTACCGACCAGGAAGCGCTTGGTGAACGGACTGTTTTCCTGGACTGCGACGTGATTGAAGCCGACGGCGGCACGCGCACCGCTTCAATCACAGGCGCTTTCGTGGCTTTCGCACTGGCCATTGAACGTATCGTGGCGGCGGGGATGTTGAAGAATTCGCCGCTGATCGATTCGGTTGCAGCCACCAGCGTGGGCATCGTGGATGATGTTGCGTTACTGGACCTTTGTTACGAAGAGGACGCGCGGGCGGAAGTGGATATGAATGTGGTGATGACCGGCAGCGGAGATTTCGTGGAGATTCAGGCCACTGCCGAAGGGCGCCCATTTGCGGGAAGCGAGATGCAGGATCTGCTGGCGCTGGCGGCCGCCGGAATTCGCCGCCTGTATGACGCGCAGCGCGAAGTGCTGCCGGCAAGTTTCCTGAACCGCAAACGATAACGGAATTTCAGCACGCTACAATTTAGCTATGAACCAGAACATTGCAGATGAACCGGCGCTCTATTTGGCCTCGGGCAACGCGGGAAAGCTGAAAGAGTTTCGCGTGCTCGCAGAGGCTACCGGTGGCGCCTGGCGACTGGAACCTTTTACCGGGTTATGGGCGAGCTACGCGAATTTGAAGAGTCCGCGCCGACGTTTGCAGAGAACGCGGCGGGGAAAGCGTTCTATTATTCGCGCAACACGGAGGGGATTGTGTTCGCGGATGATTCGGGGCTGGTGGTGCCTGCGCTGGGGGGAGCGCCGGGAGTTCATTCGGCACGATACGCGGGACCGGGGGCGAGCAACGAAGCGCGCATTCACAAGTTGTTGGGAGAGATGAAAGGCCTGGCTGGGGCGCAGCGGAGCGCGTACTTTGTTTGCGTGATTGCCGCGGTGCGCAATGGACGCGCACTTGCCGTGGTTTCCGAAAAGGTGAATGGCGAAATTCTGGAGGCTCCACGAGGGACTGGGGGTTTTGGGTATGATCCCGTGTTTTATTTTCCGCCGTTGGGGAAGACTTTCGCGGAGTTGCACGCGGGAGAGAAGAGTGAGCATAGCCATCGCGGGAAGGCGTTCCGGCGATTGATGGAAGTGCTGTAGGAAAGAGTTTCACCACAGAGGGCGCGGAGAGCACAGAGGGAAGAGGGTTGGATGGCTACGAAGAAGAAAGCTGTGAAATCGGGCAAGGGCAAATCGCGCGGTGCCAAAAAGAAAGCCACTTCGGCCGGGACGGATCCGAAGCGCGTCGCGGCGATACTCGCTGGACTACAGGCGGCGTACCCGAATGCGACCTGCGAGCTGAACTTTTCAAATGCGTTCCAGCTTCTGATCGCCACGATTCTTTCGGCGCAGTGCACCGACGTGCGCGTGAATCTGGTCACAAAGGAATTGTTCAAGAAATACAAGACGCCGCAGGATTTCGCTTACGCTTCAGCCGCGGAACTGGAAAAAGAGATTCGCCCCACGGGATTTTTCCGCAACAAGACGAAGTCCATCATGGGAGCGAGCAAGGGCCTGATTGAAAAATTCAACGGTGAAGTACCGCGCACGATGGAAGAAATCCTGACCCTGCCGGGTGTTGCGCGGAAAACCGGCAACGTCGTGCTCGGGACCGCTTACGGCATCGCCAGCGGCGTGGTGGTGGATACGCACGTGATGCGCTTATCGCAACGCCTGGACTTAACTCGCAACAAAGAGCCCAGGAAAATTGAGCAGGACCTGATGCAGATCATCCCGCAGGATAAATGGATCCAGTTTTCGCACCAACTCATCTGGCACGGCCGCCGCGTTTGCGTCGCGCGTAAACCGAAATGCGCGGACTGCAACCTCGAATCGCTGTGCTATTCCAGGGACAAAACCGTCTAGTCCGGCTGTTTCCCCACTAAATCGAATGTGACGTGTGACTTTGACAAGCCGCCGTGCCGGTGGGATAAGTTGGAGCACGATGGCGGCTTCGGCGAAGCCCGGATTCACACCAACCAAAGAGACCTACATCGCCGGTTTGACACTTGTTGCAATAGTTTTGCATGTTGTTCTGTACTACGCGCTGCAGTTCCCTGCCCTCACTTCCAACTTGCCGCTGTTCGCCGCGCTGCTGGCCGGCGGCATTCCGATGATGTGGGGACTTCTCAAAAGGCTGGCGAAGCGGCAGTTTGGCTCGGACCTTCTGGCGGGAGTTTCCATTATCACCGCCATCCTGCTCCGGGAATACCTCGTTGCGACGATCGTGGTGCTGATGCTTTCCGGTGGCGAGGCGCTGGAGGAGTTCGCCACCGCACGGGCGTCTTCAGTGCTTGACGCTCTGGCGCGGCGTGTGCCCAGCATCGCCCATCGCAAGCAAGCCGGCGGAATGGTGGAAGTAAAACTTGCCGACATTCGCATCGGTGAAGAACTCATCGTCCTGCCGCATGAAATCTGTCCGGTGGACGGCACCGTCGCGGAAGGTCACGGCGAAATGAACGAGGCCTACCTGACGGGCGAACCCTACGAAGTCTCCAAAGTACCGGGCTCCACGGTGATTTCCGGCGCCATCAACGGTGAGGCGCTGCTTACGATTCGCGCGGACAAATTGGCCAAAGACTCGCGCTACGCCCGCATCATGAAGGTGATGCAAGATACCGAGCAGCAGCGCCCGCAACTTCGCCGCCTCGGAGATCAATTGGGCGCATGGTACACGCCGCTCGCGCTTGGCGTGGCCATTGCCGCCGCGCTCCTGAGCGGAAATTTCGAACGATTTCTTTCCGTCGTGGTGATCGCCACGCCCTGCCCGTTGCTTCTGGCCATTCCCACCGCCATCATCGGCGCCATCTCGCTGGCCGCGCGCCGCGCGATCATCATCAAAAATCCCGCGGTGCTCGAGCAGATCGAAAAGTGCCAGACGTTGATCTTCGACAAGACCGGGACGCTGACCTACGGCCGGCCGAAGGTGACCGAAATTCTTTGCGCGCCGGAGTTCCGCCGCGAAAACGTGCTGCAGCTGGTCGCCAGCGCGGAGCAATATTCGAAGCATCCGCTCGCCACCGCAATCGTCACCGCCGCAAGGCAGGAGCAGCTTCAGCTGCTACCCGTGGATCAGATCAGCGAGCGCCCCGGCCAGGGGTTGCGCGGCAACGTCGCGGGCCACACTCTGTTCGTCACCGGGCGAAACAAGGTGGGCCTCGCCAATATAGAACTTCCGCCTCTGGCCAGCGGCTTGGAGTGCCTGGTATTCATTGACGAAAAATTCGCGGCGGCCATCCGCTTTCACGACGCGCCGCGAAAAGACACCGCTTCATTTATCGGACATTTGCGGCCCAAACATGGCGTGGCCCGTGTGATGCTCGTTTCCGGCGATCGCGAGTCGGAGGTGAAATATCTTGCCGAAAGTGTGGGCATCACGGAGGTACACGCGGGCAAAAGTCCCGAAGAAAAAGTGGCCATCGTGAAGGAAGCGACCGCCCGGGGCCGCACGCTGTTCGTGGGAGACGGGATCAACGACGCGCCCGCGCTCATGGCCGCTACCGTTGGCGTCGCCTTTGGCTCACAGAACGATATCACCACAGAGGCCGCCGACGCGGTGGTCCTGGAATCCTCACTCGGGAAAATTGATGAGCTGATCCACATCGGGCGGCGCATGCGGCGTATTGCGTTGCAAAGCGCGCTCGGCGGCATGGCCGCCAGCATGATCGGAATGATCGCGGCCGCTTTCGGTTATCTTCCGCCAATCTGGGGCGCCATCGGGCAGGAGCTGATTGACCTATTCGCGGTTTTAAACGCAGTGCGCGTGGCCCTGCCGACTAAAGATCTACAGGATTATTGAGCGAACCCATGAACCCGATGGCGTTGGTATTTCTCATCGTGCTTGCCCTGAATGTGATCCCGGCATTCGCTCCGCCGACATGGATGGTGTTTTCGTTTCTGGGTTTCCGCTTTCCAGAGCATGCGGGCTGGATGCTTTCGGTCACCGGCGCGCTTGCGGCGACGCTGGGTCGCTGCATTCTGGCGAAGACGTCCCGCATCATCGTCCGCCGGCGCTGGCTGAGTGCGGCTACGAGGGAAAATGTGGATTCGCTGCGAGATGAAATTCAGAAGCGCCCGCGTTTCACGTTTGGACTTCTTTTGTTTTTTGCCTTCACGCCGTTGCCGTCGAATTCCGTGTTTATCGCCTACGGGCTCACCACGATGAGTATCCTGCGCATCGCTATTCCCTTTTTCCTGGGACGCCTTGTCAGTTATACGTTTTGGGCGAAAGGCGCCGCGATCGTCTCCCGGAAAGTGGAAGTGGACGGCGGCGCAGCGCTCGGGTATTTCAGCGGGTATTTCGTCGTGACGCAATGTGCGCTCATCGGGCTGGTCTACCTGTTTACGCGAATTGACTGGAAAACGTTAGTGAACCAACGAAAATGGAAATGGCTAAAAACGAAAGTCATTTCCCCTCAGGTTTGACGATTTCTTGAACGGCATGCCGGCGGAATTTGTCAGGGCTTCGAGTAGCCTGGAGGAGGCGTCTGCGATTGCGGCGCTGGAGGCTGCGCGGGCTGCGAGGAGTTCGGCGCGGAATTCATAATCGCGTTGAAATCCGGGTGCGTCCCTGGCGTCTGTCCGCTGCCACCGGTCACGTTTGGATGGCCCGGGGGCATTGCGCCTGGCGCGGAGCCTGCCGGAGGCGCTTCACCAGGGCCGGGATGTTGCATTCCGCTGCCCATGCCCGTGCTTTTCAGCACCACCCATTCCTGGCCGCGCTTTTCCATCGCATAGCCAATCTGCATCGGAGCGGCGTTCGGGTCGCCACCCTTCGAGCGAATCTCAACCTCTGCCTGCGCCTGGTTGCCGTTGATCGTGGCTTGCGTAACCTTGACGTCCATCGCGCTCATATTAAGCATGTTCAGCGCGGCAAGATGTTTGATGACGCCGGCGCGGATGTATTCTTTTTCGTCGGTTTTAGGTTTACAGGCGACGGCAAAGATCAAGATCGCGACTAGCAGGGTGGCGAGAATTCCGCGTTTCATTCCGATTTCCTTTCGCTGAAGCATCCTTGTATTACGGATTAGATTAGTTACATCGTAGCGTATGACCCCCACGGAAGGCGAATCGAACTGCCTGGTGGGTCAATAAAAGTAACTCTCCTTATTTGCGCGCGAAAAATAATCGCGATCAGAACCAATCGGGGAAGACGAGCTCAATCAAACCCGGCGTCCAGTAAGAATAGAATTTTTCATCGCAGATTTTGTACTTGCCGTATTTCTTCGTGGCGTAGTTGCCCCAGTGCGGCTGCGTGCCATCGAGATCCGTAAAACCGTATTCGCGCGCCAGCGCCCAGGAACTGAAAACGCGCCCGCTTTTCTTCATTGCCTTCGGATCCGCGGCTACGGCCACTACTGCGCGGCCAACGAATCGGGGCGATTCGGAAATCAGGAAATCCTCGGGCGCGTCATTCTGATCCTTGGAGTTCGCAGCCGGGTTCTTGCGCTTTCCTACATCCTTCCAGTTCGCTTCCGTAACGCCAAAGTGCTCCAGAACGGCCTCTGACCGCAGGAAACCCGGCGTCAGCGCGACGGAAGCAATCTTGCGCTTGCGGAGTTCCCGGGCCATCGCAAACGCCAAGCGGATTACCGATATTTTCACCAGGTCATAGAAAATATTTCCACGGTAGTAAAAGGCATCGCCATCGGTGATTTCGAAAATGGCGGCTCCTCGGCGGCCCAGCATCAGCGGAGCTGCGTAATGCGCGGTGATGATGTGCGAGTGGACAGCCTGCTTCAGCATGCGCAGGCCGTTTTCCAGATTTACTTTCCAGAAGGGCTTGCCGAATTCCGTGAGCGCATCGCCGCCCCAAATATCGTTGACAAGAATATCCAGCCCCTTGTGCCTCCGACGAATCAGCGCAACAAGTTTTTTCACTTGTGCCGGATCGGTGTGATCCACGCGGATCGCAATTCCCTTCCCGCCAGCCGCGGTCACCAGCTCTGCCGTTTCCTCAATGGTCTCCGGTCGTCCGCGCGTGGCTCCGCGTTTCCGCGTGCTGCGCCCGGTGCAATAAACGGTTGTGCCCGCCTCGCCCAGCGCGATGGCGATGCCCCGTCCGGCGCCGCGTGTCGCGCCGGCCACCAAGGCGATCTTCCCTCGCAAAACATGCTTTGGCGTTTTCTTCAAGTTTCGTTGGCCTTCCGGCACCATCCTATCAAAGAGGGCTCCGTGCTGGCCTCCTGGTCTTTCGCATTAACCATAAAAGGGAAAAGTACCGTAAAATTGGAAATGCACTTCATGTCGGGGCGTAGCGCAGCCTGGTAGCGCGCCTGCCTTGGGCGCAGGAGGCCCCCGGTTCAAATCCGGGCGCCCCGACCATAATTTTCCGGTCAGACTCGATATAGAAACGGTGCGGCGAACGCTTTTCGGGGAAATCTGCGAATATCATCCCGAATAACTGATCTGCACCGGCAAAAATCGATGAAAACCGCCCACCGAACTACAGCGTGCCTCATGACTTTCATGTCGATTTTTCTGCTAACGCCATCGTTCTCGCAACAAACATCCACTTTAGTCTCTGCGCGCAAACTCACCGAAGAGGAGGCGAGAGCATTGGTTCGTGTCGCCCTGGAGCCGGGAGGCGCTACAAAATTGCCGGGATTTCAAATTGAGTCTGAGCCACCGATCCCGGAGTACCCAAATTTTTACTATTTTGAAGCACTGTGGCAAAACCCAGGCAAGAATGCCGTGGTTGGAAACTATGCAGTCGACCCAAGAACCGGTGACGTCTGGGTCTCCATGATTTGCAGTGAACTAAAGTCGGCGGCTCTCAAGAAGGAGCAGAAGGAGATTCGAAAGCGAATCGGTCTGACTGACCAGGCCTATAAAAAATTAAAGAAAATGGGCCCGATGTGTTGAGAGGTATTGTCCCGTTTAATCGTTTCGAATGGGTTTATAGTCTGCGATCAGCCGATATAACCGCGGCAGCAAAGCAGATCGCTCACCCCGCAAAAACCGCGGAGTTCGGGATGACAACATTCTTGCGTGCAAAATTTAGAGTAAAGATCGAGCAGGCGAGAGTAACGCTAGTTTCGAGCGGTGGCACAGGCTTTGCGGGAAGACGGGGGCGCTGGCGCGGCGGGGAGCCGGAGTCTGGTGCCGATTTGCAATTGGTGGAACTGCGTAATTTCTGGGTTTGCGGCGGCCAACTGAGGCCAGGCATTGCCGCTCCCTAAATGTTCCCGGGCCAGGGACCATAAGGTGTCGCCTTGGCGGACGACCAGATCGGGGCCCGACGGCGCTTTCCCGGTTCGCAGAGATTCCGGCACAAAGACAAAAATGCCCGAGCGCAATTGATTGGGGTTGGCATCCAGGCCGGGATTCACGCGGACCAGTTCCGCCCAACGCGAGCCATCGCCCAGATAGCGGCGCGCCAGTTTCCACCAGGAGTCGCCCGGCTGAACCTTTTCTCTCCGCAGCAAATGCACCATCGAAGCCAGCGGCGGAGCCAATGATGGAACCGTGGGAACAACCGCACGCCGCGGGACGAATGGAGAGACGCGAAGATTGCCGCCCGCGACCGGCGCAACCGGGAGAGGCCGCCCGGCAAGCAATTCGTCCCTTCTTAAAGATCCGACGACGGGTCCGACTTCAGGCTTGGGAGCGGCAAGAGTGGCGGCCGGGAGTTCCATCGGATAGTGAGAGCGCCCGGTTTCCTTTGCAAGCTGCTCCGCGTGGCGCGCAGCTTTTTCCTGGCGATACGCGCGCGCAACCTCTCCAAGTGACGGCGTCGGCGCTTGCGCGGATTGTTCCGCTTGTTGCGGCTGCGTCGTTTCCTGTTTTTGCAGCTCAGCGGGAGCGGTCCGCGCCGCAATCGCCCGCGAACGATCATCCGGCGTGAGAATTTTCGCGCGCTGCAATTCGTCGTCCGTATAGACGTGATGGGGAGAATTTTCCTGCGCGGCTTTCCGTTCGCGCGCCTGGCGGGCCGCTTCGGCCACATCCTGCGCGTGCGCCTGTGCGGCCCCAAGGACCGCGCAGCAAAGCACCGGAACGATCAGCCTGTAACAAACGGAATGCATGAGCCGGTTATCCAATTCGTGCGCTGACATTTCTGCGTCGAACTAGCAATTCACCGGGGGGACAACCCGTTTCCTGCTATGCAGAGATAGTGGCTCGTTCAGGAACGGATTGGCAATAGCGCGTGTCGTAAAGATACTTAGGACGATTTGCCTATTACTTTTGCGGGCGAAGGGATTCGAGGGCGGGGATCGAGACGGCCTGGGTAATCGCGCGCTCCGGCTGCGGTTTTCCGTTTCGCAGGGCATCTACCAGCATGTCTATGGCTTGGCCCGTATTCGGCGGGCTGAAGATCGTGGCGCGCAATAATCCGCTGCGCACCCAGGCTTGCCCCGTTTTCGGCAAGCCGTCGATGCCGATGAAGGGCGCGGAGAGCCAGCGCTCGCGTTCCACCCCCGCCGGTAATTCCTGAAACGCTTTGCGCGCGCCGATGGCCATGGAATCATCTTGCGCCGCCACCAGATCCACCGCCGCTTTTTTGGAAGTGGTCAGCTTCAGCCAGGAACGCACGGCGCGCATGGCGCTCTCTTCGGTCCACTGGGCTTTCAAAGTGATCAGCTGCAGATTCGCGGGCTTGCGCTCCAGCATCCCTTTCAGGCGATCCTTGGCGGCGGAATTTTCCGATGGTCCCTGAATATAAAGAATCGTTCCGCCAGCCGGGAGCAGCGCCGCACACTGGCGCGACTGAATACGGCCGATGTCCACGTGATCCACGGTGACGGTGAACGCCGGAGCCTTGCCTAGCTTGCGAAGATCCGCGATGTAGGTCGCTTCGCGATTCAAAACTACCCAGGCGATGCCGGCGTCAACGGCGGCACGGGCGACCTGCGGCAACGCAGTTCCGCCCACGGGTTCAAAAATAATCGCGTTGGGACGGTCCTCCTCCGGCGCCTGGATAATTTTCAGGATTTGCGTGCTCTGATTGATGGCGTCGTTGCCGGCGTAGGAAAGCTGCAATTGAACGCCGCTTTTGCGGGCCGCCTGCTCGGCGGAGCTCGCTTGTTCGAGCTGGTAGTCGTTATCGTTGGTGGTGAGTGAAATTAAGATTCGCAACTTGCTCATGGGGCCGCCAATTATCCGGGTTCACTTCCAAGATACACGGCGGGGATAAGGCCGGCAGGAAATCTGCCAAGGCCGTTTCCCTGGAGAAAACGGTAAAGGTTTGGGCAACTCTCCGAAACCGCAATGTAACCCGCGGAACGCCCGTTCGCTGGGTTGGGTGAGTGACAGAGCGATTTCACGGTGCAAGCTGGGTCAAAGGTCACAGGCAAAAGTGCAGGCGTCACTTCCACTCAGGCAACTCTTTTATTTGCCGCAATTTACAAATCTCGCCGGAGATGCCCACTGGCACATCGATTGCTCCTTCTATCGTGAATACCCGCACGCAGCGGAATTGCATGGAGCGCCGATGAGCTGGCAAGAAGACTATCGCCGAAAAGTGGTTGGGCCAGAGGAAGCGCTGGCGTGCATTCAATCCAAAATGCGCGTTTATATCCACCCCGGATGCGCGGAGCCGGAAGCTCTGGTGGAGGCGCTGATGGCTCGCGCTCCCTTCGTGCGCAACGTGGAAATTGTGCACCTGCTGACGCTGGGCCGCGCCGACTACATCTTGCCGCAGATGGAGGGGCACTTCCGGCACAACGCGATGTTCATAGGCGGCAACGTCCGGCAGGCGGTGAACGAGGGCCGCGCGGATTACACTCCGGTGTTTTTGAGCCAGATTGAAAATTTGTTTGAGTCCGGGCAGATGCCAATTGATGTGGCGCTGATCCAGGTATCTCCGCCGGACGCGCACGGCTTTTGCAGCTTTGGCGTGGGCGTGGACACCACGCTGACCGCGGCCCGCCACGCGAAAATTGTGGTGGCGCAGGTGAACGACCAGATGCCGCGGACATTTGGCGACAGTTTTATCCACGTCAACGATATTGACGCCGTGGTGGAGGCCTCGCGTCCCCTTTGCGAACTGAAGCCCATCGCGATCACCGATGTGCATTGCACGATTGGGAAGAACGTGGCTTCGCTGATCGAGGATGGAGCCACGCTGCAGTTGGGAATCGGAGGTATTCCGGACGCGGTGCTGCGCCAACTGACGACTCATAAGGACCTGGGCATCCATACGGAAATGCTGAGCGACAGCGTGATCCCGCTGATCGAATCAGGCGTGATCAACGGGAACTGCAAGACGCTGAAGCGCGGGAAAATTGTCACCGGATTTATTCTGGGCACGAAGAAACTGTTCGACTTCGTGGACAATAATCCCGCGTTCGAATTTCATCCCAATGCGTTCACCAATGATCCTTACGTGATTTCGCAAAACCATAAAATGGTGGCCGTTAATTCCGCGCTGCAGGTGGATATCACCGGGCAGGTCTGCGCCGATTCCATCGGCACGTATTTTTATAGCGGCATCGGCGGGCAGGTGGACTTCATCCGCGGCGCCTCGCGCTGCAAAGGCGGCAAACCGATCATCGCCATCCCGTCGACCGCAAAGAGTGGAAAAATTTCGCGGATCGCGCCCATGCTGGATCCGGGGGCGGGCGTGGTCACGTCGCGCGGTTCGGTCCACTATGTGGTTACGGAATACGGCGTCGCCTACCTTCACGGGAGGACCATCCGGCAGCGCGCCGAAGCGCTGATCGAGATTGCCCACCCGAACTTCCGCGAAGAGCTCTATACCTACTGCGAAAAGACGCGATGGCTGCAGCGGCCTGCGCTGATCGAACCCTAGGATTCGGGATCCATCGCGGCTTCGGAAAGTTCAACTATCTTTTCCCACTTCCATTATGATTGTTCGCCGTGGCTGCTCTGGCGAAGCCCCGGAGCATTGCCCGCCGTGGAACTACGAAATCCGACTACTCCCGCACACGTCCAAGGGCGATAGCCATCTCAGGAAAGAGGAAACATCGTGATCACCGTTCGCCCCAAATCGCGGCGCCCTGCGGTCCGCGACTTTGCATTTTTCGCCGGCACTTTGTTGGCCTGTTCCCTGCCCGCTGCCGCGCAGGCTCCGGCCGAAGCTCCGGATAAAACGCCGGAAATTCTGCATCAGATGAACAGTTCCTTTCAGACGCTGGTGAGGCGCGTTTCGCCGGCCGTGGTGGAAGTGCTGGTGACTGGGTTCGGAGCGGCGGACGAAGACGACGAGGACAGTTCCGCGCCGAGTTCGATCGGACGCGAACGCAGCCTGGGCTCCGGCGTGATCGTTGATCCCGATGGCTACATCGTCACGAATTATCACGTGGTGAAAGGAGCGGATCGCGTGCGCGTGGTTCTTACTCCGGCGCCCACGCAGGATTCGCAGGCCGCATCGCTGCTTAAGTCGCGTGGCCGCATTCTTTCCGCGCGCGTTGTCGGCTACAGCAAAATGATCGACCTGGCGGTGTTGAAGGTGGAGGCCACCGGCCTGCCCGTGCTCCCGCTTGGCCGTTACGATCACATTCAGAAGGGGCAGATCGTCCTGGCATTTGGCAGCCCGGAAGGATTGGAGAACTCCGTCACATTTGGCCTGGTGAGTTCCGTGCTGCGGCAGCCAGACCCCGACGATCCGATGATCTACATCCAGACCGACGCGGCCATAAATCCGGGCAACAGCGGCGGCCCACTGGTGGATGTGGATGGAAACGTTGTGGGCATTGATACTTTTATCTACACCAAATCTGGCGGAAATGAAGGGATCGGCTTCGCGATTCCCAGCGGAATCGTGCGCTACGCCTACGAGCAGATTCGCAAGTATGGGCGCGTGCGGCGGCGCTCGATCGGCGCTGACCTGCAAACCGTGACTCCCGATCTGGCGCAGGGACTTGGACTGGGGACGCAAGCCGGCTTGATTGTTTCCGATATTTTTCCGGGAAGTTCGGCGGAGCGCGCCGGGCTGAAAATCCAGGATGTGATTCTGACGCTCGATGGTTACCCGGTGGAGAACGTGCCGATTTTCACGCTGGCGCTCTATCTGTTGAATACCAGCAACAGCGCGCACCTGCAGGTTTTGCGAGGCGACAAGAAACTGGAATTGACGATTCCGATCTACGAACCGCGCAACGATGCCAGCAGGCTTTCCGATCTGGGCGACCCGAAGAAGGATTTGATTCCCCGGCTGGGGATTGTGGGCGTGACGGTGACGACGGAAGTCGGAGATATCGTCGGGGAACTGCGCATGCCGAGCGGCGTGCTGGTGGCGTCCATCGTCGCAAACCGACTGGCGGTGGATTCGGGGCTGCAAGAGGGGGACATCGTGCACTCGCTGAACCGCACCACCATCAACAATGTGGACGATCTTCGAACGGCGTTTGGAAAATTGCAGCCGGGCGAAGCCGCCGCAATGCTGGTGGAGCGCGCGGGCAAACTGACCTATGTAACGTTTGAGATGGAATAGAGCGGCAGACGCGGCCGCCCGGCTCACTTTTCCCAGTGGGTGGTGGTGAACTGCTTGGGGTCGAAGATAGCCGCGTCGAGCGGCACGTCCTTCTTGATTTCCGTGTATTCCTCGGTGAAAACTTTCTTGCCGTCGGAATAAACCTCCACACGGGCTGCAATCCAGCCTGCGCCCAGCGCGCGGTAATCGGTGAATCGAATGTCCTGGGATTTGTTTGGATCGGCCGCGTCCGGCTCCAGAAGGCGTACAAACAGCATGCGGTCTTTCTCCACCCAGAACTGTTTGGATTTCAGATCGCCCTTTTCCGCCCCAAAAACATAAGCCGGCTTCCCTTCCCAGGTGTCTTCATGGAATTTACTGGCGTCGAAACCTTCCTGCTTGGCGATTGCCAGCGTGGCTTCCGGCGATTGCCCGTAAACGTCGAAGCCCAGCACCAGCAGCATATTTTGTTGCGCGCGGCTGGATTTGATTTCGCCGCCTCGGAAGATGGTGACGTTGCCGTTCACCAGCAGGTAACCGTTGCCATCGCTTTGCGGGCCAATTTCAATGCGGAGTTTACCGGGGAGCAGCAAAGCTTCGTACCAGGTTTCGACCTTGGTGGTGCCGTCGGGATTGAAGGTGGTGCTTTTCTGCGTAAAAGTCACGGTTTTGTACCACGTGGCGGCGTAGCGGTCATGCATCGCTTTTATCAGCGCCTCGCCGCTTTTCACCTCTGCCGCCTTGCTTGCGCCTGCCAACAACATTGCCAGCGCCAACATCCCGGTTGCAACTTTCATGATTGCCTTTCCGCCACTCGCTCGCTCTGCGTTCCTCGGTTGGGCAGCTTAGTGGAAGCGCTTCTTTCTGTAAAGGCACCGCTTTTGTTGCTGGTGGCTTTTGTGGATAATGGGTCGTAATCAATACAGGGTGTCGGCCAACGACTTACCGGCTGGCCCAATCAGAAGTGAAACGTGATCGCGGCGGCGCTTTTTTGTGCCTGAGACTTGGCCACGATAATCGTGTGAAAGCACTGCGAATGGAGAGTTGTATCCCAAACAGGAAGTCGTATCGGATCTACAGCAGAAGTTGCCGTTCCGCTGCATTGCTGGCCAGCGCGCTCATCGCCGCGTCCGCTTACGCAGGTTCCCCTTTGCTCGCCACAGCCCAGCAGAAAGAAGCTGCGGCACCCGTGGTGGTGCAACCCGGTGCACCGGGCGAGCCAACCAAGCGGCTTCCGGATTCCACGAAAGGCGTGCTGCCACCTCGCTCCGCCGCCGATGTGGCGTTCATGCAGGGCATGATCATGCACCACCAGCAGGCCGTGGAAATGACGGCGCTGATTGACTCGCACACGGAGAACGCGAATTTACGGGAGCTGGGCGCGCGCATCAGCAGTTCTCAATCGGACGAAATCCGGTTTATGAAGCGCTGGCTGGCGGCGCGCGGTGAACCCATTTCCATGGCCATGCCGGGAATGCCCGATATGGACCGCGCCGGCAATCCGATGGCGCTGATGCCGGGCATGCTGACGCCGGAGCAGATGGACGCGCTGCGCAAGGCAAAAGGCGCGCAATTCGATCATTTATTTTTGACAGGGATGATTCAGCATCACAACGGCGCCTTAATTATGGTGAAGGATCTGTTCAACACCGCGGGCGCGGGGCAGGACGCGGAGATTTTTGACTTCGCCACCGATGCCGACAATACCCAGCGCGCCGAGATCAAGATTATGCAGACCATGCTGGCAGGAAAAAATTCAGGGGAGAAACAATGAACCGATTGTTGCGTATTGCGTTTCAAATGATGTTGGCAGTGATTTTCCTGTGCGCAGGTTTGGGAAGCGCGCGGGCGCAGGAGCCGCCGAAGCAGGACCAGACCAAGCCCGACGCAGCGAAACAGGAGCCATCGAAAAAGGAAGACGAAGAAGAGGACAATCCCTTCGCGCCGCAGCCTGCGCCGGTGCTGCCTCCGGGAATGACGGGATCGGATGTCACCGACCCGCGCTACAAGCTGACGCCGGGCCTTTACGACGCGGGCGAAGCCGCGGTGGGCATCAAGCATCTTTTGCTGGTGAAGAAGCCGGACGCGTTTCAGCTGGGCGTGAACGACCCCGATGATCCCAAGGTGCTGAAGATGGTCCAGCAGATGGGCGTCAGCAACATCGCGAAGATTCCAAAACCGATACAGCTGGTGATCGCGCAGCTGGCTTTTTCGAATTCCGACATGGCCTTTGAAGGCAATCATCTGTTCATGGGCAATTTCTATGGCATGAATATTTTCGACATCAGCGACCCGGCCAAAACTTCACTGATGACTTCGATGGTCTGCCCCGGCGGCCAGGGCGATGTCTCCGTCTACAAAAACCTCATGTTCATGTCCGTGGAAATGCCGAATGGACGGCTGGATTGCTCCACGCAGGGATTTCCGGCGGAGCCGCCGCCAACGCCCGAGGAGATTAAGGAAAAAAAGCATCGCCTGCCGGCCGCGCAAGCCGAACGTTTTCGCGGTGTGAGAATCTTTGACATTTCCGACATCCGGAATCCGAAACAAGTGGCGGCGGTACAGACCTGCCGCGGCTCGCATACGCACACGCTCGTCGTGGATCCCAACGACAAAGACAACGTCTACATCTATGTTTCCGGCACATCGTTTGTGCGCCAGTCCGAAGAGCTGGCGGGCTGCTCCGGCGAAAAGCCGGACAAGGATCCCAACACGGCGCTGTTCCGCATTGATGTGATCCAGGTTCCGGTGGCCGCGCCGCAGAATGCGAAGATCGTCTCCAGCCCGCGCGTGTTCATGGATGCGCGCACCGGCGCGATGAACGGCCTGAGCAACGGCGGCAGCCACGACACGAAGGAGAACAAGCCGCGCGACACCGACCAGTGCCACGACATCACGGTTTATTCCGCGATCGGGCTGGCGGCAGGCGCCTGCTCCGGCAACGGCATTCTGCTGGACATCAAGGACCCCATTCATCCGAAGCGTGTGGACGCGGTGAACGATCCCAATTACTCCTACTGGCATTCCGCTTCGTTCTCGAACGATGGCTCGAAGGTGGTCTTCACCGACGAGTGGGGCGGCGGCCTGGGCGCGCGGTGCCGTCCGAACGACCCGAACCACTGGGGCGCGGACGCCATCTTCCATCTGAAGGACGACAAGCTGAGCATGGCCAGCTATTACAAGCTGCCGGCGGCGCAGGGAGACACGGAGAATTGCGTGGCGCACAACGGCTCGCTGATTCCGGTGCCGGGCCGCGATATCGAAGTGCAGGCCTGGTATCAGGGCGGCGTTTCCGTGATGGACTTCACCGACGCGGCGCACCCGTTTGAGATTGCGTATTTCGATCGCGGCCCGATTGATCCGAAGATGCTGATCCTGGGCGGCGAGTGGTCGGCGTATTGGTACGACGGCTACATCTACGGCTCGGAAATTGCGCGCGGGCTGGACGTGTTTGAACTTACACCCACCAAGTTTTTGACGCAGAACGAAATTGACGCGGCAAAAACGGTGCAGGTGCCCTGGCAGAACGTGCAGAACCAGCAGAAGATCGAGTGGCCGTCGAAGCTGGTAGTGGCCAAGGCGTACCTGGACCAGATTTCACGTTCGCAGGCATTGCCGGCGAAACAAATCACGGATCTTCAGAAGGCCATCCAGAAGGCAGAAACTTCGCACATGAACAAGAAGCAAGTTGCGAAGCTCCAGCATCTGGCCCCATCCGTGGAAAAAACCGCCGCCACCGCGAAAACTCCGGCAGACGCAGCCCGCCTGCACGCCTTGGCGGCAATCCTGAAGCAACCATCCGCCTAAGCGGAGCGAATCGCAGCCAATACGCTCTGCCCTCGGCCTGTATAGCCTATCTGGGCTAATGACGAGTGAAGCGCGCGGGGCATGGAGGATGCCAAATGAAGGCTTTGCTCATCACCATTGCGTTGTGCCTTATTACAGCCTCCGCCAGCGCGTGCCCGAATCTATCCGGCCACTACGTGCTTTAAGGCGAAGACGGACGCGTTCGGTACACAGTAAACCAACGGGGTTGTGACCGAGTCGAAATACACAGGACCTGGTCGTATCTCGGCGGGCCGCCTGCAGCCGAAACTCAGGTATTTATTGTCGATGGGAAACCGCGCGGGAAGGCTGGCACGGTCAGTCGTTGGGTGGACAACAGGCTCCAAATAGGTCCGGCCGCAAATCACGTGTACTACGAAATGGATTCATCGCGGAATCTTCACATGAGCGACGGACAATCATATCCCCAATGCAACGGCCCCTGCGATCAAGTCGCCGAAAGGAAGAATTAGCCTCCGGAATTTGATTTTCAAGAACGCGAGGACACGGCAGCTGTGTCGGAATTCCTTAACCCTTCTGCATGGCGTCCCTGGCTTTTTCCAACTTTTCTTCCATGTCCGCCGCTTTGGCCACCGCATCGCGCAACGCTCTGCGCCACTCATCCGGAGAATAGGCAGGATCACTGCGCCCACGGCGCCCCGCTTCCACACCGAACGCGACTCCGGCGGAAAATATCTCGACAATTTCCGGGTCAGCGATGGCCCACGCTTCGCTCAAGCGACCTTCCGATTTCCAGCTTTCGCTCAGCCTCGCCTGCTCCGTGATCATCTCCCTGAAGCTATGTCTCTGTGCCATTCCCAAGCCTCCCAAGCTCTCCGGGCATCCTTCGCAGTGTGAAAGGAATCGCCCGGCGGCACTAGACTTAGGCAGGCATGTTTGTTCAATCAGTACCGCGTAGAAATTGACCGGTAGCGCGTTACGCAGAGAGGCTGCCGCCTGCTGGCGGCAAGCTAATCTGAAAGATCAGCGCCCCCCATCGGGGAAGGAAGAGAGCGGCCCCCGCTCTGAACAGTGGCGTTTCCGCTGAGAACGAAAACGAAGCTAAGTGCCGAGACCGACCGATCTGCCTCTGACTATTAAGCCTCTGAATTCTTGAAAAAATGGTGCGCCCGGCGTGATTCGAACACGCGACCTCTTGCTTCGGAGGCAAGCGCTCTATCCAGCTGAGCTACGGGCGCACAGGAACGGCGTGCGAGGCAACTTGTTTAGTTTAACGTGTCCTGGAATTCCCCGCTAGCGGTCTCCTTGCGGCGGCTGACGGGCTGGGAAGGCTTCCAGCCCTGGAACTGCTCGGACTCTAAGTTGAGATCCTTCGAGGCGCGGAAGGCGCGCCCCTCAGGATGACAACCCGCAGGGAGCACGGCTCACCCTTGGCGAATGATCAATTGGCCCAAGAACCCGCCGTGACAGGAGAATTCGCGACAGAATACTACGGGCTGGCTTTTGAAACTGCAGTCTAACCTTTCGACAGGTTCTTAATATCTCTTGCCAGCTTCTCAATCTCTTCGGCTTTGCGCACCTGATCCAGGCTCAGGACTTTACTGGAATCCGTCTTCTCCACTTGCGCCTTTAGTTCCGATGCCAGGTCATAGAGCTTCTGCACTTTTTTCTTGATGTCTTTCTGGTTTTCTTCAAGAAGCCGCTTGTCCCTGGGCATCGTCGGCGGAGCTTCCGGGTTGGAATCTCCCGGAGGCTCCTGGTCCTTCGGCAAGCTGGGATTCTGTCCCAAGGAGGGCTGCGCGGCCAAACCGCCGATGGTTACCGCGGTCAGCAAGCAGGTCAAAAACGTCCTTCTGGTTTTCACGGTGCGCAACCTCCGGCCGCCACGCTTCAGGGACTCTCGCTCGCAAGGCCAGCAATGTTATACTCGCCCGTCAACCAATCCCATGTCTAGTCTCCTCTTCCATTTGCCGGACTTTACCGCAACAACCCTGCTGCACTTGATCATCATCTTCGGCGTGGCACTTTTGCTGAACCGGCTGCTGCGCACATCCACCAATCTGCTGATTAAACCCGCGGATTCCGAAGCGCGTGCGGCGAAAGCCCGCGAGCAGCAAACGCGCACCGCCGCCGGCGTGCTTTACGGCGCGGGCAGCAAATTGATCTGGGGAGTTGCGCTGCTGACGGCAGCCGCGGAAATCGGCATTAATGTTTTTCCGGTGGTAGTGGTTGTGGGCGTGGCCGCGCTTGCGCTGGGAATTGGCGCGCACAATCTGGTACGCGACGTCATCAACGGGTTGGCCATCACCCTGGAAGACCAATACGTGGCCGGCGACACCGTCCAGATCGGCGAAACGCTTGGCCGCGTGGAAAATATCACCTTGCGCCGCACGGTGATTCGCGACGCCCGCGGCGCGCTGGTATCTCTATCTAACGGTGAGATCCGCACGGTGGCAAACCTCAGCCGAGACTGGTCGCAAACTTTTGTTGACGTCGCCCTATCCCCGCAAATTCCGCAGGAGCAAGCGTTGCAGGCGCTGGACGCGGCCGCCGCGGAGCTTCGAGGTGATCCCGCATGGTCGCAGGCGCTGGTGGATGGCCCGCGCATCCTGGGCCTGCAGAGCTTCGATCAGAATTCTTCCACGGTGCGCCTGCAGATTCGCACCGCCCCAGCCCGCCAGGACGATGTAGCACGGGAACTGCGCCGCCGCATCCAATTAGAGATGCAGCGCCGGGGCATTCCCGTAAGCGGCGTGCAACGAGTGGAATTCAAACCGACAGCGAACGTGCCGGCGGAAGACGTCCCACCTCCCGCGGCATAAGAACCCGCAGAAAGAATTAAAGGAGAGTCACGCATGTCTCAGATCAGTTACGACGAAGTCAATCTCATGCTGCGGCTCTATGACCTGCGCCGGGAGCCGCGACTCCGCGAAGCGCGCGCATGGTTCGTGGATCATTTTCACGCCGGCTCGCCCGAAGAAGTGATGCAGAAATATCCGCAGGGCAGCCAGGAAAACACCTACATTCGCATGGTGATCAGCTATTGGGACATGGTGTCCAGCATCGTGAATCGCGGTCTGATCAACGACGAACTTTTCTTCGAGAGCAACGGTGAAATCTGGGTGGTGTGGGACCGGATGCGTTCGATCGTGCCAACATGGCGCGCCGCTTTCAAGAACCCCACGCTCTTCGCTGGCATAGAAGAAACCTGCAAACGCCTGGAGTCCTGGCGCGAACGCCGCGCTCCCGGCTCTTCCGTGGCCATGCGCCAGATGATGGAACTTTCCCGCAGCAAAATGAAATAAGCGATCGAACCAGGTGCTGGAGAAGTGGTCCGCCTTATGGGGCGAGCACCGGCGATTCCTTTGGTTGCGCCGCGCCCGGCGGCCTGGCATTCCCCGGCGCCGCCACCCGTACGCAGTTGCGCCCAGCCGCTTTTGCGGCGTAGAGCGCCATATCCGAAGAATGCAAAATATCGTCCACCGGGCACTCGCCAAATTCATTGGATAACGCCAGGCCGACGCTGATAGTGACTGTTATTTTGTGGTTGGCAGTCTGGATCGGGCGGCTGGCGATCACCGCCCGGAGATTTTCCGCGCGCGAAACGGCGCTACCGGGATCGCAGCGATTCAGCGCCACCAGGAATTCCTCTCCACCGTAGCGTCCCACCATGTCATAGGAACGCACGGAAAGTTGCAGCCGCCGCGCCACTTCGCGAAGGACCTCATCGCCGACGGCGTGGCCATACTCATCGTTGATGCGCTTGAAGTGGTCAAGATCGCACATCATCACGGCGGTGCAGCTGCCTTCTCGGCGCGAGCGCAATACCTCGCGCGTCACGAGCTCCATAATCACGCCGCGGTTCCACAGCGAGGTCAGCAGGTCGTGCGTGGCCTGGAAGCGCATGCTCTCGCGCGCTTCCACCAGGCGGTCTTCGAGCTCCAGAATGCGTTCGCCGGTGCGCAGCCGCGCTTTGAGTTCGTTCAAGTCGAAGGGCTTGGTGAGGTAGTCGTCGGCTCCAGCCTCCAGCCCCGCCACAATATCCTGCTTGGACTCTCGCGAGGAAAGCAGGATCAGGTAGATGTAGGCTTGCTCGGTGCGGCGCCGCACTTCGCGGCAAACTTCCAGGCCGTCTTTTTCCGGCATCACCCAATCGAGCAGCGCCAGCCGCGGCGAATCTTGCCGGAGCAGTTCCAGCAGCGCGCTCGCGCCATCGGCCACGGCAGTCACGTCGTAGCCGGCGCGCTGCAGTGTGCGCTCCAGCAGCGTTCTGGATAAAGCGTCGTCCTCGGCAATCAGGATTCTCATGGCTTCACCTCCGCCAGTTGCGCTTCCACCTCGGGAAGGAGTCCTTCCAGTTCCTGCTGCAATTGCGGCAGTAACAATGCCGAAGCTTCGGGGAGCGCCTTGCGCGCAGCTTCTTCCAGCGCCGCGGCAACGTGTGCAGCGCGTCCCATGGCCAGATTTCGCAGCATGCCCTTCAACGTGTGGGCCGCCCGCGCGAGCGCTTCAAAATCTCTGCGAGCGATTGCATCGCGCGACTTCTCCAGGCTGCTCCGTGCATCTTGTTGAAAGATCACCAGAAGTTCTCGCAGGAATTCCCGATCGCCGTCCAACCGCAGCATCAACTCCTCAAAATTCCACGCGGCCTCGCGCGGGAATTCGGGAATCGCGGCCGATTCCATGAAATGCTCGGTGCCTTGGTCGGCTGCAACGCTTGAGGCGGCGCTGCACAATAACTGCGTGCCCCCGGGCTTATTTAGATCGCCGTCCATGCCAGCCTCCCCACAACAATCTTTGCCTAGACCTGCTTCCCGAATCGTGCAAATAGACACACGCAGATGGGCCCGGATGGAATATCTGCACGGCGCACGCCACTTCCGCCGCTGCGTCCAACGGTTAGCCTTGGAGAGTGAAGAACTTGCGAGGTTAAAGTTTTCTACGGTCGAGCAACGGTTTCACAACGAAACACTTCTGCCACAAAAGATTCAGTTCCGCGCATTGCCGGGCTGCAGAGTCTGAAAGTTTTGTGGTCCGTGGCACCGATTACATGGCCTGCAATTGCGTTCGTCTTACCCTTGCGCGATAGGGTGCACGAACACGTTCTTATCGGTACCAAATAACCGCCAAGTTGCTATACAATCCGCGCACACTCCGTTCCGCCCCGGCGAGGCCGCCCGTCGCTAAACTGAAATTTGCTCGACTATCAGTTGTGCTCCCAGCGCATTGGCATTACCGTCTCAAGAGCATCCCCAGCGAGGCGCCGGCATCTCCCTGCGTTTGGCTTGCTGCACCGTACACCTGCTCGTGCAACATGGAACGAATATGATATTTTTCTTCTGGCACTCTCATAACCAAGACTGGAGCGTTTAGATGCTGGCATCTTCTATCGGCTGGATTCTCATCGTTTCCGGGGTCATCACGATCGGCGGTGGGTTGGCTGCGCTTTTTTCTCCCGCTCTTTTTCTGCGATTTGGGTTCGGTGTGGAAAATCCCACCGGCCCGGCGCTCTTCTTTGCCCGTCACTGGGGAGTGCTCATCCTTGCCTTTGGCACACTCATCGTTTATGGCGCCAACGCGCCGGCCATTCGCGCCCCTATCCTGATGGCTGCCGCGATCGAGAAGTTTGCGTTGGGAATATTCGTGTTCTTTGGGCCAGTGAAGCGCACCGGTGCAATGACCGCGATAGCAACTCTGGACAGCATTTTCGCGCTCCTCTACGTTGCCTATCTTGCCGGATTCTGACTTTAAAAAGCTCGATTACCACGCGGTGGAAATACAGCGAACCCCGAATAGACCGCGCACACGAGGTGCTGTATACGGATGTCAGCATAGGAATCAAATCTGATTTGGGGACCGAATTCCGCGGGAACCGTGCATGAAGCCTTTGAAGTCCTCTCAAAGATCCCCAAACATCGTGGTAGGTATTCTCTTCGCGCTGTTCGCCATTTTTCTCTGCTTATACTTCTTCTTGTAAGCGCACATTCACGGCGCCCACTGATTGGGCGCTGAGGAAATACACTAAAATTTGAAGGATTTTGTTTGGAGGCGCGGGTGAGAATCGAACTCACGCATAAAGGTTTTGCAGACCTCTCCCTTACCACTTGGGTACCGCGCCTCAACCCTACAATTATAGCGAAAATCTTTGCCGTCTGTCAGTCCGACTCAAGCAGCATTGCACAGCAGCCGGGCAAAATGCGTCCACAGCTACCGGCAATCTACTTCTTCGCGGGTTCTTCGATCTGCGCCTCGCGCAGGAAACGCGCCGATTCTTCCGGCGGAGTGGGATTGATGTAAAACCCCGTGCCCCACTCAAATCCCGCCACTTTGGTCAGCTTGGGAATGATTTCGATGTGCCAGTGGTAATGATCGTTGATCTCTTCGCCGATGGGCGAGGTGTGAATCATGAAATTAAACGGCGGACGGTCCAGCACCGCGTCCATGCGCATCAGCGTGTCTTTCAGCATGTTGGCCAGAGCACTGTACATCGTGCTCTGATTATTCTCGTAAGCGGAGCTGTGCACCTTGGGCAGCAGCCACATTTCAAATGGGAAACGCGGCGCGTAAGGCGCCAGCGTAATAAAGTGATCGTTTTCGCCGATCACGCGCTCACCCGTGTCTCGCTCCTGCCGGATAATGTCGCAGAAAATGCAGCGTTCCTTTTCGTCGTAATAATGCCAGCAGTTGTCCACTTCTTCGCGCACGCGCCGCGGCACAATCGGCAGGGCGATCAATTGGGAGTGCGGGTGTTCGACGGAAGCGCCGGCAGCCTCGCCGTGATTCTTGAAAATCAGCACGTAGCGAAAGCGCTTGTCGTTCTTCAAGTCCAGCATACGGTCGCGATAGGCCCACAGCACGTCCTCAATCGCCTTCTGCGGCAATTGCGCCAGCGTAGTCTGGTGCTGCGGAGTTTCGATCACCACTTCATGCGCGCCAATGCCGTTCATTTTATCGAACAGGCCTTCGCCTTCGCGGTCCAACTCCCCCTCAATCCCCAGCGCGGGAAAACGGTTCGGCACCACGCGGATGTTCCACCCCGGAGTGTTCGCTCCGGTCCCATTGCGCCCGTAGGTCAGAATTTCCGGCGGCGTCTTCGCTTCATTTCCCGGGCAGAACGGGCAGTTCTGCGGCGGCTTGGGAAAGACGCTTTCGCGCAAAAAATCGTTCGGCCGCTTGCCGCGGTCCGTGGAAATAATCACCCAGCGCCCTGTAATTGGATCCTTGCGTAACTCCGGCAACGCTTCCCCCCAAAGAATTTCTCTGCAGCCGCGCCCAGGGCGGACCACAAACACGATTCGTATTGTACCGCGAGTTTTCAGGGAGAGGCGCGGAAACAGCGGGGATTATGCCCTTGGACTCAACGCGTCCTTGTGCAGGCGCAGCACCGGCGGCTTTCCTGGCACGTTATCAATCGCCACCACATCAAACCGCACCGGGCACTCTTTCACGTGGCGCTCGCGCAGAAAGGCATGGGCGGTGCGCACCAGGACATGGTGTTTTTCCTGGCTGATGCTCAATTCCGGAAGCGCGGGCCGCCCTTTCACCAGCGCACGCGTGCGAACCTCCACGAACGCCAGAGTCGCGCCGTCATAACCAATCAGGTCCAATTCGCCCTTTTCGCGCGCCGGCTCGTAATTCCGCGCGATGAAGATGTAGCCCTGCCTCCGCAAATACCAATAGGCGTAGGTCTCGCCGCGCACGCCCACGCGCCGGTCCTCCTGCTTTCGTTCGTCCAGAAAGGCCGCGGCATCATCGCGCAAGCCGCGTCGCGATTTCCACTGCACCCACGCAAATCCCACCCGCGCCAGCATTCCCATGCTCAATTACCTTCTGAGCACTATACCCCATTCATAAACAAAAATCCCGCAGCGGACGCACAGCGCGTCAGCCACGGGATTGCAATCCCTCTTTCTGGTTTCTGAGTTTCTATTTTCCGCTCTTCTCCGCCTCGGCGATCGACTCCTCCAAAATCCGGATCGCGCAATCGGCCTGCTCTTCGTCAATGATCAGTGGCGGCGAAACACGAATTGAGTTTTCACCGGAGCCCAGCGTCAGCAATCCGCGCTTGAACGCATTATTCACCACCGCGTCCCGCAAGTCTGCCGCCTTTTCCTTCGTGCGTTGATCGCGCACAATCTCCACGCCAATCATCAATCCGCGCCCGCGCACATCGCCAACGATCTTGAAGCGGCTCGGCCAATCGCTGATCTTGCTGAAAATGTATTTCCCCACCTTCTCTGCATTGGCCATCAATCCGCCCTGGATCAAATCAAATGTTGCGGACGCGGCCGCCAGGCACACGGGATTCCCGCCATACGTCGTCCCATGAGAGCCCGACCTTCCAATCCATCACCGTATCTTTCGCGATGAACGCCGCCACCGGCATGCCGCTGGCAATGCCCTTCGCGGTCAACACGATGTCCGGCGTAATTCCCGCGTGGTCGTAGGCCCACCATTTCCCGGTGCGGCCCATGCCCGCCTGCACTTCATCGAGAATCAACATGATGCCGTGCTTGTTGCAGATGCGCTGCAACTCCTGCAGGAAAGAGAGGGGCGCGGGAATGAAGCCGCCTTCGCCCTGCACCGGTTCCACGATGATCGCCGCAACCTCTTCCGGCGCGAATAGCCGCTTGAAGATCTGCTGCTCCAGCAATTCGATCACTTCCGTTCCGCAAGTTTCCTGGGTGTGCCCCAGCGCGCAGCGATAGGCGTATGGGTAAGGGATGTGCTCCACACCGCCCAGCAGCGTGCCGAAATATTTTCGCTGCGTACTCTTCGACGCCGTCAGCGAGAGCGAGCCCAGCGTTCGCCCGTGGAAGCAGCCGTAAAAGGCAATCAGCTTGTCGCGCTTGGTGTGATACCGCGCCAGCTTGATCGCGCCTTCCACCGCCTCCGTGCCTGAATTGCCGAAAAACACCTTCCAGTTGTGGCCCTTCGGCATCGTGGAAACCAGCTTTTCCGCGAACTCCGGCATGTGCCGGTGATAAAAATCCGTTCCCGCAATGTGGATCATTTCCGCGGCTTGCTTCTGAATCGCCGCAACCACTTGTGGGTGGCAATGCCCTGTCGAGCAGACGGCGATGCCCGCGGCAAAATCCAGAAAGGTGTTGCCGTCGGGATCTTCGACGATTGCGCCATAGGCGCGCTCCGCCACCAGCGGATAATCGCGGGTCAGGGACGGCGACATGTACTTCGCGTCGTACGCGATCACCTCCTTGCCTTTCGGTCCCGGCAAAGCGGTATGAATCTTTGGCAATTTCGATAGTTTTGTTTCCGTGGCAGTGGTCATGTTCTCTCCAGGTGTGCGTTTCGCGGACGATTCGCAGGTTAAGGTTGATGCGAACGGGTGAGAGACCTCAGGCTTGTGGGCCGGCAAACCTTCGCCGGAGCCTGCGGCACTGCTACTTAATCTACGCTATAAAGGCCGGGGCGCAGATTCGCGGGACGAAACTTGCGCGGCACACGAGGACCCACGGCAACTCGGTCGTGTTTCAGGAAGTGGAAGTACTTCATTTGCGTTTCCAGCGGACCTTTCCGTCCTTCGTGTCTTCCAGAATTATACCACGGTCCGAGAGCTCTTTTCGGATGCGATCCGAGGCCGCAAAGTCGCGCCGCGCGCGCGCCGCCTGGCGTTCCTGCACCAGGTTTTCGATCTCCGCGTCACTCACTCCGGCATCGTCGCCGCCCATTCCCAGCGCTTTCAGTTTCTCGGCGTCGTTATCTTCCAGCACCGCAAATACTTTATCGAAGCCGGCCAGAAACGTTTCCGCGGCGGCCACATCGCCCTCGACGAAATTCGCCTTTATCCATCGCGATATTCGCTTCGCGCACAAAATCGAAAACCGCCGCCAGCGCCTGCGCCGTGTTCAGATCGTCGGAGAGTCCGCCGTCGAAATCGTCGGCGGCCTTCGCGATGCGCTCCGCCATTCCGGGCTGATTGCCGGCCGGAAACTTTTCTGTCCGCAGCCGTCCTGCAAAATTTCGCAGCCGCTCCACGGAACTCGTCGCCTGCTGCAAGCCATCGAACGTGAAATTCAATTGCCGCCGATAAGGCACGCTGGCCAGCGCAAAGCGCAATGCCGACGGCTTATACCCCTTGGCGAAAAGATCGCGCAGGGTAAAAAAGTTCCCCAGCGATTTGGACATCTTCTCGCCTTCCACCAGCAGATGCTCCGCGTGCAGCCAGTAGCGGACAAACTGCTTCCCCGTCGCCGCCTCGCTCTGCGCAATTTCGTTTTCGTGGTGCGGAAACGCCAGGTCAATGCCGCCGGTGTGAATGTCCAGCGTTTCTCCCAGATATTTCATGGCCATCGCGGAGCATTCGATGTGCCAGCCCGGCCGCCCCGCTCCGATCGGCGTCTCCCAGAAATGTTCGCCCGGCTTTGGCGCCTTCCACAGCGCAAAGTCCCGCGCGCTCTCTTTTTCGTAGCGGTCGTTGTCCACGCGCGCGCCGGCCAGGATGCCAGAGAGATCCACCTTGGAAAGTTTTCCGTAGTCCTTGAATTTCGTGATGCGGTAATAAATCGAGCCTTCGCTCGGGTAGGTGTACGTATTCCCTTGCAGCTTCTGGATCAGCGCCACCATGTCGTCGATATGGTCCGTTGCGCGAATCCAGTGCTCCGGCGATTCGATGCTCAGCGTCTTGCAATCTTGAAAAAACGCCTGCACGAATTTTTCGGTGTACTCGCGGATTCCCAGCCCGGCGGCCGCCGCATTGGCGATGATCCGGTCGTCCACGTCGGTCAGGTTCATCACGTGGTTCAACTGGAAGCCGCGCCACTTCAGGAACCGCCGCAGAATGTCCTGGAAAACAAAGGTTCGGTAATTGCCGATATGCGCGTAGTCGTAAACCGTTGGCCCGCAGGTGTACATGCCCACCCGCCCGGGCTGCAGCGGCACAAACGGTTCGACTTTTCCAGACAGGGTATTGTGCAGCTGAATTTCGTGCATCGCGTCTCGGCTAGCCCTTTCGGTGGTCAAGCAAATAAGCGATTGTAGCCGAGCCTCCGCCACCCCGCAACGCGTCCTAAAATGTAGTGGCCGGACTTCAGACCGGCCACCAGTAGCACTGGCTTCAGCCTGTGAAACATCCGCCAATTCCTAATGTATTGTGTACTGGCCGGTCTTTAGACCGGCAGAGTAGCCCAGGCTCCAGCCTGCGCGCGCGACCGTTCCAAACTACGTCAGCGCCGTCTTCAATCTCTTCGCCGTCTTCTCCAACTGCTTCTTCAGCGCCTCTACCTGCTTGGAAATATCGTGCAACTCTTCCTTCGCCATCTTGCTGGCCGCGGACACTTTCTTCGCCCTGCGGTGCGCCTCTTTATTCGCCTTGCCAAGCGCCGCTCCCACTTTTTCGCTGACTTCGGTGAACTTATCTTTCTTTGCCATGAGCTTCCTCCTGTGGAGAATTCATCGTATACCGTTTTCCCGCACTTTTGCTGACAAATCGGCGAACGCCCGCCTCCTGCGATCTGTCAACTGCCAGTGATTGACAGCACTGCGCGGTGGCGCATACAGTCCAAAGAGTTCGTCGCCAATTGTTTCTTCGGGAGAGACTCGGATGCACAAGCATTTGGCAGCATCGCTGATGACAGGCGTGTTCGCGTTCGGCGCCGGCCCCAGCGCAAGATAAGCCCGCACAGACATCGGCGACGCCCGCCGCGGAGCAAAAGAAAACCCTCAGCCCCGAAGCGTTTCTCGAACTGCGCAACTTCCGCGACCCGCAATTTTCACCTGATGGCTCCCGCGTGGCGTTCGTGGTCACAGACCCGCTCACCGGCGAGAAGCGCACGCAGCACATCTGGCTCTACGACAAAGCCAGCGGCAGCGTCCGCCAGTTAACCTTCTCCGAAAAAGACAAGTCCGAAAGCTGGCCGCGCTGGTCGCCGGATGGCAGTACCATCGCGTTCCTCTCCAACCGCGATGGCGACGAACAGCAAATTTATCTTCTCCGTATGTCCGGCGGCGAAGGCATGCCGCTCACCAAGGGCAAGGCCAGTGTCAGTGCGCTCGCGTGGTCGCCCGACGGAAAATCCATCGCCTTCATCGCGCCTGATCCCAAAACCGAGGCCGAAGAGAAAAAAGAAAAAGATAAAGACGACGCCAACGTGGTGGAAAAAGACGACAAGCAGCCACGCCTGCGCGTAATCGACCTGGCCACGAAAGCCGAACGCGCCATCACGCCCGCCAACTGGAAGATCGAATCGCTCGCCTGGATGCCCGACGGCCAGACTCTGGTAGTTCAAGGCACCAGCAAGCCCGCTTCGGACCTTTTTGCCGACGGCATTTATGTCGTCCGGCTGCGTGGCGGCATGGACGAGCTCCGCGCCCCGCACGGCCCGATTGGCGATGTGCGAGTTTCGCCTGACGGCAAAATGGTGAGCTTCGCAGGCCCCCGCGAAGATGGCCCGGATCCGCACGATCTTTGGTTAATGGGCCCAGACGGCGGAGCGGCGCGCAACCTTACCGGCGGCAGCCTGGATCGCGACATCGAAGATTATCGCTGGGCCAAGGACGGCGCGCTCTATCTCGTCTACGCCGAAGGCTTCCGCAACAAACTTTCCAGTTACTCCGCAAATGCGGAACGCAAGGATCTTCCGGACCTGCCTGTGAATCCGGGCGAATTCGCCGTTTCTTCCTCCGGCGAGATTGCGTTTTTCGGACAGTCCGCCACCGCGCCGCAGGAACTCTGGCTCCGCAATGCGCAGGGCGAGGCGCGCCAGATCACGCACCTGAATGAAGCAATGAAATCTTCTGGGCTGCTGACTCCGGAATTTTACAAATACAAATCGTTCGACGGCCTGGAAATCGAAGCCGCCCTGCTGCGGCCCGCGGGCTACGACGGCAAATCCAAGCTTCCTACCGTCATCCTGATTCACGGCGGCCCCACGGGAAATTGGCGCGATTCCGTTGATGCCTGGGGACAGCTCCTCGCGGCGCGCGGTTATCTGGTGATGTATCCCAACGTGCGTGGTTCCACCGGCTACGGCGAAAAATTTTTGGAGATGAACCGCGCCGATTGGGGCGGCGGCGATTTCAAAGACGTGATGGCGGGCGTGGACGATCTGGTCACCAAAGGATTTGCGGACCCCGCGCGCCTCGGCATCGGCGGGTGGTCCTACGGCGGCTACATGGCCGAGTGGGCCGTTACCCAGACAGATCGCTTCAAAGCCGCAGTCTCCGGCGCAGGCATGGCCGACCTGATCTCCGAATTCGGCACCGAAAACGGCCCCGCCTACGACGAGTGGTTCTTTGGCACTCCCTATGAACACCCAGAACGCTTCCTGAACAGTTCGCCATTTATTTACATAAAAAATGCCAAGACTCCCACGCTGATACTTCAGGGCGAGGCGGATCCCATCGATCCCATCGGCCAAAGCCAGGAACTTTATCGCGGCCTGAAGCGCTATGGCGTAGACACGGAACTCGTCCTCTACCCACGCGAGCCGCACGGGTTTCAGGAAGCGAAGCATCGCCTGGACGTCTTGAATCGCATGCTGGCCTGGTTTGATGCGCACATGAAGAGCACGGAGTGATTGTTGGTGTTGCTTCCTGCTCGCTGCTATCTGCTAGCTGCTATCCTTTTAGAGCGAACAGCTAGCAGCGAATAGCTAACAGGAACCAAGAGCACGATCGCCCAATTCGCATTCTTTCCGATTACTGATAACTCCACTCCACAACCACCAATGACTCCATCGCTCAACTCAACCCAACTCAACGCGGTCTACTCCACCACGAAGATGCGCCGCCGCTACGAAGTATGGTTTGTACGCTGCGGGCTGGCGGATGGCAGCGGTGCATGGTGGTTCCGCTATCTCCTCACCAACAACCCAAGCATTTCGGTTGACCTGCCCGCTCATCGGCAGTTTCAGGTTTGGGCCACGTGGTTTCCGAAAAATGCCCAGCCGCAAACCTTCATCGTCGACTTCCCTTCCGAACAACTGGATCTCAGCGAGCCCGGGCATACTCCATTCCGCTGCCGCGTTCCCGAAAACGGCATTGAAGAAGGCCGCTGCTGGGGCAATCTGCGTCCGGATGGTCACCACATCGCCTGGAACCTGCGCATTCAGTCTCACTTCGGCGTAAAACTTAGCGACAAAGGCTGGATTGGTTTCTCTCGCTCGCCCCATTCCGACGCCGCGTTCTCCGGCGAGATAAGTTTCGACGGCCAGAAAATCTCCGGCGAAGCGCTCGGCTTCGGTGTTCAGGGACACAATTGCGGCTATCGCCATCGCACGTATTGGCGCTGGATGCACGCGTATTTCCCGCACGCCGAAGGCGCAAGCACGCTCGAAGCGCTCGTCTACGACCTGCCACTGGGCCTGGTTTTCCGCAACGCCGTCTGGTGGCACAAAGGGAAAATGTCGCGCGTAAGCAAATTGAAGGAACTGGAAGTGGTCCGCACGCGCACCGAACTGCGCTGGAAATTCTCCGGCCAACTCGAAGACGGCTCGCCAATCGAAGCGCTCCTCGAGGGCACGGCCCCGGGCATCCACGAATTGCCCTACACAAAAACCGACGCCTCCGGCACATTCCCAGTATCAAATGCCAGCCTGGCCCGAGCATTCATCAAACTAGGCGTACCAGAAACTCTAGCAACCGAAACGGGCGCAGTCCTGGAAATGGGCGGCGCATGAACCGGCCGGAGCGCATTTACCAGTTAGCTCGTCCGGCCTCCTGCTCGCTGCTATCTGCTAGCCGCTCGCTGCGATCCCCTTCCAAAAACTGATACCTTATAAACATCCATGACCGAAAAATCCAACTGGGACGCCGCCCTCTACGACGACAAACACTCCTTCGTCTGGAAAATGGCAGCCGGCGTAGTGGAATTACTGAACCCCAAGCCCGGAGAACGAATTCTCGATCTCGGCTGCGGCACCGGTCACCTCACCTCTAAAATCGCAGAAGCTGGAGCAACTGTAGTCGGCGTAGATCGTTCCGAAGAAATGATCCGCCAGGCCCGTGAAGCGTATCCCTCCCTGCTCTTCAAAGTGATGGATGCCCGCGAACTCGACCTGGACGGCACGTTCGACGCGGTTTTTTCCAACGCCACGCTCCACTGGATCAAGGAACCGGAACGCGTAATCAATGGGATCGGCAAGCTGCTGCGTCCCGGCGGCCGCTTCGTCGCGGAATTCGGAGGGCATGGCAATACCCGCGAACTTCTTAGAGCCGTGGGCCGCGCGTGGATCAAGCTGAACTTGCCCGGCGCCGCGCCGCATCCCTGGTATTACCCCAGCATCGCTGAATACACAGGCCTGCTGGAGAAAAACGGTTTCGAACCCACCAACGCCATCCTCTTCAACCGCCCAACACCCCTTGACGATGGCGAGCGCGGCCTCCGCAACTGGCTGGAAATGTTCGGCGCCAGCTTCGTCGAATCCCTCCCGGCATCGACCCAAGAACAACTCAAAATCGAAATTGAACGCGAGCTTCGCTCAATTCTGTTCATCGACGGCCGCTGGGTGATGGACTACCGCCGCCTCCGCGTCTCCGCCACCCGCTCCTGAATCGCAGGGCCCGCCTTCCGAGGCGGGCCGCTCCGCAACCCCAGCCGCCGCCGGAAAGCTCGCGCCCTCTTGTGCCTCCCAAAAAATACCCACAACCCCTTGGGTAGGCCTTTACACCGCCCGCCTCCCATGCTACGCTTTCCTCCCGTACCGCCATCTTAGCGCCAGGCGGCTGGGCTCTGACTGAGAACCTGCCAAACGTGTTTGCTTTCTGTCTCTTACGAGCAGAAGCGTTGCGTGGAGACTCCTCTTCTCGAGGAAAGGAAAGTCGTCTCTCTTCGCGTCAAAAACCCTGGTTGAATTTGTCCGCGCCGATGGTGTGTGCGTTGGGGCTGCAAGGCCAAAATCCGCGTCCTGGGAGTTCCGGGACTGCGGGCTGCAGACAGGGGACGCATGCCATGGCTAGTTCCATTGGACACGGCGTCGCGAAGCAGTAGGCTACGACATAAGGGGACACCTTGCTCAAGCTGCGCAAAGTTGAAATCGTAGGCTTCAAGTCGTTCTGCGAACGCACCGTGGTGACGTTCAGCGGCACCGGCACCACCTGCATTGTCGGGCCCAACGGTTGCGGCAAATCCAACGTGGTCGACGCCATCAGCTGGGTGCTGGGCGAGCAGAGCCACAAATCCCTCCGCGCAGAACGCATGGCCGACTGCATCTTCAACGGCACCGTCAAGCGCCCGCCCATGGGCATGGCCGAAGTCACCATCACCATGGAAGATCCCGAACTCGCCGAAGCCGCGCGCTTCGTGCTGGAAAGCGCCGTGGAAGTGGAAGCAGAGCCGCAGGAAGGAACCGCGGAAACCTCTGATGAGCTTCAAAGTGTCGCGGAAAATCTGGATGCGATGATCGACGGCGCAATCGCGGCCACCGAAGCCTCCGGCGAGAATTCTGGCGAGGGCGATGCCGCTGTCGCGGAGCGTACCGAATCCGGCTTCAAACTGAAGCGCAAGAAAAAATCGGAAAAGCCCGCGCTGGTCACCAAGCCCGGCGAAGTGGTCGTCAGCCGCCGCCTCTATCGCAGCGGACAGAGCGAATACCTGATCAACGGCCGCGTTGGCCGCCTGCGCGATATCCAGGAAATGTTCATGGGCGTCGGCCTGGGGCCAGACTCCTACGCCATCATCGAACAGGGCCGCATCGGCCAGATCCTCGCCACCAAGCCGATGGAGCGCCGCGCCATCATCGAAGAAGCCGCCGGCGTAACAAAATTCAAAACCAAAAAGCGCCTCAGCGAGGCAAAGCTCGAGTCTTCCAAGGTGAATCTGTCCCGCGTCAACGACATCGTCGTCGAAGTCGAAAAACAACTCGGCTCCCTGAAGCGTCAGGCCGCCAAGGCACGCCGCTACGCCGAAATTCGCGAGCAGATGCGCGCCATTGTGCGCCAGATGCTGGCAGGCAAAGCCCGCGAACTGGACGCCGAGGCCGATCGCCTGCAGACCCGCCTGACGGAACTTACCGCCACCGAAACGCAGCATGCCCAGATGATCCACGAGCAGGAATCAGAGCAGGATCGCCTGAGCCAGCGCATCTACACGCTCGACGCGGAAATACGCCAGAACCAGAACGTGCTGAATCACACCGCGCTGGAAGTGGACCGCATCGAAAACCGCATCACCTTCAACCAGACGCGCAGCAGCGAACTCACCGGCCGCAACGAGCAGATCACCCTGGAACGCACCGCGCTCTCCGCGCAGCATACCGAGTGGGAGACGCGTAACTCAGCGCAACTCCAGGCCGTGGATACCGCGCGCCGCGATTCCGTCACCGTCCATACGCGCGTCGAAGAGTTAAACGAACGCGCCACTACACGCGCCATGCAGATTTCCGGCGCCGAAACGCGCATGGAAGCCTTGCGCCGCGCCGCCACGGAAGCCGGCGACAGCCTGCTGCGCCTGCACGGGGAGCAAAAACAAGCCGAGGAAGCGCTGGTCCACCAGGGCGATTCCTTGCGCAAACAGGAAGCCCGGGAAGTCTCGCTTTTGGAAAGCTCCATTCAGGTGCGCGACGACGCTGAACGCGCCGCCCAGGACTGGCAGAACGCCATCACCCAGGCGGGCGAACTGCAGAAGCGCTCCGCCGAGCTTCAGGGCCGCATGGCCGAATTAAAGCAGGCCCGTGAAAAATCGCAGAAAGAAGCGGACGCGTTGCGCGACACGCTGTCCGGCGTACGCGCGCGTCACTCCACGCTCACGCAAATCCTGAACGACCGTTCCTACACCGGCGAAGCGGTGCAAAAACTTTTTGCCGCCAGCGAACGCCACGGCGGTCAGGAATTCCGCGCGGTCGGCGTACTGGCCGATTACGCCGAAGTCCAGGAAAAACACGAAGCCGCTGTCGAACAGTATCTCCGCGATGAGCTCGAATACGTCGTCGTCGAAACCTACGACCACGCCCGCGCGGGAGTCTCGCTGCTGCGCAACGAAGTCGGCGGCCGTGCCACCTTCTTCGTCGATTCGCTGCGCAACCTGAAACTCGAAGAGTACGAACCCATCGTGCACTTCCGCTCTGAAGACGGCGTAATCTCCCGCCTCGACAAGCTGGTGGAATTTCGCGACCCTCTCGGCCCGGCCGCGAAGCAATTCCTGCCGCGCCTGCGCTCCGGCTATCTCACGGACAATCCCGTGGCCGCGGAAAAACTTGCGCGCGAATATCCGCAATACGCATTCGTCACCCCAGAAGGCACCTGCTATCAGGGTCGCATGGTTACCGGCGGACGCCCTGATGAAGCCGGCCCGCTGGGCATGAAGCGCGAACTGCGTGCGATGGACGCGGAAGTATTGCAACTGGAGCACCTCGCCGACACCAGCATCGCCGAACTTGAAGCCTTAACCACCCAACTCCGGGCCGCAGAACAAGCCAACGAGGAACTCACCACCCAGCAGCGCGATGCGGAACGCACGTTGTTCGGCACCAAGCATCGGCACGAAAATTCGCAGAGCGAGCTTGCGCGCCTCGGCCTCGACCTCACCGTCTGCCAGGGCGAGCTTGCCCGCGTGCGCCGCGAAATCGAGTCCGTGCAGCGCCGCGCCGAGCAGGCCAAGTTCCAGCACGAAGCCGCCGCCACTTCCCGCGCCGAAGCCGAAGCCGAAAGCACACGCCTCACCGCCGAAGTTGCGCAACTTCGCGCTGCTGTCCAGACGGAGCAGGACGAACTCTCCGCGGCCAAGGCCGATCTTGCGGCCATGAACGAGCGCCTCGCTCTTGCCGAAGGCATTGCCCGGCGCCTCGAAGAAGAGCGCGCCGACCTGGAACGCCGCGAGCTCAACTTGCGCCAGCAGGAAGTTTCCATCAGCGAAGAAACCCAGGCGATGGCTCGTCAGACTGAGCAACTCACGCAGCAGCTTGCTGTCCTGCGCGCGGAAAAAATCCGGCTCGAAGAGAAGCAGAAAGAACTTGAGCAGGAGTGGGACGCCGGCCGCACTCGCGTAACCCAGGCGGAAGATCACCTGCGCATGGCTCGCCAGACCCTTCAGGAAATGCGCGAAGCTCGCGGCAAATTCGAAATCGAGAAAGCCCGCAACGATTCAGACCGCGACCACTTGCGCGAAACCTGCCTCACCGAGGTCAACGCCCAGCCCGAGGATCTGATCGCCTCCGAAACCGCATTTATGTCCGGCGAGGAACTGGTGGCCGCTGAAGCCAGCTATCGCGAAATGAAGCAGAAAATCGAAAACATGGGCGCGGTGAATATGATGGCGCTCGAGGAATACAACGAGTGCGAGCAGCGCTTCGGCTTCCTCACGCGCGAACGCGACGACCTGCTGCAATCCATCTCCGACACGCAGCAGGCCATCAAGGAGCTCGACCTCGTCACTCGCGAGCGCTTCGAACAGGCCTTCACCGCCATCAATTCCAATTTCACCGCCGCGTTCCACACCATCTTCGGCGGCGGCACCGCGGAAATGCGCCTCACGGAGCCAGACAGCTCCGGCGACGCCGGCATTGATATCGTCGCTTCGCCTCCGGGCAAGCGCCTGCAGAACGTGCTGCTGCTTTCCGGCGGCGAAAAGGCCATGACCGCGCTTGCGCTGTTGATCGCCATCTTCCGCTTCCAGCCCAGCCCGTTCTGCATCCTGGACGAAGTGGATGCGCCGCTCGACGAAGCCAACGTCGGCCGGTTCACCAAGCTCATCGCCGACATGAGCGAGCAGACGCAATTCATCGTCGTCACCCACAATCGCAAAACCATGGAAACCGGCAGCGTCCTCTATGGCGTCACCATGCAGGAACCCGGCGTCTCCAAACTCGTCAGCGTCCGCTGGGAAGGCGACGAAGCCCCCGCAGCCAAACGCCGCGCCGCCACCGCGGCTTAGCTCCTACTTCGCAGTTTTCCCAACTAGCACGGGTGCTCACTCGTATTCATAGCCGCCCGCACGCAATCGGACAAGCATGCGCGCCCACTCACAAACACAACCTCGCCCACGCAAAAAAACCAAAACGCTTGTCATCCTGAGGACCGCTTGCCCTGAGCGCATTTCGGGAAGGGCGACCTCCGCGGTCCGAAGGATCTCAACGTAAACTTCAAGCAACCTCTCTCCCACATGCGTGCTCTCTCATTCGCCTGCGATCAAAAATCCAAAACGCTTGTCATCCTGAGGACCGCTTGCCCTGAGCGCATTTCGGGAAGGGCGACTTCCGCGGTCCGAAGGATCTCAACTTAAATTCCAAGCAAACTCTCCGCATCAACACTCTTGCCACGAAACACCGCCGCAACTCCCCTTTTCTTTTTTCCCTTCATTAAAAATCGAAATAACCGCCCCACATTTTCCTTCTCCAAAAAGTACTCACGTCACATTGACATCGCCAAACGGTGGGATAGAATGCATCACGCTTTGTCAGGGGCAAGGTTCTTGTGAGCGCAACTCCAGCAGCCAAGGTCATTCGAGAAACTCATTTTGCCGGCATCGCGCCCATCGCGCGCGGCAAGGTCCGCGACATTTATGATCTCGGCGACCGCCTGCTCATCGTAGCCACCGATCGCCTCTCTGCCTTCGACGTTGTGATGCCCACGCCGATTCCCGATAAAGGCCGCGTGCTCACGCAGCTTTCCCTCTTCTGGTTCAATCTGTTAAAAGACATCATTCCCCATCACGTCATCAGCGCCACGGACTTCCCTGCCCCGTTCGATAAATATTCGGATGAGCTCGCCGGCCGCTCCATGGTCGTCAAGAAAACGCAGCCGCTTCCCGTTGAATGTGTCGCCCGGGGTTACGTCTCCGGCTCCGGCTGGAAAGATTACAAAGCCACCGGGAAAATCTGCGGGATCCCGCTGCCACCGGGCTTGCGAGAGTCCGACAGGCTTCCGCAGGTAATCTTCACTCCCGCCACCAAAGCTGCCACCGGCCACGACGAAAATATTTCCTTCGAACGCGCCGCCGAAATTATCGGGAGGGATCTTGCGGAGAAAGTCCGCGCCACCACGATTGAGATTTACCTGCGCGCCGCCGCCTACGCCGAACCGCGCGGCATTCTTCTCGCCGATACGAAATTTGAATTCGGCCTGCTGAATGGCGAACTGATCTGGATTGATGAAGCGCTCACCCCGGATTCCTCGCGCTTCTGGCCCGCCGCCGAATATCGGCCTGGCGGACCGCAACCCTCTTTCGACAAACAGTTTGTGCGTGACTACCTCGAACGGATCCAGTGGCCAAAGACGCCTCCGGGTCCCGACCTGCCCCCCGATGTGGTTGCGGCTACGCGCGCCAAATACCGGGAAGCTTTTCGCATCCTGGCCGGGCGCGAGTTGGACTCGTAAGCCGGCCCTCAAGAAAAATTAACTTCTGCGGAGAGTGCGGACGTGAGAGATCAATTGGAAGGGCTTGTGGGCCAAATGGTGGAGCGCGGCATTTTGTTCGATGAAGCCGTCGGCGAATTCGAAAAGCGTTTCATCAAGCGCGTGCTGGAACGCACCAACGGTAACCAGTGCCGCGCCGCTGAACTCCTTGGCATCCACCGCAACACCCTCAGCCGCAAAATCACCGAATACAAGCTGGACAATCGCCGCCGCAAAACACGCTAATATTTCCGGCCCGTCTGTCTATGCAGGACAGGTTTAATCCTGTCCACGCCGCTCCCGAATCCAAAACTCAAAAGCCTACCTATCCGTATTTTGGCAAAATCATCCCGAACGAAGATATTTCATCCCCAAATAAAAAAGGCCCCGAACCTATCGTCCGGGGCCTCTTTAAGTCAACTTCGTAAACTAATTGGCTTGCTTGCCTGGCTTTTTCGCCGGGGCTGCATGGTGTACTGGTTTCTTTGGCGTCTCCTTCGGCAAATCTTCCGCGTTCACCTTGGCCTTGTCCCAATGCAGCATGAACGCCGGATCCGGATCATAGGATTCCAAGGTCGCAGTGAAGTGCACAGGGTTGCCCTTTTCCAACTTCGCGGCGTCCGGCTGGTCGGCAGTCTTGATGATCACGTCCATATCCGGATTCGTCGCGGCTTGAAATTCCGCGTCGGTGGTCACGAAGGCTACCTTCAGCTCAATCGTATCCGCGCCGGGGGTAATGTCAATCAACTTGCCAGCCACTTCCGGAAACTCCAACCCGCAAGACGCGGTCCAAGTCAACTTCGCCTTGTCGCTGCCCGCCTTCAATCCCGTAACGACGGTGGCGATGGTCATATCCTTGCGAGCCGCATCCAGATCCGCGGCGCTCACCAATTTGTAGGTAGCGGGCCGCTCCGGGGAATTCGGCGCCAGTTGCAGCAGTTCATTCATTTCCGCATCAGTCAGGGTGTCACAAACCGTTCCGCCTTGATAATTGGCGATCAGTTTCCGCAAATAGCCCTTCAGCGACTTGGATTGTTGTTCGTTGGCGCTCTTCGATGTGGCCGCACGAGCGTAATACCACATCCCGTCCAGCGGCTGCGGGGGCGTCATAGCCATGTACGCTTGGCCGAGTTTGTAATTGGAGACCAGATCGTCCGGCGCGGTTGCCAGTACCGCCTTGTACGATTCGATCGCTCCGGCGTAATCCTTCGCGGCCATTCCGGCATTTGCGGCCGTGCCTTGAAAGAGCAAAACGGATTGCTTTTTCATTTCGGCGAATTTCGCATCGTCAACGCCGTCCGGCTTCGGAACTTGATCCAGCACCTTCAACCCCGCCAGCGCCGACGCACGGGCCGCCTTGGAGGTTTCCACGTCGGGGTTCTGAATCGCGTTGTAGGCGTACGCGCGCACATAGTACGCGTCGTACTTTTCGGCGGGCGTGATCTTGTCGCCCAGCGCGATCATCTTGTCGCAATTTTCGATCGCTTTCGGATAGTTCTTCTGGCCGAAATAGTTCTTGTAGTACAGCGGGTACACGTAATTCAAAAGCGCGGACGTCGGGTACTTGGCGACGAAATCGTCCAGAAGCTTTATCTGCGCGGCGGGATTCTTTTCAGCCGCGGCAGCCTGGTAGGAGTTGTACTCCGCCATGGTGTACTTCTGTGCTCCGCTCGCGGCCCCTGCTGGGGCCTGGCCCGCGGGTTGCGCCGCGGCTTGACCCTCGGCTTGGGGTGTGCTGCTCAGGCTGAGCGCCGTCAGAAGCAGAAGGCTTGCCGTCCAACGAATTGCTTTCATTCCGTATCTCCTCGCTCTGTCCATGAAAGTAATATTGCAAACACCGTCAGCGGCAATGCCACGGACGGAACTTCTGCCCTGCTGCCAACCACAAGTGCTCTCTAGGAAACTTTGGAATTATAGGTGCAGCCGCTGCCCAATCGCAAGCCGATAACTGAAGATTCCAGCATCGCGGAAGGCTGGGCATCCGCTTGCGCTTCCAAACTGTCGCCTCGGCGCACCTTCGAGGCTTCACATTGGGGCGGCATCCTAATGAGATACGATGAGTCTCGCACAAAAAGAGTGGCTTTGGGGAGGAAGAAATCAAATGGCGGACATAAATAATCCAAATACGCGAAACGCCGCAGGAAATTCCCTCCACGGCCACGTGGCGCTGGTCACCGGCGCCAGCCGCGGCATCGGCAGAGCCATCGCTTCGCAACTCGCCTCGCTCGGCGCAGCCATCAGCATCTGCGGCCGGGATGAGGAAAAGCTCAGAATCGCCGCTGCCGAACTGCGCGAGGCCGGAGCAAAATTTCTGGCCACGCGCGCCGATGTCACCAGCGAGAAAGACGTCCTCTCTCTGGTCGAATCCACGGAGAAGCAGCTCGGCCCCATCTCCATCCTCGTGAATAACGCCGGCACCGGCAGCGGCGGCTTCGGCCCGCTGCAGGAAAAAACCGAGGCCGAATGGGACCACGTTATGAACACCAATCTCAAGAGCGTTTTCTTCGTCTCGCGCGCAGTGATTCCCGGAATGATCCAGCGCGGCGCCGGCGACATCGTCAACATCAGTTCGCTCGCCGGAAAAAATACCTTTGCGGGCGGCGGAATCTATTGCGCCTCCAAGTGGGCACTGCAGGGTCTTTCCGGCTGCATGGCGGAAGATCTCCGCGCTCACGGAATCCGCGTCAGCGTGATCTGCCCCGGCAGTGTTGCCACGGACTTCCGCGGCCGCGGCCCTAAGGATGCTACGAAAGTCTTGACCGCCGAAGACGTGGCCCACGCCGTCGCGATGGTCCTCACGCAGGGGCCGCAGAGCTTCATCAGCGAAGTGCACCTGCGCCCCGTCGCCAAGCCGTAACACCTTTTCGCGATCTCTCGGCGAACCCGCAATATTTCCCTCTTGACAATAGTTGTTTACACGACTATTATTGCCCCATGAATTCGCGACTCAAAGCTGCTTGCCCTGGAGCCACCGGCATTGAGGATCAAGTCTTCGTCGCCATCCTCAAAACCGCCGACGCCCTCTCCGCCCAAGCCGAGCAACTCATCAAAGCCAGCGGACTGACCGGCGCGCAATACAACGTGCTTCGCATCCTCCGTGGGGCGGGCCCGGACGGCCTTCCCTGCAATGGCATCAGCGAACGCATGATTTCCCGCGATCCGGACATGACTCGCATGTTGGATCGCATGGAAAGCCGCCAGTGGATCACCCGCGAACGCCAGAAAGAAGACCGCCGGGTCGTCAAGGCGCGCATCACTCAGGAGGGCCTCAAACTCCTGAAGAAACTGGACGCTCCTGTGCAGGAGCTCCACAAGAACCAGTTCAAGCACATGAGTGCCACGCGCCAGAAGACGCTGCTGGAACTCGTCATTGAAGTGACAGCGCATGAATCCGAATAAGGATTCAGCGCATCCAAACACCCTCTTCTGCAAATAGATGAATAGGAGAAAGTAAAATGAACGCGCTTTATTCGAAGTTAGTTGTCGTTGCGGGCCTTGCGGCGGCGCTCACCTTGCCGGTGGCCGCCAAAACCACCACTTATCAAATTGACCCGCGCCATTCCAATGCGGAGTTCGGCGTCACGCACTTGATGATTTCCACCGTGCGCGGAGAATTTCACGGCGTCACCGGCACGATCGTCGTCGACGACGAAAACCTCGCAAATTCCAGCGTCAACGTCACCATCGATGCCACCACCGTTGACACTCGCGAGCCGGATCGCGACAAGCACCTGAAGAGCGATGCCTTCTTTGACGTCGCCAAATATCCGACCATGGCGTTCAAATCCACCAGCGTCGAAAAAAATTCCGACGGCACCCTGAAAATCACCGGCGAACTCACCATTCGCGGCGTCACCCGCACCGTCGTCCTGAACTCCAGCGCGCCGAAAGCGCCCATCAAGGATCCCTGGGGCCTGCAGCGCAGCGCCGTTTCCGCCACCACGAAAATCAACCGCCAGGACTTTGGCGTCTCCTGGAATCAAAATCTCGATGCCGGCGGAGTTGTCGTCGGTGATGAAGTAAACATCACTCTGGACGTCGAAATGGTAATTCCCCCAGCAAAGTAAACGCGCACAAATCAGTCGCAACCATGCCCGAGCTGCAATTTGGCGGCTCGGGGCATGCATCTCCCAATAAATTCAAATCCGGAGTCGTTCATGCACAACCCCGCACCAATTGCTCACCCGATTCACCAGCTTCTTCACCATCGCTGGAGTCCGCGCGCCTTTTCGGACAAACCCATTCCGCCGGACATCCTGCGCAGCCTATTTGAAGCCGCTCGTTGGGCGCCTTCGAGCAGCAACGAACAGCCTTGGGCGTTCATCGTCGCCACCCGCGACGAACCGGAAAATCACGCTCGCCTCTTGAGCACACTCGTGGAATTCAATCAAGCCTGGGCCAAACATGCTCCCGTCCTCGCAATCGCGATCTCAGAATCCGCGTTCGCCCGCACCGGCAAGCCCAATCGCAACGCTTCCTACGACACCGGAGCGGCCGTCGCTAATCTCACCCTGGAAGCTACCTCTCAAGGCCTGTTCGTGCATCAAATGGGTGGCTTCGATCCACACAAGGCCATCGAACTGTTCGAAATTCCCAGCGGGTGGGAGCCCATCGCCGCCTTCGTTATCGGTTATCCAGGTGCCCCGGACTCGCTGCCAGAGCCTTTGCGCCAGCGGGAACTCGCTCCGCGCGAACGCAAACCGCTGGACTCTTTCGTTATGGGCGGCCACTGGGGCAAACCTGCAACCTTTTTGAAAAAGTAGCCGGGCCGGGTAAGCTTTTCCAGAGGCAACATTTAGCCGATGCATTCCACGCTCGAATTTCTCGTTCACCACGGATACGTCGTGCTGCTTGTTTGGGTTTTCCTGGAACAGGCCGGCCTGCCTCTGCCCTCGATCCCGCTGCTGCTCGCTGCCGGCGCTCTCGGCGGCATGGGCCGCCTCAATTTTGGCTTTGCGTTCCTGATTTCCGTGATTGCCTGCCTTTGCGCCGACACCATCTGGTACGAACTCGGCCGCCGGAAAGGCATCAAGATCGTTCAATGGCTCTGCAAGATTTCCCTGGAGCCGGACTCCTGCGTTCGCCGCACCGAAGGCGTCTTCGAAAAGCAGGGTGCGAAATCCCTGCTGGTGGCCAAATTTCTTCCAGGCCTCAGCGCGGTGGCCACTCCGCTGGCTGGCATTTTCCAGATGAAACCCAGGCGGTTCCTCGCTTACGACGCAGCGGGCTCCGTCCTCTGGGCTGGCACCTATCTCGGCTTGGGCTACATCTTCAGCAACCAGATCGAGCAAATCGCCATGCGCATCCAGCAGCTTGGCGGCGGCATGGCTTTGGTCCTGGGCATATTTATCGGCTGCTACATCTCTTACAAATTCATTGCCCGCCAGAAATTCTTGCGAGACCTGCGCATTGCCCGGATTAGCCCCGAAGAACTGAAAGAAAAAATTGATCTCGGCGAAAATCTCACCATCGTGGATCTGCGCCACTCCCTCGATTTCGAGGCCGACCCCGAAACCATCCCTGGTGCGTTTCGCATGGACGCCAGCGAACTCGAGCGCAAGGACGAAAAACTTCCTCGCGACCGCGAGGTGATTCTTTACTGTACTTGACCCAACGAAGCCACCAGCGCCCGTGTGGCGCTGCTCCTCAGGCACAAAGGCGTGAAACATATCCGGCCGCTCGAGGGCGGCCTGGAAGCCTGGCGCGACCTCGGTTACCCCTTGCAAACCGCAACCCTAAACGCGGATTCCGAGCCAAATTCCAAAATCTGAAAAAGGAGAGATGAAATGGCAATCAAGGTTCAGGTGATTTACTACAGCATGTACGGGCATGTTTACAAAATGGCGCAGGCGATTGTCGAAGGAGCCAAACAAGTCCCCGGGGCGGAAGTCTCGCTCTATCAAGTTCCGGAACTCGTGTCCGAAGAAGTCCTGGAAAAGTCAGGGGCCAAGGCGCCGCGAGATGAGTTCGCTCATGTGCCCGTCGCGACCGTCGATCACCTGGCCGACGCACATGCCATCATCTTCGGCACGCCCACGCGCTTCGGCAACATGGCCGCCCAGATGCGCAATTTTCTGGATCACACCGGTCCGCTATGGTTTAAGGGCGCCTTGGTTGGAAAAGTCGGCAGCGTCTTCGCTTCCACGGCCACGCAGCACGGCGGCCAGGAAACCACCATCACCAGTTTCCACACCACCCTGTTGCATCACGGCATGATCGTCGTCGGCGTGCCCTACAGCGAACCGGGCCTGATGCACATGGACGAGGTCACCGGCGGCACGCCGTATGGCGCCACCACGATGACGGGTCCAAATGGCGCCCGCCAACCCAGCGAAAATGAATTGAGAATCGCCCGCTTCCAGGGCAAGCACGTAACCGAAATCGCCGGCAAGCTCTTCCGCTGATCCCGTAGGGCCCGCCTTCTGAGGCGGGCCGCTGAGCGGATGTATTCGATCAACGTGGAGCGGAAAGGCGAAGAAACACCATCCGCCTGCCGACTTTGCGAAAACAATTCCGGCCCGCTCAGAAGGCGGGCCCTACAATTCCGAGATCGATAAATTACAATCTCGGCGGCACAATTCCCGTCTGCGCCTGATACTTCCCCTTCTTATCCTTGTAGCTGACTTCGCACTGTTCATCGCTCTCAAAAAACAATACCTGGCACAATCCCTCATTCGCGTAAATCTTCGCGGGCAGCGGCGTGGTGTTGCTGATCTCCAGCGTCACAAATCCTTCCCACTCCGGCTCGAACGGCGTCACGTTCACGATGATCCCGCACCGCGCGTACGTGGACTTCCCCAAACAAATCGTCAGCACGTTCCGCGGAATCCGGAAATATTCCACCGACCGCGCCAGCGCGAACGAGTTCGGCGGAATCAGGCAGGAATCTCCCTTGTAGTACACCAGCGATCGCGGATCGAAATTCTTCGGATCCACAATCGTGGAATTCACGTTCGTAAAAATCTGGAACTCGTCGGCCACGCGGATGTCGTAGCCATACGAAGACACGCCGTAGCTGATCACCCCTTCCCGCACCTGCCGGTCGGTGAACGGCTCGATCATTTTGTGCTCCAGCGACATGCGCCGGATCCAACGGTCTGGCTTTACAGACATCCCTTCCTCCTGATAGAAAGACCTGCAGAGCTGCTCTCAAAAGGTTAAAGTGTAGATGACACGGAACTTCTTGACAACCCGGGCCTTAGCCTCTAGCATCGGGCCACGTAGACCGGGAGGCCGGTGTGATTAAGCTCGACATCGTAAACGCAGTCGTCGCAAAGACCAACATCAGCCGCACCAAGGCGGAGCAAGCCGTCGAGACTGTCTTCGAGTCCCTGAAGAACGCCATGGGCCGCGGGCAGCGCATCGAACTGCGCAAATTCGGTGTCTTCAGCGTGAAGCCGCGCAAGACCGGCATCGGTCGAAATCCCCGCACCGGCGAAGAGGTCAGCATTCCCCCAGGAAAAGCGGTTCGCTTCAAGCCCGGAAAAGAACTTCAGGGACTTGAGGACACCACCCCGGCCCCACCGAAGTAGCTCCTTGTGACTCCCCCGGAAACAGAACCCAGCACACCCCCCTTTCTGAACGTGCACCCCTGGCAGGGTCCTTCTTCGCCACGCAGGTATTACGCCGCAGACCAGCCGCATCCTTCCACACGTTCCCTGTTCCTCGCCGCGGGCCTGTTCCTGCTCACCTTGCTCACATCGCTGATCGCCGGAACACATTTCGCCGCGGCCTACGCGCACAATCAGGCTGCTTCCCTCGACGCCTTTCTGCAAACCTTCCGGCTGGTCTACCGAAATCCCGTCGCGTTGCTCGCAGGCCTGCCTTTTGCGTTGACGCTCCTCTTCATTCTTCTGGCCCACGAACTCGGCCATTATTTCGCTTGCCGCCATCACCATATCCGCGCCACCTATCCATTTTTTATTCCCGCTCCCACGCTGATCGGCACCTTCGGCGCCTTCATCCTGATCCGTTCTCCGATTCGTTCCATGCGCGCCTTGTTCGACGTCGGCGCTTCCGGCCCTCTGGTGGGTTTTCTTGTGGCGATGCCCGCGCTCGCATACGGCGTCCTGCACGCCAAGGTCATTCCCGCGCTGGCCGTGGATCCGAACGCGGATCTCGTCTTCGGCGTGCCGCTGATCTTGCGCGTGGCTACCGCCATGTTCCAGCCTAATGCACACGCCACGGATCTTCTGCTGCATCCCGTTGGACGCGCCGCCTGGGTCGGCCTATTCGCCACTGCGCTCAATCTTCTCCCCGTCGGCCAGTTGGATGGCGGCCACATCGTGCGTTCCGTCAGTCCGCGCCTGCATCGCTGGATTTCGCTTTCTTTGCCGCTTGCTCTTGTGCCGCTCGGCTATTTCCAGTGGCAGGGTTGGTGGATTTGGGCGCTGATTCTCTTCGCCCTGCAATTCGTGCGCATGGCGCCGATTTATGATCCAACGCCGCTCGACCCTAACCGGCGATTTGCGGCCGTCGTCGCGTTTGCAGTCTTCATCCTCTGCTTCATGCCTTATCCCGTGGAACGATTGCTTTAGCGATCCCCAAAATGCCCACTCCAGCCAAAGCCGAACTTTCCCGCACCTTGCGGGAGCGCGATTTGCTGCTCCTTTTTATCGGCTCCGTGATCGGCTCTGGAATTTTTCTCACCCCCGGGCTCATCATGCGCCAGGTTGGCGGCTCAGTAGGCGCTTCCATGCTGGTCTGGATTTTCGGCGGCGTGCTTTCCCTGCTGGGCGCCCTCACTTACGCCGAACTTGCCGCCTGCAATCCGGAGGCCGGCGGACTCTACTGCTATATTCGCGACGGATTTGGACGCCTGCCCGCGTTTCTTTACGGCTGGTGCCTCTTCCTGGTGATTGCCAGCGCCACCATTGCCGCGCTGGGCCACGCCTTCACAACTTATTTGCAGCAGATTATTCCGCTCTCGCCGGGCGCGGCCTCGCTCGTCACGCTGCTGATGATCGCCGTCGTCACCGCCATCAATATCTGGGGCACGCGCAAAAGTTCCGATGTGCAGAATGTAACCACGGTCATCAAGGTCGGCCTGATTGTGGTTCTCGGCACCGTGCTCTTGGTCTTAGGTTTTTCGAAAGGCAACCACGCCGCCGAAATTCCCGCCGCGCTAGGAACAACGCAATCCGGCTACGCGCTATTTTCAGGAATTGGCCTCGCGATGATCACCGTGCTCTGGGCCTATGAAGGCTGGCAGTTCGGCACATATAGCGCCGGCGAAGTCCAGAATCCCCAGCGCAGTTTTCCCCGCACCTTCTTGCTTGGTTCTCTAATCCTGATGGGCTTGTATCTCTTCGCAGTCGTGGCCTATCTGGTGGCACTGGGCCCGACGCAGGCGGCGCAGAGCGATGCCATCGCCGCCACCGCAGCCCGCGCGGTTCTCGGTTCCTGGGCGGGAAAATTCGTGGCCGCCACGATCCTGATCTCCACCTTCAGCTCCACCAACAGCGTCATGCTCACCGCGCCACGCGTTTTTTTCGCCATGGCCAACGACAATCTCTTCTTCAAAAAACTCGCTGAAGTCAGCCCGCGATTCGGCACGCCTGCCGCCGCGATTCTTGCATTGGGCATCTGGTCTTGCGTCCTGGCATCAGCCGCAGGCTTCGCGAAGCTGGCCGGTGGCGCCATCTTCATCGGATGGATTTTCTATGGACTCGGCGCCGCCAGCATCTTCCCCATCCGCCGCGCCAATGCGGGCAAACCCATTCCCTATCGCGTGCCCTGGTATCCCTGGACGCCAATCCTGTTCGTCCTCGCCGCCCTCGCCATCGTCGGCAACGCCATCTACGCCGCCATCAAAGACCCCCACGAGTTCCTCTACCTCCTCGTCGCCGCCCTCCTCATGCTCCTCGGCCTCCCCGCCTACTTCTTCTGGTCCCGCCGCAACACTAAAAACTCTTTCCGCCGTGCACCAAACGTGAGTCCAAATTGTAGCGCTGGCTTTCGCCAGCCTCTTCCGGCCACCGCCTATCGGGCCCGCATTAAACCCCTCTCCTTGCCGCTCTCACATCAGCGACAACGGATCCATATCCACCAACACCGCCGTCTGCGGAATTTCATTCGCATCGCAAAACGCCATCGCCCCGCTCAAAATCTTCGTAATCACCGACCGCTTCGGCGACTTCAACAAAAACTGAAACCGGTGCTCCTTCCTCAGCCGCGCCAGCGGCGCAGAAGCCGGCCCCAATATCCGAATCCCCTTCCCATCCGACGGCGAAAAATATTCCGAAAGCTTTCGCGACCACCGAATCGCATTCTCCAGATTTGTATCCCGTACAATCACGTTCGCCAGCGATGTGAACGGTGGATAAGCCATCATTCGCCGGTAATGCAGTTCCCTTTCATAAAACGCCAGATAATCCTGTCGCACCGCATCCTGAATCGCGAAGTGCTCCGGGTAATACGTCTGAATCAGCACGCGCCCCGGCAACTCGCCGCGTCCCGCGCGCCCCGCCACCTGCGTCAATAATTGAAACGTCCGCTCCGCCGCCCGAAAATCCGGCATGGTCAGCGACGAATCCGCAGAAATCACGCCAACCAGAGTCACGCGATGAAAGTCGTGCCCCTTCGCCAGCATTTGCGTGCCTACCAGAATGTCCAGCGCCCCGGCGGCAAACGCACCCAGCGTCTCCTGATATTGTTGCTTCGTGCGCATGGTGTCGCGGTCCAGCCGCGCAATCCGCGCGCCCGGAAACTCTTTCCGCAGCCGCTCCTCCAGATGCTCCGAGCCTTCGCCAAAAAAATAAACATACTTCGAATCGCACTTCGGACAAGTCTTCGGCACCGCCTGTGTGTAACCGCAGTAGTGGCACTCCAGCCGGTTGCGATTTTTATGAAAAGTCAGCGAAATGCTGCAATTTGCGCACTGCACTGAGGCGCCGCAGCTACGGCAGAGCACAGACCACGAATAGCCGCGCCGATTGATCAGGATCAGCGCCTGCGTCTGAAATTGCAGACACTCGGTTATTCCGTCGTGCAGCACCTTTGAAATCGCGCTGGTCCGCAGCGTGTTCTTGAACTCCGCCCGCAGGTCCACAATTTCCACCGCCGCCAGCGACCGGTCCGCAACCCGCGCAGCCATGGTCAGCAATTCATATTTCCCGCTTGCCGCGTTGTGATAGGTCTCCAGTGCCGGTGTGGCCGATCCCAGCAGCGCCACTGCGTTTTCCAGCTTGGCCCGCACAATCGCCACATCGCGTCCGTGATATCGCGGCGTCTCTTCCTGCTTGAAACTGTTCTCCTGCTCCTCGTCCACAATCACCAGGCCCAGATTTTCCATCGGTGCAAACACCGCCGAACGCGTCCCCACCACCACGCGCGCCTCTCCATTTCGCACGCGCCGCCATTCCCGCGCGCGTTCCACATCGCTCAGCGCGGAGTGCAGCACCGCCACGCCTTCAAATTGCGCTCCAAACCACGCCCGGCACTGCCGTCCGATCCACAGTGTCAACGCGATTTCCGGCACCAGGATGATCGCCGTTTTTCCGCGCGCCAACGTGTCCTGCACGCAGCGCAAGTACACTTCCGTTTTGCCGCTTCCCGTCACACCGTGCAGCAACTGCACGCCAAACTCGCCCAGCTCAAACCGCGCCCGGATCGCTCCAAACGCGCTCTCCTGCAGTTCGTTCAGCGAATGCGCCGGCGGCTCGTAACCGATATCAAACGGATCATCGGCCGGATCGATCGCCTCTTCCCAGCTTTCCAGCAATCCATCGCGCAGCATCCGCTCCACCAGCGCGCGCGAGACACCCGCAAGCTTCAGCAAATGCGGCAGTGGCAGCGCCCCACGTTCCGTCTGCAGCAACACCCGAATCCGTTCCTCTTTCTCCCGTAGGGGCGGCTTCTTGCCCTGAGCGGAACCGAAGGGCAGGCCGCCTTCTTCAACCCCGGCATCCTTACCGCTTCCCTTCCAAGCCACCACAGTCTGCGTCTTCCTCTTACGACCCTCCATCGTCTCCAGAATCTGCAAATAGCCGCGCCGCTGAAGCTTCTGCAACGCCTCCAGCCCAATGCCAAGCTTCGAAGCCGCAGGGAAGGTCAGCAGCCCTTTTTTCTCCAGAAGTTTTTGCAGGAAGTCCGCTTCGGCGCCGGATAATTCAGTAAGAAATTTGCCCTGCTTCATTTCCGTCGCAAGTGCCTTGCCGGCCTCGGTCAGCACAATCTGCCGTCGCGCTGCCAACTCCGTCACTGGCGGCAGCATGGCGCGCAACACTTCGCCAATCGGCGCCAGATAGTAGCCGGCAATCCACTGGCCCAGTTCCAGCAGTTTCGGCGTCAGCGCCGGCACCAGGTCCAGCACTTTCAGCACATCGCGTATTTTGGTTTCCGCCGGCGGGGCCTCCACCAATTCCACCACCACGCCCACCAGCGATTTCTTGCGGAACGGCACCAGCACCCGCGCACCGGGCTGCGCCTGCGCGCGCAGCCCCGCCGGAATCGCGTAAGTAAACGTATGGCGCAGTGGAACCGGAACCGCGACGTTGCAGTATTCAGCCTTCATCCCGTCGCTAGTGTATCAGCCGCCTAACACCCGCCAAAAATTCCCGCCCAAGTAGCACGGGCTTCAGCCTGTGCTCTCCTCTGTCGCTTTTCTTAAAGTTCGCGCGAAAACCTCACCGGCTGATCAACCCAACCCCGACAAAAATCGCCGCAATCCCCGCTAACTGCATTCGCGAAACCCGCTCCTTCAGAAACATCGCCGCCAGGCCCACGGTCACCGCGCCATACAACGACGCCAGCACGCTCACCACCGACGTCTGCTCCTGCGCCATCCCGAAATTATTAAAAATATAGGCCGAGGTATCCAGCAAGCCCACGCCAAAAATCCACAAAACATTTTTCGGCGAGGGTACGGCTGTCGATTGGCGGAGCACAAGCATCACCGCCGCCGTCGCCACAACGCTGGTCAGCCGGATCATCCACACCGAAGGTGCGCTCCCCAGCGCCGGCACCACGCGCACACCCAGCAGCCAGAACATAATTCCGAAGCACACCGCCGAAAACATGGCCCACCCTATCCCCCGCCGCGTTTTCGCTGGCCGCGCTTCCCCTTCCATCGGATTCGCATCGGATTCCACCTGCTCGCCCCGCGCCACCACGATCACCCCTATGATCGTAAGCAGCAGCCCGGCCAGCCGCATCGGCGTCAGCCGCTCTCCGGTGAACGCCGAGAGGATCATCGTCAGCACCGGATAACTCGCCGAAATCGGCGCAACAATCGACAACTTTCCAATCTCAAACGAACGGTAAAGCGCCAGAGTCGAAGCAGTATTCAGCGTTCCCGCCAGCACGCCCCACGCCCACGGCTGCCAGCCCGATCCATCAAACAAATGCCCCCACCCGCCCAGCGGCCGCATCACCAGCGTCAGCAGGCAGAATCCGCAGATCTGCATGTAGAGCATAGTGCGAAACGTCCCCAGCTTCCGAGTAGCCAGCCGGGCGAACAGATCCGCTGAGCCCCAGCACAGCGCCGTGGCCAATCCCAGTAAAATTCCCATGATGAATTCTTGTTCGCAGCTCCAATAAAACGCAATCGTTCGCGGAGCAGCACAAATTAACCGCTTGTCATCCTGAGGGGCGCACGCCCTGACCGCTGCTCGCGAATCGCGCCGCCCCGAAGGATCTCAACCCAAACGATATGCAACTTTCCAACGTCATTCGCAGCGCGGCAAAAACCCCATGCAAGTCCCAACATCGCTCGCGGAGCCACCCAAACCTACTGTCATCCTGAGGGACGCGCCGTCCGCGTCCCGAAGGATCTCAACGCAAACGCCAAGCAAAATTTGAACGATGAGATCCTTCGGCTATCCTCGTCGGATTGCCTCAGGATGACACGGTGCCGTTGGTTTTATTTGATCTCCGGTTGAGCAAGAGGCGAATTTCCCTCAGCTCTTCGCTTTCTTCGGCGCCGCCAGCCCCAATTCCGCCATCACCTTCTGCAGGTCCTTCCACACGTCAGCCTTCGCCGGCGGATTCCGCAGCAGATACGCGGGATGATAAGTCGCCATCAACTTGTGGCCGCGCCATTCCAGCCACTCGCCGCGAAATTGCGAAATCCCCCGCGTGGTATTCAGGATAGTCTTGGCCGCCGTAGCGCCCAGGCACACAATCACCTTCGGCCGAATCGTATCAATCTGCCGCAGCAAAAACGGCGAACAGGTGGCCACTTCGTCCGGCTCTGGCGCGCGATTCTCCGGCGGCCGGCATTTCACCACGTTGCAGATGTAAACGTCGCGCCGCTGCAGACCCATCGCCTCAATCATCTGGGTCAGCAACTTTCCCGCGCGTCCCACAAATGGCAATCCTTGCGCGTCCTCATCCGCCCCCGGCCCTTCGCCCACAAACACCAGCTCGGCTTTGGGGTTCCCGTCGCCGAACACAATTTTGTTGCGGGTCTTGTGCAGCTTGCACCGGGTGCAATCGCCCAGGTCCTCGCGAATCTTCAGTAGTGAATCGTCCGTGATCTTGTTCACGGCTTCAAACAGCGACGGCCCACTGGGCGGCACAATTACCGGCGCAGGTGCGGCGGTTTTTGCGGGCGCAGCCTTCGGCATCGGCTTGGGCAATGGAGTCTCCTCGACTTCGACTTCGGCTAAAGCTGCGGCGCTAGCAGGAATTTCCGGCGCGGAAATCAGTCCGCTCGCGCCGCGCTCTTTATAAAACAGACGAATCCCCAGGTCCTCGTAGTAACGGAGCCGGTCTTCGATTTTTTGTTGCAAGGAAGGTGTGAAACGTTCTGGCATGATCCCGTTCAGTCGCCCGCGCGGTGCGAAGCTGGCCTGCTCCGCAAAACCCCGCGCACACGCACCACTTCGTCCAGAATGCGCTGCGCCACCTCGGCCTTCGGCAATCTCGGCAGCGGCAGATCGCGCCCGTCGCGCGAAAATATCGTCACAATGTTCGTATCCACATCGAACCCGGCGCCTTCCGCCGTCACATCGTTGGCCACCATCAAATCCGCATTTTTCGCGTCCAGTTTCTTCCGCGCGTTCTCCGCCACGTGATCCGTCTCCGCGGCAAAGCCCACCACCACCTGCTCGGCTTTTTCCTTCGCCACCGTTGCCAGAATGTCCGGGTTCGGCTCCAGTCGAATCGTCAGCGCCTCGTTCGTCCGCTTGATCTTCGCCGTCGAGGCCGACGCAGGCCGGTAATCCGCCACCGCCGCTGCAAACACCGCAATCGTCGCCTTCGCAAACCGCGTCTTCACCGCCCGCAGCATCTCTTCCGCCGACCGCACGTCCACTCGCTCAATTCCTTCGGGTGTCTCCAATGCCGTCGGCCCGCTCACCAGAATCACCTTCGCGCCACGTTGCGCCGCCGCTTCCGCCACCGCGTAGCCCATCTTCCCCGACGAACGATTTGTAATAAACCGCACCGGATCCAGATCCTCGCAAGTAGGTCCCGCGGTCACCAGCACCGTCTCTCCCGCCAGATCGTGCCCTGCCTCTGCAATTTCCCGCACGGCCTTCAAAATCTCTTCCTGCGCCGCCAGGCGCCCCGGCCCGGTCATGCCGCATGCCAGGTAACCTTCCCCCGGCTCCACGATCCGCACTCCACGCTTCCGCAGTGTTGCGATATTTTCCTGCGTCGCGGCGTGCTGCCACATATTCACGTTCATCGCCGGCGCCAGAACCACCGGCGCGGTTGAAGCCAGATAAAGTGTCGAAAGGAAATCGTCCGCCAGTCCGCGCGCAAATTTCGCCAGCGCATCCGCCGTCGCCGGTGCCACCAGCAGCAGATCCGTCCGCTGTGCAACGGCAATATGCTCGATCGCCGACTCCAGATTGGGGTCGCCGGATTCTCCGCCCGTAAACAAATCGGTGATCACCTTCTGGCCGCTGAGCGCGGCAAAGGTAAGGGGCGTGATGAATTCGCGCGCCGCGCGCGTCATAACCACTTGAACGGTGTGCCCCTCGGTCTGCAGGCGGCGGACAAGTTCCGCGGACTTATAAGCCGCGACTCCGCCGGTAACGCCGAGGGTAATGCGCATGGAGAACTCGCGGGCGCTACCTGCGCCGCCTCTCGCGATCCTTCTCTTCTTCGCCGGGCATCAGGTCGTTGAAGTCATACTCAATCAACCCCAGATCCACTTCTTCGCAAGCAATGCGCGTGGCCTTCAGTGTGCGCGGGTTCTCCACCATCGGCGGAGCGCCCGCCATAATCTGCCGCGCGCGTCTTGCAGCCAGCACCACATAAGCAAACTGGCTCTCAGGAGCTTTGGTTTGCACGGTCATGAGTGTCTTACCCTCCAAACGATGCCAGCACTTGATTTACTACTTCGCGGCGCCGCGCACTGGAGCACCGCAGCGCCGTAACAATGGCCTGGGCTTCTCTTCCTGCGCGTTCCACGTCGTCATTCACTACACAAAAATCGTAAATCTTCTCGCTCGCGGCAATCTCGCCCTGCGCCTTCGCCAGCCGCCTCGAGATTTCTTCGTCCGCGTCCGTACCGCGGCTGCGCAGCCGCCGCTCCAGCTCATAGCGTGAGGGTGGAAGTATAAAGATTGCCACTGATTCAGGCAACTTTTCCTTCACCTGCGCCGCGCCCTGAACATCAATCTCCAGCACCAGATCGAGTCCCTTCGCCCGGGACTCTTCCAGCCATTTTTTCGGTGTGCCGTAAGAATGTTTCCCGAATACCCGCGCGTACTCCAGAAACTCTCCACGCGCGACCATGGCTTCGAACTGCTCGGACGTGACGAAATCATAGCATTTTCCACTCGCCTCCGTCGCCCGCCGTGGCCTGGTGGTACATGACACCGAGGGCATCGTCCCCGGCATCTCCAGAATTTTCTGCACCAGCGTGGATTTGCCCGATCCAGACGGGCCGGAGACGATCAGCACCAGTGGCTGCATGGGCTTCGGCTCGCTCATTCGATGTTCTGGACCTGTTCCCGCAATTTTTCGATGTCCGCCTTTATTTCCAGCGCCAGGCTGGTGATCATCAGCGCTTCGCTCTCCACGCCCGGCGTCTTCGAAAGCATGGTATTCGCTTCGCGGTGCATTTCCTGCAAAAGAAAATCCAGCTTCTTTCCGAGCTCACCCGCTCCATCCAGCAGTTTCGCAAACTGCTGCAGGTGGCTTCGCAAGCGGTCCAGTTCCTCACTGATATCGCTCCGCTCCGCCAGCAGCGCCGCTTCCTGCGCCAGTCGCCCGGAATCCACCGGCGCGCCGTTCAGCAATTCCTTCAGCCGCGATTCCAGTCGTCGCGCAAATGCCGGACGCAGTGTGCTGACCAGCCCGCGTACTTTTTCCGCTTGTTCGCCGATGCGCGCCACGCGTGCTCGCAACTCTTCCGTCAGGTGCCGCCCTTCCGTGCGCCGCATTTCGTCTAACTTCGCCAGCGCTTCGCCCAGGCAAGTCTCCAGCGCTTTCCCCAGTGCCTCCTGCTCTTCGTCTGCGTCCGGAAGGGCTGGCGCTAATCCGCCGATCACTCCCGGCAGCCGAAGCAAAGACACAATATCCAACTCCGCCTTCGCGCCCGTCTGCTGCCGCAGTTCATCCGCCGCCCGCAAATACGCTTGCAGAAGTTCCCGGTTCACATGCACCGGTGCGGCTTCTCCCGGCTCGACATTCAAATGAATATCCACGTGGCCGCGATGGATGCGGTTCTTCACCGCCTGCCGCAGCCGTAAATCGTAGGGTTCCAGCGAATCCGGCATGCGCACCTTGATGTCCAGAAAGCGGTGGTTCACGCTCTTCACGCTGATGCGAATTGCCCAGCCCGCATGTTCCGCGCGGGCCATGGCAAAGCCGGTCATGGAATGGCATTCCAGCTTCGCCGGAGTTTGCTGCCGTGGTTCGGTTCCGGTTTTCGCGGTCATAAGGGCTTGCTCGATTTCATCGTTTCGCCGTTTTGCACTCCGGCTGCGCTCATCGCATCCTGATCGGCAAATTGCAGTTCGTGCAGCCGCGCGTAGCTGCCGCCTTTGGCAAGCAGTTCCGCGTGCGTTCCGCTCTCGCGAATCTGCCCGTCTTCCAGCACCAGAATTTTATCGGCTTTGCGGATAGTTCCCAAGCGGTGCGCGATCACAAACGTGGTCCGACCCACCATCAGGTTGCTCAGCGCCTTTTGCACGTAGAGCTCGGATTCGGAATCCAGTTCTGAAGTAGCCTCGTCCAGTATCAGAATCGGCGAATCTTTCAAAATCGCCCGGGCAATCGCAATGCGCTGCCGCTGTCCGCCGCTCAATCGCGTGCCGCGCTCGCCGATCAGCGTGTCGTAGCCCTGCGGCAACTCCTGAATGAAATCGTGCGCCAGGGCCGCTTGTGCGGCTTGTACCACGCGCTCCCGGCCAACATTCGCCAGTCCGTAACAAATGTTGTTCCACACCGTATCGTGAAACAGAATATTTTCCTGCGTCACCATGGCGATCTGCCCGCGCAGCGAACTCAATTTCACCTTGCGCACGTCCACGCCGTCCACGCGAATGGCTCCTGCACTCACTTCATAAAACCTTGGTATCAGGTTCACCAGCGTGGTTTTTCCCGCGCCGCTCGAGCCGACAAACGCCACTAACTCTCCTTTGCGAGCCCTGAAGGAAATGTCCCGCAAAACGGCCGCGCCATCGTGCTCGTAAGAAAAGCTGACATTATCGAATTCGATTTCGCGCGCAAAGGTCGGCAGTCCCACTGCCCCCGGCGCGTCCCGCTCTTCTTCCTGCATGTCCAGATACGCGAAGACCTGGGTCGTTGCCCCCTTCGCCTGCTGAAACTGCTGGTACACCGCGCCCATGCGCTTCACCGGTTCATACGATTTGAACAGTGCATAAATAAAGGTGAAGAACAGGGGAATCGTCAACTGCTCGTGGCGAATTCTGTCTCGGGCATAGAGCAGCAAGAGTGATATGACCACCGGCAAGAGCAAATCCATCAGTGGCGAACTTACCACCTGCGTGCGCACCCAGCGCATCGTCTCTCGGAGCAAACGCTTCGCCGCGGCATGAAATTTACGGATTTCAAAATCTTCCATACCGAACGCTTTTACCACCCGGTTTCCCGCAACTGTCTCCTGCAGGATCTGATTCAACTCACCGAGCCTGTTCTGGCTGCTTTCCACCGATCGCCGGATCTTCCGCCCCAGCTTCCCGATCGGCCAGACCACCAGGGGCAAAAAAATTCCGCAACCCAGCGTCATCCGCCAATCCACGTAGAGCAGCACGGAAAGAAATGCAAAAAAAGAAAATGTCTGGCGGAAAACTTCGGCCAGATATTCGGAGAGGGCCGGCCGCGCTCGCTCCACATCGTTGATCACCGATGACATCACCCGCCCGGTCGGCTGCCGCTGAAAAAAGCCAATCGGTTGCCGGATAATCTTCTCGTAGACCTCGTTCCGCAGATCCGTTAGCGCCCGCAGCCCCACGAACTGCACCAGCGTGCTGCCGCCAAATTCCGCCAGCGACTTCACCACAAACACCACCAGCAGCGATATGGACACCACGGCCCACACGTTGTGAATGCTATGCGGAAAAAAATGATTCAGGTAAAGGGACGGTCCGTTGGGAATGCGGAACAGCAGTACGTTGGAATCTGGCGCAGAAGGGGTCAGCACTCGATCAATGATCGGCGTGATCATCAGCCCAATCACCGCCTCCGCCAGGCCCACCACCAGCAGCAGCAACACGCCCGCGGTCATGGAAAACCGATAAGGCGCGGCGTAACTCAATAATCGCTTCAGTTGTGGCGAAAGAAAAGAACCCACTCCCCTGCTCCTGACCGGACCCCGACATCACCCACTTGGTACGCTATGCGGCCCCAGCGCAATGTGTCAAGTTTTGCAGGCCGCTTCCCATAGATTTATTTCCAGCGCGATCTTTCGCCCAGACCTTCTCCCCCGCTCTCTCCTCCACGGTTTGTCCGCCAATCGAGCCGATCCGCCTTCGCCGCCCGTCTACATAGGCTGTTACTTCTACCAATAGCTAACACCAGTCGCAAATGAAACCATACATCGGGCTCAGGTCCGCGAAGTGTGCACAATGAGGAGAAATCTACGTATGTTTAGCAAGCGAACGAGAATAATCGTGGGAATTTTGACGTTAGCCTTTGCTGCCTGGATGCCACTCCATGCACAAGGCGACAAAACCAAAGTTAAGGGCCTGATCATCGGGCGCACCGGTGATACCCTCGTGCTGAAAACCACCGATGGCACCAATGTGACCGTAACGCTCGACGACAACACCAAAGTCCAGCAACCAAAGGGGCTGGGTATGCGGAAAAAGCAAATGTCCGCAGCCGTCTTGATTCCCGGCCTCAAGATCTCGGTGGATGGCACCAGTTCCGACGCCACTCACGTCCTTGCAAAATCCATCACCTTCGACAAAGACGATCTGCAAACCGCCGAAATGATTCAGGCTGGCCTGGATCCAACCGCGCAGAAGGTAGCCACCAACCAGCAGAATATTTCCGCCAACAAGCAGAACATTGACGCAAATAAACAGGCCACCGAAGCGAACCAGCAGAATATCGCCGCCAACAAGGCCACGATGGATGCCAATGCCGTCGAAACCAGCAAGCGCTTTTCGGAGCTGAGCGAGTACGATACCAAGGATACGATCGACGTCCACTTCGCCAGCGGCAGCATTGTCGTTTCCGCGGAAGACCGCGCGGCTCTCGATAAATTGGCCCACGCCGCCGTCAACATGACCGGCTACATCATCCAGGTAAAGGGCTTCGCCGATTCCAGCGGCAACGCGGCCATGAACCAGAAGCTCAGCATGGAACGCGCACAAAACGTGATCTCGTACCTTATCCAGAACTGCAACGTCCCGGTTCGCCATATCGTCGCGCCTGGCGCCATGGGCGAAGCAGCTCCGGCGGCCTCAAACGAGACCGCAGCCGGCCGCGCCGAGAACCGCCGCGTGGAAGTAAAGGTCCTCGTCAATAAAGGCCTCTCCGGCAACTAACCCAGGAGCGCCACCTTCGCCCCATCCCGCGGTGTTCGCGGGATGAATCTCCAGATTGGCCACCCCGATCCGTAGGGCCCGCCTTCTTAGGCGGGCCGTCCGTCTCACCACCTCAATTCCACGAACATGTGGGCGCGCTCCGCGCCCACTCTCCTATTTTTTTCTTCTGGAATTTCAATAATTGGAAACCCACCCGCGGCAACCAGCTACTTATCCAAATCCCGATGCGAAACTCGCGTCGCGAATCCTTTTTTCTCCAGCGCCCTCTTCAGCCATTCCGCCATCATCACGGAACGATGTTTCCCTCCCGTGCAGCCAAAAGCGATCGTCAGGTAGCTTTTCCCTTCCTCAATATAATGCGGGATCAAATACGTCAGCAGCCCCTGCATGCGCCGTAGAAATTCCCCGGTCTGCGGAAACGATTCGATGTACTTCCGCACCCGGGCATCCTTACCCGTAAACGCGCGCAGCTTCGGCACAAAATGTGGATTCGGCAGAAACCTCACGTCGAACATTAAATCCCCGTCGGTCGGCACTCCGAATTTGTAACCGAAACTCACCAGCGAGATCAGCAGCGGCCGCTTGCTCTCCGATTTGAACCGCTGGTTCACGAAATGCCGCAACTCGTGCACGTTGAATTGTGAAGTATCAATCACCACGTCGGCCAGCTTGCGAATCGGCTCCATCAGCGCGCGTTCGTAGTGCAGGCTTTCGCGGACCGAAAAATCGCGCCCCAACGGGTGTGGCCGCCGCGTCTCGCTGTAACGCCGCAGCAGCGCATCCTCATGCGCCTCTATATACACAAGAATGATGGGATACTCGTGCCGCAGGTGCTTCAGAAGTCCGGGCAACTTATCCAGTTGCTGCCCTTCGCGCGCGTCCACCAGCAGCGCCGCGCGCGCAAAATCGCCTTCGCCCGCCGCGTGCAGCTCCGCAAAAATCGGAATCAATTCCACTGGCAGGTTGTCCACGCAGTAGTAGCCCATGTCCTCAAACGATTTGAGGACCGTGCTTTTCCCGGAACCCGAAAGCCCGGTCAGGATGACAAGTTGCCGCCCGGCCGCCGGTCGGCTGCGCGGTTTGCGAGAGGGGCGCTTCACAATCTCAAGGCCTAGCTTTTTACGCGGCGCTGGTGCGTGCTCGGAATGCGCATGTCTTCGCGATATTTCGCCACGGTGCGCCGCGTCACTTGGATCCCGGCTTCTTCCAGTTTTTTGGCAATCTGGTCGTCGGTCAGCGGCTTGGTCGGCGTCTCTTCATCAATCATCTTTTTCACCAGCCGCTTCAGGGTCAGCAAAGACATCCCGCCGCCCTCCGGCCCGTTCACCGCTTCGCTGAAAAACGAGCGCAATTCAATCACGCCCTGCGGCGTGTGCGCATATTTGTTTGCCACCGCGCGGCTCACCGTCGAGGGATGCACGCCCACCTCTTCGGCCACTTCCTTGATCATCATGGGCTTCAGCTCATCCTGCCCTTTATCCAGAAATTCCGGTTGCCGCGCGATGATGGACTGGCAAACCCGCAAAATCGTGTGTTTCCGCTGCTCGATGTTCTTCATCAACTGGATCGCCGCCGTGAAACGTTCCTTTACGTAATTCCGCACTTCCTTGTCCGCGGCATCGCGCACCAGCAGTCTTCGATAGGTCGGGCTCAGCCGCAGTTGCGGCATATCATCTTCGTTCAGGAAGACCTGCCACAAATCATCCACCTTGCGGAAATAGACGTCTGGCTCCACCAGTCGCGGTTCCGTTTTGTTGTAGCGCAGCCCTGGCCGCGGGTCGAGTTTCTTGATCGCGTCAATCGCGTGCTTCACGATATCCATCGGACGGTTCAGCGCGCGCGCAATTTCCTTCAACTGGTTGGATTGCACCTGCTTCAGGTAGTCCGAAACAATCTGCTGCGCCAGCGTATTCTGGGGGTCGAACGCCTTGATCTGCAGCAGCAGGCATTCCCGCAAATCCCGCGCGCCCACTCCAATGGGATCGAACTCCTGCACCACCGCCACCGCATCCTCAATATCGTCCTGCGAATATTTTCCGTCCTGCGCCAGTTCCTCGTTCGAGGCCATCAGGTAACCGTTTTCGTCCAGGTTCCCGATAATGTTTTCCACGATGTCGCTCACCGCGTCCGAACAGATCGTCACGCTCAGTTGCCAGGCGAGATGTTCGGTAAGTCCCGCGGGGGAGGAAAGAAATTTTTCAAAGGAAGGCCGTTCGCTGACTTCGCGCTCCTGCGACTTCCCGCCATCGCCGCCGGTGTCCAGGTACTGGTTGAAGAAGCTTCCCACGTCAAACTCGTCAAACGGGTTCGGCTCCGGCTTCTCCGGAACTTTTTCGGTCTCCGCCTTCAAAAAGGTCTCGTCACTGTAGTTGTCGCTGACCGTCGGTTCTTCCGAGAGCTCTTCCAGCACTGGATTCGCGATCATCTCCTGATTGATCATTTCCCGCAGTTCCAGGCGGTTCAGCGCCAGTACGCTGACCATCTGCACAAGGCCGGGCGTCAGAATCTGCTTCTGCGTCACCCTGAGGTTGAGTTTGAGTCCTTGCCAGGCCATGGTTTGTTTGTTCCGTCCTTAGGATAAACCTAATTCAGGCGGAAGCTATCTCCCAGATACACCCGCCGCACTTCGGCGTCGTTGCTCAACTCCTCTGGTGTGCCCTTCTTCATGATTTTCCCATGATTTACGATGTAGGCGCGGTCGGTGACGTTGAGAGTTTCCCGCACGTTATGGTCCGTGATCAGGATGCCAATTCCCGATCGGCTCAGCTCCCGGATCAGGTCCTGCAGGTCCTTCACCGTCAGCGGGTCGATTCCCGAAAACGGTTCGTCCAGCAGGATGAAAGAGGGCTGCAGGGTCAGGGAACGCGCAATCTCTAGTCGCCGCCGTTCGCCCCCGGATAGCATGTATGCCTTGCTGTGTCGCACCGTTTCCAACCCCATCTGGGCCAGCAACTCTTCCAGCCGGTCGCGTTGTTGCTCCGGTGTAAGCGGCAAAGTCTCCAGAATGGCCAGCAGATTATCTTCCGCGCTCAATTGGCGGAATACAGAGGGTTCCTGAGGCAGGTAGCTGATGCCGTTCCGCGCCCTCTGGAACATCGGCAGGTCAGTGATTTCTTCGTCGTTCAGCAACACCCGGCCCGAATCCGGCCGTGCCAGTCCCACAATCATGTAAAAGGTGGTGGTTTTCCCCGCGCCGTTCGGTCCGAGCAGACCTACAACTTCGCCTTGCGCGATTTCCAGCTCAATGTTGTCAACGACTTTGCGTCCTCGGTAAGACTTACTCAGATCGACGCCATGGAGTGTGGGCATTCCGCTTCACGCGGGATCGCTGGGCGGTCCCTCTATCTTTGGACTCGGTGCCGGGTCATAGTACGCAGGCCATTTCCCGAATCCACGATGATCGTATCATCCGCTCTATAGAAGGTCAATTCACGCCCGGTGGTGGTGCCTTGTACGGGATCAAAAAGCGTCGGCGTTCCACCGCTTAGCACGAATTTTTCGTCCGCCGCGGTGTAGACGCCCCGCTCCGCAGTCCCCCGCCGGTCCCCTTGCTCTACTGTGACCCCGCCCGTACCCACCGCCCGGCTGATTTCAGACGTCCCGCCGGTACCCGGTTTGCTCGAGCCGTTGCGCTTGAAGTACAAATCCAGCACCGGTGCGCGCATTCGCTGATCCACGACTGCACGAACACGTCTTTTTCCAGGTGCGCCCGGTCCTCCCCATCCCAATAGGTCAGCGAACCCGAAGAAACATGCCAGACCGGGTTAGACGCGGCACCGGGCCCCGCTGCCTTGCTCTGCGGAAACACTGCGCGCACATTGCCTGTGGCCTGCAGCTCCCGGCTATCTCGCAGCAGTTCAATCGTCTCCGCTTCCATCACAGACGGGCCCTGCCACAGCCGCGCGTGTCCGGTGTAAACCGCGCGCCCCGACTTAGAGTTCGCCCGCAGATGATCCGCGGAGATATTCGCTGGCGCGGGACTCAACTGCAATCCCGGCCCCTTCGACGAAAAATCCGTCGAGCGCACCGGACCTTCCGCCTCGATGTCCCCGGTGGCTTGCAGAAAAGTGATCTTCGGCGATCGGGTCTCGCTGCTCGCGTCGCGCACCACCGCTTGCCCCGTCAGCACCGTCGTCTGTGCCGCGTGCGTGAAAACCGCTTGCTGCGCTTCGGCGTTGCGGTCCGCGTCCTGCAGCTTCACGTTTCCATGAAGCGTGATTTGCGACCAATCGCCCGCCGGTGACAACTGCACCACACCCGTTGCGGCGCTTGCCGTCTGAACGCCGTGACCCGGCGCCTCGCGTTCCGATTGCACCGCGCCCGTCGCGTTCAACGTGCGCGCCTTGCCCAGCGGCCCAAAATCCAGTGCCAACTTGTCTGCCGCCAGCTTCGACCGCACATTTCCCGCGTCCGTCCACTCCATCACACCGCGCTCCAGCGTCTCGGCATGCTGCACTCGATTGACCTCGCCCGCTTTTCCACCCGAAAACGCAAGCACCAGCGCGTTCGTCGCCAGCGTTCGCCCCAGTCCGCTCTTCGGATCACGCGTATCCACGTGCACATTCCCATGTAGCGTCAGCAGCTTCGCCTGGTTCACCTGCGGCCACATCTCCACTACCCCGCGCTCTGCCCGCAGCTTGCCGCTCGGCGAAGTACCATCCACGTTCCCATCCGCCACGATGTTGCTCACCCAACCCTGCGGCGCGAACGAAGCGGTCAGCTTGTCCGCGTGTAACAACGAATTTCCCTTGGCTCCGAGTTCCGTCACCTGCGGCCGCTGGCGCAGCGAACCCGGCAAAGCGATCAGCGTTTGGGCGCGAAACTCCGCGTCTAGCAGCATCGTGAATTCGCCCGCGGTCACCTGTTGGGTCGGCGTCACCGCGCTTGCGGGTCCCTGCAACACCGCCGAACGTTTCACCTTGTCGAGTTCCATGCTGCTGCCGCGCAGCTCCACCGGCGCCGCCGTGGCTTTCCCTTTTTTCTCAGTGCTAGCCATCTGAGGTTGCACTTCGATCCGCACATCCCGCACCACTTGCACCTGCCCGGTGTCGGATTGATAGACCGCGCCCACTCCGTCGCCATTCCCGCTCGGAAAAGTAAACTTCACCGGCTGCACCGTCTGCGCCCGGCCCGTTGCGCGTTCGAAAGTCACGGCCGACGTTTCAATGTGGATGATGTTTGGCTTCGCGGAAGGCTACGGTCGCCACGCGCGCCGCATCATCCGCGCTCTCCAGCTCCAGGGTCACTTTTCCTTCACACTGGATACTGCCGTCGTTCTTCGCGTACCGGCAGCTCTGCGTATGAATCACGTCGTTGCGGTCGCCATTTTTCCCGTAGACTGTAATCTTCACGTCCTCCAGCAGGCTGATGTCTTCGCCCTTCAAATCGGTGGACTTCGACGCCTGCACCGCGAAAATCGTCCGCGTGCCCTCCACTTTCTTGATATTCAAAGTGGTGAACTGCTTCTCTTCGTCCTGAGGCAGGGGAGCAGGCGCATTCTGTCGTTCCCGGTGCGCCACCCAAAGCCGGTACGTGTAAATCCCTCCGGTGGTCCCCGCCAGCACCAGCGCCAGCAGGGCAGACCCCCGCGCATACCGTGCCGCATCTCTGCGATTCATGTTTTCAGTTAATCAGACTTGGGGAGTTGTGTACAACATGTGGCACAGGCACTCTTGCCTGTGCTCTTGGGTTTTCGATCCTGCGTTAGCAACCAAAAAAACTTGAGGGTGCCCCATCCTTCGCGCCTTTCGCGAAGGGTGGGCTCTTACGATCGAACGCCGTCAATTTTCCGCTCTTCCTCTTCTCTTTCTTCCGTCATCCACCCACACCAATCCCACCGCAACCAAACAATCCCAAAATGAAAGTGGAAACCCACTCCTCGACCAACTCAGCCCGCCGCTTCCCCCGCCGCCGAACTATCCATCGGCAAAATCCCCACATTCGCCGCCGCCACGCGATCCCGGTCCGTATTCTTCACCAGGTACATCGCCTCGTCCGCAAGATGCAGCAACCCTTCCTTGCTCTTCGAATCCACCGGATAAGCCGCCAGCCCCAGGCTGGGCGTCAGGTGAATGTTCAATCCCTCGTTCTTCAACCACACCGTCTCGCGAATCAGCTTGTGCAGACGCCGTGCCACATTGATCGCGTTTTCCTTCGACGTCTGCGGCAGCAGCAGCACAAATTCATCTCCGCCGTAGCGAAACGCAAAATCAATCAGCCGGCAATTTGTCTTCAGCGCTTCCCCGATCTCCGCCAGCAGCCGCGAGCCCACCAGGTGCCCGTGAGTATCGTTCACTTGCTTGAAATGATCCAGGTCAATGAACACGATGGAAAATTCGTAGTTATACCGTTGCGACCGGTAAATCTCCGTGTCCAGGATCGCGCCCATGTGCCGCGCGTTGTAGAGCGACGTGCAGTCATCCATGATCGTCAGCTCATGGATACGCTTCACGTGCCGCGCGTTTTCCAGCGCAATCGCCGCGAAGTCAGAGAGCGCTTCCAGCAGCTTCAGGTCCCGTGGATCAAATCCTTCCGGACCCACGCAATTGATCAGCTCGATCACGCCCAGGCAGGTGTCCCGGAATTTCACAGGCACTGCCACGATCGACTGCGTCTCCATCTTCGTCTTTTCGTCCACCTTGCCGAAGAATCGCGTGTCCTTCGACGTGTCTGGCACGATCACCACTTCGCCGTGCTGTGCCACCCATCCCGCGATGCCCTGCCCCATCTTCACGCGCACATCTTTCAGCGCCTGCGAAGCCTTGCCCACCGCCAACTCGAAATAGAGCTCCTGCTTCGCCTCATCCAGCAGCAGCAGCGACCAGTTATCCGGCCGCAGGAACTCGTCAATCTTTTCCATGATCGTTCGCAGCACCTGGTCGAGCTGCAGCGAAGAGGTCAGCGCCTTACCCAGTTCCTGGAAGACCGCAACTTCTCCAGCCTCGCGCTGCTCCGCCGTCACGCCAGGATTCCGGCGCCGCTCCACCGTGGGAAACTGTTTGATTTCCTCAACGCTCACGGATTTCATCTTCTCCGAGGGGGCGTGAAACTCAGGCGCAACGCCATCCTAAAACGACGTTCCAACCGGTCGCCGGGTTCCCACACCTCTAGCCTTCCAATCCCGGTCAGTATAGGCGTGTGTCAAAATCCCGCGCAAGTCACCCGTGGTACAGGCGTTCCCATCTCGCCATCGGGTTTACCCTGAGCTTCGAAGATGCGAAGAGTTTACCCCGAGCAGCGAAGGGTTTACCCTGAGCTCCGAAGGGTGCCGGCCTGTCCGCTTCCTCGCCCCAACCCCGCAACATCCCTCTCCTCAGCGGTTGCCGGATGCAGCTCCCCATCTCAAGTCACATCGAAATTTTTGCTCGCCAAAAGCTATTTCTCCGCGTGGAAATCCACTCTTTTCATGTAACTCCCCGGTCCGCCATTCGTCTAACTAAGTAACAAAAATAAAAGGAATTCCGCGCCGCTGCGTGCAGTGTCCCGCTCAGTAAGGCCCCGGAAATACGAAAGGATCGTTTATGAAACTTGCTAAACTCTCGCTGTCTCTGTTCGCACTGGCGCTTCTTGGCTCCACGGCCGTCGTTGCCAAGGACTCGAACAAGACCAGTCTGAACATCTTTGAAAAGGTCACCGTGGACGGGAAAGAACTCAATCCCGGCCACTACACGGTGGCTTGGCAAGGCTCTGGACCAGACGTCCAGGTCAGCATCCTCCAGGGCAAACAAACCGTCGCCACCGCCTCCGCCCACGTAACCGAACAACCCACCTCCAACACGGCGACTGCTTACGGCTCTACAACCGAGCCCGACGGCACTCGTGCTCTCGAAACCATCTACGTCGGCGGCAAGCACACCGCTCTCCAACTCACCCAACAGTCAGCGCATCAGCCTTCTTCCGCATCCTCATCCAAGTAAATCGTCAACTTCGCGAACCCATTCCTTGCCATCCATCACGCAAGGGATGGGTTCCTCCTTTCCTCATCTTCCTTTCCGCATTCCTCCATGTAGCGCTGAGCTCTTATGTCAGCCTCTTTCCCTTCTACTCGTTAAATCCTCAACCGCCCGCCACCCGCAAATGGTATTCTGGCCAGGTATTTAAATTTCACTCGCCCAACACCGCCCCTTAGCCTTTCACTTCTCAAAGAGAACACCATGACTGCCCGGATTGAGGATTATGCGCTGATCGGCGATTGCGAGACCGCGGCACTCGTCAGCCGCCATGGCTCCATCGACTGGCTCTGCTGGCCGCACTTCGCCTCCCCCGCCTGCTTTGCCACTCTGATTGGCGCGCCGGAAAACGGCCACTGGCATCTCGCTCCAAAACATTCCCTGCGCACTTCGCGGCGCTATGTGGATCACACGCTGGTCCTGGAAACCACTTTCCAGACCGAACACGGCCGTGCACTCCTTCTTGATTTCATGCCCGTGCGCAACTCTCATTCCAGCGTGATTCGCATCGTTCGCGGCATAAAAGGCCAGGTGGAATTTGCGATGCACCTGATCTTGCGCTTCGAATATGGCCGCACGGCGCCCTGGATAACTCGCCTGGATGATGGCGGGTTGCGGGCCATCGCCGGCCCAGACATGGCCGTTCTCCGTTCCCCGGCGCCACTTGAAGATGAAAAGCACGACATCCGCAGCGAATTCGCCGTTCGCAAAGGCGAATCCCTCGCATTCGTCCTCACCTTCGCTCCTTCCTACGGCCATATTCCCAAACCAGTGGATCCGGAACGTTCCCTGCGCGAGACCGTCGCCTTCTGGAATAAATGGAGCAAACGCGCCCGGCCGGAGTCCGAATTCACAGAGGCAATCGAACGCTCGCTGATCACTCTGAAAGCGCTCACGTACCGTCCCACCGGCGGCATCGTCGCCGCCCCAACCACCTCGCTCCCGGAAAGCATCGGTGGACCTCGGAATTGGGACTATCGCTATTGCTGGCTGCGCGATACCACCTTCACTCTGCTGGCCCTGATGAACGCCGGCTATTTCGATGAAGCCCGCGCCTGGCGTGATTGGTTATTGCGCGCGGTCGCCGGCAGTCCCGATCAGGTGCAGATCATGTACGGGATCCGCGGCGAACGTGATTTGCGGGAATGGGAAGCTGGCTGGCTCCGCGGATACGAAAACTCCAAACCCGTGCGCATCGGCAACGCGGCTTCCGATCAACTTCAACTGGATGTCTATGGAGAAATCGCCGATGCCCTGCTGCACGGCCACCTGGGCGGCATTCCCCCGGACTCCACGGCGTTCGCTTTGCAAAACTCCTTGACCAGCCATCTCGCCAAAATCTGGCAACAGCCCGACGAAGGCATCTGGGAGGTGCGCGGGGGCGCGCAACACTTTACCTATTCCAAGGTGATGGCCTGGGTGGCATTCGACCGTTCGATTCGCAATGCGGAAAAACTCGGCCTCTCGGACACCGTTCATCACTGGCGCCGCGTCCGCGATCAGATTCACCAGCAAGTTTGCGATAAGGGCTACAACTCCCGCCTTCGCAGCTTCACGCAATCCTACGGTTCAAAAGAACTCGACGCCTCGCTCCTGCTGATTCCGTTGGTCGGCTTTCTTCCCTGCAGCGATCCCAGGGTTCGTGGCACCATCGAAGCTATCGAAAAAAATCTTATGTGCGACGGCTTCGTCTTGCGCTACCGCACGCAATCTGGAAAGGATGGTCTTCCGGCGGGCGAAGGCGCCTTTCTGGCCTGCAGCTTCTGGATGGTCAGCGCCCTGAAAATGCTCGGCCGCACGCAGGATGCAAAGCGCCTTTTTAAACGCCTGCTCTCGGTGCGCAACGACGTCGGCCTGCTCGCCGAAGAGTACGACCCAAAGTCCAAACGCCAGCTCGGCAACTTTCCGCAAGCGCTTTCCCACATCGCGCTGGTGAACGCCGCATACGACTTCACTCGCTCTTCCAGCCCGGGCCGCCAGCGCGCCGAACGCCGTACCGCTCCCAGCAAGGTTCCCGAACAGAAGCGTAAAACTTCGCGAAAAGCGGCCATCTGATCACACGCAGACCTGCGGACCCAGTCCCTCCTGGGTCGCCAGGCACTTTTTCTCTACGCAAGTTTCTCGCCCGCTCGCGTCACTGATAGACTCTTCTCTACGGAAAAGGGCATGGCCAGGGGAAACTTCGGAGAACGTCTAAAACGCGAACGTGAACTGCGCGAGGTGCCGCTGGAAGAAATCACACTGGCGACGCGCATCGGTCCCCGTTTTCTGGAAGCCCTCGAAAACGAGGATTGGGACAAACTCCCCGGTGGCGTTTTCAACCGCGGTTTTGTCCGCTCCATCGCCCGCTATCTTGGTCTCGATGAAGAAGCCTTTCTCGCCGAGTACGACTTGGCCCACAACGCCCACGCGCAACTCGTTGAACAGAAGCACGCCGCGCAAAAAATTGAAAATCGCATCCCGCCTACCCCGCTCTGGGTTCCCATCGCGCTTGCCCTCGGATTTCTCCTTCTGCTCGCCGCACTGTACTTTGGCGGCTCGTACGCCTGGCGCAAATACAAACAGCATTCCACCCCTCCTAATTCCGGAACCTTTTCCATTCCCGCCGCCAGCCCGGTTGCCAACCCCTCAACCCCGCCGCAGGCTGTTTCCGCGTCATTCGCTCAGGTTGAATCTCCGCTGGACCTTTCCATTTCCACCAGCGCGCCCACCCAGGTCACCGTGCGGGCAGATGGCGCCACCGTTCTCGATACTTCCGTCTTGCCAGGCAAAAATATGCATTTCTCCGCGAAATCCGAGTTTGCTGTCTCCGTGGACAACTCCAGCGCGGTGTTGCTGGAATTGAACGGCGAAGCCATGCCGCCCATCGGGCCGCCCGGCGCCTCCGGTACAATAGCCTTGACGAGGAAGAATCTGAGGCAGGCAACCGTTGGAAACTCTCAGCCCTGAAGTATTGGACGACTTGCGGCACGGCCGCGCGCCGCGCGAACGCAAGATTGCCGTCTGCACCACCGGCGCGCACCTTCCGCCCGCGGATCGCGCGGAAATACTTTGCGTGCTGGCGGATGATCCCGACGAAATGATCTCCACCCGCGCGCAGGAAGCCCTGCTTTCCGTCGCCCCCGAAGTGATTCTCGAAGCTATCAAACGCGAGACCGCGATACCGGCCCTTTTTTCCTACGCTGCCAAGAAGATTCAGCGCACTCCGGGGCTTGCCGAAGCCATGGCCAGCAATAAACACTGCCCAGCGGAATTTCTTGTGCCCATGGTTCCTTATTTTTCTCCGGCGATTGTCCAGCACCTGCTGGAAGAACTGGACCGCATCACCGCTCATCCACCCCTGGCTCTTTTGCTGGAGAATTCCGCGTTCGTCACCCCGGAACAGAAAAAAATCCTGGAAGACTTTCGAAGCACCGCCATTGACGCGGGCCACCTGGCCGATGCGGTCGCCGAAGCCGAGCCGGATACCGGGCGGCGCCAGACCCTGCTGCAGCAGATCGGCCGCATGACCGTGGCGCAGCGCGTGCAATTCGCCATGAAAGGCAGCTCCGAAGCCCGGCGCACCCTGATCCGCGACAGCAACAAGGTAGTGCAGCGCTCCGTTCTGCAATCCCCGCGCCTCACCGACCAGGAAGTGGAATCCTTCGCCTCCATGGCCAACCTGACCGATGAAATTCTCCGCCTCATCGCCAACAACCGCGTTTTCCGCAAAAATTATGTCGTCGTACGCAACCTGATCAACAATGCCAAAACACCGCTCGACGTCACGCTGCACATGCTGCCGATTCTGAATGCCGTGGACCTGAAGAAACTTTCGATGAATAAGAACGTCCCGGAGACGTTGCGCTCCACCGCCTTGAAGCTGCAACGCACACGCGCTTCCATGAAAAAGTAACCGCCCGCCCCGGTTTTCGCTCAGGAGGAAATTCCATGAACTTGCTCTACAAACTCGCCGTCGTGCTTCTGCTCGTCTTCGCTGTTCGCGCTTGCTCTTCCAATAACCCCACAAAAGCTCCGGCCGTTGCTTCTGCCAACGCGTCCGCTTCCCTCCTTGGTACGGAGTGGACGCTCCGCGATATCGCGGGCACTCCCGCGCTCGCGAGTCCGCAGGCCACTCTGCAATTCCCAGAAGCCGGCCGCGTAGCCGGAAGCGGTTCCTGCAATCGCTTCACGGGTAGCCTGGAAATTTCCGGCGCCAATTTGAAGTTCGGCCCGCTGGCCTCCACGCGCATGGCTTGCATGGACAATGGCGTCAGCGATCAGGAAGCTCGTTACCTGAAAGCGCTTGGCGCTGCCACTCGCTATACTCTGGAAAATGGCGATCTGCTGATCTATTGTGAAGGCTACGATAAGCCGCTCCGCTTTTCGCGCGCTGCGCCGGCCAAGCCCTGATGCAAGGCCGGTCGCAAGTTAATTGCGAATCAATCCGAATTCTTCGAACCAATTTGGGAGATCAATAATCGTGAAATTCAACAAGTTGCTACACACCATGGGGATTGGCCTTTCGCTGGCGGCCTGCGCCTTGCTTCTCATTTTTTCAACCGCACTGCAAGCGGACTCCGACCCATGGACAAAGGATCAAACCGTTCAGCCCGCCGACCTCGCCAAAGAACTCGAAAACTCCAAAACGGCGCCCACGGTAATTTACGTCGGCTTCCAGCGCCTCTATTCCGCGGGACACATCAAAGGCGCGGTCTATCACGGCACCGCCAGCAATCCCGAAGGCCTGAAAGAATTCACTTCCTGGGCCTCCGCTCTCCCGCGCACCACCAGCCTGGTCATCTATTGCGGCTGCTGCCCGATGGAGCGCTGCCCCAACGTCCGCCCCGCCTTCAAAACCCTCCAGGATCTCGGCTTCAAAAAAATCCGCGTCCTCCTCCTACCCAACGATTTTGCAACCGACTGGGCCGCCAAAGGCCTCCCCTACGACAAAGCCAACTAGCAGCCTGCGTTTCTATGTTCACCCGCCGTCGAGTCGACTTCACAAATGCACCACAAACATGTCACCTTACGAATCCCACGACGGAGTGTCATCCCGAAGTTTGCGCCTTTTGCGACCACACTGTCATCCCGAATTGCCGCGCGCCTTTTGCGACCACACCGTCATCCCGAAGCCCGCGCCTTTTGCGGGCTGAGGGATCTGCTGTTAGCTGTTAGCTGTTAGCTGTTGACTGTCGACTGTCGGCCTCCCCTCTCCCCTCCCCCGGCGTGACTCGCCGCGCTCTTCCTTGCTATTCTCGGTGCGTTCTAAATCGCTCCCGGGGTGAACCCTGTGAAACATCGCGTAATCTTCGGTCTGCTTTTGGCGCTTGCTGGCGCCGCTTTCGCGCAGCAGAACTCCACTTCCTATTTCGACGGTCAGTCCTGGTGGGCCCACGTAAAATTTCTCGCCGATGATTCCCTGGAAGGCCGCGACACCGGCAGCGAAGGCCTGAAAAAAGCCCAAGCCTACGCCGTCGACCAATTCAAAAAAGCCGGCCTCGAGCCCGCCGGCATCGATGGCTTCTACCAGCGAATCACTTTCAAACAGTCCGAATTGGACGAAGAAAAATCCTCGCTCGCCCTGGCCTCCGGCAGCGATACCAAGCCGCTCTCCTTTGCCGACGACGCCTTCTTCAGCACCCGCTCCACCCATGAATCCATCAAGCTCACCGCCCCACTGGTCTTCGCGGGGTACGGACTGACGATTCCCGAAAATCATCTCGACGAACTCGCCGGTCTTGGACCTGAAAGGCAAAATTGTCGTCTATCTCGCGGGCTCTCCCGCGGACATTCCCACTGCTCTGGCTTCCCATTACCAGACCGCTGGCGAACGCTGGAAGTCGCTGCACGCCGCGGGTGCCATCGGAGTCGTCGCCATCCTGAACCCCGCTTCCATGGACATTCCCTGGTCGCGCATCTCCCTGAACCGCAACCATCCTTCCATGGAGCTCGCCGGCGATGAATTCAACGAAACTCCCGGCCTGCAAGTTGGCGTGATTTTCAATCCCGCTTCCGCGGAAAGCCTCTTCGCGGGCTCCGGCCACACCTTTGCGGAAATCGCCGCGCTAGGAAAAGATCGCAAACCGCTGCCGCATTTTGCGCTGGCCACTTCGCTGAAAGCCGAAGCCACCATCCGCACCACCAAGGTGGAATCGGCCAATCTTGTGGGCAAGCTTCCGGGAACGGATCCCGTGCTCAAGGATCAATATGTGATCCTCTCGGCCCACATTGACCACGTCGGCATCGGCGCGCCCATCAACGGCGACAAAATCTACAACGGCGCGATGGATGACGGCTCCGGCAGCGCCGTGGTCATGGACATGGCCGCCAACCTGAAGGCCCATCCCGAAAAATTGCGGCGCTCAATTCTCTTTCTGCTGGTCACCGCCGAAGAAAAAGGTCTTCTCGGCTCCCGCTATTTCGCAATGCATCCCACGGTGCCGGTGAAGTCGATCGTCGCGGACATCAACATGGACATGTTTCTGCCGATCGTCGCCATGAAAGAACTCAAAATCCTGGGACTAGATGAATCAGACCTTGGCACGGAAGCCGCGAAAATCGCGGAGAGCATGGGCATCAAGCCCATCCCGGATCCGCAACCGCTGCGCAATGCTTTTATCCGCAGCGACCAGTACAGCTTCATCAAGCAAGGCATTCCGGCCGTGAAAATCGATGTTGGCTTCGACCTCGGTTCCCCCGAGGAAGCCGTCTTCAAGGACTGGCTCACCAACCGCTATCACGCGCCATCCGACGACATCAACCAGCCCGTGAACCTGCAAACCGCCGCCACCTATGAAGAATTCACCCGCAGGCTGCTGGTCGCCACCGCGAATCAAACCGCCCGGCCGCAGTGGAAGCCAGACTCCTTCTTCCGCCGTTACGCGGCGAACTAATCCAAACCGCTTTCGTTTCTTTTTAATGGGCGCCAACCGGCGCCACCACCCAGACGTACTCCAGCACTTCGCTGCCGCTATTGGTCACGTTGTGCCGCGTGGCGGGCGGAATATATGCCAGCATTTTTTCATGTAGAGGGACATCGCTGCCGCCCTCGATGTTTGCCTCGCCGCTTCCGTGCAGAATCACCAGTGCTTCTTCGTTCTGATTGGTGGAGTGCCACCCAACGCTCTCTCCAGGCTTGAGCTTCACTGAACCGCCGCGCATCCCGCCGGTCTGCGGCGCCCCCTTCAGCAGCGGGCAATCTCCTGCCGCGCAATCCAGCGCAAAAGTCATCGGCCCTTTCGAGGCTGCGTTCTGCCCAGCCCACGCGCCGAGTCCAAGCAATAGAGCCAGACCGGCCGTGGCGGCTATCCCTTTTTTATTCATGAATCCTCCAGATAATCTCAGGCTGAATATGACATGACCGGACAGGTTCTGTATCCAAATTTTGGAGTAGACTGTGACAGTTGCCTGCTACTTTTGCTTAACCCGAGGCGTGCATCCCACATCGGACCAGGCGAATTCGTATGAATATCGATCAACTGAGAAAGTTTTGTTTGTCTCTTTCCCGGATCCACGGAACAAATCCAGTGGACAGATCATTTGCTCTTCAAAGTCGGCGGCAAAATGTTCGCGATAACTGCGCTTGAGCCATCGCCCGTCTGGCTCTCTCTGAAAGCCAATCCGGAACAGTTTGCAGAACTTGTCGAACGCCCCGGCGTGATTCCCGCTCCCTACCTGGCCCGCGCTAAATGGATCGCCCTGGAATCGCGCGAAGCCTTAAGCCATCCGGAACTCGAGGCTCTTCTTCGTGAGTCCTATGAACTGGTGCTGGCGAAGCTACCCGAAAAGGCGCGCCGGGCCGTTGCCGCGGGCCGGCCCCCAATATCCAAAAAATCCGCAAAACCACGCAAGCCGCGGCGTCCCCTCAAACGCAAGCGCCGCCGGAAATAACAACAACCGCAATTCGATCTCTAGAATGTTGTGAAAATCAGCGCAGTTGCAGATTTCCTGCGCAACGGCATAGTTCGTGGGATTTTTATCGATTGGGAAGGAAGAACGGTCCAGCCTAGGCCATCGCCTTGGAGCCCAGTGGCTTGCGCAGCGGCCGCGCGCCCGGCGTCGGGAACGTCATTTTCCAGAAATTCGATTCCGAATTCACAAATTCCACGCCCACATAAAAATGCCCGTCGCGCTCTTTCTTCGCATACACCACGCGCGATTCAATCGAGCGGTTCGTATTTTCGTTCACCAGCAGCAGATCCTGCCCGGCAACCACCGGCTCATCCATCACCAGTTGTCCGCCCTGCTGGTTGATCGAACGCGTCGCGCACCGGACGCAAAACTTCTCGCCCTGCTCATTGGCTCCGTGCACAATCACGGGGAGGGTCATCGTCACACGCAGGGTGCGCCGACGTTCGCGGTAACGAAAATGTAGAACGCCCATGGGGACCTTCCTGCTGCCGAATTGATCGGTCCGCCTGGCCGCGCTCCTGCTTGCCTTCCAGAGAAACCTGCACGCTTCGTTTGGTAAAACGGGTGTGCCTTGCTTCCGGACAACAACTCAGGTGCGGCTGATTCTGCGGATCATTCTGCCCTGCAGCTCGCTTCCAGGACAATAGCTGAGCCGTACTAAAATACAACCATCGTATCCAGTACGCCAGTACTTCTTCTTCGGATTGCCCAAAAAACTTTTTCCACAGAGGGACCGCCCACCGTCCTCCGCAAGAGCTGAGCCGAAAACCTCTCGCCCGGGTCTCCGGGAGAACTTGCCGCGGCACGCATGCTGCGCCCTACGCAGCCTACAACTATGCCTATTCTTTTGTGCAGCTTGCGGGTAAAAGACCGGTCAAACTTCACTTGAGCAAGGGCAGGATCTCTGCCCGCAACGGTTTCCGTCTCAAATCCAGAATCGCCAGTGTTACCGGCAGGTGAAACCTCCGCGGCCCCGCGCTTCCCGGATTCAGGTACAGCACGCCCCCACGCTCGTACTGCTCCGCCTGATGCGTGTGTCCGCTGACCACCGCCTGCACCCCGGCCGCCTCCGGCTTCAAGTCCAGGTGCTGCAAGTTGTGCAGCACGTAAATGCTCGCTCCATCCGCTTCCACAATCGTCGTCGCCGGCAGCTCCTGCGCCCACTCCTCAGTATCGACGTTCCCGCGAACTGCAAACACCGGCGCCACCGTTTTCAGCTGCGTCAGAATCTCCGGTCCGCCAACGTCCCCCGCATGAATAATCAGGTCCACCCCGCGCAGCGCTTCCACCGCTTCAGGGCGCAACAATCCGTGCGTGTCGGAAATGATGCCCAGTCGTATGGCAGCCTCCGATGCACTCAGTCTTGTTCGCGGTATTCCTCGGGCACATCGTCTTCGGGAAACTGGCGCGTCCTCACTTCGCCCTGGTCCGGATCCGGCGCGTTCTCCACGCCTGCCACCGCCTCCGCTTCCAGCGTCTGCCCTTCTTCCAGAAGCTCCGCCACGCTTTCCGAATCCGCCCCCACACGCGCGGAAATTCCCTGCATATCGCCGGATTGTCCTCCGCCGATCGCTCCAAGCCCCTTGCGCTGGTAATTCACCAGCTCCCCTGAATCGGCTCTGCCGCGGGCACGCTTCCGCACCGTCTTTTTTGGCGAGGTCTTCTTGACCGCCAGTTTCGGCCGCGCCACCGCTTTCTTGGCCTTCACCTTCAACTTCCCCTTCACTTTCGCCTTCGCCCGCGGCGCCGCCTTCTTTTTCAGCTTCTTCTTCGTCTTCTTCACGCCTTTTTTGCTAGCCATGTTCGTCGCTCCCGTCCAGAGTCTACCACCGGCGCTTCCTCACAGCGATTGCCATCGCCGCGGTGGAATTTTCCCCGCCACCGAATATAATGCAGGAAGAAAACCATCTTGCACACCGGGTGATCTACGTCGTGCTGCACGCATGGGGAGCCGTCCATTCATGAATAAAGAAGAGCTGCGCGCGCGAGTGGAAGAAGTGGGCATCGTTCCCGTGATCCGCACCTCCTCCGCGGACGATGCGCGTTTCGCCGTGGAAGAAGTCGCCCGCGGCGGTATCCCCATCATCGAAGTCACCATGACCGTTCCCGGCGCCATCGAAGTCATCCGCCAACTTGGCAAAATCCGTGCCCGGCGTGATCCTCGGCGCCGGCACCGTCGTGGATACGCTCACCGCCAGGCAATGCCTTGACGCCGGGGCGCAATTCATCAGCAATCCCGCTCTCGATCTTCCCACCGTGGAACTCATCCAGAAAAATAGCCAGGTCATCATGATGTCCGGCGCGCTCACTCCCACCGAAGTCCTCAGCGCCTGGAAGGCTGGAGCCGATTTGGTCAAAGTCTTTCCCTGCTCGCTCGTCGGAGCCGATAACTACATTCGCACGCTCAAGCGCCCCTTCCCGCAAATCCCGCTGATCGCCGCAGGGGGGGTCAATCAGCAAAACGCCGCACACTATATTCTTGCGGGCGCCGCCGCTCTCAGCGTCGGCAAGGAACTCATCCCCATGGAATCCATTCTGCTGCACAAGCCAGACCGCATCCGCGAACTAACCAAGCGCTTCGCCACCATCATCCGCACCACTCGCGCCCGCCTCGCCGAAGCCCAGGCCCAATCCACCGCTTCCCAATCGTAGGGCCGGCCTTCCGAGGCCGGCCGCTCTGCCCCCGCCACCCACTCCTCAAAATTCCAAATGCAACCGCAACGTCGGCACAATCACCGGCCCGCGATCCGCGTTGTATCCCGGGTGCACCGCATACTGCAATCCCACCGCGGGAAAAATGCCGCGCCATACATGCACCGTATAAAAACTCTCCAGAATATTCTCCCGCGCATAGTTCAGTTTCCCGTCTCCCAGCAGAAATCCCAATCCTCCGTCTGCCAGATACGTCGCATGGTCGTGGCTGATGCCGTTGCTCACAAACACCAGTCCCACGCGGTCATACTTCCGCCCCCAGCGCTTGCCATTCCCCCCCGCGCCGATCTGCCAGGTCTGATCCACTTCCGTATATGCGTAGGATTCGTGCCGGCCCTCGTTCCATCCCCAGCGCCCGAAAAGGCCGATCCAATCCGCAAGCGGCTGCTCAAAGTTCACGCCGAACCCGTATTTCACCGTCGTCTGCTCCGGATGATTCGTGATTTCCGGCACCGGCGTCGTCGGATCCGCCAGCCAGGAGTCCACAATGTCCCGATAGTCCCCCATGTTCGCGTGATTCACATACGACAGCATCCGCAAGGTCCCCACCGGCAGTTTCTTCTGCACCTTTCCGTGCAGCTCCAGCTCGATATTTTCCGCCCTCGCGCGGCCCATATCCGCATCCAGGTGGATTCCATTGGCAACCTTGGGCATCAGCGCTTCCGCGAACCGCACCACGTAATTGTGGTCGTGATATTCCACCAGCGCCGCGTAGGTAAACCCTCGCGTATCGGCGGCATAGTCGTAAGCGCCGTTGTTGTCCACCGCCCAGTTCATGAACTGGAAATTCGTGTCCGAGCCGTAAGTATTGATATCGAAAAAATCCGCCAGGCTCATCTTTCCGAAACGGATTTCTATTCGGTGTTCCGGAAGCTCCCGAAATAATGAGTACGGCGTGCGTTCGGAAGCCACCTTCGCCTTGCCCAGCGGAATGATCTGGTGCCACATCAGGCGCGCCACGTAAGGGGCCTTGCTCAGCGTGGGATTCCGCACCACGTCCAGATTGAAAAAACCCGCCACGCCAAGCGCCTCTCCCAGCCCGTGCCCGCCCGTTTCCTGGATATCGCAAAGAAATTCCGTCGTGCTCGTCAGCCGATAACCGGTATAGAGCGTGAGCACCCGCGAACTGGCATCCTGCGCCTCTGGCGTCAGGCTGTTCTTCCCCTGATAGGGCGAATGAAAGTTCGGATGCCACTGCGAAATAAAATTCGCCTGCCCGGAAAGCCACAGACGGTCCCACTCTTTGTGAGGAAACATGATTGGCGCCGTGTCGTCGGTGGGTTCGGAGTCGGCGCTAAGCTCGCTATTCGTCTGTGGCGTGCCGGAATCCTGAGCCAGCGCGGGCCCCGCGGGTAGTACGCAGAGCCATACCATCGCGATTTGCAGAATGCGGCGCATAGGCAGAATGCCATCCATATTAACTATAGTAAAATAACTTTGTGAACTACGATTAATACAGAGCGCCGGCAAACGCTCTGTTTTTTCAGACGGCGCGGCTCAAGAATGCCTCACCCCACCAGGATTTGCGTGAATGGGCTGTAACAAAAAAGACCTTCGCTTTACGGCTCGCGTTGCACAATCTGCATCGCATTCACCCGCGCGTGGTCAATCGTCAATCCCCAGTGCAGATGCGGCCCCGTCACCCGCCCGGTTGCACCCACCTTGCCGATCTCCGCGGATGCCTCCACGGCATCGCCGGCCTTCACTTCGATCTCGGAAAGATGGGCATAGAGCGTATAAATCCCAAATCCGTGGTCAATCACCACGGTATTCCCCGAATAGTAGAGATTCTCGGCGATCACCACTTTTCCCGCTTGCGCTGCAAACACCGGCGTGCCTGCCAACGCCGGAAAATCCACCCCTGCGTGCGGAGACCGCGCCTCCCCGTTCAAAACGCGCCGCCGTCCGAAATTTCCACCCGTCTCGACGCCCTTTAACGGCAGTACAAACTTGCCCTTCCACAGCATCTCCGGCGTCACCGTATCGTAGACGGCCTTCATTTTTTTCTGATCTTCTTCCGCGCGCTTCATCTGCTCCGGGTCCGGCTGCACAAACTGTTTATCCACCTTCAGCCGCTCCGTCGGAAATTTCCCCGTGCGCACCACAATCGGCACGCTGCACACCATGGGATTCCCGCCCGTTCCAGTCCACGACAGCTTCCACTCGTAACCCCCCGGCGCTTTCTCCAGGTCCACGCCCAGCAAGGCGTGCAACGTCTTCGATCCAGGAGTTTCCCGCCAAAGCGGCACGCTGCGGTCTCCCCACTCCGCCTTAATCTCCACCGCCTCACTCACTCCGGAAATCTCCGCCAGCAGCAGGCTCCCCTGCGTCGTGCTTCCCGCACTCACCTTTGCGATCACCCCGCCGCCGCACGCTTTTTTCACTGGCACCGCACCATCGGTCGTTGTCGCGCCAGCAATCGCCGGAATCCACAGGACAGCCCCCAGAATTACGCTCGTTTTTTTCAAAACCGCCTGCCTCCCGTGCCCGCAACTCTCACGCTGCAAAGCGCATAGCCATAGTTTGCGCCCATGTGATGCCAGTCACTGAGAAATTGTGGCGTGCGTCGCAAACTTCGAACTGCGATGGCCAACAGACGATCTACGGGAGTGGTCCTGATCGTCGCGCTGCTCGCTTGGTCCGTCAACCAGCGAGTCATGGCGTGCCCTGGCCTCCTATCTCGAGCAGCAGTTGTGGCGCCGGCAGGATCCCCACCTGCCCCCAAACCTGAACCCTCCGCTTCGCGCCACAACTGCTGCCCTCTCGAGAAGAAGCATCTCAAGGCTGCCCAGCCCTCGTCCCATTCCGAATGCAGAATGCATGAAAAAATGGATCTGAGTTGCTGCTCAATCGCCGGCCATCTCTCCCTGCGTCAACCCTTCCAGAAAGTTTCTTCAGCGCAGTGGAATGTCGTACTCGTCGCAACCGTGAGCCTGAACACGCTGGCGCCGGCCCTCCCAATCAATTCTCCCGACTCTTCTGAGCAATTCCCTTCCGAAAGTCCCGGTAACCTCCAAACCGTCCTGCGGACCTGAACCCCACTCCTCGATTCATCGCACTCTATGGAATTCCGCCTGGGACGCGTCTCCCAGAATACAAACCATTCCAAAAATTTAGAGGAGAGTCCATGAAAGTCCGTAGCTTAGCAGTAATTTCTATTCTCGCGCTGGCCACCTGGTTGCCCATTCAGGCGCAACAGCCCGCCGCGCCCGCAGACCCCGCTCAGAAATCGCAAGCATCCGCGGCAGATAGCGCAGACAAGCCCTCGGCAAAGCACGATTGCTGTTGCGCAGCCAAGGATGCTGCCGCCCAGGCTACCGCGGCCGCTTCCGATCAAAAGACCAAAGGTTGCTGCCACGGCAAAACAGCCGGTGACGCGAAGACCTCCTGCTGCGATGGCAAAGATGCGAAGAACATGTCCTGCTGCGCCAAGAAAGACCCGGCCAGCACTTCCGCGATGAACTGCTGCCAAGGCATGAAAGATGCGCAGTGCTCGGCCAAGAGCGAGAAATCCTGCTGCAATGGCAAGAGCGCCCAAAGCGCAAAAGCGTGCTGCGCGGGAATGGCGGATCACTGCCCCGCCCGGGCCAGCGGAAAATAACAATCCCAACAAAAAAACGGCTCCGGATTTCTCCGGAGCCGTTTTCCCTTTCGGGCGGTCCACCATAAAAAAATAATTCACATCTTCAGGCCCAGCACCCGCACCAGCTTGTCCTGCAATCGCTTGAGCTCCGTCTCCCGCGCGTGTTCTTCCCGGGTGCGATCGTTCAGCGCTTCCTTCAACAAGCTCAGATGCTGCCGCAATTCCATCTGTCCCAGCGCCACCCGGCTCAGCGCCCATAGCGCTTCTTTCTGCTCCGAATCCAGTTCCCGCGGCTGCCGGTCAATCACGCACAACGTCCCTAGCGCGAATCCATCTTCGTTGATGATCGGCGCTCCGGTGTAAAACCGGATGTGCGGCTCCCCCACCACCAGCGGATTGTCCTTGAACCGCGGGTCTTTCAGCGTATCCGGCACCACGAACAGGTCCTCCTGCTGGATGGCATGCGCGCAAAACGACGTCTCCTTTGGCGTCTCGCGAATCTGCACTCCCACCCGCGATTTGAACCATTGCCGGTGATCGTCCACCAGGGAAAGCATGGCGATCGGCGTATTGCAGATATACGCCGCCAGCGTCACCAGATCATCAAACGTCTGTTCTGGTTCGGTATCCAGGATGGCGTAGCGGTCCAGCGCCGCAACTCGGGCCACTTCGTGAGCGGGAGCAGTTGTGTCCATGGCTGCCTCCGTAGACCTGCTGGGGCATGGCGCAGGTTTGGAAGGGGCATCATACTCCAGCAAACCAGCCCCGGGAAGCAGCTCCCGTCACATTCAACAGAACCACCCGCAAGCCTCGCGCCTCGTTTAGACTGTCCCAGAGCGATCGCGATGAACCCGATCGCAGGAGAAGGCCCATGGGTGAGAAGTCGCGCTATGCGGTTTTATTTTTAGTATTGTCGCTGTTTTGCCGGCCGTTGAGCCCGGCGCAAAAAAGCACTTCGCCGCTCGCCCAAAACGATCAGGAACGTCGCAGCTTCGCGCAGAATCTCGCGCGGGCCATCAACGCCGCCGAAGCGGATTACTTCAAATCCCACCAGACCTACGCCACTTGGGAGACTCTGATGGGCCTGGGTGATTTTTCGCAGTCCGGCACCCGCTTCGCCTCACCAGACTTTCCCACCGTGGCCCATGCCTTGTATGGCAGCGGGCCGGAAATCGTCCCAGGTTGGCGCCTTCGCCTGCTCGTATCGAAAAACGAAAAATCCTACGACGTCTCCATCGAAGATGTGAACGACCTGAAATGTGGTTATGCGGTGATTACCGACGAGCGCGGAAAGATTCGCCGTGGGACTTTCCTGGAATGTCCGGCTCCGTAAACCCGGCGCCTTGCCGCAATTGTGGTCGCGGCTGGCTCAATCCCCAGCCGAAAGTCCCGCTTCGCTTTCTTGCTGCACTTGCAGTGGCAGGATCGAGAAATACTTGTGGCGGCACGGTTCGCAGCGGAAGGCCGGTATGCGCAACTTGCGCCACACAAACGCTGTCACAGAATCCACGAATTCTGGCGAAATACGCTTCAAGGCAGGATTCCCGCAAATCGGGCAGTGCGCACGTAACGAACGGCTCAGCGGCATAATCCTCGCGTGAAACCTGCCGCGGCAACCCTGGCATCTCCAGGGATAGACACCCATCGCGCTCAAAATATAATCCGCCGTGTTCTGCCGGCGCGACCTGCGCGCTCCGTCTACCTTACAAATAGGGCATCTCATGGGCTGGCTGGAATCACGCTCCGATTTCGCCAAAGATTAGGACAATGTCATGCTGGTGGCAATAGCCAGTTGTACCGGGCTCTCCGGGTACAATGGTTCCAGAGGGTACTATGCCAAATTACACCGACGAGCATGCCTCCGCCGGCATTGCCGCTAAACTTCCCGAGTTGGAGACCTGGCCCAATCAATATCCGGGCTACGTCATCACAACCCGCTTCCCCGAATACTCTTCCGTCTGCCCCAAAACGGGTCTGCCCGATTACGGCACCATCATCATTCAGTACAAGCCACGCAAGGCCTGCATCGAGCTTAAGTCGCTCAAAATGTACCTGCTTGCCTATCGCAACCTGGGCATCTTTTACGAAAACGCCGTCAACAAAATGCTCAACGATATTGTCAAAGCCACGCAACCCGAATGGTGCGTCATCCGGGGCGAGTTCACTCCCCGCGGTGGACTGAACACCTCCATCTTCGCCCGCTGGCCCGAGCGCAAGGGCGCCTCCAAACGAAAGAACAAGAGGTGAGAATCCCGGCACATTCCGCGACGGAGAATAGACTTCGCTGGCGACTCGTTGGATAATTCCGAGGTCAGCTTGTCAATCGAATTGCCCTTATCTGAGGAGGGAGAATGAGCATTTCTCCAAATGTTCCCAGTCCGCAAGAGTCCTACCACTACGATAGTGGTAGCTCCGGCACTCCGCGATGGATCATCATCCTTTTCGCCGTGCTTGTTGCCGCGATGGGAGCCATGGCCTATGCAGGCTATTCTGTGCAGACGCGGCTGGAACAGGAAGTCTTGAAGGCCGAAGACCAGAACAAAATCCTCACCGCGCAGCTCGAGCAGGCCAACACTCGCCTGGCTGATCTGAAAGGCCAGATGGAAGTCACCTCGCAGAAAATCGGCATGACCCAAAATGAAATCGCCGATGCCCGCAGCCGCTCCGAAGCCATCCGCAAGCAACAGGCCGCCAGCGACGCAAAGCTCACCCAGCAGATTGCCGACACCCAGAAGGAAAGCGCCGCCCAGATCGGCGCTGTGGCCACCGACGTCACCGGCGCAAAGAAAGATATCGAATCCACGCGCACCGACCTGGAAGCCACCAAGTCCAAGCTCGACCGCGCCACCGGCGACATGGGCGTGATGAGCGGCCTGATCGCCCGCAATCACGACGACCTGGAAGAACTCAAGCGCCGCGGCGACCGCAACTATTACGAATTTAACCTCGACAAATCCGCCAAGTCGCCCCAGCGCGTTGGCCCGGTGCAGCTCAAGCTCAATAAAACCGACCAGAAGAAATCCCGCTACACCATGACCGTGCTGGTCGATGACAAGTCCATCGAGAAAAAAGACAAGACCGCCGGCGAACCTGTTCAGTTTTACGTGAAGGGTGCCGCACGCCTCGCCCCTTACGAAATCGTCGTCTTCGACGTCAACAAAAACCAGGTCACCGGCTACCTCGCCACTCCCAAGGACCTGAATAGCGCGCCAGCCGCCGCGCCCGCTCCAGCCGCGGCCCCGGCAAAACAGTAATTTTCCCGGCGCTGGCCTCACCCTTTGATCGCCCGGCGCCGGACCCTATTCCATTCGCCACAAACGCAACCCCATACAAAACCTGTCATTCCTCACCCCGTTTGCCTTCTAAACGGGGTGAGGAATCTGCTTTTCTCCTCGATCACCTCGCCACTGACAAACGTTCAAAGTCTCATGGATCCGCGTCCCTCTGAGCACGCAATTCTGGAAACTCAGCCCGGCGCGGGGCTTTAGTGTTTCCCCACAGGACGCTACGATTTTCCTTAGCACTCCACCCGTGCGACGGAGGATCCCCCCATGCGCCTGCGAACGCTGCTCTGCCCGATTCTCCTCTTCGCTGCGCTATGTTCCGCGCTGTCCCCCGGCATCTCCGCCCAGGCTCCCCTGGAGCCCGCCCAACTCCCCGCGCGCACCATCTTTTACCTGATCTGGCGCGGCACTCCCACCTCCGAAGCGCGCCGCACCAACGCGTTGATGAGCCTCTGGGACGACCCGGATTTCGCTCCCGTCCGTGCCGCCATGTTGGATTCCCTGATGAGCGACGCCAAGAAGCAGCCGGACAAACCGGCCCTCTCGCGCGAGGAAGTCGCGCAATACGCCACACTGCTCGACAATCCGTTTACCATCGCCTATCTCCCGCGCCCGGAGGGCACCGCGCCAAAAACCGCGGCACCCGCCGCCGCCACTCCACCAGCCTGGGACGGCACGTTTCTCGTTTACGATCGCTCCGGCAAAGAAGCGCTCCTCTCCAAGGCCGTCCTGCGCATGCGCGCCGCCGGCACCGACATTCCGAAGCTGACCGAGTTGACCATTGCCGGCGTCCCGTCCCTCAAGATCGAACGGAAGTCCGGCACCACCTATTGGGCAGAGACCGGCAAGTTCGCCGTCTCCGCCGCCGAGCCCAGCGTTTTTGAAGAAGTCCTCAAACGCGTCGCCGCAAAACCCACCGGCAGTTCCCTGGCCGATTCCGATGCCTACCACGAAGCCAAGCCTCTCCTCGGGGGAGGCGTGATGGAATTTTTCCTCCGTGTGCCGCAAGTCAAGGAGATGACCGCTACCTCCTCATCCACGTCGCCGCAGCTGGCCGCGTTCTGGAAAAGCTTCCGCCTCGATGCCATCCACGTTTTCGCCGGACATATCTCTCTCGAGGGCGCGCGTACCCGCCTGCAGGGCGGCGTCCTGGGAGACACCGCCGAAGGCTCGTTGTTCGACATCTGGGCCGCGGGCCAAAGCCAGCCCGAATCGTTGGCCTTGTTGAATGCAGACACGGTCTACTACAACGAATCGCAACTCAGCCTGCTGGGCATCTACAACACGATAAAACGCGCGCTAACCCAGCCCGGCTCCAATTCCGCTGCCATCGCCACCACCGTTGAAAATTCAGTGCAGACTCGCATCGGCATGCCGCTGCCGGACGCCTTTGCGTTAACCAGCGGGGAATTTGGCACGCTCCAGTCCAGCCCGATTCTCGATCCCGACAAAAAAATCGTCTTCGCCGGAATCCGCAACAAACCAGACGCCTTGAAATTGATGCGCACCATTTTCAGCGATCAACTCACCTCTGAACACAACGAAGGCAACGTCACCTATCTCAAGATTTCCTTGAAGGGCAGCCAGGGCACCAAGGGTGTCGCGCAATGGAAGTTCTATCACCTCGCCATGACTCCCAATCTCCTCATCGGAGCCGACAAGAGCGATACGCTCCACGCCACCATCGAGCAACTTTCCACGAGCGGCGCTTCCCTGCCCAAGAATTTCCAGGCGGCGCGCTCCCAGTTCCCCGATAAACTCAATGGCTTTTCTTATTTCGATCTGCAGAAACTCGATTGGCCGGCCCTGAAACAGCGTATGGCGGATCAAGCAACCAAAACTGCCGCCGCCACAAAGACCACCGATGCCGACCAGAAAGCCAAGCAGTTCAATGGCTGGCTCACCAACGTAGATCCCGCCGTCTTCCCGCGCCATCTCCACTCCATGACCGGCGCTTCCTGGAAAGACGCAACCGGCGTCCACTTTGACGAGTGGGTGGATTAATCGCGGCATGACGAAAGGGCGCCGCGGAATCCGTCTGAGCTTTTTCGCGGTCCTCTTCCTCGTTTGCGCGGCCTCCGGAAGCGCCCAGGAAACGCAAACTCCCACCGGCCCCACGATCCAAGTAAAAGTCGCGCGCGTCAACGTCGGCGTCGTGGTCACCGATCCGAAAGGAAATTTTGTTGAAGGCCTGACCCGTAACCTCTTCCACGTTTTCGATAATGGCGCAGAGCAGCCCATCACCGAATTCACGCCCATCGAAGAGCCCGGCCAGGTGCTGCTCCTCGTGGAAGCCGGCCCCGCCGCCTATTTCCTGCAGGACGCCAATCTTTTCGCCGCCAACACCATGCTCAAGGGATTATCCCCAGGCGATCGCGTGGCCATCGTCCGCTATACCGATGCACCTCTTGCCCATTCAGGATTTCACCGCCGACAAAAGTGCCGCGCAGATGGCGCTCGATAGCATTCGCTTCAACCTGGGCTTCGCGGAGTTAAACCTTTCCAGCAGCCTGTACACCGTGCTCGATTGGCTCACGCAAGTTCCCGGCAAAAAGACCATCGTCCTGATTTCCACTGGAGTGGACACCTCGTCCAACGACGCCATGTCCGCTCTGCAATCCCGCCTGCCCACGGGCGATGTGCGCGTCTTGTGCATTTCCACCAGCGGCCCGCTCCGCAACGGCAAGCAAGGCAGCAAAGCGAAGGTGCAGCAGACGCAGGAAGAATTCGCCGTCGCGGACCAGCGCCTGCAATGGATCGCCAACGCGACTGGCGGCCGCGCCTATTTTCCGCTCAGCGCCAAGGCCTTCGAAGAAACCTATCGCGAAGTGGCGCAGATCGTCCGCCACGAATACAGTCTGGCCTTCGCGCCGCCCGCCGCAGACGGCGCCATCCATCAAATCGAAGTGAAAGTGAACTCCCCGGGAGCGCCAGGAAAAACCAAACCCCCGGAATACCGCGTAGACCACCGCAAAGCCTACCAAGCCCCCAACCAATAACCCCAACCCGCCCAGTACACGCCACCTGCCTCAAATCCGCGCAGCGCTACAACTCGCTCCTTATGCGCGTCAAAAAAAACCTTGTCATCCTGAGGGGCGCGCAGTCCGCGCCCCGAAGGATCTCGACCTAAAGTCCTACCACAAACTTCCAGCCCCCTGATTCTACTCAAACTCCTTCATCATCTTCGCCATCTGAATCAACCTCCGGTCCACTTTCCCAAACACCGTCTGATCCTCAAAACTTCCATCCCCATTCCGATGCCCTGCAGCCTCTCCCGTCAGCAACTCAATTCCCTGCTCAATCCGCGAGATCGGCCAGATATGAAACTTCCCCCCGCTCACCGCTTCCAGCACGTCCTCGCGCAGCATCAGATCCTCAACGTTTGCCGAGGGAATCATCACGCCCTGGCTGCCGGTTAATCCCATAATCTTGCAGGTATCAAAAAATCCCTCGATTTTTTCGTTCACGCCGCCGATGGCCTGAATGTCGCCCTTCTGATTCAGCGATCCCGTAACCGCAATGTCCTGCCGCAACGGAAATTCCGAAAGCGCGGAAAGCAGCGCGTAAACTTCCGTCGAGCTCGCGCTGTCTCCATCCACTCCGGAATAAGACTGCTCGAAACAAATGCTCGCCGCCAACGATAGCGGCTTGTCCTTTGCGAAGCAGCTCCGCAGGTACCCGGCAATGATGTGCACGCCCTTGTCATGAAACCTGCCGCTCAAATTCGCTTCGCGCTCGATATTGATCAGTCCGGCCTTGCCCAGCGCCGCGCTCGCCGTGATGCGTACCGGCTTGCCGAACGAATATCCGCCAATTTCCAGCACGCTCAGCCCGTTCACCTGGCCAACGCAGCTTCCCGCCACGTCCACCAACAGCGTCTTTTCCTCAATCATTTCCCGGATGCGTGTTTCCACCAGGTTGTGCCGCTCCATCTTTGCGGCGATCGCGGATCGCACGTGCGCCGCGCGCACCACATTTTCTCCCGCCGCCACTGAAGCGTAGTGCGCCTCGCGCGCCAGGTCCGCGATGTCCACAAAACGCGCGGTCACTTTATTGCGCCGCCCAGCCCTTCGCACTCCATATTCCAGAATCGCCGCAAACGCGCCCCGGTCAAACGGGAACAGATTTTCTTTTTCGCTCAGCGCCCGCAGCCGCCCGGCGTATTCCTCGATCACGCCGTCCGTCATCGGCATCTCTTCGTCAAACTCCACGCGCACCTTGAAAATCTTGCGGAAATCTTCTTCGTAGTCGTAGAGCACTTCGTAAAGATCCCGGTCGCCGATCAAGATCACCTTCACATTGATCTCCACCGGTTCCGGTTTCAGGGCCGTCGCGGTGAACGGATAAAAAACTTCCAGCGGCTGAATTTCCAGCCGGTTGTGATTCAACGTTCTCTTCAGCGCGCGCCAAACGCCTTGCTCCGAGAGCGCCTCGATCGCGTACATAATCAGGAAGCCGCCATCGGCGCGCAGCAATGATCCGCCGCGCAGATCCATGAAATCGCTGCTCCAGCCACCCCGCGAATCGTATGCGCGCTGAATCGTTCCAAAAAGATTTGCGTAACTTGGCGTGGTCTCAAAAATTACCGGCGAACTGTTTTCGCTATTGTGCGCCAGCAGGACGTTCACTCCGTACATCCGGAAAGGATCGCGCTCCGGCGCACCCGGCGCCTTGGGCTGGATCTCCGGCGTCTCCGGAGCCGGTTCCTCTTCTCCCTCGCGCTCCTTGAACGGGCCCAGGTTATCAAGAATGTGGTGGCGCACTTCTTCCAGGTACTCCGTCATCCCGGACCCCGGATATTTCTCCTTCAACTCCTCAATCACGCCATCTACCAGCACCGAAGCCGCTTCCTGCTCCAGGTAACTCAACTCGCTGGCCAACTCGCGCGAAAGCGTTAACGTTTTTCGGTAGACAACCGTAAATTCCTGGCGAAACTGCTCATACTTTCGCTCGATCTCTTCCGCAACCCCGGTCTCCAGCTTTCCTTCGTGCACCATCTTGGAAATATCCTCGATGGGCACCATCTGCCCTTCCAGCACCGGAAAAATCTCCGGCAGTGCCACCGCGCCTACCTGCATATGCCCCAGCGCAAACTGGTCGCGCGCGATCCGCCGCGTGAAATCGTCCATCAACTCTTTCTCGCGCACGGAAAATCGCTCGACGATGCGGCCCTTTTGCCGCTGGAAGGGTTCGCCCTCAAACACCTGGGGAATCCGCCGCCGCAGAAAATCGATTCCCGCCTGCATGTCTTTCTTGAACGTGTCCGCGGACCCGCGCGGCAGCACCAGCAACCGCGGGCGGTCCGGAATCTTGAAATTATTGACGTAGCAGCGGTCCATCGAGGGCTTCGTCGCCGGGTGCAGTTCTTCAATCATCTGCGCAATGGTGCCGCCGCGGCTGGTGCCCGCCAGCCCGCACACAAAAACGTTGTAGCCTGGTGCGGAGAGCTCCACGCCCATCTTCAAGGCGCGCAGTGCGCGCTCCTGTCCGATGAAGCCCTCACGCTTCTGCGCCTGTGCGGTGGTCTCAAACGGAATGCGCGAAAGCTCGCAGCGCCAGCGCAGTTTTTCCAGCCCGAGTTCGTTCACTTTGCTTATCGTCATTTCGGAGATCTTTGCCATTCGAGGGCGTACTCTAGCATACCGGTGTGCCGGAAGCCCTCACTTTGCCCTCGCACGTTTCGCAAGGAGTTACGCTTCGGCCGCCTCGATTTCGTCCCGGTGATCCGTATAAACGCGAAAAACTCCCAAAGCCGCCGCCACAATTGTGGGTCCCACCACCAACCCGAGCAGACCGAACACTTGCAGCCCGCCCAATATGCTGATGAACAGCAGCAGATCGTTCAGACGGGTGCGATTTCGCAACAACAACGGGCGCACAAAGTTGTCCGCCAGCCCAGCCACGCCGCCGCAAATTACAAAAATTACGATGGCCTTGCCCCAACTCCCGTTGAACGCCAGCCAGCCCGCGGCCGGTATCCATACCAGCGCGGAGCCCACCACCGGAATGATCGAACAGAAGGCCACCACCACCCCCAGGAAAATTGGCGCGCGAATCCCAGTGATCGCAAATGCCACTCCGCCCAGAAATCCCTGAATGCCTGCGATGATCAGCGCAACCGCAACACTGGCAATGATCAGGTCGCGCGATTCGTCCAACATTTCTTTCTGCAGCTTTTTCTCGAATGGCAGCAAATGGCGGATAGCCGCCATGATCCGGTCCCCATCCCGGAACACGAAAAACAGCGCAAACAGCAGGATGAAGAGATTCACAAAAACGTTCAGCAGATTTTTTAGCATCCCCGCCAGGCTGCCCGCCATGTACGAGGCTGTTTTTTCCGCCGCTTGCTGCAGCGGCCCCATAAAATCCAGATCTTGCAGGGAAACTGGCAGATGCCGGCGGATCAGGTCCGCGAAACTCGCCGTGCCTGTCACTCCCCCGCCCTGAACGATCTGCCGGACTCTCGCCGCGGAGTCTACCGCTTCCCGGCCTGCATAAAGCAAAACCATCAGCACCGGCACGATCAGCACCAGCGTCACTCCCACGGTGCACAGCACGGCGGCCCACGTCGCAGACATGCGCTTCTGCAGCCACAGGTACACGGGATAAAAAAAGATCGCCAGCACCGCCGACCACGCCAGCGGAACCAGAAATGGCGCCACAATCAGGAATACCAGGTAACCCAGCAGCAGCAGCGTTCCGTAAGAGAGTACCGTGGTCAGTCGGTCACTCGTTGTCGTGTTGCGATTGGCTTCGTTCATTCGCGGTATATAATCCTTCGAGTCCAAACGACACGGGGAACGGTGCAACCCTGTGCCACATCGCGCCTTCTGCCCAGGGGAAGTCATTTACCGATGCCCGCGTCAAAAATTCCGTTCAATTATGAGCAGGTGCGCCTTCTTGCTGTACTTGCTTTGATCAATTTTGTCAACTTTGCCGACCGGCAAGTCTTGAATCCCCTCGTGCCGCTTCTCCGCCAGCATTTTGGAGTTTCCGATACGCAACTCGGTTCCCTGCAGTGGGTGCTTCTGGTGGTTCTGGCCCTCGCCAGCATACCTTCCGGCTATCTGGCGGATCGCTTCGACGAACCCAAAATCATCGCATCTGGCGTCCTTTTCTGGAGTATCGCCGCAATTGCCAGTGGCCTTTCACCGACTTTCGCTTTTCTATTTGTCGCCCGTGGTCTGGTTGGCATCGGCGAAGCCGCCTATGCTCCGGCGGCCCAGTCGCTCATCTCGGATTCTTTTTCGCAGCAAAATCGCGCGCTGGCGCAATCCATCTTCGCCGCGGGAATGATTCTCGGAGGCGTTTCCGGCCTGGCCTTGGGTGGAATCATGGGCGAACGCCACGGCTGGCAACACGCCTTCATCATTGTTGGCTTGCTCGGAGTCTTGCCCGGCCTCACAGCTTTCAAATTGAAGCAGCCTCCCCGCCGGCCGCGCTCGGAAGTTGTGCCCATCCTGCAGTTGCTGCGCGTTCCCGCATTTCTGGCCATGATTGCCGCTGGCATCTGCATCTCATTTTCCAGCATCTCGTTTGTCACCTGGGGCATCGACTACGCCAAAAACTACAAGGATTTCAGCACCAAGGAAGCCTCTCTGTCATTGGCGGTGATCGCGCTGCTCTCTTCCGTCACTGGCGCGATCTCCTCCGGCTATTTCGCTGACCTGCTGCAGAAAAAATTCTCCTACGGCCGCGTTCTCACCATGGCCCTGGCGTTTTTAGCCGCGGCGCCTTTCCTGCTGGTGGCTATCCAGGCTGACGAGAAATGGATGATCCTGGCTGGATTTTTCGGCTCGATGTTTTTTATGTCCTGGTACCACGGGCCAACCACGGCCGTGCTGCACGATCTGACGCCGCAGCGCGCCCACGCGACTACTATCGGTGTTTATATGTTTTCCACACAGTTGCTCGGAGCGCTGGGCCCCTTGCTGATTGGCAGGATTTCCGACATGAGCGATTTGCAGATCGGCTTGCAGGTGGCCACCGCGGTAATGGTTTTCGGGGCGCTCTTGTTGTTCCTGGTGATCTACTTCATTCGCCGCGACGGTCTCCACCATCCATGCCTCGCCGCCCTCCGCGCCGAAGACGAAGCCCAACTCGCCGCCCACCCGCTCTAACGGCAAACTCCGATGCCCCTCTTGTAGGGCCCGTCTTCCGAGACGGGCCGCTTCGTGCGCTCGCCCCGCTCGGTGCGTTCCCTGCGACGCGCCTCGCTGCCGCCTACTTAATCCCGATCGCGGCAATCAACCGCGCAACTTCCGCGTGCGGCACATCATAGAGCGGCCGCTCGTCCTCTTCTTCCAAACGTTCCCGCAAAAATTCCGCGGCGATAAAACTTCCCTCGCGGTCCGTCAAATCCCGCCCCGCTTTATCCCGGAATTCCACAAACGCCGCGTGCGCCAGCCCGACAATTCGCCCAACTTCATCCACCACGAATTTCGCGTCAATCGTGTCGCTGTGCCGCGTGGCAATGCCGTTCCAGATGTGCGAAAAACTGCACGCGTAGACATGGCCGCTGAGCTTCGAGGTCACTTCAAAAGCGCCGATGAACTGGTTCATCGCGCCCGCATTCGCTAAGACTGGCAAAGATGGCACTGGCTTCCTCTTTCCCGATGTTGCGCCCGTCCGCCGCGGCGGACGGGCGCCTTTCCAAACTCTACAATTCCCAACAAATTCCCGCCATTCAGTGTCCGATTCCTGCCGCACCCTGTCAATCCCGCACGCATCCCGCACCGCCGCGAAACAATTTCCCACAATCTCACGGCCGCGCTACGATATCGCCGCTCGCTTTCAGAGCCGTTCCCCTGAGGCCGCTACCTTGCCGAAAAATTCTTCGATGTCCAGCAACCTGTTGCTCTTCGCGGGATTGCTGCTCTTCGCCGCCGGATCCTTGGCCGCGCTTCTCTTCCCCGCTCACGTCGCGTTCCCGATCCTGCGCTGCTCCGGCTTGCTCGTGCTGGCAATTGCTGGCGTGCGCGGCCGCTCGCTCACGTTCTGGATAGTCTTCGCGATGCTCGCGGGCTTTGAACTGGGAATCGATCGCCCCCAATTTGCGGTACACCTGCGCGTACTCGGCGACATTTTCCTTCGCTTGATCAAAGTGATCGTCGCTCCCTTGATTTTCGGAACTCTCGTCACCGGCATCGCTGCCCACGGCGATCTGAAAAAAGTTGGAAGAATCGGCCTGAAGAGCCTGATTTATTTTGAAGCGATCACCACCATCGCGCTTTTTCTGGGAGTTGCCGCAGCCAATCTGACGCAAGCCGGCGCGGGAGTCTCCCTCCCTTCCTCTCCTGTTGAACAAGCCGCCGCTCCAGCCCCAGCGCTCAAGTGGGACGACTTTCTGCTGCACGTTTTCCCCGAAAATATCGCCAAAGCCGTCGCCGATAATCAGATCCTGCAGGTCGCCGTCTTCGCCGTGCTCTTCGGCATTGCACTTACACTGGTCTCCGAGAAATCGCGCCAGCCGATGCTACAGTTTGCCGAATCGCTCTCGCAAACCATGTTCAAGTTCACCAACATCGTGATGTATTACGCTCCGATTGGCGTCGGCGCGGCGATGGCATACACCGTGGGACACATGGGCATCGGTGTCCTGCTGCCACTCGGAAAACTTGTGCTCACAGCTTACGGCGCGCTGCTCGCTTTTTTGCTGCTCGTTTTGCTTCCCGTCGCCGTGCTGGCGCGGCTGCCGCTGCGCCGCTTCCTGAAATATGTGGCGGAGCCGGCGACCATCGCTTTTGCCACCAGCACTTCCGAAGCTGCTTTGCCGCGCGCGATGGAATGCATGGAAGAATTTGGCGTGCCGCGCGAAATCGTGGCGTTTGTGATTCCAGCGGGCTACAGCTTCAATCTGGATGGCTCGACACTCTACCTTGCGCTGGCTTCCATTTTTATCGCGCAAACCGCGGGCATGCACATGACCTGGCTCGAGCAATTGTTGATGGTGTTCACGTTGATGCTCACCAGCAAAGGCATCGCCGGAGTTCCCCGCGCGGTGCCCGTGGTGCTGCTGGCCACCGCCGCAACATTTCATCTTCCCACCGAGCCAATCTTTCTGATCCTCGGCGTGGACGCGGTGATTGATATGGCCCGCACTTCCGTAAACGTCACTGGCAACTGCCTGGCCAGCGCCGTAATCGCCCGCTGGGAAGGCGAACTCAACGTTAAAAAAACGTGACCTACCTTGCGGCCAGCGCGGGGGTTTCCGCTTTAATGTAGGTGGTGAGCGCCGCGCCGACGCCGGCTCCCGGGGAGGCGCGGTGGCCCTGATCGATCAGGCATTTTTCCATCGCAGCGAGAAGTTGCAGGACAAACGGCTTCTGGCTGCAATAGCCCATCAGGCCGAGCCGCCAGATCTGGCCCTTCACGGCACCGATGCCGCCGGCGATTTCGATGTTGAACTCATCCAGCAACTGGTTGCGCAGCTTGGCATCGTCAATACCAGACGGAATCACCACGGCGGTTACCGTGGTCAAGCGGTCCTTGGGATTTTCGACAAAGAGTTTCAGGTTCAATGCCTCGACGCCGGCAATCAATGCCTGTTGGTTCAGTTTGTGCTTCGCCCAGCGCGCTTCCAGGCCTTCTTCCAGCACGATGCGCATGGCTTCGCGCAGTGCGTAAATCAGGGAGATTGGCGGTGTGTGATGATACAGGCGGTCCTTGCCCCAATAATTCATGGCCGTCGAAAGATCGAAATACCAGCTCTGCACTTTCGATTTGCGGGTGCGGAAAACTTCCTCCGCGCGCGGGCTCACCGTGATCGGCGACATCCCTGGAGGCGCGCTGATGGCCTTCTGCGATCCGCTGAAGCAAATATCAATGCGCTGCTTGTCCACGTGCATAGGCTCGGCAGCAAGCGACGCAACCGCGTCCACCACCAGCAGTGCACCGCATTCATCGGCAACGTTGCGGAAGGGGTCGATTTGGGTGACCACGCCCGAAGAAGTCTCCCCTTGTGCCAGGCCGATCATTTTGATCTTGCGGCCCTTCGCCACTTTGCGAACGTCTTCCGGATCCACCGGCTTGCCGTAGGGCGCCTGAACGATATGCACGGTTGCGGGGGTGTGCTGCGCGATCACATACATGCGCTCGGAGAATGCGCCGTTGACGCAACAGATGCATTCATCTCCGGGTTCCAGCGAGTTCAAGACCGAAGCCTCGATCCCTCCGGAGCCGGACGCCGAAAGCGGAAAGGTGATGCGGTTTTCGGTCTGGAAAATCTGGCGCAGCAGCGTCTGGGTTTCTTCCATGCAGCCGCGGAACCATGGGTCCATGTGGCCAACCAGCGGCGTGGCCAACGCGCGATAGACGCGCGGGTCGATCGAGGACGGCCCCGGCGTCATCATCAGCCGGTTGGGGGGATTCAGTTCACCGATGGGTTTGGTCATGGCGTAAGCCTCTTCCGAAATTCGCGTTGAGCCGCTGCGGGAATACAGTTTCCCGCATGGGGGAGTGGAGGCGCAACCGACAAATTGGTTGGGAAGGTCGGCGGGCGTGAGGGAACGTGGCCTGCGATCGGTGTTCCGTAACCTGAAGCGGCAAGCGGAGCGCTCGGCGGAAGTGATTGGTAGGACCAGGCACCCCTATATACCCCCCATGTTGGACGTAGATTTATCAAAAGACGGAGGTTACGTTGCGGGCGGTGCGCAAATATAGGAAGAAAAGGGATTTGCGGACAAGGCATGGGAGCGAGAGACAACGGTTTACAGGCGACAGTCGAGAGATTGCAGGGAGTGCTGGAGAAATCGATGCTGGCTGGAATCGTCCCGTGGCTGCAGATAGAAGCGGGGCGGAAAGCGATCAGGCGGGAGAGGGTGCGGACGGAATTGTGCCCAAACTTCACATCGAAGCATAGCATCTTTAGGTAACTATGTCAACAGATTATTGATTGGTATCTAATTCGAACGAAAAGGCCTGTTCGAATGTTTTTGCCGACCAGTTACACTGCGCACTGGCGTCGTTCAGAAAAACGCAGCCGGTTAGAGGAGTTCGGGCGGAATGGGGTTGCCGGGACGTTCCTCGTCCCAGACCATCGAGAGGATCCACCAGCGCTTGCCATCGAAATAAAGCTGAAAAATATTCACGCCGCGGGAGACGCTTTTGCCGGCGGCGGTTTTTCCTTCATAACTGCTCAGCACGGTAGCGACATTTCCGTAACGTTTGATCTCGTGGGCGATCTCTCGTTCGGTGAAACCGTTTTTCACCATCCAGGCATCGGCTGCATCGGCGAACTCCTGCTCCGTTTTTGCCTCCGTGGTGATCGCGCCGGTCTGCGAATTCACAGAAACACCCACCGACCGCGAGTTGGGATCAAACAGCGTCCGGTCGCGCCCCCAATCCCGCGGCACACCCACTCCTCCCGAGATCGCCTCATAACTTGCCTTCACGATCCCCTCAATCGTCCCAACATCCTCAGCCCGCGCCGGAATCACCGCCCGCTCAACATGCGCCTTCTCCTGCGCCCGCGCTTCTCCCAGAACCACAAGCAAGTCCAAGAATCGCGCAACCCAATAGACATCGACGCCCAATCTTCATCGGCATCCTCCGCGCCCCAAGTGTATCCCCGAACCACCCTGGGTGCCGCACCCTTGTGCCCGAAGCTGTGAAAAAACCTCTTCGATTTGATTCTTGAAAATAAGACGAATAGCAGTAAGCTCGCGGCATGAGCCAAGAAAATGCCTCGAACAAGCAGCCCCTGATTCGTTATGTAAACCGGCAGCAGATGAGTTGGCGTGCCATCGATGTGGACCATTTGATTGGCGAGGATCATCCAGCGCGGGCCATCTGGGGACTGGTTGGGCGATTGGATCTGAGTGCGTTTTACCGAACTATCGGGAGCAGCGCAGCGGAAGGTGGGCGGCCAGCGTTCGATCCACAGATGCTGATCAGTTTGTGGGTGTATGCCTATAGCCAGGGAATTGGATCCGCACGGGAAGTGGCTAGACGTTGCGAGCACGATCCGGCGTTCCAGTGGCTAACGGGACTGCAAGAGGTGAACTATCACACGCTGGCAGATTTTCGGGTGGAGAGACAGGAAGAGTTGGACGAATTGTTCACGCAGGTTCTGGCGGCGCTGAGCAAGGAAGGATTGATCACGCTCGAGACCGTGATGCAGGACGGCACCAAGATCAAGGCATTGGCGAGCACCCAAAGTTATCAACGGGAGGGAACGATTCAGCGACATCTGGAGCAGGCCCGGCAACGCGTGGTGGAGATGGGCGATCCGAGGAACGATGAGAGCAACCCAAAAGCAAAGCAAGCCCAGGCCCGTGCACGGCGTGAGCAACAGGAGCGTCTGGAAAGTGCCTTAGTGGAGTTAGGCAAGTTGCAGGCGAACAAAAAGGGAGAACAAGCCAAGGGCAAAGTACGGGTGAGCATCAGCGATCCGCAAGCGCGAGTGATGCACCACGCCGATGGAGGATTAGCGCTCAGTTACAACGCGCAGATTTCCACCGACGCAGCGCATGGGTTGGTAGTGGGAATGGTGGTGACGCAGGCGGCCGAGGACAGTGCACAGTTATTACCGGCAGTGGATCGCATGGAGCAACGCTTAAAGAAAAAGCCACGACAGGTGGTGGCTGATGGCAGCTACACGACGCGCGAAAATATCGAGAAGATGGCCGGGCGAGAAATCGATTTTGTGGGAAGCATGGGGCGGCAGGAGATGACCAGTGGAGCGACAGCGCCAAACCGTCTTCCGCCGAGCGCGTTTCTCTACCAGCCCGAAACGAATCGTTATCTCTGTCCAGAAGGCAAACTGTTGCGACCGCAAGGGCGTTTCAACAGCATGAATAAGCGGGGCTTCGTGGCCTATCGCTATGAGGCTAAAATCGGCGACTGTGCGCCCTGCATCCGCAAACCCGAATGCTGCCCAGAAAACCAGAGCGGCGGCCGGGGACTGCTACGGCGAGTGGAAAATACCGCGATCCTGGCGTTTCGGGAGAAGATGGCCACTCAAGTAGCACAAGCACAATACCGTCGGCGCAGCCAGGTAGCAGAGTTTTGTCACGCATGGATCAAAAGCAAGCTGGGTCTGCGGCAGTTTCATGTGCGCGGTCTAGCGAAGGTGCAGATGGAAATGCTCTGGGCTTGCTTTACCTACAACTTGCAACACTGGATCCGCCTAAACAAGTTCCCGGCGACAGCGGTAGTCAACTGACCACAAAACTGCAAAACCCCAAACACCTCTCAGAAATAATTCGACCCGCAAAGAATTGCTGCAAGTCCATTCCCGCCACTTCTCCCAGTGGCTTTTTTCACAGCTTCACCCACAAGGGTGCGGCACCCAGAATCGTTGATTTGCGTCGAGTGTGTGCCATCGGTGAAGTCGAAGAGCTTAGAGAAATTTAAGGATTAGGAATATTACGATGCCGAAGGCGCCGATCCCAAAGAACAGCTTGATTAGGAAGAATACGGTGTCTCTTTCCACCGGGCCCTTCGCGGTAAGTCGGTACCATAGTATTGCGATCCCCGAGCCTGCGACTGCGACGCCCAAGCTACCGACTAAAACGATAAACAACTGCTGTAGTGTCTCGTTCACTTACACTCCTTAGGGAATTTCGAGGGCGGAGAGAACACCTCCATTCTCCCCCAGCGAAGCCGAACTTTAACCCTGTTAATCCTCCCGCTCGTACTCGGGCTGTAACTTAAATGGAGTTTGAGCATCCAGTGAAAAGGCCGACAGACACGGTTAGAATGTGCACTTTCGGAATTCTCGCGGTAAGCTGGCACGGTTTCGATTCAGCAGGAGGTTTGCGACAATGGCGAACGGATACGCAACGCAGGGAGCAGGCAATCCAGCGCCGGCGGCCACCGCGCTGGCAATCGTGCGAGTCACGATCGGGGCGATGTTTGTGTGGGTGTTCTTCGAGAATCTGGGCAAGGGCGGCTACAGCGCCGCGGGCTACGCAGGAGTAATCAATTTTTACATCATGAAGGGCCACTCCCCGGCATTGTGGAAGTCGATCATGGGTGTGGTAGCCAGCCATGCGGCGATCACAGGTCCGCTGCAGGCGATGACGGAAATCTCGATCGGCACCCTGCTGATCATCGGCCTGCTGACGCGGCCTGTGGCCCTGGTGGCGTTCTTCTTCCTGGGCACGCTCTGGATGTCCGAGTGGGGCACCTCGTGGATTTGGGAGCTGCTGGTTCCGGTGATGGCGTCGCTTGCGCTTTCAATCGGAAGTGCCGGCCGGGCGTGGGGCGTGGATGCCATTCTCGCGCGGCGCTGGCCGACTTCTCCCTTGTGGTGATCTGAGGCAAGATGCGATGCGAGTCTCGGTGGTAATCCCCACGCACAATGAAGCGCAGTCCATCGGGCACGTCCTTGCGGACCTCCCGGCCGAGATGGTTACGGAAGTCCTGGTCGTGGACAGCAATTCCACCGATGGCACTCCGGAAATTGCAGCAAAGCTGGGGGCGCGCGTGCTGCACGAACCGCGCCGCGGCTACGGCCGAGCGTGTTTAACCGGCCTGGCTGCCGCGAACGCTCCGGACATTGTGGTGTTCCTTGACGGCGACTACAGCGATCGCCCGGAGGAGCTGCCGCTTCTTCTTGCGCCAATCCTTGAGGGCCGCGCCGATATCACGCTGGGTTCGCGCCTGGGAAAGCAGAGCCGGCGCGGCGCCATGCCGTGGCACGCGGCCTTTGGCAATCATCTGGCAGCATTCCTGATCCGCCATCTGTATGGAGTAAAAATTTCCGACCTGGGACCGTTCCGCGCCGGGCGGGCAGATGCACTGCGGCAGCTTGGCCTGGAAGAGACCACCTACGGCTGGGCGGTGGAAATTATTCTGAAGGGCGCGCTGGCAGGATTTCGCATTGTGGAGGTGCCGGTGAGCTATTATCCGCGCATCGGAAAATCCAAAATCAGCGGCACGCTGCGAGGCACGGTTGGAGCGGCGTGGTTCATCCTTTCCCTGATCGCGCGCTATTCCTTCCGGCGCCCAAAGGCGGAACTGCCGCGGCCAGCGTGAACTTGGCACAGCGATCCTCCATGGACTCCCCGAACGAAAATCAAACGCAATCGCCTGCCAAAGACTGCACGCTGGTGATAATGGCAAAAGCGCCCCGGGCGGGCAGAGTGAAAACTCGGCTGGCGCATAGCCTTCCCGTGGAAGGCGTCACCGAACTGTATCGCTGCCTGCTGGACGACACGATGGCACTGGCGCGTTCGTTAAGCACGGTCGACGCCGCCATTCTGTGCCCCGCTTCGGACGTAGAGGAGCTGGCACAGTTGACGCAAGGCTCGATGAATGTGGTGGCGCAAAAGGGAGAAGGCCTGGTGGCGGGCCTCACTTTCGTGTTTGCACATTTCGCCGCGACGGGCCGGCAACGCGTGATTGCGTTCAATAGTGACAGCCCGCATCTGCCAGCTTCGATTCTGGAGCGCGCGTTCGAGACGCTGACTGAGCACGACCTGGTTGTGGGGCCGACCGAGGACGGCGGCTACTATCTGGTCGGAGCCAAAGCGCCCCATCCGGGGCTTTTCGATAACGACGGCATGGGCACCAAAAACGCGTTGGAGGCGCTGTTGGCCCGCGCGCGCGAATTGCAGCTTTCCGTCGGCTTCACCGAGCCGTTCTATGACATTGATGTTGCGGGCGATTTAACACGTCTGGCCGCGGAACTGCAGCTCGCTCCAGCAAGGGCGCCGCGAACGGCCGCGTGGCTGAAACAGAGGCGGCAAACCGTGGAAAAGACGCGCGCCGGCGCGAGCGAACTATGAAGTTCACGCAAGTTCTGCTGTATAATCCGAGGCCGACTGACCAAGCGGAGTGAATGGCTGGCGTGAATAAAATGTACTGTGCCGAAAAGCCCCCGTGTAAGCTGAAACTTCTTCCCGCCATCCAACACTGCTTCCGTTCAAATCACTGAGGAGCGAAATCCATGAAAAATGCGAGCAGACTAATAAGGTTCGGGCTGGTGGCTGCCGGAGTGCTGGCCCTTGCCGCAACCACCTGGGCACAAACGCGCCCGCCCGTTGTTGAAAAACTTGCCAAGACTTATGGGCTTGATTCGTACGACAAAATCACCGCGATGCGCTATACGTTCAACCTGGAGCTTCCGGGATTGAAAGTAAATCTCTCTCGCACATGGGAGTGGGAGCCGAAGACGGGAAAGGTGACCTACGAATCCAAGGATAAAGACGGCAAGCCGGTGAAGGTTAGCTATGTGCGGTCGCAGATCAACAGCGCGCCCGCGAACGTGAAAGACGATATCGAGCCGGCCTTCGTCAATGACAACTACTGGGTGATCTTTCCCTTCCACGTTTATTGGGACACCAGCGCGACGGTGACCGAGAAGGACGGCCAAAAACTTCCGATCGGGAAGGGCACGGCGAAATTAGTGTCCGTGAAATATCCGGCGGAGGTTGGCGGCTACACGCCGGGAGACACTTGGGATCTTTACGTCGGCCCAGATGGACGAGTGGTGCAATTCATCTATCACCGCGGCGGACCCAAAAAACCGAGCAATGTCACGACGACCTGGGCGGGCTACAAGATGGCGGGGCCGCTGCTGTTCTCGACGGATCACCGCGGAACGGCGGACGGCGCACCGGCGCGGATTTTCTTTACGAATGTGGCCGTGAAAGTGGCGGGATCTGACGCCTGGATAGACGCAAAATAATTGATGTACGGGATTGCTTGAGCGATTGGGATTTTATTCAGGCGCTCGGCTCCCGGGCAATCACGACGGTGGTGCAGGAACTGCCTACTTTGGGAAGATCGCGGCTGGCCGCCATGCGGACCGGCAGGCTGGGGCGCTCTCCGCGAACGATCGGACAATAGAAATCCGGCTCCAGCAGCGCGTTCTGGAGGCGCCGACGTCCAGCGCAGCCGCCGTGGCAGGCGTCTCGAAACTCGCAGGGTTGGCACGCTTCGGGAAGGGTGCGCGCTTGCACGAATGGCGCGGTGTTCAATATGTCGAGCCCTATCGAGAGTAAATCCTGCATCGGCTCGCCCTGCCCGGGCCAATAGACACATGGCTGCGTGGTGGCGCGCGGCGTAACGCGCACGGTGCTGACGCCACATCCTCCGGGGAGCGGCGGAAGGCCTGCCATCGCTCGCACCAGCGGCTCGCCGATCGTGATCACGTCGGTTTCCGCGAAGAGCCGCCGGAAGCCCTCCCAATACTCCGCGTAGGTCAGCGCATAAATATCGGAACGCACCGCCTGGTAGACGTTCACGCGCAAGGGCGCGTCGAATTTTTTCGCCACTCGCGCGACATTCGCAAGACCCAGGTAATTGGCCTTCATCATCACCGCAATGATGGTTACCGGAACGCCGAGCCGGACGCAGCGTTGTGCCTGCTGGTGGATCAAATCCCAATTGCCGCTTCCCCGCTGCGCATCCTGCTGCGCCTGCGTAGAGTAGTCGAGAGAAAATTCAATATCGTGAAAGGCGCGCAAATCGTCGTCTTCCAGCAGAGCTACACTGTGGCCGTTCGAAGTGATCGTGAGTTTGACGGGCTGATTGCGCAGGTACGCCAGGATGGCTTTAAATTCCGGATGGAGGCCGTTTTCGCCGGTGCCCAGATTCACGGAGCGGACCGGCACGCGTTCCATGACGGACTGCACTTGATGCAGCGATAGACGATCCGTGCGCGCTGGATCGCGGTAGCAGAATGCGCAGGAGAGGTTGCACTCGTTGGTGAGGCCAAGGCCGAGGCTGATCTTGACGTCGGCGGCGTGCGCAGCGGATGAGGTTGCCGGACTATGTTGGGGGACGTTGGTCATTGGGCGTCCTTGGCAACGGGATTCAGGCGACGGGCGAGGCTGTGCGTATAGCGGGCGACGGCTGCGAAATCGGCGCGGCTGCTCAGATGGCGCTCCAACTCAAAGATTCGATGGTATTCCGCGGTGCGGGAAATCTGTGGCGGGAGATAGTCCGCGAGGACGCGAACACCTCGCTCGGCAATTGGTGAAAGCGCCGCCGCCGACAGAATCGCGCGCAAGCGAGCCGGCATAAACAGGCGCAGCTTGCCACCGTAAAGGCTTTCCTCGCCCCACTCGGCTGTGAGGCCATTCTGTGCCGCGGCTAAATCTCCCGCGACCAGAGCGGCCTTCAAGACTTCGCCCGATTGATTGCGAACCAGAACCGACAAGATCGACGAGGGATCCCGCAAGGCGCGGGCGGCTGCGCACAAAACAGCGCCTGGGTCCTCGCAAAATTCCAGAACGTTGTGGCAGAGGATCACGTCGAACGATTGGCCGGGGAACAATTCCGCCAGTTGGGCGGCGTCGCCTTGTTGCAGCGTGACCTTTTCTTCCAACTGTGCTTCGCTTGCAGCGCGCTGCGCGATTTCCAGCATCGCCGAAGAAGAATCCAGCACCGTAACGTGAATGCCGAGTTGCGCCAGGCGAATCGCCGTCGCTCCCGTTCCTCCGCCGATATCCAGTGCACGAAGCGATGACGCTGAGTGTGCGGGTAGAAAATCCTGCAGATTGGCGAACGTCAAATCCGCGCGCAGGCGGCCTTCGGGCGTATCCAGATAATTGGCGTATTTATTCGCGCCACCCTGGAATCGTTCGCTGTCGGCCTTGGCGGTCATCATGTGTCAACGCTCAATTGAGGTCTTTCTGCAATTCGGTTGGTTGCAATAACTATGCTCACGTTGAAAGAGTAAGGGTACTTAAGCGCGCGTGGAAAACCAAGCCGCACATTTGAGCGTTGACAGGGGGATCGATTGGCTAAGCCGAGACCGTTCTTGCTCCATGTGTACACATAGATGTACACTCTATACAGGAGCAGGACCATGGCCGACCAATCAAAGTCGGCGTGCGCGAGTTTCGCGAACGCATCGCAAGTTTTCTTGAATCGGATACTCCCGTGGCAGTTACCCGGCGCGGAGAAACTCTCGGCGTCTATGTGCCAACGCGCCGAAAGCGCAGGCGCGAAGCGGATCTTTCCGAACTCCGAGCCGCCGCCGACCGTCTGGCCAAGGCCCTGCACGACGTCGATGAAGAAGAACTCGTGGCAGATTTCAAACAACTAAGGCGCCGCGGCAAGCGCACATCCCGCTGACATGATCGTCCTGGACGCGAACATCCTCGTTCGAGCAATCCTCGGGCGGCGGGTTCGACAACTGTTAGAGACCTACGCAGCCAAAGGCGTTCGATTCTTCTCACCGGACGTGGCCTTCCGGGACGCTGCCAAATATCTACCGCAACTCCTGCAGAAACGCGGCCACGCGGCCGACGGTGTCACTGAATCGCTCAAATACTTGCGGACGCTTGTCGAACGTGTGCCCCCGGAGCTTTATGCCGCTCTTGAGGAAGACGCCAGGCAAAGATTGCGCGGTCGGGACGAAAACGACTGGCCGGTGCTGGCAGCCGCGCTGGCACTATCTTGTTCGGTTTGGACGGAGGATGCGGACTTCTTTGGCACCGGCATTGCAGTTTGGACCACGAATCGCGTCGAGATTTTCCTCGCGCAGTTGGCAAATTCCATGCAATCCGGCGGTTAATGCAGGATTCGGCAGAGTTGATCAGGCGGCGGAGGCGTCGAGGGCTTGGCCTTCGGCCAGGACGCGATCGGGGACGCGGCGGAGTTCGCGGACGATGCGGAACCAGGAGAGCACTTTCAGGCCGTAGTAGGTGAGGTCGATTTCCCACCAGTAGAAACCCTGGCGCGCGGAGGCCATGAAGTAATGATGGTTGTTGTGCCAGCCTTCGCCGAGGGTGACCAGCGCGAGCATCCAGTTATTCTTGCTGGTGTCCGTCGTCGGAAAGCGGCGCTTACCGAAGATGTGCGAGAGCGAATTGATCGTGAATGTTCCGTGCCACAAAACCACAGTGCTCAGGAAAAAGCCCCAGATCAGTAAGCCCCAGCCACCAATCAGCCACAGCGCGACCCCAAGAACCGTGGACGGCACCAGGTGATATTTGTTGAGCCAGCGCAATTCTGGAAATTTCGCAAAGTCGCCAATATAGTCAAAACGCGTTTCGTTATACCGGTCCGAAAGTATCCAGCCGATGTGCGACCACCAGAAACCAAAAAGCGTTGGCGAGTGCAGATCTTCTTCCAGATCGGAAAAGCGGTGATGGTGGCGGTGATGCGCGGCCCACCAAAGCACTCCCTTTTGCGAGGAGGACATGGCCATCCAGGCAATCACAAACTGGAACCAGCGGCTGGTTTTGAACGAGCGGTGCGAAAAATAGCGATGATAGCCGGCGGTTACGAAGAACATGCGCACTTCGTAAAGCACGAACGCGGTGATCAGATACGACCAGTGGAACGGAACAAAAAAGATGCCCAGCGCGACAAGATGGATCAACGCAAACGGAACGGAAGAAACCAGATGGATTCTCGCGCCATTCGGGAGGGGTATGGATAAGGGTCGTGCTACAGATGCCATGCAGCTCTACTCCTGCGCGGTTTTTCGCGCTTTTTTGTGATGCGCGCAAGAGTCGAGCGATCTCAGCGCCAAACCTGACTCTTTCAGTTTACGGGGCGGGTGGAGGGTGGTCAAGGTCAGTTGAAGTACAGGTGTGGCGAAAAATGTGATGTGGCGTCACAGTGGTTTGGTTCGCGGAAGGCGGATTCATCGTGCTTGCAGTTTGCGTTGAGATCCTTCAGGCCGCAAAAGGCGCCCTTCGCAAAAACACTCAGGGCAAGCGGCCTTCAGGATGACAACGTTTCGCAGGCGCTTCAGGTGGCGATTTACGTGGTGATTCCCGTGACGCGAGGCGATAGGAACATTTGCGGGGGATGTGCTATCGTGCAGTTGGAAATTAAGCGAAAGGTGAACATTGGCATGGCCGAACGACCTGTACTGGTTGGATTGATCCCGCAAGCGGTGGTGCTGGATGTGGGAGATCAGGTGAGCTGGATCTCTGATGCCGGAAATTTGCGGGTGGAGTTTGATTCCAACCGGTGCCCGTTTTCCTCGAATGTATTTCAGGCGCCAGCGGGGATGCGGTTGCTGAGCGGTCCGACGATCGTGGGGACGAAACCGGGGAGTTTTAAGTATCGATTGTGGTTGAATGATCAGATGGTGGGGCGGGGGGAAGTGATTGTGCGGTGAGGGGCGAACTTAGATTGAACGAAGTCTCCCTACGTTGAGCGGTGTTGCAACTCGCTCGGCCGCACAGGCAGGAGTGCCTGTGCCACAAAGTCGAAGCGGATGCCCTTAGGCGGACTGGCCTGAGGCGAGTCCCTTGAGCATGGACTGCAAGGTTCCGGACTCTCCGGCAATGCGCCGTTCGGCGAGAGTTTGTCCACCAGGTGAGGCAGCAGGCTGCTCATCATGCCGCTTAACTGATCCGGATTGATGCCCGCCTTTTGCGCGACTTCCTGAAACGCTCCGCTGTGCAGCACGCCCTGCAATTGATCCGCGGAAATCGGCATGTTCTGGCCGCTGCTGACCCACGAACTGAAAATTCCTCCAAGCCCGCCCTGCTGAAACATTTTCTGGAGTCCCGCGATGCCGCCGACCTGCGGGCTGTTCACGTAACCGATGATGGCGGTGAGGGCGGAGGCGTGCTGCGGCTGCTGCGCGCTGCCGGCCGAACCTGCCATCGAAAGCACTTCGTCGAGAAGTCCCATGGTTTTCTCCTTGCGAAATTAGATGTGGAAGGGAGCGGTGGGCGGCCCGGCGCTCCCTGGATTTGAATCGTAAAAGCGAAATCGCCGGATGCTACTTCTGCTTGGCGATAATCATGTCCTTGATCTTGTTGTAAGTGGCCTGAGGGATGATCTTCTTGTTGACCAGGTCGGTTTTTTTCGCGTACGGCCGGCCGTCGATAATTTTCTGCGCATATTTGTCGCCAATTCCCGGAAGGGCGTCCAACTGGTCCTTCGTGGCGCTATTGATGTCCAGCAAGCTGGCGGAGGAAGAAGCCGCCGGCGTGGTCGTTTTCTGAGGCAACGGATGCGAGACGGCCATCCCCACGCCCACCACCAGCAGCAGCGCCAGTATCACAATCCGACTGAGATGCTTTTTCATCGTTCTCTCCTTTTGATTTGGGCCGGTCAGGCCGGGAAATTCAATTCGTCTGGGAAGCGCGATAGCCGGCCTTGATGGCGTCGGCTTCGCTCATATATTTGCCCTGCTTGGTTTTTCCGTAATAGCGGCTGCCCGGCTTGTGGTAAACGCCGGAGTCCGTGTTGACCCAAACCATGCCATTGCTGTTTGCCGGCGGAGCTTGCTGAGCGGTTTGCGTGGCGGCCGGCTTGGCAGCGGGAGCAGTGGAGGCGGCTGGCGTAGCGGCAGGAGTGGCCGCAGGAGTCGTGGCTGGCTTGGCGGCGGGTGCAGCGGCAGGCGCAGACTTTGCAGCCGGTGTGGCGGCTGGCGCGGGAGCGGCTGCAGGGGCCGCGGAGGACGTGCTTGCTGCCGGAGCGGCAGTGTCGTTCGCCGTGGCCTTTTTCGACTTGGAAGAGGATTTCTTGGAAGCGCTGGCACTAGCATCGGCGGCGGGCGCTGCTGGAGCCGCGGCGGCAGTATCGGCAGTGCTCGCCTTCTTGCTCTTGCTGGATTTGCTCGTCGTGGATGCGGCGCTGGAATCTGCGCTGGTGGCGTCCGCCTTGGACTTCTTGGATTTCGAGGTACTGGCCGTAGAGGCGTCGCCGGTCGCCGTATCCGCCGTAGTGCTCGACTTTTTCGATTTTGAACTCTTCGTGCTGGTGGATGTGTCCGCAGTCGAGGCGTCCGCCGCGTCCGCCTTCTTGGATTTGGAGGATTTCTTGGTGGTCGAACTATCCGCAGGCGCCGTGGAATCCGTGGTCGTGGATTTCTTGGACTTCGAGGATTTCGTGGTGGTGGCACTATCCGGCGCCGCCGCTGTATCGGTGGTGGTGCTCTTCTTCTTTTTCTTCGATTTCGACGTGGAGGTAGTGGCGTCGGTCTGATCATTCGACTGGGTTGACTGTGCCCCGCCGCGCGCAAGGTGAGATTTCCCGCCACCAGAAAAAAACCGCACAGCAATGCCAGGTACAGAGTCCTGCGAGTCCGATTCATGATGTGAGAATTCCTTTCAGCCACCGCGGATTTCTTCCTCTGGGGTACGCGCAAAGGCGCGTGCTTCGGGCGAGAAGCGAGGAAAACAGGCCACTGCAGGACGGCTCTTCCTGGTGGAATTGGGGAAATGATGTGCGAGAAAAAAGGCGAAGTCAAGCGGCGAATCTCTCCGGGAAGCCAAGTGAATTTCTGAGCGCGATCCCGGTGCGCTAGTGGACCACGCGGAGCAGCATGGCGCTGGACTTCATAATCTTGATGTCACCATCGGACTTGGCGAGCGTAATTTGACCCAGGGGATCCTTGTTTCCAGCGTGGGCGATGCGCATCTTTTTGAGGTCGAACAAACCGCAAGCAGACGTGGAGAAAATCCAAACCGCTTGAGGACCTTCCGTGGCGCTCGGCCAGCCGGCACAAGGCGAGCCCGGAGAATCCTGCAGCAGGGCCAATACGCCACTGTTCTGGGTAGCCTTGCCGACTTTGCGATTGTGGGAATTGGTGACCTTACCGCCGTCGCCATAGCGAACGTCCCCGCCAATCTGCAGGGTGGTGGCCCAGGAATTGACCGAGCCAGTACCGGAGTCCTGATAGGGAGTTTGCGCGGCCTGAACGTCTTCAAACGGCGCCATGACGCGGAGGGCGACGACAACCGGAAGCGAGTCGTGATGGGATTCCACGGAAGAGAAGCTGAACGTGATGCTGGCGCCCTGTTCGGCGGAGACGACATCAACGATTGTGCCAAGGATTTTTGACCCGGCCGAAATCTTTCCTTCGCCCGGGAGCAGCACGTCCTGCATGATGCGGCCTTCAATGGCCTCGCCCTTGACGGAGTCTTTGGACGAAAGACTGTGCTCCAGGCTGACGGGCAGGACGGTGCCGACAGGGATTTTCAATTTGTCGCCAATGGGCAGGGCAGGATATCCGGAACTGAAGGCCCATCCAGGGAAAAAGCTACAGACGACGGCCGCAGCAAGTAACGATGCAATACTCCAATGATTCACAATTGCGCTCGAAATCCGGCACCTCATGGGGAAAACTCCTCCGTGGAGATAAGCCAATGCTGGCAGTCATAGCAAACCTGGCTGCAAGAGTGTCCCCTGTCCGAGCTTTTCAGGCAAGAGAAGAGCGTGAGCCAAGCATTCGCAACATTTATGGGGAAGACAGCGGGAGATAATCGAGCCGTTTAATCGCCGGCTAGCTGGACGCGGCCGGATTCGACTGCTTCGGCAAGGCCACGGCGGACGAAGCCGAGAGCGGAGGCGGGGGCGTCGCGTTCGGGCTCCAGGGACAGAGCGGCGGATTTACGGGGAAATTCTTCGCGGCGATCCAACTGGAGGCCGCCTTCTTTAAGGAATTCGGCGGAAAAGCCGAGGTCCTCGGCGCGATCCACGCCCCAGAACCAGAGCTTCTCTTCATTCTTCTGGAGGAAACGAAGGGATTCCTCGAGTTTTTTCATCGCCCGGTCAAAGGAGGAGGCCAGGAAAAAGACCCCGAGCGACCAGGCGTGGCGCGGGTACTGCACGCGCATACGTACGCAGTATTTGCCGTTCTGGTTCTTCTCGATGCTGCAGCGATAGTCGTTCCGAGCGAGCGAGGCACGTCCAGCCATGAAGGTCACCGTTCTGAGATTGGTTTAGTTTGTCCCCAGGAATTGCCGGACTCGCAAAGAGGTTTCCAGAGGCTAAAAAAGCCGCCGGAACCCTGCTTATCCAGACAGATATAGGCTACCGGGCGGAAACCGGAAGGGCAAGGGGGTGTGCCGTTAAATTTTAACTTCTTTATTTACCTGGAGATAGGTAGACCTTGGGGGTTTCCCAAGTCACCGAAGGCGGCCATTTTTTCGGGGTAAAGTTTCAGCTGGCCGTCTTGCTTCATGCGCGCATCGAGCGAGCTCCGGAAGGCCTCAAAGGCCAGATCGCGCTTCTGTTTCAGCAGAGAATCGGTGATATCGCGCTGCTGTTTTTCAAAATCGGCGGGATTGGCGTCCTGGCGTTCGGCAACCTGGTAAACGGCCCAGTTGGCGCCGAGGTTCAAGACCGGAGCGACGTCACCTGGCTTGAGAGCAAAGGCAGGCGCGAGCTGTTTTCCGCTGCCGAGGTCGGGGACGGAGCCGCTACGGGCGATCAGGTCGCTGACTTTGGGGTCCAGGCCCAAGGGATTTGGCGGCAACATCGAACTTCTGGCCGGACTTTACGCGCTTGTCGAGGTCATCGGCCTTGGACTTCGCCAGTTCGTCCGCTTTCTTTAGCTTCAGATCGCTGATCACGGTGTCCCGGACTTCCTCGAGGGTGCCCTGGTGCCCCGGCAGGATTTGTTTCAAGGAAAGGATGAAGTACCCGCGGTCGGTGCGCATGGGAAGGCTGAGCTCGCCCTGGCGGAGGTGGAAGATTTCGTCCTTCACATCCTGTCCATTGCCGAGTTCGAGAATCGGCTCGCCGGGGCCCACAGGATGGGTGTCCGCAACAGTGAGGTGGTATTTCTGGGCCAATTCGTCCAGGGTGACCTTGTTGGACTGACGGATATCCTGGGAGATTTTTTCGGCTGTGGAGGCGGCTTCCTGGTCCACCTTGTTGAGCAGGTAGGTGGGACGCAGCGAGTCCTTTACCTCGTCAAAAGTCTTGGTGTGGGCCATTTCTTTGTCAAGGACCCGGATGATGTGGAAACCGTACTGGGTTTTGATCAAATCGGAGGTTTCGCCTTTGTTCAGGCTGAAGGCGGCTTTTTCGAACTCCGGGACCGTCTGACCTTGAACGATCCATCCCAGATCGCCACCCTTGGCCTTGGAGCCCGGGTCCTCGGAATACTTTTTCGCCAGGTCCTCGAAGTTCGCGCCCTTTTTCTTGGCCTGGGCCAGGACGTCTTCGGCCTTCTTCTTGATTTCGGCAACTTCGGCGTCGGTCTTGCCCACGGTCATGAAAAGAATGTGCTCGGCATGGACGCGGTTGGGCACCTGATATTGCGGAAGGTTCTGCGTGTAGAGGGCTTTGAGTTCGTCGTCGGTGACGGGAGTGTTCTGGCGGAGCTGCGCAAGGTCCAGCAGGCCATAGCGGACGATGCGCTTTTCCGGAATCTGGAACTTGGCTTTGTTCTGGTCGTAATAGGATTTGATTTCGGCGTCGTCCGGGGTGATCTTGGCTTCCAGGTCTTCGGGTTTGATGACGACAAAATTGAGTTTCACTTTTTCGTTCTGATATTTGAACTGTTGCTGGATTTCCGTGGGGCTGACGCTGACGCCATCGGTGATCAGCTTGCGAAACTTTTCTTCCACCAGGCCTTGACGAACAAGATCCTCAAATACTGGGACCGTGAGCTGGAATTTGGTCTGGACTTCGCGCGAGTAGGCATCCATGCCCACGAAGGTGTCGCCGTTGAAGGCCGCGGGGAGATATTGCTTGATGCGGTCGGCGCGTTCCTGATCGCTGACGGTGATGCCCAGGCGCTTGGCTTCGTATTCAATTTCGCGCTGAAAAATCAGCTGCTGCATGATGTTCTTGGCGTAGAGGCCTTCGAGCATCGGAGGGATCTGGGTGCGGCGGCGAATTTCGTCCATCTGCTGGCGGACCTCGCCCATGGTGACGCTCTGGTCGCCAACTTTCGCGAGCACGTCCGTGGCGCTCTCCGCGGTATTGGTGCCCTGAGGCACAAGATAAAGCAGCATACTGGCTGCGATGATGGTGATGAAGACGCCGAATAGAATTCGCACGCCCGTTTTCTGGTTCTCAAATACGCCCGGCATTCCAGATGTCTCCTGATTGCATGAACAAACTTCACATTATAGGGGATTGCAGGCCAATCCCCCAAATGAAGTTACGTGGCGGACGGGTCCCCACCGGATTCAGGCTGTTTGCCCGCCGCGTGAAGTTGCTTGGGCAGGATTCCCGACGGCGCAGTTTGCCTGAGACTTGGTGGTAGGCTACACTCACGTGCCGATGGCGGATACTACTTCGATTGCTGGCCGCACTATCTCCCACTACAACGTGCTGGAAAAACTGGGCGGTGGGGGAATGGGCGTGGTCTATAAGGCCAAGGATTCGCGCCTGGGCCGCAACGTGGCGCTGAAGTTTCTTCCCGACGACATTTCCCAAGACGCGCAGGCGATTGAGAGGTTCCGGCGCGAAGCGCGCGCGGCTTCCTCGCTGAACCATCCGAATATCTGCACGATTTACGACGTTGGCGAATTCGAGGGTCGGCCATTTATCGCCATGGAACTGCTGGAGGGCCAGACGCTGAAGCACCGGATCTCCTCCAAGCCGATGGTGATCTCTGAAATTCTGGACGTGGCGATCCAGATTGCCGACGGATTGGAAGCAGCGCACGTGAAAGGGATTGTTCACCGGGACATCAAGCCCGCGAATATTTTCCTGGTGGACAAAGGCTCCGCAAAGATTCTGGATTTTGGGCTGGCCAAGCTGGCGGCGCAGCGGGAGCGGTTTGTGGAGTCCGTCAGCCGCGCCTCTGAGCAGACCCAGACGCACATGATGGACGAAGGGCACCTGCTGACCAGCCCAGGCAGTTCGATCGGCACCGTGGCGTATATGTCTCCGGAACAGGCGCGGGGCGAGGAACTGGATTTACGTTCGGACCTGTTTTCGCTGGGCGTGGTGCTTTATGAGATGTCCACCGGCGCGGTTCCCTTTGCCGGGACCACCGTCGCGCTGATCTTCGATGGCATCCTGCACTCCGATGCGGCGCCGGCCACCAAGCTGAATTCGCGCTTGCCTTTTGCGATTGAAAATATTTTTGCCAAGGCGCTGGAGAAGGATTCCGAACTGCGCTACCAGACGGCGGCTGAATTCCGGGCGGACCTGAAACGCCTGCGGCGCGACATTGATTCGAGCAGAAGGCCCTCCGCCGGAAAATCCGATTCCTCCTCGGGCAGCGTCGCCGCGGCTGCGGCGCCGGCGAAAAAATCCGTGGCGGTGCTTTATTTCGAGAATCAGGGCGGAGGCAAGGAAGACGAATATTTCCGCGACGGGATGACGGAAGACATCATCACCGAGCTTTCGAAAATAACGCAGCTGCAGATTTTTCCGCGGTCCGAGATGCTGGCGTTTCGCGACAAGCCAACCGCGGCGCCGCAGGTGGGGCAGCAATTGGGCGCCACGTTTGTGCTGGAGGGCACCATCCGGCGATCCGGGAACCGGCTGCGCATCACCGCGCAACTGGTGGAAAGCTCCACGCGGCATTCCGTGTGGGCAGAGCGCTACGACCGGCAGCTTGAGGACGTGTTTGCGATTCAGGACGAGATCGCGCGCAGCATCGCGCAGGCGCTGCGAATCACGCTGACGCCGCAGGAAGAAAAAATCATCGGGCTGAAGCCCACGGAAAACACGCAGGCTTACGATTTTTACCTGCGGGGACGCAGCTACGCGCGCCGGGAAAATACGGACTACGCGCTGCAGATGTTTGAGCAGGCGATTCACCTGGACGCGAATTTCGCGCTGGCGTATGCGGGCATCGCGCACCTGTGCGGGCTGATCTATGAAGTGCGCGAGCAGAACCCGGATTGGATCGAGCGTGGGCTTTCGGCTTGCGACCGGGCGATGGCGCTGGCGCCGGATTTGCCAGAGGTGATGGTGGCGCGCAGCCGGCTGTTTTACGCACAGAAGAAATACGATGAAAGCGCGTTGATGGCGCAGCGGGCGATTGAACGGAAGCGCGATTGCGACGGATCGTGGAATATTCTGGGGCGGGCGCTGCTCTCGAACGGGAAGTACGCGGAAGGCGCGAAGATTGCGGACGCGGCGCTGGAAGCCAACGGGGACGACTACAACACATATATCCCGTTTGGGCTATGCCTGGAGCGGCTGGGGCGGAAGCAAGAAGCGGCGGAAATGCGGAAGCGCATGAATGGGGTGCTGCGTCAGCAACTGGAAGTGGTTCCCGAGGATGTGCGGGCGCGTATCCTGCTGGCCACGAATCTGGCGTCGTTCGGGGAAGCGGACGAGAGCATCCGGCACCTGCAGACGGCGGTGGCGCTGCGGCCGAATGACGGGAACACACTGTACAACGCATCGTGTACGTATGGCGTGCTGGGCAGAAAAACGGAAGCGCTGGAAACGTTGAAGAAGGCGATCGCGGCGGGCTACGGGAATCTCAACTGGGCCTCGCGCGATTCGGACCTGGATTGCCTGCACGACAGTGCGGAATTCCGGAAATTGGTCGGGCTGAGCGACGCCGCAGCGACCTAGCGAACGCTCCCCGGCACAATCTTTGGCATCAAAAATCCCCTCAATCATTCGAACAACCTTCAAGTTTTACTTTAAATGTCGGCGCGCCGACATTTGGGGGGAGCTTGTGGCCGCGCCAGGGGCGAAAAATGAGTTTTGGATCGAAAAAGCGCCGGCCTCAGAAGGCCGCCGCTACACTCGGACGACACTACCAGTAACCGCTTGGTTACTATGAAATTAGTTCAACGCTTTTAGGATCAGGGTTTTGGGGGCGTTCGAACAACCTTCAAGTTTTACTTTAAATGTCGGCGCGCCGACATTTTTGGGGGAAGAAAAGGCGCCGGCCTCGGAAGGCCGCCGCTACAATGGAGCGGGAGACTCGCGTGAGATGGGGAATCAGGATCGGAGCGGCGATGTGGTTTGGGTTGGCGCTGCTCTCTTGTGTGCCTGCGGGGGCGCAGAAAGACGCGGTTGCCGCGAAAACTCCTACATTTTATCGGGATGTTTTGCCGGTGCTGCAGGAGCACTGTCAGGTGTGCCACCGGGCGGGCGGGATCGCTCCGGTGGCGTTTCAGACTTACGAGGGGACGCGGCCCTACGCGGATGCGATTCGGGCGGCGGTAGAGAAGCGGTCCATGCCGCCGTGGTTTGCGGAAAAAAGTGTGGGGCATTTTTCCAACGATCCATCATTGAGCGAGGCGCAGATCGCGACGCTCTCCGCGTGGGCCGCGGCAAACGCGCCTGCCGGAAATCCCGCGGACGCACCGGCTCCGAAAAAATGGGCAGATCGTTGGACGATTGCGGAACCGGACCTGGAAATAAAAATGATGGAGCCCGTGACCATTCCCGCCGGCGGCGACGTGGACTACACGTACGAGATTGTGCCCACGCATTTCACTGAGGGGCGTTGGGTACAGGCTTCGGAGATATTGCCGGGCTTGCCGGAGCATGTGCACCACGCGGTGGTCTACGTGCGGCCGCCGGATTCGCCGTGGCTGCGGCACGCGCCGGTTGGAAAACCGTTTACGGCGGGCTCACTGGCCGATCCGAAGGATCAACAGGACGCGATGTGGACTGACAGCGACATACTCTTGGTCTACGCGCCGGGCAGCACGCCGGACAATTGGCCAGCGGGAATGGCCAAATACATCCCGGCTGGCTCTGACCTTGTTTTTCAGATGCACTACACCACGAACGGAAAACCGGGCCAGGACACCACGCGCGTCGGGCTGATATTTGCGAAAGAACCACCGGCAAAGCGGGTGCTGACGCTGCAACTGACGAACGACCGATTTTTGATTCCGCCGGGCGTACCGGATTATCGCGTGGAAGTTCACGGAACATTGCCGAACGACGCGCTGCTGCTGAATTTTTTCCCGCACATGCACCTGCGCGGCAAAGAATTTGAATACAACATCGTGCACCCGGATGGGTCCATTGAGACGCTGCTGCGCGTGCACTATCACTTTCACTGGCAGATGAGCTACCGCCTGGCGGAGCCGCTGCCGTTGAAAGCCGGGACGGAACTGCAGGCCGTGGCGTGGTTCGACAATTCCAAGGAGAATCCGCACAATCCCGATCCCACCGCGGCGGTGCGCTGGGGGGAGCAGAGCTACGAGGAGATGATGGTGGGATTTTTTGATGTGGCCGTGGACGCGCACCTCGATAAGCCGCGATTCTTCGAGCGAAAACGCGGGCCGGCGCCCGCAAAGTAACGGTCTGGGCACCCCGGCGGGAAAAGCGGCGCAGTCGCTATTTGTAGATTGACCACCGGGACCAGCGGGAGTTCCATCGGCAGCAAAGCGCTGTGCTACATTGCGAAATTGGAGCATTCACGGCGCTCCACACAGTGACCACGCAAACACCTATCGAGCCACGCCGCCCCGTCTCGGCCCCGCCGGCCGCCCCGCCGCCGAAGATTCATCGCGTGGAAGTGTACTGGCACGCGGTGACCTACAAGACCGTGGCCATGTACGCGGCGCTGATTTTCGTGATCGTGATCGCGGCGATGTATGTGGCCAAGCCGGACTGGACCAATATAGTTACGAAAAAAGTTTCCGACGCGCTGGGCAATCCGGAAACAGATAACGAGCCGGTGGCGCTGACGCAGGCGAAATTTGTGAACCTGGATGGGCGGGTGCAGGTGAAGCGCGTGAACTCCGTCACCTGGGTGGACGCGGATTACCATACGGCTTTGGATAAGGGCGATCTGATTCAGACGGGCGGAGACGGCGCGGCGCGCATCACGTTTGCGGACGGCACGGAATACACGATCAAATCGGAAACGATGGTGACGGTGGAAGAAAACAATGTTACCCGCGACCACTCGAATACGGCGGTGCGCATCAATACGGGCACCGTGGACCTGGCGACGCCAAACTGGACTTCCCCGAATTCGCAGGCGTCGGTGAGCGTGGAAGACGCGACGGCGTACATGAAGCAGAACAGCCGCGCGACGGTGAAAAACGATCCAAAGGAAAACGAGCACGAAATCGTGGTGGCGACGGGTGCGGCGGAAGTGCAGCGCGGGAACGAAAAGATCGAGCTGACGCAGTGGGAAAAGGCGAGCTTCCCGACCGGTGGAGCAACGCAGAAATCGAATGTCCTTGCGCCTCCGGGGCTGATCGCACCATTGAATCTGGCGCCAATCATTTCGGAAACGCCGAGGACCGCGCGCGTGCGGTTTGAGTGGGAGAGCGTGGAAGGAGCGGTGGGCTACACGCTACGGATCAGCACCACGACGATGTTCACGAAACTGACGAAGGACGTGACCGTAAGCGGAACCAGCGCGGAAGTGACGGGGCTGGAGCCCGGGGACTACTTCTGGAACGTTACGGCATCCGACGCAAAGAAAGCGACCAGCGAATTCAGCGAGACCTTCAAGTTCAGCCTGGTGACGCAGGGCAAAGAGCAGGACATGCGGCTGCAGATCGAGGCACCGCAAATCCACGGGCGCGTGGCGGAACTGATTGGGAAGACGGAACCGGGTGCGGCACTGATCATCAATGGTCAACCAGTTGCGAATATAGCGCCGGACGGAAGCTTCCGGCATTTCACCGAGCCACTGGAACCGGGTCAGCACACAATTGTGATCATCGGGTCCAACCGGCGCGGCGGAACGGCGAAGCAAGAGATTTCGATCGTAGTGCCGAAATGAGATTTTGTGGGGACCGGCCGGCGGTTTTGCGTGGATCGACGAATCCGGCGACAATGGATGACAGCAACGGGCGGAGTCTGAATCCGGGGATCCTACCGAGCAACATCCTCTCCGCAGGGGGAAAGCAGTAATGAACAAGAATGGTTATAACCTGAGGTCGGTTTTCAGTTTGTTTTCGTCCGACCTGGCAATCGATCTGGGAACCGCAAACACGCTGGTGTTTTCGCACGGCAAAGGGATTGTGGTGAACGAGCCCTCGATCGTGGCGATCAACAAAGCCAGCGGCGAAGTGGTGGCCGTGGGCCGCGAAGCGAAGGACATGCTGGGCCGCACGCCGGGCAACGTGGTGGCCATCAAACCGATGAAGGATGGCGTGATCGCGGACTTCAAAGTCACCGAGAAAATGCTGACGTATTTTATTCAGAAGGCGCACAACCGGCGCGTGCTGGTGCACCCGCGCATTGTGATCGGGGTGCCAAGCGAAATTACGCCCGTGGAAAAGCGAGCGGTGCAGGACTCGGCGTATCGCGCGCGGGCGAGCGAAGTCTACCTGGTGGAACAAGCGATGGCGGCGGCGATTGGTTCGGGACTGCCGATTGAAGAGCCCTCGGGAAACATGGTGGTGGACATCGGCGGCGGCACAACCGACATCGCGGTGATTTCGATGAGCGGCATCGTCTACTCGCGGTCCGTGCGCGTGGCCGGCAACGAGATGGACGAAGCGGTGATGCAATACCTGAAGCGCAAATACAACTTGCTGGTGGGCGAGCGCACCGCGGAACAGATCAAGATGGAGATTGGCATCGCTTATCCACTGGAAAAGCCGCTGACCATGGAAGTGAAGGGCCGCAACCTGATCGAAGGCGTGCCGCGCACGGTGACGATTGACGACAGCGAGATCCGCGAGGCGTTGAGCGAATGCGTGGCGACGATTCTGAATGCAGTGCGCGTGGCGCTGGAACGCACGCCGCCGGAACTTTCGGCGGACATCAGCGATCGCGGCATTGTGCTGACGGGCGGCGGGGCGCTGCTGAAGAATCTGGACAAGCGTATCCGGGAAGAGACCGGGCTGCCGGTCTCGATCGCGGATGATCCGCTGGCATCGGTGGTGCTGGGCACGGGCAAGATGCTGAGCGACTTTAAATTGCTGCGGCAGGTATGCATTGACTGAGGATAGTTAATAGCCGATAGCCGTAAGCCATAAGCTTTTCGTTGCGAGGGTTTTGTTCGAGGACTTGAGATGAGCTTTTCGCCTCTCCCAGCGGCGGAAAGTGGCGTTGGGTTGTGGTGCAGGCGGTTGGGGATTTGCTTAAGACAGAGAACTGTTTACTGAAAACTTTTTACTGAGAATTGTTCGCCCATGGTTGCGATTCCTTCCAGACACAGATCGTTCGCGCTGCTTGCCGGCGTAATCATGCTGCAGGTGCTGATGCTGGCGGTGCAGGTGAAGCGTGATTCGCGGGGGCGGCTGATCCGCGTGTGGACGATTACGGCGGTGACGCCGTTTGAAAAAGGCGGAGCGTGGGGATTTGGAAAAATCCGCGGCGTGTGGGACCACTATTTTGCGCTGCAGGGGACCACGCGGCAGAACGAAGCGCTGCGGCAGGAAAATGACGCGCTGAAATTGAAGATTTCGCAGTTGGAGGGGAAGGCTTCGGAAGCGGATCGCCTGTCGGTGCTGCTGAATTTCAAGCAGAACCACGACAAGGTGCCGATGCTGATGGCGCTGGTGATTGGCGCAAGCGCGGGCACGGCGACGCGCACGGTGGAAATTGACCGCGGCGAGCGCGACGGCATACAGGCGGAACATGGGCGTGATCACGCCGGACGGTGCTGTTGGAAAAATTATCGAGGTGTATCGCGACAATGCGCAGGTGCTGCTGCTGACGGACAAGGACGGCGGCGCGGGCGCCATGTTGCTGGAATCACGGTCGCAGGGAGCGGTAAACGGGACCGGGGAGCCGTTGCTCTTGCTGAACTACGTGGCCAACGAGCAAAAAGTGAATGTTGGGGACAAGGTGATCACCAGCGGAATGGACAAAATTTTTCCGCGCGACATTCCCCTGGGAACAGTGGTTGAGGTGAAACCCGGCACTACTTTTCATCAGATCCGGCTTCAGCCCGCGGCAAATCTGGAGCGCCTGGAAGAAGTGATTGTGCTGCTGACACAAGAGCCGGTGGAGTTCCCGAGCGCAAGCGATGCGGAAGGCGCGGTGCCTGCGAATGGAACCGCTGCGCCGAATGCGCAGAGCGCGATTCCGGCCGGAAAGCCCGCGGCGGAAAAGCCATGAACGATACCTACGAGCTCCGCGGCGGGGAAACGCACATTGAGGTGCACAAATTTTTTCCTGGCGCCGTGGTGGCGGCAGCGGTGCTTTCGCTGGTGCTGCAGCGCATCCTGCCAGTCTATTTGCCAAAGCTGGAGATTCTGGATCTTCCGCTGCTGGTGACGATTTATTTCGGACTTGAGCCGGCGCAATCCTTCGACGGGATTGCTGCTGGGCATGGTGATGGGGCTGCTGCAGGATAGCTTGAGCGGGCCGACGGTGCCGATTGGCGAATACGGAATTGCGAAAACGGTGATCGGGTACCTGGCGTCTTCGATCGGTTCGCGACTGGATACGGAACATCCACTGGCGCGATTTGCGCTGGTGGGAGGATTTTTCTTTGTGCACCAGGCGATTCTGGTGCTGGTCCGGCGGGTGCTGCTGGCGGAGCCGGAGCCGTGGTTCAACATGCATCTGGCGATCGGGGCACTGGTGAATGCCGTGCTTGGGGTCGCACTGTTCACGTTGCTGGACCGGCTGCGGCGCAGTTCTTAATCTGCACTGAACTTTTTCACAATACGTCAGTAGTTGCGGATTGGCTTTGTGCTTGCCTGCAGGATGCAGGCGCTACCGGTTGACCCCGCCCTACTTCAGAAGCTGCACTGAACACCTTCACAACCAATGTGCTGAAAATAGTGATACAATACAGTTGTAATACTTTGTCATATGATTGTATTTGACGCATCGACGCTCATCCTACTGGCCAAAATCGAGCTGCTTGACCCATTTCTAGCCGGGTGCGGGATGGAAGCACGGATTCCGGAGAAGGTGGAAACAGAATGCTGCGATGCCAAGAAAACGATTGATGCTCTTTTAATCCGGAGAGCCATAGACGAACGGAAAATCCGAACGGTCCGACTGAAAGATCAAGGTTTCGCAAACACGCTTCGGGATGATTTCGGACTTGGCGATGGTGAGGCGGAAGCGATTGCGCTTGCAGTTCAGGCAAAGGCCAGATTAGTGGCAATCGACGATAAGAACGGGATAAACGCATGTAAATTGCTGGACATTTCGTTTACGACGGCAGCAGGCATTCTGGTTGTATGTTGTGAAACGAAATTGGTGAGCGCTCAGGAAGCACTGCTGAAACTGGAGCAGCTTGCCAAGTACGGGAGATACAAGAATTCCATCATTGAGGACGTGCAGTCGCGATTGGAGGCTTGCAAATGACAAAAACAATGAGCATCCGGATGGATCAGGAAAACTATGAGTTCCTGAGCGAAATCACAAAAGAAGAAAAGAGCGATTTGTCGAAAACGGTGCGCGACATGGTGACGCGAGGAAGACTACTGCTGGCAATTGAGAAATATCGCAGCGGAGAGGCTTCGCTAGGCCGGTCAGCGGAGCTTGCGGGGGTTCCCGTAGGACAGATGATGACGATTCTGGCGGAATTCGCGGTGGAGAGCCGGATCGAGAAGGAAGACTATTTGCAGGGGCTGCGGAACCTCAAGACATCGCCCTCAAAAAGCGAACGTGGGTGAGTTGGGTTTGGCGTCGCGCTGTTTACGTTACTGGACTGGCTGCGGCGCGGTTCTTAACGTGTACTGAATGTTTCCTTACAACATATGAGCGGAGGCGGGTTCGGTATTCGCTTGCCTGCAGGATGCAGGCGCTACCGGTGGCTGGCGGAGGGCGGGGCAGAGAGGTTGTTGCATGGACCGGACAAAGGCGCCCGCCTCGGAAGGCGGCCGCTACAAGTCTCGGCCGAAGGCTTGCTCGCGCGACGCGATTTCACTAGTCGGGCTTAGTGAGTGAGGAGGAACTGTTTGAAGTCGTCGTAGTTGGCGCAGATGGGCAGGGAGAGTTTGGGGCGCTGGAGGTATTCGGCGAGGCGGGAAGGCAGGGGCGGGGCTACGCCAATGGCTTTCTGGACGACTTCGGCAAATTTGGCGGGGTGGGCGGTGGCGAGGACGAGACCTTGCGATGGCTCTGGGTGGGCCTTGCGGTAGGCTTCCCAGGCGAGCAGGCCAACGGCGGTGTGCGGGTCGGAAATATAGCGGTAGCGGTCCCAGACGGTGTTCATTTGTGCCAGTGTCTCTTCATCGGTGGCGCGATGACCCCAGATTTCCTTGCGGACAAGTTCGATGCGGCCACGGCAAAGGTCGAGAAGCCGGGGGAAATTATTGGGATTGCCGACGTCCATGGCGTTGGAATAGGTGGCGACGGCGGGACGGGGATGATACTGCCCAGTCGTCAAGTATTCGGGGACGGTGTCGTTGGCGTTGGTGGCGGCGATGAAGCGGGCCACGGGAAGGCCGATGCGCTTGGCGAATAATCCGGCAGTGAGGTTGCCGAAATTGCCGCTGGGCACGGAGACGATCAGCGGCACGGACGCGACGGGAAGCTGGCGGTAAGCGGCCACGTGATAGAACATCTGCGGCAGGAGGCGGCCGACGTTGATGGAATTTGCGGAAGTGAGAAAGGCGCGCTGGCTGAGGGCTTCGTCGGCGAAGGCCTGCTTGACGAGGCGCTGGCAATCGTCAAAGGTGCCGGAAACTTCGAGGGCGGTGATGTTTTCGCCGAGAGTAGTGAACTGTTTTTCCTGGGCTTCACTGATGCGTTTGGAAGGATAAAGAATCACGACGCGGATGCCCGGGACGCGCAGAAATCCATGGGCAACGGCGCTTCCGGTGTCACCGGAAGTGGCGACCAGGACGGTGAGGGCGCGGGATTCGCCGCGAACGAAATAGCCCATCAAGCGGGCCAGGAAGCGGGCGCCGAAATCCTTGAAGGCCAGGGTTGGGCCGTGGAATAGCTCGAGAACGTGCAGCGCGGGTGAAAGCGAGACGAGTTTTACCGGGAAATTGATGGCTTCAGCGACGATCTGCCAGAGGACTTCTTCCGGTACATCGGGCGTGGCAAACGGCTTGACCAGGCGGAAACAGACTTCGGTGAAGGGCAAGCGGCGGAACTCTTCCAGAACTTCCGGAGTGTGGCGAGCGATTTCCGCAGGCATATAAAGGCCGCCGTCAGGCGCGAGGCCGCGAAGCACCGCGCCACGCAGACGAAGTGAGAGGTGCTTTCCCGACGGTGCTGCGATATCTCATGCGCGGGTATCCGCCTTGGCGGACTTGCCGCCGCGTTCCAACTGCTGCTTCACTTTTTCGAGGAAATCGTTGCCAACGGAATGGTCTGCGCTTTGCTCGCGAAGCGAGAGTTCGCGCAATTCCGCAACGGGGATCGTGCAATGCGCGAGGGCTTCATAGCTCTGGCGGCGCGCCGAGATCAGCGCGGGATAACAACGCGCCACGGTTTCCTGTGGAGATTCGGCCGGGCGAGGTTGAAAGGCACCGCGCCAGAGGACGGGTTTGGGATCTTCCAGATAGCGGCGGATGAGGAGTTGCTGCTGATCAGCAGAGGCGGCGAGATAGACCACCAACATCTGCTTGCGCAGGCGATGCAGGTGGTGATTCCCAACGTAGATGACGCTGCCGGTGGTATCGAGGACGAGGTCCTGCTTGGGATTTTTTTCGAGAGTGGCGAGCGCTTCGTCGAGAGTGGAGACTTCCTCTGCGAGATAGGCGGCTTCGCGTTCGGCGTAGGTGGAGCGATCCGGCCAGCCCATCCAGGCGGCGACGCCGTTGATTCCGGAATATCCGCCTGATTGCAGTTGGGATTTCAGGCGTTCCTCAATTTGGGTGTCGCAGGAGATGAGCGGGTATCCGGCCTCGGCGATGCGTTTGGTCCAATAGGATTTGCCGGAGCCGGACATACCGACAAGAGCGAGGCGCAAGGGCTGATTGGAATTAGGCCACATAAAGAATCTGAAAGTGTAAAGGAGCAGAAGCCATCAATGAAAATCAAAGGCACCGCGCCGTGTTCATTAACTTAGCCGAAATGCGGGCGGTTTGCTAAGCGGGGAAGTAATCAAGGTTTCCAGAAGATCCGAGTCCAGGGAGGTAGCGGAGGCTGATAAGCGGAAACATTGGGTACTAAGAGTACTTCACCTGTGGAAAGCTCGCACTTTGCAAGGAATTTCCCAATTGGGCTTGACTTGAGCACGATCCAGCCTAGAATCGCCTCCTCACTTCCAGGGGGACGCTCCGGCGTCTGTGAAGTGAATCTCCGCCAATCAACTAAGTCTAATTAATCCACTTCAGGAGGACGAATTTGAAAATTCGCAAGCTCTCGCAGTCCATGAAGAATGTCGCTCGCTGGGCGCTATGGGGTGCTGTAATTTCGACTCTCACCATTCCGGCGAATCCATTAAATCTTTCCGCACGGGCAAATGACCGCGACCACGCGGGGTTCGACCATGTCTTCATCATCATGATGGAAAACACCGGCTATGGCACGCTGATCGGGAATCCGAACGCGCCGTTTATCAACTTCGCGGCCGCCACCACGGGACTGGCAACGAACTATTTCGGTGTTAGCCACCCGAGTCAGCCGAATTACATCGCATCCACTTCCGGATCCACAAATGGGGTGGCGGATGACAATGACACGACGATTGACGTGCCCAACATTGTTGACCAACTGGAATCGCACGGAAAATCGTGGAGCGCGTACATGCAATCTTACTCGCTTTGCACAACGCCGCTCGATCATGCCTGTGGCAACCAACTCTACGAGCGCAAGCACAACCCCTTTATCAGCTACAAGGATGTGCAGAGCAACCCCGCGCGGGTGGCCAAGATCGTAGACTTCGGCCAACTGGCGACGGATCTGGCCAGCGGGAACGTTGCCGACTACGTATGGATCAGCCCCGATCAATGCCACGACATGCACGGCCGCGGCGCAACCCCGGCTGACCCCTGTGATTTCTCTCAGATTCAGCCGCTGATCGCGACGGGCGATTCATTCCTGCTCAGCACGGTCAACGCCATTATGTCCTCCAAGGCGTGGACCGGGAATTCCGTAATTTTCATCACCTGGGATGAGAGCGATTATACGGGCACAGGCCCAGACGGTTTTGGAGACACCAGCGGTTGCTGCAACGCGAATCCGGGAGGCGGGCATGTGGTGACGTTGGTGATTTCCAACACGTTGAAATTTGCGCGGAGTTCCGGTGACGCATTCAACCACTACTCCATGATGGCCACGATTGAAGACAGCTGGCATTTGGGGTGTCTGGTGAATACGTGTGACCGGAAGAGTGTACGCCCGATGCGCGACCTGGTCGGGCCTGTCGGCGGTTGGTAATCTCGAACTGCTCTTCCGTATGCGCCGGGCGGGCGAGCTCCCCGGCGCATCGGAAGAGAACACCACAGGACGCCCCCCAAGCAGGAAGACCGAATCCCTCCCCGTGCGCACTCAAAGCCTTTTGGTGAAGTAGCCAATACTCCCGCATGCCCCATCAGATGGTAATCAGGCGGCTACCTGTACTTCAGGACGAGTTGCGTGGCCCTGCGGGCGGGTGCTACTTTGGGAAAGACTTCACGAATGAGACGGATTCGGGAGTCGAGCGGCGATTTCGAGAGCTTCCTTGCGTGGACCGGGGCGCTAAATTCACGCCTCGCAGACCGGAGAGTTCGCACTTCAACGCTTTGTAAAGAGAATGCGCGAGCGGGCGCCGCTCTGCCCTGAAGATGAAAATGGCTCGCGCGCAGGTCTCGCGTGTCGTACTGGTTTCGCAACGATAGCCGACTGCCGCAAGAACGGCTGGCCGCCGCCTCCTACGTGATCGTGGGGATGATCACGCTTCTGTTGCTGGGCTTCTGGAAACTCCAAGTAATTGATTCCGATAAATACGGGCAGATGGCGGAACGCAATCGCGTGCGTTCGATTCCGATCATTGCGCCGCGCGGACGAATGCTGGATCGCGACGGGCGCGTGCTGGTGGACAACTATCCGTCGTTCAGCGTGCTGCTGCTGCGAGACGACATGACGGCGGTGGAGAAAAATCTTCCGGCAATCGCCGATGGACTGGGATTGCAACTGGATGATTTGAAGGAACAGCTGGCAAATTCGGGCGAACTGCCGAAGTTTCAGCCAATCGTGATCAAGCCGGAAGCTTCACCAGGCGACGTGGCGTTCATCGAATCGCATCGAGCGGATATTCCCCTGCTGGAAATGCTGATGGTGCACCGCCGGCGTTATTTGCCGGGCGGATTCATGGCGCACGCCAGCGGATATGTGGGGGAAGTCAGCGAGAAGCAGATTGAGGACAGCAACGGGAAGCTGCGTCCGGGGGACATTGCGGGGAAATCGGGGCTAGAGCGGCAGTACAACGATCTGCTGGTGGGCACCGACGGGATGCGGCGGGTGATCGTCAACAGCGTGGGCAAAGAGATGGGGCGGCTCTCGCAGCAGGAAGCGATTCCCGGAAAACAAATTCAGCTGACGATTGATTACGACCTGCAGCAGGTGGCGGAGCAGGGCCTGGGAGATAAGAAGGGCGCGGTGGTGGCGCTGGATCCGCGGACGGGGGAGATCCTGGCATTTGCCAGCCATCCGGCGCCGGACCCGAACGATTTCGCGGTGCGGATTTCGAAAGAAGAATGGCAGAAACTGAATGAGGATCCTGGCAAGCCACTATTGAATCGCGTAACGCAGGCGCAACTGGCGCCAGGATCGGTGTTCAAGATCATCATGGCGACGGCGATGCTGGAATCCAAGGTGCCGCCGGAAGATTTCACGGCATTTTGCCCGGGTTATGGCGTGTTTTACGGGCAGATGCACAAGTGCTGGGTGTACGGGAAAAGCAGCCACGGCGTGGTGAATCTGCACAACGCAATCGTGCGCTCCTGCGATGTGTTTTTTTACAACGTGGGCATGAGGATGGGGATCGATCGCATCGCGAAATACGCGAAGATGCTGGGCCTGGGAGCGAGGACGGGAGTGGATCTGCCGTCGGAAGAACCCGGACTGGTGCCATCGGAGGAGTGGGTGGAACGCGTTTACCACCACAAGTGGTATCCCGGATCCACGATTTCGGTTTCGATCGGGCAGGGTTCGGTGATGGCGACGCCGCTGCAGGTTGCTTACGTGATTGGCGGGATCGCCTCGAGCGGCGACTTCAAGCAACCGCACCTGATGAAAGATGCAGCGAACGTCGGCGATAAGCGCGTGGAGCTGGCGGAAAGCACCGTGGAGCAAGTGACGCAAGGGATGTACGGGGTGATCAACGAAGCCGGCGGAACGGGCAATTCCGTGAAGCTCCAGGGAATTGAATTCTGCGGAAAATCGGGAACCGCGCAGATGATGAGCTACAGCGCGGCAAGCCGTCTGGGATTGGGAAAAGGAAAGAACGACGGGTGGTTCGTGGGTTTTGCACCGCGACGCAACCCGGAAATTGTGGTGGCCGCAGTGGTGGAAGACACCGCTGAGCACGGTGGCACTGCATCCGGGCCTGTGGTGCGCGATATCGTGAAGGCGTATTACGACAAGAAGGAAAAGAAGTCGCAGGGCCAATCCATGGCGCAGGTGCAAAAGCCGGGAATGACGCCGTCGCTGGTGGCGGCGCAAGCGCCGAAAGTGGTGTTGAAGCGGGATGCGCCCGCGAAGGTGGCGGAAATCGCGGAGAAAAAACAGAATCCAGAGTAGCGGCGGAGAGTTGGACAGGGGAGAGCTCCGAAAAGGCACACGATGAACGAAGTGACGACAACGCGGGACTACGATTGGTGGCTGCTGGCCATCGTGGCGGCGATTTGCGCGCTGGGTGTGGTGGAGATTTATTCCGCGACGCACGGCAGCGCCCTGGCGGGGATGCACATGAAGCAAGTGCGTTGGCTGGTGATCGGATTTGTGCTGATGTTCGTCCTTTCGCGGTTGGACTATCACTTGATTATGGACCAGGCGCCGGTGCTTTATATTATTGGATTGGTTGCACTTACGGCCGTTTTGCTGATGGGGCATACGCGATTTGGAGCGAAGCGCTGGATTCCCATTCTGGGGGAATTCTTTCAGGTGTCAGAACTGGTCAAATTGATTATAATCATCGTGTTGGCGCGCTTCTTTGCGGAAGTGCGCACCGATGAGCTCTCCCTGCAGGATTTGATAAAGGCAGGGTTACTGGTTGGCATTCCGCTGGTTTTGATCCTGAAGCAGCCGGATCTCGGCACCGCGCTTGTATTGATGCCGATGTTGATTGTGGGGGCGTTTCTTGCCGGGCTGCAATGGAAACATGCCACGGTGATTGTCCTTTTGGGGGTTTTGATGCTGCCCGTCGGGTGGCATTTCTTGAAGCCTTACCAAAAGGAAAGGGTTACATCCTTTTTGCATCCCGAGGAAGACGCGAAGGGTTCCGGCTATCAGGTGTTGCAGTCGAAGATCGCCGTGGGCTCAGGCGGATTCTGGGGGAAGGGCTTCAGCAAGGGCAGCCAGAATCAGCTGGGCTATATTCCGGTCCGATATTCCGATTTCATTATGTCGGCGTGGGCGGAAGAACAGGGATTCAAGGGCGTGCTGCTTGCGCTTGGGCTGTACATGGCGCTATTGTTACGACTGGTCCAGAATGCCCAACGCGCCAAAGATCGCGCGGGAATGTTTCTGGTCATGGGCGTCACAGCGGCGCTTGGTTTTCACGTATTAGTGAATGTGGCCATGGTCATCGGGGCCATGCCGGTAACCGGCATTCCGTTACCCCTGATGTCCTACGGAGGTTCGGCCACGTTGTTTGTTTTTCTGGCGATTGGCCTGGTAATGAATGTCCGGCTGCGCCGATTCGTTAACTAGCTGATTGCCAGCCCCGAGCGCGACTAACTTCAGGGAGTTTGCGCCGGACCAGCGGACCGAAGAAAGATCGGACCGCTTGTAAGAGAAAAAAGGAATTTACGAGTGAGGATAGCACTGTCCGCCGTTCCCCCGGGAGCATCCCGGCAACGGCCCAGCCTCGATAGCATGAGGTTATCGCAATACGAAAGCTGCAGTCTGGCTTCTCCCTCCGGCTTCGAACGCAACGCCGCAACAATACAGTTGTCCCTGTTGTCGCCAGCGTGTCCCGGTCTTGACCGGGACGGCGCCTTGCCCAGGACCAGTGTCCGCGAGGGTCCCGCGGCGGTGCATCCCAAGGAGTTTTCATGTCGAAAGAATTGGTTATCAGCGCGGGCTCCCATGAACGGCGAGTCGCGATTTTGGAAGAAGGACAGCTAGTCGAAATCTACATTGAGCGCGAAAAAGAGTTCGCGCTCGTCGGCAGCATCTACAAAGGAAAAGTGACGCGCGTTTTGCCGGGCATGCAGTCCGCTTTCGTGGACATCGGCCTGGACGGGGACGCGTTTCTCTACGTGAGCGACGTCTTCGAGAATCTCGAAGACTATGACCACGGGCACGGCCACGGGGACGCGCCAGCGCCCGCGATTGCGGGCGGCCAGCACAACGCTTTGATCGAACCGCTGCCGGGAGAATTGCTCTCCACGCGGGCGGTTCATGAAGAGACGATCTCTCTGGACGAGCCGCACGAAGAGCACGAGCACGGCGAAGAGGACGCAGGGCACGAAGAAGCTCACGCAGCGCCGGAAGAGCGCGGCGAGAACTTCGGGGCTGGAGAAAGCGCCGGCGAGAGCCACGAGATGGACGAACGGCAGCCGGAATCGAATGCATCGGCGCCGCAGAATTTTGCGCCGAATTACAATCCCACACGGAATTATCCTCCACGAATCGGAAACGATCGCCCGCAGGGGCAGGGTCATGATCGAGGCGGGGACCGCGGGGGTGACCGCGGCGGAGATCGCGGACGCGGCGGGCGGCGAGGGCGTTGGGGCCGGCGGCGCGGCGGAAGCGGCAGCGGAAGCAGCAGCGGCGGCGGTGGCGATCGTGACCGGCGTCCACATGGTGGACACAGCGGCGGCGGGCGCAATCTGCCTCCATCGAAATACGCTTCGCCGCAAGGTGGGAGCGAGAATCGCGGCGGATACGACAATCGGCGTCCGAGCGGCGATCGTCCCGCAAGCAGCGCACCCACGGAAACGCGGGAAGATGACATTGTTCTGCCGGGTGAATCGCTGGCGAAATACCGCGCGCGGCCTGTCCCTGTGGCTCCCGTGGAGCCGCTGGGCGATCACGAACCCGAAGAGCGGCAACCCGATTACGAGCAGATTCCTTCGCGGCCTGCAGTTGGCTTGCAGCCCGGAACGGGAACTCCGCGGCGGTTTTCCGGAAGCTTGCCGCACTGGGTGTTAGCGGACAAGGAATCTGAAGCGGAAGCAGCTGGGGGCAGCGAAGAAGGAAATGCGGCGGAGGCGATTGAAGAAAGTTCGGCGGCTGCGCCGGCGATGGAAGAAACGTCGGCAGGGACGCAGCGCAATGGCGCGGCGGGGCTGAGCGACGAGGAAGCGGTTTCGCTGTCGGCTCGACTGGTGGAAGCGAAGCACGAGGAAACACAGGCTCGCGCGGAAGCGGACTCACTGGTGGGCGGCACGGATTTCGATGAGGACGAGGCGGAAGCGCTTCACGAGGCGCACCAGGTTGCCGAACGTGAAGAACACGGCCATCACCCGGCAGAACGGGAAGAAGAACACGAAGAGCACGAAGAGTCGGACGACTCAGAGGAATCGGAGGCGGAAGCTCACGAAGAGCGATTCGTTTCCGAATCTGGCGCTGCGGAACACCACGAAGAAGGCGCCGGAGAAGCGCATACCGAAGAGCATGCGGAGTTGAGCGAAGCCGAACGTGCGGATATGGCGCACGACGAGGCCATCGAGCACGTTGCTTCGGAGACGATGGCGGCCGCAACTGCGAGCGGCACTACCGTTGAAGCGATTGTGGAAGAGGACGTTGTGCTGCTTCCGGGCGAAACGCGCGGGCCACGGGATTCCAGCGCACCGCGCGAGGACTTTGCGCGCATTGGCACGAATCCACGTTCGCGTTTCCAGCGGCCACAACGAAGCGGAAGCGGTGGACGCGACCGCGGCGGTGATCGCGGAGGAGACCGCGGAGGATTCCGCAGCCGGAGCGGACGGCCAGATGGCCGCACGGACCGGCGGGATCGCGGCGGAGACCGTGGAGGCGACCGCGGAGGTGATCGGGGCGGTGACCGCGGGCGCGGACGATTTGAACGGCGCAGCGGCGGAGGCGGGCACGGACCGCATCGCGGACATCACGGCGGGCACGCGCCACAGCGCAGACCGCAATTGATATCGGAGATGTTGAAGGCGGGTCAAGACGTGGTGGTGCAGATCGCGAAGGAACCGCTCGGCAAGAAGGGCGCGCGAATCACGAGCCACGTGGCACTGCCGGGGCGTTTCCTGGTGTACATGCCGACGATTGACCACATCGGCGTTTCGCGGAAGATTGCCAGCGCGGAAAACCGTTCGCGGCTTCGCCGGCTGGTGGGCGAGGCACGCGGCAGCTACCCCGGCGGGTTCATTGTTCGGACCGCAGCGGGTGGAGCGACCGACGACGAAATCCGGACGGACATCGAGTTTCTGGGGAAGACCTGGAACGAGATCAAGCAGAAGAATGACGACCGCAAGGCTCCGGCGCTGCTGCACCGCGACCTGAACCTGGTGGAACGCATCCTGCGCGATTACGTGAGCGACGATTTCACGGGCATCTGGATCGACAACGAAGAAGAGTTCGGCAAGGTGGTGGAATTCGTCAGCCGCTTCCAGCCCAAGCTGGTGAGCAAGGTGAAGCTCTATACCAAGGAGCAGCCGATCTTTGAAGAGTTCGGGATTCAGCACGAACTGGACAAAGCGCTGCGCGCCAAGGTGTGGCTGAAATCCGGCGGTTACATCGTGATCAATCACACCGAAGCGCTGGTGGCGATTGACGTGAATACCGGGAAGTTCGTGGGCAAAGGCTCCACGCGGCTTGAGGACACGATCGTCAAGACGAACCTGGAAGCCGTGAAGGAGATCGTGCGGCAGATTCGCCTGCGCGACCTGGGCGGCATCATCGTGGTGGACTTCATTGACATGGAAGAGCGGCGCAACCGGGAGAAGGTGCTGGGCGCGCTGCAACAGGCACTGGAGCAGGACAAGGCGCCGTCGAAGGCGCTTTCGTTCAATGAGTTCGGGCTGGTGTGCATCACGCGAAAGCGCACGAAACAGGCGCTTGAGCGTGTGCTGTGCCAGCCGTGCCCGTATTGCACGGGGTCGGGGATGGTGAAGTCGATTCCGACGTTGTGCTACGAGATTCAAGCGGAAGCGCGGAAGATGGCGGTGGCGGATCACGAAGGGCCGAACCTGACGCTGCGGGTGCATCCGGAAATCGCCAAGGCGCTGAAGACGCGCGAGTCGATACTGATTGATGAGCTGGAGCAGAATTCGCACAAGCACATCATTATTCAGTCGGATGCGACTTTGCATTGGGAGCAGTACGATATTTATTGATGGGAGTTAGCAGTAATCGTTAATCAGTAATCGGAAAGCAGATAGCAGCGAGCAGATAACAGGAAGCAACGGAAATAGGAAACGCCCGGGGCAATGCTGCCCCGGGCGTTTTGCTCTTTTATGGCATGCGTGACTTTGTTGGGTGGGGGGTTTTATGCTTCCCGGGTCGCACAACATTTGCTTCCAGGCGGAGGATTTATGGACGAGTCGGATTCAGCGGCGAGGATGGCGGAGGGGCAATTGCAGGCTGCTAGTGTTTCGAATACGGGGTGCTGCATCGTGGGTGGCGGGCCGGGCGGGGCGATGCTGGGGCTTATTGCTGGCGCGGCGGGGCGTGCGCGTCACACTGCTGGAGATGCATAAGGATTTTGATCGGGAGTTTCGGGGAGACACGATTCACCCTTCAGTGATGGAGGTGCTGGATCAGATTGGGCTTGCCGAAAAACTGTTGGAGATTCCGCATACCAAGGTATCTGGACCGACGCTGAAGTTCGCGGATGGCACGATTACGCCGTTTGATCTGGGGAGGCTTAAGACAAAATTCCCCTACATCCTGCTGGTGCCGCAAGCGCGATTTCTGGAGTTCATCACCGGAGAGGCGGCGCGATATCCGAAGTTTGAGTTGGTGATGCACGCGAATGTAAATCAACTGATTGAAGAGAATGGAACGGTGCGGGGCGTGCGGTACGCCGGGGCCGACGGGATGCAGGAGATTCGGGCGGAGTTGACGGTGGGAGCGGATGGCCGGTTTTCGCAGATGCGACGGTTGGCGGGTTTTGAGCCGGTGAAGACTTCTCCGCCGATGGATGTGCTGTGGTTTCGACTGCCGAAGGTCTCCGGGGAGCCGGAGATTCGCGGCGGGGCGTTCGGAGGAATTGGGCTGGGGCGAATCCTGGTGCTGCTGGAGCGGACGGATTATTGGCAGGCGGGGCTGGTGTTCCCGAAGGGGCATTATCAGGAACTGCGGACGCAAGGCGTGGAAGCGGTGCGGCAGCAAATTGAGGAGATTGATCCGCGGTTCGCGAAAAATGCGGAGGCGCTGACGGACTGGCAGCAACTTTCGCTGCTCTCGGTGGAGTCCAGCCGGTGCCCGCTGTGGCACAAGCCGGGTCTGCTGCTGATTGGAGATGCGGCGCACGTGATGTCGCCGGTGGGCGGGGTGGGGATCAACTATGCGATTCAGGATGCCGTGGTGGCCGCGAATGTTTTGATCGGGCCGCTGCTGGCCGGCAAGGTGACGGATACGGAGCTTGCGGAAGTTCAGCGGAAACGGGAGTGGCCGACAAAAGTGATTCAGGCGTTCCAATCGTTCCTGCAGAGGAGATTGATCGCGAGCGTCTTGCAATCGGTGGAAGCGACGAACATACCGTGGCAGCTTCGCCTGCTGACGAGGCTGCCGGTGATTCGCGATTTGCCACCACGATTGATTGCGTTTGGGCCACGACGGGTGCGGCTGGAAGAAACGTAAGTCGGGCGGCCCCAGCGGAACAATTTGAAGGATTTGTTGTTAGTCGGGGTCTCGCGCGGGACGCGAGGAATGCCCGGTTTCGCCCGAAACAGGGAACACGCCGTGCTGCGGCGCGGGCATGGGGGCGCTGCCCATGCGGTCTTGCCACAGGAATTGGTTGAGGATGATGTTGTTGGCGGCATCGGCGCGGGAGAAATCGAGGGTTTTGCCTTCTTTCCAGTCCTTGGTGTTCATTTCGTAGAGGAGACCGTTGTCGCGGTTGCGAAAGTCCGCGGTGAAGGCGGGCTGTGCGCCCGGGCCGCTGAACAGCGGGGCCATCACGGCGGCGCGGGAATCGTTGGCATTCATCGGCGGCGCGCCGAGGAGCGCTTCGATGGTGCGGACCATGTTGATGGTGGTGTAGAAGTGATGATCCACGAGGGGAGCTGAATTCCCTTCTTGCGATTGCGGGAGCGGGGCATATTTACTGATGACCAGGGCGATGCTGCGGTGGGAGTCGACATGATCGGGTCCGTCCTGGGCATCGTCTTCGAGGATGAGGATCGCGGTGTCGTCCCAATAGGAAGAGTGGGAAACGGCATCGACTACGCGACCTACAGCCAAATCGTTATCGGCGACGGAGGCTGCGGGCTTTGGCTGGCCCTTGGTGCCGCCGGCAGTGTGATCATTGGGGAGACGAAGCAGGACGAACTGGGGCATGGCGTCGTGCTGAGCGCTGCGAGAATCCACGAAACCCTTGAATTCATTGAGGAATTCGTCGGCGCGCAGCTGATCGGGATACGCGACTTCAAAATCAGGAAAACGGGGATCGAAATGCCCGCGTAATTCCGGCTGCGAAGCGATATTTTTCGCCAGGACCGGGATGTCCCATGGATAAGGGCTGGGGCCGCCGCGCGGATCGCCGACGTTTTTCTCCAGCGGCTCGCCTTTCCGAATGAGTGCGCGCGGACAGACTGTACCCGCGGCTTTCGGCGGACCGCTTTTGGGGTTCGCGGCGTGAGGCGCGGCATTGCACCAACGGGAGACGATAAATTCACCATAGTGGCGGTAACTGATGCCGTGGGCAGCGAAATTTTTCCAGAGGTAGCCGCCTGTTGGTTCGGCGGCGTCGGGAAGATTGTCTTCGACGGAAATGCCGCCGAGGAGTCCGCCTTCGGAGTCGTAAGTGTGTTCTTTTCCGCGATAAGCGATGGGCCAGGTTTTTTCGATGTAGTCGGAGATGGAGGCCGAGTTGGACCAAATGTGGCCGTCGCCGGAGACGTCGCCGCTATCGTAGAAATTATCGAGGATGCCGAACTGGCGGGCGAGCTTGTGCTGATTGGGCGTTATGGCTTCGCCATACATGGCGATGGAGGGATCGCCATTGCCGGCGCCGAGATCGCCGAAGAGCTGATCGTAGGTACGATTTTCCTTGATGATGTAGATGACGTGTTTGATTTTGTTGGCGCCACTTGCGAAGGTGATTTTGTCGGAGTTTCCCTGAGCGGCATTGGTGGCGGAAGTCTGCGCGGTCCAAGCCACAAGGTTGGCGGGGATGCCGGCAAGGGGAATGCGGGCAAGCGAGCCGTTGGTCATAGCGGGGTTGTAGGGATACTCGGGCTCACCGGCTTCGTTTTTCTTCAAGGGCGCGGGATTGGGGCCAGAGCCTCGGCCTTTGGCGGTGGCGATGAGGAGATCGGTGGAAGTTGTGGCGACAACGGTGGGATAGAACTCCGTGGGGATGTAACCAATCGACATTATGTCTCCCGAAAGATCGAAGACTCCGACGGAATCGGAGATCGAGTTCGCAGAAAACAGAAGCTTTTCGTCCGGGGAGAGTGCAAGGCTCTGGGGGTCGCTACCGCCGTATTTTTGGCCAAATAATTTCGTAGACACGGCAAAAAACAGTTTGCCCGTCTTTGTGTTGAGGACGTCAATTTCATCGCCGTTGGTCAACGCGACGAATAGTTCCGTATCGTCGTGATTTAGAAGGAGAGCGGTGGGATGGGACCCACCTTCCAACGAGGATGCAGGCTTGCCGAGAGGGATGATGCGGCGGACTTTGCCGGCGACGAGGTCGAGTTCAGCAATCGAAGAGGCGTTCCAGAGGGATACGAAGCCGCGGCGGCCGTCGTGGGTGATCACGGTTGTGTAGGGCAGAGAACCGGGGATCCGTTTAAAAGTGGAAAGATCAAAACGGTGGATGATTTTTCCGTCGGCGGAGTTGAGCAGAAGTGCTTCGTCCGAACTGTTGCAAGCGACGAGAATGCGTTCCATTCCGTCGTATACACCTACGCTAAGTCCCGCCGGATAGGTGACATTGCGGAACATTTCTCGGCGTTGCTTCCCAGGTGGAAGTGAACTACGCGGAGAGAGAGAGAGGAAACGCTCCGGCGACACGGCGCCGTTGGCAAAAGCATAGACCGCGATGCCATTGCCGGTACTTCCCTTCCCCTTGCCCAGTGGATCGGTGAGCGAGGCGATTGAAGCGTAAAGGTGCTGGCCATTGGTGCTAAAGGCGAGACCGAGAAAATACGTCTGTTTGGCATCACTGCCGAGGCGATCGTCGGGAAAATCACGGAGTTCGTTGGTTTGCAGATTGAGGACGGTGAGAGATTGCTTTTCCTTGGAAGTGTAAGCTCCATAGCCGCTGTGGAGCAGAACGGCAAATCGGCCATCCGGGGAGAGCGCAACGGCAGTTGGGAAGTTATTTGTGGGCCGCGGTTGGCCCGGGACCTCGCCGAGGATTTTGCCATTGGAAATCTGCACCGGCGTTTCGGGAACAATTGCACTTTGGCCCAACATCTTTGCGGGGAGAGCCAGCAGCGCGGTCGCCGCCAGAGCGAGTACGGAAGGGAGAAAGGCTTTTTGCATGGCGGCATTATATGCAAGTTTGCGACGCAATTTCGTAAATAGGCGATTGAGAGGAATGAGGGCCGCCAAACAAGCGGCGCGGCGCGGTAATCTCGGCGCAACTTTTCTGTTTTTTCGCCTGGCGCTCACGATTCTTGCTATTGGACGAGAATGGCATTAGATTCCTGCAAGGTCCGGAAATGGTTCTCCTGTGGAATTCCGCGCCAAATTATAAAAGAGGATTTCATGTACAGAAAACTGATACTGGCATTGTTGTGCAGCGCCCTGCCCGCGATGGCACAGACGATCGCGATCCGAGCGGGAAACCTGATTGATCCCGCGAAAGGAACGGTGAGCAAGGATCAGATTATCGTGGTGGAAAACGGGAAGATCACGGCGGTGGGCGCGGGAGTGGCGATTCCGAAGGATGCACAGGTTGTGGATTTGTCGAAGGAATGGGTGATGCCGGGGCTGATCGACGCGCATACGCACGTCACGTTTGAGGAGATTCCCGGAAAGGCGCCGTTCGAGGCGATGTATCTGAAGGAGAGCACCGGGTTCCGGGCACTGCAGGGGCTGCATATCAGCGAGACTTTGCTGAACGCGGGTTTTACCGCCATGCGCGACGTGGGCAACGAAGCGGATTTCGCGTGCGTGGATTTGAAGAAGGCGTTCCGCGCGGGGTGGTATGACGGACCAACGCTGCAGTGCGCGGGAAAGATCATCGGGCCGTTTGGCGGGCAATCGAAGGGGATGCCGGAGGAGATCGGGCCGTTCTGGCTGCACGAATACATTGATGCGGACACGGCGGACGAGGTCCGGAAGGCCATTCACGAGGATATTTATTACGGGGCGGATGTGATCAAGCTGGCGACGGACAACAGCGAATATTTTTACACGGAAGAGGAAATCCGGGCGGCGGCGGATGAGGCACATAACGCGGGACGGGCGCTGGCGGTGCACGTTTATGGAGGGAAGGCGGCAGACAACGTGATTCGTGGCGGGGCGGATTCCGTGGAACACGGATTTGCGTTGACGACGGAGCAATTGAAACTGATGAAGGAAAAGGGGACGTATCTGGTGGGCACGGATTTTCCGGAGGCTCACCTGGCGGGATTGAATCCTTCGAACGATACGCTGGCAGATGCGAAGAAACTGGGCGATCAAATCATCGCGCGGCTGAGCAACGCCAATAAGATTGGGGTGAAGATGGCGTTTGGCTCGGATACGGTGACGGGTGCGCCGGGGAGGACGCGGGCGGATCTGGTGTTCGATTACCTGGCGGTGTGGAAGGCGGCGGGCGTTTCGAACGGGGACATCCTGAAGGCGATGACGACGAACGGCGCGGATCTTTTGCGCATCAGCAAGGAACGCGGGGCGATTGCGGAGGGGCAGTTTGGGGACATTATCGCGATGCCGGGGGATCCGTTGCAGGAGATCGAATCGTTGCGGAAGGTGAATTTTGTGATGAAGAATGGGAAGGTGGTGCGGGCGGTGAAGTAGGGGGGCGAAGAATAGCCGGGAGACGAAGCGAGGAGAGTGTTTGCGTTGAGATCCTTCGGGCCGCGGAAGGCGCGGCCCTCAGGATGACAGTTTTTTTGGCGGCGATGCTTTGATGACGTGCTTGGACGGGGCGATTGGTGGCAGCAGGAAGCTGAGGTATGGCTTGCTCGGGAAGAGTGTTGGTCAGGTGTCGGAGTAGCGCTGTTCTTTCCAGGGGTCGCCGTAGGCGTGGTAGCCATTGCGTTCCCAGAAGCCGAGACGGTCGTGGTCTAGGAGCGTGAAGCCACGGACCCACTTGACGCTTTTCCAGGCATAGAGATGGGGCACGATTAAACGAAGCGGGCCGCCGTGATCGGCGGTGAGCGGTTCGCCATCGTGATCGAAGGCAAAGAGAACATCGGGACGCAGCAGGTCGTTCAGAGGCATGTTGGCGGTATAACCTTCTTCGGCGAGGACGAGGACGTGGGTCGCCTCGGGCTTGGCTTTGGCGCGATCCAGAATGTCCGTGAAGCGCACACCTTTCCAGCGATTATTCAAACGGCTCCAGCGCGTGACGCAATGAAAATCGCTGGTGGATTCGATTTGCGGAATGGCGCGAAATTCCTGCCAGGTTAGACGCAAGCGGCGTTTCCACCAAGCCGCTGATTTTGAAATCCCAAGTGGCGGGATCGAAACGAGGGACGCTGCCGTAGTGGAGGACCGGCCATTTGATGGTGAGGGATTGTCCCGGAGGAAGGCGGCCTTCGGCCTTGGCGCGCTTTTCCATTTCGCGCCGGCCACCATCATCGCCAAAGATCGGCATACATTTACCTCCATTCTATTAGAGTCCACGCCGGCGGAATGGTTTCCCTGGCGTGGGCCATTCGCGGGAACGGACTCTTATGATACTTTGGGCCACGGCCTCCGCGCAGGAGGAGATCGGGCAAAGGAGTTACCCCATGGCTTCTGCCACGCCGCTTGCCGCACTGAACCACCGGTTTGAAATCCCGGGCATCGCCAAAATTGTAGAGGAGCACGCGGGAATGCCCGCAGTGCGGATTCAGACTCCGGAGGTCTCCGGGGAAATATATCTTCACGGCGCGCATGTGACGTCGTGGCGTCCGGCGGACGAGGAGGAGGTGCTGTTTGTGAGCCCGAAAACGCGCTGGCAGGACGGCGCGGCCATTCGCGGGGGCGTGCCGATCTGTTTCCCGTGGTTTTCGGAGCGGACGGAAGGGCCAAAATCTCCGGCGCACGGATTGGTGCGGACAAAGACGTGGCAACTGGAGGCGATCACGCACGCGGACAGCAACGTAACCGTGGCGCTTTCGACAGCGGCGGATGAAGCCACGCAAAAATCCTGGCTCGGGGATTATCATTTGTTGTTTTGCGCGACGTTCGGGGAACAGCTGCGGCTGGAGCTGATCGTGACGAATCATGGAGATATTTCGTTTCGATTCGAGGAGGCACTGCATTCCTATTACCGGGTGGGGAACGCGGAAGCCGTGCGGCTACGCGGGCTGAACGGGGTGGCGTACCTGGACAAGACGGCGGCGCGCCATGAAAAGCACCAGCGCGGGGACGTGGCGATGAGCGCGGAGACGGACCGGATCTACCGCAACACTTCCGCATCGGTGGAAATCGAAGACCCGGTATTGAAGCGGCGCATCCTGGTGGCCAAAGAGGACTCGCGGGACACGGTGGTTTGGAACCCTTGGGCGGAAAAGGCCAGGGCGATGACGGATCTGGGCGCGGACGCCTGGCGGCAATTTGTGTGCGTGGAAACGGGAAACGTTGGTGACCACGGGGTGACGCTCGGCGAGGGGCAAGCGCATACGATGTCCGCGCTGATTTCGCTGAACTCTATCTGAGCAGCGGGCGATTTCGTTTGATTCCCGGCAGATTGCCGGCGAGCCACTTCCCTTCTTTCGGCGTGCTATGATTTCTTCATCTTATCCATCGAAAGTGAACCCGCGATGCCCGCACGCATACTGGACGGTTTGAAAATCCGCGACGAGATTTTCTCTGAGCTACAACTGGAAGTTTCGCGATTGCACGGCCAGGGGATCCGGCCGGGGCTGGCGGCGGTGCTGGTGGGGGAAAATCCCGCTTCGCAGCTTTATGTGAAGAGCAAAATCGCGGCTTGCGAACAGCTTGGGCTGGCCAGTTGGCTGCATGCGCCTCCAGCGGACGTTTCGACGGAGTACATGCTGCAACTGGTGAGCGATTTGAACGCGGACAATAACGTGGACGGCATTCTGATTCAGCTGCCGCTTCCCTCGCAGATTGATTCGAAGCGGGTTCTGGAGGCTGTGGACCCGGCGAAGGATGTGGATGGATTTCATCCGGTAAGTATGGGCAGGCTGGTGAGCAACCGACCCGGACTGGTGGCGTGCACGCCGGCGGGTTGCATGGAGATGCTGCGGCGAAATCAGATTCCGATTGAGGGCGCGAACGCGGTGGTGCTGGGACGGAGCGACATCGTGGGGAAGCCGATGGCGTTGTTGCTGCTCCATGCGAATGCCACGGTTACGGTGTGCCACTCCAAGACGCGCGATTTGCCGGAGGTGATTCGGCGAGCGGAAATTCTGGTGGCCGCGATCGGGAAAGCGGGCTTTGTGCAAGCGGACTGGATTAAGCCCGGCGCGGCGGTGATTGACGTGGGCACGAACAAAGTGACGGATGCCGGGGAGGCAGCGGCGCTGCTGCGCAACTTCCCGGAGCGGCTGGAAAAATTTAAGGCAAAGGGCAGTGTGCTGATTGGCGATGTGCACCCCGATGCCGTGCAGACCGCTGGGGCGCTTTCTCCGGTGCCCGGCGGAGTTGGTCCGATGACGATCACGATGCTGATGAGCAACACGGTGAAAGCCGCCCGGCTGCGCCGCGGAACGAATGCCGTAGCGGCACGTCCTTAGAAGACATCCGATGGAATTTTGATTTTCGTGGGACCGGCCAAACAGGGTCGTGGGTGAAGGAGCGGGCGGAATTCATGCTGAAGCTCGGGCTTACCGGGGGAATTGCCAGCGGGAAGAGCGCGGTGGCGGCACTGCTGCGCGAACTGGGTTTCCCGGTGCTGGACGCGGATAGCGTTTCGCACAAGCTGATGGAGCCGGGGCAAGCGGCGCACGACGAAATCCTGAAAGCATTTGGGGCGGATCTTTCGGACGCCAGCGGACGGATTGACCGCGCCAAGCTGGCGTCCATCGTGTTCGCGGACCCCGCGAAGCTTGCGCAACTGAACGCGATTCTTCATCCACGTGTGGAGCAGATTATTTTCCAGCAACTGGACGAATGGCAGAAAAACGGGGTCCGCGACGCGGGCTTCGTGGAGGCCGCGCTTCTGGTTGAGGCGGGAATCGTGGACAAATTGGATGGGCTGGTGGTGGCGTGGTGCAGACCGGAGCAGCAACTGGAGCGGCTGCGGGACCGGGGGATGAGCGAAATTGAAGCGCGGCGCCGGATTGCCGCGCAGCTTCCACTGGAAGAAAAAATAAAGCGAGCGACAGAAACGATCAACTGTTCAGGCAGCCTGGAAGAGACGCGCGTGCAGGTGCTGGCGCTGGCCGCGAAGCTGCGGAAGACAAAGTAGAGCTCGCTGCGAGATGGAAGGCGCGGAGATTGTCTGCCCCGTGAAGCTTCCCGCAGGCGGGCAGCGGAGTTAGACTACTGGCGGAATACCTCAGGCGCTTCCCGACGCGCAAAAGGATGGAATGCGATGATTGCCACCCGCATTGACCGACGCAATTTTCTGAAGGTGACGGCTGCCGCCGGCGGCGGCCTGGTGTTCAGCTTATACCTGGAACCGGTGAGCCGCGCCTTTGCGCAAACGGCACCGACGCCCAATTTTTCGGCGACGGCATTTGTGAAGGTAAGCCCGGAAAATATTTTTACGATTACGGCAAAGAATCCGGAAATCGGGCAAGGGATCAAGACTTCCCTGCCGATGATCATCGCCGACGAGCTGGATGTGGATTGGAAGGACGTGCGGATCGAGCAGGCGGACCTGAACGAAACGATTTATGGCCCGCAGAGAGCGGGGGGAAGCACGGCGACACCTGTGAATTGGGATCCGCTGCGGCAAGTGGGCGCAGCGTGCCGAGCGATGTTTGTGACGGCGGCGGCGCAGGGGTGGTCTGTGCCGGAAGCGGAGTGCGAGACATCCTCGGGCAGCGTGATACACGCGGCGACGAAGAGGATCGCGACGTATGGGTCGCTGGCGGCGAAAGTAGCGACGCTGACCCCGCCGGATCTGAAAACGGTGAAGCTGAAGGATCCACGAGACTACAAAATCATCGGGCACACAAAACTGGGCGTGGACAGCCAGGCAATCGTAACGGGGCAATCGCTTTACAGCATTGATTTCCGTGTACCGGGAATGCTGTGGGCGGTTTATGAAAAATGCCCCGTGTTCGGCGGGAAATTTGTAAGTGGAAATCTGGACGACATCAAGAAGGAACCGGGCGTGCGGCACGTTTTTTCGCTTGCCGGCACTTCGGACATTTTGAGCCTGCAGCCGGGAGTGGCGGTGCTGGCGGACACCTGGTGGCAGGCGAATTCCGCGCGAAACAAGCTAAAGATCCAATGGGACGAGGGTCCTACCGCGGAGCAGAGCAGCGAGGGATATTTGCGGCAGGCGAAGGAAATTTCGAAGAAGCCGGCGACGATGACGCTGCGAAAGGATGGCGATGCCAGCGCGGCACTGAAATCCGCGGCGAAGGTGGTGGAAGCGGAGTACGACTACCCATTCATCGCCCACGCGCCGATGGAGCCACAGAATTGTCTGGCGCACTATCACGACGGGAAGCTGGAATTCTGGTCGCCGTCGCAGACGCCGGAGTCCGGGCGAATGCTGGTCTCCAAGGTTCTGGAAGTGCCCCACGACGACATCATTGTGCATATGAAACGCGTGGGCGGAGGATTCGGACGGCGGCTGACGAACGATTACATGGTAGAGGCCGGAGCAATCGCAAAGCAGGTGGGGGTACCGGTGAAACTGCTGTGGACCCGGGAAGACGATTTTCATCACGATCATTACCGTCCGGCGGGATATCACTTTTTGAAGGGCGGCGTGGATTCGGCGGGAAAACTGGTGGCCTGGGACAATCACTTCGTGAGCTTCGGAGAAGGCGAAAAGTTTGCTCCAGCAGCGGGGATTCGCGGCAGCGAATTCCCGGGGACGTTGGTGCCGAATTTCTTTTTTGGAGCGTCGCTGATGCCGACTGGAATTCCTACTTATGCGATGCGCGCGCCGGGGAGCAACGCATTCAGCTGGGTCTTTCAATCGTTTCTGGATGAACTGGCGCTTGCGGGCGGCGTGGATCCGGTGAAATTTCGGCTGGACATCCTGAGCCTGCCGCAGGTGGCGCACCCCGACTGGAAACCTGATGGAGGAGAAGTGGACGCAGCGCGGATGGCCGGGGTGGTGAAACTTGCCGCGGAAAAGTCCGAGTGGGGCACGCGAAAGTTTCCGAAGGGGACGGGAATGGGAATTGCGTGTCAATTTTCGCACCGCGGCTATTTTGCAGAAGTGGTGCAATTGCGTGTGGACGAGCAAAACCGGGTGAAGGTGGAGAAGGTGTGGGCGGTGGGGGATGTCGGAAGGCAAATCATCAATCCCGGGGCGGCGATCAATGAGTGCCAAGGCGCCGTGATCGAAGCGCTGAGTTCGGTGATGAATTATGAAATCACGATGGAAAAGGGGCGCGCGGTGCAGAGCAATTTCGACGGCTACCCGCCGGTGCGGATGAATCAGGTGCCGCCGGAAATCGAAATACACTTTCTGAAGACCGACAATCCGCCGACCGGGCTGGGGGAACCGGCGCTGCCACCGGTTTTGCCGGCGGTGTGCAATGCGATTTTTTCGGCGACGGGGAAGAGGATTCGGTCGCTGCCGCTGGCGAAGCATGGGTATTCGTGGGCGTAGGAAGAGGGATTAGTGCGGGTTGTGGTCCGGATTAGGTCGATGGCGTTCGCCGAAACTCGTGGCGGACGATTCGTGCATACACTTTAGGTTGAGATCCTTCGGACCGCGGAGTTCGCGGCCCTCAGGATGACAGATTTTCAATTTGGCATGCTTCGTTGGAGGGTAGAACACGTGCGTGGGCGTCATTGGTGTGCACGTTTGTTGACGGGCGTGCGGTGGACCCAATAAGATGACCGGCGAGTTGGAATTCCTGGGGAGGGATCCTTGCGCAAATGCGCGATTCTGGCGGTTTTGTTGATTTGTGTTTCGGTTTCAGCGGTGGCGCAGCAGCCGGCGGCGGCGCCTATTTTCAAATTTCAGGAAGTGATGATTCCGATGCGGGACGGAGTTCGTCTGCAGACGGTGATTTTGACGCCGGCGCATGCGGCGGGGCCGCTCCCGATCCTGGTGGAGCGCACACCGTATGGAGTGCCAGAGAAAGCGCCGACGGAGGTGTGGCCGGAGGCGAAGGAATTGATGGAGGATGGGTACATTTTCGTGTTCCAGAACTTGCGCGGGCGGTTTAAGTCCGAGGGCGTGTTCAACCTGACATCGCAGGTGGATCTGAGCGATCCCAAGGCGACGAATGAAACGACGGATGCCTATGACACGATTGAATGGCTGGTGAAGAATGTGGCCAACAATAATGGGAAGGTGGGGATCTTTGGAGTGTCCTACGACGGCCTGACGGCGGCTTTGACACTGCTGCACCCACACCCGGCGTTGAAGGCGATCAGCGAGCAGGCATCGCCCGTGGACCAGTGGATGAATGATGACGATCACCGCTACGGAGCGTTGCGAGAGAGCTACGATTTTGAGTACGCGGTGATGGAGCAGGCCGACAAAAACAAGAATACGAATTTCGCGTTCGAGACTTATGACACTTATGAGTGGTATCTGAATCTGGGGCCACTCTCCAACATCAACGATAAATATCTGCACGGAACAATTCCCTACTGGAATCTGACGGTGGAGCATCCGGACTATGACGATTTCTGGAAGAAGGAGGCGTGGGTGCGGCAGTTGCATTCATCCACGGTTCCGAATCTGAATGTGGCGGGATTCTGGGATCAGGAAGATCCCTGGGGACCGTGGCAGATTTTCCGGCATGCGGAGGAGCATGACCCGGAGCATACGAATTTCATGGTGGCGGGGCCGTGGTTTCACGGGCAGTGGCAGACACCGAAAGCCGAGAGTATCGGGCTGATTCCCTACGGCGGGCATGATACGGCGCGGGAGTTTCGAGAAAATCTGGAGGCACCGTTTTTCCGGTATTACCTGCACGGGAAGGGTGAAAAGCCGGGCTGGAAGGCGACGACTTTTCAGAGCGGATCGAATGCGTGGCGTACTTATGCGGAGTGGCCGCCGAAATCGGCGGTGACAACGAAGCTTTACCTGCATGCGGACGGTAGCCTGTCTTTCACCGCGCCGGGCGGGGATGAGGGAGCGGCGAGTTACCGGGAATATGTTTCGGATCCGGCGAATCCAGTTCCCTACCGGACGCGGCCGATTTCGCCAACGTATCCGGCGGGTGACTGGAGAACATGGGAGGCGGCGGACCAGCGGTTTGTGGATCACCGGCCGGATGTGCTGACGTTTGTGAGCGCGCCGCTGGAGCAAGACCTGACAGTGACTGGACCGCTGGCGGCGAAGTTGTTCGCCTCTACTTCCGGAACGGACAGCGATTTTGTGGTGAAGCTGATTGATGTCTATCCGCAGAACGCGCAGAAAGACAACTGGAATGCGGAAGAGGGACCGAAGCCGGGGCAATACGCACAGTCATTAAACGGGTATGAGTTGCCGATTGCGATGGAGGTGCGCCGCGGTCGATATCTGGCGAGCTTTGAACATGCAACGCCGCTGGAGGCGAACAAGGCTGTGGAGTGGGACGTACCTTTGCGGGACCACGATCACGTATTTTTGAAAGGCCACCGGATCATGGTACAGATCCAATCGACGTGGTTTCCGATCATTGACCGGAACCCCCAGAAATTTGTGCCCAGCATTTATAAGGCGACGGCTTCCGATTATGTTGCGGCGACGCAGCGGGTGTATTGCTCAGCGGCGATGGCGTCCTACATTGCGTTACCGGTTGTGAAGTGAATGGGAGTTCGCTTGATTCCCTTTCGCGGCCAATTGCAATTATCGTGTGGCGCTGAGCGACCTTGATGCACGAACTCCTTCCCGCGGCGATTTTTCTGCTGATGGTTTCGGTGGGCATGAGCCTGCGGCTGGGGGAAGTTTTCGCGCATTTAGGGCGACTGGAGTGGAACGGCTGGTTAGGGCTGCTGACGGCTACTTTTCTGATTCCTCCGGCGCTGGCGTTGCTGCTTGCGGAGACATTTCACCTTACGCCGGGAGAGGCGGCGGGGCTATTCATGATTGGAGTGGCGCCAGGCGCGCCGCTGCTTACGCGGAATATGGCGCGCAAGGGATTCGACATGCAGATCGCGGCGAGCTATCAGGTCTGGGCTGCGATGATGGTGCCGGTGATGATTCCGTTGGTGGTTGCGGCGGCCGGGAAGATTTATGGCCGCGACATCTGGATTCCGCCGATTGTGCTTTTGAAGCAGATTGCGTTGAAAGAATTGTTGCCGCTGGCCGTTGGCATGGTGATTGTGTGGATCGCGCCAGAGGCATCGCGGCGGTTTTCCCCGTGTATTGAACGGGGTGGGAAATGCGCTGCTGGTGGTGATGATCGGGCTGATCCTTTTCAAAATGGGTGCAGCGTTGAGAGAGGTGACGCTGTGGGTTCCTGTGGCGGCAGTGCTGCTGGCTGCCGGCTCGATCGGGGCGATTCTGCTGGTGCAGATCCGCACCGGACACGTTGGGCCGACATTTGCGATCTGCAACGCGAACCGGCACGTGGGACTGGCGCTCTTGCTGACGGGGCAATATATCCATGCAAGGGATGGGCTGCCGACGGTGGCGTATTATGCGATTTTGGCGCCGGTGGTGATGATCGGTTACGTGAGACTTTTCCCGCCAAAAACAGATACTGCAGTTGCCGAAGCAAGTTAGAAGTTCCGGGCTAATTTGCGAGTTCACATTTCGTCTGAGCGGGGCTTTTCCGCTAAAATTCATGGCTTGCCCTCTGCCCTGGGGGCTACCGAGGTGGCCGGATGAGTGGTCCGATTTCTATTGGTGTGCATTTGTGGAAGTTCGTGTTGCGTTCGCGATACGCGGCGTTGAGTTTGTTGGCCTTGATGGCGTTGCTTGTGGCGCTGCCTGCCAGTGCGCAGCAGCGACGCGAGCGTGAGCCGAACTCCGTTTACGCAGCGCGACGAGCGAAGCTGGCGGCTTCGGTGGACGGACCGATCATACTGACCGGGCTGAATGGGCGAGAGGTGGATTCGCAGAGCTACGTTTTCGCGCAAGAGGACAATTTTTATTACCTGACGGGGCACAACGAGGAGGGGGCGGGACTGATCCTGCTGCCAGCGGCGGACAGCAAGGCAAAGCGGGATGACTGGACCGGCGCGCGAGAGATTCTCTTTGTGCCGGAGAAGAATCCCATGCGGGAAAAATGGGATGGCGTGCGGATGTCTCCGAGCGATCCGGGGATTCAGGCGCGGACGGGATTTGCGGACGTGCAGGGATTTGGGGAGATGCGGGCGGCGATTGAGAAGCTGGCGAAATTTTATCCTTCGCTCTACACGATACTTCCCTACGAAAAAGAAATGGGCGGTTACCCACACGATAAAGAGACTGTGGACTGGCTGAAGCTGGCGGCTCCGCAAGCAACGTTGAAAGACGTCCGCGGGAATATTACGGACCTGCGGCTGATCAAAGGGCCGACGGAGATTGTGTTTCTGCGGCAGGCGATTGACCTTTCGCTGGACGCGCATATTGCGGCGATGAAGATGATGCGGCCAGGGACTTTGGGAATATCAAGTGGCGGCGAAGATGGTGGAAGTGCACGCGATGGGCGGATCGGAGGCGGAAGCCTATGCGCCGATCGTGGGAGCGGGGCCAAATTCCACGGCACTGCATTACGACCGGCTGGGAAGGAAGATTCAGGACGGGGACATCGTGGTGCTGGACGTGGGGGCGCAATTTTCGGGGTATGCCGCGGACATCACGCGGACGCTGCCGGCGAATGGCAAGTTCACGGCGAGGCAGCGGGAAATTTACGAGATTGTGCTGGGCGCGCAGAACGCGGCGCTGGCGGAGATGAAGCCGGGAGCGGACATGTGCCGCAAGGGGAAGCACAGCGTTTATAAGATTGCGTATGACTACATCAATTCGCACGGGAAGGATCAGGGCGGGAAGGCCCTGGGGCAATATTTCATTCACGGACTGGGGCACAACATCGGGCTGGATGTGCACGACCCCGGGGATTCGTGCAAGCCGCTGATGGTGGGGCAAGTGGTGACGGTGGAACCGGGGATTTATATTCCAGAAGAAAATCTGGGAGTGCGGATTGAGGATGATGTGCTGATTACGGAGAGCGGGTATGAACTTGTTGAGCGCGAAATTGCCGCGAGGGGCGGATGAGATTGAGAAGATTATGGCGGAAGGACAAAAGGAACGAGACGCGCAGGCTGGGGCAAAGTGAATCCGCTGGCGGAGTCAAGAGCTGCCAAATTGCGTGGTGCACTTCCAGGAGTCCGAAATGATCGTCGTGACAGGAGCAACGGGACGTACGGGACGACGAGTAGCGGAGATGTTGCTGGCAAAAGGCGAAAAGGTTCGCGCCCTTGGACGAGACACGAAAAAGCTCGCACCGTTAGTGGGGTTAGGCGCGGAACCCTTCGTTGGTAAGGTCGGAGACGTTCCGTACCTGATGGCAGCTTTTGCTGATGCAGAGGCAATCTACCTGCTTCTGCCCGAGGACTTGTCACAACAAGATTTGCGCGCACACCAAGAACGGGTTTCCGATTGCTACGCCGCTGCAATCGCAAACGCCCGTGTGCGGTTTGTGGTCAATTTGAGTAGTATCGGCGCTCAACACGCAAAAGGTACCGGTCCCATCGCCGGCTTGCACAATCAGGAACAGAAGCTGGATCGAATCGCGGGGCTCAATGTCCTGCACGTGAGGGCGGCGTATTTCATGGAGAATCTATTCCTGAGCATGGCGCCGTTGCGAGCAACGGGCACATTGCCGGGTGGAATGCGGGGAGATGCGCCCATGCCATGGATAGCGACGAACGACATCGGCACTTATGCGGCCGCTCGCCTGGCGGCGCGAGATTTTTCCGGTTCTTCGGTGCAGGAACTTCACGGGCAGCGAGATATTTCGATGAACGAGGCGGCGTCCATTGTGGGCAAGGCAATCGGCAGGACTGATGTCAGCTATGTACAATTGCCGAGCCCAAGACTTGAGTCAGACCTTCGGAAGATGGGTTTGCCGGAGAAGACGGCAAAACTAATTATTGAAATGTGGGAAGGCGCGAATGCGGGCCTGATCGTGCCCCAAGACGGGCGGTCGGCGAGAAACACTACACCCACTTCGCTCGAATCGTTCGTCAGCGAGGTCTTTGCCCCGGCGTATATGCACGCGGTATAAAAACGGGTCCGTCCGTTTCAACCACCAGGCTAATGGTCTCATCTGAAAAAAGACTTATAGGGACTAGGGCGAGGTGGATGGAAAGTTATTGCACCAGATTTGTGCAAAAGGGAGGGCTTTCCTGCCCCGTCTCGAGCTGCATTGACCGGCGTGCAGGGGGCCTTTATACTGGATTTTCGCGTTGGGAAGGTGAATCGTCCCGGCGTGCCTCGTGTCCGCCTGCGGCGGACAAGTCATTCCACGCGTCGCTCCTTCGGGCTGCCGTCTGGAATTTGCAAATAACGAGAGGATGTTAAGGAGCAAGCTCGAGGTAGATCGAGCGGTTCCTCAGCGGCTAAAGCCGTTTGCACGCAGTTCGTTGAAGTCGGAGCTAAAGCTCCGACCCCCAACGGTGTAAATTGCAGGACGAGTTGAACTTTAAAGGGAGTGGGCTGCCGCCTCGGGCGGCACAAGGAACTTATGAGCAGCGTTAAGGCGACACAGCTTCGGCCCGGAATGGTGATTCAGCACGAGGGCCAGCTTTTCACTGTATTCAGCACCGATCACCGCACCCCCGGGAACAAGCGGGGTTCGATGCAAACGCGCCTGAAGAACCTGCGAAACGGGGTCATGATCGACTACCGGTTCCGCGCGGAAGAGTTCGTGGACCGCGCCGTCCTGGATGAGATCGAATTCGAATATCTCTACAACGAGGGCGACGAATTTCATTTTATGAACACGGAATCCTATGAGCAGATGCAGATGACGCGCGACGAGCTGGGCGAAACGGTGAACTACCTGATTCCCAACACCATCGTGAAGATCGAATTTTTTGAGGAAAAGGCGATCGGCGTGGACCTGCCGGACACCATGGACATGAAGGTGGTGCAGACCGAGCCGACGCTGCAGAAGGCTACGGCGAGCGCGGTCATGAAGCCGGCGACGCTGGAGACCGGGCTGGTGGTGAACGTGCCGCCGTTTGTGAATGAAGGCGATAAGATCCGCGTAGATACGTCGGAAGCGCGGTATGTGCAGCGCGTGGAATAGATTCCGCCTCCGCAGCTGAGCCGAGGTTTGGTTCAGAAGAGGTTGAAGAGAGGGCTCCGGGTGACCGGGGCCCTTTTTGTTTTTGGGCCCAATAACGGCGGAGAGGGACGGTAGGTGATATGGGAGTTGAGGATTTTAGGGGAATTGCAGCCTTGCTGGTGGATCTGGTGCACAGGCAGGAGTGCCTGTGCCACGCGGAGCGGAGGGGCGGCCCGCCTCAGAAGGCGGGCCCTACAACGGCGGGGAGGGATGGGGGTGGAGGATTTTGGGGGAATGGCAAGCCCTGCTGGTGGATCGGATGCACAGGCAGGAGTGCCTGTGCCACGCGGAGCGGATGCTGGTGGACGGATGCACAGGCAGGAGTGCCTGTGCCACGCGGAGCGGACGGCCCGCCTCGGAAGGCGGGCCCTACAACGGCGGGGAGGGATGGGAGTGGAGGATTTTGGGGGAATGGCAAGCCCTGCTGGTGGATCGGATGCACAGGCAGGAGTGCCTGTGCCACGCGGAGCGGACGGCCCGCCTCAGAAGGCGGGCCCTACGACGGCGGGGAGGGATGGGAGTGGAGGATTTTGGGGGAATGGCAAGCCCTGCCGGTGGATCGGATGCACAGGCAGGAGTGCCTGTGCCACGCGGAGCGGACGGCCCGCCTCGGAAGGCGGGCCCGGCGCTTGCCTGCTAGAAGCAGGCGCTACCAAGAGAGGGCGCTGGCTGTTAGGCGCGGTTGGCTACGCCGCGTTCGCCGGCGGGGTGGGGGCCGAAGACGCGGTCGAAGATTTTGTCGACGTAGCGGAGGTGGCGCTGGAGGTCGAAGGTGTGTTCGAGATCTTTGGGGGTGAGGAATTTGGTGATGCGGGGATCTTTGGCGACGCGGTCGCGGAAGCTGGTTTCGGATTCCCAGGCGGCCATGGCGTGTTCCTGGACAGCTTTGTAGGCGTCGTCGCGGGGCATGCCTTTTTCGACGAGGTCCTGGAGGAGTTGGCCGGAAAAGACGAGGCCGTGGGTGGCTTCGATGTTGCGGAGCATGCGATCGGGAAAGACGCGCATCTGGCTGACGAGCTGGGTCATTTTGTCGAGCATGTAGTCCACGAGAATGGTGGAATCGGGGAGGATGACGCGCTCCACGCTGCTGTGGGAGATATCGCGTTCGTGCCAGAGGGCGATATTTTCATAGGCGGCGAGCATGTTGGAGCGGACCAGGCGGGCGAGGCCGCAGATCTGTTCGGAGGTGACGGGATTGCGCTTGTGGGGCATCGCCGAACTGCCGCGCTGCTCGTTGCCGAAATGCTCTTCGGCTTCGCGGACTTCGGTGCGCTGGAGGTGACGGATTTCGAGGGCGATTTTTTCAAGCGTGGCGGCGATGAGCGCGAGGACGCTGACATATTGCGCGTGACGATCGCGCTGAATTACCTGCGAGGCAACGGGCGTGACGTGAAGTCCAAGCTTCTGGCAGATTTTCTCTTCGATTTCCGGGCCGAGGTGCGAGGCGTTGCCGACGGCGCCGGAGATTTTGCCGAACTCCATGTTGCGGGCGGCTTCGCGGAAGCGGGCGATGTTGCGCTGATTTTCGGCAAACCAGTTGGCGATCTTGAGGCCAAAGGTGATGGGCTCGGCATGGATGCCGTGGGTGCGGCCGATTTGCGGGGTGTGCTGAAATTCGTGGGCGCGGAGATCGAGGATTTCGCCGAAGAGGACGAGATCGCGTTCGATGATGTGCGAGGCGTCGCGGACGAGGAGGGCCTGGGCGGTGTCCACGACGTCGTTGGAGGTCATGCCGTAGTGGAGCCAGCGGGCGGCGTTCGGGATCGCCAATGGATTCGCCGACCGCCATGGTGAAGGCGATGACGTCGTGCTTGACGCGGGATTCGAGTTCGTTGATGTGCTGGGCGTCTGCCTTGGCGCGGGAGCGAAGGAGCGCGGCGGCGTCTTTCGGAACGATGCCGGCGTCGGCTAGGGTGTCGGCGGCGGCGAGTTCTACGTCGAGCCATTTCTGATATTTGTTGGCGTCGGACCAGACGTGGCCCATTTCCTTGCGTGTGTAGCGTGGGATCAAGGGAGTCGTCTCCTGCTGGTTCAGGATAATGATAAGGCATTTGGGGGTTGGGAGGTGAGGGGGTGGAGGATGACGGGGTGAACAGGGTGAAGCCCGTTTTACTTGGGGGTACTAACCGGAGGGGGGCGAAACTGTCTAATTGTGGGAATGAGGGAAGGCGTCGGGATGGCTGAAGAGGTGGAGGTCAGCGACGCGATCGCGGTCGAGCGGACGCTGGCCGGGGATCGGGACGCTTATCGTGTCCTTGTGGAGAGGCACGGGCGGGCGGTGTTCCGGATGGCCTATCGGATGACGGGAAACGCGCACGAGGCTGAAGAGGTGGTGCAGGAGTCTTTTGTGCGGGGGTATCAGAAGCTGAAACAGTTCGCGGGAAATTCGAATTTTGGGACGTGGGTTTACCGGATCGCGGCGAACTATGCGATCGACAGGATACGGAAGAGGAAGGCGGAGGAGACACGGGTGGTGAGTCCTGGAAGGGCGGACGAGGACGCGCCAAAGGTGGACCCCATGAGCCAGGTGGCGGACGCGGGGCCTTCACCGGAGCGACTGGCGGGGAGCGCGCAATTGGCAGAGCGAATGAAGGCGGCCCTCGAGACGCTGAGTCCCGCGGAGCGAACGGCGATTGTGATGCGGCATTGGGATGGCTGCGGAATCGAAGAGATCGCGGCGGTGCTGAAGTCGAATTCGAATGCGACGAAGAACACCGTTTTTCGGGCGGTGCAGAAACTGCGGAGAGCGCTGGAGCCATTTCTGGAAGGCAAAGCGCGAGCGATGGGAACGGAATGATGAAACACAGAACGGAAGAAGAGTTGATCGCGTATCGAGATGGGGACGCCAAGGACCGCGTGGCGATTGCGGAACACTTGAGCGGGTGCGCGGACTGCCGGGAAGAGATGGAGAGAATCGAGGCAGTGTACGCGGCGATGAGCGCGATGAGCGTGCCGGAACCGGGAGAGGAGTTCGAGCGGCGGCTGTGGCAGAAGATTGCGCCGCGGCTGGAGGAGAAGACGCACTGGTGGGAAGACTTTTTTGTACCGAGGCGATTGGCGGCGCTGGGAGCGCTGGCTGCGGTGATGCTGCTGGCGTTTTATTTGGGGAGGAAGACGAGCCCCGTGATTCCTGAGCGGGAACAGGCGAGCAATGGCAAAGTGCGCGAACGGGTTCTGATTGTGGCGGTAGGAGAACATCTGGGGCGCAGCGAGATGGTGCTGATGGAACTTGAGAATGCGCCGAAGGGACAAGGCCAAAAAAAGGTGAACATCACCAATGCGCAACGGCGAGCGGAGGATCTGGTGGAAGAGAACCGGTTATACCGGGAGGCAGCGATGCAAGCGGGCGACCAGGGGATGGCGAGCACGCTGGATGAACTGGAACGCGGGCTGCTGGACATTGCGAACAGCCCGGACGAGGTGACGCCGGCACAGTTTGAGGCAATCCGGAAACGGATTGAAGCGCAGGGACTGTTGTTCAAGGTGCGCGTGGTGAAACAGGGGCTGGAAGAGCGGAAGGCGAGTCCAGAAGCGAAACCAGCGGAAAAACAGGCGGAAGCCGGGGAGAGAAAAAAGGTATGAGCATGTGGAGGGAGTTTGTGCGAACGGGAGTGATTCTTTGCGCGGCGGCGATGCTGCTTTCCGGCATTCAAGTGCAAGCCGCGCAGCAAAGCGAACATGCCGGCGATGCAGAGGCGCAGGAGGCCGCGCAGGAACAGAAAGAGGCCGCACAAGAAAAGAAGGAAGCGGAGCAGGACCGGCTGGAGCAGATGCAGGATTTATACGACCAGGGACGGGACGCGCTGGATGAGGCGCATTACCGCGAAGCGGAGCAAACGTTTGGCGAGCTGGCGAAGATGAACGGGCCACAGACGGACGCAGCGCTTTACTGGAAGGCTTATTCGCAAAATCGCGAGGGAAAGAAGGAAGCGGCACTGGCGAGCATTGCGGACCTGAAGAAACGCTTCCCGCAGAGCAGGTGGAAAAAAGACGCTGAAGCGCTGGAGATCGAGGTGCGGTCGTCGACGGGCAGTAAGACGAATCCCGATGCGGAGAGCGACGATGATTTGAAGCTGCTGGCACTGCAGGGATTGATGAACAACAACCCGGAGAAGGCGCTCCCGATACTGGAAGGCGTGCTGAATGGAACGGCGTCGCCAAGAGTGAAATCGAAGGCGCTGTTTGTGCTGGCGCAGAGCGGTTCGCCGGAAGCGCGGGAACAGATGGCAAAGATCGCGCGGGGGCAGAGCAACCCGGACCTGCAGAGGAAGGCAGTGCGAGTACCTGGCAATTTTCGGAGGCAAGGACTCCGGGAAGACGCTGGCGGAAATTTATGCGAGCACAAACGACGTGAGCGTGAAGCGGGCAGTGATCCAGAGCTACATCATTTCTGGAGATCGCGAACAACTGGCGGCGCTGGCAAAGAGCGAACCGGATCCGGACTTACGCAAGGCGGCGATTCGAAACCTGGGAATCGCAGGGGGAATGGCGCAACTGCAAGAGCTTTATGCGAAGGAAACGGACGAGGAGGTGAAGGAAGAGATTCTGAATGCTTATTTTGTCGGCGGAAACGCCAATGGCCTGATTGCCGTGGCAAAAACTGAAAAAAATCCAGAACTGAAAAAGATGGCGGTGGAGAAGCTTTCGCTGATGGGTTCGAAGGAAGCGCAGGACTATCTGATGCAGCTGCTGCAGAAGTGAGGCGGGGACTGGGATTGGAAAATAGAAAAAGGAGAATTGAAAATGGAAGGGCGGAGGAGGCCTGAGTGGGGCGGCATGCAGGGCGATCTACGCTTGCCAATCTGGAGATTGGCGCTCCATGGAAATTCGTCCCGCAAAATGCGCGGGATGGGGCGGAGTGTGGCGCTCCTTTAGCGGAGGAGGTCTTCTAGCTGGATGCGGGTGGAGGTTTTGGAGTCGCGGTATTTGACGATTACGGCGCAGTGGAGGGAGAGGCCCCATTTTTTTCCGACGGGATGCGAGACGGCGCGGGAGCCGGGGATGACGACGGCGTCTTCGGGGATAATCAGGGGCAGGTCGTCGGTGGCCGAGTAGACGGCATCGCGAACTAGATCGTAGACGGGGATAGAGCGGTTGAGGATTGTGCCGGTGCCGAGGACGGCGCGGCGCTTGACGATTGTGCCTTCATAGATTCCGGAGTTTCCACCAACAAGTACGTCATCTTCGATGATTACGGGCATGGCGCCCACTGGTTCGAGCACGCCACCGATTTGAGAGGCGGCGGAGATGTGACAGTTGCGACCGAGCTGCGCGCAGGAACCTACCAAAGAATGCGAGTCGAGCATGGTGTTTTCGCCGACGTACGCGCCGACATTGACGAACATAGGCGGCATGCAGATTACGCCGCGGGCGATGTGGGAGCCATCGCGGATGCTGGAGCCACCGGGAACGATGCGAATACCGTCCGCGACGCTGACATGACGCAGCGGATAAGTGGACTTGTCAAAAAAAGGAAGTTTAGCCCCGTCGAGAGACATGTCCACGATGGCGCCCATGCGAAAGCCGAGGAGAATTCCCTTCTTGACCCAGGCGTTGACGCGCCAGCCAGTGGGAGAGGCGGAATCGGGCTCGGCGGCACGAACGGCGCCGCAATTCAGATCTTCCTTAAAATTTGAAAAAAGAGAATGGTGCTCCGCGGTGTAACTCGCTGGCGGAGTGTCGAAGAGCGCTTCAATTTGTTCTGGCAGCATGAGCTCGCTCAACGAGATTGAGGGATTCCAGGACGGCGCGGATGCGTTCGAGATTTTCCGTCTTGGGCGGGACGAGAGGCAAGCGCCAGTTGGGCTGGAGCAAACCCATCTCCGCCATGGCGGCTTTGACCGGAATGGGATTCGACTCGATGAAGTTGATGTCCATCAGCGGGAGATAACGGAAGTGGAGGCGGCGGGCTTCGGCGAAATCGCCAGCGATGGCAGCCTGAACGAGGCGCGTCATTTCCGCGGGAATTTCGTTGGAGGCGACGGAGATGAGGCCGCGGCCACCGAGCGAGATGAGCGGAAGAGTGAGGGAGTCGTCACCGGAGAGGACGACGAAGTCACTGGAAACCTGGCGGAGGATGGCGCCCATCTGGGTGATGCTGCCGGAGGCTTCTTTGATGCCGATAATGTTTTCGATCTGGGAGAGGCGGAGAACGGTGGAAGGTTCAACGTTGACGCCGGTGCGACCCTGGACGCTGTAGAGAATGATCGGGAGACCGACGCCGGCGGCGATGGCTTTGAAATGCTGGAAGAGACCTTCCTGCGTGGGCTTGTTGTAGTAAGGAGTGACGGAGAGGATGCCGTCGGCGCCGAGCGATTTTAATTCGCGCGCGAGGGCGATGACTTCGGCGGTGTTATAGCCGCCAGCGCCGGCGAGGACCGGGACTTTGCCCTTTGCGAGTTCGACGGTGATGGCGACGACGCGGAGATGTTCTTTGTGGGAGAGCGTGGGGCTTTCGCCCGTGGTGCCACAGGGGACGAGGAAGTTGATGCCTGCGTCGATCTGGCGCTGGACGAGAGCGCGGAGGGAGGATTCGTCGAGCGAGCCGTCGGAGTGGAATGGAGTTACGAGGGCGGTGCCGGTGCCGGTGAACATAGGGTGCTCCTTTATTTGAAAAGTTTAAAGTTAAAGTTGATAAGTTTTAGAGTTTAAGGGTTCGGAGCGGCCCGCCTCAGAAGGCGGGCCCTACATTGGGTCGGTTGGACGTCAGGGGGGATTGGCTCCTAATTGGGAGACGACTTCGCGAAATTCGTGGAGGCCGGATTTGTTTTGGATCCAGCGGGCGGCTAGGAGGGCGCCGTGGGCGTAGGCTTCGCGGTTGCGGGCGGTGTGGCGAAGCGTGATGGTGTCGGAGGGGGAGTCGAAACCGATTTCGTGGGTGCCGGTGTGGGAGCCGGCGCGATTGGCGCTGAGATTCACCGGTGAAGCATAGCCGGCGGAGCGGATTTCTTCGGCTAGTTTTTTCAGGGTGCCGGAGAGGGCGTCTTTTTTGGCGGAGTGGTGGATTTCCCATCCCCAGGCTTCATATTCAGGATGTTTGGCGAGCAAGGAAGCAGCTTTGGCGACGATCTGGGAAAAAAGATTCATACCGACGGAAAAATTGGGTCCGTAGAGAAGCGCCGAGCCGGAATCGTCGATAGCGGAGCGGATTTGCGGGAGTTGATCGTACCAGCCGGTGGTGCCGGAAACGGTGCGCACACCGAGCGCGGCGAGGCGGCGAATATTTTCGGGAGCGGCGGCCGGCGTGGAGAATTCGATGGCGGTGGAGGCGCCAGCGAGGTTTTCGATCGAGAGCGAAGCGATGTTGGCGCTGGTGAATCGCGCGACGACGTGGAAGCCGTGCTGCGAGGCGAGTTGCTCGACGAGGCGGCCCATTTTGCCGTGGCCAATGATGGCGAGAGGAAGGCTCATGCGGGGGCGACTCCGGTGGTGATGAGCTGGCGGACCATGCGGGCGTAGATGTCGACGGCGGCAGTGAGCTCGGATTTAGGAATGCGCTCTTCGTTGGTGTGCGCAACATGGATGCTGCCCGGGCCGATGAGAAATGGTTGGCCCCACGCGCCATTGAAGGTGGGGATGTCTGTGGCGAAAGCGACGACGGTGGTGGGAAGGCCGGGAAACGAAGAAAGATGAATGGCGGGGGTGAGGAGAACTTCGCGGGCTTCGATTTTGTGAGCCGTGGCGATGCAAGAAACGGCGGCGCGGGTGGTGGCGGGATCCGTCACGAGGCGAAACATAATTTCGGCGCGAGCTTCGTCGGCGACGACGTTGGGAGCGCGGCCACCGGAGATGGTGCCGACGTTCAGGGTGGATTGGCCGAGGAGCGGATCGACGGGTAACGGAAATGCGCGAATTTCGTGGAGAGCGTCGAGGAGCGAATGGATGGCGGAGTGGCCTAGTTGGGGATAAGCGGAATGGGCGAGCTTGCCGCGAGAGGTGAGTTCGAAACGAAGCGCGCCCTTGGAGCCGAGAGCGAGTTGATTTTCGGTGGGCTCGCCGTTGATCAGAAAGCGAGAACCGCGGGGAGTGGCCGCGGCGGTGGTGGCGCCGAGGCTGTCGCGTTCTTCGCCAACGACGAAGAGCAGGGCGAAATTGCGCGCACCGGAAGAGAGCAGGGATTCGGCGGCGGCGATCATGGAGGCGATGATGCCTTTGGCGTCGCAGGAGCCGCGGCCGTGGATGTGGGAATCGTCTTCACGCGAGGGGAAGAAGGGCGGGACGGTGTCCATGTGGGTGGAGAGGGTGACGACGGGTTCGCCGAAGGAGAGGAAGAGATTGTCGCGATTGGGCGCGGCGTTTTGGCGCTCGAGACGGGCATTGTGCTTGGTGGCGAGTGTGGAGAGATGAGCGAAGAGAAAATCCGCCACGGATTTTTCGTGGCCGGTGGTGGAGTCGATGTCCACAAGAGCGCGCGTGAGTTCGAAAAGGTTCATAGGGCTCGAATATTTTTCAGTGGAGGCAGAAGGAAAGGAAGGAACCGCGAAAAATTGCGCGCAGTGGCCACCTCTCGATAGCGCTCCACCCGTTGAAACGGATGACAGTGAACAGGCCTTAGACCATGTTCCCCAAACGCCGCGGGTTCGGTGAACGCAGCGATTTCGGCGGACGATACAACCTGGCCCCTTTCTCCGGATTGCCCGAAACCGATTCGGATCAACGCACCCGGTTACTCATGGCCGCCGCACCTCTACCAAGAACGGGAATAGTGTAAAGGAAAATGGGGGAGGGTGCCACGGGGAAGTTGGGAGACGGGTGTGTCATCAAGGTTGTCGGGGAACCGAGAAGAGAATGGGGAAGAGGGCGAGGCGGAAGTTTGGAATTCCGCGTGGATTGAGAGATTGTGCGCGCCTCTGGCGCTCGCGGAAAGGCGCCCGCCTCGGAAGGCGGCCGCTACAAAGGCGGTACGAGGAATGGTTAGAGTTGAAGGGGTTTTAGGGGGATGTGTTGGGAGGCTAGGAGGAGTTCGCCGAGGAAGGGGGAGTCGGAGGGACGGCGGCGAAGGGCTTCTTCGGCGGAAAGGCGAACTAGATCGGGATTATTGTTTTCCTGGGAGACGTGAGCGAGTACGAGATGGCGGACGCAGGAATCGAGACCTTCGGGGTCGGCGAGAAATTCGCTTACCGCGTGATTGGAAAGATGGCCGGTGCGGGAGAGGACGCGCTGTTTGACGACCCAGGGATAGGGGCCAACCTTGAGCATGTCGAGATCGTGATTGGATTCGAGGATGAGGCAATCGGTCTGACGAAGATGGACGCGCACGTGATTGGGGAGGTAGCCGAGATCGGTGCAGATGGCGACTTTTGTGCCGTTTGTGCGGAAGGTGAAGGCGACAGGGTCTGCAGCATCGTGCGGGATGGCGAAGGCGTGGACATCAATGTCGCCGATGGTGAAGCTCTGGCCTGCCTGGATGGATTCGACGCCGCGAAGGCGTCTGCCGAAGGTATCGGGGAGGATACGCTGCAGGGCGTCCATGGTGGGTTCGGTGACATAGAGCGGAGTTTTCCAAAGGCCGAGGACTTGGGGGAGGCCGTTGCAATGGTCGGAGTGTTCGTGAGTGATCAGGACGGCGTCGAGGCGATCGATTTCGCAACCGATGGCGGCGAGGCGGGCGAGGGTTTCGCGTTTGCCGAGGCCAGCGTCGACGAGAATGCGGGTGGATTGGGTTTCGAGCAGGGTGAGATTGCCCGAACTGCCGGACGCGAGGATGGAGACGCGAAGACCGATGGAGATGCTCCCGGAAAAATGAATCAAGGAAACGAGACTTTGAAAATAATGGCAGAGCGGTGGGAGGGCGTCAATGTCGAATGGATTGAGGTGGTGGAAAAAACGGAGAGGAGCGGTGTGCGGTATTCAGGTTTGGGATTGGCGTTGCGCATGGATCGAAGAGGGACGGGCGAGCACGTCCCCTACAAGATTTATTGCGGGGGAGCGATTGAAAAGGGATCGAGAACGGCCCGCCTCGGAAGGCGGGCCCTACAAAGACGCGGGCGCAAGATTTGGCAAACAAGTTCGGGTTTGGAAGATGGTTTAATCGAAGAGGGACGGGCGAGCCCGTCCCTTACAAGTGCTTTTGCGATGGCGGGATCAAAAAGGCGGCCGCTACAAAGGCACAGCGCTTCGGGGACTAGCAGGCTAGGCGGGCGCGGTCTAGTTTGAAGCCATTGGTGGGGCCGAGGACGGTGATGGCGATGCGCTCGGGTTCGAAGAACTGGTGGGCGAGGGACTGGAGTTCTTCGCGGGTGACGGCCTCGATGGCGGCGAGGATTTCGTCGAGCGACGAGAAGCGTCCGAAATAGAGTTCCTGGCGGGCGAGATTGGACATGCGGGAACTGGTGGACTCAAGGGAGAGCATGAGCGAGCCCTTGAGATGATTTTTCGCGCGAAGAAGTTCTTCGACACTGACCAGAGATTCCTTCATGGAGCGGAATTCCGCGATGGTGAGATCGATGACCTTGCCGACGGTTTCTTTCGCGGTGCCCGCGTAGACACTGAGGATTCCGGCGTCGGAATAGGGAGTGAGTTCACTGAAGACGGCGTAGGCCAGACCCTGCTTTTCGCGGATATTCTGGAAGAGGCGCGAGGACATGCCACCGCCAAGAAGATTATTGAGGACGGCGGCGGCGAAGCGGCGTTCGTCGGCAAGGGCGATGGATGGAACGCCGATGCAGACGTGGACTTGCTCGAGGTCGCGCTTGGTTTCGAGTGCGATGGGCGCAGCGGTGGAAGGAATGGGATCGTCGGGATTGAAATGAGAGGCAGGCAGATCGCCAAATTCTTTTTCCACGAGGTCGAGGACTTGCTGGTGGGTGATATTGCCGGCGGCGGTGACGAGGAGATGATCCGGAGCGAACCAGTTCTGGAATCGAGCGCGCAAGGGTTCGCGTTCGAAGGTGCGAACACTATCGGGTGTGCCGAGGATGGGACGGCCGAGGGAATGTTGGGGCCAGAAGCCGCGGGTGAAGATGTCGTGTAGAAGATATTCGGGGTTGTCCATGTCCATCTTGATTTCTTCGAGGACAACCTGGCGTTCTTTGTTGACGTCTTCGGAATCGAATTTGGGGCGAAGAACGAGATCGGAAAGGACGTCGAAGGCGATGGGTAGATGCGCGTCGAGGACCTTGGCGTTGAAGCAGATCTGTTCCTTGGAGGTGAAGGCGTCGAGCATGCCGCCGACGGAATCCATTTCACGGGCGATGGCTTCGGCGGAGCGGCGCTCCGTGCCTTTGAAGACCATGTGCTCAAGGAAGTGGGCCATGCCATTTTCGGACAGGGTTTCGCGGCGGGAGCCGTGGCGAACCCAGATGCCGACGGAGACGGAGCGGACGTGCTGCATGGTCTCTGTGATGACGACGAGGCCGTTGGGTAGGGCGTGACGATGGATATCGCGCGCGTTGGAGACCATTGTGGTCATGCGGCTATTGTGGCACAGGGTGGAAGATGTGGCGAGCGGCGAGTGACAGATCGCAGGCAGAAAGATAACAATTTTAGTTTGTGGGAGTTAGGCGCGGGCAATCGGCGAGGATGGAATGGCCTGTGTGTCTCAAGGATGAGAGAATGACTCGAGAAGGCGGTAAACCGTGGAATTGATGGGAAAAAGCCGGGAGGAACTGCAGGCATACTGCGCGGAGCTGGGCGAACCGGCTTACCGCGGGGAGCAGATTTATCACTGGCTCTATCGGGAACGGGAGTTTGCGATTGAGCGGATGAGCAATTTGCCGGCTGGGTTGCGGGAGAGATTGCAGAGGGAGGCGACGGTTAGTTTGCCTCGGGTGCGGCAGAGGTATGAGTCGGTGGATGGGTCGGTGCGGTATTTGCTGGGGCTGGGAGATAAGAAAGAGGGATTCACCACGGAGGACACTGAGGGCACAGAGAAGAGGGGAGCGGTGCGGCCTGCGGGGGTGGAGGCAGTGTTCATGCCGAGCGAGGGGCGGCAGACGATTTGCATTTCGACGCAGGCGGGCTGCGCGGTGGATTGCCAGTTTTGTTTGACGGCGCAATTGGGGCTGATAAGAAATTTGACGGCGGGGGAGATGGTGGCGCAGGTTTTGCTGGCTTTGAAGATGCAGGAGGGCCGGAAAGAAAATCCGGGGCGGGGGAGGAAGAAGGATCGGAGGCCGACCTGAAGGTCGGCCAGTACACTAGGGAAGGAAAAGGAAGAGGAAAGGGAGACCGGCCCAAGGTCGGCCAGTACACTGGTTTGGCGGCTCGGACGAACGTGGTGTTGATGGGACAAGGGGAGCCGCTGTTGAATTTTGACAATGTGATGGCGGCGTTGCGGATATTGCTGGACGCGGAGGGCGTGGGGCTATCGCCGAAACATGTGACGCTTTCGACGAGCGGGATTGTGCCGGGGATTGAACGGCTGGGAAGAGAAGAGGTGCGGCCGAAGCTGGCGATTTCGCTGAATGCTTCGTGTGACGAGCAACGGGATGCATTGATGCCGATCAACAAGAAGTGGCCGCTGAAGGTATTGATAGAGGCTTGCCGGAATTATCCGCTGCGGAACTGGGAATATTTGATGTTTGAGTATGTGATGCTGGGCGGAGTGAATGATGCGCCGGAAGATGCGCGAAGAGTGGTGCGGTTGCTGGCGCCGTTGACGCGTGTGAAGGTGAATTTGATTCCGTGGAACCCGGGGGAGTTGCCGTATAAGGAGTCGGGTGCGGAGGCGATTGAGGAGTTTCGGAGGATTTTAGTGGAGAAGGGCGTGCCGGCGTTTGTGAGGTATTCGCGGGGACGGGATGTGATGGCGGCTTGCGGGCAGTTGGCGTTGAAGGAGGGGACGGGGGACGGATTGAGGATTTTGGGATGAGAGGGGAAAGATGGCCGATCTGAAGTTCGGCCACTCCATTCGGCGCAGAATAGGCGTTGACCTGAAGGTTGGACGGGACGGGGAGGTGCAGGGACGGCCCGCCTCAGAAGGCGGGCCCTACCGGGCGATTTTCGATTGCAAATTTCGGGGTGCAGTTTAGGTTGAGATCCTTCGGCTATCCTTTTCGGATAGCCCCAGGATGACGGGTGCTATCTGGTGTTACCTTTTTGATTCGTGGAGGCCGATTACGGACATTAGGCGGCCGGAAGTGGGGCCCTGGCGCCGGTGGCTGAAGAGGAGCGCGGGGTGGCAGGCGGTGCAGAGGTCGCTTACGTAGATATTTTGGGCACGGAGGCCGGCGGCTTCGAGTTGGGAACGGTTGGCTTTGCGGAGATCGAGGTGAACGTTTTTGGGAGGAGGTTGGTGACCAGGTGGCTTCATGTTGAGCCACTGGAGGGGATTGGGTTCTTCGCCGGAGCGGGGCTCGTCGAAATAAGTGGCGGCATCGGCGAATTGGGCCGCGAATTTGATAACAAAATCGGCAGCGACTTCATAGCAGCATGGGCCGATGGAAGGACCGATGGCAGCGAGAAGATGCGCCGGGTTGCTGCCAAATTCGAGTTGCATGCGGCCAACGGCTTTTTGGGTGATGCGGGAGAGCGTGCCGCGCCAGCCAGCGTGAATGACGGCAACGGCGCGTTTCTTGGGATCGACGATAAGAATAGGGACGCAATCGGCGGTCTGTATGGCGAGGAGAAGGCCGGAGCGATTGGTAGCGGAGGCGTCTCCAGTGCAGGGATTCACGGATTGCTGATGGAAAATGCGGATGACGTCCGAGTGAACCTGCTTGAGGGGGACGAGATCGAATTTGGCAGCGCCGAGGGCGGATTGAAATTGGCGGCGATTTTTCAGAACGTTTTCGCGCGTGTCCCATTCCATGAAGCCGAGGTTGAGAACTTTTTCGCTGTCGAGGGGGCTGACGCCGCCGGGGCGGGTGCTGAAGCCGTGAACAAGCCAGGGCAATTTCGCAAAAGGAGCGAGTTCGAGGATTTGCAGGCCGCCCGCTTTGCGAAGACGCCAGGGTGCGGTGATGCGAGGGGATTTTGGCGGGGGAGGCGCGGGCTGGCCCGGGCGACGGCGCGTCCTGGATGTTTTTGGGGTAGCCACAATCAGACCAGTATAATCGCAAGCGGATAAGGGTAAAAATCGTGAGAGAGGCCGTTTGGGGATTTGACGGCACGGGTGAGGCGATGATCGTAGGGATGGGAATTGATGTGGCGGAAGTGCCGCGGATTCGCGCGGTGATTGAGGGGCAGAGGGAGAGGTTTCTGCGAAGGGTGTACACGGCGGAGGAAGCGGGGTATTGCGAGCAGTTCAAGAATAAGTATGAGCGGTATGCGGGGCGGTTCGCGGTGAAAGAGGCGGCGATGAAAGCGCTTGGAACGGGATGGAGCCGAGGGGTACGATGGGTGGATGTGGAAGTGGTGCGGCAGAGGGGCGGGCGGCCGACGCTGGTATTGAAGGGCGAGGCGAAGAAGATTGCGGAGCGGATGGGAGTGAAGAATATTGCGGTGAGTATTACGCATACGGCGGAGCAGGCGGTGGCGCAGGTGATTTTCGAGGGTAAGAGAAGAAAAGTTTTACCACAGAGGACACAGAGGGCACGGAGAAGGGCCGGTGGTTCCTTCCGGTTGGGATTCGCGAATATTTTTTGGTTGAGGTCCTTCGCCCGCTGACTGCGCGGGCTCAGGATTACTGCGTTTTGGAAAGGCGCGGAGGGTACGAACAGCTAGGAGCACAGGCAGGAGTGCCTGTGCCACAAGAGCAGAGCTTGCTTATTTGACAAGGAGAAAGGGACCGATGGAGAGGGCATCTATGCCGGCGCAATAGAAACTGCGGACGGCACCGCGGGGATCGGTGACGAGGGGCTCGCCGAAAAGGTTGAAGGAAGTGTTTACGAGAATAGGGGCGGGGGCGGATTCACCGAATTTGTGGAGGAGTTTCCAGAAGAGCGGATTGGCGTGGCGATCGACAGTGTGGACACGGACGACGTTGCCGAAGAAGGCAAAGCGTTCGAGTCCGGCGACGGAGTTTTTTAATGTGGCTAGCGAGGACATGGTGAGGCAATTGGGCGAAGCGTCGAAATATTCGGAGGCGCGCTCGGCGGGCACGGAGAGGGCAAAGGGGTGGAATTCCTCGCGGTGCTTGATGAACTGATTGACATTTTCGACCACATATTCGGAGAAGGGCGAAGCGAGGAGGCTGCGATTGCCGAGGGCGCGATGGCCAAATTCGGAGCGTCCCTGGCACCAGGCGACGATTTTATCGCGGTGCAGGAGGGCGGCGGTTTCTTCTACGGATTGATCTTCACCGGACAGATAGTGATAGGTGACTTTGCAATTATCGAGGACGGCTTTGATTTCGTGGGAATCGGAGTGGACGCCAATCGCGAGATTTGTAAGCGGGCCGCGGCCCGAGTTTCCGGTGAGCTTTTTTCTAGAGAGATAGGCCGCGCCCAGGGCGGTTCCGGCGTTGCCGGCGACGGGCTGTACGTAGACGTGATCGAAGCCCGCGCGGGTTTCGAGGGCGCGGACGAGAAGAACATTCAGGAAGACTCCGCCAGCGAGGCAGAGGGAGCGGGCACCGGTGGTTTGCTGAAAATTTGCCGCGAGTTGGAGAACGATTTCTTCGAGACAATCCTGGGCGCTGCGGGCCAGGTTGGCGCGGAGGGACGGTGTGACGACGAGATTGCGCCGGGAGAGGCCGAGTTCGCGATAAAACGGCGGAGCGAAAAGGCCCTGACGATCCGGGCCAGTGGCGAAATAGCGGCGATTCAGCGCCGGGAGGCCGCTGGGGCGCCAGTTGAAAAGCTTGCGAAAAGCGGGGAGAAATTCTGGTTCGCCGTCTTTGCTGAGCCATTGGAGTTTATGTTCATCACGGCGGGGACGAAGGCCGGCGAGTTCGGTGACGCGAGAATAAAACCAGCCTAGGGAATCGGGAAATTTAAGGGACTGGTGTGGACGAATTTCGTCAGCCTCACCAGTGGCGATGAGGCCGGATTGCGAGGAGGCTCCGTAATCGAGGGAGAGAATCAGGGAGCGATCGAAACCGGAGGTGTAATAGGCGCTGGCGGCATGGCAGAGGTGATGATCGAACTGCGAAGGACGAGGACCGCCGAGGAGGAGTTGGCGGAGTTGGTCTTCGGTCGCGGTGGGTTTCGCACCTTTACGGCGAGCAGCCCCGGTTGAAATTGCGGGCAGGTGCTGAGCGACGGCGATGGCGCGGCAATCGGAGAGTTGCAGATGATTCTCGGCAAGGCAGCGCTGGAGGGCCAGGCGCGGGATGTCGAGAGAATCCTGGAGGCGATTGAGTTTTTCTTCCTCGATGGCAAACAGAACGGAAGACTCATCGAGCAAGGCGACGGCGGAGCCGCGGCCAACGGTAGAGACACCGAGAATGCGCAGGGAGGAACTGCTCACAGAACAGCCTGGAAAGCGAAGATAGAAGATTCTACGGGAAAGGCGAGAATGTGGTTGCCGTCAACTTGCTCGACAGTGGCATCGAGAAATTGATTGGGGGGAAGAGCGACGGGCAGGCGGACAGTTAGATAGTTTTCGGAGAGCGCGGGCGTGAAGTTTTGATCGTCGCCGGGATCGCGGCGAAGGGTGAGAACGCGCAGGATGCGGCCAATTTGAGAAAGGCGGAATTCGGCGGATTTGCGATCCGCGAGGGCGCGAAGTTCGCGGGCGCGGCGTTTGATCAGGTGGCCGGGCAGATGATTGGTGAGCGTGGCCGCGCGGGTGCCGGGGCGCGAGGAATAGGAAAAAACGTGGAGATAAGTGAAGGGGCGAGATTCGATGAACGAGAGAGTGGCGGCGTGGTCGGAACCAGTTTCGCCGGGGAAGCCGGTGATCACATCGGCGCCGATGGCGGCGTGGGGAAGATGTTCGTGGATCAGTTCGACGCGTCGGGCGTAGTGTTCGGCGCGATACCAGCGATGCATAGCGGCGAGAATACGGTCTGAGGCGGATTGCAGGGGCATGTGGAAGTGGGGCGCGATTCGATTGGAAGCGGCGAACAATTCGATGAGGTCCTGAGTAACGTCGAGGGGTTCGATGGAGCTGATGCGCAGGCGCTCGACGGAGGTTTCGTCGAGGATGCGGCGGAGCAGATCGAGAAATTCGACGCGGGGAGCGAGATCGCGTCCATACGTGCCGAGATTGATGCCGCTGAGGACGACTTCGCGGAAGCCGGAAGCGGTGAGGCGCTGGATTTCGGAGATGACGGTGCTTGGCGGAAGACTACGGGACTTGCCACGGACGAAGGGTATGACGCAGAAGGAGCAGCGGGAATTGCAGCCGTCTTGAATTTTGAGGGTGGGGCGAGTGTGATTCCCTTCCCCGCCGAGGACCGGGGCGACGAGGACTTCGGAGAGTTCGGAGATGTCGCCGATTAGGATGGGGGCGGAGTGGACGGCGTCTTCTCGAACGGATCGAGTGGGCGGGGCCATCCTGAGATCAGGGACGGCAAGCGTCACGCCGGAGAAGGCGGGGACGGCTTCTCGAGCGGATCGAGCGGGTGGAGCCCCTCGCAGATCGGGGCAAGCAAGCTCCACCCCTACAAATACGGGAGCGATGTTGTTTAGGAGATTGGGGATTTGGGGCTTGTGGGAATTGCCGACTACGAAGGAGACGCCGGGCAGGGCAGCGATTTCTTCAGGGGCGCGCTGGGCGTAGCAGCCGGTGACGACGATGCGGGTTGCGGGATTTGCGGCATGGAGTTTGCGGATGGCGTCGCGGGCCTGGGTGTCCGCGGCGGCGGTGACGGTGCAGGTGTTGAGGACCACGAGGTCGGCGGAGTTGGGATCCGGAGCAACGGAGTAGCCCTGATCGCGCAACTGGCGCTCGATGGCAGCGCCGTCTGCTTGCGTGGCGCGACAGCCGAATTGCTGGATAAAGAAGGAGCTCATCCGATTCCCCAGGGCACATCTATTTAATCACAGGGGCGTATGGGGAGACAGCAGTTGCGCGACGGTTTGAAGGGTTGCGGGCGCTTTACGGGGATAGGAGCGGTCTATACAATTTGATGCTTCGATGACACACATACGAAGAAGTGCAACAGCGCTGGCGGATCCGAAAGTTTCCGTGGTGATCCCGGTTTACAACGAGAAGGCGACCATCGCCGAGATACTTCGCCGCGTGGAAGAGACGGCGATGCGGAAGGAAATTGTGGTGGTGGATGATTGTTCGAACGACGGCACGCGGCAAATTTTGCGGGATCTGGCGGAAAGACAAAATCAGGGGGAGAGCCAGGCACCGGCGCCTGACGGCGAAGATCCCATTGAGTTAAAGAATTTGCGAATTTTCTTTCAGGAGAAGAACCAGGGAAAAGGGGCGGCGCTGCGGAGGGGATTTGCGGAGGCGACTGGCGAAATTGTTCTCGTACAGGATGCGGACCTGGAGTATGACCCGCGCGATTATCCGAAATTGCTGGAACCGATTACGGAGGGGCTGGCGGACGTGGTCTATGGATCGCGATTCCTGGGCGGTCCGCAGCGGGTGCACTATTTCTGGCATTACGTGGCGAACAAGGCGCTGACGCTGCTTTCGGATCTTTCTACGAATTTGAAATTGACGGATATGGAGACGTGCTACAAGGTTTTCCGGCGCGAGGTATTGAAGGATATTCGACTGAAGTCGAACCGATTTGGATTTGAACCGGAGATCACGGCAAAGATTGCGAAGGGAAAATGGCGGATTTATGAGGTGCCGATCAGTTATGCGGGAAGGACGTATGAAGAGGGGAAGAAGATTACGTGGAAGGATGGGGTGCAGGCGCTGTGGTGCATTGTTAGGTATCGGGTGGGGGATTAGGGGGAGCGGGAATTAGGAATTAGGAATTAGGAATTAGAAATTGGGGATTGCTGGCCAATCTGGAGATTGGCGCTCCTAAGGTTGGGCGAGGCGGCGCTGGAAGGTTAGGAGGATGAGGTCGGCGCGGCGGCGAACACCGAATTTGTTGAGCAGGTTGGAGACGTGAAATTTTACGGTGCGCTCGGCGATATTGAGTTTGCTGGCGATTTCCTTGTTGGAAAGATTTTCGAGAAGCGAGTCCAGCACTTCCTGTTCGCGGCGGCTGAGATTGGTGACGGAATCGGTTTTGAGGCGGCGACCCTGGCTGGTGAGGATGGAGTCCACGAAGCCGGATAGCACGGTGCGGGGAACCCAGAAGCCTCCCTGCGAGACAAGCGGCAAGGCGCGAGAAAGCTGGTCGCGAGCTTCAGCGTAGGTGAGTATGCCCTTCACGCCGAGGCGGAGCAGGGAAAAGCTGTTTGCTTCATTGATCGAATCCCCGACGACAATCAGACGAGCATCGGTGTAACGCTCAAGAATGTTGGTAAGCAGAGCGCCAGTAGCCTGACGCGCGGCGTGCGCATCAACTACGTAGACCTGTGCGCGAGGAGGTTCGAGGTTGCGCAGATCGGGGGCCAGGGTGGACTCGAGCTGCTTGGCGATGACTTTGAATTGGGAGGCCTTGCCCAGCAGGCGCTCAAACTCTGTGAGCACCAAAGGATGCGGCGAGAGCAGGCAGACGGTCAGTTTGGAAGCCATAGTTTTCGTAGCCACTGTACTTGAGGGTAGAGAAAGCAGGGCGATGGGGCAAGGGCAATGGGGACAGATGTTCACGAACTGTTACTGACCGATAAGACGTGTTTTCAGGGGGTTGGAGGGGCCAGGAACCCGTTCGATGGGAAGGGGTTCTTTTCCGGGGGAAAGGCCTTAAAATCAAGGGATATCCAGAGGCTGGACAAGGCTTTACAGCAAGCGAAAGAGGTTGCAAGTGCGGGACTTGAAGGAATCTGAAAAGGCGTTAAAGGAGTTGCTGGCGGAGCGCATCCTGGTACTGGATGGCGCGATGGGCACGATGCTGCAGCAACGCGACCTGACGGCGGCCGATTTCGGGGGACCTGCGCTGGAGGGATGCAACGAGAACCTGGTGCGGACGCGGCCGGACGTGGTACTGGACATCCACCGGAAGTATTTTGAAGCCGGTGCGGACGTGGTGGAGACGAACAGCTTCGGGAGCACGCCGCTGGTGCTGGCGGAATATGGACTGGAAGCGGAAGCCCTGGATTTGAGCAAACGGTCGGCAGCGCTGGCGCGGCAGGCGGCGGAAGAATACTCAACGCCCGGGAAGCCGCGGTTCGTGGCGGGATCGATGGGGCCAACGACGAAGGCGATTACGGTGACCGGCGGAGTCACATTTGAAGGTTTGCTGGACTCCTATTACGTACAGGCCAAGGGATTGATTGAGGGCGGCAGCGACCTGCTGCTGGTGGAGACCTGCCAGGACACGCGGAATATCAAAGCGGCGACGCTGGCGATTCAAAAACTTTCGAAAGAAATCGGCATGCCCGTTCCCTTCCTGATTTCCGTGACGATTGAGCCGATGGGAACGATGCTGGCGGGGCAAACCGTGGAGGCAATGTGGGCTTCGCTGCGCCATGCGCATCCGCTGGCGTTTGGGATGAACTGCGCGACGGGACCGGAGTTCATGACGGATCACATCCGGACGCTGAGTTCGGCGACGGGTGAGTTTGTGTCTTGCTATCCGAACGCGGGATTGCCGGATGAAGAAGGAAAGTATCTGGAGACGCCGACTTCGCTGGCGACACAGCTTGAGAAGTTTGTGAATCACGGATGGCTGAACCTGGTGGGCGGATGCTGCGGGACGACGGAGAAACATATCCGGGCCATCGCGCAGATGGTGGAAGGAAAGAAGCCGCGAGTGAGGCCGCAGGAGGCGCACCGGGCGGTCTATTCGGGGATTGAGACGATTGAGGCGGATGATTCGACGCGGCCGCTGCTGGTGGGCGAGCGGACGAATGTGATCGGTTCGCGACTGTTCAAGAACCTGGTGGCGGAAGAGAAATGGGAAGAGGCGACGGAAATTGCGCGGAGGCAAGTGAAGGGCGGCGCACATATCGTGGACGTGTGCCTGCAGAGCACGGAGCGGGACGAGCGGAAAGATATTCCAGAGTTTTACGAGAAGCTGATCCGGAAGATCAAAGCTCCGGTGATGATTGATACCACGGATCCAGCGGCAGTGGAGCAGGCGCTGACGTATTGCCAGGGCAAGGCGATCATCAACTCCATCAATCTGGAAGATGGAGAAGAGAAATTCGAGAAGGTGGTGCCGATCGCGCACGATTATGGGGCGGCGATAGTGGTGGGGTGCATTGACGAGGACCCGAAGCAGGCCCAGGCGTTCACGAGGGAGCGGAAGCGGGAGATTGCGAAGCGGTCTTACGATTTGTTGACGACGAAGTACAGAATGGCGCCGGAGGATATTATTTTCGATCCGCTGGTGTTCCCGTGCGCGACGGGGGATGAAAATTATATTGGCGGCGCGGTGGAAACGATGGAGGGAATCCGGCTGATCAAAGAGGCGCTGCCGGATACACGGACGATTCTGGGGATTTCGAATGTGTCGTTCGGACTGCCCGCGGGGGCGCGCGAGGTGGTGAATTCGGTTTTTCTTTATTACTGCACGAAGGCGGGGCTGGACCTGGCGATTGTGAATACGGAGAGGCTGGAGCGATTTGCATCGATTCCGGAACACGAGCGGCGACTGGCGGAGGATTTGCTGTTCCAGCATGTGCCGAAAGAGCTTGCGGCGGACCATCCGCTGACCGAATTGCTGCGAGGCGCGCCGGAGGACTGGCGGAAGCAGAGCAAGGAGCAGAAGGCGGCGATTAACCAATTTCATATCGCGGCGATTGCGGAGCACTTCCGGACTACCAAGAAAAAAGAGAAGGTGAAGGGCGAGGAATTGCCGCTGGACGAGCGGCTGGGAAATTACATTATTCAGGGGACGCGCGACGGGTTGGTGGAGGACCTGGAAAAGAAGCGGGCGGAGGGGACGGCTCCGCTGGACATTATCAATGGGCCGCTGATGACGGGAATGGCAGAAGTGGGGAGACTCTTCAACGCGAATGAATTGATTGTGGCGGAGGTGCTGCAATCGGCGGAAGCGATGAAGGCGGCGGTGAGCCACCTGGAACAGTTCATGGAGAAGGCGGACACGGCGAAGCGCGGGAAGGTGGTGCTGGCGACCGTGAAGGGCGACGTCCACGACATCGGGAAAAACCTGGTGGAAATTATTTTGAAGAACAATGGGTTTGACGTGGTGAACCTGGGAATCAAGGTGCCGCCGGAAGAGCTGATCAAGGCGTTCCAGAGCCACAAGCCGGATGCGATTGGATTGTCCGGGCTGCTGGTGAAGAGCGCGCAGCAGATGGTGATTACCGCGAGTGATTTGAAGGATGCCGGGATTGACGTGCCGCTGCTGGTGGGCGGGGCGGCGTTGAGCGCGAAATTCACGCTGCAGAAGATTGCGCCGAGCTACAGCGGGGCGGTGTGCTACGCGAAGGACGCGATGACAGGATTGCGGCTGATGAACGAGTTGATGGATCCGGCGACGCGGGCGCGGGTGGTGAGCGAGCATGTGAGTTCCGGGAACGGCGTGAGCGTGACGACGAGCGTGAAGGTGGTGGAGAAGCCCGCGGTGGCGCACTCGCCGAAGGTGCGAAGGGACTTGCCGATTCCGGAAGTGGCGACGCTGGAGCGCAAGGTGCGGCTGGTGCCGGATCTGCGGGAATTGTGGAGTTACATCAACCCTTACATGCTCTATGGGCGGCACATGGGGTATCGCGGAGATTTTGAAAAGCATCTTGCGGCGCGGGAAGCGAAGGCCGTGGAGCTGTTCAACGAGATGGAAGAAGTGAAGAACGAGGCCGCGGGATTTATGAAGGTGCGCGCGGTATGGCAATTTTTTGAGGCGGAGACGGAGGGAGACGCGCTGCATGTGTTTGCGCCGGGCGGGAAAGAACCGGTGCAGACATGGAAATTCAAGAGGCAGAAGGTTGGGGACCAGCTTTGCTTGAGCGATTACGTGCTGGATCCGAAGGACGGAAAACGGGACCACGTGGCGATTTTCGTGGTGAGCGCGGGCGAAGGGATACGTCCGAGGGCGGAGCAGGCGAAGCACGACGGCTACTACTTCAAGTCGCACGGATTGCAGGCACTGGCGATAGAGTCGGCAGAGGCGTGCGCCGAATGGCTGCATCGCAGGATCCGCGAGGACTGGGGATTCCCGGACCCGCCGGAACTGACGATGGCGCAGCGATTTACATCGAAGTATCGGGGGAAAAGATACAGTTTTGGGTATCCGGCGTGCCCTGACCTGGAGGATCAGGTGGGGCTCTGGAAGATTATTGCGGCCGGAAGAGATCAATGTGCAGCTGACGGAAGGATTCATGATGGATCCAGAGGCGAGCGTGAGCGCGCTGGCGTTTCATCATCCGGACTGCACGTATTTCAGCGTTGGAGAAGGCGCCGAGTAAACGGGCAGGACTGGCCCGGCATGGGGCCAGTGTGCGGGCAGCGATCCAATCACAATTAAATGTTGCTTTGGCGGGCGGGGGAAATTAGTGTTGCTCGACGAATGCGGGAGGGCGGCAGCGTGCGCGGCCGGGGAACAGCAACCAGATGAATGCAGGTCCACTGGAATTGTCCATCGTGATTCCTTCGTTTAACGAGGAGAAACGTTTGCCGGCGACGCTGGAACGGATCGCCAGCTACATACGGGCTTCGGGAAGAAATACGGAAGTGATCGTGGTGGATGACGGTTCGACGGACCGGACGACCGAGGTTGCGAAGGCCTATGAGGGACGGATTGAGAACCTGCGGGTTTTGTCCAACGGAAGGAACCGGGGCAAGGGATTCAGCGTGAAGCACGGAGCAACGGAAGCGCGAGGCGAGATTGTGCTGTTCACGGACGCCGATCTTTCGGCGCCGATCGAGGAAGCGGACAAGCTGCTGCCAAGAATGGAAGAGTATGATGTGGCGATCGGGTCGCGGGCGATGAACCGGAAGTTGATTGAGGTGCATGAATCGAAATTCCGGGAATTCGCGGGTATTGTATTTAACCGGATCGTGCGACTGATCCTGCGGCTGCCGTTCGTGGATACGCAATGCGGGTTTAAAGCATTCCGGCGGGAGAAGTGCAAGATACTTTTTGAGCAGCAGACCATTGAGCGGTTCGGTTTCGATCCGGAATTGCTGTATCTGGCGCGACACCACGGGCTGAAGACGATTGAGGTGGCGGTGCGGTGGGCGCATTCCCCGGCAACGAAGATAAATATGTGGAGGGACAGCGCGCAGATGTTTCTGGATGTGCTGGTGATCCGATGGAACGCGTTGCAGGGACGGTATCCGGTTGACCGAGTGTAAAGGACCGCACGAGTTCCCTTTTCCACCGCAAAGCCACTTGCTTGATGTAAAATTCCCCACTAGTTCAGGGTCTCCTGACCCTACAAGCGGAAGCAGCTGAAAAAAAGACGCAGTTTATGGCGCCAGAACGAATGGAGTGCCCGAATTGTCACGCGACGAACGATTCCAGTTCGTCGGTGTGCGTGGCGTGCAAAACACCTTTTCCGCTGAACGACGCCACCTTTCTTGGCGGCGCGAATCCCGATGAAAATGCAACGTTTGCCGGCGAGGGCAATCCCGGCGAACAGACGGACATAGCCGGAGCGCAAGGCTGGTCGCAGCCTGTGGCTCCTCCGAAAGCCACGGACGTTCTCGGCGGGCGCTTGCGAAATGGGATGCACCTTGGGAAACGCTACGAAATCGTGCAAATGCTGGGCGAAGGCGGAATGGGCGCGGTTTATAAGGCCCGGGACGTGGAACTGGACCGCCTGGTGGCTTTGAAGGTGATCCGGCCGGAACTGGCGGTGCATGAGGAGATCCTGCAACGGTTCAAGCAGGAATTGATCCTGGCGCGGAAAATCACACAGAAAAATGTGATTCGAATTTTCGACCTTGGCGAAGCCGATGGCGTGAAGTTCATCACCATGGAGTTCATCGAGGGCAAGGATCTGACTTCCCTGATCAAGGAAAAGGGGAGGCTGAGTTTTGAAGAGTGCGCAGACGTTATTTTTCAGACGTGCACGGCGCTGGATGCAGCGCACGCGGAAGGAGTGGTGCACCGGGATCTGAAGCCGCAAAACATCATGGTGGAGAAAAGCGGGCGGATCATCGTGATGGATTTTGGCATTGCACGCACGATGGAGCAGGGCGCCGGGATGACGCATACCGGAGCGCTGATCGGCACGCCGGATTACATGTCTCCCGAGCAGGTGATGGGCGAGCATGTGGATGCACGCTCGGACCTTTTTACGCTGGGAATTATTTTTTACCAGTTGCTGGTGGGGCAGCTTCCCTACAAGGCGGACACGCTGCAGGGAGCGATGTACAAGCGCACGCGCGAAAAGCCGAAAGCGCCGGCGGAAGTGGATCCGACGGTGCCCGCGCTGCTGAGCGATATCGCGGCGAAGTGCATGCAGATGGAACCGGCGCAGCGATACCAGAGCGCGCTGGAGATTCAGAAGGACATTTATGAATGGAGGGGCGGGTCCACAAAGCGAATTGAGCTTCCGGTGGAGAAGGAACCCGCGCCCGCTGCGCCGCCACGTTCGCGGGTGCAGATGATGATTGCGGGAGCCGCGCTGGTGGCGGTGGTTTGGGGCGGAGTTTACGTAGCAAGGAAATTCGTTTCGAAGGGGAGCGGCACCGTTGGCACTGTCGGCCCAGTTGCGCCGCTGCATTCGCTGGCGATCTTGCCGTTTCACAATGCCACTTCGGATCCGAAGCTGGATTGGGTGGGACCGGCGATGGCGGATATGCTCAGCACGGACGTGGGGCAATCGTCGAGTTTGCGGACGGTATCTTCGGAGCGCGTGGGACAAGTGATGAAGGATCTGCATGTGACACCGCAGGCGAGCATGGACGCCTCGACGATCGGGCGCATCGCGACGCAGAGCAACGTGGATACGGTGGTATCCGGAAATTATGCGCAACTGGGGGATCGTATTCGGATTGATGCGACGATCCAGGATCTGAAGCGCGGGCAGAGCGTTACGGTGAAGGAGGAGGCCTCTGGAGAAAAAGAAATTTTCGCGGCGGTGGACCGGCTGGCCGCGCAAATCCGGGAGAATTTGCTGCAGTCGAAGAGTCTGCTGAAGGAATTGCAGGAGCACGCGTTCAAGCCTTCGACCACTTCGGTGGCGGCGCTGCGGGAGTATAACCAGGGCCTGCAGGCAGCGCGAGACGGCAATAACACGGCCGCGGCGCAAAATTTCCAAGCAGCGATCAAGGAAGACGGGCAGTTCGCGCTGGCGTACATGAAATTGGCGCAAGCGTATACGGACCTGGGCCAGGACGACGATGCGGACCCGGCGGCGAAGAAGGCGCTCTCGCTGAGCGCTTCCCTGCCGACACAGGAGACGTACCTGATTCAGGCGAGCTATGACCGCATTGAGAAGGATTATCCGAAGGCGATTGAGGCGTATCAGAACCTGGTGAAGGTATCGCCGGATAACGCGGACTATCTCTTTGAGCTGGGCAGCGCGTATGAAAATACGGGAAATTACGACAAAGCTCGAGAGATGTTTGCGAAAGTGGTGGAACTGGACCCGAAACGGGTTGCTGGATTGCTGGCGATGGGGCGGGTGCAGATTGAAAGCGGGAATCCGCAAGCGGGTCTGGATTACCTGGCGCGGGCGCAGGCGCTTTCGGTTGAACTGCAGGATGAGGCCGGGCGAGCACAAATTTTGCAGGCGATGGGCGTGGCTTACTGGATGATGCAGCGGCCGGATGACGCGCTGAAGTATTTGCAAGAATCGCTGGGGATCCGGACGAAGCTGGGACTGAAAAAAGGAATTGCGGACAGCCTGCAGATGATGGGGTCGATTTACGACGCTACCGGCAAGGCGGATCTGGCGTTGAAGAATTACAACCAGGTGCTCGCTATCCGGCGGGAACTGGGCGACAGACAGGGGACGGCGAATGTACTGAGCGACCTGGGCGATTTTTATGTGGCGCACGGGAAATATGACGAGGGACTGGCGCTATTCAAGGAATCGCTGCAATCACAGATTGAGGTGCATAACGATCTGATGCAGGGGCAGGTGCTGAATAATATCGGGAACACGTATCTTTCCAAGGGCGATTACGAGAATGCGCGGACGTATTTCGAACGGGCGCTGCAGGTGCGCGAGAAATTGAAGATGCCTTCCGACATCGCGGATACGCTGCACAATCTGGCGGAGACCTCGATGCGAACGGGACAGTTTGAGCAGGCGCAGGATCAATATCTGAAGGCGCTGGACCTGCGGCGGACGGCTGGCGATGGACGGGGAGCGGCAATCGAGTCCTCGGGACTGGGCACGCTGTTTGGGTATCAAGGAAGATTTGGGGCCGCGGTGAGCGCGGAGCAGGACGCGCTGAAGGGATTGCAGGAAGCGAAAGAACAGGGATTCTGGATGACGGAGGTTGTGACAGCATACGGGCACGCGCTGGCACAGGCTGGACGAGGCGACGAAGCGGCGAAAGAATTGGCGGACGGACTGAGCGCGGCGCGGACGGAGAAAAGCGAATCGCAAATCGCGACTGCGCTGAGTTATCAGGGGGACAATGCGTATTTTCGCGGGGACCTGAAATCCGCCGGGACTCTATACCAGGCGGCGATGCAGTCAGCGGCGAAAAGCGGGGACGCGCATCTGGTGCTGCTGGCGAAAATCAATCTGGCAAAGCTGGGAGTGGCCAACGGAAAATTCGCCGCGGCCGCCAGCGATCTTCGGGCACTGGGTGAACAAGCGGATTCGCTGGGTTTGAAATATCTATCGACGCAGTGCCTGGTGCTTCGAGGCGAGGCGCTGATTGGGATGAAGGATTATGCGGGGGCGGAGAAGGAATTGAAGTCCGGTGCGCTGCGGAGCGAAAAGCTGGGATTGCGGGCGTTGCAGGCGCAGAGCCAATATCAATGGGGACGTGCCCTGGAACAAGGTGGGAAGCCGGCTGAGGCGGCGAGCCACTTTGAGGAAGCTAGAAATACGGCGCTGGCACTGCAGCAGGACGCGCAGGCGGCGGACTTTGCAAAGCGGTATGACCTGGCGGCGCTGTTTGCGGAAAAAGGCAAATAGGTGGCAGCTCTCATTAAGACATGGAAATAATTTTCAGCAAAAACATTGAGGCCCGGACGTTCCTCGTGCGGTGAGGTCCAGGTTCTGATTAACGAGCGAACTTGCGCAGAGCGAGAAAGCTGACCAAGAGGCCGCTCAAGAGAAGGCTCATCGAACCGGGTTCGGGAACGTTGCCAGCAGGGGCAATGGTTGCGGTGTAATCGGCGGACAGGTCGACCACCGTGCCATCCAGTAGGTCCACAAATAGATCGAACTGGCCGGAGTTGGATGACGTTTTCACGCGTCGGACTGGAATAGAAGGCGTAGAGAGTGCCTCCCATGAGCGACCCTGGGCTTGGGATAACGAAGTCGCTGGCAGCGAAGTAATCAAATACACCTGCGTCCCCCACACCGCCCGACCAAACTGACGCATCCACGTGATCCCCCAAGATATCCGAGCCACTAGCGTTGATGATGTTGTATTCCCAGGTGAGCGTGTCGCCTGGGTGTCCCGTGAGATTCGCCTGCACGAGTGTAAACGTAATTCCGTCCACGGTATCCGCCATGGAGGGCCTTGCGAAGGCGAGGAGTCCCAAGCAAAGCAATACGGCGCCGAGCAAGTTTCGATAACTCATAGCTAAAGTTCCCCTTTTATAGCTTCCAGCTAGTTTATGAAAAACCATTACCAGTACTCAATAGTTCCGAGGTAATGGCAGTCCTGATTCTTGCTTCCCCCCAGACCTCAATACGCGACCGACTGAGAGGAGGAATACGTGTACGGGTTGCCTGCCGCATCGTTTACGCCACCGTATTCCGTAATAACAAAGCGCGTAACCGTTGTGGGACCGCTGAGATACAGCCGGATGGTCTGGCTGGCGCCTACGTTGAGCGTGCCAAGGTTGGCCGGCAGCGCGGGTGACAGCGTGGTGTTCAGGGTGATGTTTCCTGTGCCGAGTAGAGTGCGGAAGGCCAGGCTTGAGAGGGTCAGATTTTCAGCGACCCCGGTTCCGTTGTTGGTGAGCTGGACGTCCACGAAGAAGTTTCCGTTCGTGGTGCCTGTATCGAGCGCGGTGACGGCGATTCGAGGCACGCCGCCGGAGACTACAGTCAGCGTGGTGCTGCTGTCTGTGGCGGCGCTGAAGGTGGAGTCACCGACATAGGAGTAGGTGATGGTGTACGGCGTAGCGGAAGCAGGGATTGCGGCGGTTGGGAATTGCAGGGTGAAGACGCCGTTTGCGCCGAGGGTGGTGGTTTGCTTGACGCCGTTGATGGTGATCGAGACGGCTTCGCCGCTGGCTGGGAACTGGGTTCCGTTGCCAAGGACGCCGCCAAGGGTGATGGAGGTGGTTCCGGCAGGTATGGATTGCGACGGCGTCAAGCCGGTGAAGGAAGCGGTGACCGGTTGAACGGCGATGCTGCCGATGGAAAGTGTCTGCTGGGTTCCAACGGAGAGGGTGGTGGAGCTGAGCGCCGTCCCCACGGAGGAAGAGGCGCTTTGCACGTGGACCGACAGATTCGTGCTGGGGCTGAGGGTGCCGAAGGAGCAGCTTAGGACCTGGCTTCCGATGGCGCCAGAGATCCCGCACGTGCCGGGACCGGGATACGCGGGAGTGATCGACCAATTCACATTCGTGCCGGCTGGGAGTGCGCTGCTGAGGGAGACGTTATTTGCGGTTGCAGCGGCGCTGTTGCTGACGGCGATGGTGAGGCCGATCGGATTGCCGGCCGTGACTGTGGGCGCGTCAGGCGTGGTGGTGATGGTGACGACGGGCGCGAAGACCGGCGGGATGGCGACAACAAAGTCACTGAACACGCGGGTTCTGCCACCGATACCCGCGTCGACTTTCTTGTTCGGATCGTAGGACGTGGTGATGTCGTACACGAACTGACAGAAAATCGGGGGATTCGTTGGCGTGCCGGGATTGCCCATCTGCATCGGATTGTTGCAGTTGGTGCCATAGGGCGAATTACCCGATACGAATTGGTCGGGATCCTCATAGAAGCGCGGCGTGCCGCCGGCCCATGGCGCGGGAGGCGTGAACTTATCGTCGTTGAAGGCAATGCTCCAGTTAATCGGCCCGACGTACGAGGAAGGATCTGGTTCGGTGCCGGGAGTCTGATAGTAAACCGAGTAATAGACGCAATTGCCATTGGCGTAGGGATAGCAAATCGGAACGATCCTGTCGCCATTGGGATTGGTCTGGAATGTAAAGAAGGAAGTGAAGCGGCAGTCGAAGTCCTGTTTCACGGTGAGGCCATTCGGGCAGATACCGTTGCCGATGGTGGGCGGAACTTCCGTGGCCACCACGGTGAGCGTGAAGGGCGTGATGACCTGGCCGATATTCAAGGCCACGGCATGGGCATTGGGGTCAAGACAAGGATTCGTGGGTGAAGGATTCGGGTTGGACGGGCAATCGTATGCCGCCATGCCGGAAGCGTTCATCCCGGGCGTGAAGGGCACGGGAATCATTTGGGGCGCAGGGGCGAAGGAGGCGGTTACGGATTGCGCGGAACCCATTGCGATGATGCAGCCGCCGGTGCCGGAGCACGCTGCGTTGTTCAGCCAGCCACCAAAGGTGGAAGGCTGCGTTGGCGTGGCCGCAAGGGTGACTTGCGTGCCCGGAGGATAGTTTGCCGAGCAGGCGCCCGAGGTTGCGCCCGCGGTAACGGTGCAATTGATCGCGCCCGAGAGATCTGTGATCTTGCCGGAGCCGGTGCCAATCGCGGTTACGGTGAGCGGGAACATAGCGGTCTGCGGGGTGATGGTGAGCGAAGCGGTGCCGAAGATTTTCGAGTTGGCCGTGGAGGTGGCGGTGATGGTAACTGGGCCGCCCGCGAGGACTCCGGTGGCGACTCCGGAGGAATTGATCGTTGCGATGTTGGTGTTGGAGGAGAGCCAGTTCACAGGGACTGCGCCGATGGTGCCGTCGGAGAATGTTCCGGTGGCGGTGAAGGTTTGCGTGAGGCCGGCTGTGACGCTGGGGGAGGCTGGAGTGACGGCGATAGATACCAGCGTGGCTGCGGTGACTGTCAGTTGATCGACCGGGGAGGTGACGCCGGTGAGGCTGGCGGTGACGTTGCTGGTGCCGGTGCCAACGCCGGTTGCTAATCCGGCGGCGTTGATTGTCGCAACGGTGGTGGTTGCCGGAAATCCACGTTACCTGGCTGGTGATGTTCGCGGTGGTCGTGTCGCTGTAGGTGCCGGTTGCGGTGAACTGTTGCGTCGTGCCTTTAGCGATCGACGGACTTACAGGCGTGATGGCGATGGACTGAAGAGTGGCGCCGGTGACGGTCAGTACATCGGCGGGTGAGGTTACGCCGGTGAGGCTTGCGGTGATGTTGCTGGTGCCGGCGCCAACGCCGGTTGCTAATCCAGCGGCGCTGATTGTCGCAACGGTGGTGGTTCCAGAAATCCACGTTACCTGGCTGGTGATGTTCGCGGTGGTTGTGTCGCTGTAGGTGCCGGTTGCGGTGAATTGCTGCGTGTTGCCCTTCGAGATCGAGGGGCTAACTGGAGTGATCGCTATGGACTTCAACGTCGCTGCGGTGACGGTCAACACATCGACGGGAGAGGTTACGCCGGTGAGGCTGGCGGTGATGTTGCTGGTGCCGGTGCCGACACCTGTTGCAAGCCCTGTGGAACTGATTGTCGCAACGGTGGTGGTTCCGGAAGTCCAAGTTACCTGGCTGGTGATGTTCGCGGTGGTTGTGTCGCTGTAAGTGCCGGTTGCGGTGAATTGTTGCGTGTTGCCTTTCGAGATCGACGGATTCACTGGCGTTATGGCGATCGATTGGAGCGTGGCCGCAGTAACTGTCAGCACATCGGCGGGAGAGGTGACGCCGGTCAGGCTGGCGGTGATGTTGCTGGTGCCCGTGCCGACGCCAGTGGCTAAGCCAGCGGTGGTGATTGTCGCAACGGTGGTGGTTCCAGAAATCCACGTTACCTGGCTGGTGATATTCGCGGTGGTGGTGTCGCTGTAAGTGCCGGTCGCGGTGAATTGTTGCGTGCCACCCTTCGAGATCGAGGGGCTAACTGGGGTGATGGCGATGGACTTGCAGCGTTGCGGCGGTGACGGTGAGCACATCGGCGGGAGAGGTTACACCGGTGAGGCTGGCGGTGATATTGCTGGTGCCGGTGCCGACGCCGGTGGCTAATCCTGCGGCGCTGATCGTCGCAACCGTGGTGGTTGCGGAGATCCACGTTACTTGGCTGGTGATATTCGCGGTGGTTGTATCGCTGTAGGTGCCGGTCGCGGTGAACTGTTGCGTGTTGCCCTTGGAGATCGACGGGCTGACAGGAGTGATCGCGATGGACTTCAACGTGGCTGCGGTGACCGTGAGGACATCGGCGGGAGAGGTGACGCCGGTGAGGCTGGCGGTGATGTTGCTGGTGCCGGTGCCGACACCTGTTGCTAAGGCCAGTGGCGCTGATCGTCGCAACCGTGGTGGTTCCGGAAGATCCACGTTACCTGGCTGGTGATGTTCGCGGTGGTTGTGTCGCTGTAAGTGCCGGTTGCGGTGAATTGCTGCGTGTTGCCTTTCGAGATCGAGGGACTTACTGGAGTGATGGCGATGGATTGGAGCGTGGCGGCGGTGACTGTCAGCACGTCGGCTGGTGAAGTTACACCTGTCAGGCTAGCGGTGATGTTGCTGGTGCCCGTGCCGACGCCAGTGGCTAAGCCAGCGGTGGTGATCGTGGCGACCGTTGTGGTGCCGGAGTTCCAAGTTACCTGGCTCGTGATGTTCGCGGTGGTGGTGTCGCTGTAGGTTCCGGTTGCGGTGAACTGCTGTGTGTTGCCCTTCGAGATCGAGGGGCTAACTGGGGTGATCGCGATGGACTTCAAGGTTGCGGCGGTCACTGTGAGCACATCGGCAGGAGAGGTCACGCCGGTCAGGCTGGCGGTGATGTTGCTGGTGCCCGTGCCGACGCCAGTGGCCAATCCGGCGGCGCTGATCGTGGCCACTGTCGTGGTCCCGGAGTTCCAAGTTACCTGGCTTGTGATGTTCGCGGTGGTTGTGTCGCTGTAAGTTCCCGGTTGCGGTGAACTGCTGCGTGTTGCCTTTCGCGATCGACGGACTTGCTGGCGTGATGGCGATCGATTGGAGGGTGGCCGCTGTAACTGTCAGCACATCGGCTGGCGAGGTTACGCCAGTAAGGCTGGCAGTGATGTTGCTCGTGCCCGTGCCGACGCCGGTTGCCAAGGCCGGTGGTGGTGATCGTCGCTACCGTTGTGGTTCCAGAGGACCACGTGACCTGGCTCGTGATATTTGCGGTGGTTGTGTCGCTGTACGTGCCGGTGGCGGTGAATTGCTGCGTCCCGCCCTTCGAGATCGAGGGGCTTACCGGGGTGATGGCGATCGATTGAAGAGTTGCGGCGGTAACTGTCAGTACATCGGCAGGAGAGGTGACGCCTGTCAAGCTGGCGGTGATATTGCTGGTCCCGGTGCCAACGCCGGTGGCTAATCCTGCGGCGCTGATCGTTGCAACCGTTGTGGTCGCGGAGTTCCACGTCACTTGGCTGGTGATGTTCGCGGTCGTTGTATCGCTGTAGGTGCCGGTTGCGGTGAACTGCTGCGTGTTGCCCTTGGAGATCGACGGGCTGACCGGCGTAATCGCGATGGACTTCAACGTCGCTGCGGTGACCGTGAGGACATCGGCGGGAGACGTGACTCCGGTGAGGCTGGCGGTGATATTGCTTGTGCCGGTGCCGACGCCGGTTGCTAGGCCGGCGGTGGTGATCGTCGCTACCGTTGTGGTTCCAGAGGTCCACGTGACCTGGCTCGTGATATTTGCGGTCGTCGTGTCGCTGTAAGTGCCCGTCGCGGTGAATTGTTGCGTCGTGCCTTTAGCGATCGACGGACTTACCGGGGTGATGGCGATCGATTGAAGCGTTGCGGCGGTGACTGTGAGCACGTCGGCTGGAGAAGTTACGCCCGTCAGGCTGGCGGTGATATTGCTGGTGCCGGTGCCAACGCCGGTTGCCAATCCGGCGGCGTTGATTGTCGCAACGGTGGTGGTTGCGGAAGACCACGTGACCTGGCTGGTGACGTTCGTCGTACTCGAGTCGCTGTAGGTTCCGGTTGCGGTGAATTGTTGCGTGTTGCCTTTCGAGATCGAGGGACTTACGGGTGTGATGGCGATGGACTTCAAAGTTGCGGCGGTAACCGTGAGCACATCGGCGGGAGAGGTCACGCCCGTCAAACTTGCGGTGATGTTACTGGTGCCGGTACCGACACCTGTCGCAAGCCCTGTGGAACTGATTGTCGCAACGGTGGTGGTTCCGGAAGACCAAGTTACCTGACTGGTGATGTTCGCGGTGGTCGTATCGCTGTAGGTGCCGGTTGCGGTGAATTGTTGCGTGGTGCCTTTGGCGATAGACGGGCTCACAGGCGTGATGGCGATCGACTGAAGAGTGGCGCCGGTGACTGTCAGCACATCGGGTGGAGAGGTGATACCTGTGAGGCTGGCGGTGATGTTGCTTGTGCCGGTGCCGACGCCGGATGCCAGTCCGGTAGCGGCGATCGTGGCTACCGTTGTGGTCGCGGAGCTCCACGTTACCTGGGTGGTGATGTTGGCGGTGCTAGTGTCGCTGTAGGTGCCGGTCGCGGTGAATTGCTGCGTGCTGCCCTTCGAGATCGAAGGATTTACTGGAGTGATGGCGATGGATTGGAGCGTGGCGGCAGTAACTGTGAGAACATCGGCAGGAGAGGTGACGCCGGTGAGGCTGGCGGTGATGTTGCTGGTACCAGTGCCAACGCCGGTTGCTAGTCCGGCGGCGTTGATTGTCGCAACGGTGGTGGTTCCAGAAGATCCACGTTACCTGACTGGTGATGTTTGCAGTAGTGGTGTCGGTGTAAGTTCCCGTCGCGGTGAACTGTTGCGTGGTGCCTTTCGCGATGGACGGACTGACCGGGGTGATCGCGATGGACTTCAACGCTGCGGCGGTGACCGTCAGAACATCGGCGGGAGAGGTGACGCCGGTGAGGCTAGCGGTGATGTTGCTGGTGCCGGTGCCGACGCCAGTGGCCAGGCCAGTGGCATTGATGGTGGCAACCGTTGTGGTTGCGGAGTTCCACGTCACCTGGCTGGTGATGTTCGCGGTGGTCGTGTCGCTGTAAGTGCCGGTTGCGGTGAATTGCTGCGTGTTGCCTTTAGCGATGGACGGACTTACAGGAGTGACCGCGATGGAGACCAGTGTGACGTTGACCGCGATGGCGCCGGATGTGCCGGTGATCGAGGAAGTGACGGTATCGGTTGCAGTGATTGTTTGAGTTCCGCCGGTCTTCAAAGTGGCGGAGAAAGTGCCAGTGCCGCTGGTGAGGACTGAATTAGCGGGCAGCACAGCCTGGCCGTCAGTGCTTGTGAAGTGAACCGTGCCGGAGTATCCAGTGGCGACGTTATTGGACGAGTCGCGGGCAGAAACGGTGAAATTAAAAGCTGTGCCAGGCGTTGCAGTGGCGGGAGCCGTGACCAAAAAGTGTGTAGCCGTTCCGGAGCTGACCGTGATGCTCGAGGAAGTGCCCGTGATGGAAGAGGTGACTGTGTCGGTGGCCGTGACCGTCTGCGTGCCGAGAGTTTTCAAGGTAACCGAGAAGGTGCCTGAGCCATTCGTGAGGGTGGCGTTCGCAGGCAATACGGCTTGCCCATCCGTGCTGGTGAAATGGACGGTGCCGGCGTAACCGGTAACGATGTTGCCGAGGGAATCTTCCGCGAACACCGTGAGGCTGAATGGATTGCCGGCGGTGGCGGAGCCCGGCGAGGAGATCACGAAGTGGTTGGCGGTGGTGACCGTCAAGCTGGCTTGATTGGACGTGATTCCACCTTGCGTGGCGGTGATGAAAGTGCTGCCGCCGGTAAGGCCCTTGGCCTGGCCCTGCGTGCCGGCCGTGTTACTGATTGAGGCTACGGCCGAGTTGGAGGAAGCCCAAGTGGCGGTGGAAGTGAGATTTTGCGTGGACGCGTCACTGTAGGTGCCGGTGGCGGTATAGACCTGGGTGCCGCCCATGGGCAGATTGGCGGTGGCGGGAGTGACAGCGATGGAGCTGAGGACGATGCCTGTGCCGGAGAGGGTAACGTTCTGGGTGGCACCGGGAGTTCCGCCGGAATCGTCGGTGACGGTGATCTGCGCGGCATTGTGCGCACCGGAGGAAAGAGGCGCGAATGCGACGTCGAGGAAACAAGTAGGCTCCATTGCCAAGTTTGGTGGGCGAAATGGGGCAGGGCTGCGCGGCATCAGCAGTGTACATGTAGTTCGCAGCGTCTGTGCCCGTTGGCTGGATGGAAGTGATGGTCATCGGCGAGGAGCCGGTGTTCTGGAGCTGGACTTTTTGGACGGCGCTCGTTGCGCTCACGAGAGTGTTTGGAAAGGCGAGAGTGCTGGGATTGAGCGAGGCAACAGGAGTGGAGACAGAGACGACGCTCAAGACAACGGTGGTGGGACTATAGGTAACCTTCCAGCCGAGACCCGCGGAGATTGCGGGGAGATTGTTCGAGGCAAAAGTGCCGCTGACGGAGCTGGCGGTGATGATGGTAAATGTGTTGCCGAGGACGGGAGTAAAACCGTTGACGAGGGATCCGTTGAGAGTGCCGGCGAGGGTGACGGCTCCCGTTGCGGTGAGAGTGTCAAACTGCCCCGCAGCAGTGCCTCCGATTTTTACTGTAAATCCACCAGAAACACCCTGCGCGTAGGTGCCGAGGGTGGTGGTGCCGAGTGCGATGTTGCCAATTGTGATTGCGGGGGTGGTGGTGCCGGGAGCGACCGTTCCAGCGGAGTTGGCGATGCCACCGGTGATCATTCCATTTCCGATGACGGTGCCGCCCTGAATACTTAGAGGATTCGTGGTCGTGCCGATGGTGCCGCCGGCGAGTGAAGTGGTGCCACCGGTTTGCGAAAAGTTGCCGAGGAAATTCAGCGCGCCGGATTTAGCGATAACCAGGCCGGAGTTCTTGAAGGCCCCATCGGATCCATAAACACCGCTTGTGGTGGTTGTGGTGGTGCCGCCGGACTTCTGGAAGGTGCCGGTATTGTTGAAGGTGTTGCTGGCGCCGGTATAGAGATAGACGTAGCTGTCGTTCTGGAGGTCCCAGGTTCCGGAGTTGTTGATCGTTGAGCCGTTCAGAAGTAAGAGGTCGCCGGGATTGGTTGCAGTCCAAGCATTGGTGCCGGAGGTGTTGAGGGTCCGCCCGTTCAGTGTGAGTTGCGCGTTGCTGGAGAAGGCGATGCCGCCGGTTGCCACCGTGGTGCCCTGCGAGCCAGTGGGAACAACGCAGGTGCCAGCGGACAGGGATGTGCACATGTTGCCCCCAGTCCAAGTGGTGAGCCCGCTGAGGGTAAGTGTGTCAGATCCGGCAAGACTGCCACCGCTGAGAGCGAGGGTGGTGCCGATGATGGGATTTCCCGTAGAGAAGGCCAGCGCGCCGCCACTAATCGTGAGGGGGCCGGTGCTGGTAACCGTTGCAGGGCTCAAGAAATTTGCAACGCCGCTACCGCTGGCAGTGGTGCCGCCGGTGACGTTGTACGTGCCGGTGATATTTTCGGTGTCGCCGGCGAAGACCATGGTTCCTGCACCAGTGAAGGGGCCGTTCATGGCAAACGTGCCGCCGCTTCCTACCGAACCAAATGCCAAAATGGCCCCGGAGTTCGCAGCCCAGGAACCATTGCCGGTTCCGCCGCCATTGATATTCAATTGGCCGGCTTTAGCGAGCACTTGTCCCGTGTTGTTGAACGTGCCATCGCTTCCGTAGAACCCCGTCGTCGTGGTGGCAGTGCCGCCGGATTTCTGTAGGGTGCCGGTGTTGTTGAAGGTGTTGCTTGCGCCGGTATAGAGGTACACATAACTGTCGTTCTGGAAGTCCCAGGTTCCGGAGTTATTGATCGTTGAACCGTTCTGCATCGAGCAGGTCGCCCGGATTGGTGGCGGTCCAAGCAGTTGATCCGGCGGTATTCAACACGCGCCCGTTTATGGTGAGCTGCGCGTTGCTGGAGAAGGTGATGCCGCCGGTTGCAACCGTGGTGCCCTGTGAGCCCGTTGGAGCCGCACAAGAACCGCTGGACGTAGTCGTGCACATGCTGCCACCCGACCATGTGGAGGCGCCGCTGATCGTGACCGTGTCCGTGCCAGAGAGACTGCCGCCGCTCAAGGCCAAGGTAGTGCCGGCGATGGGTTTTCCCGTGGAAAAGTTAGCTGTGCCGCCGCTGATGCTCAAGGCTCCGATACTGGTGACCGTCGCAGGCGACAGAAAATTGGCGAGGCCATTGCTGGCGGTGGTGCCGCCGGTGACGTTATAAGTGCCGGTGATATTTTCCGTATCGCCGGCGAAGACCATTGTGCCAGCGCCGGTAAAGGGCCCGTTCATGGCGAACGTGCCTGTACCACCTGCGGAACCAAAAGCCAGAATCGCGCCAGAATTTGCGGCCCAGGAACCGTTGCCGGTGCCGCCGCCATTGATGTTCAACTGGCCTACTTTGGAGAGGACTTGACCGGTGTTGTTGAACGTTCCGTCGTTTCCGTAGATGCCGCCCGTAGTGGTGTTTGTGCCACCGGATTTCTGTAATGTTCCGCTGTTGTTGAAAGTGTTGCTGGCGCCGGTATAGAGGTAGACGTAGCTGTCGTTCTGAAAGTCCCAGGTGCCGGAGTTCGTGATCGAGGAGCCGTTCTGCAAGAGCAGATCGCCGGGGTTGGTGGAAGTCCAGGCAGAGGTTCCGGCGGTGGTTAGGTTGCGGCCGAGCAAGTCCAACTGGGCGTTGGCCGAGAAGGTGATTCCGCCGTTGGCGTTGGTGGTGGCGTTGGTTCCGGCGGCGCATGAAGCGCCAGTCAGTGCGGAACACATTGTGCCGCCGGTCCAGACCATATTATTGGTGATGTTCACAACGCCGGGCGCGGCGCCGGCGAAGATGCCGCTGGTGAAGTTCACGGCGGAGGTGGAGACGTTGACAGTGCCGGCGCCGAAATCCATGGTGGCGCCGGTGAAGCCGACGGTGCCCGCGCCGCTGATGGGGCCGCTCTGGGCAAAGGTATTCGCAGAGAAATTGATGGTGCCGCCCGTTCCCGCGGAATAGGTTCCGGCGCAGGTTGAGCCGCAGTTGCCACCGCCGCTGAACGTCATCGTTCCGCTGTTGCCGTTGACCGAGCCGGTATTGTGGAAGGGAGCGGTAATCGTGGTGTTGGCCGTGCCGGCGGTTTTTTCGAAGTTCCCAGCGTTGTTAACAGCCACCGTTCCTGTTCCGCCGCCGTTATTGAGGAAGCTATCGTTCCCGAAGTTCCAGATACCCGTGGAACTGATATTGATGATTGCGCCATTCTCGATGGTCATGCCGCCGCTGGTGCCCGACCATGTGGCTGTACCCGGAAGATTTAATGTGCGGTTGGAGAGAACCGTGTTGGGCGCACCTGAGGGGGCGATGAAGTTGATGCCGGCATTGGCGTTGACGGTTGAGTTGGTGGCCACAATGCACGATACCCCGCTGAGGGAGGAGCAGATGAATCCACCGGTCCAGGTCAAGGGGGAGGAGAAGTTGAGAACGCCGGGGGCGGCTCCGGCGAGGGTGCCACTGGTGAGATTCACTTTGGCCGTAGAAATGGTGGTGGTACCGGTGCCGAAATCCATGGTGCCACCGCTGAAGTTGACAGTTCCGGCGCCGTTAATGGCGCCGTTCTGAGCAAAAATACCGGCGGTGAAACTGATCGTGCCGCCAGTTGCTGAAGTGTAGGCGCCGGAACAACTGGAACCGCAATTGCCGCCGCCGCTGAACGCGAGGGTGGCGCTGTTTCCAAGAACACTACCCGTGTTGTGAAAAGGCACGCTGACGGTGCTGGTGGTGGTGCCGCCAGTTTTCTCAAACGTTCCAGTATTGTTGAACGCATTGGTGCCGGTGCCGCCGCCATTGCTCAGATTACTGTCGTTGGCGAAATTCCAGACGCTGCCGGTGAGGGCGTTGAACACGGCGCCATTTTCGATCGTCATGCTGCCGGCGGTGCCGGACCAAGCGGCAGTGCCCTTGAGATTTATGATGCGGTTGGAGAGGACCACATTCGGCGAACCCGAGGGAGCGACAAAATTGATGCCAGCGTTGGCATTGGTGGTGGCGGTTGCGCCGGTCAAGCACGATGCCCCGCTGAGAGACGAGCACATGAAGCCGCCGGTCCAAGTCAGAGGTGTGGAGAAATTCAGGACTCCAGGAGACGAACCAGCAATGGCACCGTTGGTGAGATTCACGGTGTTGGTGGAGATAGTGGTGGTACCGGTGCCGAAATTCAAGGTGGCGCCGTTGAAATTCACAGTGCCCGCGCCATTGATGGGGCCGCTCTGAGAGAAGATGCCGGCGCTGAAATTGATGGAGGCCCCGGCCGCAGGCGTGTAAGTTCCGGGACAACTGGAACCGCAGTTGCCGCCGCCGCTGAAGGTCAGGATCCCGCTGTTGCCAAGGACGGTGCCGGTGTTGTGGAAGGGCACGGTAACCGTGCTCGTGGCGGTGCCGGCGGTCTTCTCAAACGTGCCACCATTGTTAAAGGCGTTGGTGCCAGTGCCGCCGCCGTTGCTGAGGCCGCTGTCGTTCGCGAAGTTCCAGATGCTGCCGGATGGAACGTTGAACACGGCGCCGTTCTCAATCGTGAGGTTGCCCGCGGAACCGGACCACATGGCGGTGCCGGAGAGATTGACGGTGCGGTTGGAAAGCACCGGACTCGCGGAGCTCGGGAAGTTGATACCCGCATCCAAGTTAAGCGTTGCGTTTGTTCCCAAAACACAGGATGTACTGCTATTGGCGGAGCAGATAAAGCCACCCGACCAGTTCAAAGGCGTCGAAAAATTGAGAACGCCAGGAGCAGCGCCGGCGAGAGCGCCGGCGGTGAGGTTCACCGTCTTTGTCGAAATGGTGACGTTCCCCGAGCCAAAATTCATCGTCGCGCCGTTGAAGTTGACGATTCCCAGACCATTGATAGGCCCGGATTGGGCGAATACGTTGGAGCTAAAGTTGAGTGTTCCGCTGGTGCCAACCGAGTACGTGCCGGGACAGGTGGAGGTGCAGTTGCCGCCGCCCGTGAAGGTCATCGTGCCGCTGTTTGCGTTGACAGCACCGGTGTTGTGGAACGGGACCTGAATCGTGGTGGTGGCGGTCCCCGCTATTTTCTGGAAGGTGCCGAGATTGTTGAACGCGGAGGTGCCCGTGCCCCCGCCGTAGGCTAGCGTGCTGTCGTTCGAGTAGGACCACGTGCTCCCGGCGTTGTTATTGACGATGGCGCCATTTTCGATAGTCAGGGTACCAGCGGTGCCAGTCCACGAAGTAGCCCCGGTGATGTTCAGGGTTCGATTGGAGAGGACGGCGCCTGGTGCGGGCGTGAAGCTGATGCCGGCATTGGCATTCATCACTGCGCTCGTGCCGGTGGTGCAGGAGACACCGCTGATCGCGGAACAGATAAACCCGCCGGACCAGGTGAGGAGTCCGCCGAGGTCAATTTCGCCGGTGCCTCCGAAGGCTCCCGAAGTGAGGGTTACGGGGCCGCTGACGGTGAACTGGCTGTTGACCGCGAGCGTACCGCCGGTGATGTTCAGGGCGTTGGCGGAAGAATTGTTCGCGACAGCGAGGGAGCCGGTGGTCAGGTTTAGAGTGCCGGAACTGTTCAAGCCGCTAATTGATTGCGCGCTCGAAGAGAAGATGACGGTGATGCCGGAAGGGATGCAGGCCACGTCCGCGGCGCCCGGAATGGCGCCCTTGCTCCAGTTTGTCGCCAGGCCCCAAGAGCCGCCGGTTAAGCCGGAGTAGGTGTCCGTGCAACCTCCAACGGTGCCGGTGATGGTGGTGGAGTCGGAGGCGGTGTTGTTGGATGTGTTGGTTTCGCTGCCGCCGGATACTACAGCGATATTGGTGACCGAAGGCGGAGCTTGGGTGGAGACGGTTACGGTCAGAGTGATCACGGGATAGGAAGTGCCCGCGGGGAGGGCGTCGCTACGAGTGCAACTGAGCGGAGAAAGTGAGCAGGACCAGCCGGTTCCGGAGATTGCGGTAGCCGTAAGTCCGGTGGGAAGAGTGTCGGCAAGATTTACGGTGCCGATGGTGGGTCCGTTACCGGTGTTGGTGACGGTGATGGAATATTGGGCACCGGTTTGACCCTGCGCGAAGTTACCGCTGTGGGATTTCGCGACCGTCAGGTCTGGCACAGGGGCGCCGCTCTGCGGTGCCAGAACAAATATCGCGAGATCGGAAAGAGTGTTGCAGCTCGCGCAGGTGGCCTGGAAGCCGTTGACGGTGGTGGCAGGAGATGTGTTGGCAAAGAAATTCGAGGAGGCAGTGCGACCGAGGGCATAGACGTTGTGATTCGCATCGGTGACGAGGGCGCGAACCGAATCCGTTTGTCCAGCAACGGCGGCGCCGCCACCCAGATAGGTGGAAAACAAAAGGGCCATATTGAATGTGGAACCTGAATTCGGAGCGGTAAATACAGAAATGAAGGCGTTCTGGGTGCCAACGAGCGAAGATTGCAAGGAATTTGCCGTGGGAAAAGCGGTGGCAGAGGTTTGACCGCCCGCAATGATCCGCAAGGTTGGCGGATTTCCGGTTTGCGGGTCGAACGCCAAGGCGTGTACGGAGGAATTGCCGACAGCAGTGGAGCCGCCGAAATAAGTGGAAGCAAGCAAGCTGCTGGCGCCGGTCTTGGTGGTGTCCATCAGGGTGATGAAACCGGTGCCCGATCCCGTTGTGGGGTTTGTTGCCTGGAAGGCGTTGAGAATAGGAATATCCGGGGCGTTGGTGGTGCTATTCGCGACGGTAAACCCGCCGATGACGGCAAGGCCGTGAACGGCGTCAATGGCCCCAGCCTGGGCAGCGGTGCCGCCCCCACCAGCGATGTAGGTGGAGAAGACAAGTTGATTCACACCGGTCTTGCTGGGATCCAATACGAAAAGGAAGGCGTTGGAAGTGGTGCCGGCGGTGCCTACGAAGTTTTTTTGGAAACCATTGGCTCCCGTACCACCATTCGCCAGGTTGAAGGCCGTGGCTGAAAACGTGTTGCCACCGCCATAAATCTTGCCCGCGGCGTCCAATCCGCCCAGACCGCAACCGGCCGTATTGCTGCTGGTGCTGCTGCCGCCAACGTTTAAGTACGTCATGTAGAGGACGTTGAAGGAGCGATCGAATTCGCCGATGAAACAATCGTCAAAGCCGCCGGGAGTGCCGTTGTTGAAGGAGACCGAATAGGCGTTTGAAGTGATCGGAAGATTGGTGGACGTGGTGCTGCCAGTAAGAACGATGCTTCCCTCTGGGTTCAGAAAGAGCGAGGCGCCTCCGCCGAAACCGAGCCCTGCGGAGCCATTGCCACCCAAGAGCGTGGAATTGTCCAGGGCTGCGCCGGAAGCGGTAAGGCGGGTAAGAAAAAGATCGTCGGAAGTTCCAACTGGCCCACCAAAGGTGACGGGAAAATCCTGGCAATTGGTATTGCCAAGGAGCACAGGCTCGACTTCGCCCGCGCCGCCGCTGAGATCCAGCCTCATGTTGTCGGTAACGTTTTCGCAGGGAGAGGTTCCACCCGTAAAAACGACGCTGCCGCCGATAAAGGTCAAGTAATTGAGCGAGGCCGCGCCGGTGGTGGTGGGATCGACCTTTGCAACGAAGGAATAGGTGCCCGCACCGGGAGCGGCGCCCAGGACAGTTTTGGTCTCTGTAAAGGTGGTAGTGTCGGTGGTGGTTCCCGCGACATACAGCCTGGGGGCGCTTGGATTGGTGGTGTCGAGGTCAATGCCACCCTCGAGATCCTCGCCGCCGCCACCGAGAAAGCTGGCGAAGGTGATGGGCGGATCAATGACGAGGGGCAGGGTCTTGTCGTAGGAGGAGACGTTGAAGGCGACGAGATTGCCGTGCTGGAGGGCGAAGCCGCCGTCAACCGGGCGACGCAAAGCGCCCACCTGCTGGTAGATGACAGGCTTGTGCATGCGGAATTCGGTCTTCGCGGTGCGCAGGAGCAGGTCGCCGTTATCGGCAACTTGCAATTTGTCCGCACCGGTTACGTTGAAGCGGATGCGTCCGGGGTCCGCACCTGGGGAGACCAGGAAATCATATTCCAACTGACGCTGGTCGCCGTGAAACACAAGATCAATGCCCGGATAGACTTGAGCTGAATGGACTTCGGAATACAACGGAACGCCGATGTGCCAGTTGCGAGGATCCTTGCCGATCAGGTAGTTCACTTTTCCGGGGAGCTGCATTGCACCGGCCACCATCGGAGCGGGATTTGCGTTAAGCAATTTCATGCGAAGGATGGCTGGATGAACGTCTTTCCATGCCTTGGATGACTGGCTGGGAAAAGCGCTTGCGGCAAGGCTGGTCTTCCCTTCGGCGAAGACGGTTTCGGTGGGCGTTAGAAAGAGGGTGTAGCCACTACCCCTGGCAAGGAACTGGACGCGGGAATCCGACTGGCCACGATTGGCTTCGAAGAAAAGGGGCAATGACAACGAGGAACGGGACATTTTGATGGGTGCATTGGGAGCGGGGCTTTGCGAGGTGAGGTGAAGAAGATTGGATTTGGAGGCAAGGTGATGCAAGAGCGAGTCGATTGGTCCTGGAGTGTGGTTGCTGGCGGCAAGCGGGAGTGCGGCGCGCGAGTTGGGAGAGGAGGTGTTATGCCAGGTGTGGAATGCCAGGCCAGAAGCAAGGAGCAGGGATGCAGCCAGGACAAACCTGGAGGTGCGCGGCTGGCGTTTGGGTGCCAGTGGAGTCGAGCCAGGAGACGGTAGTTCGAGTGAGGAACGGGACAGCGATTCGTCTCGAGACAGGGCTCGAAGAAATCCCCAGAGTTTCATATTGGTCTCCAACACTGACGTGGCATCTGAATCGGCGGGCGAACAAGAGAGCTAATTTCCGGGGCGAAGTATCTCCGCGGAATTTGCGGCGTTCCGTGCGGAATGCACAGCGGGAGCGAACGAATTGGGGCCCAGGGTACGAACGAAGGGCGGAAAAGCGCTTAGAATTTGACGGAATACTGATGAAAAGGGTCGGAGAGTCCCTGTGAGCCGGCTCAGTGACTTGCAGTCGTGCAGAATGCCTGCGAGAGCAGGAATAGGGCGGAAGCGCCGAGGGAGGCGATCAGAATGCAATTTGTACCCAATTTTCCGAGCCGCGCACCCGGACCAAGGAGGCATCCAAGCTGTAAATTTTAAGGACTGACCTGGTTCCAGTACGAGACCGATTTCGAAGGGACAGACTGCTGCGAAACGGGTGTGGAGCAGTTGTAGGACCAATGCAATCCTTTGTGCAGCGCCTGCCCGCTCAGTTACTTAGATAGAAACAAGAGTTAGCAGCGACCTCGATTGATGAAAAAGGTTGCGCAGACCCGGCAAGGGTTTGCACAAGTCGAGAGGGGGCAGACCTCGATCTAGCTCCAGGTCTGATCTTAAGAGAGCTCTTGGGTTGAAGATCTGGGCGTAGGCGGAGATTCATGCGCGGCTCACGACTGAATCGTGGATTTCCCGTCTGGGGCAAGCAGGCGTTTGGAACCGTTTCCCGTTGAGGTGAGGGGGCACGCGAGGCGATTTGCCCGTGTTCGCGTGCAAGGCCGCAGAGAAAGTAAACAGTGAAGGATGCTCATTGAAGGCGCGGGTGCGGCATGGGGCGTTGAATAATGGGGCCGAGAGAAGCAATACCTGGCGGGAAAGCGGAATTCTAGACTTTCGTTCGAAACTCTGAGAGAGTCCAAAGGAAACAAAACGAAACTCTGGCCCTTGGAGGCTCGGGATGCTGAACGAGGAACGACGCCGCGAGATTCTGGAACTACTGAACGGCGACGGCCGCGTGCTGGTTCGAGAACTCGCCAAGAAATTCCGCACTTCGCTGATTACCATCCGGAAAGATCTGGAGTCACTGCATCACGATGGACTTCTGGAGCGGACCCACGGTGGAGCTTTGCCGATCCGCACGGGCGCGCTGCAGGATCAGACCTTGCGCGAGAAGGAACGACTGCACCGGCGGGAAAAGATGCGAATTGCAGCTGCGGCGTTGCGCCTGATCCGCCCGGGGCAGGTGCTCATTCTGGATTCCGGAACGACGACGACCTCGATTGCGCGCGGATGCCGGCAAATGCGAGGCCTGACGGTGATTACAAATGCGACCAACATCGCGGCGGAATTGGCGGACAGCCAAGTGGAAGTGGTACTGACCGGGGGTTCGCTGCGGAAGAATTCCTACTCGCTGGTGGGGCCACTGGCCGAGGAATCGCTACGCAAATTGAGCGCGGACATGCTGTTTCTGGCGGTGGACGGATTTGATGTGCACTATGGATTGACGACGCCAAATCAACTGGAGGCGCGGGTGAACCGGGCGATGTCGGAATCGGCGCGCCGGACGATTGTGGTAAGCGATTCCTCGAAATTCGGGCGGCGAAGCCTGTCGCTGATCATGGGTGTGTCTTCGGTGCACGAGACGATTACGGACCGAGGAATCCCGAAGCGCGATCTGAAGGCGCTGCGCGAAATGGAAGTGGAAGTAACGCTGGTGTAATCGTCGGACCACTGCGGTATACCCCTGCCAGAAATCTATCTCCTTGACTTGAGAAACAATAGAAAGTAAAAGAAGACAAGCGAAAGAAAGCGAAAGTGGCTTTCCGGGGGCGAGAAGCAGCTTCTCGCGGGGGCATCATGTCCATCAAATGTGGCAGACTGGCATTTTTCTTTTTGTGCGCGGCGATTTTATCTGGCGGAGACTGCATGCTGGCGGCGCAGTCCACCTATACATCGCAATTGACCGGGGTGGTGAAAGATTCCTCTGGCGGCGTGGTGCCGGGCGCGAAGGTGATTCTGACGGATCAGGGAACCAACGTTGCGTTGACCACGCAGACGGACGAACGGGGAATTTATGTATTTACCGGAATTCGCCCGGCGACGTACACACTTCGCGTGGAGGCGATGAATTTCGCGGCGGAGGAGCGGAAGGACGTTGTCCTCGGCGTGAACCAACAGGCATCTATCGACGTCACGGTGAAACCTGGTGCGGTATCCGAGACCGTGACGGTCACGGAGCAAGCTCCTTTGCTGGATACGGGGAATGCGACGCTTGGGACAGACGTGACCAATGAATATGTTCGCGACATACCACTGCCGGACCGAAGTTTTTTTGGGTTGGTATTTCTTGCGGCAGGAGTAACGGAAGCCGCGGGGTCGGGTATTCAGGATTCCTACCCAGCGGGAACGAATTTTGTGTCTAACGGACAACGGAATGCTACTGCCGAAGTGCGGCTCGATGGAGCGCTGACCAGCGCGCCGGAACAGGGTGAAGGCGGAACGACGAACGTCTACTACCAGCCTTCGGTGGAGATCGTGCAGGAGTTCAAGGTCGAGAACAATAGCTTTTCCGCGGAATACGGAAATAACGGCGGAACGGTGATGAACCTGGTGTTGAAGGAAGGCGGCAACCAGTTCCACGGGAGCGGCTGGTGGTTTGGGCAACGTTCGGCGCTGGACGCCAACGATTTTTTTAACAATGCGGCGGGCGTTCCCAAGCCGGACCACCTGCGCGATCAATATGGATTTTCGCTTGGCGGGCCAATCCGCAAGGAAAAAACTTTCTTTTTTGTGGACTTCGAGAAAGTGCGCGACAATTCCGCGGTCAATTTTTCGGGAAACGTGCCGACGGCGGATGAGCGGCTGGGCAATTTTTCCACCGGCGGGACGAATATCTACAATCCTACGGTCTGTGCTTCCGGCCCACCGCCGCCGGGATCTCCTTGCGCGCAGAGGCAGCAATTTGTTGGCGACAGCACAAATATGGATGCCAATGGAAATTCGCTGGCTGGGGTGGCGAATGTGATTCCCACCTCCATGTTTGATTCCATCGGGCAGAAGCTGATCAATCTGTATCCGATGCCGAATGTGCAGGGCAACGCCATTTTCAATTACCGGCAGTCAACGGTGGCGGCCAGCTCCGGTTATCAATTTGATGTGAAGATTGACCAGCATTTCAACGACAAGATGCATCTTTCCGGACGTTACAGCCACTTGTATTCTGATTTTTCGACACCGTATTTTCTGGCCGATGGAAACGACGCGGCGGGAAATACCATCAATGATGGCTTGGCGGGAAAGACGGTGGTCAACAACGCGGGACTGGAGTTCAACTGGGCGCTCACGCCAACCACACTGTGGACCAGCCGGTTTGCGCTGGACCGCGTGAGTTCACCAGGAAATTCGCTGGGACCCACATTGTCGTCGGTGGGATTTCCTCCCATTCTGCAAGAAGCGAATGGGCTCGACCGGATGCCGACGATCCAGATGGATTATGGGGATCCCTATAACCAGTTGTCTTTGTTCAACCAATGCTGCACGGACGTGACGTTTGCGCACACCTTGTATTCCTATTCCTCGGCAGTCTCGCTGATACGCGGCCGGCACACGATCAAGACCGGATTCGAGCAAAGGCAATTTTTCAACAATTTCGGGCAGCCGAGCAATCCCACGGGGCTATTTTATTTCCCGCAAAATATTACGGCGACATCTCCGACAGACACGACCCCGGGGAACGGGAATCCCTTTGCGGACCTGTTAATCGGCTATGGTGACCCAGGGAACAGCTTCATCAATATTCAGCCCAACGTTGCCGACAAGTCCTGGGAGACTGCGTTTTACGTGCAGGACGATTTCAAACTGAATGCGAAACTGACATTGAACCTGGGGCTGCGATACGAGTGGAGCACGCCGTACACCGAGCGCTACAACCACCAGCAGTACAGTGATTTCACGGGGAACACCGGGATTACCGTGCCGCTTCCCTCTCCGCTCGATCCGAACACTGTGACGCCAACGCAACTGACAGGAACTACTCTGTTCGTGGGGCAGGGGGGATTGGGCCGCCATTTGCCGGTGGATAGGAACAATGTAGCCCCAAGATTGGGATTCGCCTACTCGTTTGACCAGAAGACGGTGATTCGCGGCGGGGCGGGAATTTATTATGGATTGAATCCCGCGACGAATTATCAGTATCCGGGCGCCGCCTTCAGCGCCAGCGCAAACGCGCTTTTCACGACCGACAATTTCAACACACGCTTTGCGACCCTGGAGAATCCGTTTCCGAATGGATTGCCGCAACTGCAGGGCATGACAAACGGAGCGAACGCGAACTGGGGGTTTTCGAACAGCAACAATCTGGGAACGCAAACAGCGCTGAACGCGGAAATCTACCAATGGAATATCGGAATTCAGCGACTGCTGCCCTGGGATATAACATTCGGAATTGATTATTCCGCGAATCGCAGCACGCATTTGCCATGGGGCGGCGACAATGTGACGACGACGCGGAACCGCGACTTCCTGTCGTCTGACGTGCGCGCGGAGATTTCCGCACAGCAACACGCGTTGGATCCGCAATGCGATGTTGACGGCTGTGTTTCCAATTACCTCGAGCAGATGGTCAACAATCCGTTTCAATCGATGTTTACGCAAGTCCCGGGACAACCACCGCCGATTTTCAATTCGCCAGCTTCGTTATATAACCAGCCGCAGCTTGCGCTGGTGAATCTTTTGCGCCCATATCCACAGTTTGACGGTTCATTCACGGGATTGCCGAACCTGGGAGCGAACGCTTCCTATAACGCGATGGAAATACGTTTCCAGAAGCGAGCAAATCATTACGTGAGCTTTGAAGGCAATTACACACTTTCGAAGGCCACGGATGACTCGTCGGCAGGATTTAATGCGTTCGTCGGGACCCTGAATGCCGGGAACGTACAAGAACTTGATCGGCTGAAACTGGAACACGGGATCAGCGCGAACGATGCGACAAACCGATTCGTGCTGGCGGCAATCGTGGATTTGCCGGTGGGCCGCGGACTGTGGATCGGGAGAGATATGAATCGAGTTCTGGACGGGTTTGTGGGCGGCTGGGAAATTTCAACGCTGATCACCAGGCAAACGGGACAACCACTTGCCTTCAGCACTTCTGAAGGCGCGAACGGCGCGTTCATTGACGGCAATCAACGACCGAATATCGTCTGCAATGCTTACCAGCTAGGAAGCGGCATCAGTTACCACCAGGCGGCGGCGAACGGATTGGACGACGCGGCCAACCTCTCAGACAATCTAAATCCGTCGGTCTTCAACGCGTCCTGCTTCAAGTATCCGGGGGATGAAACACCGGGCAATGCGTCGCGATACATTCCAACATTGCGCACCGATGGAGTGCACAGCATGGACCTGTCTTTTATGAAGCAATTTACGATCCGTGAGGGCATGACGCTGCAGATTCGCGGTGAATTCTTCAACTTCACGAACACCCCGCGATTCGCAGCAGCGAATACGAGCGTGGACAGCTCTGGATTTGGCACGGTGACGAGCACGGCCAACACGCCGCGACACACGCAATTCGGCGTGAGGTTTCAGTTCTAGGCGGATGGGATGAACAATCGAATTGGCGCGATCTTGTGTCTGTGTGCGGCGGCATGCTGCGGAGCGGCTTCTGGCGCCGACGCGCAGGAACAGAATTGGACAAATTATGTTCGGATTGGCGCGTACGGACTTTCCCCGAGTAATGCGGACAAGATCGTTCGGGAGGCAACTGGGGACGGAGTGTTCGGGATTGAGGTCGACAACGACATTCCCGGGCGGTACGAGAGCCTGATGGATCCGACAGAAAAGTTGAACGCAATTCGTGCGGTGGCCGAAGCGGCGCATAAGGCGAAGAATCATGCGTTCGTCTATATCGCGGGCACGGAGTGCATAACGGCGAATGCGGATCATTCGGCGCATTCCGTGGTGAAGGATCATCCCGAACTGGCTGCAGAGGAAGCTGACCGGGGAGCCGGCGGTGTTCACTTCCGGGGCGGCGTTCTGGATTCGGCCTGGAGACGAAGATGTGTGGGTGACGCCGTACGCCAAGGATTGGCGAAAGTTATACATGGAACGGGTGCGACAGATTGCGGGGACGGGCATTGACGGCATTTATGTGGACATTCCTTACTGGATGACGCACTTCGACGGGTGGGAGCAAACCTGGGCGAGTTTTGATGATGCGACGGTGGCCGCTTTTCACGACAAAACCGGGCTGGATGCACGAAAGGACCTGAAGCTCGGGGATTTCGGGGACGCCAACTTTCGAAAGTGGGTTGATTTTCGGATTACGACCATGACGGATTTTGTGAAAGAGATTCGCGAACAGGCGCGCAGTGTGAATCCGGCCATCATGGTGATCCCGGAAATTTATCCGGGGATTGAGCACGAAGCGGTGGTGGTGGGAGCGGACGTTTATCAGATGTACGGAGTGGTGGATGCGATCGCCCATGAATATGAGTTTGGGAATGGGGAGCACATGGCCGCGTCGCGGACGCAGGCGGACTGGTTCCTCTACCAGGCCGGGATGCTATCGTTTCGCGCGTTCGCCGAGGGAAAGGCCACGTGGATACTGAACTATTCGTGGGACGGCGACAAGGTGGTGGACAAGCGTGAGGCGATGAAGAATCTGGCGATGTCCGAAGTGATGGCCGGGGCGAATTTCTGGGACGCGGCGGGCCACGAGATGGCGGGGAGCAATGATCCTGCTACGCGGCGGGAAATATTCGCATGGATCGAGAAGAACGAAAAGACGCTCTATGAGCCGAGGAAGCCGATGCATCCGGTGGGGGTATATTTTTCGCCGAAGAGCCGGGATTACGCACCGGATGATTTTCTTCCGGCTTATCGGGGGACGCTGGTTTTACTTTTGCAGTCCCACAAGGAATTGCAAGTGGTGACACCGCGGACGCTGGCGAATTTCAAGGGACAGAGGTTGGTTTTGCCGAATGTGAGTGTGCTCGGCGATGAGGAAGTGCGGGAGTTGAAGCGATATGTATCGGGCGGGGGAAAGCTGGTTATCACGGGCAAGAATGCCACGGGAATGGATGATTCGAAGGATGTGAAAGTTTTGGATGGGAATCCGGGAGGCTTGTACTTCGCTGCGCTTGAAAAGGATTTTGGCGCGGCGTGGGGAGAACGGCCGAAAGAGTATCTCGAGTCAATGCAGGCGAAGAGTGAGATTCAGATCGACGGACCGATGACGATGGCGGCGAATTTTGCCGAGGTGGACGGCACGGCGCATATATTCCTGGCAAATTTTGGCGGTTTGATTCCCGGCAAAGTGGCCCAGCCCACGCCGGTTGAGAATCTGCGGGTAGAAATTCCCTCAGGCATGGGAGACTCGCTGATGTATCTCCCCTTTCTTGGAACCGAGCAGATGATCAAGGGCAAGCGGAACGGCGAACAAGTGGAATTTACCTTGCCCGCAGTGGAACGGGGCGCGGTGGTCTGGGTTCCTAAACATCCGTAAGAAGGAGTTTTGGGCAAGATGACTGCGGGAAAGAAAAAAGGCCTCGAGGCGCTTTCTGACAAGCGCGGAGTGATTGCGGCGCTGGCGATTGACCAGCGGAGCGCGTTGCGGAAGCTTTTCGCGAAGGCAAGCGGGCAGGCCGCAGAGGAAATTCCAGTCGAGCAGTTAATGCAGTTCAAGGAAAAAGTCAGCCAGTTTCTGACGCCGCACGCCAGCGCCATTTTGCTGGACCCGGAATATGGGCTGCCTGCGGCGCGCGCCCGCGCGGCGAGTGCGGGTTTGCTGCTGGCGTATGAAAAAAGCGGATACGACAAGTCGGTTCCGGGCAGATTGCCGCAGACGCTGCCGGGACTCAGCGTTAGGAAGCTGAAAGAAGAGGGCGCGGACGGGATCAAAGTGCTGCTTTATTACTCGCCGGACAGCGGCGCAGAGATAAATTCCCAGAAGCAGGGTTGGGTTACGCGAATTGGGGAGGAATGCAGCACGGGCGACGTGCCGTTTTTTCTGGAAATTGTGAGCTATCACGACAATATGGATGAGAAGAGCGCGGATTTTGCCCGGGTGAAGCCGGAAATTGTCGCGCGGTCGGTGGAAGAGTTCTGCAAGCCGAAGTATGCCGTCGATGTGTTGAAGGTAGGTGTGCCCGTAAACATGAATTTCGTGGAATCTTCGGCCCTGCCGCGTTCGCAGGCGGTTTATTCGCGCGCGGAAGCGATCATGCACTTCCGGCGGGCTTCGCAGGCGGCAACGTTGCCCTTCATCTATCTTTCGGAAGGGGTGAGCAACGAGACGTTTGTTGAGGCATTGGCGTTGGCCGCGGAAGCGAAGTCTGACTATTCCGGGGTGCTCTGCGGGCGGGCGACCTGGCAAAACGGAGTGCCGATCTTTGTGCAGCAGGGCGCATCAGCGCTGGAGGACTGGCTTAGTGAGGAGGGTGTGCGGAATATTCAAAAAGTGAACGCACAGCTTGGATCCGCGCGGCCTTGGCAGCAGCGAGTGATTTCCGCGGCCGGTGGGAAGGAATAACTGCGGACCCAGGCCATGTTTCTGTGCGTCAGCGCAAATCCGGCGATCGATAAGCGACTTACGATCGAGAATTTGCGGCGTGGAGCGGTGAATCGGGCACTGACTTCGAAGGGCTATGCGGGCGGAAAAGCGGCGCATGTGGCGATGGTGCTGCAGACCTTGGGCGAGAAACCGCACTGGATCGGAACGTTCGGCCGCGCAAACGGTGAGGAACTTCTGGACGGGCTGGCAGCATTGGGAATCGAGGCGACCGGGTGCGCGACGAAGCAAGCAACGCGGACGAATTTGGAGATTATCGAGGACGATGGGACGGTGACCGAGGTGCTTGAACCGGGCATATCGCCGAGTGCTGCTGAATGGGCGGAGTTCGAAGAGGCCTGCAAGGGAAGGTTTGCGGAGGGGGCAGAACAATTGTCGGTGATTTTTTCGGGAAGCCTGCCGCAGGGCGCTGAGCCTGGTTTTTATGCGCGCCTGATCGGAATGGCGAAGAGAATTCGGGTGCAGAACTTTTCTGGACACGAGTGGCGAGTCCCTGAGATTGGGGCTGGAGGCAAAACCATTCTTTGTGAAGCCCAATCGCGATGAAGTTTCGCGGCTTTTGGACATGCCGGTTACTTCCCTTTCCACGGCTATTGCTGCGATTCGCGAATTGTTGGGGCGAGGGGCGCAGAGCGCTGCATTGAGCCTTGGCGCGGCCGGCTTGCTTTTTTGCGATGGGGCAGATACGCCGGTGTTTTTTGCGCCGGCGCTGCCGGTGAAGATCCGGTCGACGGTTGGATGCGGCGATTCGGCGCTGGCCGGCTTCGCGATGGGCATGGCGTCGAATTTTTCGCCGCAGGAAACGCTGCGACTTGCGGCGGCATGCGCGGCGGCAAATTGCGTGGCGGATTCTCCGGGCGCCGCACGGGCGGAGGATATTAAGAGTTTTCAACGACAGGTTGTGGTGCAAACACCTGGGTAAGGTCTACGAAGCGGATTGCACTGGAGGTCCGCGATCGTGGAGCAGTTGAACGTACTTGGCTAGCAGTTCAGAAAAAAGCGTAAATCCCAGCCATCAGGGGTTCGCTTCGTCGAGGAAAGAATGATGCCCGCTTCGAGTTCGTCTAATCACGGTCCACACACAATCAGCGAAATTCTGTCGCAGCCCGAGGTCTGGCGGGCCTGCTACCGCAGACTGAATGAGAATGGGGCCATTGCCGAGATGCAGCGGAAAACGGCCGCGCACAAATCCTGGTTATTTACGGGCTGCGGGACAAGCTATTACCTGGCAGAAGCCGCAGCATCCGGCTGGACGCTGCTGACCGGGCAAACGGCGAGGGCCGTCCCGTCGTCGGAAATTCTGCTGTTTCCGGAACTGGAACATTTGGCTGATCCTGATCTGCAGGCGGTGGTGATTTCGCGCTCCGGCACGACTTCGGAGGCAATACGCGCCGCGGAGATTCTGCGCAAGAAGTACAAGACGAGTACGCTGGGCATCACTTGCTCCCCACAATCAGAACTTGCGAATACGTGCGACCTGACCATCGCCATTCCGGACGCGGATGAGAAGAGCATGGTCATGACTCGCTCGTTCAGTTCCATGCTGCAGACAATTTTTTTGCTGGCGGCGGAGACCGCAGGAAAAAAGAATATTCCCGTGGCATTGGAAGAAGTCGCCAGCGGGCTTGCGTCGCGAATCGCTACATGGAACGCGAAGATCGAAGAGTTTGTGACGGAGCGGACCTTTGAGGATTACATCTATCTGGCACAGGGGCCATTTTTTCCAATCGGGCGAGAGGGAGCGCTGAAGGTTACGGAAATGTCCCATTCCTATGCCCAGGCTTACCATACGCTGGAGTTCCGGCATGGACCAAAATCGATCGTTGCGCCGCAAACTTGCATTGCGTTTTTGCTGAGCGAATCGGGAATGACTGCGGAAAGCGAAGTACTGCTGGAGATGAAGCAACTGGGTGGGACGATTATTGCGATCTGCAACCGGGCGAGCGAAACGGTTCGGAAGGCATCGGACCTTGTGCTTGAGCTGGAGTCCGCGAGCCCGGAAATTGCGCTGCTGGCGCCGTTTGTTGTGCCCACGCAACTATTGGGATATCACACGGGTCTCAAAAAGGGGTTCAATCCGGACGAACCGAAGAATTTGACGCGCGTGGTGATTCTGGATTGATTTCAGTGCGGAGCATGGTGGATGCCTGATCAGAGCAAGTTTGACATCAGCGTGGTTGGCGAACTGAATCTGGATTTTGTCCTGTATGGACTTCCGGGGCGGCTCGAATTGGACCGGGAGCACATTGCCTCCGATGCGACACTTACGCTGGGGAGCTCTTCGGCGATTTTTGCACACAACTTTGCGTTGTTGGGCAACCGCGTGGCGTTCCATTCGGCGATCGGAGAGGATGCGTTTGGAGAAAATTGTTTACAGCGCCTGGAGGAGAGCGGTGTTGACGTTTCCGGGGTTCGAAGATTTTCCGGCAGGAAGACGGGAATTACCGTAATTCTGCCGCAGCCTGAGAAGCGGTACATCATGACGTATCCGGGCGTAATGGCGGAGATGCGATTTGAGGATCTGGATCTGGATCGAATCGCGGCGGCGCGCCACCTGCACCTTTCCTCTTATTTTCTGCAGACGGCACTGCGGCCGCGTATAGCAGATTTATTCCGTTACGCGAAGGAGGCGGGACTTTCGACTTCGCTAGATACCAACGATGACCCGGAGGACCGTTGGGATCGGGAGGTACTCGATGTGCTGGCATGGGTGGACGTGCTGCTGCCCAATGAACGCGAGGCATGCCGACTGGCGCGAAAGGACGATCCTGGGGAGGCGCTGAAATTTTTGGCCAGCAAGGTTCCGCTGGTGGTTATGAAGCGAGGTGAACGAGGGGTGCTGGCCCGCCGTGGAGGAGACATCTTTGAAGGTCCACCGACAAAAGTAGACGCGGTGGATTCGATTGGAGCGGGCGATAGCTTTGACGCGGGGTTTTTGCACCAGTATCTGCGTGCGGCGAACATTGAAGAGTGTTTGCGCTACGGCAATCTTGCTGGGGCATTCTCCACCACGCGGAGCGGCGGGACGGAAGCGTTTCGCGATGAGGGTTATCGGAAGGCGTTTTTCGCTGCGTGAGGATTATTGCCGATGTGAATCGGGTCGCCAGGCTCGGTGTTCGTGGCATGGGACTTGCTGACCGGTTGAATCACCCCAAGAGTTGAAGCGGATTCCTCGACTGCGGTCCGGCAGACCCGGCCGGACCTTCGCTCGGAATGACGGGTGAGCGGGCGTTTTTGGCGGCTACAATTTTCTACTGAGTTTTTTACTGGGCTTCCAGTAGCAGGCTTCCTTCGAACTCCACATGTAGTTTGGCGGTTGGTCCGGTGACGGAGCCGTAGTCTTTGCCGTGCACGTAGTCGGTCACGTGATACGTTTTATTGCCGAGGCCTCTTAGTTCCACTTCGCCACTCCAGTTCCTGCTGGCTTTGCTGGTGTCAGGCGCACCGGGGGCGTAGAAGGCGTAGTACATCGCTCCATCTTTCGCAATTGCGTAGGCTTCCGGTACGTCATAGCCATACACATAGAGGTCAAGGAAATCGCCCTTCGAAAGCATTTTCTGGTTGTAGAGCGCGATCCATTTCTTCCAGTGGGCTTCTTTTTCGGGATTGAGGTAAACATTTTTCAGCTTTGGACCATAGTCCGGCCAGGTGAACTTGGTTCCGAGCACACCACCGGCACCCAAGGTTGATGCAAAATCGTCGCCGAGGTCCTGCTCGTTTCCGGTGCTTTCCCCGGTGATGCGAGTCAATTCAACGTGATCTCCGTAGATGGCTGCGTGAGGTCCGAGCAGAGCCTTATACATCTTGATGCGGCGGCGGACCTGGATGGAGCCGACGGGATCGGCGGTGACGGCCTGATCCATGTAGCGGAGCCAGGCAAGGCTGGGCGGCGTTCCGCAGGGGCAGCTTTGCGTGACGCTATCTGGTTTTAGAGCGCGAGTGGTTTCAAAGATGGTTTTGTAGACTTCTCCCATGGCGTAGACGGAATCGAGCGGAGATTTGTGGTGATGTTTCGGATTGTAGCAGCGCGGGGAGGCGTAGATATTGTCGAGCTTGTGGCCATCAAAATCCCAGTCGTGAATAAAGCGCTCGGTGAGTTTCTTATAGTATTCCTGCACTTCAGGCAGGGCTGGACATAGTGAGGCCAGATTTCGGGTGATTCTTGCGGGCTGGCCTTTCTCGTCGAGGATGAGCCAGTCGGGGTGTTCTTTCACGACGTCGGAGACTATGTATTTGTGGTCGTCATAGCCGAATTTCCCGTCCTCGACGGCGAGGGGGAGCCACCAGAGCTGGACTTTAATTCCCTGCTGGTGAAAGTCCTTAACCATTTGCTGGATCGAATCTCCGGGAAAGGTGTCTTTGCGCGGCAGCCAGTCGCCGTAATTATTGAACCAGCGGTCGTCGAGGGTGCCCCAATGAATGCCGAGTTCCTGCAATTTTGGGATGGTGGCGAGCATCTGCTTTGGAGTGACGTTCGCTTCGTAGCCCCAGCCGCACCAGCTTACGGCGTAGTTCTCGTCGTTGTTTTTGGGGCGAGTCAATCCTTCGCGATCCACGGCTTCCGACCAGGTGCTGAGCGGTTTGTAATAGTCGCCCTGAAAAACGGTGACAAAAGTTCTGGGAGTGGAGAAGGTTTCGCCGGGTTTCAGCGCGGAATGCGCGGGAATAACGACTGCGGCTTCCACCTTTCCGTCCGAGGAAGTTCGCGTGGGAATCGAGATAATCAGGGGAAGAGTTTCCAGGTGGCCAATGGCCAAGCCGGTATTGCGGGTCCAGAAGGCTACGACGGGAACTCCGCCGCCGACGCGGCCGAGATCGTCGTGGGTATCGACCGGAGCGCCAAAGGGGTTGTCCTGGGAAAACTTTGCGGTGAGCGGGAGCACATCGTCTTTCCCCCACTTCAGGCTGGAGCCGAAAAACGCCCACATTTGATAAGGCTTGGCGCTGGGGTCTGCAAGGGAGGCGTCCAGCGAATGGTTTTGCAGGGTTACCGAATCCAAGTTCAGAGGCTTATCGCTGGAATTGCGGTACGTCGCCGAGAGCAATGCCAGGGCTGGAAAATCGTCGTAGACTTCGACGGTTAGAATTTCGTCGAGCGCGGAAGAAGGACTGTGTCCTTTGACCTCCACGTGTTTTCCAAGTGCACCGAGTTTGCCGCTGGCTGGCTGAATTTTGGGATTCGCGAGATCCAGGGCGAAGTCTTTGATCGGCCGGTTATTGGCAGTGACGAGAGTTCCGGAATTGGATGAAGATTGATCGAGGGTGAGCCACTGGGAGCCGCTTTTGAGGCGCGCGAGCAGAGCACCATTCGCGGTGAGAACAAATTCCGCTTGAGGCGTTTGCAAATGAATGCCGTCGGGCTGATTCGTTACGGCGACAGCAGAGACAGGTTGAGGCTTGGGCTCTGGTTTGGATTCTGGCGACTTACAGCTGCCGAGCAAAAGGCAGATTGAAGCGGCTGTGAGCAATCCGAAAAGCGGCCGGTTTTTTGGACAATCGGGTTCATGGTTTTTCCCCGTGAAATGTGGAGAAGATTTTCTCCGCGTTTGCATGATAGACCTTTTGGAGAATTCCATCGGGTAAACCGAGACCGTAAATCATCCATCTACCCTGGCCGGGATAACCCGAATATGGAAAATATTCGTCGTCTGTTTCCAGCCAGCGAAAATAGTTGGCATACATCTCGGGCACGGGCTCCGAGTCTGTGCCAAACAAGATGCGGTCCTGAAATTCGGCGAAGAATTGGCCCGCGCGGCGCGGCTGGCGGCCGAGTTCGGCTTCTCTGGCGCCAAGCTCTACATACATATTGGGATATTTGCGGAGCCAATCGGATACGGCATCCAGATTTTCGGGCCAGTTGGCGACATGGAGGGCAATGAACGTGGTGTGGGGATGTTTGGCAACGATGTGATTGCGCTGCTCGAGTAGCGTGGATTTATCGGGAAATCCGTGATCGTAAAAACTCCAGGTGGGATTGTGCATCAGCTCTTCGTAGCGCTCGTTGTGCGCATCGGTCGGGGTGAAGAAAGCCTCCGGATCGGTGGAATGAATCGCCACGGGGATGCCCAATCTGCCGCATTCTTCCCAGACGGGGTCCATGCGCGGATCGTCGATGGGAACGAATTTTCCGGATTTGTCTTTTACGCCAAGACCCCAATCCTTGAGGACCTTTAGCCCGCGCGCACCACGCTTTACGGCGTCGTCCAGTTGCGCAACCATTTCCGCGCTGAAATTCGGATCGTCGATTTTGGACCAATCCATTTGCGCGAAGACCATAAATCTGCCGGGATAGGGTTTCACCATGTTATTCAGGACTGCCTGGAGTTTGTCTCCCCACAACCCGGTGAGGATGACGATGGTTTTCACATTTGTCCGATCCATGCTGGCGATCACGTCGGCGGGCGGAACGGATTCACCATTGACGCCGGCGGCGTCGTTTACGTGATTGTGGACGTCAATGACGTAATATTTTGCGCGGGGAACTTCGTGAGACGGGACGTGGAGCATGGGCTTGGGATCCCAGTCCTTGAGGAGAAGGGTCATGCGCTTGGCGGCGTCGGGGTCTTCGCGGTATTGAATGTCTTGCGCGCTGGCTGAGCGCGGAACAGCGAGAGTGAGGACTGCCAAGATAGAAGCTGAAAGCAAGAGCGGCATGGCGCGCCATCCGTTTGACATCGTTTCACCCACCCGGCAATGTATGATGCAAATGATTCGTAAGACGGTCAGGCAAAGTGTAAGACGAAACGTAGATAAACGAAAGCAAAAGAAATGAAACGAAGTTCATTGGGTGCTGGCCGCGCTCCCGAAGAACGCGATTGGGGAGACACGGCCGGACCACGAAACCGGTTGCCAATGATGCATCAAAATGCAGGAGTGGAGAGCTTGGCAGGTGAATTCATGCGAAGAATTTGTTTTGTATTGCAAGTGAAAACCGAGCTTCTTGCGGAATACAAAGAGAGGCACCGCGCGGTATGGCCGGAGATGCTTCAGGCGCTGCGAGAGACGGGCTGGAGCAATTATTCTCTTTTTTTACGGGGAGACGGATTGCTGGTTGGTTATTTAGAGACAGAGGATTTCGAGCGGGCGCGCGCGGGAATGGCATCGCGTGAAGTGAATGGGCGCTGGCAACGCGAGATGTCCAAATTTTTCGTGCAGCCAGCCGGCCTGCTGCCGGACCAGGCGATGGCCCCGCTTGAAGAAGTGTTTCATATCTAATTTTCAGCCGAGGTGCTCGTGATTCCCAATCCGGCGTTAGGCGTGTTATTCCACTGGCTCGGCGGCCTGGCTTCCGCAAGTTTCTATGTTCCCTATCGCGCGGTGAAACGATGGTCGTGGGAAACCTACTGGCTGGCTGGTGGATTTTTCAGTTGGATCATTGCGCCGTGGCTGCTGGCAACTTTTCTGACTCGCGATCTGCTCCAGGTGCTTGCCGAGGCACCGGTCAGAACGATTTTCTGGACAATATTCTTCGGGCTGCTCTGGGGCGTGGGAGGGCTGACGTTCGGACTGACGATGCGATTCCTTGGGCTTTCGTTGGGGATGGCTGTGGTCCTGGGACTTTGCGCCGCATTCGGGACACTGATGCCTCCTCTATTCGCAGGAGTCTTCGGAAGCCAGGTGCTGGGGACTGCTTCGGGCCGGGTGATCCTTGGCGGCGTTTTTGTTTGTCTTTTGGGTATTGCAGCGGCTGGAGTCGCGGGAATCCTGAAGGAGCGCAAGCTGTCGCCTGAGCAGAAGAAGGCGGTTATCCAGGAGTTTGATTTGAAGAAGGGTTTGGCGGTGGCGACTCTTTCGGGCGTGATGAGCGCATGCTTTGCTTATGGATTGGCCGCGGGCGCACCGATTAAGGTCCTGACGGTGCAACATGGCACGGCTTCGCTTTGGCAGGGGCTGCCCGTGCTGGTGGTGGTGCTGATCGGGGGATTCACGACGAACTTTATCTGGTGCGTCGCTTTAAACATCAAAAATAAATCGGGATTTCAGTACTTCACGGCGGGAACTGACAAATATGCAGCCGTCCGGGACGGGGCGATTCTCGAAACGGCCATTGATGCTCCGGGCCGTGAGGTCGTGGAACACATCCCGGGTACGGTTCAATCGGATGGCACTCGCGTGCCCATGCTGGCAAATTATCTTTGGTGCGCGCTTGCAGGAACCACCTGGTATTTCCAGTTCTTTTTTTACACCATGGGCGAAACGCAGATGGGCAAGTATGGCTTTTCCAGTTGGACGCTGCACATGGCCAGCATCATTATTTTCAGCACACTTTGGGGATTGGGTTTTAAGGAGTGGAGAGGGGCGGGCGCCGGAGCGATGCGGTTTCTTACGCTGGCTTTGGTGCTGCTGGTGGGATCAACAGTCATTGTCGGCTACGGGAATTTTCTTTCGGCGGGAGCGCGCTAAGCGGCTGCCATTCGCCGGCGTATGGGCGGCTGGATTCGGGCGGATTCAGAGATTGCAAAGACAGCGCAATCGAATTTGCGTCGATCAGTCGAGTTTGAATTCCTTGCGCCAGTCGCTGGTATCGGGAAGAGGCGGTTGTTCTTTTTTGTCGAGCAGATAATTGCCGATGACGAGGTAGTCCATCTCCGTGCGCATGAAACAGCGATAGGCATCGTCTGGCGTACAAACGATCGGTTCGCCACGGACGTTGAAGCTGGTATTGACGATGACGCCGTAACCGGTTTGCTGTTTGAATTGATTGATCAGTTCCCAGTAGCGGGGATTGGTTTCACGGCTGACACTCTGAATGCGGGCGGAATAATCGATGTGGGTGATCGCCGGAAGATCGGAACGCAAAAAGTAGAGGCGATCGTAGAGAGGCTTTTCGTGGTAGCCAGGGGGGAGCGGATTTTGACGGTCTTCGCGGACCGGCGCGACAATCAGCATGTACGGAGAATTGCTCTGGAGATCGAAATAATCCGCGATGTCCTCTTCCAAAACCGAGGGAGCAAAGGGCCGGAAACCTTCGCGGTATTTAATCTTCAGGTTCAGTTTCTTTTGCATTTCGGGGTTTCGCGCGTCTCCCAGAATGCTGCGGTTGCCGAGGGCGCGCGGGCCAAACTCCATGCGGCCCTGAAACCAGCCGACTACGTTTCCTTCTCCCAATTTTCTGGCGACGTCTGAGGCCAGGCAGCTGTATTCATCGTAAAGGCGAGCTTTGGCGCCGTATTTCTGCAGAACACGATCCGTTTCCTTGTCGGAAAATTCCGGGCCGAGGTAGGAGCCTTGGGTGGCATCGTGCTGAACGGAAACTTGCCGTTCGTTTCCGAAGAGGATATGCCAGACGGCGTAAGTCGCGCCTAGAGCACCACCCGCATCGCCCGCGGCGGGCTGGAACCAGAGGTCATCGAAAATTCCAGCGCGGAGGATTTTGCCGTTGGCGACACAGTTAAGAGCCACGCCGCCCGCCATCACAAGATCCTTGCACCCGGTAAGTTCGCGGGCGGCTTTGGCCAGGCGAAGGACGGATTCCTCGGTGACTTGCTGAATCGCAAGGGCCATATCCATATAGGCCTGAGAAATTTCCGATTCGGGCTTGCGGCGTGGGATGCCAAACAGCTTTTCCCATTTTGCTTCGTTGGCCATTTTCAGGCCCGTGGCGAAGTCAAAGTAGGACATATTCAAAATCACAGAGCCATCCGTACGGATGTCGACCAGTTCGGTTTCAATCTTTTTTTTGTAATCGGCGGTGCGCTGCGAGTCCGGGTTTCCGTACGGGGCGAGGCCCATCAGCTTGTACTCGCCGCTGTTGACAGCGAATCCGGTGTAAAAGGTGAAAGCGGAATAGAGCAAGCCGATGGAGTGGGGGAAATGAAGCTCTTTCAGGATTTCGATATCTTTGCCGCGGCCGCGACCGATGGTGGTGGTGGCCCACTCTCCGACGCCATCCACGGTGAGGATTGCAGCTTCCGTGAAAGGAGAAGGATAGAAAGCACTGGCCGCGTGGGAAAGATGATGCTCCGGAAAGTAGGTGGGGACTTCCCCATCGCCAAGCTGGGCCAACTGGTCGCGGAGCATGCGGCGCATGAAGAGCTTTTCCTTGATCCAGGCGAGCATTGCGGAAACAAAACTGACGAAGCCACTTGGGGCGAAGGCATGGTAGGTTTCGAGGAGCCGCTCGAATTTGAGGAATGGCTTTTCGTAAAAGGCGACGGCGGATAGATCTTTGTAGTTGAGCCCGGCTTCCTGGAGAACGTATCGGCAGGCGTTAATCGGGAAGGAGGAGTCGTGTTTTTTTCGTGTGAAGCGCTCTTCCTGGGCGGCGGCGACGATTTTGCCGTCGACGAGCAGCGCGGCCGCACTGTCGTGATAGAACGCGGAAATGCCAAGAATCGCTTTTTTCATCCGAAAACTTTCTGCGTTGTTCCTTGAATGCGGATAAGCCTTAGAAGAGCGAATAGATAAACGGCGCGATGGCTGAGCCGGCGGCAAAGAACATAATGGCGCCGAAGCCCAATAGAATAAGGATCATGGGCAGCAGCCAGAATTTTTTCCTTTGCTTCAGGAAACCCCACAAATCCTTCAGGAAGTCCACGCTAGATGCCTCCGCTTAATACGGCTTTTCGATATCCTGGGCCACAAAGAGATGATTTCTGACCAGCATGACGGATTCCGTGCCGGCCTTGAACTCGCGCAATTTCAAAGAATCCTTCCCAAAAAGCCGCCGCAACAGGCCGATCGGCGTGACCACGGCGAAAAATAAAATCGAAAGCAGGACCTTTGACATCACGGTGCCGAGGACATGAGAGAGTCCCAGCCAAAGAACGGCAACGGGGGCAAATATCCGCGGGACGATCATGTTTACGATGTGCAGCACCATGGCCGAGTAGAGCCACCCCTCCCGCCGCGTTTTGAGATAGATCAGCAGCAGGAGCAAGACCATTGCCATGCCGGTATCGCGGCTCTGATCTTTGGTCATCTGCTTGATGGAAAGATTCATTTGGACACAAGTGCCTTCGACTTCTAGAGGTAATTCCCTTTTCCCCAATGGGCCGGAAGCTCAGGAACTCGAACGCGCAACGTATACCGTCTCCAGCCCATTTCGGTTGAAGCTCTAGTTTATCGCAGGAATGCGGGTTCATCCAATCGCGACGAGAAGGGTCATCCAATTGGGTCAGGAATTCACACCAAAGAGGTTTCGGTCCAGAAACTCATTGCGGAATTTGCCGTTGGGATCGAACTTCCGGACGATGGCGAGAAATTCCGGCAATTTTTCGTAGGCAGAATCGAGTTGCGCGGGTGGCAGAGTGAAAAGTTTGCCCCAGTGAGGGCGTGGGTGATACGGCGCGAGCTCTTTTTCGATCAACGGCAGCAGCTTGCTAACTGCCGGCCAGTCCGGTTTCCAAGTGAAATGAATGGTTACGCTGGGTTGCTTGTAACAGGGGCTCATCCAGAGATCGTCCGCGGCGATCGTGCGGATTTCTGAGACCAACAGATGCGGCCCCACTTGATCACGAAGACGTTCCACGGCGAGAATCGCATCCACCGCATTCTGGCGGGGCACAAAATATTCCGACTGCAACTCTTTGCCAGCGCTGGGCGTGAAGCCCATCCGGAAATGCGGCAGCCGGTCGTACCAGGGGCCGGGCACTCCCATCTGCTCCGTGCAATTTTCGGCGGAAAGCTCCGCGATGGGGTGGAGGTTTTTAGATGGCCCTCTTTGCGCCATAAAATTCGGGCGAGGCAAGAAAAAGCGGCGTTTTGTCCATTCGGCACTTGAGCCAGACTTCGTTGATCCGCTGGTTTTGCCAATCGGTGAATAGACTCACGCTGTAGGCGGCGGATTCGATGGCGTCAAAATGATTCTTTCAATTCGGCCAGGGGCAAGTTTTCGTAAACGTACTGCTGCATCTGATAGCTGGGTTGGACGTCCAAGGTAACCTTAGTGACAGCGCCGAGCGCTCCAAGGCCGACCACCGCAGCAAGAAAATCAGCTCCATTTTTCTGACGGGACAATTGCACGACTTCGCCCGCGGCATTGACGATCTCTATTCCAGAAACCGCCGTGGCCAGATTGCCATTCTTCTCTCCGGAACCATGTGTGGCGGTGCTGCAAGCTCCCGCGATGGAAATATGTGGCAAAGAGGCGAGATTATGAAGCGCCCATCCTTTGCTGTCGAGCAGGGGGCACAAGCGACCGTAGGTCATGCCGGCATCGACGGTTACGGTGCGGGCCGTTGTGTCCAGCGCGAGGATCTGGTCCATCTCTTTCAGGGAGATGAATTGGTGAGTGCTGTCGGCAATCTTGTTGAAGCAGTGGCGCGTGCCTAGGACTTTCAACCGAGTTTGTTTTTTGATGAATTGCTGTGCTTGCTCGAGCGACTTGGCGGAGTAAAGATTTTCTGTGCCGTATTCGAAATTGCCCGCCCAATTTTTCAGTTTTTCCATAGAGGCCCGCGCAAAAAGCGGTGTAAGCAACTCGTTTGTAGTAAGCGCAGCGCAAAGTTTCAGAAATGATCGTTTGTTCATGGACCCAGCATTCCTTGGCCACGACCTTGTTCGCCTGACGAGTATATCCAGCCGAAGTTGCGAGCTTCAACGAATTTACACGCTCCCCACTCTCAAGTTCACGCTTTCTTCGATCGCTAGGGGTTGGGTTCCTGACGTGGTTAGGGCTCACTTGTGAATTACGAGTTTTCCTGTCACTAAACTTGCCCCTCGGGCAGCGCCATACTCCCGGCGGGAACTTGTATGAAGGTTCGATTCGAGGCTTCTCGATTGTTTCCGCTTGGGAACCTTTACTTCAAGATTCCGCAATTAACAGGGAAAAATTCAGGGAAGTGCCCTGTCTTGGGCATGCACCACGAGGCACAAAGCGTTGAGTTCCATAGATTTGCGAAGAACTTCGGTATTCAGGCGGCACGAGAGATCAGGAAATAAACAGGGAAATCTCTGCCTGCGAATTGGGATTTTCTGGAAAAACTTGCATCGTCATCCCTACGGTCTCTCTGAAGAGTCCCGCCATCAAATGACGGCCGTCAACCATGTACTTAAGACTCTTTAATAAGCTACCCGCCCCACGTATTTACGGCGCATCCAATGCGCACCGAGTTTCACTCATACTGGATTTGGCTCAGGACACCATAGTCTGCGCACCCCTGGGAAATAACTCGGTTGCCGCTATGGGTAATAAGTCCAGTAGCCCGACATAGACTTGCGAGTATACCCAGGACCCGTAGCGTGCTGCATGGGATGGTCCCCCCTCTCGCTCCAGGGTCCAACGTAGTACTCGCCAAGAGCAAGTCCTGAGCCTGCGCCGATGAGACCAGGCGGGGATCGGTCAAAGTGCTGTTTCCAGTAGCGTTCCGAATAGAAGAGTGCGCAATAGTTCGTACCAACGTATTCGTCAATAAACACATAGCCATCTTTATCCAAATGAGGCCAGAGACTCCGGATGCAAGTATCCAGACTGGCTTCGAGGTCCACATCCAGGTAGGCAATCACAATTGGGCGATTAAAACCCGGAAGAGTGTCACTAAACCAGCCTTTCACAAATTCACAGCAATCGATATCGCCATATTTGGTGATGTTTTTGCGGACTTCATCGAAAGTGCCGCAGAACTCCCCCGCCTGGTATTCGCTTGCTTCACGATCGGATGGGTCGCCAGGAGGAAGTCCCTCAAACGAATCGCAGACGATTAGTTTGCGCCCGACAATCCGGCACGCGAGAGACAGGCTTGCGGCAGTGCCGCCTTTCCAGGTGCCACATTCCACGACAACTCCCGGAGTTTCCGGAGACAATTCAAACAATTTAAGGGCCATGACGAGTGTCGACTTAAAGCTGGTACCCGTTTGAATGCTGTGTTTGTTGCGAATGACACGAAGCGCAAAGGCAATTCTCTTCCACCAAGTAAGCCGATAGGCTGGATGAATCCTTGCGGACTGCAATATGAAGAAGATGCTAAGCGGTATGGTAACTACATAGTACATCATCATCAAAAGGCGAGCGACCTTCATTTGCCAAGTGCCTCCTTTGGTTGGCCGCAGTCGCTGATCAATGTCTGGCGGGTGGCCCAGCCTGAACGGGCCGCCATTGATCGACGTTAGGTGCTGCAAAGGATATCACCTGAGCAATCGTCCTGAAAGAACAGATAGCCGAGGGTACGCCAGGTTCCCGTTTTGGGCACTTGGCGCTGGTGGTGCAAATACAGTCCGTTGCTGCTCGGTTACCGGAAGATGAGCTCATCTCGATCCATTAGCCTTTTTGATCTACCGCAATATCATTCAATTTCTTTCCCGTTTGCATGGCGGCAGTGTAGCGTTCTGTAGCCACAGAGATCATCTTTGCTTTCAGTGCATCCTCCTGATTCAGGCAGTAGATGCATTTTTGCTTGAGAGTGTCCAACGTCAGGTCGCTAACCTCAAGAAGGAGATCACTAAGGCCCAGGTCACGAAGCGATCCTTGCGTCTTCAAGCCGAAGTAAGGGATGGCGATAGCCGGGCCTCCTCCGCAGATGGCGAGGACGACGGCATGGAAGCGAGTTGCGAGGGTGAATTTCGCGTAGCCATAGAGGCATGCGAGTTCTTCCGGACTGAGATCCGTGTCGAGATAAAGAACCTCCCGGGCAAGCTCTGGAGGCAAGGAGTCTAAAATGGCCCGGCAGGTAATACGATCATCCTCGTCCTCAAGTGGCCCTATTGTATGAGCGACGACGACGACTTTGAGATGGCATTCACGGGCCAGCCATCCGATCAGTTCAGTAAATGAATTGCGGTACCGTGATTCGGCCTCTAGAGTGTGGCCGGAGGCGTTCAAACCGCGCACGGAAATCGCTACATAATCTCCAGCCTGAAGGCTGAAACGGTGCAGGACCGCGGGCGCGATGGCTTTGTCCAATTTCAAACCGAAAGCGGCATCAGCAACCACATCGAGCTTATCCTCTGGAGCACCGATCTGGAGCAACGTATCGCGCGAGTAGCTTTCCCGCGCCCAGGCACCTGCGGAGCCAGCGACCAGGCGTTTCATCCACCAACGCGAGAGGGGATCGCGAAACGGACCAAAGGATTGTGCGTAGAGCACAAAGGGAACCCCGCAACGTTTCGCGAGCAACAACGGATAAGAAAAGGCGTAAAGGTGGAAAATGGTGAAAAAGAAGCCCGTCTGCGCAAAGCCGAAATAGAGTCCACCATTCGAAACGACGACGCGAGATTCACGCAGGGCTTTTTCAAATCCAAGATCCGGAAGAAGGTTGGGGGCAAGGAGCTTGAGCACGCCCCTTAAGGAGAGAATCAGACTCTTGAACTTGCCGACGGTGCGGGCCGCCGCAGGGAGCGAGGTCTGGACAAATTCCACGTCGGGGTGGGCCGCACGAACGTGGCGAAAGCCAAAGTCGAGATCTTCCTGTTTCGGATAATACATGTAGGAAGCAACCCGAATACGATCCGCGACTGCGCCATTTTTCAGGGCATTGATTACGCCGATGGAGATGGCGGCGTCGCCTTTGTTGGAATCATGCCAGCAGTTCACGAGCAAGACGCTGGACGGGGCGGGTTTTGCGTCAGGCATTTTTGAGCCTTTTCTTTAGCGCGAGCAGGAGTATGGGAATAAGAATCAATGGTGGGCCCACAACTCCCCAGGCTACACCACGGAGTCCGAGCAACTTGGCCAAGAGTGGAGCGCTGATCAAGGAAAACACCGAAGTGACAATATAGCCCCACAAGATGGGAGATGTGTCCTCCAGCGCGCGCAAGCCAGCCCTGAGTGGCAACGTGAGCACGATACCGAGGGAAAGCAACGCGTAAGCGCGCAGCACGTAGCCATACCCCTGGAGGTGTGACCCATAGATAATGCGCAACCAGAATTCAGGAGCTACTGCAACGACAAGAACAACCGCGGAAGTGGCCAGCCCCAAAATCGTGGAGGTACGCAGGATATAACGGCGAAGCCCGGCGACACCACTGGTTTTGCGGGTCTTGGAGGCTTCGCTGGGGAGGCTGTTTTCCAGCCCTTGGAACCAGATGTTCGTCATGTTCGTAACGGACTGGCACGCACGCATCACACCAGCTGCGACGGCACCCAGGAAAAACGGAGAAACCAGGATGAAAAGATTCCCGGAAGTCCATTGCAGGAATGTGGCCCCCACAAGATAGCGCGCGCTTTTCCAATTCCTTCGAAAAACGACGCGAAGCAAAGCCGGAGCGAAGACAGGCTTGGGCAAGAGAGGGAGCGCAACAAGCAACGCCGCGGCTGAGGTGAGCCCGGTGATCCAGAGGGCATTGCCAACGGTGAGGGAGTGCCGGAAAAAATAGAGAGCGATCAGCGTGAGCTGGCCGAGATAGCTGATGCAATCATTGAGGACCGCGGCCAGCGACTTGTCCAAATAAAAAAGGACACGGCGCGCAAAATCCTGCAATTGATAGGCTGCATTGGCAAAGAGCAGGGGGAAGATCAAAGTGCCAGGCAAAATCCCGATGGCAAAGCACAGGAAGAACAGAAGGAAACCCAAAAGGAGAGTGGATGCTCCGGTGAAAAGCAGCTGGTGAACGGTAACGCAGCCGAGATAGGTGGATTGCGAGAGACGGCGCTGAATTGGACCGACGCTCATCATAGGGGCAATTAGGCAAGAGAGCTGGATATTGGCCCCGAACAGGACCGACATCCAAATCAGGGAAAATAGTCCAAATTCCTCCAGTGACAAACCACGGGCGAGGGCAATGCTGGTGAGAAAGTTCGAGCCACTAACTACGGACTGATCGCCGATTACGAAGAAATGCTTTCAGCGCGGAAGCGGCAGAGCTTGAGGAGAAGGTTGACGGAATCTAGCGGTACACCGGGATTCTCCAGCTCGGCTGCAGCTTCCGTGGAACCCGGCAGGGACATTCTTGTAGAGTCGGGTAAGCCAGAAGTCATCAGCTATCAAACTTCATCAGCGACCCGATGGATAAAGTAAAAGGATTGGGGCGCCACCGATGGGGACTTCTGCTCCCGCGCGAATGTCTTGCGATTTTCCATCCAAGGTTTCATAGCGGTTCGCGGAACCAAGGTGTTCCCTCGAAAGATTTCTCGTGCCCGAAGTGTTCCAGGCTATTTTAGCAACTTGCCCGTCCGAGAGGGTTAAATGCTCGATCCAGGTGCCATCGGGGAGAATGGCGCAATCGCCAAACTTCGACCCCACCATCCAGCGCGAGACCGTGCGGTAGGCGGTAGCCATTCCATTGTTGCCGTTCTTGGGCATAATGCCCATTGTGTCGTTATCCCAGGCGTAGAACATGTATCGCTGTACACCCGCAGACCAAGCCACCAAGAACGCACGGGCAACGTAGTCTGCCGCCATCTGAGGGTCCCGTTTGTTCATTTGCCAGCCGGCTTCTGTATTCCAGAACGGTTTATCCGCCTGGTGATGATCCGCAAGAATCGACCGAAACTGGTTGATTGGTTTTAGCATCAGCTCAGGCGCTCCGGGGACGTATAGGTGGAATCCATAGATATCCACGGCATCGCCGCCACCCTGATCGAGATAATTCTTGATCCACTGAATACCGGCGGGACTGCCATCCACTGGTGGAGAGAGAATCTGGATTGAAGGATCGATCTGCTTGAGAATCCCACGGGCAGAACGAGTCATTTTAATCAACTGGGGAATCGTGCCGGAGTAAAAAGGCTTGGCCATCGGCTCGTTCCAAATTTCGTAATACTGGATCTTGCCTTTGTAGCGCTGACCAACGGTGCGAACGAAATCGAGCCAGAATTGATCGGAAGCGGGCTCGGCGGCCGCACCGGCCAAGCCCTTTACGCCACCCTCATGCATCGGAAATTCCCCAGGTCGGGCGGAAGCCCAAGTTGGAGTTCCAGCCAGGGTGAGAACTAGCTGCACGTGATGAGAGTCTGCAACTTCAACATAGCGATCGAGCAGCGAGAAATCGTAGGTGTCTCGCTTGGGCTCCAGGAGCGCCCAAGTGACGTGAGCATCCCAGAGTCGCCAGGTTCCAAACGGTATATCGGGCCATTCGACCGACTTGAACAGATGGTGAATGTGTAAGCCGAAAAATTCCATGGGGACCGGTTCGGCGGGGGGTACGAGAAGTTCCCGTTGGGTCCCGGCCTGAAAGGCCAGCAGTTGCGACAGGACGCCGATCGAAAGCACGAGGGCTGCTACACGAAAGAAGCGCATCATGGGCACGCTAAATAGGAGCGAAGCGGGACTGTTGATCGTATGGAATTGATGGCGACACCTCGCAAATAATACCAACGCCGACCGCGACCGAGTTGTGGGATTTCCTGCAAATCCGCGAACAGGAATCAGGTGGAGATTCTCTCTCGTTGCAAGGCAAGGTGAGTGGGTTCAAATGTGCGAAGAACGAGTTCGACGCGACTGGAAATTCCAAGCTTGTCGAAAATCCGGAAGAGGTAGTTGCGAACGGTGTGCTCGCTGAGGCTCAAGCGTTCTGAGATTTCGCGATTTGTCAGGCCTTCGGCCACGAGGCGAACTACATCTTCTTCTCTTTTGGTGAGCAGGTTGAGTCCCTTGGAATCGGTGATCGGAGCAGGAGCAGAGTCGCTAAGCGCTTCCAACAAGTAACAAAGTTCCGTTTTGGAAGCCCAGATTTCGCCCTGCATGACGACCTCAATACATTTACAGAGTGCATCGAAGGATTCGTCGCCACAGAGAACGCCCCGTGCGCCCTGACGAAAGGCATCCACAACTTGTTCGCGGTTGCTGGAATTAAGCATCAGGATGACGCGGGTGTCGAGTTGGAGACTGCGTAGCTTGCGTACCATCTGGCAACCAGCCTGTAAGCCATCCCGCAGGTCGGCTGCACAAAGGACTACTTCGGCGTTTAAGGTTTCGCCCAACTGCAGCAACGTGGCCGAATCCAAAGCCAAGCCAACCACTTCGATTCCGCACTCACGACGTTTGAATTCCGCTGCAATCAATTCACCGTGCACCCGACTGGCGCCGGCGAGAATGACCCGAATTGGGAATGCCCGTTGGCTCATAGTGTGCCTCGCTCTCAATGAGGGTGTTACCAATCCCTCTGCTAGCTGGGCGGTAAAAGTGGAGTCAACAATTTAATCGAATAAATGGGCTATGTCCAATCGTTTCTTTAGTGTCGAGAGAATCAAAAAAGAACTAGCTGGATAGTCCTGGTACGCTCAGGACTCTTAAATCCAGGGCTGATAGCCCAATTTGCGGCCCTCGGAATCGGTTTAGCTAGGGCTAATCATCTCCAGAGTACCAGTAGTTTGTTCCCGTAATTGCACCCGAGTACGACCTTACCCAGGAGATGGAGAGTATCGGCCACTTGTTGGGTCGGCCCGACCTGCTAGGCTTCGTCAATTGCGAGACGGTGGTTCGGGGCCTCGCAGAATCAATGGACCTGTCAGTGCGCCATAGCACCCAGACGTATGGAGCGGAATTGAATCGCCGCAGCGTTCCCCGCTACTCCGTTCAGGCACCGATCACTTTCTCATGGAGTGAGGGGAAGCGATTGAAAAGGGGCGACGGTTGGACGCGCGACATCAGTGGCTCCGGAGTTTTTGTGTTTGCATCGAAGCAACCCCCTGTCGGAGCTTCGCTCCAGCTACAGGTCATTCTTCCGCCTTTTGGGGAATCCGGCCGCATTCTGCGGATTCTGATGGACGCGTCGGTGATACGCGTCGAAGCGCGTGGGGAAGAGTCGCAAAAAACAGGATTCGCCGTGCACGGACGCAAAGTGGTTTTGCGGGCAATCAGCGAGGGTGAAACGGAGCAAGAAGCCGAGGACTTGGGACTGGAAGATTGAAAAGTGATTGCGCGGTTTTTTGAGGACTGAAGAAGTAAAGGATCTTGCGGTCAGTCGGAAGAGAAAGAGAAGGAGACGCCGATTATGCAGAACTCAAAAGCGAAAAAAGGAATCGTGGTGACTTTGCTGGCGATGGGATTGGCCGTTGCGGCTGGGGCACAACAGAATGATCTGTTGCACGGTGCGGCAGGAACTACGAACAGCGCCGCCGCCAAGTCCGATGATCCGAGACCGGTGCTGCAGCATAGGCCGCGATATCAAGTGCAGCGAAGCGACAAGATTACGATCACGTTTCCGATCGCGAAGGAATACGACCAGACGGTGCTGGTCAGGCCAGATGGGTACATCGCGCTGCTGGGTGTGGGCGATATTCGCGTGGAAGACATGACCACGGACCAAGTGCACGACGCGATCCAGAAGGCCTATGTAGACGCGAAGATCCTGCATGACCCGATTCTAACGGTGGACGTGACGGATTTTCAGAAGCCGCACTATTACGTGGTTGGGCAAGTTAACCATCCGGGAAAATTCGAGCTCAGGGATGACACGACGGTGACAGGAGCGGTGTCCGAGGCGGGCGGACTGACGGTGAATCTCGCAAAGCACTCCGACATCGTTGTTTTCCACCGAATCAACAACGATTGGAGCGAAGCAAAGACCATTAATCTAAAGCATCTCCTGAATTCCAAGAATTTGACCGAAGACATTCATTTGCAGCCGGGCGACATCGTCTATGTTCCGCAAAACACGCTTTCGAAATTCAAGAACATCGTGCCGTACTCGGTTCCGCTGGGCTTTTACGCCAATCCGGGGCATTTTGATTTAGCGCTGCACACGAAATTACTAAAGAGGAGCACCGATAATGGTTAAACCTGAATTTACACGGCAAAATGGAATCATCGTTTCCAATCAGTCTCAAACGCTCCGCGACTACGTCGGGGTGATTTTCCGTCACCGGAACCTGGTCATAAAATCCTTCATCGCTTCGTTTATCGGCGCGACTTTGATCGTGGTGATATTCGTTGCGAACCGATACCAGGCGGAGATGAAAGTGCTGGTTAATAAGGATCGCTCCGATCCGGTGGTGACTGCGGGCCGGCCAAACGAACAGATGCAGCAGTTGACCGACACGATTGCCGAGCAGGACGTGAATACCGAGGTCAGCCTATTGCAGGATGACGACTTGATGCGTGAAGTGGTGCTGGCGAACAATCTGCAGAACGACCGCTTCCTTCGCGACTACGTGTTGTTCTTCCTTCCGCTCACGCAGGAAGAACGTATCGAGAAGGCCGTCAAGAACCTGGAGAAAGACCTTAAGGTGGAAGTGGAAGCGAAGACGAATCTGATTGACGTGACGTACACGACGTATTTCAACCGCCAAAAGGCCGCCCGGGTGCTGACCTCCTTGCAAGATCTGTACCTTGCCAAACATGTGGCAGTTCATGTCCCACACGGAGCGGAAGGCTTCTTTGACAAGGAGACCGAGCTCTACAAGAAGGGACTGCAGGAGTCTGAAGCGAAGCTGGCCAGCTATTCGAAAGAAACGCAGGCTGTTTCGCCCGCATTGGAGCGGGATTATTCCGTGCAGAACATCGCGAATCTCACGGCCACACTGCGGCAGACGCAAGCTGGGATCAAGGAAAATGAGGAACGCCTAGCGCATTTGCAAGCTCAACTCAGCAAGGCCCCCGACCGGCTTGTAACCCTGGATCATGTTTCAGATTCCTGGATGCTCCTGCAACAGCAGAACACCACGCTGTTGAACCTGGAATTGCAACGTACCGACTTGCTGACGAAATTTGACCCGAATTACCCGCTGGTGAAGGACGTGGATACGCAAATTGCCCAGACGAAAGCGGCGATCGCACAGGCAGAAAAGTCGCCCGTCCACGACACCACGACGGATCATGATCCAACGTTTGAGTTGATCCGCCAGGACGTGGCTAAGACGCAGGCGCAACTCGCCTCGCTGAAGGGACTGGAAGCGGGCACTGCAAGCGCGATCGAACGTTACCGTTTGAGCGCCGTGAAGCTCGACCAGAACTCCATTGAGCAGCAGGACCTATTGCGGCAAGCGAAGGCGGATGAGGACAACTACCTTTTGTATCTGCGTAAGCGTGAAGAAGCACGGGTTGAGACGGCGCTGAACTCAGACCGCTTTGCAAATGTGGTGATCGCGCAAAAGGCAATCGTTCCGGCATTGCCAGCGTTTTCGCCATTGCTGGGGATGCTGCTGGCTTTGGTACTTTCCGGAATGGTGAGCGTGGGATCCGCGTTTACCGCCGAAGTGCTCGATGACTCGATTCGGACGCCGGACGAAGCCGCGAAGTACCTTGATTTGCCGATTTACGCTTCCATTCCAGAAAACAGGACTTAAAGGACCATGTTTCTCGATTTCTACAAATTGAGCGAACAGCCGTTCGGGGTGACGCCCGATTCGCGGTTCCTATATTTGGGGCTGGAACATCGGGAAGCACTGGCATCGCTGGTTTACACGGCGCGGATGGGCCGCGGTTTTCACGCCCTTATAGCGCCACCGGGGATGGGAAAAACTACCCTGTTGTTTCAATTGCTGGAGCATCTGAAGCCAACCGCGCGATCCGCATTTCTCTTCCAGACGCAATGCAACAAAGGGGAATTTCTTCGCTATTTGATGGCGGACATTGGCCTGGAAACCTCCGAAGACTATGTGCAAATGCATCTGGACCTGAATCAATTCCTGATTCGAAACGCCGAAGAGGGGAAGCAATTCATCCTTGTCATCGACGAAGCACAGAACTTGAGTGACGAGGTATTGGAAGCAGTGCGGCTGCTTTCAGATTTTGAGACTTCGCGCCGGAAGCTGATGCACATTATTTTGACGGGCCAGCCACAGCTAGAGAGAAAGCTTGCCCGGCCAAATCTGCTGCAATTGCGGCAGAGGATTTCACTGATTACCCGGATGAAGCCGTTAGACGGTCCCGAAGTGCGCCGCTACATTGACAACCGGTTGCGAAGGGCCGGCCGCGCGGATGGCCAATTATTTTCCTCCGAGGCGCTTCGATTGATCGCGCAACACAGCGAAGGCATTCCGCGGAATATCAATAACATCTGCTTCAGCGCGTTGTCGCTGGGCTTTGCGAACGGCAAGAAAACGATCGACGCTGGCCTTGTCGAAGAAGTGATCGGCAGCCGGGCGATGGAGAACGATCCGACTTCGGACGGAAAACAAGGACGCGAAGTTCCTGAGGTTTTGCTGGTCGGCCGGCCAAGTAAAGCTGCCGCCGCAAACGAGAAGAGCAACCCGCTGGCGAAGGCGCAGAATGGTCGCTTACTTGGGTGGCCTGGATGGATTGTACGCGCAACCACGCTCATCGCTGCGGCCCTGGCCCTTGCAGCTATTGGTTTTGGTGAACGGCGTTCCCCGCTGGAGGCACAACCAACTCAACCCGGAGCAATTTCGGTAGTGGCTCCGGCAGTAGTCGCAGATGCTCCCGCGCCGCAGGTTATCGCCTCCGCAAGCGGGGCGCCTCAGGCCCAACCAGAGGAACCAACGCTTAAAGCCGGCAGGTCGATCATGATCAAACCCAACGACACGCTTTGGCACATCAGTGAATCGTATTTCGGGCGAGTGAATTCGCAGATTTTGAACGATATTGTCCGAATGAACGGCACGCTGAGAGATCCGCATCGTCTGCAGGTGGGGCGAAAGCTGTGGCTGCCAGCGCAGGATCAATATCAATTTTCCGGGACCGAGCTGTCCAAAAATCAGACAGACAAAGAGAGAGGAAAACCGTGAGCAAAAACTTTGAGTTGATGCAAAAGGCCGATCAAGACCAGGACATTTTCCTGGATGTCTCCAATGGCAATGGAAACGGCGCGCACAACGGTTTCAAACCGGCGCGTCCCGCGGACCGAATCACAAAAGAGGAAACGGCACGGCTAGTGCAGGGACTCTTCCTGCTGCCGGGCACGGCGGCTCCACGGGTGACAGTATTCTCCGGCATCGAGACAGGAGATGGTTGCACTTTGGTGTGCGCCCGGGCGGCAGAGGCACTGATGGCCATGAGCGACGGGACTTGCTGCATTGTCGATGGCAACCTGCGTTCGCCGGGCGTGCATGAATATTTTCAGATGAAGAACCGCAGTGGCTTTGCTGAGTCACTGACTAATTCTGGCCCGATGCGGGAGTTTGCGCAACCGATGTATGGCGGAAAACTGATGGTGATCACCGCGGGCACGTTGGACACCGAGCCTTCCGTGCTGCTGAGTTCACCGGCGTTAACCGCCCGGATCGCCGAGTTGCGGCGGGAATTTGCCTACGTGCTGATTGACACGCCGCCAGTGAATTTGTTCAGCGATGCGTCGAGCATCGGTAAACAAACCGATGGAGCGGTCCTGGTGTTAAACGCGAACACCACCCGACGCGAGTCAGCCCGCAGGAGCAAGGCGGAGTTTGAGGGATCTGGCGTCTCCGTGCTTGGAGCGGTACTGAATCGACGGACTTTCCCGATTCCGCAATCGCTGTATGACCGGTTGTGAGCCGGCGGGATCGATTTTTACGTGGAAGGATTGAGATTTTTGCTTATTGAGCGCTGAGTGAGCGGTCCGAGAACTTTCTGAAATGAAGCGCCGGGGATCCCAGCCTCGGTTGACTTCAGACACCGGATTCTGGATTTACTCACTCTGCTTGAAGTGCCCGATTCGGGGAACGCCAAATAAACCGAGGAGGATGTAGCACAGCAGGAAAGCGGACGTACTGTCCGAAAAGTCGCAACCCGCCCTGTACATTTTCAAGCTAGCCCGCGAGAGGAATTTGCATAGATGAAATTGAATTGCGGGGGAATTTTTGCCTCAGGGAGCAGTGGAATAGGTTGCAGGAAATCCATGACGCGAAAACTAGCAGTTCTAGGAACAGCCATGGGACTTGGAGTTTTGAATTCTGTGCATCGAATCAATGAAGGACGCAAGATCGCGAAACGCAGGTAGAGTACGAAAACCAAATTATGCTCTTTCGTCGCCAACTAATGCTCGCAGCATTCAAACTGTTCGATCTCGGATTGCTGGTGTTCGCTTGCTTTCTGGGAAACATTCCCCTGCTCTTTAGCGAAGGATTCGATTCGTTCTCGCACTTTTTTTCCATACGAATAAAGATTGCCAACTTCGTGCTTTTTGGCGGCCTTCTTGTGGCCTGGCATCTGATTTTTTATTCCTTCGAATTGTACAAATCGAGGCGGTTGACGTTTCGGTATGGAGAAACCAGCGATCTGCTGAAGGCAGTTGCGCTGAGTTCCTTGCTGTTGTATGCGGCGGGTTCCGCATTCCACATCAAGATGATTACGAACACATTCATGGTGGTTTTCTGGGTGTCTGCGAGCATTCTGGCGGTGCTTAGCAGGGTCCTTCTAAAATTTCTGCTGCAAAATATTCGGCTGCATGAACGGAATTTACGACGCGTCTTGATAGTGGGAACAAATGCGCGGGCACTGGAATTCTGGCACAAACTGGAAAGGCATCCGGAGCTCGGATACCGGGTAATCGGTTTTGCGGACATGGAGTGGGCCGGCGTTCAAGCCCTGCACCAGCAGGGCGGAACGATCGTCTGCGATCTCGACCACTTGTGGAGTTTCCTGCGAAAAAGCATTGTGGATGAAGTGATCATTGCCCTGCCGATCCGGTCGTTTCATTCATCAGCATCAAAAATCGCGCACTTTTGCGAAGAGATGGGAATTATTGTGCGGCTTCCGGCCGGACTTTTTGATTTGAAGCTGGGCCGCACGACCGTGGAGGAGTACGAAGGGCAGTCGGTCATCTCCATTTATACGGGCGGCGCCAGAAGGGGAGCGCTCATCGCAAAGCGCGCCATGGATTTCACAGTGGCGTTCGTTTTGCTAGCGATCCTTTCGCCACTGCTGCTTGTCGTTGCCCTGCTGATCAAGATCGGTTCTCCAGGGCCCATATTTTTCCGGCAGAAGCGGGTGGGGCTGAACAAGCGCCTGTTCCACATCTGGAAATTTCGCACGATGGTGCAGGACGCGGAAACGAGACTACAGAGCTTGGAACAGCACAACGAAGTTGAGGGGCCAGTTTTCAAGATTAAGAATGATCCCCGAATTACTTCGATTGGAAGATTTCTGAGGAAAACGAGCGTCGATGAATTACCGCAATTGCTCAACGTTTTGCTCGGCGATATGAGCCTGGTGGGGCCACGACCCCTCCCCGTACGCGACTACGACGGATTCGATCAGGACTGGCAGAGGCGGCGATTCAGCGTGACGCCAGGAATCACGTGCCTTTGGCAGATAAATGGGAGAAGCCATCTCGGCTTCGATAAATGGATGAAGCTTGATATGCAGTATATCGATGAGTGGTCATTCTGGCTGGACATCGAAATATTACTGCGCACTATACCGGCGGTCCTCAAGGGATCGGGAGCGGCATGAGGCAAGACGAGAATCGGAGCAGATGAAGTGGCAGGTTGGGCTGGCAGGCGCGAGTGATAGAGAAAGAGGAGGAGAGATTGCAGACAATGAACGTCGCTTCCGGCATGAGGACAAACCCGGTCTCACGGCTTGCGGTCGTCTTGTTCTTCTTTTTTGCAGGCGCCGTGCTGTTCATGATGACGATGCAGTTGCTCTCCAAAGTGGATGCGGAGCAACTGGTGGTTTATTGCGGCTACGGGCTACTCCTTTCGATCCTGGCCTATTCGAGTTTTGCGCACGCCAGGGGACGGACCGTTGCGGGAACCTCGACCACGTTTGCTGTCTTGCGGGTGGTCTGGCTGTTCCTGCTGGTTGACGATGTTATCTTCAATTTTGGAAGGCAGAATCCGCTGAGCAGTGAGCTGCAGGGAAAGTTCACATCGGCGGCCTATGGCGAGGTGATTTTGTGGATGGTCTCGGCGGGAATCCTGACCATCGTGACCCTGCCACGACTTAAAGAGGTGTTGCCCATTGTTTTTGCGGGACCTTACAAGTGGATGACGATTTTCTTGCTGGCGTGCATCGCGTCAGCAGCGTACTCGGTCTCGCCCGGTTACACCCTTGCCTGGTCATTTAAATTGGCCATCGATGTGTGGATGGTCTTATTGCTGTGCGTCAGCACTCATGATGAAGGTGGAATTCGCAGCTTGTTGAGCACCACCGCGCTTTCAATCGGCATTGTGCTGACGATGGCCCTGGTGCAAATCCCGATTGACCCAGAGAATTCCTTCCTGGACGGCCGCTTGGGAGGAATCGCTTATCCCACCGTTCTTTCGGAATTGGGTGGATTGTTGCTGCTGATTTCGCTGGTTTCCTTTGGTTTGGAAAGGGCGAAGTGGAGCGTGCCGGCGGCGGTGTTGGCAAGCACGGTGATGATGCTTGGGGGCGGAAAGATTGCGATTGTCGCGGCAATTCTCTCCGTCGGGATGTTTTTTGTGCTGCAGCGGAAGGCCGGAGCAGGAATGCTGGTCGTGGGCGGACTGGGAGCCATCGGAATCGCGGTGCTGCTCTTAACGCCTACCGGCGGATATATTGCGAAGTATGCCAATTCGGATAAAGCGGGAAGTTTGACGGGGCGGGTGGAATTGTGGAAGGCGGAACTGCCCGAAATCAAAGACCATATTCTTATCGGGAACGGATATTTGGCTTCCAAGTTTGTCCCGGCGCCTTTTAAGCAAGGTGATTGGCAAGTGGGCAGCCTGCACAACGCCTACCTGGATGTTCTCTACAACCTCGGGCTGATTGGCCTCTTTATTCTTTTGATGATGCATTACTGGATTGTGCGAAATCTGCTTTTCATAAGAAAACACAGTGGAGACGCGGGGACGTTTGCGCTTGCCTGCGGACTATTAGCTATCTATTTGAATTTGTTGATCAACAGCCCGTTTGCCGTGCCATTTGGAGGGCGGCCCTATGCCTTTTTCATGGTTTTTCTGGCTTTGCTAGGGCTGAGCTACCGGCTTCGGCAAATGATGGTGGTGTTTGAAGCTGAACATGCGGTGAGGTGAGGTAACGAGGGAATCGCGCAATGAATGATGCCAGCGAAATTTACGAATTGCAGGAGCGGGACACTCTGCAGGTGAACGCGGAAAGCCCTGTCCTGCCGCTATTCGCGCAGAAAGAGGCCGAGAAACTCGCGAGAAGCGCACCAGAGATGGCGGAGTTTTCGGTTCTTGGCGTGCGCGTTCATGCGGTGCAGATTCCTGAAGTAGTGGCGTGGATGGAAGATGTGATAGCGGCACGTTCCGTGGGCCGATTTGTATCGGCGACGGGAATGCACGGTATCACAGAGGCCTTGCACGACCCGGAATTCAAACGCATTTTGAACGAGGCAGACCTGGTGGTTCCGGATGGAATGCCGCTTGTCTGGCTTGGACGGGAACGTGGGTTTTCGATGCACCGAAGAGTGTATGGACCGGAATTGATGGACACGTTTTGCAGTGAGACCGGAAGCAAACACCGGCATTTCTTTTATGGCGGGGCTCCCGGGGTACCGGAGCAACTTGCAGCCACAATGAAGCAGCGGCACCAGATTGAGATCGCTGGTTGCTGGTCGCCACCCTACCGATCCCTCACTGCGGCGGAAGAGTCGCAACTACAGGAGATGATCGCCGCGGCCGCACCGGACGTGCTGTGGGTGGGACTGAGTACGCCGAAACAGGAACGCTGGATGCACGCGCATCGCGATACGCTTCCGGTTCCTTTAATGATGGGAGTTGGTGCGGCATTCGACTTTCACACGGGACGAGTGAAGCAGGCGCCTCGCTGGATGCAGGAAAACGGTCTTGAGTGGCTGTTCCGGCTGGTTCAGGAACCACGGAGGCTTTGGCGCAGATACATTTTGAACGGAGGCGAATTTGTTTGGCACGTCGCTCTGGAAAAAATGAAATTGAAGGCGTATTCGTGAAGCTGGGCAATGTAACGCCGCTTGATGAACGAGAAGATTGAGCGCTTTTTGATTGTGGATTCCTGAAATGGGTGCGTTGCAGTAAATTGAGTTAGGGGAGACTAACCGTGGTGACTAAGAAAACGATTTTAGTAACAGGCGCGGGCGGGTTTATCGGCGGCGCGCTCATTTCGGCGCTTCGCGCTCAAGGAAACCGCGACATTCGCGGCGTGGACGTTAAGCCATTCGACGAATGGTACCAGCGCTTCGACGATGTGGATAATCTCTCTCTGGATCTAAATCTCTTGGAGAATTGCGAGACGGCGGCCGAAGGCGCGGGAGATATCTATAACCTGGCGGCAAATATGGGCGGGATGGGCTTCATAGAGAACAACAAGGCCCTTTGCATGCTATCCGTACTGATCAACACGCATATGCTGCAAGCCGCGCAGAAGCACGGGGCGACACGATTCTTCTATGCGTCTTCGGCCTGCGTCTATAACGGGGATAAACAAAAAACCTTCGAAGCTCCGTCGCTGAAGGAGGAAGATGCGTACCCAGCGCTGGCGGAAGACGGATACGGGTGGGAGAAACTGTTTTCGGAGCGGATGTGCCGCCACTTCCGGGAAGACTTCGGTCTGTATACGCGAGTCGCGCGATTTCACAATGTATATGGCCCATGGGGAACCTGGTTTGGGGGCCGCGAGAAGGCGCCAGCGGCAATTTGCCGTAAAGTGATCGAAGCCAGACTCAGCGGGAAACACGAAATCGAAATCTGGGGAAGCGGCAATCAAACCCGAAGCTTCATGTTCATTGATGACTGCACCGAGGGCATTCAGAAAATCATGAACTCAGAGATTCTGGAGCCGATCAATCTGGGGTCGAGTGAGGCCGTAACGATCAACCAATTGGTGGATATGACGGAAGAGATTGCAGGGATTCGATTGAAACGGAATTATGACTTGGGGGCACCGAAGGGTGTCAATGGAAGGAACAGCGATAATACTTTGATCCAAAAGCATCTCGGCTGGGAGCCGAGCACTGCGTTGCGGATCGGGATGGAAAAAACCTACCGCTGGATTTATGACCAATATATGGCGAGGGAACGAGGCGAAGCAGGAGTAGTCCGCGAATCCTTCGTGGCCCAGTAAGAGTTAGGAACATGTGGTATGTTAGTATACCGGTTAAGTTTAATGTAAGCCAAATCTGGCGAGACCTCGGAACGGCGCTCGCTAGCTCTTAATGGCAAATCAGGAGAAGAAGCTATGGAACTAAAGAAACTCACGGCCCCCTACCCACATGCCATCATCACGAACGTTATTCCCTCGGATGTGTACTCGCAGCTGAAGTTTCCGCAGTTACAAAAGCGAAACCATACTCGAGCTGGTTGGGATCTATTTAAAGGCGAGAAGCGCTACGACGAATTCTTCGCCTCAGATCCGAGCTGGAAACGCGTCAGAGACCTCCTGGATTCTGAAGATTTTATTCTTGAGATCTGCCGGAATTTCAGAGATGAGTTAAAGGCAGCAGGAATAGATGTCGACAAGTTGAAGTTGTTTGAATTCATAGAGACCCCGGCGCAGATGCAGATGGGACATATCGCCTTCAATAAATTCGACCATAAAATCTTCAGCCGGTTTGACCTTCAGGCCAGCGATGGAACCACGCTGCGCAATCCCCATGTGGACCATGACCGGCGGCTCTTTGGGGGTGTTCTGTTTTTTTGTGATGGAGAGGAAGAAGGAATGGTCGGCGGTGATTTTGGCGTATGGCGCGACCGGCAATATCGGGGGGACCGTAAGCCGCATGACTGCGAGTTGGTGACTACATACCCTGTCCGCCACAATACCATGTACGTATTCCTTAACCGCAACGATGCCTATCATGGTCCAAAGCCGGTGACGGAAATTAAAGGCACCCGCAGATGGTCCTACTTTTCTATTTCAGCCCGCCAGAACATATGGAAACCCGAGGCCGGCTCGGTTTCTTTTCTGCAGAGCGCCAAGGGCCTAGTCGGGGACGGAGTGCGATACGGCAAGTATCACCTCTCAAATTGGAGAGCCAGCTAGGGAGAGCCCTTGCTGCTCCTGTTGATCGGCCTTGCGACTGCCAGGAGAACACAAACTCAATCTTGCTAGGCGGTTGGAACAATCTCTTGGGGAATCCTATCCGCTAGAGTGCTATAGCTTGCCGTTTAGCCTTCACAAATGAACTCATTTCAGCAGACCATAAACGTCCAGGTGTTCCTGCGTGCCAAAGTAGACCCTGCCATTGGCCACGACAGGGACGGCGAATTTGACGGGCAAGTCTGCCTGATCTCTGTTGTTTGGCGCCTGGTCACTGCTGTAAAGGAGATCGGCAAGATTAGTCGCGTCGTAAGCTCGCAATACAACCGGTTCGACCTGATTCGTGTGAATCGTGGGAAGTTTCCGCCCGAAATAGTCCCGCCACAGCGAAGGGTGAATCAACATTCTAAGCGTTCTCCCAATGAATGCGATCAGAGCTTTGGGATGCCTGGCAACACCTAGCAGTCTCGCGGCGTAAGCGCGAGCTCCAGTGGGTGTGTCGCCCATGTTTTTGGCGAGAATCCAAACAATTCCGTCTTTTGTACCATCCGCTGAAATCACAGGAGAGGAACCTGGCGGACCGAACCGTTGCAGTGATTGCGAGGTTGGCAGCGGAGAAAGAAAGCCATGATCCAGTGTGTAAGCCTTCAGTTTCGCGAGTGTTGCGCCGAAATATATCCAGGTGTGCGAGGAGTCTTGCCAAACGGCCGGTGTGGAAAAAACAGGATTCAACACGGAATGCAGCAACTGAACAATCTGCGTGTCTCCAGATGCTTGAAAATGACCGAGATTGTCGCGATTCAACAGGTAGATAGAGCCATCCTTCCCGGAGCCGACCAAGAGATGCGGATGGGTGGAAATTTGATCGGGGAGGAGTACCGCGCCCCCCGATCCAAGGTCCAAATTCAAGGCGTCTAATTTTTTCTGATTACTCGGAGTGAAGTAGTCGAGCAGACTGAGGCCACTATTCGTCTGCTGCAGCTTCAAGAAACTGTCGCCATGATTTGGTCCGCCAGAATCGGCGTCGAAGGTGCCGTCTCCCGTGATCAGGAAAATCTGATTGTCGGTGTCCGCGGCGGGAGCTGCGCCGGATCCCCAAATTCCGCCGTTCTCCCCACTGGGGGTGGTGAGGAAAATGCCGGTTTGCTTCAGGGTGGAGGCATCAAAACTGAAGAGCCACCCATGAAAATCTCCGTAGTCGCAATCGGAGCCGAAGCCCATGACCACGTTCCCGTTTACCAGGGCTAGCCCGGCGCGTTGCAGATTTAATGTGGGATCGAAGGAGATTTTCTTTTCACTACCCCCGGTAGTGGGGATTCGCACGACACCCACGATTGCGACGGGACTTCCGGGCCGCTCAGCCCCGGTTCGAAAATCCAAAGCATGCAGGTGGTAGGAAAACTTGCCGGAGTCCTCGTAGTTGCGAGCGACAACATATATCGTGCTGCTAGCGGGATCGATTACCGGAGTGCTGGTAACGCCGATATTCGGTTCGATACTGGTGCAATTTCCAGGAACTTGTTTTACAGCCGGTACCGGTGGCCCGAGATGAGCGCTCCAGATCGTTTCGCCGTTCGGATTTTCCGCGTCGAAGGCATAGACAATGTTGTTTTCCGTGGCCGCGTAGACAAGGTCGTGGGTGCCACGGCCAGGGACAGCTACCGCCGGAACGTATAGAGGTTGACCATAGAGATTGCCATCGATTGGAATCGTGAAGAGCTTGCCAAAGGTATAGCTGTTTACGTTGCCCAGTTTTAGTTTGACTTCATTGAGGTTCTGCCCGGTTCGGGTGATGTCGTTACGGTAGGTCAGTACTCCACCAAACCCATTGGCATCTGGAGTGACAGTAAGAAAGGTAGACGTCGAAATGTTCGCGATCGCCGCGCGGATAACCGTGGAAGAGGTTGTGCCGACTTGCTGAGCTATGGCGAGGCCTGCGGTTGTAATTGCTGCGATAGCCGGGATGGAGGAGGACCAGTTAACGGAACTGGTTACGTCCTCGGTCCTGCTGTCCGAATAGATGCCCGTTGCGCGGAACGCGACGCTTCGACCGTTTGCAATCGAGAGGTCGGCAGGAGCAATCGCGATTGCGACAAGAGTGGGTGGCCCGACACTAACTTCTGCCCAGCCACCCTGCGATTCATAGGTAGCTTCAATCCGTGCCTTCCCATCTTTGAGAGCAGTCGCCAAGCCGCTGGCGCTTATTCCTATAGCAGCAGTATCCGAAGAACTCCATGCCGCTTTGGCTGTAAGATCTTTTTTGGAACCGTCTGAATAATGGCCTGTGGCAGTGAACGATCTAGAGGAGCTCAAGGAAATAGAAGTGGTGTGGGGAGTGACGGAAATCGAGATGAGGACAGGCGCTCCGGGTGCTTCTTCCACCCCGGAGTGGGCAAAATAGATTCGGGCGGAAACCAAAAGAACTGCAAGAAACAAGCCCGCCAGAAGGAAGGAAATTGTCAATTTCCGAAGAATAGTCATTGGTTCAGAAAGATTTTCCCAGCCGCGAAGACGCCCCTAAACAATAATTTATGATACCACTCATTATTCTGGAACCCACAAATTGAAGCAGACCCCCATGCTTCAAAAAAGGCATCGATGCGGCCGCGGAGTCGATTGGCACCGCATCAAGACAGAAGTCATCGTAGGCAGACAACACCCACGAACCACAAGTCTACAGAACCAGATGAAGCTACATGGCTCTTGCCCAAAGACTTTGTGAGCCTCGCTAATATCGATGGAACTTCACACCGTTCAAGAAATCCTTGCGCGTAGGGTACCGGATAGGCGGCCGGGGAGGCGACCATTGTGCCCCACAGTCACGACATTGGAGACCGGCCGGATTGCGATGATTCATGACACCGTTGCAGTTCGTGCATGGCATTGAATCTGGCACAGTCGCGGCCAGGTGAGCAGCCATCAACTTTTTCTCTTCTCGCTTATACCATTCATGGACCCCGTACACCCCTCCTTTGAAATTGCTTTTGAACCAGTCCAGGAACTGGGATGTCGAGTCGGCTTGGTCGTCGTATTTACCATTTGGGAATATTGTCATTTCATGTAGATATTCTCCGAGCCACGCTGCTTTATCCGGAAGATGCAGGAATCCGTTCTCAATGGTGCTCGTGACTGAATGCATTCGCATGATTTTGTCCATCGTTGGTTCGTACTTTTTGATCCCATGCATTCCCTCATTGACTAGTTCCTGGATTAGCTGTGTCCCCGACGCTTTATCTTCAATCATGATCGTTTGGGGATTGAACGCCCCTGACTGCTCCCGAACAGCGCGCTTTAGTTCGGGATAACCCAAGCGCTTGCGAAAGACCTGAAGCAGATACAAATGTCTTTCCTTAACTCCCCAAGTGGTACACACACTGTAATCGCTTAATTCTGTAGGTTTGTTTGCCGTATCCCACGATTGGAAAGTCAGCTCGAATCTCGCAGGAAGATCAGCTGCGGTATAAGTCTTAAACCACTCGGCTTTCACTAATCCGCCTCCGAGAGGAGCGGGAGCCTGTTGGAATTGGCCCGCAAAGTTAAATTCTCCCAGGGCTTCGCGAAGGTGGCTAAGCACTTCCACTGGTTCTCGATCAGGATGGAGAGCCTCGCCAGCACGACGCTTAAATCGCCTTGTTCCGTATGGCGTTTGAACCATGTGGGTTTCGTCCTTCTCGGCAATAGCCGGGAGCCGGATCAATTTCCATGGTTCCAGACCAAGAACATGACCGACGAGATCATCTTCGTGAAGTCGCTGCTGGACCAAGATGATGCAACCGTTTTTCTTGTTATTGAGGCGGCTATATAATGTGTGATCAAACCAGTCGTTTGCGGCTTTTCGTTGGGTGCCAGAGAGAGCCTCGTCGGGCTTTAACGGATCATCGATAATAATGATGTCCGCGCCTCTTCCGGTCAGTACCCCTCCCACAGATGTTGCCATGCGAAATCCTTGCCGGGTGGTCATGAACTCCTGGACGGCCTGACGCTCGGGCGAAAGTCGAGTCTGAGGGAACAGCGCTTGATACCAGGCGCTGGTCAGGATTGTGCGACAGTCCATCGCGTGTTTGTTGGCTAGATCCTGTCCGTAACTCGCGCAGATGATTTGCGCAGCGGGGTTATGACCTAGAAGAAAAGCTATAAAGGCGACAGAAGCAGAGTGCGACTTCAGTGAGCGTGGAGGCTGATTGATGATCAGGCGTGTTATCTCTCCACGTCGGCACGCTTCCAACGCCGCGGCAACCAGTTCAATGTGCCAATTCGGCAGGAATGGTGTCGTCGGGTTCAATTCGTAGAAAGCCCGTTGAATGAAGGCGTATAAATCACGACGCAATAGTGTGCGGTAGTCTTCAGGCAACAGTTTCATCTTTTTCATCTCCTTTGCTAGCGGATTCCAAACGATTCAGGATTTCGAGGACAACTTTTTCGTCGGCGACATCAAGCGCAGAATTTGGCAGGGCCGTTTTGATTGCTCGCTCTTCAGCGGACCGCACCAATGCAGCCAATAACTGGAGTCCCTTCAGATCGCCTAAAGCCGCCTTATTCGCTAGCTGCTTGATCGCGGCTTCGAGCTTGGTCACATTTTTTCGTCTTCCATGCTCAGTGATGACCACCTTCTCGCGCAATGTCCGCTCTAGCACGGTTGCCATGTTGTGCGTGCCCTTTGGACGCCCGCGGGGATTCCCGGACTGTCCTTTCTTGAAACGCGTCTGTTCGGGGGGGTTGCCGAATCCAATATCGTACGCTGAATCGTCATTTTTGTTTGGCATTGGCGATCTCCCTCTCACGCTGGGCGAAAGTCTGGCCAGTGCTTTGGTGAACAGCATCCAACCTCGTGGACTTCTGCCAAAGGCGTACGATCTTGTCGACATTGCGTGGATCGCTGAGCACGGCTGCGTTGCCTTGGGCTTGCACTGAAATGGAGTGAGCAGCTTTGCCCCGCGCGTTGTTCCAGCCGACTCGGCCATCGTTCAGCACCCACACATCATTGGCTTGCGTGACCTGGCGTTTTGTTTCGACTCAGGCATCGCGTCAGTGGACTCCTCCCTTTGCGCGGCTGTGCGGGTTCAGGCCCTTCGATCTTTATGTCGATCTCGCTCATCTCAAAGCCGGTGGCCTCAATACTGAAATCGAGATCGAGGGTCGACAGGACTTTGAATTGCTCGCCCAGCAAGCGATCGTTCCAGACCGAGTTCTCCGTCAAACGGTTGTCAGCGATCATGAAGGCGCGTGTTTGAGCCTCACTTAGATGTTCAAGGAGGATAGTTGGCACCTCAGTTAGGCCAAGTTGTTTGCATGCCTGAATGCGGCCATGGCCGGCCACAACCTGCATTTCTCTGTTAATCAGAATTGGCACACTAAAGCCAAACAGTTCGATACTTCTTGCAATCTGCCGGATTTGTTTTTGGCTGTGTAGCCGGGGATTCTTTGGGTCGAGCTTGAGTGTTGTAATGAGCCGGTATTTGATAGCCAGTTCTGGCTTGAGGTTGGTAAGCAGCTCTTTTCGGTTCTTGGAATTCGCTACCGCTGTCTTCATAATCCTCCTTTGTCTCTCCAGGCAATTCGTGCCTGCTGTCGACCAGAGATTACGGGAGGGAGCAACGGTTGAGAAGGCAACAAAACACACTTTTTTAGGCCGTTTTGTTTCCGGTTTCAGCGGGGGAGGTTGTAGGCGGGAGTCATCTTACTGAGCATATAGGTGCCAGAGAGGAACGTTACGTTTCAGGTTGGTCAGATTCTTCCGGATTTGATCTTCGGTCATGGGCTCCTTGGGAGGGATTTTTTCCACCTCGTATCCGGCATTTACCAGTTTCGCGAGGACCGCATATGTTAGCGGCTGCCCCAATTGCTTTTGAAGGAAAGAGTGGCACTCGAAAAGAAATGAATGATCCCGGTCCCGCCCGTGAGGCTTCGTCGCAAAGGCCTGCTTTAAGGCGTCCGAGCTCTTGGGAGAGGCTCGATCTCAGATCGTTAAGACAATCCACAGTTGCTTGGTCTCCTCGCTCCGAGTAAAGGTCAACGGCTGCAGTTAGCCCGCAAGAGCCAGTTTGTATTGCTTCTTGCTTCCTTGCGCCCCTGGTCTTAATGTACTCTATACCACCAATTCGTGCAGTCTTTATCGACATAACTCCTAATTTTTGTTGCACAGGTTTGGCTTAGCCGCCCATTGCTCAAAATAAAGGAAATGACAGGATCCAAATTCGAATTATCCCTTTTGAGTATTCTAATGAACTCGATAATTCCATTTTTTCTGGTTCGTCTTTGTCCCCAATCCAGCTGGGCTTTCGAGCGTCCATTGCTGCTCGGGTTCTTTTGACGACCTTAGGCATGATTACCTCACGACACAAGACAAGGAGGGCTGAAGACGTCAGCACTTGCCCTGACACTTGAAAATATGGTTTCGAGGTCACGCTGAGACCTACATCATTGCCGGCGACTCTCCCGGTTTCTTATGCAGCAGAATTTGGCCGACCATAAATTGCAATCAAGGTACATAACCCATTCAACCGTTGAGAACTCTCGCTATCAATTCGTCAGGATACTATGTGCGATGCTCAGGTCAGAAGTAAGAAATTACGGTGTGCGGTCCGTCACTCGACTCCGAGCAGACGTTACACTCAGATTCCTCGACCGTGCACTTCGCTACTACGGATTCCTTGCGATTCGATACCAGAAGGCTCGTTTAAGCAAAGGTGATTGTTCTTATGTCTGCATTACCATCGGGTACGCAGACCTTCGAGCGATCATCGGGTCGCCCGAAATCGATGTAGAGCCACTGAGCTACCCTAAAATCTAACTGAACCTTTCATCAGCCAATCGTTCTTTCGACCATCTAGCCTTTGCCGCTTTACTGGCTATTTCTTTTCGCCGTTCTGGCGTCAGTTTGTTGCGGCGGGCCTTCCCGCCCTTCCTTCCCAAGGCTACGGCATGGGGATCTTTGTCTGGTTTTTGGGTCATATCTTAATTCAGAAGCTATCTCGGTCCTTATGGGAAAGCAACGAAAAGGCTTGACATTGCATAGCGCTAAGCATATGCTTAGCGCTATGCACTTTAACGGAGCGAGACAGCCATGAAAAGTAGCGCAAGTTCAGTTCAGAAGGAGATGAGAGCTGGCAAGGCGGACTTGGTCGGATGTGGGATCAGCTAGATTGCAAGATCTTCGTTCGCTGTTGGTGAGATTCAAATTCTCTGTCAGTCTCGGGGAGATCGCTCGCATCGACAACCGATGGTATGTAACTCACTCTGGTCTTCTGCATTTGGCGTCGCGAAGAAAGTGCCGTGGAATTAGGACATTTTTGCTGGAGCGATTCTCTGATCCTGCGGCCGAATCGCTGGGTATTTCGAGCTATTGTTTACAGAGGTTCAGAACTCGAAGGGATTCGTTGGCTATGGAGATGCCGACCCCTCAAATGTGTCCTCTCTTGTTCAGGGAGCGGAAATGCGAGTGGCTGAGACTCGCGCCGTCAATCGCGCTCTGCGCAAGGCCTACGGCATCGGCCTTTGCTCGGTCGAAGAGTTGGGTGCGTTTTCGAGTCAGCCGAGACCTTCCACTACTCCTCCGCCTGCGAATGGATCATATTCTTCGAACGGCTCGAGCAATGGGTCTGGCAACGGTCAACCCCGGCTCAGGGATCAGCTTTGCCTGTTGATCCGGCAATACAATCTTGACCCGAATCTCGTGAAGGCCTACGCGGCGGACTTCTGCGGCACCGAAGCCCTCAGCGGCGCTAGCCGTGAACTGGTCGAGTCCTTCATTTCCCATCTTTCCTCGGCTGCCAAAGAGAACCGAGATGCATTGGTCTGCAAACTCAATTCCTATTCTCAACCTGTGGAGGCAAGATCATGAGGCGCCATATTCCAGGACTGAATTCCGGCCATCACGGGGTGTCCAGCAATCTCGATGGGTTGTTCCTGGTTCGCGTCGAACGTGCTTCGTATCGCTGGCACCCGCAGAAGCCATTCCTGCACCTTACAATTCCGCATCCTGGAGCCTATTGCGTTTGAGGCACTTCTTTTCCACGGCCGGCTGTACTGCACGGAACGCGCCCTCTGGAAACTTACCTGGTTTCTCCGTGATTTCGGCTACGACCCCGAACTGCTCATCAGGGATCAGGTCGATGAAAAAGCACTCCTGAATCTTAGGGGAGTCGTCCGAACCTCCTTTACCAGCCTGAATGGACATTCCTACCAGAACCTCGATTCATTCGCTGCAGCCTCGGAGTGGGAGGCCCTTTCCTGTATATCAAACAAGGCCGGACGAGGAGAGGGAGGCTCACAATGACTTTTAGTTACACCCAGATTGCCCAATACCTCCGCTGCCCGCGCAGCTATCGCCATCGCTACCTGGATGGCTGGCGTGAGAAAGAGACCCGGGCCGCCATGATTTTCGGGCGTTGTTTCGAAAAGGCACTCGAGTCTTACTTCTGCGGAGGCGACTGTGGCGCGACCCTTCATCGAGAATGGGGCGCGTTCCGCGATACTCCGTTTGAATTCAAAAAGGGAGAGACCTGGGACCGGCTGCTCCATCAGGGTGTACATCTCCTCGGCCGCTTCGCACAAGATAACCGAATCCAGATTGCCCAACCGCAACAGAATCTTCAATTAAAAGTGGTGCGGGACCTTCCGAATGCCAATCAGTTCGTTTCGTACGTTGACGCCATTGGTGAACTCGACGGCTATCGTTGCCTGATGGACTGGAAGACTACCAGCAGCCGATACCCCGAGGGACCCGCGGAGTTACTGTCGCTCGATCCTCAGTTGATCTGCTATTCCTGGATGACGGGCATTTCAGAAGTGGCTTTGGTGGTCTTTGTGCGGAAGCATCAACCCGAGATTCAATATCTGAAAACCTCGATTTCTCAAGAACAACGCACGGAATTTGGTCAGCTGATAGAGACAACTATTTGCAAGATCGAGTCCGCCCAGTTCCCTTCTCACAGTGGAATTCGTTTCCCACAAAACGGCTGCGTGAGCTGTTCGCATCTGGGCCTTTGTCTCCATAACCAAGAACTGATCGATTCCACCCTTATCCGCATACCAGGAGCGCACGACCTTGCATGGCTTGACGAGCTTGTGGATTAACCGAGGTTCAATGGACACTCCGGAGATCGACGATCGGCGCGGCACATTCGTTCTCGAGCGGATCGATGAGATCTTGTCCTGGGAGCGAACCAAGGAACAGGAAAAGGATGTGCGCTTTATCGAATTGGGAGAGTACCTGTGCGAGGTGCGTGCGAAGCAGTACTGGCGACTTGGAGAAGCTGAAGTCATTCGACGAATTCCTGGAGAAACGCTTCGCCGATTCGCGTCGAAAGGCCTATTACCTCATGGCAATTCACGAAAATCTGACGCGGATCCCGAAACATGAGCTGCAGAAGGTGGGATGGAGTAAAGCGACTGAACTGGTTAAGGTAGCGCGCAGGGATCGAGAGGAATTCGACTGTGCAACCTGGTTGCACAAAGCGCAAGAGATGCCGAAGGAGGGATTTAAATGCGCGGTGGAACGCCACCTGACGGGCAAAGAGACAGAGTCGTGGGAAATTATCTACTTCAAGGTTTATAAGAGTCAGTTACCCGTTGTCGAGAAAGCGTTAGAAACTGCCGGGCTGATGCTCGGAACCGACAAATCTCGGGGCTATTGCCTAGAGATGATCTGTGCGGATTTTCTCGCTGGGGCACGCCTTCAGGACACTCCTCAATAAAATCTTCACCAGTGAATAAGTGATCGCATGAAGAGGGAGAATTCATAGCAGCTTGGTTCGAAGATGGAGCGAGGAACGTATGAGCAAATTGCGACAACGAGAACCAAGGTTGAGACTTGATTCGGACCGGTATCGGGAGCTCCGGGAAGAAGTTCTCCAGCGGGATGGGTGGCGATGCCAATTGTGTGGCTCTTCAAGAAATTTGCAGGTCCATCATCGTAGATTTCGCAGTAGATTGGGGGATGACGCGGCACAAAACCTGATGACCCTGTGTGCAGACTGCCATCAAACTGAACATAGGCGTTGTAAAGGTCTTTAGAGCAATGACTAAGTAACAGAGATGATGCTGCGAGGCAGCTATTTCACGACTTTTGCCTGAGCGCAATGTTCTTGGCAGGCCGGAGGTACTATTTGCGATCCCGGGTGCTGGAGGGGCTAAGGCGAAAACGGGAGAGGGCTTCGCCGAGGTTTTGGAGGAAGGCTTCGGAGTTATAGACGTCCGTATCTATTTTGGCGCCGCCAGGAGGGGCGATGGGCTCGACTTCATCTAGCTGGAATTCGTGGGCGACATCTTCAACGATTTTCGGTTGAATGGGCCGCTGCTGATCGACGAATGCGTTCACGAGTGAGTGTTCACAGAGAAGATTGATGACGCGGGGGATGCCCAGGGAATAGACGTGGATTGTCTCAACGGCCTTGGGACTGAAGATCGGCTCGCCGGTCGCGCCCGCGATGCGCAAGCGCTCGGCGATGTATTCCTGAGTCTGTTCCTGAGAAAGCGGGGACGTGCGGCAGCGAAGCATAATCCGCTGGCGAAGCTGACGAAATTGGGGCAGCTTTAATTTTTCCTCCAGTTCGGGCTGTCCGGAAAGCACAATCTGTAGCAACTTTTCCGTGGACGTTTCCAGATTCGTGAGAAGCCGGATCTCCTCCAGCACGGGATAGGTCAGATTCTGCGCTTCGTCAATGATCAAGACTACCGTCTCACCCATGCGGTAGCGTTCAAGAAGCCAATGATTCAGCTTCAGGAGTTGCTGGCTTTTCGATTTGGATTCGCAGGGGATGTCGAATTCCGCGAGGATGAAATCGAATAACTGATTCGAATTCATCCTGGAGTTGAAGAGGAAAGCGGTGCGAGCGCGGCGCTGATGGAGCCAGTCGAGCAGGCGATTGACCAATGTGGTTTTGCCGGTACCCACTTCCCCGGTGAGCGTGATAAATCCTTTACGAGTCTGAATGCCGTACATCAACCCGGTCAGCGCCTCTTCTATCTGCTTCGTGAGATAGAGGAAGCGAGGATCGGGATTGACGTTGAACGGATTTTCTTTAAGGCCGTAGAAGGTCTTGTACATTCCGTGTCGTCTCTCGTCCCAGCTTATCTCGCACAGCTACTTGGAGATAATTTCAAAGCTTTTACGGCAGAACAAAGGGCCGCGCATGCCATTGCAAATTGATGGTCACATAATTATACGTTTGATTGGGATTGCAGGCGGCACCCACGCAGGCTGATGCGCTGTTGTTTGTAATAGTCGCATTGTATGCGATTCCGAACGTGGCGTTTCTTCCGAGAGGGCGGTTTACTCCGCCGCCAAAATTCCAGGTATTGTACGTCTGCGAGATTGTCATCCCGAAACCCTCGATAGGTGTGTTGTGAGCGTACCCCATATTTAGTTGACCGCTCCAAATACGGCCAAGCTTATGGCTCGCGCTAAAATTCAACTGATCGATTGTGGATCCAATCAGGACGCCGCTCCCTCCCGAGATCCCATGGCTAAAGCTCGCACTCAATGCCCCATTGTGGATGCCAAGCGTCAGGTTCGCGCCTACGTTGATGCCATGGGTGAGTGTATTCCCATTCGTGCTGATTCGAGATGTGGTCAAAGACGGGCCGCCGTAGAGCTGCAACGCCAGGCGTCCTGTGAGTTTTCGGCCATAGGCAAAATTGAAAGAGTGATTGCCGAACGCCTGAGGCTCCCCCGAGAAATGGTAGCCACTAAAAGAGTAAAACGCACCAATCGTGTCCTTGCGAGAAAGTGAATAGTTGTAGCCGATCGTCCCGATTATTGTCTGGCTGTCTACATTTCCAGGTTCGACAAAATTCAGCAGGCCGTACGAACCACTCAGGGTGACGGAGCCACGAGGAGTAACCACGTAGGTTAATTGTGCGGCAGATGCATTACTGTAGCGCGGCCCCTCTGCCGCATAAATGCTTTGGTTTGGAATATATCCGTTCCCCATTCCTGGAATTACTGGCCCCAAGGATCCGCCCGTTCCTGGAACTCCGAATCCGGTGCCACCCCCAAATCCTAGAGATGTCTGTGGGAGATACGAAAACTGGTCAAGGAACTGGATTATCCAGCGATGCAATTGGAATGTCTGGGAGAAGGCCAACTGCTGGTAATAGCCGTTTCCTTGAGTGCTGTCGGTGGACACAAAGCCACCGGCGGAATAGTTGAGGGCGAGCTGAGAGCCGTTCCACACCTTAAGCAAGCTCAGATTGCCGATAAAATAGTTGTTCATGATCCAACCAGAGGTCGGGGTCTGGCTATATGATTGGGACTGAATTGTGCCAGACCACTGAATCCCCGGCACCCAATAACTGTGAAGGACTTCTGGGGATCCAAGAGTAGGAGCTTGCACCCCAGTAAGTGGGGTTACGTCTGGAGTCAAATTATTATCCGAATTTGAGCCCTGATCTTGCTGGCCACCTTCAGTCCCGAGGGGTGTAGGGAACGCAGATCCTGCGGGCCTGGGTTTGTCATCACCTGGGGATTGCGGCTGATCTTGTGCCCAAAGCGAAATCGGCCCGATGGTCAGAGCTATAAGGGAGCCAAGGGCAGCTAATTGTAATTTTCGGGCAACTCTATTCACGTCGCTATCCTACGGAACTACGATCACATCGCCGGGGAGAAGCAAAACATTTTGCTCCGACAGTCTTCCTTTTATTACTTCTTTGTAGTTGAAAGGGAGTTTTACTTGTTTCCCGTCTACAGTTCGCAGAACGTAGATATTTTTTTCCTTCGCAAACTGGGTAAACCCTCCCGCGCTGGAAAGTGCCTGAAGTACGGTCATGTTGGGCAACAGTGGAATGGTTCCACCATGGTTGACTTCTCCAGTGATATAGACTCGGCGGCTGTTGATTTCCGTCACCGTCACAGTTACCTGTGGATTGTTTAGGTATTTAGATAAGCTGTCATGCAGCGAGGCCGAAAGTTGCATCGCGGTCAGGCCTGCCGCCTGGACGTCGTTAAGGAGCGGTACCGAGATCTTACCGTCGGGGCGAACTGGGATTGTGCGGGAAATATCTGGCTCTTTCCAAACGTCGATGCGGATGACGTCCTGGGGGCCGATCTTGTATTCCGCGTCAGGGACTACCGACGGGCCCGTTTTTGCGGGTCGTCAGGCTTTGCGGAGCTGTCGGACTTCTGAGCAGGCGTCTCTTGCGCATGGACAACTGGCACAAGAAGCAATCCCGCGAATACTGGCAGTAATCGACGATACTTGATCATGCGTCCTCCATCA
>CAWGRE010000005.1:0-487228 GCA_963824925.1 uncultured Acidobacteriota bacterium
TATATGCCTTGACACGTATATACGTCCTGCAGTATGCTCACGGCAATGGAATCTGCTTTCCAAATTATTGCGGAGCCGAATCGCCGCGCGATACTGACCCTGCTGCTCTCCTCGCAACAGTCGGTGGGAGAGATCGAGCGCCGGCTTCGCATGACGCAGCCGGCGGTCTCCAAGCACTTGCGCGTGCTGCGCGAGGCGGGTTTCGTGGAGTCCACCGTGGACGCGCAACGCCGCCTTTACCGGCTGCGACCGGGGCCTCTTCAGGAAATGGATGCCTGGCTGGCTCCCTTCCGCCGGTTCTGGTCCGCGCATCTGGATGCCCTCGAACGCCACCTGGACCGCATGGCACAATCAACACCGCCCAGAAAAAAGACCAGTAAAAAACGACGCGGACCAAACCGCGAACGTGACAAAGGAGCAAGGAAATGAAAATCAAAGTAATGAGCCTGTACGTGGACGACCAGAGCAAAGCCCTGCGCTTCTACACCGAGGTTCTGGGCTTCACGAAAAAAGTCGACTTCAGCCAGGGCCCCTATCGCTGGCTGACGGTGGCCTCGCCCGAGGACCCGGACGGCACCGAGCTGCAACTGGCGCTGAACGAAAACCCCGCGGCCAAAACGTACCAGCAGGCGCTTTTCCAGCAGGGCCAGCCCGCGGCCATGTTTTTCACCGACGACATCAAGGGCGACTACGAGCGAATCAAGGGACGCGGCGCCGAGTTCACCATGCCGCCCACCGACGTGACCGGCTCGACCATCGCGATGCTCAACGACACCTGCGGCAACCGCATTCAAATGACGCAACTGGCGCGTTATTAAAGCCAAGGAGAAATAGCGTGAACGCCCCTGAGCAATACGCGCCGGGCCCCGCCAGCGGCGCGCAGTTACAAAAAGATGGAGACAAGTGGACGCTGATTCTCACCAGAGAACTGCGCCACGCGCCCGAAAAAGTCTGGCAGGCGCTTACCGATCCGGCGCACTTGCGTGAGTGGGCTCCGTTTGAAGTTGATGCGAGCCTGGGCACCGCTGGAAACAAGGTGAAGCTCACAACATTAAAGACGCCCACGCCCCAGGTTTCTGAAACCACCGTGACGCGCGCCGACGCTCCCAACATTCTCGAGTACAAGTGGGGCGGCAACGACATGCGGTGGGAGCTCGAGGCCTCTGGCAGCGGGACGCGGCTGACGCTGTGGCACAACATTGATCGCCGCTTTATTTCCTGGGGCGCCGCGGGCTGGCACATCTGCTTAGGCGTACTCGATCATTTCCTTAGCGGAACTCCCATCGGACGCATCGTCGGCGAAGACGCCATCAAGTTTGGCGACTGGCAGCGGCTGAATGAGGAGTACGCCAAGCAGTTCGGCATCACACCGCCCAACTGGCAACCTCCAGCCGCGCAAAAGTCGTAAACGCGGTTTCCTCGCCCCGCAAAGCTTGCGCGTTTCGCTGGGCGAAGATAAAAATAAGATGGAGAGTTGGAGATAAACATGAAAAGTCCCGTTGCGGCGGAATCCGCCTCTGAAGTCATCGACCAGAAAATCAAGGAACTTGGCGACTGGCGCGCGAAAACTTTTTCGAAAGTGCGCGACCTTATCCACCAGGCAGACCCCGAGATCGTCGAAGAGGTGAAGTGGATGGGAACGCCGGTTTTTTCCCACGGCGGCATCGTCTGCACGGGCGAGACCTATAAGAGCGTGGTCAAGCTGACCTTCGCGAAGGGCGCTTCCTTGAAAGATCCTTCCGGTCTATTCAACTCCAGCCTCGAAGGAAATGTGCGCCGCGCCATCGACATCCGTGAAGGCGAAAAGATCAACGAAGCGGCCCTGAAGGAATTAATCCGCGCCGCCGTGGCGCTCAATCTCAAGCCCAAGAGCAAACCGAAGCCCGCGCGAGCAGCGAGCAAGCGAGTACGATAGTTCCCACAGCTACCGCCGTGGAGAAAAAATGAGCAAAGCGATTGAAATTCTGCAAGCCGCACAGCAGCGCGCCATGGCCGGGCGGCCAAAGGTGGGAGGTTTCCCCTACCTGGCCGAGACTCTCCGGCAAGCCGGCGTCACTCGGAATTTGTGGTCCTTGCCCGCGTGCCAGAGCCTGTATCTGACGAACGAAGGGCCGGTGATAATGCAAGGCACGCCGCTGGTCTCTGGCACCGTAGACGTTCCGCCATTCGATCGAGATGCGTTGATCAAAGCGTTGCGGACCGACCAGGCAGGCAACAGCACCTTCCCGGAATTTCTTGCGGCAACCTGGCGCGCGGGAGTGATCCGCTACGATGCTGATTTTCTCGGCCGCAAGGTCGCCTACTATGGCTGTAATGGTGAGGAATACGTCGAGGACTATCCGGCTGTTGAAGTGAAGTAAGCAAACCCGGCTGGCAGAGAACGAGATTCCCACGCTTCTTCCACTCACGCACTGCGATCCCGCACGTTCTGCGCTCACAATTAAATGGAGGCTTGCCGGCTGCCGACCGATTCCACCGGCAACGCATCCGGCGAGCGCAGCGCACGAATATCCCGCATCGGTGGCTGGCCGAAGAAGCGGCTGTATTCGCGATTGAACTGGCTGGCGCTTTCGTAGCCAACTTCAAACGCCGCGCTGGCCGCATCCATGCCATCGACAAGCATGCGCTCCCGCGCCGCCTGCAAGCGCAGCAGTTTCTGATATTGCAGCGGGCTCATCGAAGTCAACGCTCGAAAATGGTGATGCAGCGTGGAGACGCCCATCCCCGCCATTTTGGCGAGTTCTTCCACGCGCAGCGGCTTAGCGAAGTTGGCCCTGACCCACGCGACGGCCTTCGCGGTGCGATGGCTTTGATCTCCCAGGGTGGCAATCGCCCGCAGGCGCGCGCCCTCTGGCCCGCGAAGAATTCGATAAATGATTTCGCGTTGAATCAACCCGGAAAGAAACGGAATGTCTTGCGGCGTGTTCAGCAGGTCCACCAGCCGGCAGCAGGCGGCGAGCAATTCGGGCGTGGCTTCGCCGGTGGCCATTGCTGGATTGTCCGGCGGCGTCTGCGGCGCGTGAATTTCCTCACGGCTCAGCAGTTCCCGCACCACCGCCATTTCGAGTTTGAGGACGAAGCAAAGGTAGGGCACCTCTTCACTCGCCTCGATCACATTGCAGATCACCGGCAGATCGAGCGACGTCAGCAGGTAGCGCGCTTCGTCGAAGATGAACGTGGTTCCACCAAGAGTGGCGCGCTTCCGCCCTTGCGCCACGACTGCCAGGCTCGGCTCATAGGTCGCGGAGATCGGCGCGGTGGGAGCGGTCCTGCGGCTCAGAAGGAGGCCCGGGAACTTCGGTTATCAATCTCTCTTTGGCACCGATAAAAGAGGCAATCTTATCAGCCAGTTCCCTTCGCACTTCCCGGGTGCGATCCGATGACAAAACGGCGTTTTTGCTGGTTTTTCCCATAAGAATGGCACTCTTGCCTCTGCCACAGGATAGTCGGGCAGCCGCTGCCTATGCCAAGCGTTTCTTTGTGAACAAGAGGAATAGGCAATAACTCGGAAGGATCGGGCTACCGCCTCCCCGCCCTTTGGCACTACTCTCGGAATGCGAGGAAACGGTTCGAGGAGACACACAATGCAAAAGCGCAAACTTGGCAAAAGCAATTTGGAAGTTTCGGCCCTTGGGCTCGGCTGCATGGGCATGAGCTTTGGCTATGGCCCCGCCGGAGACAAGCAGGAAATGATTTCGGTGATTCGAGCCGCCGTGGAACGCGGCGTAACTTTCTTCGATACCGCGGAAATCTATGGTCCCTACACAAACGAAGAACTCGTCGGCGAAGCCCTCGCTCCCTTCCGCAAGCAAGTTGTGATTGCCACCAAGTTTGCGTTCAAGATCGATCCGGCCACCGGCAAGCAGGCGGGACTCGACAGCCGTCCCGCACATATTAAAGAAGTCGCTGAGGCCTCGCTGAAGCGTCTGCGAACCGATGTGATCGATCTGTTCTACCAGCACCGCGTGGACCCGAATGTGCCGATCGAAGAGGTGGCCGGCGCCGTGAAGGATCTGATTCAGCAAGGCAAAGTGAAACACTTCGGCCTATCCGAAGCCGGCGTGCAGACCATTCGCCGCGCGCACAAAGTGCAGCCCGTCGCGGCGCTGCAAAGTGAATATTCACTTTGGTGGAGAGAGCCAGAGGCCGAAGTGATTCCGACGCTCGAGGAACTCGGCATCGGGTTCGTGCCCTTCAGCCCGTTGGGCAAGGGTTTCCTGACCGGCAAGATCAGTGAAGAGACACAGTTCGACAAAAGCGACTTCCGCAACATTGTTCCGCGGTTTTCGGCGGAAAATCGGAAGGCGAATCAGGCCATGGTCGATATGGTCGGCAAGTTCGCACAGCAAAAAAAGGTTACGCCTGCGCAGATTGCGCTTGCCTGGCTGCTGGCGCAAAAGCCGTGGATTGTTCCCATCCCGGGCACTACGAAGCTTCATCGCCTTGAGGAAAACCTCGGGTCCGTCAATGTTCAGCTCACTCCCGAAGATCTTCGCGAACTGGACGCCGCGTCCGCAAAAATCTCTGTCCAGGGAGCGCGTTACCCCGAAGAACTGCAAAAGATGGTGGGCCGGTAAAAACGAGTTGGTCTGTTGCCCCGAGGACATTGGGGAGTAGAATCGAATTTGAATCCATACCCGTGGAGGGAACTTTCCATGGCCACCATTACCGTGAACGGAAAGCGGCATGAGGTTAGCGCGCCCGGCGACACTCCGCTTCTCTATGTGCTGCGCAACGATCTACAACTCAGTGGTCCCCAGTTTGGTTGCGGGCTGGCGCAATGCGGAGCGTGCTCCGTCTTGATTGACGGCAAGGAAGTGCGTTCCTGTGTCACGCCGGTCTCAACCGTGGCGAATCAGGAAATCACCACCCTTGAGGGGCTCCCGGCCAGATGGGCAAAACAAAAAGGCCTCACGGGGGAAGAAGCGGAAAAGACGCTTCACCCCGTCCAGCAGGCTTGGATTGAAGAGCAGACTCCGCTGTGCGGATTTTGCCAGAGCGGCATGATGATTGTTGCCACGGAACTCCTCGAGAACAATCCGAATCCGACGGTGGCGCAAATCAAGGAAGCTTTCACCACTTCCGGAACCTCGGCGCATTTGTGCCGCTGCGGAAGCTACGTGGCCATCATCGACGCCGTAAAACACGCGGCCACAATTATGGCGAAGGGGAAATAAGCCATGACACCTATCGCAGAAAATCCCAGCAGTGTTTGCGGTGCCACACTTTCCCGGCGTCAATTCGTCAAAACCGGCGGCGCTTTAGTCGTGGGAGTCACTCTGGTCGGCCCCGAAGTTCTGAAGGCGAATTCCGCGAAAGCCGCCGCTGCGACCAACACACTGGATCCCACGCTCCCCAGTTCCTGGATTGAAATCCACCCGGACAACACCGTTCTGATTCGCACCGGGAAAAATGATTTTGGCCAGGGCACAACCTTCACCGCATACCGGCAGATCGTGGCCGACGAGTTGGGTGTCCCCTTCGCAGCCATCACCACCGTCGTGGCGGGAGACACCGACCGCACACCGGATGGCAGTGGCGCGTTCGATTTCCTTGGCCGCGGAACGCCGAATATTCGTAAAGCGGCTGCGTATACCTATCAGGCTATCCTGGATCTCGCGTCAGAACATCTCGGCGTCCCGAAAGCCCAACTTTCGGGCAAAGAGGGCGTCGTTTCCGGTGGTGGCAAAAGCATTTCCTATGGCGACCTCGTAAAAGATCAACAGTTGAAATTGACGATTCCGGTCAGCGGCGACCTAACCAGCATTTTTGGACTTAAGGTGGAAGGCAATCCGCCGATGAAGCCGGTCAGCGAGTACACGGTGATCGGCAAATCGCTGCCAAACTCCATCATCACTTCCAAGGTGAGCGCGAAAGAAACCTGGGCGACTGATATCCGTCTTCCGGGCATGTTGCACGCGCGCGTGGTTCATCCGAAGACGCTCGGTTCCACGCTCATATCTGCCGGCCAACTCGACAAAACCAAATTTCCCAATTCGCAAGTGGTCGTGAAGGGCAATCTTGTTGGCGTAGTCGCGCCCACGGAATGGGAAGCGATCCAGGCCTCGCAACAGGTTGCGGCCGCCACAAAATGGACCGATTGGAAAGGCCTCCCCGGCAACGCGAAACTTTACGACTATCTCCGCAAGGAATCGGATTGGACCACGACTCCCGTGAGCAAGAGCGATGCAACGGCAGGTGACGTTGCACCGGCGTTCGCTGCCGCGCACAAGAAACTTTCCGCCACTTATCAGTTTTCCTATATGAAGCACGCGCCTATCGGCCCGACCATGGCGGTCGCTGACTACCAGTCCGATGGCACGGTTCACATTCACACGCACAATCAGAATCCCCAGGCGTTGCGCGGAGAGATCGCCGTCATGCTTGGGACCTCGCCCGATCACGTGATCGTGCACACGCATCCCGGCGCCGGACACTACGGAAGATCCAACGGCGGCAATGCCGGCGCGGAAGATGAAGCCGTGCTGTTGTCGCAGGCCGTCGGCAAACCCGTGCGCGTGCAATGGATGCGCGCCGAGGACTTACAGTGGTCCACGCAATCTTCCGCTGCTTTTTCCGATGTGGAGATCGCACTCGACGAAAAAGGAAAAATCTCGGGCTACCAGATCGACCACTACATGCCTGCCATGCAGGACGATCGTCCCGTCGGAGCAGTCATCGCCGGATTGCCGACGATGCCCGCCCCGCAGGTGGAATCGAAATCCGTCACCTCCACGGTCAATCGAATTTCGGACCCGTGGGTCTACAACCAGGTTGTGAATGTAAGCGAGCTCGGCCACGGCACATTCCAGGTGGGACAAAAAGATTCGCCTATTGCCGTTGGACTTCGCGATCACAGCATGCGCACCCCCGGGCAATTTCAGCAGAACTATCCGCGCGAGTTGGCCTTCAGCGAAGCCGCAGCCCTTGCCGGCGCCGACGCAATTCAATTTCGCCTGGACCACGCAAAAGAAGAGCGCCTCATCGGGGTGCTCAAGTCCGTGCGCGACGCGTCGAACTGGCAGACGCGCCCCTCGCCTCGCCATGATGCAATCGCGAAAGAATCCACGCCGGTGCGGGGTCGCGGAGTTTCCGCGATGTTCCGCGCGGGAACCTATTGGGCCTGTGTTTGCGAGATTGCCGTCACTCCCAGCACCGGAGCGATCGTCGTTGAGAAGTACACCATCGCCGTCGATCCCGGCATCGTGGTGAACCCGATGCAATTGAAGCGGCAGGTGGAAGGCGGCGCGGCGATGGGAATCAGCCACGCCTTGCTGGAAGAAGCGATGTTTGACGAGAGCGGCATAACCTCGCGTGACTGGAACACGTATCCGATTCTGAAAATGGCGGACATTCCGGAAATCAAGGTCGTGCTGATCCACAATCCCAGCTGTCGGCGCATACGGCGGTGGTTCGGAAGCAGCCAATGCCCTGGCAGCTCCCGCAATTGCGGCCGCACTCTATGACGCTACCGGAAAAGTCCTGCGTAGGTTGCCGCTGAAACGCGCTTACGTGCAGGCCCTTTTGAAGGCTTAACGGCTCACAAGGAGATAGACGTGAAAAAGACGTTCTTCCTGAGCGTGGTGTCTTTGTGCGTCGGGTTGATGTCGCCGATGCTCGCCGGCAGCCCGATTCGTGCGTTTAGTCTGAACATGCAGGATCAGTTTGTCGGGGGCTGGCGGTTGGTCTCGCTGGAGCAAGAAGGTCCGGACGGAAAAACTCATAAGGTTGACTCGACCGGGCTGCTTGTCTTTACTCCGGACGGCCACATGTCCGTCCAGGTGATGGACCGCAATATGCCGGCACAAACCGCACCAGGCTCCGTGCAGTATTCGCAAGGCGGCTACGAAGCATCCTTTGGCACCTACCAAGTCGACGAAAAGACGCACACCTTCACGTTTCACGTTGAAGGCGCACTGGTCCGGAGCCTCATCGGCAAAGACTTGCCTCGCTCCTTCGAGTTTTCCGGTAGACAACTTTTCGTGAAATCGACTCGCCCCGAAGAACACTGGAGAGTTACCTGGGAGCATTACTAGGCGCCGCTACGACGAAACGCGTTGGAGCTATCACAATGACTTCATGGTCGAAAGACGAATTACGCAAGATGGCAGCAGCCGATGATCTGCACATTTCTCCGTTCCGGGAGGACGGAAGGACCTACGGCACGCCGACCTGGATCTGGTCCGTCGTGGTCGGCGACTCGCTCTACGTGCGCCCCTACAACGGCAAGAATTCCAGCTGGTATAAGGCTGCGATGCGCCAGAAGTCCGGGCGGATCACGGTCGCCGGCGCGACCCATGAAGTGACATTCGAGCCAGTCGATGGCCCCGTCAACGACGTGATCGACGATGCCTATCGCGCGAAATACAAAGGCAGTCCGTATCTACCTCCAATGATCGCCCCAGCCATTCGAGCAACCACCGTCAAGATTCTCCCCCCGCGAAACTAATTCCTGAACAAGTCAGCCGCTAGCGACAAATGTCCGACCTGTAGGGCCCGCCTTCCGAGGCGGGCCGTCCTCACCGTGGCCAAAAACGAGCGCAAAGCATTGTTCATAAGCTCCAAATTCCTCATACTCGTAAGGGAGAAATCAACGAGTCTCGGGGACACACGCAGATCGTGAGCAAGGCCACCATTACTTCCACTTCACCAGAAAATTCCCGCACGGAAAGTTCCATGTCGCACGCGTGGCGCGCCTTGCGTCACAGCAACTTTCAACTCTTCTTTTTTGGTCAAAGCATCTCGATGATCGGCACCTGGATGACGCGCCTGGCCACCGGCTGGCTCGTTTACCGCCTAACCGACTCGGCTCTGCTCCTCGGAGTAGTAAGTTTCGCAGGCCAAATCGTCGCCTTTCTCGTCGGCCCCTTTGCCGGCGTATGGGTGGAGCGCCTGAATCGCCGCAAGCTGCTGGTTTGGACGCAAGCCGCCGCGGCTGCCCAGTCCCTCGCCATGGCCGCGCTCACGCTCGCCCACGTCATCACGCTGTGGGAAATCATCGTGCTCGCCGCGCTGCAAGGCCTGATCAATGCCTTTGACATGCCGGCGCGCCAATCGTTTCTCGTTCAGATGGTGGAGGATCGCAGCGACCTGGGCAACGCCATCGCCATCAACTCTTCGATGGCAAACGGCGCACGCCTGATCGGCCCCGCCATCGCCGGCATGGTGATCGCCGGATTTGGCGAGGGCTGGTGTTTCCTGATCGACGGCATTAGCTATTTCGCCGTCATCGCTTCCCTGCTGATGATGCGCATCCGCTACGCGGAGTTTCGCGGCAAGGCCAGAAGCATGATCGTGCAAATGCGCGAGGGCTGGGACTACGTCCGAACTTTTCGCCCCATCCGCACCATCCTGATCCTTTTCGCGCTAACCAGCCTGATGGGATTTCCATACGGCGTGCTCCTTCCCGTTTTCGCCACCAAGGTTCTTCACGGCGGGGCGCACACGCTGGGCTGGCTCACGGGCGCTTCCGGAGTGGGCGCGCTGGCTTCCGCAATCTCGCTGGCGGTGCGCAGGTCGGTCGTGGGGTTGACGCGCATGCTCCAAGTGGCCACCGCAATGCTCGGAGTGGCGCTGATTCTTTTCGGACTGTCGCACACGTTATGGCTTTCTCTCGTGTTGATGGTGTTCGCGGGTTTTGGCTTGATCCAGAACGCTTCCGTCAGCAACACGATCATCCAAACCCTGGTCAGTGAAGATAAGCGCGCGCGGGTGATGAGCTACTACACGATGGCATTTTTCGGCGCTGCGCCGTTCGGCAGCCTGCTGGCCGGCACGCTGGCCCAGCAAATCGGCGCGCCGTACACCGTAATCCTCACGGGTGCGTGCTGCATAGTTGGCGCAGTCTGGTTTACATCCGAGTTGCCAAAGGTTCGCGCCGTCATGCGCCCGATTTACCAGGAGATGGGATTGATTCCCCGCCGCAACATCAAGCTGGCCGCCGCGCCGCCGGATATCAGCGATTAATCTTTCGCATATTCAAATTTGGGGAACGAAGTTGTAGGGACGGCCTTCTGAGGCCGTCCGTGGAACCGCGGTTCTCGCCTTTGCATCAGCCGCGGCCCGCCTCAGAAGGCGGGCCCTACCTCGATTTCAGCAACCCTGCCGCATCCTGTTATCTGCTAGCTGCTCGCTTACTCCGCCCACTACCAACTATGCATCGTCCCGTCTTCCTTGCGATTTACCGGCAGGTACGCGCGATCATAGGGAAACTTCGCGGCCAGGTTTTCATCCAGATCCACGCCCAGGCCCGGCGCTTCGCCCGGATGCATCGCTCCATCCGAAAAACGATACGCGTGGGGAAACACGCGATCTGTTTCCTCGGAATGCCGCATATATTCTTGAATGCCGAAATTGTGGATGCTCAAATCAAAATGCAGCGCGGCGGCCATGCACACCGGGCTCAAATCCGTTGCGCCGTGGCATCCGGTGCGCACCTGATAAAGTTCCGCGAGATGCGCGATTTTCCGCAGGTGCGAAATTCCTCCGGCGTGCACCACGGTCGCGCGAATGTAGTCGATCAGTTGCTCTTGAATTAGTTGCTGGCAATCAAAAATCGTGTTGAAGACCTCGCCCACCGCGAGTGGAGTGGTGGTGTGCTGGCGAATCAGTCGAAACGCTTCCTGCAATTCCGCCGGGACCGGATCTTCCAGCCAAAACAGATGATAAGGCTCCAACGATTTTCCCAGGCGCCCCGCCTCAATCGGTGTCAGCCGGTGATGGACATCGTGCAGCAAATGCAGCTCCGGCCCAAACTCCTTGCGCAAACGTTCGAACAGAGCAGGAACGAAATTCAAATAGCGCTCCGTGCTCCACAAATTTTCCGGCGGCAATCCTTTTTCGGCCGGCTCGTAGTAAAGCTTTCCCCGTCCAACACCATACGTGCTTGGCAGCCCGGGAACTCCGGACTTGCGCCCGGATCGCGCGATAGCCCAGCTTCCTGTATTCCGCCACAGCTTGAACCGTTTCCTCAATGTCCTTCCCGCTGGCGTGCCCGTAGACCAGAACCGATTCCCGCGAAGCGCCTCCCAGCAACTGATAGACGGGAAGATTCGCAACCTTTCCCTTGATGTCCCAAAGCGCCGTATCCACGGCCGCGATGGCGCACATCGTCACCGGCCCGCGCCGCCAGTACGCGCCCTTATAAAGGTATTGCCAGATGTCCTCGATTCGCCGCGCGTCGCGCCCAATCAAGAGCGGAACCAAATGATCGGAAAGATAGCTCGCTACGGCGAGTTCCCGCCCGTTCAACGTCGCGTCGCCAAGACCATAAACTCCGTCCTCCGTCACAATCTTCAACGTGACAAAATTGCGTCCCGGGCTGCATACAATTACCTTTGCATCGGTGATGCGCATCGCGAATTGCACCTCGTCTACATCGAGCTAATTTTCCCGACCATTAAAAACTTGTCGATTCTGAACCTATCGGATAAGGATAGGTGAAGAATCTCAACTTTTGCGTGACCATCAGCCCCGAATCGCCGCGCACACCGCCCCCGTAACCTCACGCGTCGTCGCACTGCCCCCAAGATCCGGTGTCCGCAAACCCGACGCAGTCACCTCTTCCACCGCCCGCATCAGCCGCTGCGCCGCGTCCGCCTCGCCCAGATGCTCCAACATCAAGGCCGCGGTCCACAGCGCGCCGATCGGATTGGCGATTCCCTTCCCCGTGATGTCGAACGCCGCCCCATGAATCGGCTCAAACATCGAGGGGAACCGACGCTCCGGGTCGAGATTCGCCGTCGGCGCGATCCCCAGGCTTCCGGCCAGCGCCGCCGCAAGATCAGACAAAATGTCCGCGTGAAGATTCGAGGCCACGATCGTGTCCAGGCTGGCGGGCTTCGCCACCATGCGCGTGGTCATGGCATCCACCAGCATTTTATCCCAGCGCACATCGGGAAATTCCTTCGCCACTTCCGCCGCAATTTCGTCCCATAGCACCATGCCGTGCCGCTGCGCATTGGATTTCGTGACGACCGTAAGCAGCTTTCTTGGCCGCGTGCGCGCAAGCTGAAACGCGAAGCGCATGATCCGGGTAACGCCGTGGCGCGAGAAAATCGATGTCTCCGTCGCCACTTCCTCGGGAAATCCGCGGTGTGCGCGCCCTCCCTGCCCGGAATATTCGCCCTCGGTATTTTCGCGCACGATCGCCCAATCCAGATCGGCGGGTTTGCAATCACGCAGTGGCGAGGCCAGCCCTTTCAGAATGCGCGTGGGCCGCAAGTTCACAAATTGGTCAAAGCCCTGGCAAATCGCCAGCCGCAAGCCCCAAAGCGTCACGTGGTCCGGAATATCCGGCGCGCCCACCGCTCCAAAATAAATGGCGTGAAACGGCCTGAGTAATTCGAGACCGTTTTGCGGCATCATCACGCCATGTTTCCGGTAGTAATCCGATCCCCAGGGGAAATGCTCCACGCGCAGGCGAAATTCGCCGGACTTCTCCTGCAACACTTGCAAAACTTCCAGTCCGGCGGCAATCACTTCCGTTCCGATGCCATCGCCCGGGATGGCCGCAATCCGATACTCGCGCATCGCCTCTCCTGCAGAAACTTCGGCTACTAAGATAACAATAAATGGCCTTCCGCCCGCGCCTCGATTATTCGCCCACCGGTCCGTGCGGTCTGTCTCCAGCTAAGTTACAATCGCTCCGCTGCACTGGAGGCGAAAATGCTCCGTTGGTTAATCTTCATTGGCGCATTGTGCTTGGCCCCCGCTTGCTGGGCGCAGAAATCGGCCAAGCTCTCCACAAAGTGGGAAGAACTGACCGCGGCAGAATTTCGCGAAGCCATCGCGAAATCCCAAGGCACCTGCCTGCTGCCCTTCGGCATTCTGGAAAAGCATGGGCCGCATCTCCCCATAGGCACCGACCTGCTGAATGTCCGCTACGTCAGCGAACACGCTGCGCAACAGGAATACGCCGTGATTTTTCCCCAGTATTACTTCGGCCAAATTTCCGAGGCTCGCCACGAGCCCGGAACCATCGCGTATAGCGCCGATACTGCAGCTGAAACTTTTGCAAGCCACCACAGACGAAATGGCTCGCAACGGCTGCAAGAAGGTGATAATCGTCAACGGCCATGGCGGCAACGAAAGCCTGCTGCCGTATTTCGCGCAATCACAGCTCGATTCCTTTCACGATTACGTGGTGTATGTCCAATGGGGCCACGACCCCACCAAAAAAGTGGGCGCTGAAAAAGAAGGCCCGGACTGGCACGCAGGCGAAACCGAAACGTCCAATACCATGGTCACGCGCCCGGATCTGGTGCATATCGACCGCGCCAAGGATGAATCCGGCGCCGACCAGAAGCGCGTGAAGCTTCCGGACAATGTCTATACGGGTATCTGGTGGTATGCCCGCTTCCCGAACCATTATTCCGGCGACGGGTCGACGGCCACCAAAGAGCAGGGCGAAGCGGACGTACAGAGTTGGATCAACGCCGTGGTAAAGGCCATCCGCGCGGTAAAGGCCGACGACGAAAGCCTGAAATTGCAGAATGAATTTTACGAGAAGAGCAAGCACCCGCTGGATACCGCGCAGTAAAAATTGAAAAGAATCGAAATGAAGAACAACCGGTAAGCGGGAAGTTCAGCGCGCGCGACGCATGGCGTCAATCCAGCCGGCAAGAATTTCGTTGTTCGGCGGCTCCAGGTCAAAGAATTCGATGCCCATGCCGACGCGCGGCTTCACAATCCGCACAACCACCAGTCCCTCGAGCGTCTGCCCCTTGCGAATAATTTTCATTCGCGCCCGAGCATTCACTCCCAGCGTTTTGCTGGTGCACACAAAGCACCCACCCAAAGAGATATCCGAGGTGACGCCGTCAACCTGCTTCCCGTTCTCGAGATCAATCAGTTCGACGTCGGCGGCAAAGGGAAACCGTATGGCATAGCGGCGGTCCCGGACCCCGGGTACCCCGGCGCTATTTCCGCTGCGATTTGGCATAGCTATGACCTTGCTCAATGGATACACCCTGGGAATCGGCGGAGCGGAAGAAGCCTCGGGACAAATAAGGCCCCCACCAGCCCAGTCTGCCCGAACCCCCGCGGATTGGAAATGCCTGCGTGGTAATTGGCTGCGAAAGGGTAACCCAGCCACGCGCCGGGCCTCCCAACGTTATTAGTGGGTACGACATGCGCCCTGTGTCCCCGCGATTCCCGCATTTTTCGGCGTGTTACGCTCAACTGTACAGCAATTTCCGCAAAGAATCGAGCCATGCGCGCCGAAGGAATCCGTCAAAGCGACCGCGTTTCGCTGCGTCTGGAGGTGGAAGCCTCCTGGTACGGCAGCGACGGCGTTGCCATTAAGAAGACCGCGGAATCGCTACTGGTCAGCCGCAACGGCGGCGTGATTCGCTTGCAGGAAAGGCTGTTCACCGGCCAGGAATTGACCCTCAAACGGACGATGGAGGGCGACGCGGTCAAATCCGTGCGCGCCAAGATCGTCGCGGAGATTGATCGCGAACTCGAAGGATTTCTCTACGCCATTTCGATCCTGGAGCCGCGCGCGGACTTTTGGGAGATCGATTTCCCGTCTCCCCAACAAGGCGAAGAAGCACTGGCGCGGATGTTGATGGAGTGCAGCTTCTGCCAGCGGCGCGAAGTGGTCTATCTGAATGAAATGGAATTGAAGTCGTTTGAGATCCGGCGCTGCGTCGCGCGCGTTTGCCGCCACTGCGCCGCCCCATCCATCTGGGTGGAGGCGCAATCGGACGTCATCCTGCCAGAGGCATCGCCATCGCGCGCGGCCGTGGAAGAGCGCGTGGTGCCGCGGCGGAATCGCACACGCGTGAAGGCCCGCGTGCTCGCCTGCATCCGCCAGCGGGGCTTTCAGGAAGAAGTGGCCGTCTGCGAGGATTTGTCGAAGGGCGGCATGAGCTTCCGCAGCCGCAATAAATATCCAGAAGGCACGCGCCTGGAAGTCGCCGTTCCTTATACCCCGGGGGCGGGTGCGATTTTTGTCCCCATCCGAATTGTTTTCTCGCAGCCCATTGCCGCAGCCGGATTATTCCGTCACGGCGCAGCCTACCTGAGGCCGCCCGAATAATTTTTGCGGCGGGCCCAGCGCTCGACCCTTAGTTTTTTGCGACCGCCGAAAGAATCGCCTGCCAGTTGATAATCGCGTTCCACAGCATGCGTTGATCCCCGCGATTCATATCGCGATGCAGCGGATTAAAATTGAACGTCACCACGTGGCCGCTGCCCACCGGCGAATCCAGAATCGCCGGCCGCCCAGTCAGGTTCGCAGCTCCCCAAATCTGCCCGCTCACCAGGATCGGCTCGCCCGCCGTGTCGCCCCACTCCAGAACCACGCTGCTCGCATCCACCGGCCCATCCAGGCATGTGGTGCAATAGGCCATTCGCAGCCAGCGCCGCGGCGTTGCATAGAGCGGAAAATTCTGGCGAAAGACGTAAGTGTGCGCGGAATAGCCGTACGCGATCGGATGCTCCGGGCGGTCGAACGTGACGCGCAGGTGCGAACCCGGAGTGCGCGTAAACGATTGTTGCGCCGCGGCCGCTGCTTCGTTGCCGCCTCCCTGTGAACTGCGTGGCACGCCTCCCGCATCGCGCCGCACTCCACGAACGAGCCCCGCTTCCAACGGCAAGCATCGAGCCGCTGCCGAGCGTGATGAAAAGGCCGCCGCGCTCGATGAACTCCTGAATTTGTGCCAGTCCTTCGTAGCCGATCCCGCCGGTAATGTCGTCGGTCTCCGCCGGAGTTCCGAGCGCGGGCGATTGCGCCGACTTCTTAAACGCCATCGGACTCCAACGCTTCGGCAGACCTTGAATCTGCTCGGGAAGCTCCAGATCCACGTTGCCGTAGAGCAGCACATCAATTTTCTCGTTGAGTTTGCCGGCGCGAATATCTTCATCGCGCACGTAAACATAGGGCACATTTCGCTGGTCGAGCGAATAGCGCACCCACCCGATCGAATCCGTATCCGCCCAGGGCACCCAAACACCCAGGCGCGGCGCCTTCGCCGCGTGATGCGCCACTTCCGGTGCCGCAGCCGCCGAAACAAAACTTAACCCGAGCTTCGATGAAGCCTGGTGCAGCGCATCCGCAAGCCCCGCTTGCGCAGGAAGAATCCAGGATCCCTCCGGATACGCAACGCCACCGGAAGAAAACTCCTTCTCTGCAATTTCGACGTTGAACGCTGATAGCTGATAGCGCGCCGCGAGCAGCGATTCCTGCCCCGAATCTTTCAGCAGAAACACGGGCCCGCTTCCCGCCACTTCGCCGGAAGGTTTCGGCGGCTCTGTCAGCGCAGTAAGCGCCGCGTTGCGCACCGACGCATCCGCAGTCGGCAGCGCCTTCAGGTGATAGTGCGCGGGAAGCTGCCAGGAAACGTCGTCATAAGGTTCCGTCGCATCCTTGGGGTAGACCTGCGGCGCCAGCAAATCCACCGCGTAATTGCGATAAGGCTGATCCAGCCGCACCACGTATGTCCCCGCGGGAAAGTTTCCTTCCTTCAAGGTAAGCGGCGATTCGGCGCGGCTGACCTCAATGTGCTGGCTCATCAAGTCGCGCAACCATCTGATCCACTCGCGCGGGATCCCCTTGATCCGCCGGAATCAGAAACGCATAGGGCGCTTCGTGCACACCTTTCTCATACGAATGCAGCCCTTTCTCGTAAAAGTGCTGCAGAAACTGATGCGAATTCGCCGCCATATAATCCAACGCCGCAAGAGCGCCAGTCTCGTTGTAATTCACGTTGTCGCGCGCGGACCAGGTCACCTTGTCGCCCTGCGGCGGCAGCACGCGATACCACTCCCGCGAAGTTTCCTCCGGCGAGAGTGCCCATTGCAGCGTTTCCGCCGTCCCGTTCCCCATCGTTTCATAGCCTCGACCGATGGAGTTGTGGTTCATGGCCACCGAATCCAGGAACAATTCAGCGAAGCCCTCCCCAAAATCCCACGTCGAAACTCCCGGCATTCCCATCCCGGTCATCGTTTGCACTTCGTGGAAGCTCAGCGCAAGAAATTCCGCGAACGTGATTGGATCCACATCCGGGTTGTAAGGGCCCGTGCCATTCCAAGTCATCAGATACGGCATGCCTTCATGCAGATCGTGAATCACCGTGGGATGCCACTCAAAAAACATATGCGCCACGGCCTTCGTGCTTTCCTGTGTCAGTTGCTGCGCGTCCCGGTTGATATCCACGAACACGTATTTTCCCCAGTAGGGAGGCGCTTGCCGCGGCAGGTTGGCGCGATCCGTTTTGCCTTTCAGGTAGCGATAGAACCATTCCACCTGCTTGTCCCGTCCGTCTGGATTGGCAACCGGATTGATCAGCACCACAAGATTTTCCCGAACGCGGCGGATCATCGGCTGTTCGGAAACCGCCAGCCGGTAGGCAAGCTCCAGCACCGATTCGGTGGATCCCGTTTCGTCGGAATGCAGTCCAGCGTTGAAATAATAAATTGGCCGCGATGTGGAAATGAGCTGCTCCGCCGCTCCAGCGGTGGGCGTCTTTCGCGGATCGGCCAGCGCTTCAGTCGCCGCCTTTAATTGATCGAGGTTCGCAATGCCCTTTTCGTCGGCGATCGCCACCAGCAGAATGTCGCGCCCTTCCTCCGACTTTCCAATCGTGAACACCCGCACGCGCGGCGAAGCCGCCGCCAGCGCGCGGCAATACGCGTAGGCCTGGCCGGAATCCACAAGTTCCCCTGGCGCCCCCATCACACGCCCGAAAAACGCCCGCGGCGAAGGCACCTTCCCTGAAGCAGGCAGATAAGACACCCATGGCGAGAGAAACTGCGTCTCCGTCGTGTCCTTGGCGATTTCTTCAATGGAACCAGGCTCAGGAGTATCGGGAGAAACAGCGGTCTGCGCTTGGAGAAGTCCAGAGGAAAAGCAGAAAAGAGCAACCGAGGAAAAAAACCGAATTTTCATGCGCCTCCGCCCAGTCCGGGGAAAAGTATCGGAATAAGGGCGAGAGGAGTGTACTACAGAAGAAATATGTCGGGACTAATCCATCGCCGAAACGGTTGTGCGTTCCGCGCGCCGCCGGTGAAGATAGTGCATCGCAATATTCAGATAGATAGTGCCGCAGGGCGTTTCCACGCAAAGCACCATCGCTTCCGTGTCCGTGCTGCCGGAAAGCCCTTCCTCGCTCATGTGGATCTCCGGCGGAAACACCTTGAACCGGAATCCCTGATCATTCAGCAGCGTCACGCTGTTGCCAATCACCATGTTCGCCAGTTCGCAAACCGTCTCGCGAATCACCTGCTCGCTTTCGGGCAAGGCCGCGCCCGCCAACTGGGTAGCAATGCGCATGGCGACATCGGGGGCTAGATCCAGAATCACGCGCCCTTCGATGTCTCCCTTGATGGCGATCAGTGCCGCCACGCCTTTGCGGCGATAGGTATCCTCATCCATCGAGAGGTCCGCAATCTGCGTCGGCGCCTGCAAGGCCTCCGCGAAAACCGCGTCGGCCGCATTGATAAACGGCTGAATCAGTTCCATTCTCATGCTTGATGCTCCCCCGCAAGCGCAACGGGCCCGCCCACGGCATTTGGATCGTCTCCCAGAACGTAACGCAAAATTTCATAAAGCACTTCGGGCTTCACCGGCTTCTGCACAAAATGCTTCGCGCCTTTCTGCAGCGCGGCCAGAATGTTTTCCTGATAGCCCACCGAGGAAACCATCACGATGCGCGCGTCCGGATGCTGGCGGACGATGCGCTCCACCGCCTCAATCCCTTCCATCTGCGGCATGGTGATATCCATCAGCACGATGTCCGGCTTGGTGCGGTTGAATTCGGCAATCGCGGTCAGCCCGTCTCCGGCTTCCCCGGCCACTTCCCCGCCGAACATCTCAATCATCTTCATGATGTTCTTGCGGGCGAAGACGGAGTCGTCCACCACAAGGTAGCGGACCGGTCGTTGGTCCTTGCGAAGTAGCGGTGCGAACTGTGCCATATAAATCTCCTTTTGCTCCGGGCCCCGTCAGGCTCGCGGAGTTGGAACTGGAACTTTCTCGTTCTTGTCGGACTTATCCGATTTTTCCTGCCCATCGCTCTTTTCTGAACCACCGCGATCTGAACCATAATTGCTAACCAGATAGCCCGCCATCGCGTCCAGCGGCAGCACCTTCTGGATATAACCCTTGAACATCGCCGCTCGCGGCATTCCGCTGACCACGCAAGTCTCTTCGCTCTGCGCAATGGTCATCCCGCCGGAAGCCTTGATCGCTCCAATGCCTTCCGCGCCGTCTTCCCCCATCCCCGTCATGATCAATCCCACCGAGGTCAGCCCAAATTCCTGCGCCACGGAGTGAAACAGCACGTCGGCCGATGGGCGGTGGCCGTTGATTGGCGGAGTGTCCGACAAAACCACCATCTCTCCGCGCGGCATCCGCCGCACCATCATGTGGCGGTTACCGGGGCAAATCAGGACGCGCCCCGCGATCAGCAAATCGCCAGACTTGGCTTCGTGCACCTCAAGCGCGCAGCATTCGTCCAGCCGCCGCGCGAACATGTCCGTAAATCCCTCCGGCATGTGCTGCACAATCACGAAAGTCGCCGGAAAATCCGCCGGAATCTGTGAGAGCAGATATTGCAGTGCGTTGGGTCCGCCGGTGGAAATTCCAATCGCGATCACGCGATTCGGCGGGATCGCCGGGCGAGCCCGCTTCTTGGAGTTGGCTGCTGTGGGTTCCACTACCGGCCTGGGAATCGCCTTGGGACCGCCCGCCCGCTTCGCCACCTTAATCTTGTCGGCCAGTTGCGAAGCAACGGGCTCCAGATTCCCGGCCGCCGCATCCCGCGGCTTGGCCACAAAATCGATGGCGCCCAGGGCCAGCGCCTTAAACGTGGAATACGCGCCTTCCTTTGAATGCGTGCTGAACACAATCACCGGAAGCGGCGCGCTGCGCATGATCGTCCGCAGCGTCTCCAGGCCGTCCATCCGTGGCATTTCCAGGTCCAGCGTCACCACATCGGGCTGCAATTCGGCAATCTTGCGCAAGGCAAACGCGCCATCCATGGCCGTGCCCACCACTTCAATGTCCGGATCACGCTCCAGAATCAGCGGAATCAGCTTCCGCATCAGCGCGGAGTCGTCCACCACCAGCACTCTCACGCGGTCCTTCATGCGATCGCTCCCAGCGGCATAGACCGCGCAAGCCGGGAAAGTATCGCCGGAACGTTCAGGATTAAAACCACCGTGCCATCTCCCAGAATCGATGCACCACTGACCAGATCGCTGGAAACAATTTCTGCAGGCAGCGCCTTGATCACCAGTTCTTCCTCACCTACCAGGCTGTCCACCACCAGCCCAAACCGCTTTTCCGCCAGACCAATCACCACCACGAAATTCTTTCCCTTTTTGTTTTGCGGCGTATCCACGGAATGGATGCGATTCAGCTGATTCAGCCGCACCAGCGTCAGAATCTGGTCGCGCAGGCGTAACACTTCCCGTTGGTCCACCTGGTGAATTTCCTGGTCCTGAATGCGCGTGATCTCCACCACTGCGGAAAGTGGCACAGCAAACAGCCGCCCGCCCACACGGAACAGCAAAGTCTGAATGCTTGCCAGTGTCAGCGGCACACGCAACTGAATGGAGGTGCCTTTACTCTTGGTCGAGTTCAGCGAAACCGTGCCCTTCAAGCGATCCAGCACCGTGCGCACCACGTCCATGCCCACGCCGCGCCCGGAAACTTCCGTAATCTCCGCCGCCGTGCTGAACCCGGGCTCAAAAATCAGGTTCATTACGTCCGAGTCCGTCAGGCGAGCGGCCGCATCTTCCTTCAACAGCCCGTTGCGAACCGCGTGCTTGCGGATCAAATCCAGATCGATGCCCGCGTCCATCGTCGGTGATTTCAATCACCACTTGCGTGCCCTGGTGGTGCGCCTTCAGCGAAATTGTCCCGCGCGCGGGCTTTCCGGCACTCACTCGCTCGTCGGCGGGCTCGATGCCATGATCCACCGCATTCCGCACCAGATGCGTCAATGGCTCGGACAACGCATCCAGAATCCCTTTGTCCAGATCGGTGTGCTCGCCGGAAACTTCCAGCGCCACGTCCTTGCCGCACAGTTTCGCAATGTCTCGCACCACCCTGGGAAATCTGCGGAAAAGCTGCTCCACCGGCACCATGCGAATTTTCAGCACGCATTTGTGCAGCTCATCCAGCACCCGAGACTGAAACGCCAGCGCCTCCGCGAGCTTTCCGCGAACGGGATCTCGCGCGTGATGCACATCAAACTCCGAAAGCGTGCGGTGCAGCATGGACTTGCCAATAATCAACTCGCCCACCAAATTCATCACCGCATCAATCCGCGCTGCGTCCACGCGCAGCGAGCTTTCCGCCACCGTGGTTACCGCGGAGGAAGTAGCTCCCTGATTGCCGGACCCGGGATCTGCCGATTCCACCACCCGCGTGTTGATTTTCGATGCCTGCGCTTCGATCAGGTCGCCCAGCATGTCGTGGTCAGAGGATTCCGTTTGATCCGCTTCTTCAATGCGGACGTCGGAAACCACGGCGGGTATCCGGCAACGGTGCGAAATGTGTTCCAGCGGGTGCTTGCTGGAGATCGAGGCTTCCACCACTTCAACAGCTGCGGCAGCGAGGTTGTCCTCTGGACGCAGTGCGATCACCGTTCCGCAAGCGTGAAGCACATTGCGAATCAATTGAAATGCCGCGGCCCGCATGGCGCTATTGGGATCCACGCGCAGCGCGATGTTGTAAACGCGGTCGCCGCGAAGCTGCGCCTCGGAGATCATCAGCTGTTCGTATTCGCTCCAGTCAAACCGCGCTTGAACGGACTTGTGCACATTCTTTGTGGAATGTTGCGCGTCCGGTGAATCACTCAGCAAATCCTGTATCAGCGAGCGAAGCGTTACCGGCGGTGGCGGCTCCAGTTGCTTCTGGTACGCGCTGAGCATGCTTTCGAACGTGTCCACCGCCGAAAACACCACTTCCGCGAGCTTTGCCCCTTGCGCCAGCGCGATCTGCGGCGTAAGCACGTCTTCCAGTTCGTGCGCGATTTCGCTGAGCTTTGAGAATCCGCAGGCCGCGGAATCCCCCTTCAGGGTGTGCACCGCCCGTCGCACGATGCGAATCAGTTCCTCGTCCGCGGGACGCTTCTCAATCTGCAGACCGGCATCGTTGATGGTCTGTAGCTGTTCGCCGGCGCTCTCAAAAAAGAGAGCCCGCAGCTCCGCGCCCCGGTCATCGGGAAGAAAGCTCAAGAACCCACCTCGATGCGCTTGTAAGCGGTGCCGTTGTTTTCATGCACCATGCGAAATTTCTGCGTAAGGCCGAAAAGACTTTCCGCGTGGCCCACAAACAAAAATCCGCCGGGATTCAGGCAATGCCAGAACTTTTCGATCAGCCGCTTTTGCTCCGCTTCGTCAAAATAAATCATCACGTTGCGGCAAAGAATGATGTCGTTGCGGCGGGGAAGAAATTCTGTCTTCAGATTGTGGAAGTCGAACTGAACGATTTCCTTCAGCTGCGGCTTAATCGCGTACTTGTCGCCCGATTTCTCGAAGTAACGCAGCCTTGTGGTGTAATCGACCGGCTCCATCTGCAACTCGTTGTAGAGGCCTTCCTGCGCCGTGCGCAGGCTGGCGTAGCTGATATCCGACGCCACAATTTCCAGCTTCCACGGCGGCGGAATCAGCGGCTTCGGCGACGGCATCTCAAACGGCAGCGGATTCCGCAAATAGTAGTAGGCCAGCGCGTCGCAAATCAGCATGGCCACGGAATATGCTTCCTGTCCCGTTGAGGAACCCGCGCTCCACACCCGGATATTCCAGTCGCGGCGCTCCTGCTTGTGCTTCAGAATCTCTTCCAGCACGGATTTTTGCAGCAGATCCAGCTGCGGGCGATTGCGGAAAAAACTGGTTTCGTTGACGGTCAGATTTTCCAGCAGCAGTGCAAGCTCCGCCCGGCCTTCGCGGCTGGTCAGCAGTCGGTAATAGCCGTAAAACGAATCCATCTGGCAAGCCTTCAGGCGGCGTTGCAGGCGGTCTTTCAGGAAATGGGAGCGGCGCTCGTCAAAAAACATCCCGCATTCCTGATAAACCAGCGTCTGCAACAGCTTGAGTTCGGCTTCCGTAAGCTGAATCTGCGCGGTGATCGTACCCATATGGCGTAGTGCGAAATTCCGTGGCGACGGCAGCGCAGCCTGGCGCTACCTTGCAAGCGCGACGGGTTCCGCGGCCTCCTCGAGCTTCCGAAATTCCGATTTGCGCAGCAGCCGGGCGATGTCCAGAAGGATAATGAGGCGCCCCTTCAGTTTTCCCACTCCGGTTACATAATTGGATTCCCCTTCGGCGAATACGGAACCCGGGGCTTCAATCTCGGACGGAGGAATTTTCAACACTTCCGAAGCCGAGCTGACGATCAAGCCCACCAGCTTGTTTTCCAGTTCGACCACCAGAATGCGATTCTTTTTGTCGGGTTGCACGGTTGCGCTTCCGAAACGCTTCCGCAGGTCCATCACGGGAATAATCTTCCCGCGAAGATTGATCACGCCTTCCACCAGATCCGGAGCGCTGGGCACCGATGTAATTTCCGGAACGCGAACGATTTCGCGTACCGATCCGATGCGCACGCCATACGTCTCACTGCCGATGCGAAAGCCGACGATTTGGAGTTCTTTCTCCATGCAGGTCTCTCCGCCTTAGGAACGCGTCAGTTCGGCGTATTCCAGCTCGCCGGATTCCGACGAGACTGCGTGACCGTGACGCCGGGAAGAAGGTGTATCGCGGCGATGGCGTCCCTGGTTGGCGCGATCGATCACGAAGCGGTCCATGGTGTCCAGCAGGTTGCGCGAAAGTTTCAGCATCTGCTCGGCAGCGGCGGAAAGTTCTGTTGAACTGGACGCCGACTGCTGCACCAGTTCGCGCATCTTATCCATCGCGCGCACGACCGCTTGCGCACCCGATGCCTGTTCCTCAACCGCGGAATTGATTTCCTGCGTAATTTCCGTCAACCGGTTGGTGGCCTTGGCAATCTGCGCGGAACCTACGGACTGTTCGTTCGTCGCCGCGCCAATTTCCTGCGAAAACTTGTAGACTTCCGTCACCACGTCGGAAATCTTGTGAAGCGCGGTGCCCAGATCGTTACCGAGGTTCAAGCCTTCTTCCACGATCCGCGTACTGTGCTCCATGTTTTCCACGGCCTGGCGCGCCTCGCGCTGAATGCTCTGAATCAGGTCGGCAATTTCCTTTGTGGATTGCGTGGACTTTTCCGCAAGTTTCCGGACTTCGTCCGCAACCACCGCAAAGCCCAAGCCGTGCTCGCCGGCGCGCGCCGCTTCAATGGCTGCGTTCAGGGCCAACAGGTTGGTCTGCTCGGCCAGGTCATCAATCACTTCGATGATCTTGCCGATGTCGTCCGCGCGGTGCCCAAGGACATTGATGATTTCCGCCGAGGACTGAATCGCCCGGTTCGTGCGGTTCAGGCCGTCGGTGGTCTTCTCCATGGTCTGAATACCGGTTTGCACTTCCTCGCGTGAACGGTTGGCGATATCCAGCAAAACCTTCGCGGTATCCGCCACGCGTTGAATCGAGGTGACCATCTGGTCGATCGATGCCGAAGTCTCCGCAACGCTCGAAGCCTGAACCTGGGTGTTCTTCACCACGTTCTGCACGTTGATGCTCATTTCATGCATCGTGCTGGTGACTTCCTCGATCGCCGAAGATGCCTGCACGCTCACCTTTGCCGATTCGTCGGCCGCGCCAGCAACCTGGTTGGACCCGGCGGACACCTGCGAAGCGCTGTCGCGCGTGGAGCGCACAATTTCCTGCAAGCCGTGGGACATGCGCATGAACGCGTTGCCCAACGTGTCCCGCTTGGATCGCGGCGTCACTTCCACGGTCAGGTCGCCCTCGGCAACCGCCATGGATACGCCGGCCATTTCCTTCAGGTAAGCCACCATATTGTTAAACGTAGTGGCCAAGGCCCCGATCTCGTCGTTTCGGTGAATATCAATGTTCTGGTCCAGATCACCGGAGTTCCCGATCTCCTGCGCCACCGTAATCAAGTGCTGCAGAGGTTCGGTAATAGACCGCGCCGTGCGAAACGCCTGCCAACTTCCGAAGCCGATCGCGAAGATCGTGCCCAGAATCACCAGGAAGAAACTGATGCTGCTTGCGTTGTTCGCCGTCTTCTCCGATTCCGTCAGCGCCTTGCCGATGTCGGTATTCGCCTGGTCCAGTACGGTGGAAGATTTCGTCAGCCACGAAGCGGGATCCTTCTGTAAATAGAAAATCTGGAGGTCCGAAACCGTCGCGTCTCCCGAATCCACCTGGTGCCGCTTCGCCAGCAGTGGCTTCGCAAAATTGTCCGCCCAACTCGATTCGGTGCTTTCCACTTGAATCAGCGCCGTGTGCAAAAATTCATTGGATGTCTGCGCCTGCCCGGCTTTCACCGTGTCCGTAAGGTCCGTGAAACCCTTGTTCACCTTGTCTTCATCGCGTGGGTCGCCGCTCAACAGAAAATTGTTCAGATTCAGGCGGTTCTGCATGATCTGGTAGCGCACCGATTCGATCGTGCGCACGCTCTTCAGCGTGCTGGCGGCCTCGCTGCTCGCCGAGCGCGCCTTCAGAATGGCTCCCACATCCACGATCAGCAAACAGAGCAGAATTGCCAGAATCGTCCCGAAACTCTTGTATAGCTGTTTTTCAATCGTCATTGCGTCACTTCCTCCACGCCCCAAATCAATGCTCTGTCCCCGAGATTCTCCATTCCTGCGTTGTCCCCGGAGTTTGCTCTACTGTCTGAAGTCAAACTCAATCATTTGCGTCGTCTCTTCCGGCGCCGGCTCAAATTTCCAATCCTTCACCGAATCCAGGCAGGTCTGGATCAGCACCGGATGTCCCCCAACAGCTCTTGAAGTCTTCACATGGCCGTCCGGCGCGATCACCACTTCGATCTTCACCTTGCCCGTAATGTTCATGCGGCGGGCCAGTTCCGGAACCGCGGGTGTGCTTTTTACCTTCACCTTGCGCTTGCCTTCTTCGATCGTTGCTTGCTGGGCGAACGAAAGAGTTCCGACAATCACCGTCGTGGCGGCGACGGCGAGCAGTTTCTTGCTCCAATTGAATTCCATTGAGACCACACCCTCCTCGAGTGGGAAATACCCCACACGAGAGAAGGCAAGTCCAGGGCCAAGATGAAGCGCCTCCAATTTTTGTTCGCCAGCCGCAAAATTTGTCCACTAACTTCCGCAAATTCACATTGATAGCAGTTGCGCGCGAAATATTGTTTCCTTCGCGCGTGCGACAAAATGTCTCATCTAACACCGCGAATCCTGCGATAGGTCTCACGCTGAGACGTAGGCCAGAATTTCACGCCCACGCCGGGTAACCCATCCGCGTCACCCAGGGGAAGTCCCATTGACTCAGAATGAGATGGCTCGGTAGCGTGGAAGTGCGTGGCTTCTTAATTTGAGACGCGCAAAGCCCCTTAGCCCCTATGCGTGAACGAAAGCGTATTTCCGCGCGGCGTCCCTCCGCCGCCTCTGGCCGGAAAATTTCCGCTCGCTCCAACCACGACTACTCCCAGGAACTGATGGAACTTTCCGTGGAAGCCGCGAATTCCCGCGTGCTTCCGGAATTTCTGCGCAAATTTGCGGGCCGCACCTCGGAAATGCTGGAAGCGGAGTGGGCCGCGGTTGCGGAAATCGTGGGTTCGCGCCTGGAGGTCTATTCGCGAGACTCCGATTCCCCGGTTACCGGCAAAGACCGCGATTGGCTGATGGAAAGCCTGGGGCAGAAACGGCCCGGACTTGAAACTATTTCCCTGCAGCGCGGGGGGCGCCACGCCGCGTTCTACCCGATCTACGCAAGCGACGGCGAATTGATGGGCACGCTATGTCTGATCCGCAAGAAAGCGACTTTTTCGCCCGCTGAAGAAAAATTGCTCTCCGCTCTGGCAAGCCACGCGGCCCTTTCGATGGAGAAGGTTCGCCGCTTCTCGCAGCTCGAACGTTCGAAAAAGCAGTGGGTGGAAGATATTGACGCCATCAGCGACTACATTGCCGTCCACGATCAGGCCTGGAAGATTGTGCGCACGAACCGTTCCCTGGCCACGCAAATCGGAATTCCTCCGGCCGCTCTGGTCGGCGAACCCATTAATAGCCTCCGCCACATCGCGGAAACCGGCAGCGCGCTTCCCTGTCCCTTTTGCCGCGACACGCGCGAGGCCCGCGAAGAATATATTGCCACCAGCGCCGGCCGCACTTTTCTGGTTTCCACTTCACGCACCCGCGGCGCTACAGAAGAAGAAGCGCGCACCATTCACGTTCTGAAAGACATCACGGATCGCCGTGAAGCCGAACGCCGGTACCGCGAACTCTTCGACAATATTCAGGAAGGCTTGTTTTTCGCCACACCGGAAGGCCAATTCCTCGATGTCAATGACGCGCTGGTGCGCATGCTCGGTTATGACTCCGCCGAGGAACTCCTGCGCGCCGACGTCAGCGCGCACCTTTATCCCACGCCCGCCGCCAAGGAACGCCTGGCCAACGCGATCGCCAAGCGCGGCGCGCTGCGCAATTACGAAGAATCCCTGCGGAAAAAAGATGGCGGCTTGCTCCACACGATGCAGAACATCAGCGCCGTTCGCGACGCGGCCGGCCAGGTGATGCAGATCCGCGGCTTGATGCTCGACGTCACCGAGCAAAAAATGTTTCAGTCGCAATTGCAGCGCGAACGCGACTTCAACCAGAAAATTCTGAATACCACCCAGAGCATGATCCTGGTGCTCGATACCGCCGGCCTGATCAGTTACGCGAACCGCCGCTGCTATGAAGCGGGCTACCGCAAGGACGAATTGATCGGTCACCGCCTGGTGGATTGGGTGGAGAGTTCTCACCGCACCGATTTCGAAGCCGCTTTGCAGACCACCGCTCATGGTCACCAGGTGGACAACCTGGAACTGCGCGCCCGCCGCGCCGATGGTTCACTGGGGCACTTTTCCATCAGCCTCAGCCCCATGCGCGACGAAGCCAATCAGGTCAACAGCGTCGTTGTGGTTATGACCGATATCACGGATGCCGCGCTCCTCCAGGCCAAACTTTCCCACGCTGAAAAAATGGCCACCATCGGAAGGCTTGTCTCTGGCGTCGCACACGAGGTGAACAATCCGCTCGCCGCGATCCTCGGCTTCACGGATCTATTGCTGGAAAATCCAGACGTGCCCGTCTCCGCGCGCGAAGACCTCCAGATCATTCTCCAGGAAACGCAGCGCACCAAGGAAATCGTCCAGGACTTGCTCAGCTTTCGCGCGCCAGCGCCCCGCGCAAAAGGAACCAGTGAACGTGAACGCGGTCCTCCGCCAGACCATCAAGCTGCGCAGCTACGACTTCTCCAGCCATGGCGTACAGGTGTCCGAGGAGTTCGATGAAAATCTTGGCCCCACACTCGGCGACGCGCAGCAATTGCAGCAGGTTTTCCTGAACATCCTCAATAACGCCTATGACGCCATCCAGGAATCCGGCAATCACGGCCGCATCCGCATTCGCACGCGTCGCGCGGAAGACGACATCGAAGTGGCCTTTATTGATAACGGCACCGGCGTAACCGACCCGGAACGCATCTTCGATCCCTTCTTCACCACCAAGCAGGCCGGCAAAGGCACGGGCCTTGGCCTCAGCATCTGCTATGGGATTGTCCGCGCCCATGGCGGCGAAATCCTTTGCTGGAATAACGACGCCGAAGTTGGCAGCACCTTCGTCGTGCGCCTCCCGGCGGCCACCGAGACTTCCTTGACTGCGGCGGCGAAAGAGGCTGGACGATGAACGCCACCGCATGCTCCCCGAACGGCAGCTTCCATTCTGGTGATCGAGGACGAGCCATCCGTGAGCGCCTTTGTGAAAGCAGCGCTGCAACGCCGCGGCTACAACGTGGTCGAAGCGTCCTCCGGCGAAATCGGCATCGCAAAACTTCAAACCGCTGCGTTTGCTGGTGTGATTTCGGACATTCGCATGCCCGGCAACCTCAATGGCGCGGATGTTCACGACTGGATCTGCAAGCATCGTCCGGAACTCGCCAATCGGATCATCTTGATCAGCGGCGATACGGCCAACAGCGAGACGCAGTCGCTGCTCGCATCCAGTCCAACTCCTTGCCTGGAAAAACCCTTTCGCGTTCAGAAATTGATTACCACCGTGGAGAAAACTTTCGGAAAACCATGAGCGACGACTTCAAAATTAAATTACTGGTAGTCGACGACGAACAAAGCATTCGCCGCCTGTGCATGACCATCGGCTCCTCGCTGGGCTTCCTTTGCCAGGAAGCGGAGAGCGCTGAAGCCGGCGTCACCCGCCTCGAAACCGATCCTCCGGACCTCGTCCTCACCGATCTGAAACTCCCCAACCTCACTGGTGTCGAGTTCCTCAAGCAGATCAAGAGCGCACTGCCGCGCACGGAAGTGGCCATCATGACCGGCCACGGCTCCATTGAATCCGCCGTTGACGCCATGAAACTGGGTGCTTACGACTACATCGAAAAACCCTTCCGCGTCGAAAAACTTCGTCTCTTGCTCCAACGCATGGCCGACAAAGTTCGCCTGGTCAACGAAAACGCTTTCCTTCGCGAGCGCGTCAATACGGAAGAAAATCTGGATGGCATCATCGGCAGCTCCGCTGGGATGCAAGATGTGCTGCGGATGATCTCTCGCCTCAAAGATACGCGCACGCCCGTGCTGATCACCGGCGAAAGTGGCACGGGAAAAGAACTGGTCGCCCGCGCGATCCATTTCCGCGGTGCCCTTGCGAAAATGCCCTTCGTTGCCGTGGATTGCGGCGCGTCTGGTGCCCACGCTTGATGGAAAGCGAAATGTTCGGTTACGAAAAGGGCGCCTTCACCGGCGCCACCAAGACCAAAGCCGGACTCTTCCAGGCTGCCAACGGCGGCACCATCTTCCTCGACGAAATCGGCGAACTGCCCTTGGAAATGCAGGCCAAGCTCCTCCGCGTCCTGCAGGAAAAAGAAGTTCGTCCCGTTGGCAGCAACGATCGCATCAACGTGGATGTTCGTGTGATCGCCGCCACGAACCGTGACCTCGAATCCTCCTATCGCGCGGGCACCTTCCGCAAAGACCTTTACTTCCGCCTGAACGTCGTCACCGTCCACATTCCTCCCCTGCGCGAACGTCGTTCGGACATTCCGACGCTGGTGCACCACTTTCTGAATCGCTACGCCCCCAGCGGCCATCTGCAGGTCACCGCGCCGGCCATGAAGAGCCTGCTGCAATACGAATGGCCGGGCAACGTCCGCGAACTCGAAAATTGCATCGCCCGCGCCGTCACGCTCGGGGACCATGAAATTATGGACGTGAAGGATTTGCCGCCGGCCATTCGCACCGAACAATCCGGGGGCGGCGATTTCGCGGAGAGCCCCGACGCGGCCTCTATCTCCACCACGGCGCTGGCCGAAATGGAGCGCATGACCATCCTGCGCGTCTTCGAACAAGCCCATGGCGACAAAGCCCTCGCCGGGAAAATGCTCGGCATCAGCCGCGCCACGCTCTATCGCAAGCTCAAGCGCTACAACATCGGCCTGCGCAGCGACGAAAAGCCGGAGGCCATGGAAGCCGCCGCCGGCGATCTTTCCTCCTGATACGTCTCAACCGGCCGTAGTGCGCAAAAAACGAAACATGAGACGCGTCGCGTTTCAGCGTGAGACACGTTTCTCTCAACCGTAAACCTGGAAATTTTTAAGCCTCCTCTTTTCTTCCTGTTGCAAAACAGAACCACGCAAACTCCTTTGGCGCTCGGCGTGCAATTCCCTCCTTGGGACATTGTGTCCTTCTCCGCCTCTGGGGTGTTTTCTCTCGCTCCGCTGGCGGCAAAAAGGGCGCAAAACTCGCTAGGCGACGGGGCAGATTTTACTAATGGCGCTGATCACGGACGAACTGAGCTGTGCGGAGCAGTTGGCTCGCTTTTTTCCAAAGCTTCCGCCGGCAAACATTTCCGTGCGGGTCGCGCCGCTGCGGCCCATCGCTTCGCCGGCCAGATTGGAAGAAACCGTGGCGGTGGACTTCGCCTCGGAAGAGTACGCGATTTTTGTAAGCACGCTGCCCGTGGAATTTGACGATCGCGTGCGCATCTCGCGGGAGGGAGGAAGACGTTCCGCGGAGGCCACCGTGATTGCGCTGCAATACCATGACGGGCGCAAGGCGGTCGCAGTTCGATTTCAGGACGGCCCCTGTGAATGGATGAGGCAACCGTGAATAAATCTATGACAACCTTGAACCTGCCCGCTCCGCCCAAGGCGGATAACGCAAAACAACTCCAGTGGGATGAGCTTCGCTCGGTCTTCCCGATATACGTTGCGCTGGCCAAGCAACTCCAGTTGGAAATCCCCATTCCGCAGAACAAGCGAATCCTGCCGGAAAAATTCGATCCTGAGCTTTTCGCCCAGATTCAAACCTGGCTGGACACCATGGACCAGCAGGTGATGGTTCACCAGTTGCGCCACCTGCTGCAGATGACAACTCTGAACGCCAGTGAAAGCGGCCTGCGCGCGCTGATCATGCGCCATCTGCGCAAAACGGCGAAGACCACCATCGATCGCGACAAAGCCGATTTCCTGCTGGTGCAATATTTCGCCTTGACCGCTCCACCGAAGATTTACCACAAGCAGATTGAGCTCGGTGACGTCGCCAACGTGCTTCGCCCGGTCTTCGGCGACGTGGATTCCACGCCGCTGCCCTGGTGCGAGCCGCTGGAAAAGATGATCGTCTCGCTCCGCGGATTTAAAAGCGTCAAGGACCTGCTGAAAACCAATTTCATCGAGCAGGGCCGCCGCGTCAAGGAAGGCGCCGGAGGAATGTTCTACGATCCCTCGGCCATGCTCGCGTTTATTCGCTTCAATTTCCTGTTGCGCCGCACGCTGATTGAATTGATGCACGCGGACCTGATCTTCATCCGCTCTGGCCTCACTCAGTTGCAGAACTCCGGCGCGAAATCCGTGGACTGCCAGGCGGTCGGCCTCGGAAAAGGCGAACCCATCGAAAAACTCCAGCAGCTCGCCGACGAATGGAAACAGCCTTTCCAGAAGGAATACACGGAACGCACCGTAAATCAGGCCTTCGACAAGCTTTTGGGACTCCGCGCCGATATCGAGCGCGCCATGGAAAAAGTCCTGGGCAAATCTTCGATCGCTCCAGCAGCCGCGCCAACCCAGGCGGAGAGACCCGTTAAGAGTATTCCTGCAGTGGATCCTCCGGTAACGACTCCTGCAAAAGTAAAAGAAGCTGCGGCACCTCCTTCCGGAGAAACCGCGGATGCTTCGGAGCTTGCGCTCGATTTCGAAAATTGCATGGAGCAGATCTGGGAGCAGCTTATCTCCGCGCCGCCTTCGCGCGGCCGTTCAATGACCACCGTGAAAGTGGGTGGGGCAAGGCTGCTGATGTCCTCCTGGGAGGTCGCCGCGTTCGTCAGCGAAGATGGACCTTCGGCCGAAGACCTGCGCCGCGCCGTGGTTGCTCGCGCGCTGGTGACATCGGGACTCGAACATGCCAAGGAAACCGGAAACGCCACGGGACTGGATCGCGCGCTGACCATCGCCCGCGTCGAGGTCTCGCGCCTGCAGGAACGCGTCGAAGTCGCCAAGCAGGCAAAAGACACGGAAGCGGCAGTAAATCTCGGTATCAGCACGAAGCGTTTGCTTTCGGCGTTGGACGAAGCCGAAAAGTTGTAGTTCCCTGCCGCGGCGCTGGCAGGCGGGAAAAACGAGTCAGGGAGCATGGGGCCTTTGCGAAATACAAATGTGTTGATTCTCACGGACGACGCCGAATTTGCCCGGCTGCTTACCGCTTGCTGGCAGGTGGAGCGCCAGCTCCCCGGAATTTGCGTGGTCACCAGCGAATTTTGGAAAGACGCGGACACCACATCGCCGGATTTGATCGTCATCGGTCCGCTGAAAGACGGAAAGCTCAGCGATGTTCTGCGATCCATGGAGCCAAACACCGCCCTGATCCTTTGCGCGCCCTCGGAACAAAGAGAATTGGGTCTGCTGCGCAACAAATATCCGAAACTTCTTCACGTGCCCCTGCGCGAAGACTGGACCCAGATGGTTCTCCTGCTCGCCGGGGAATCCCTGCGCCGCACAGAAGCCCTTAAGCTTGCGCGCCAAGCCGAACGCCACGCCGCGCAATATGCCAACCAGGCCACGCTGGGCCGCTACATGTTCGACATGAAGCACAACGTCAATAACGCGCTCACCTCGCTTCTCGGCAATGCCGAACTTCTTTTGCTCGAGCCGGGCGGCCTCTCCGCGCAATCGCTCGCGCAAATCAAGACCATCCACACCATGGCCTTGCGCATCAACGAAATCGTGCAGCGATTCTCATCGCTCGCCAGCGAATTGCGAGAGGGTGAGACGCCTTCGCAAGTTGAGACGGAAGAGGTGAATTCCACGCCCTTCCCGCGCCGCTGAACGAACAACCACACGCGCTAAGCCCTGCATTTTCTTTCCACTAGAAAAATTGAGAATTCCTCTCGAACTTGCCCCTCAAGGTGGCCGCCCACGTGCAATTTTCTGCTTTGGAGAACTCTGCGGAGCGAATGCCTGTGCAGAAAAAAGTACTAATCGTTGATGACTCACCGGCCCAGGTGAAGCTGATTCAGGGTCTGCTCGAACCCGAGGGCTATTGGCCCGTGGGTTTGAACGACCCCAAGCGCATCGAAGAGGCCATTGCCATGGAGCGCCCCAGCGTGATTTTGCTCGACGTGGTCATGCCGGAGCGCAACGGTTTTCAAGTTTGCCGGGAGTTGAAGGGCCACGCGGAATTCAATTCCATTCCCGTGATCCTGGTGACTTCCAAAGATACGGCCAGCGATCGCTATTGGGGCCAGCAGCAGGGCGCGGATGGCTATGTCACCAAGCCATTTACCCGCGAGGAACTTTTGCGAGCCGTTCGCCGGTTCGCCTGAAGGATTTGAGGCACAGCAACGCATGAACGAAGAATTCCAATTGGCGCCGATTCCACCCGATGCGGAATTGGGTGAGCTTCTGGAAGCGATGGAAGCCAGCGCGCTTCGCACGCCGGAATCGCAGTACTGCGTCTTCCGCAGCGGCCGCGAACGTTTCTGCTTGCCCGTTCTGGATGTGGAAGAGGTGCTGGAGTGGCCGCTGGTCACCAAGTTGCCCCTCGCGCCGGCCTACGTCCTTGGCATTTTCAATCTGCGCGGCGCAATCGTGCCGCTGATTGATATCGCGCTCACAGAAGGGCGCCGCACCGGCTTGCTTCCGAAGCACGTGGTGGTGGCTTCTTTGCGCGGCGATGCGCACCACGATGATCTTCGCCTGGGCATTGCCGCCGACGAAGTTGTCGGAACGTTTTCCGTGAAGGACGCCGACGATCTGCTCTCGCAAGCGCCGGAAAATGTGCCCCATTGCGTGGGCATGTTGCGGCACGACGACCGCCTGGCGCTGGTGATCGATTTACGGCGGTTGCTGGAAGTTTATCCGGGGCCCGGGATTTAACGATTTTTTTGAAAGAGTTTGGGAGGTAGGAATGAAATCGCGACTCAGTAGCACAATTTGGATGCTGATTCTGGCAAACGCCGTCGCCTATGCCGTGGCGATCTGGCTGGCGTTTGGCGCCGGGAAACAGGCGGGCAGCGGCTCAACGGACACGGTGGGGGTCATGATCGCGGGGGGTCTCGCTCTCGCCATCACGGCCATCCTGATTTGGCGCCTCACCGCGATCCTGACGCCGCTCAATGAACTCGCGTCGTTCTCCGAACGACTGGCTGCAGGCGACGGCAAGGCGCGCGCCGAGGTCCACACCAGCGACGAATTCGGCTTCATCGCGGAAAATCTCAACCGCGCGGTGGCCAAGGTCTCCAAGGCCTCCAGCAACCAGGAAGCCACGGACGCATTGCAGCGCAGCATCACGGACCTGCTCGCGGTCATCAACCAGGTTGCGCGCGGCGATTTGACCCTGCGCGGCAAGGTCACCAACGACGCACTCGGCAACGTCTCCGACTCCATCAACTACATGCTCGACAACTTCACCAAGGTTCTCGAGCGCGTCCGCAAGGCCGCCATGGAAGTCGCCGTCTGCTCCAACAACATTCTTCTCGCCGCCGACGAAATGCAGGCCGGCGCCACACAGCAGGACCAGGAAATCACCAACACCTCCAGCGCCGTGGAAGAGCTCACTGTCTCCATGAAGCAGGTGTCCAACAACGCGGAAGCCAGCGCCGAAGCGGCGCGCCGCGCCCTGGACGCCGCCGAACAGGGCAACCGCGCCGTCCGCGACACCCTGGAAGGCATGCAGCGCATCCGCGCTTCCGTGCAGGCCACCGCCAAGAAAATTAAATCGCTCGGCGATCGCTCCCTGGAAATTTCCGAAATCATCAACGTGATTAACGACATCACGGAACAGACCAACTTGCTGGCATTGAACGCCGCCATCGAAGCCGCGCGCGCCGGTGAAGCTGGCCGCGGTTTCGCCGTCGTCGCCGACGAAGTCCGCAAGCTCGCCGAACATTCCCGCAGCGCCACGAAAGACATTGCCGCGCTCATCAAGGCCATTCAGGCCGAGACGAACGAAGCCGTGGTCGTCATGGAAGACGGCACCAAGGAAGTGGAAGGCGGCGCACAGCTTGCCGATCAGGCCGGCCGCGCGCTCGACGCGATCTCCAGCGTCGTTCGCCAGTCCGCCGAACTCGTCCAGGAAATTTCCCTTGCTTCCAAACAGCAGGTGCGCGGCACGGAAGGTGTTGCCCACGCCATGCAGATTATCTCCGGCATTACCCGGCAGACCTCGCAAGGTACGCGCGGCACCGTGGCCACCGTGAGCCAGTTGGTGAAATTGTCAGACCAGCTCAACGAAGCCCTGGCGCAATTTCGCGCGAATTCCAAGGCCGGCGCACTGGCCGAAGAAACGGACCGGCCGGTTCCCGTGGGAGCCGTTCGCTAGTGAGGAAGCTGCTTCCCGCGCGCAGTGCGGGGGCTGAGTGGATAAATCATGAGTGAACGCCACGGGGCGGGACACGGTTTGACGGAACACGAATTGAGCGAGATCCGCATGCTTATCGAGGAGCGGACAGGCATTCATTTCGACGCGTCGCGCGAGAGATTCTTCTCCACGCGAGTGCGCGAACACATGCACGCGCGCGGCTATGCGCGCGGCAACGATCTCCTTCGTGCCATCCGTAAAACCAACGTCGAATACGAATCCCTGCTCGAAGGCTTGCTCACGCAGGAGACTTCCTTTTTCCGCTATCCGGCCGTCTATGAGGCGTTTGAAAAACGCGTCCTTCCGGAGCTCCACGTTTCCAAATTCTGGAAAAATCCGCGCACCATTCGCGTCTGGAGCGCCGGCTGTTCCACCGGCGAAGAGCCCTATTCCATCGCCATCACCATTGCCGATTCCCTTTCCTTTGCGGACGCCTGGAACGTGGAAATCCTCGCCACCGATGTTGGTCGTCACGCACTGAAGCACGCCGAAACCGGCACTTATTCCGGCCGGAGTCTCGCCAGCGTCAGCGCGAAGCAGCTTGCGGCCCACTTCACCGGCACCGATGGCAAGTACCATGTGAAACCCAGACTGCGCAAAATGATCTCGTTCGCGCCCATGAATCTCGCCGCGCCCGTCTACGTCGGCCGCATGGACCTGATTTTCTGCATGAACGTTTTGATCTATTTCACCGAAGAACGCCGCCGCGCCCTTGTCCAGCGCTTTTTCGACGCGCTGGAACCCGGCGGCTACCTGTTCCTGGGCCATTCCGAATCCATTTCCAAAATGCCGGTGAAATTTCAGGCCATCGTTCTGGGCGATTGCATCATGTACCGCAAACCGACCGAACAGGAAAAGCAAAAAGCCGAACTGGTCGCGGAGGGACGCGCGTGAGCACGCCGGACCGCGAAGCCGTCGAGATGTTCCTCCAGGAGGCCTCGGAGCACCTGCAATACCTGCGGGAATATGTCAGCGTGCTCCAGGAGCTTTCCCCCCGCCGGGAAGATCTCGAGCGCCTCTATATTTCCGCGCATACGCTCAGCGGCACCTCGGCCAGTTACGGTTTTCCGCGATTCTCTGAAGTCGCCGCAAAACTTGCGCATATCTTCCAGTACGCGCTCAACGCTCCGCTTGGCGAAGACTTGCACGGTCCGCTGACGGAATTCCTCTCCGACGGCATTTCGCTTCTCGAAACCAGCCTGCTCGAAATCAGCGACACGGGCCAGGAAGCGGTGGAGGATGTCGCCAGTTTTAAGGACCGTTATCGTTTCGCGTTTCCGCCCGAACCGCCGCCCCTAAATCTGGGTATGCCCCAGGCTCCGCCACTCACGCAAGAGTCCGCCTCCTACTATGAGGAACCCGAAGCAGTAAACGTGGGCCAAACCGGCTCTTACTTTGACGCCCTTCCCGTTGACGACGAAGTGCCCGATGAAATCCTCGACTTCTTCCAGCCCGAAGCCGAGGAGCATCTGCAAATTGTCGGCGACTGCCTGCTTTCGCTCGAAGGCAACAACAATCCCGAAGAGATCAATCGGCTTTTCCGCGCGATTCACACCGTCAAGGGTTCTGCCGCGCAAGTCGGCTTGAAGCGCATCGGCGGCATCGCCCATCGCGTGGAAGATTTAATCGGCCGCCTGCGCGACGGCGAACTCCAGCCCTCTCCCTCCATCGTGGATCTCTGCCTGGAATCCGTGGACGTGCTGAAGAAAACCTTGCACCGCCAGTGGGCGGATGAAGCGGAGATGCGCGAGGGCGTGGATTCCCTGCTCGGCCGAATCGCCGCAATTGCGCCCGCAGGAAGTTGAAGAAGACGCTCCCGCTAGCGCCATTCGTTGAATCGCAAGAAGAAGTCTCCCGCTCGTGCTGGCATCGAGAAAGCCGCGCCGAGAGCGCCGCTCACCGCCAAGCAAGCCGCCGCCAACAAATCTGTCCGTATCGCCCTCGGCCGCCTTGACCGCATGATGAATACCGTCGGTGAACTGGTCATCAGCCGCACCAAGATGGTTGGCCGCGTCACCGAACTTGAAAAATTGATCGACACCCTGGGCTTCTCGAAAGAACGCCTGCAAGGCAAAGTCAACGAATTCCAGGAAAAATACGAATTCAATCGCATTCGCTCGCAGCTCTCCACTCCATGGGCCAGCTCGCAAACGCAGAAACTGCTCACCAGTGCCGCCGCCGGCGAGGGTCAATATCTCGATGATTTCAGCGAACTCGAGATGGATCGCTACGACGACTTCAACATTCTTTCGCGCTCCATGACGGAAATCTCCGCCGACGTCAATGAAGTCCTCGCGCAGCTTGAGAGTTACATCAATCGCGTCGAAGGCGACATCGACGAATTCACCAAGCTTGCGCACCACCTTCAGGACGAAATCACCGCCGCGCGCATGGTGCCCATCGGCACTCTCTATTCCCTGTTGTCCCGCGCCGTTCGCGATGCCGCCAAGTCCTCCAGGAAACAGGTGGAGCTCGATTTCTCCGGCAGCGAAACCGAACTCGACAACAATATCATTCAACAAATTTCCGATCCCCTGGTCCATCTGGTACGCAATTCCGTCGCCCACGGCATCGAACTTCCTGCAGCCCGCGCCGCGCAAGGTAAACCCGAAGAAGGCAAGGTTGCCCTCCGCGCCTATCACCGCGGCAACCACATCTATATCGAAGTGGAAGACGACGGCAACGGCATCAACTATGAGCGCGTGAAACAAAGCGCCATCGAAAGCGGCCTGGTCTCCGCGGAAACCGCCGATCGCCTCACCGAACGCGACCTCCGCGAAATGCTTTTCCACCCGGGATTTTCCACCGCCGCCGTAAAGACGGAATTGGCCGGCCGCGGCGTGGGCCTGGACGTTGTTCGCTCCAACCTCAACGCCCTCAACGGCGAAATCGAAGTGCAAAGCAACGCTGGCACCGGCACCAAGTTCACGTCTGAAAGTTCCCCTGACCCTGATCATCTCTCCCGCGCTCTTCGTGCGTTGCGGTTCGCACCATTTCGCCCTGCCGCTCGCCGTCGTCGAGGAAATCCGCCGCCTGCGCGCCGATGAAATCGAAGACGTCGGCGGAAAACTTCTCACCAAGGTGCGCGACGTCGTCACCGAAGTCGTTCGCCTGGATTCCTATCTCGGCCTTCCGCCGCTTGAGCCCATCAATGGCTACTTCCGCATGGTTGTTGCCAACGCCGGAAATCGCCAAGTGGGCGTCGTTGTCGAGGAGGTCCTTGGCAAAGACGAAATCGTCATCAAAAATCTCGGCGAATATCTCCGCCGGGTGAAGCTTTTCCCCGGCACCACCATCGCGCCCGATGGCAGCCTGATCCTTCTCATCGATCTCAACCGCATGGTTGCGTCCGAGCCGAACGAGCGCCGCGCCATCCAGGCCAGTGCCAGCGCTGCCCGCGTCTTCGCGCCCGGTTCCACCGCCATCGCTCGCGGCACCATTCCCAGCGACGCCATCGATCGCGTCGACCAGGAGCGCGTCATCGTCATTGCCGACGATTCCATCAGCGTCCGCAAATTTGTTGGCCGCATGCTCGAAAAGAATGGCTATCGCGTGAAACTTGCCGCCGACGGTCTGGAAGCCGCCGAACTCGTTACCCAGCACGGCTGCCACCTGGTCATCACCGACCTCGAAATGCCGCGCATGACCGGCTACGAGCTGATGGCCCAATTGCGCCAGAGCCCATCCACCAAACGAATTCCTGTGATGGTTGTAACTTCGCGCGCCGGCGCCAAGCATCGAGACCGCGCGATGAAGGAAGGCGCTTCCGCTTTCCTCACCAAGCCGGTCCAGGAAGACCAGCTTCTCGCCGCCGTCGAACAACTTATGGGAACGGAGGCGGCACGCCCGATCGTGCCGGTTACTTAGTCGAATTATGGTGACTGCGCCTGTCAAAAAATTCCGCGTGCTCGTGGTCGACGACTCCGCCTTCATGCGCAAGGTGCTGGAATCCATTTTCAGCGCCGATGATCAGTTGCAGGTCATCGGTCACGCCAAAGACGGCCGCGAAGCCGTCGCGCTGGCCGAATCGCTGAAGCCTGACGTCATCACCATGGACTTGAACATGCCGCATATGGACGGCCTGCAAGCCACCGCGCAGATCATGACCACCAATCCGCGCCCCATCGTTGTGGTCAGTTCCGAAAGCAAGGAAGGCGCATCCAGCACTCTGAAAGCTCTCGAACTGGGCGCCATCGATTTTGTCACCAAGCCCTCGGCAGGCATTGATCTGGATATGCAAAGCGTGAAGGACGATCTCCTTCGCAAAGTGCGCGTCGCCGCCAAGGTCCGCGTCGTGCGCACTGCTTCGCGCATCGCCGCCTCCATTCAGGCGCCACCCAGCGCCAAGCCGGCGCCAATCGCGCAACCTGTTTCCAGGCCTTCCACAACTCCCGCCGTCCTTCCCGCGGATATGCGCTTTCCCGTCGTCGTTCTCGCCGCGTCCACCGGTGGCCCTGCCACCGTGATGCGCCTCGCCCCCGGCTTTACCAAAGGATTTTCCAGCTGCGGTAATTCTGGTGCAGCACATGCCGGCCGCGTTCACCACGCAATACGCACTGCAGCTCGCAGAATTTACCGGCATTCGCGTCAAAGAAGCGGAAGCCAACGAGTCCGTGGTCCCCGGTACCTTTTACATTTGCCCCGGCGGCCAGCATCTTCGCGTTTCGCCAACCGGCCGCATGCAGCTCGACGCCGTCACCGGCCGCATCGAAGGTTACCTGCCGAATATTGACGTCACCATGGAATCGGTTGCCGCCTTCGCCGGCGCCCTGAGCATCGGCGTCGTCCTCACCGGCATGGGCAGCGACGGCGCACGTGGCGCTCGCCTGATCAAAAACGCTGGCGGCTTCGTGCTCGCGCAGGATGAAGCCACCTCCGTCATCTTCGGCATGCCCGCGGAAGCCATCAAGAGCGGCTCCGTGGACCAGGTGCTGAGCATTGACGACATTTACTCCGCCATTGAAAAGCGTGTGCTGAGCCTCAGCCGCCTCGCACCCGTGGGAGCGCGCTGATGCAATTCGCGTCTCCGCCAAAGGCTGCGCCCGTGCGCACCGAACAGATCATCCTGTTTCGCTGCAGCAGCCAGATATTTGCCATTTCCTCGGCTTCCGTTCAGGAAGTTCGCAGCGTGGATAGTCTCGCCGGCTCGCCGCAGGAAATCCACGAACCCAGCCTTCCGAAGGTCCGCCACATGTTCCGCCGCGGCGAACGAAATCTTTACGTTGTGAACGGCGCGCTGCATTTCGGCTTGCGTCAATCGCCCGCTTCCCTGATTTTTCTCCTCCGCAAATCGCGCACCGCGTTGTTGATCGATGGCATCGAGAAAATGACCACCATGACGCGCCTCCAAGCTCTTCCCGTCGCGTTCTGCCATGAAGAACGTCTCTGGTATCGCGGCCTCACCGTGCTGGATCAAAACGTCATTCCCGTCGTAAGTCCCGCGGGCTTTCTGACGCCCGACGAACTTTTCCTGCTCGATGCAACCGCCAGCCGCCTGGTAGTGCCGGAACTTCCGGCCATCGGTGAAGTAGGCCTGACCGTATGATTCCTGCGGACCAGCTCGATGCGCGCTCCTGCGTCCTGCTTCGCCTGGGCGAGCGCCGCTTTGCGCTGACCGCCGAGCAGATCGCCGAACTCGTCGCCCCCAGCCGCGTTTTTCGTTTTGCACATCGCACGCCGGAGCTCGACGGCGTGATCCTGCGCCGAGGCCGCGTCGTTCCCGTTTGCGACGTCGCAGAGCAGCTCACCGGAAAGCGCCTCACCTCGCGCCGTTTTTATCTGGTGGCCACGCGCCGCCGCGGCGAAGCCCTCGATTGGATCGCGCTCCCGGTCAGCGGCGAGTGCGAATTGATCACCGCGGACCTCACTCCCGCGAGCGAGTCGGATTCGCCTCATGTCGCCGCGTGGATTTCCCACGATGGCGAAGTGATCGAAGTCCTCAATCTGGACGCCCTCACGCCCGGCCATTCCGAAATTTCCGCGCTTGGGCAAACCGCGCAGCCGGAGGCACACGCATGATCGTGCCGGGCAAACCCGCGAAAATTCTGCTGATCGACAGTAATGTGCTCTTCTCCAAGCGCCTCGGCGATGCCCTGCGCCGTGAAGGGTTCGAAGTCACCACGGCTACGCAAGCCGCCTTCGCGCTTACCACGCTCGAGTACAACGTGCCCTCGGTGATCGTCTGCGCCACCAACATGCGCGAAATGGGCGCACTGGAAATGGCGAAAATTATTCACGCGGATCCAAAGAACGCTTCCCTGCCCATCGTCGCTATGGGCGACGGCAGCCAGCGCGCTCTGATGGAATCGTTTCAAGCCGGCTGCGACGACTATATTGATCGCCATCTTTCACCCGCCGTGATCGCCAATCACATCAAAAACATCATCGTCAGCAAACTGGAAGGTTTTCAGCCCACCCAGATGATCGGCCAGGCGGACACCAGCCTCAGCGGGAACCTGACGCATCACGATCTCACCGGCGTGATGCAAATGCTCTCGCAGGCACGCCAGACCGGCGCCTTGACCATCAATGCCGGCGAAACCGACGCGGTCCTTTTTTACGACGCCGGCGAAATCACCCACGCGGAGTGCGGCGCGCTCTTCGGCGACGAAGCCGTTCTGCACATCCTGAAAAGCTGCGTGGAGTGCGGCTCCGGCGTTTACAAATTTATTTATGGCGCGGCATCAGGGCAGCGCACCGTCCTACGCTCGGCCACGGACCTGATGTTGGACGCCATGCGCGAATACGACGAAGCGGAAAATAACAGCTCGGACGAGCTGGCGGACAAGGAGGCACAATGAGCGACGCGATCGTTCTACCCCAGCCGGGTGAACCGGAAACCAAAAAGGTTCCCACGGTTTATTTCATTGACGACAGCGCCACCATGCGCGAGGTCATCAAGATTGCATTCCGCCGCGAGAATATCCACGTGATCACCTGCGCCGACGCCGCTTCCGCCCTCGCGCAGTTTGAGGAGCACGCGCCAGACGTGGTCATCACCGATGTCATCATGCCGGATCAGGATGGCTATTCCGTCTGCAGTCAGGTGAAACAGAATCCCCAGTTCGCGAAAACGCCGGTAATTCTGATGTCCGGCGTCGTCAACAAAAGCGTTGCCGATCGCGCCGTCGCCGTCCAGGCCGATGAACTCGTCCGCAAACCCTTTCAGCCACAAGAACTCATCACCCGCGTAAAAAATCTGATCGGCCACGGAACCTCCGGCCCAATCTTGCAGCAACCATCGGAACGTCCCATGGCCGTCCCATCGCTCAGCAGTCTTTTCGCGCCGGCCGCTCCCCGCCCAGTTCCTTCTCCGTTGGGAGCGCCACCATCACCTTTCGCCGCGCCAACCCAAGGAGCGCCAATCTCCAGATTGGCCAGCCCTCCGACCGAATTTTCCTCCTCTTCCTCCGAACCCCCGTGGTCTCGCGGGCTAACCGATTCCGTCTCGCAACCGCTCGCTCACAATCCCGCGCCGATCCAAGCCGCCCCTCCTCGTCCAGTAGGCACCGCCACTGACATCCAGAAATTCCGCGTGGAAATTTCCCGCCTCGAACTCCTGATTAAAAAACTCCAAACCGAACTCCAAATCGAGCGCCAGTACAATCAAGCCCTCGAACTCCACGTCCGCACCCTAACCCAAGTCGACTAGCCCCAACAAAAATCTTCACGTGGGTCCTAAGCGCATTTATTGTTGCGTTTGTTCCGATGTTTCCGGTTTCACATCCTGCTCTTCCAACTTGGAGGGGATGGCAAGTTGGCGTCTCTCTGCCAGGAACATCACTCGTCCGCTGGTTTCTAGCAAGTATTCAGAGCTGGCTCGTTCTAAGGTAATCCGAATTCCCTCCACAGAACGTTCGCTTGGCACATTCCCTAGCGCGCAATTGACCTGCAGCAGAGCAGTTTTCGTTTCCCCCGACAACGGAAGAAGAAAGATACGGAATATCGCAAGTCCACCAGTCGGAACGGAGTTGGAAGACTTAGGCGATTTCGGTGCGATTTCAGAGGGCAGCTTCTTCCAGTCCGGCGGAGGCTTTATTCCAGGCACCGTGGACAATACCCTCGGCACGATCACCTTCAATGCAAATACGCTGCTCGGTCCACCGCCCGGTCTCGATGGAGGTGGCACGCTCCTGGAATTTCAATTCATGGCTTTGGCCGCAGGCATCAGCTCGCTCGATCTCGCCAACATCTTCCTGTTAGATTCCAATCTTGACAGCACAGACTTCACTTCCACAAACGGCAGCGTCGAGGTCCTCGCCGGCGGCGGTGGGGGCGGCGGCCCGGTTCCCTCTCCTGAGCCAGCAACCTTGCTTCTTTTGACCGGGGCCTTGGGCTTCCTGCTGCTCCTCGTCACGTTCAAGCGCGCCTGAAACACATCGGCATAGCACCGAGGCACGCGATTGAGGCCGGCTTCGCCCTCCCTAAGTTTCATTCAAACTGGAAGCAAATGTATTAAGAAACTTAGCCGGCCGACGAGATCCGACGCCTTCAATCGGAAGTAGTCGAAGCAGACGTGGCCGGCGCGCTCGCTCCAGCGCACCTGCCGCCTCGGACTGACGAAGCAGCGACCATCATCCCAACAGAGACTTTTCTTCTTTTGGATGATGTAGATCGCCAATTTCCTAGCGGGTCTTCTTCCGCGGCACTTTGGCGCCTTTTTTGCGCGCTTCGGAAAGCCCAATGGCGATGGCCTGTTTCCTGCTTGTCACCCGGCCACCTTTGCCGCCTTTACCCGAACGTAGTGTTCCTTTTTTCTCGCGACGCATCGCGCTTTCTACAGATCGCCCCGCTGCCTTCCCGTATCTTGCCATCTCGCCCTCCCCGTTTTTTGGTTTCAATTGGATTAAACCGGTGTCGCGTTTGCTTTGCCGCCGTCCAACAACTTCACAACCTACCATTGCTCAAACTAAATGTGCGATGGGTTTCTCCGTGTAGAACCCACAGTAAAAACTGGTATTTTCCGTTAACGAACACCTTCCAGGATGCTGCTCACGATAAAGAAGAGCGACGCAACGAGCATCACTCCCGTGGCGACCCAGCCCATGAATCGCAGATAAGAAGTAAGGCGGAATTGCTGGACAATCGCCGTATTGGTGGACATCAACATGATTAGAAACATAAGCGGAACCGCGACTATTCCGTTCACTACCGCCGACCAGAACAATGCCCGGATGGGATCGATCCCGGTGAAATTGAGGCCGAGTCCGGCGATCGTTGCCACAACCAGAACTCCGTAAAATTTTGGTGCATTCTCCGGCTTGCGCTCCAGGCTGGCCCGCCAGTGAAATAACTCCGCCACCGCATAGGCAGCCGATCCCGCGAGCACCGGCACTGCCAGCATCCCGGTCCCTACTATTCCCAAAGCGAACAATAAAAACGCCAATTTCCCCGCAAGTGGCTCCAAGGCCTTCGCCGCGTCCGCAGAGCTTTGAATAACCGTCACGCTTCCGGTGGCATGGAGCGTCGCCGCGGTGGTGAGAATGATGAAATATGCGACTACATTTGAAAATCCCATGCCCACCCGTGTATCCAAAGCGATCCGGCGAAATTGCGCCACCGCTTGCCACGGTTTTTTCCTCAGTGGCGATTCCTTCGCTCGAACATGAATTTCTTCCGCCTCTTGTGACGTTTGCCAGAAAAACAGGTATGGACTTATCGTTGTCCCCAACACGCCCACAAGAGCCATTAAATATTTCGCATCCAGTGATATGGAAGGAACCAGGGTTGACTGAAGGGCGGTCCGCCAGGGCACGTGCACCAGAAAAGCAGTGATCACGTACGCAAAAAGACTCCAGGTCAGCCACCGAAGGTAGCCCACATATTTTCGATAGGGGATAAAGACTTGCAGCAAAAGAGACAACAGCCCAAAACCCAGTGCGTATACAGCGGCAAAACCGTGAATCACAAGCTGCGTTGCCGCGGCCATCGCCGATATGTCCGCACCCAAATTGAAAAGGTTTGCGGCGCACAATAAAAACACCACGGAATAGGAAATATAGCGCGGGTAGAATGTTTTTCAGGTTGGCTGCTATTCCAATTCCGGTGATCCTTCCCAATCGCGCACAAATCTCCTGCATCGCAGCCATCAGCGGGAAGCTGAACAGCATGGTCCAAAGCAACGCGAAACCGAATTCCGCGCCAACTTGGGAGTACGTCGCGATCCCGCTGGGATCGTCATCCGCAGCCCCGGTTATTAACCCGGGTCCCAGGCGCCCCAGCACGCCCGCTGGTTTGCCTTTTTCTTTCATGCAATTTTGCGAGACTTCTTCTTGCTTGCGGGGCGCTTTGCGCTAGCTTTCTGCCGGATTTTCGATTGCGGATCACCTGTAGCGGCTTTCGCGACATCGCCTCCTTCTTCACTCGCGATCTGGGCAAGGAGGCGGCGGCTAACCACGGAGCGCGGCTTTTGCAGTGTTATGTCGTTGGTGGAAGCGAAACGATCTCGATGCTTGATCAACAACCAGGATTTGTCAGGCTTGCTGCCGAATCCCCGGGTACGCACTAAAACCCAGGAGCCGTGCAACTTTTCGCCATCCAGACTGAATTTAAGGTCACCCTTCGCAAGCGCCGCTTCGATATCGTCGCTCTCGGGCGTCCACGTGCCTTTGTCCCAAATCATCACCGTTCCGCCACCATACTCGCCCTCGGGAATCACGCCTTCGAATTTGGCATATTCAATCGGGTGGTCTTCCACCTGCATCGCCAACCGCTTGGTGGATGGATCCAGCGACGGGCCCTTTGGCACCGCCCATGACAGCAAAACGCCGCGGAATTCCAGCCGGAAGTCATAATGGAGCTGCGTGGCGCGATGTTTCTGAATCACAAAAATCCGCGCGCGTTTTTCGGCTTTCTTCGCTTTCGCGCTGCCCGCGGGTTCCTTGGTCCGGCTGAAGTCACGCTTCTCTCGATATTTTCCTAGAGGCACAAATTCTCCTTTCAACGGCTGCTAGAGTCTCTCCAGTTCCTTTTCCGCTGCCCTCAGATTTTGGCGGCTGGCAAAAAACTGCTTCCAGGGATCGCTCCGCTTCCGCCGACTCTTGAAATTTCCGATATTGAAGTCCGCGGGATCAAGCGAAGTTTTCACTTCGGACCATGCCAGCGGCGTGGACACAGGCGCATGCGGTTTCCGGCGCACAGAGTAAGGACTGACTACTGTTTGCACCGATCCATTGCGGAACGGATCCAGATAAACGCGCTTTCCGCGGGCCGCAATCGAGTGCTCCACGGTCAGTAACTTCGGATTCGCCGAAGCCAGCTTCCCAACCACCCTCTCTGCGAACTTCAGGACATCGTCTGCAGTCGGGCCAAGCCGGATTGGAACAAACACATGCAACCCCCGGCTCCCGGAAGTTTTCGGGAACGACGTTAATTTCAGCTCATCCAAAACCTCTTTCAGGAGAATTCCCGCCTCCGCGGCATCACGGAATTTGCCGGAGCCGGGATCAAGGTCAAAGCACACCCAATCTGGCTTCGGAAATGTCCTGGCGCGGCTGCCAGTGACGTGGATGGGAATGCATCCAAGGTTCACAAGCGCCAACTGCGTTTCAAGGGAACCACCAACCACATAATTCGTCGCTCCTCGTTTACTGCTTTTACTCGCGATTTTTTTCGTCGGCGTCCCTTCGGGCATGCTCTCCGGCTTTTCCTTTTGAAAAAAGCACTGGCCTTGTAAACCATCCGGGCATCGCTCGAGCGTCAGAATCCGGTCCTTCACATAAGGTTCCAGAAGATCAAACACCTCGAGATAGAAATTCGCCAGATCGAGTTTCGTGTAGCCCTCTTCCGGCCAGAACACTTTCGTTGGGTTGCTTATTTTGGCCTGGCGTAATTTTGCATTCGGTGCCATTCCTCACTCCACTATAGCCGAACTTCGTGGGCGGCCTTGTCGTCTCGAAGCCCCAGATATACGGGGTGCCGCAATTTGCCTTCCTTGGTACGTTCCGTAAACGCGATCTGCGCCACCAGCTTAGGTGAAATGAACGTCGCGTTCTTTTCACCGGTGGGGGAAGAAAAAGGAGAAGCCGCTCGTTCCAGCGATTTCATTTTCTTGTAAAGAGAGCCGAGACTCTCTTGATTGAATCCGGTTCCCACTTTGCCGGCATACGTAAGTTCCCGCCCGTGAAACGCTCCCAGAAGCAGCGCCCCAAAATGATGTCGATTGCCTTCTGGAGCTGTGAATCCTCCGATCACAAATTCGTCTTCTTGATGGATTTTGACTTTAAGCCACGCCGTAGACCGGCCTTCCTGATAACCGGCCGTGGAGTCTTTTCCAATCACGCCCTCAAGTCCAAGCCGCTTCGCTGTTTCGAAAGCCTCAATGCCATCGTCGCTCAGGCGCTTGGCAATGTTTAGGACCGCGCCAGGTTTCAGCGCCTTTTCCAGGGCCTTTCGCCGGAGAGCCAGCGGTTCGCGCCGCAGATCCTCTCCATTCTCATACAGACAATCGAATACGGCATACTTCGCGCGGCCTTCGCTCTGCTGCAATAGCTGGAATCGCGATACCTTGCGGGAATCGAACACCACGATTTCTCCATCCAGCAACAGCGTCTTCGCTTTCAGTTTTGCCAGTGCCACGGCTATGGCGGGATAGCGATTGGATCGATCGATTCCATTGCGAGAAATAAGCGAAACCTTTGGGCCCTCTTTGTATGCCAGCATCCGCACGCCGTCATATTTCTCTTCAAAAACCCAGCCGCTTTTCAAAAAAGGTTTATTAACCAGAGTTGCCAGCATCGGAGAAATACGAAACGGAATTTTATCCATAGACTCTCGCTGCACACAGGATCAACGTGCCATCCAGGTCGGAACTAATTCCAAGTTCTCCATGGATGGCACGCCAGTCAGCATAGCCTAGTGTCGTCCGGCGCCCGCTGCACGCGATTTCGCGGGAGCGGCATCGGCCATGGCCTGTTGATTAATCGCTTCCGAAAGTTCGGTGAGCTTTTTGTCGGTCTCTTTTTCCTCGGCGAGTGTCTGTGCAAGCAGAGCTTCGGCTTCGGAATCGCCAAGAAGTCCCGCCCAGGTTTTCACGCAGCCATAAGCGGCCATTTCATAGTGCTCCACGCGTTGAGCGGCGGAGATCAAAGCCGCGTCCTTCACGGCGTCCTCGTAATCCTCGCCCATCAATTCGTCGCCTTCCTGGATCAGCCCGACCATCGCCGCGCATTTCTGGCGCTTTGCTTCTTCGCCCATTTGTTCGAAGATTTTTTCCAGGCGCGCAGCGTGTTGTTTGGTCTGTTCCAGGTGACCTTCAAAGCCTTGGCGAAGTTCCGCCGAATCGGCGGCCTTAGCCATCTTCGGAAGGGCCTTGATTAAACGATTTTCGGCATCGTACAAATCCTTCAATTCCTCGAGGTATAGATCTCTGAGGGTAAGTGTGCTCATAAAATTCCTCCATGGTGGACTCGACTGGAGTGGTAAGACTAGGAATCACCAAGATATTTGTACATACCCAAATGGCTTGATTTCTCGCGCAAATCCTTACGTTTTTTTCCAACGCGTCCGGGCCAAATTTGTTTGCAGTCCCAGTTCAACTCCCGCGCCCCTTTCCGTGGATCCATGGGGCAGCGTTTCCCGCCAAATACCGCTCCAAAGCCCGGGATTCCACTCGCTACAAGGTTAAATCCCGGCTTCTACCTCTTTCCCTGTATGGCAGGAATTCACCGGCAAGCGTTATTCGTACTTGCAGGATTTTTCTCGCGCGCACCGTGGAACTTTATCTGCTGAAACCTCCGTGCGGAGCAACGTCAGGCGAGCATTCCAGGATTTTTCTAGATCGGGGAGAATAACTGTGAAAACTGCAAAAGACGGAAATACAGAGCATTCGACAGGTCAGATTTCACGCGAGGAATTAATCGCGCATTTGAATGAAGACCTCTCGGGTGAGTACCAGGCCATCATCTCCTATGTGGTTTATTCCCAGGTTTTGAAGGGCGCCGAATACATGAATATCGCCGCGGAGCTGGAGAAGCACGCGGCCGAAGAATTGAGCCACGCCCTTATCATCTCCAACCAGATTGATTACCTGGGAGGCATGCCGGCGATCCAGCCAAAGCCGGTTCGAACCTCCGAAAAAGCCAGGGAAATGCTCCAGTTTGATCTCGAAAACGAGATGGCTACGATCCAGCGCTACCGCGAACGGGTTCTCCAGTGCGATAGTCTCGGAGAGTACGCGATGGCCGAACACATTCGGGAGATTCTAAAGGATGAGCAGGATCACCTGATCTCCCTCGCCACCGCTCTCGGGGAAGACGTCCCGGTTGTAAAGCAAGCCTCGGCCGCCCATGCCGGCAAATAAGATGTAACACCCGGGAGCGCCTGCTTCGAATTCACCCTGAGCCGCGAAGGGCAGCCAAGCTTGGCGCCAGCACTATTCAGCGTGCGTCCCCGGAGCCTTTCCTTCTCTTATCGAATCCCACCGCTCAAGTCTCTTCTCGCGTGGAAGAAGAGCGCCTGCGCCAATCTACTTCCCAGGATCCTGCATATAAAATCTGCTATCGCAAGATCCACATCGATGCGGATAAAACCGCAGGATACTCACAATGTGGCGTTCAATAATCCCGCGAGCGTGCGAACGATGGATCTCCCGGCTGCCGCAATGTGGACATGAGCGGTGAGATCGGTTAGGTGTCGGTTGCGAACCACCAGAAGCAGTGACTGGGAAGGTGGCCATGAGACTTCTCCTCGAACAAAGTGTTGGTCGCTCAACTCGGGGCTTTCTTGGGCGATACGAACCAGTTGCGCAACGATAGGAAAGCCCAAGACGCCAATAACCGCAATCCGGTTAAAACTCTAGATTCGCAGGCGAAGAACAGGAACACTCGCTAGAATCGCCGAGTCGAGAGCGATCCTTTTTTGGTCTAGTACCCTCAATATGAATGGTTCACTGTATTGGCAGAAAACAGGGGGTTCGCTAGCATCATCTCGCGTAGACAGGCCGGAGACTTCGGACACCTTTTCTGGGCGGGAAAGGTTTCGGGGTCTCCGGCCGACCATTTTAAGCGCGCTGCAAAATATCAATATCTGGCGCCGCTGAGAAAGCGCGAATGTAACTGCAAGGCCGCAAGTCTTGCACTGTCGAACTGACCCATTTCCCTGGCTTGGGCTCGGAAGCAAATACTGTCACTCCTTTATTACCAAGCTTTGCCGCCTTTTCAGCAAGCTCATTGCCCGCAGCCCTACTGACATCCCATTGCCCCGCCCGGCGTTGCCCTGTGATTTCGTACTGATTGTTTCTTGGAGGCAAGCCTCATGCAAGGCATCTTGAGCGACTGGCACATTTGGCTGTGGCCGGTCAGTTTGCTTCTAGGGGCCGTTTTCCTCGCGTTGCTCGCAAACAGTCTCCTGTTCGGCCTGCTCAAAGCTTGGGCCCGGAGCAAATCAGGCCTCCTTGCTAAATCCATTGTTCGCCATGGACGGCGCCCCATTGCGTGGCTGCTTCCATTCGCCGCCCTCTTGCTGGCTCTTCCCGCTGCTCATCTTCCCGCCTACGTCATGGATCCCGTTCAAAGGGTTGTCGGCCTGGCCCTCATCGGGGCCAGCGGTTGGTTAGCCATTGTGTGCAGCGCGGTTACTTTTGATGTCATTTCCGCCCGCTATCGTTTGGATGTGGAAGACAATCTGGCCGCACGTCGCGTGCAGACCCAGGCGCAAGTCCTGCATCGCATCGTGATTGTGATCGTTTCGATCGTCACTCTCTCCGTGATGCTGATGACTTTTCCCCAAATCAAGCACATCGGCATCAGCCTCCTGGCCTCTGCAGGATTGGTTGGCCTGGTCATTGGCACCGCCATGAAAAGTTCACTCTCCAGCTTGATTGCCGGAGTGCAGATCGCCTTCACGCAGCCGATTCGCCTCGAAGACGCCGTTGTTGTCGAGGGCGAGTGGGGATGGGTCGAGGAAATTGGCAGTACCTACGTCATCGTGCGCCTTTGGGATCTGCGTCGCATGGTTCTTCCGCTCTCCTACTTCCTTGAGCATCCTTTCCAAAACTGGACCCGCAGCAGTGCGCATCTGATCGGCTCTGTTTTTTTCTACGTGGACTACACCGTCCCTGTCGAAGAAGTTCGCAAGGAACTCCGCCGCATCGTCCAGAACAATTCCAAATGGCGCGGCCAGGTATGCGTTCTTCAAGTTACCGACGCCACCGCCAATGCAATTCAACTTCGCGCGCTGGTCGACGCCCGCGACTCCAATTCGGCTTGGGATCTCCGCTGTGAAGTCCGGGAAGCCATCATCCAATTTCTCCAGGAAAAACATCCCCACGGGCTGCCGCGCGTGCGCACCGAATTCCAGGGTTTCCCCGGCGTCAACGGCGGGCCCCTTTCAACGCTTGACCAGTCCAGCCCACGCTCCTGAGGTTTCCCCACAACGCAATCGGGGCGGGTCTTCGCAATGGGAGATCGAAGCCTCTAGGGCAACCATCGGAAAACAAATACCGTGTGTCCGGTATGGCCTGATTCTCGCCCGTCGGAATATCCTCGATTTCGCCGCAGCCGCCAAGGAGGGGGTTCCATGATTTCTTTTTCATATTCATTTCCCAAGTGCACAGGATTAGTTTTCCTCTTGGCATGCGCCTGTGCGGGCTGCTCATTGCACCCCGCAGCGAAAGATGGGGATGCCAAATTCGCTGCAAACGCGGCGGCAGGCGGCATGGCGGAGGTCGAGCTGGGGCAGTTGGCGCAGGAGCGCGGGGGCAGCCTGGCGGTCAAACAGTTTGGGGCACTGATGGTCGCTGATCACAGCGCGGCTCAGAACAAATTGCAGCGCGCTGCCCGGGAAGATAAAATCTCGTTGCCAGCTCGGATGAATTCGAAAGATCGCTCACTTTACGAAAAGCTTTCAAGCCTGAACGGCGCAGCATTTGATCAGGTTTACGTGAACGCCATGGTGGACGACCACAAAGCAGACGTGGCCGAATTTGAAAAAGAAGCCATGGAAGGAAATCCCGGCCAGATTCGAGAATTTGCCACGGACACTCTGCCCACCCTCAAAGAGCATCTCGATAAAGCCGAGCAACTTCAAAAGACGATTGTTTCCGCCAGGAACATTGCGCAGGACTAGCGCGGCCGGTTCACACACTTGCGCCCAGGCTTGCTTCTCCACCTCGCGAAAGCCGGATCAAAACCATCTCCACGTCGGTGGAGTGGCATGGGCAGCGAATCATGTCGAACGCGCCTTTTGCTAACGTTTGAAAATATAGATCCCAATCGCCATTCCGCGAAGTCACGATTAAGCGAGGTATCCCGGCGCCCGAATTGCAGACCTGGATTAAGTCGGAGTAAGGACCATCGGGAAGATGTTCGTCACAAAATACTGCGTCAAACAAGGTTCGAGAAAGAATCTCGGCTGCTTCCGCAAGCCGGTTGCATACCAACACATCCACCCCCAGTGACCCTAAAATGCGTACAAGCGGTCTGCGATTTTCAAGTTCGCTGGAAACCACCAGCGAGCGGATTTGCGGCTGCACTCCTGATTCAAGAATTGGATTCGCGCGAAACGCTTGCACCCGCGTGGCTGGTGATCCCATGGGCCGCCTCCATGTTTTCAATCGAACCGGGGTGACTTTTGTAGGAAATTGATACGCACTAGTCAATACATGGATTCCCTTAGAACCTGAGGACGTATTTAACGATGAATCTAAAGTACTGCGCTTACAGTACTTTCGGTTTATTACTTGCTTAAAGTCCGCCATGTAAGCTTTCCTTCCTGTGACTTCCAAGAGGCTATGGGTTCAGCTGTTTCGACGCTGCCGAACCGTCGCTGAAATTCTGCGGCACGGCCAGGCGAGCTTTCGTTTGCGAACCAAGCTCCTGGTTTCATTCGTATTTCTCACCGTGGCGTTAACCAGCGTTACTCTTCTGGTTGTCCGCCGCAACGCCCAGGAACAGGTAGAGCGCCAGATCGAATCAGACTCGCGCAACGCAGTTCTCACCATTCAAGCTGTGACACGAAATCAGCAAACAGCCTTGGGCCGAAAGGCGGACTTGTTGGCGTGGTCCGCTTTCCTGCGAGATGGAGATCCCACGGCGATCCAGGACGCCAGCGAAGACCCCTGGCAGTCCGATGATTGCAACCTGTTCGTTCTTGCGGACAAAGCCGCCAGAATTGTTGCCCTGCACTCCAGAACACCTCAGTTTTCCACCGCCGCCGCGCAAGCACTGATTTCCCGCTCCGTGGCCCGTGGTGAGAATTCCGGATGGTGGTTCAGCGGCGGGGGACTCTATCAAGTGGCTTTGCATCCCTTTTATGACAGCTTGCCAAAGAAGAATCTGCTGGGCATGGTTGTTGTGGGACGCTTGATGGATGACCGGGCGGTCGCTGACCTTGGGCGAATCACTTCCAGCGACATCGCGTTTATCCAGGATGGCAAGGTCGCCATCAGCACTCTACCTCCGCTCAAGGAAGCAGAACTCGGGCGAAAGCTTCTTGATCCGGCAAACAAAGAACTGAAACTGGGCAGCGAGCACTACCACGTGACTGCGGTGGACCTCTCCCCTGGCCGTCAGCCAATGGCACAAATGCTCGTCCTGAAATCACATTCCGAAGCCGAAGCGTATTTACAGCGGCTCAACCAACTCCTGCTCGGTCTGGGATTCGTGGCGATTCTTGTGGGAGCGGCCCTGATTTTCCTCATTTCGGACACTGTCACCCAACCTCTGGCTTACCTTCTCGAAGGCGTCCACGCAGTCGAACGTGGCGACATGAATCATTGCCTGGAAACAAGGGGTCACGATGAATTGTCGGAGCTGACGCGCGCATTTGATGGCATGCGCCGCACCCTGCGCAAGAATGAAGAGCAACGGGAGCAGCTCGAAGGTCAACTTCGCCAGGGTCAGAAGATGGAGGCCTTGGGGCGGATGGCGGGCGGGGTGGCTCACGACTTCAACAACCTGCTCACCGTAATTCGCGGACACAGTGATTTGATGCTCGACCGATTGAAGCCGGAGGATGCGTTCTATCGCAACTCGCAGCAGATACGCAAAACCGCGGACCGCGCCGCATCCTTGACCCGCCAGATGCTGGCTTTCAGCAGAATGCAAGTGCTGCAACCCAAGGTCCTCAACCTGAATGAGCAAATTGTTGAGATGGGAAGCCTCCTGCGCCGTCTGGTTCGCGAGGATATTGAGTTCAACCTCCGGCTTGGCGAATCCCTGGCTCGAGTGAAAGCGGATCCTGGGCAACTCGAACAGGTGCTGCTCAATCTCACCGTGAACGCCAGCGACGCAATGCCTTTGGGCGGCAAACTGACCATCGAGACGCAAACGGTGGAAGTGACCCAAGAATTTGTGCAAACACGGCCAACCGTGGAACCCGGCGCCTACGTGCTGATGACAGTCTCCGACACCGGTGAAGGAATGGACGACGCCACCAAGGCGCGAATCTTCGAGCCCTTCTTCACCACCAAAAAACCCGGTAAGGGTACCGGCCTGGGGCTGGCAACCGTCTACGGGATTGTGAAACAGAGCGGCGGCTTCATCTGGATCGAATCGAGTCCAGGCAACGGCTCGAAATTCGAAATCTACTTGCCGCAGACTTTTGATGAACCAGAACCGGCGCGAGTGATTACCGAAACCACGGCGGCATTTGCCAACAGGAAAACTGTGCTGGTGGTGGAAGACGAGGCAGACGTCCGGGAGCTTGCCTGCGAATATCTCAGGACCGCTGGATACCAGGTGGTTACGGCTCAGGACGGATTGGAAGCGCTGGAAACTGTTCAGAGATTGGGAAAATCAGTTCATGCCGTTTTGACCGACATCGTGATGCCGAATATGAGGGGACCGGCCCTCGCCAGGCAGCTCAATTCCCTCTTTCCCCAAATCAAGATCGTGTATATGACCGGTTATCTGGATCAAAATAGCGAAGAAGACTCTCTGCAGAACGCTTTCTTCCTGCAGAAGCCTTTTTCCCGTGAAAGTTTGTTGGATAAAGTCAGTGAAGTCCTGCAAAAAACACCGCAGGCAAAGTGCGTGGAGCAAACCACGCCCGTTTAGCACGACCTGACGCAATTCAGATTGTCTCCGAAGTACATCCTCAAGTTTTCTCCGCTAGGCAAATCCCTGTATTGACCAATAAACCGAGATCTCGAATAGTGTCACCCTCATGCTTCGAGCGACTAACCGGATCGAGGACGCAGGGGACGCCGAAATGCATGCAACGATGCCAGAAAGCGCGCCTCACAGGCTGGAACAAGCAGCAACCGCTCCTGAGCCTGGATTTCAGGAAGAACTTACCGTTTTGGTCGTTTCCGCAAATTTGGAGAGCCGCCGCGAGGTCTGCAAAATCCTGGAAGCGCTTTGTGTGAACGTAATTCCCTGTTGCTCATTGGCCCAGGCTGAACCACTGCTGTCGCTGCAACGCCCCAAACTTATTTTCTGTGATGAACAACTTCCGGATGGCAATTATGCGGACGTTTTGAGGTGGAGGCAATCCGGCAGCCCTCTGCCGCCGGTTGTCGTGCTCACGCGAAATGGGGAATGGGAATTCTACATAAATGCCACCCAGCGCGGAGCCTTTGACGTGATTCGCAGCCCGTGGTGTCCCACCGATATCGAGCTCAGCTTCATTCGCGGGATCCGCGAGGGAAAGTATAGGGTGGCCGCCGCCCGTTAGCAGGAAGAGACGAATCGCTGGTCCGTAATTTAGGTTAGACCCACCGCCTTTCTACAGTCCTTACCGGATGTGCACGGAAAAATCCGTCTCTTAACAATGACTAAAGGAGTTCCTTTATGCCTGCTTCCGTTTGGAGAGGCTCCATCGTCCTCAGTTTGCTTTCGATTCCAGTTCAGCTCTATGCCGCTGCTCGGAGTGAGCGGACCTACCTTCACCAGATTCACAAGGAGTGCAATTCCCGTGTGCGGCAGCCATTGTTCTGTCCCACTTGCAAACGGTTCGTAGAACGCTCCGAAATCGTAAAAGGCTATGAATTTGACGAGGGACAGTACGTCCTCATGGAGGATAAGGAAATCAAGAAGCTCGCGGCTGGCTCTTCCCGTACGCTCGAAATCCTTGCCTTTACCAAACTCAGCGAGATTGACCCCATCTTCTTCGATTCTTCCTATTTCTGCATCGCGGACGAGACCGGGAAAAAAGCCTATCAGTTGCTCGTCAAAGCCCTGGAAGACACCCAAACCGTCGGGATCGGCAAGTTGCTTATGCACCAGCGGGACTACACCGTGTTTCTGCGTTCTTATGAACACGGCCTTCTGCTGCACACCATGTATTTTGCAAACGAGATTCGCCAGCTTCCCCAATTTGGCGTTTTTGAGAACGTCGAGTTGAAGCCCCAGGAAGTAAAACTAACCGAGCAGCTCATCAAATCCCTGACCGAGCCTTTCAAACCGGCCAAATATCACGATGAATTCCAGGCCAAACTGCGCAAGCTGATCGAGTCCAAGCAGCACGGCAAGACTGCCGAAATCGGCAAGGAGCCCCGCCGGTCCGCGGTGATCGATATTCAGAGTGCGTTGCGAAAAAGCCTCGCCGCATCCTCCTCTGGCTCAAAAGAAAAGAAAAAGGCCAACTCAAAAGCCAGGAAAACCGCGCACACCGCCCGCAAGGCAAGTTAGCGATCGGTCCCCAGAGCGGGCCGGGGAGCAATTCGTCCGACTTGGGCCTGCAATGGTCCTGCTCTCTCTGGAAGGCGAAATCGGTGAGAAACAGCCGGCCGGCGGTTGGCCCTATAAAAGGAAACGGCTCAGATCGCTCTGAGCCGTCCCCAGAAAGTTGCTACCCGCCCAAGAGTCAGCATCTTTCCGAACCCATAATCGCTTTTAGATCGAATCAGAACAATCAGGTCTTCCCTGTAATTTTCCTGCATCATCCCTGTAGGACCAAAGAAGAGCACCGCTTTTACCCCCTTCAACCCCCTATCCCTCCGGCCAGTTGACGCACCGAACTGAATCCAGTAGCCTCGGCTGACAGTTCGGCTGAACTAAATCTCGGCCCAGGGGAAGCTTCATGAATCAGCCCGATAAAGGCGGTATCTCGCGAAGGCAGTTTGCGCGTCGCGCGGCACTACTTTCGGCGACAGCCACGATCGCTCCGGCGGCTTCGGTCTTTGCTGAACCTGCGCCAACACCGTCGCAAGAGCCACCAGCCGCGCATCCGAATCTTTCTCCCGAAAGCCAAGTCGAAGCCGACGCCCGCCTCCAGCAAATCCTCGACGCAATACGGCGCCCGCTTCACCGACGACGACAAAAAATTACTACACCAATTGAATGGCGCCACCCAGGAAAGTCTCGACCACGTCCGCGCCTATCCGCTCAGCAACGGCGATAGTCCCGCGCTCTATCTGAAACCCCTGGTCGAACGCGAAAAGAAAAATTCCGAATCCCCCGCCGCCAATTCGGCAAAGAAGTCCTGAAGGGACCACGATGCTCAGCGAGTCGGTTCTCTACTCTTCGATCAGCGAACTCTCCAAACGCATCCAATCCAAACAACTCTCTCCCGTTGAACTCACAGAAAGCTACCTTGCCCGCAGCGAAGCCCTCGGCCCCAAATTAAACGCCTACGCCCGCCTCACTCCCGATCTCGCCCTGGATCAGGCTCACGCCGCCGAAAAAGATATCCAGCGCGGCCACTATCGCGGCCCGCTCCACGGAATTCCTTACGCTGCAAAAGATCTTCTTTCCGTGAAGGGCATTCCCACCACATGGGGCGCAAAACCCTTCGCCGATCAGGTCTTCGACTACAACGCCACAGTTATCGATCATCTCCACAACGTTGGCGCCGTTCTCCTCGGCAAAGCCGCCATGATCGAACTCGCCGGCGGCATGGGCTACATGTTCGCCTCGGCTTCCCTGCAAGGGGAAACCAAAAATCCCTGGGATCAAACCTGCTGGACATGCGGCTCTTCCTCCGGTTCCGGCGCCATCGTCGCCGCAGGACTCGCCGGCTTCGCCATCGGCACCGAAACCTGGGGCTCCATCGTTTGCCCATCCGCGTTCTGCGGCGTCAGCGGCTTGCGCCCCACCTATGGCCGCGTCAGCCGCTACGGCGCAATGGCGCTTTCTTACTCCATGGACAAAATCGGTCCGCTGGCCCGCTCCGCAGAGGATTGCACATTTATCTTCGCTGCGATCGCGGGACACGACCCGCTGGATCGCAGCATGCTTCCCGTGGATCGCGCCGCATTCACCTATTCACCCGCCGCCGAGCTCAAGGGCCGCGCACTCCGCGTCGGCTGGCTCACCAACGCGTGGAAAAAATATGACGATGGCATCGAGAAGCCGGTGGACACCGCAAAAACCGTTGTTCGCCATCACTTTCCGTCATTTCACGATGCGGCGCTGCCAGAAGGTCCCTGGGAAGACGCGGCCAATCTAATCGTCTCGGTCGAAGGAAGCTCCGCGTTCGGCTCGCTCATCCGCTCCGGCCGCGTGAAAGAACTCGCTGATCCCATGGGACGCGTCGCCGGCTACCTCGGCCAGAGCGTTTCCGGCGCCGACTACAACAATGCACTCCGCATCCGCGATATTCTCCAGCGGAAAATCAGCAGTCTCTTCGAGTCTTACGATGTGCTAGTGACTGCCTCACAACCCGTGACTGCCACTCCGTTGGACCTGAACCTCTTCACGGGCCTTTCTTTCGCCGATCCTCTCGGCGCCATTGGCAACTTGTGCGGCTTGCCGGCAGTTTCCGTCCCCTGCGGCTTCACCGCCAAAAATCTCCCCGTCGGCATCCAGTTCGTCGGCCGCGCCGGAGACGATGCCGCCGTCCTCCAGGCCGCCCGCACCTTCCAACAATCCACCACATGGCACCGCAAACATCCCAAACTCACCTGAGCAAAAATGCAAAACGTGGCGCCCGCTGTCGTCCTGAGGCTATCCGGCAAGGTCCGTTTTGTGGACTCCGGTGCCTTTCACCGGAGATAGTCGAAGGATCTCAAGCTAAACGCCGCTCAAAAGGTAACCCCTGAACTCCAATCCGACGGGCCACGACTCTGCCCCACATCCGCGCACACCCATCCCCTAACCAGCAAAACTCTCAAATTGTCCTGGATTCTTCCCTGCCCGCGATCAGGCTTTTTTATGCGCCAGCAAAATCTCGCGCACCGTCCGCAAAATCGCCGACCGGCTGAACGGCTTGGTCATCAATCGCACCGACGGATCCGCATTCGCCATTTCCGTCGCCGCGTGCTCGCTGTACCCGGACATAAACACCACCGCCAGCCCCGGATATTCCCTCTGAAGCCTCACCGCCAACTCCTGCCCGGTCATCCCCGGCATCACCATGTCCGTAACCAGCAGATCAATCTTCTCTCCGTGCTTCTCCGCAAGCTCGATCGCTTCCTTGCCGTTCTTGGCTTCAATCACCGTGTAGCCGCCCGACTCCAGAAATTCCCGTGCAATTTCCCGCACGTCCTGTTCATCCTCGCTCAGCAGCACGGTCTCCGTGCCTGCGGGTAATTCCGCCGCGGGCTTCGGCGTCTGAATTTGCGCCTGCTTCGCATCCACAAGTGGGAGATAAATCTTGAACGAAGTTCCCTTCTTCAGCTCGCTGTACACCCAGATAAATCCGCCGCTCTGCTTCACGATGCCATAAACCGTCGCCAGCCCCAGCCCGGTTCCTTTGCCCTTTTCCTTCGTGGTAAAAAACGGCTCAAAAATGTGCGCTTGCGTCTCCTCGTCCATTCCGGTGCCAGTGTCCGTTACGTCCAGCAAAATATAGGACCCCGGCTTCATGAACGGGTGGCTGCTGATATAAGACTGCTCCAGCTCGCAATTCCGCGTTTCAATCAGCAATTTTCCGCCGCTAGGCATCGCGTCGCGCGCATTCACCGCCAGATTCATGATCACCTGTTCCATCTGGCTGGCATCCGCGCGAATGCTGCCCAGCTTCTGATCCAGGCGGAGAATCAGTTCGATATCCTCGCCGATCAGCCGTGGCAGAAGCTTCCCCATCTCTTCCACCACGGAATTCAGATTGATCACCTGCGGCTGCAGCACCTGCAACCGGCTGAACGCCAGCAATTGCCGCGTCAATGTCGTAGCGCGGTCCGCCGAACGATCAATCTGCTCAATTTTCCGCGCCATGGCGTCCGCGGGCGAAAGCGCGCCCAGCAGCAATTCCGTATGACCCTTGATCACCATCAGCAAATTATTGAAATCGTGCGCCACGCCGCCGGCCAGCCTGCCAACCGCTTCCATCTTCTGCGCCTGCCGCAACTGCAGCTCCAGATGCCGACGTTCGCTGATATCCTGCGCCACCACCAGCCGCACCCGCCGCCCTGCGTGGATCAGTTCGTGCGAAATCATTTCCGCTTCAAACGTTTTTCCGTCCTTACCCCGATGCAGCCAGAACCCGTGCTCCTCGGTCTCCGTAGACATTTCCTTCAGGTAGCTTGCCAGCTTGTCCCGCTCGGTCTCCGGCCGGATCTCCAGTATCGACATCCCCTCGAACTCTTCCTGGGAATATCCATACTGGCCCACGGCCGCCTGATTCACGCGGATAAACCGCAACGTCTCCAGGTCATAGAGCCACGTCGGCAATGGATTGTGTTCGAACAGCAGGCTGAGCATGGATTCGCTCTTGCGCAACTCTTCTTCCGCGCGGCGCCTTTCGATCGCCAGCGCGATGTGCCCGCCAACCGAATCCAGGAACTCCAAGTCGCGCTGGTCGTACGCATTTTCGTTCTGATAATGCTGCACCACCAGCACGCCAATCGTCGCCGTGGGAGTCTTCAACGGCACACCCAGCCACGCCGGGGACGGGGAACCAACCAATTCCACCTCGTCCGAGGTCGCCAGCCGATCAAACACCGATTGCGGTATCAGATTTGCCTTGCCCGTCCGAAACACATACGCCGTACAACTGCGCCCAACCTTTTGTGGTGGCGGCGCGCTATCGAATTCATCGGCGAAAAAAGCAAATTCAAACATGTCCCGTACCGGGTCATGCAGTGCAACAAAGCAATTTTCAGCGGAGAGAACTCGTTTGAGCGCTTCGTGGATGCGCGTCAGCAGCTGATCCAGATTCCCCGTCTGGTTCAGCGCGTGAACAATGTCGGAAATAACCTGCCGCTCCGATTCCAGCCGGTGCAGTTCCGTCACGTCCAGCCCGTGCACCAGAATGCCTTCCAGGCCCGGATCGTTCAGCCGGCTGCGATAGGTATTCTCAAACCAGCGCCACGAGCCGTCGCGGCTGCGAATGCGGCAACGCCCCGTAACCGGCGCGCCATTCTGCGTAACTGCCTGCTTCAGGTGAGCACGCACAAGCGGCACGTCCGCTGGATGCACCAGCGCGTGAATGCTGCGCCCGATCAGTTCCTCGGAGCGGTAGCCCAGGCTGATTTGAAACGTCGAGTTCGCGAAATGCAGCGTCCCGTCGTTCGCAATTACCGCGATGATTTCTTTTGTGGAGTCCAGTAAGGACGCGAGCTGCTTCTGTCCAAAGACCAGCCCAGGGTCCGTGACCGTTTTTTGTGCCATGTAGTTTGACGCTTCAATTGCCGCACGGGACACACCGCCGCCGGCAGGACGTTCGGAAGCCTCCAAAGGTCGAGCTACAAACACAATCTTCTTGCGGGAATGCTTACGTACTCTCCCTACAGTAGAGAAACTCCGCAGCCAGGTAAACCTGACCGCAAGGCCGCGTTCCCAATCAATGACTGTACGAAAGGACAGCCCGGCACCTGTCCTTTCATGCCGCCTTCAACGCCTCGATGCTCGCCTGCCTAATTGTAAAATCTGGAAATGTGCCTGCGATCTGCGTCCCACGGCCATCCCATGGAGGATTCGCCAGGTCGGCGCGCCGTAGTGGCCGAACTTCAGATCGGCCACCGACAATCTCATCCCCAAATCATCCCCAAATCATCCCGCGCAGTACCAAAAGTTTGTCATCCTGAGGGCTGCGTCGTTAGCAGCCCGAAGGATCTCAACTTCAACTCCAAGCAAAATTCCCCTACCCCGCCATCCCCTTCAAAACTTCCCCCGCCGCCCCAATCGTCCGCTCAATATCCCCCGCCGTATGACTCGCGGAAACAAACGCCGCCTCAAACTGCGAAGGCGCCAGAAAAATCCCGCGGTTCAGCATCTCGCGGAAATACCGCGCATACATCTTCGTATCCGACCGCTTCGCTCCGTTGTAATCCGTCACCGGCTCCGCCGTAAAAAAGATCGTCGACAGTGACCCGATGCTATTCACCTGCGCGGCAATTCCCGCGCCGGCCAGCGCGTTCTTCAATCCATGCACCAGCTTCCGCGCATGCGCGCTGATTCCTTCGTAGACACCCGGCTTCGCCAGTTCTTTCAGCGTGGCAATCCCCGCGCTCATCGCCAGCGGATTCCCCGCCAGCGTCCCCGCCTGATAGACCGGCCCTAGCGGCGCAACATTGTTCATCAACTCCGCGCGCCCGCCATACGCCGCCACGGGCACGCCACCGCCGATAATCTTTCCCATCGTGGTCAGGTCGCCCTCGACACCCAGCAACGTTTGCGCCGAACCATACTGCAAACGAAACCCGGTGATCACCTCGTCCACGATCAGAAGCGCACCATTTTTCCGCGTCAGTTCGCGCAACCCCTGCAAAAACCCTTCCTTCGGCAGTACCACGCCCATATTCGCCGCCACCGGCTCCACTATCACCGCGGCGATTTTGTCTTTGTAATCCGCAAACAACTTTTCCACGCCGGCCAGATCGTTATACGGCACATTCAGCGTCAGCGCCGCCAGCGCCTGCGGCACTCCAGGACACTCCGCAATGCCCAGCGTCGCCAGGCCTGATCCTGCCTGCGACAAAAAGCTGTCCGCGTGCCCGTGATAGCAGCCTTCAAACTTGATAATCAAGTCCCGTTTGGTCACCCCGCGCGCCAGCCGAACCGCGCTCATCGTCGCTTCCGTGCCGCTTGAAACAAAGCGCACCTTCTCCAGAAACGGAACCGCTCGCGTGATCAGCGTCGCCAGTTCCAATTCCAGCTCGGTGGTCACGCCAAAGCTTGTTCCCCGCGCCGCCTGCGCCGCAATCGCCGCCGTCACCGCCGGATGCGCGTGGCCCAGCAGCATCGCGCCCCACGAGCAAACGTAATCGAGCAACTGATTTCCATCCGCGTCGTATAGAAATTGTCCGCTGCCCCTCTCAATAATCAGCGGTTCGCCGCCCACGGAGCGAAACGCGCGCACCGGGCTGTTCACTCCGCCCACCAGCACCTTTTCGGCTTTTTCGAATATTTCCTTCGAACGGCGTCGTTCGGGTTTCGCCTGCGCTTGTGTCGCACTCATCGCATCACCTTAGTCCCCGGATTTCAGCCAGCGCGCCACATCTTTGGCGTGGTACGTAAGGATCATGTCCGCCCCCGCGCGCTGAATGCCCGTCAGAATTTCCAGCACCACCCGCTTCTCGTCGATCCACCCGTTTTGCGCCGCGGCCTTCACCATCGCGAATTCGCCGCTCACATTGTAGGCGCCCACAGGCACATCAAACCGCTCGCGCACCGCCTTGATAATGTCCAGATACGCCAGCGCGGGCTTCACCATGATCATGTCCGCGCCTTCCAGCAAGTCCAGCGCAACCTCTTTCAAGGCCTCCCGTGCGTTCCCCGGATCCATCTGATAGCTGCGCCGGTCGCCCATCTGCGGCGTCGATTGCGCCGCCTCGCGAAACGGTCCGTAAAATCCGGAGCAATATTTCGCGGCATAGGCAAAGATCGGAATATTTTCAAACTTGTGGCCATCCAGAAGATTGCGAATCGCCATCACCCGCCCGTCCATCATGTCCGAGGGAGCCACAATATCCGCGCCCGCCCGCGCGTGCGAGAGCGCCTGCTGCGCCAGCAGTTCCAGCGTCGCGTCGTTCAGCACCTCGCCGTGCTCCACCACGCCGCAATGCCCGTGGTCCGTGTACTCGCAAAGGCAAACGTCGGTGATCACCAGCAGCTTCAGCTTCGCGCCCTTGATCGCCTCAATCGCCCGCTGCACCACGCCCGTCTTCGCCAGCGAACTTGCGCCCTTCGGATCCTTCGTCTCCGGCAAACCGAAAAGAATTACCGCCGGAATCCCCAGCGATTCCACTTCCCGGCACTCTTCCACGATCTGATCCACCGATTGCTGGTAGACGCCCGGCATCGAACTCACTTCCCTGCGCACGTTCGCGCCAGGACAAACAAACATCGGGTAGATAAAACCCGCCGTGCTCAAGCGGGTTTCGCGCACCATGCCGCGCAATATTTCGCTGCCGCGCAAACGCCGCGGCCTTTGCACCGGGAAACTCATCGTTGTTTCGCTCCCGCAGGCTGCGCCTGCCCTGCCTTCGTGAAAAATTCCGTCAGCGTGGCAATCGTAGCTGCCACGGTCGTGTCCTCTGCCAGCAAAATTCTGCTCACCAGTTCTTCACGCAACGCTTTTTCGCTTACCGGGCCAATCGCAACGAAGGCCGCCCGCTCACCCAATTTTCGAAAGCGTTCCGCGCCGAGAATTTCGCGAAGATGATTCACCGCCGATGGACTGAAAAACAGCACAGCATCAACACCGCCCTTGGCCAGGAGTTCATCTGCCTTCCGCGAATCCGCTTCGGGAGCTACGGTCTGGTAAGCCACCACCGGCGTCACTTTCGCGCCAAGCCGTTGCAGCTCAGCAATCAAGTCCTGATTCGCCCGGTCGCTGCGCGGCAAAAAAACACTTTTCCCGCGAATCTCCTCGGCAAGCTCTTGCGCCAGCGCCACGCCGTTGTGCAACTTCGAAACGTAGTCCACTTCTAGTCCGGCGGAACGCACTGCATCGGCAGTCGCGGGACCAACCGCCGCAATCTTCGCCTCGGAAAAACTCTGCCGCAGCGCGCTCCCAATTGCCGCGGCCCTTTCCTTCAGCGCGCGCACCGCATTCTGGCTGGTGAAAAATACCCAATCAAATCCGGCCGCGCCCTTCAAACAATCATCCAGTTCGCCCGGATTGTCAGCGGGCGCGAACGCCACCAGCGGCAACAACACCGCCTCCGCTCCGGCTTCGTGCAGCGCCTCCACCACCGATTGGCACTGCTCCGCCGCACGCGTCACCACCACGCGCTTCCCCGCCAGCGGTTTGGTGCCGGTTTCACCCACGCGCCCGTTGCACCTCTTCCAGAATATTTCGCGCGCCACCCTCGGCAAGAACCCGCGCCACTTGCTCCCCAAGCTGCGCCGCCTGCTCCGGCGGCCCGCTCGCTTTTTCTCGCACGTATTGCGTCCCGTCTACAGAGCACACCACCGCTTCCATCACCAGTTCCCCGCGCTCCATTCGCGCCCACGCCCCCAGCGGCACCTGGCACCCGCCCTGCAGTGCGGCAAGCAACGCGCGTTCTGCAATAATCGCCGTCCGTGTTTCCTGATCGTCTAATTTTCCCAGAATGTCCGCCACTTCCTGATCCTTCACGCGCGATTCAATCGCAATCGCGCCTTGCCCCACGGCCGGGAGAGAAATCTCCGTCGAAAGCGCCTCGGTAATCTTTTGTCCCCAACCCAGCCGGTCCAGCCCGGCCTTCGAAAGTACGATGGCGTCGTACTCGCCGCTCTCCACTTTCCGCAAGCGCGTATCCACGTTGCCGCGAAGCTCGCGCAGGTCCAGATCTGCCCGGTAATGCCGCAATTGCGCCTGCCGCCGAAGGCTGCTGGTTCCCACTCGCGCGCCCTGGCGCAGCGCCGCCAGCGACGTCCCGGTGTGGGAGATCAGGCAGTCGCGCACGTCGTCGCGCCGGCAAACCGCCGGAAAATGCAGCCGGCTCGGCGTATCCGTCGGAATATCCTTCACGCTGTGTACCGCCAGATCCACGCTCTCTTCCAGCAGCGCCTCTTCCAGTTCCTTGATGAAGATTCCTTTCCCGCCAATCTGCGTCAGCGGCGATTGCTGCATCTTGTCGCCAGACGTTTTGATAATGATGATTTCCGCTTCCACGCCAGTAAGTTGAAAAAGCTGCTTGCGTACAAACTCCGCCTGCCAGCGAGCCAGAATGCTGCCTCTTGAACCGATCCGCAGGTGCTTCACGATTTCTCCCGGTCAGACAAATACAAATCTCGTATCGCTTCCACGTTCTGAATCTTCCGCCGTAATTCTTTTTCCGTCCGCAGCCGCTCTGCGGGGTGCAGCAACAGGGCCTCGATCATTTCGTCCATCAGCGCGCCAATCCGTTCGCGGTCCTCACCGCTGAAGTGATTCATCCCCGCCATCCGCTCCGTCAGGAAATTCGCGCGCCGTTGCTTCATGCACCCGCGCAGCGTTTCCAGCACTCCGGTCAATTCCACGCTGGCCTGCCACGAAATAAATTTCCCGACGTGGTCTTCCACCAGCGATTCCGCCTTCGGCACTTCGCTCTGCCGCGCGTCGCGGTTCTGCTTCACGATCTCCGTCAAATCCTCCATCGAGTAGAGATAAACGTTATAGATGTCCGCCGCCGCCGGGTCAACGTTTCGCGGCATCCCCAGGTCCATCAAGAACAGCGCGCGATTCCCGCGCACCGCCATGGCGCGCTCCACCATCGCCTTGGTCACCACGTACTCCTGCATGCCCACCGCCGAGACGACCACGTCGGGAAATTTCAGCGAAGTATCCCACTCGCCCCAGTTCAACACCTCGCCGCCATAGGTCTTCGCGAACTCCTCCGCCTTTTCCCGTGAGCGGTTCATCAAATAAAGATGTTTGATCTTGCGGTCCCGCAGTTGCGAAACCACTTGTTCGCTGATTGTCCCGGCGCCCAGCACCAGCGCGCTGCGCTCCTGCAGCTTCCCGAATATCCGCTCCGCCAGCTTCATTCCCGCGGAAGCCACGCCCATCGGCCGCGTGCCCAGTTCCGTTTCCGCTCGCACGCGCTTCCCGATCTCCAGCGCGGCCTGAAACAGCCGGTTCAGCACCGGCCCGGTCACATGCGTCTCATGCGCCTTCAAATACGCTTCCCGCACCTGCCCAAGAATTTCCGCTTCGCCCAGCAACATTGATTCCAGCCCCGCCGATACCCGGAAAAGGTGGCGCACCGCGTCGTGGTCGTAGTGGTGATACAAGGAGGGATTCAGCTGGTCCGGCAACACTTCGTGAAAGTTGCTCAAAAAAGACGATAGCGCCGCCGCGGACTCGCGATTCCCATTGGCATTCACGCCATAGACTTCGCTGCGGTTGCACGTGGAAAGCACCAGCGTCTCTTCCAGAATTCCCTGCGCCTTCAACCCTTCCGCCGCGCGTTGCGCCTGGTCGCCGGAAAACGACGCCTTCTCCCGCACCTCGACAGGCGCAGTCCGGTAGTTCAGGCCAACCAGTACAATCTCCATACCGCGCGATTCGCGCTCCTAGAAGTACCTGTGGTGCGACGAAAAATACAGATTCACCACCGTGAAGCTCAACACCACCAGAATAAAATTGAACACACAAAGCACCGATGCCCGCGCGCCTCGCCACGCCGCCGTGCGCGCCAGCCGGAAATAGACCACGTACAGCAGCACCACCACCAGGGTCACAATATATTTGGGATCGAAATACCAGTGTTGCCCCGCCTGCCGGTCTACCGCCACAAATCCCAGCGCTGTCCCCACGGCAATGGTAATCAATCCCACCAGCACGCTCGTATGGCTCATGCGCTCCAGCAGTTCCAGCGACGGCAAACGCCAGACCACCTCTCCAAGCTTCCGGATCCGCAAAAGCCGCTCCTCTCCCAAAAACATCAGGCTCAATACACAGGAAAGCGCGAACCCCGCATACGCCAGGATGCTCAGCGTCACATGCAAGGCAAAAACCACCCCATGGGGCTGTGTCGCCGTGCTTGGATGGTCTGGAACCAGGTTGGCTGCCAGGAAGAACGCCAGAATGATTGGCACCACGAATGCGCCAACGGTCCGCTGCCGGTGATAAATCTCCAGACACAGGTAGGTCACCGCCAGCAGCCACCCGAAAAGAGACATCGAGCCTTGCAGGTCGTGGTACGGCACCGAGTGCACCGCCTTCGCACGCCCAAGCAAGGCCAGGTAATGCAGAGCTAACCCCATGAACATCAATACGGTAGCCAGCCGTCCAGTAATCTCTTTCCCGGAGTAAAGAAAGCTCACATAGAGCCCCAGGCTCAGCAGGTAGGCCAGCACGGTCAACAATACGAATAGGTGAGTCATCGGCTCGGGTCCTTGCCGAGTTGCAACGCGGCGGAAGCGCGCGAATTCCCCAGCCTGCGCGACCTCTCAGATATTTTCAGTATAGCGTAGTCGCTCGTATCTACCATCCGCTCAGCATTCCCAACCGTTCCTGAAGTCTACGGTCACCACAACCTCGCTGCTGTGATGCACTTCACAAGTCCTTTCCAAGGCCGTACATCGGAAACTACCATCCATTCCATCAGGAATTTGCATTGGACTCCCCCAACCGCGCGGCCTACAGTCATTACCCGGTGGCGCGCCAGCCGCCTGCACGGGACTTGCCCGACCGCCGGTTAGCAGGATGATTGATGACTGCCACGGCTCTCTCAGCGCAATTTCGACTGCCCCCTTCTTTCGTGAACTATCAATTCGACACGGCGTATGACGAGATGTTTTCGACCGCTGGCGTTGCGCGTGACCACTATCGCGCCCTGCAGCAAACTCTTCTCGGCCTCCCTCCCGAAGAACTTCGCCGCAGCCAGCAAGCCGCCGATCTCGCTTTCCTCCACGAAGGCATCACCTTTACCGTCTATGGCAGCAAGGAAGGCACCGAGCGCATTTTCCCCAACGATCTGCTGCCGCGCATCATTCCCGCGCGCGAATGGGCCAAAGTGGAGAAAGGTCTTACGCAACGCCTCACCGCGCTGAACCTTTTCCTGCGCGACATCTATCACGAGGGCCGCATCCTCGCCGACCACGTCGTTCCCCGCGATTTGATCTACAGCTGCAAACACTTTCGCCGTGAAATGCGTGGCCTCAACGTGCCGCGCGACATCTACGTCAGTATCTGCGGCACCGATCTTGTTCGCCTTCCCGATGGCAGTTTCGCCGTTTTGGAAGACAATCTTCGCGTCCCCAGCGGCGTTTCTTACATGCTGGCCAATCGCAAGGTCCTCAAGCGCGTTTTCCCCACGCTCTTTCGAGATTATGGCGTCTGGCCCGTGGACCACTATCCGCGCGTCCTTCTGGCCACTCTCAAAAGCCTTGCGCCCGATAACTGCCCCTATCGCCACGACCCGACAACGGTCCTGCTCACTCCCGGTGTTTCCAATTCCGCCTACTTCGAGCACACCTTTCTTGCGCAGCAGATGGGCATCGAACTCGTCGAAGGACGCGACCTTCTGGTTCACGACAACGTCGTCTACATGCGCACCACCTCCGGCCTCCGCCGCGTGGACATCATCTACCGCCGCGTAGACGACGATTTCCTGGACCCCATCAGCTTCCGGCCCAATTCCAGGCTCGGCGTTCCCGGCCTCTTCAACGCCTATCGCGCAGGAAACGTGGCTCTGGCCAACGCCATCGGCACCGGCGTCGCCGACGACAAGGCCGTCTACGCCTACGTTCCCGAAATCATTCGCTATTACTTGAACGAGGATCCGATTCTCCAAAACGTCCCCACGTTCCTGATGTCCGACCAGACGCATCGCCAGCACGTGCTGCAAAATCTGGACAAAATGGTCGTCAAGGCCGTCGGTGAATCCGGCGGCTATGGAATGTTGATTGGCCCGCACAGCACGCATTATCAGCGCGAGGAATTCCGCGCCCGCATCATGGCCGATCCCCGCAATTACGTCGCCCAGCCGACCCTGGCCCTCTCTAGTGCGCCTTGCTTGATTGACGGCTCCGTCGAATCGCGCCACATCGATCTGCGTCCTTATATCCTGATGGGCGAGAAAGTCACATTGGTTCCCGGCGGCTTAACGCGAGTTGCCCTCCGCAAAGGTTCTCTCGTCGTAAATTCTTCGCAAGGCGGCGGCAGCAAAGACACCTGGGTGCTTCGCGAAGGTGAATTGGGAGCCGATGTCTTCGACGAAGTCCGCGACGAGCTTAACGTGCTCACCTCCGAACTAGGCCCCAAACGTCTCGCTCCGGAGAAAACCTCTTGAGCACTCGCCCGCCGCGCAATTTCTTTGTCGAGTCCTTCAGCCGCGACGTCGGCATGCTCTCCCGCGTCGCCGACAGCCTTTATTGGATGGGCCGCTACATCGAACGCGCCGAACACACTGCGCGCCTCGTCAATGTCGAACTGCAGCTCTGGCTCGACCAGTCTCCCGAAATGGGCGCTGGCCGCTGGCGCTTTCTGCTGGAGGCGCTGAACGCGCCAAGCGCCGAGGGTCCCGTTGATCCCATGAAGCTCGTCAATACTCTCGTATTCAGCCGCGAGAACACTTCCTCCATCGTTTCCTGCATCTCCATCGCCCGCGAAAATCTCCGCCACGTCCGCGAACAGTGCAGCACGCGCATGTGGGAGCAGCTCAACCGACTCTATCTCGATGTCATGGAAATTCGTCCAGAGGAAGAATGGTTCCTGAGGTCGCACGATTTCTTCAGGCTGATCACCGAAGGCGCCTATCTTTTCCACGGCATCACGGATGCCACCATGAGCCACGGCGAAGGCTGGCAGTTCATCCAGCTCGGCCGCTACGTGGAACGCGCCGACACGCTCACCACGCTCCTCGAGACCCATTTCCGCCGCATGACCAGCCGATTTCGAGCGTCCCGTCGAAGGCGCCGAATATCTGGAGTGGGTCGGTCTTCTGCGCGATTGTGTCGCCTTCGAGGCCTATTGCAAGAAGCACACCGCGGAAATTCGCCCCATGCGCGTCGCCGAATTCCTGATTCTGAATCCCGAATTTCCCCACTCCATCCGTTTTTCCGTGGACCGCGTCAACGCCGCCCTGCATTTGATCAGCGACCTTACGCAACGCGCCGCCAAGCTTCCCACCCGCATCGCCGGCCGCCTGCGCGCCGAAATCAGCTACAGCCAGATTGAAGAAATCATCGCCGCCGGCGTCTACACTTATCTGCAAAACGTCCGCAAGGAGTGCTCCGAGATTCACGGCGCCATCAACGAGATTTATTTCGACTACCCAATCGAAGCTGAGATCGCTTCCTGAGCTTGCCTATGCCCACCATCTACTCCATTAAGCACCTCACCAGCTTCCGCTACACCCCCGCGGTCGGTGAAACCTTGATGGAAGTCCGTCTTCAGCCGCGCAGCGACACGCAGCAGCGCTGCATCGCCTTTTCTCTCGATATCAATCCCCGCACCAGCGTCATGATTTACCGGGATTTTTACGGCAACGCCGTGCACCACTTCGACATTCCCGGGCGCCACGAGCTTATTCAGGTTTTCACCGAATCCACCGTGGAAATGTTTCCGCGCCGCGACATCGCCAGTTTCCCCCAGAGCAATTGGGAAGGACTCGATGAACTCGTCTCTCAAGGCGATTATTGGGAGATGCTTCTGCCCAGCCAGTTCGCCTGCAATACCGAAAAACTCGAACAGCTTCGCGCCGAACTCCACCTTGGGCGCACCGGCGAACCTCTCGCCTTGCTCCAGTGGTTGAATACCGCGCTCTACGAGGCATTCGCGTACGTGCCTAACGCCACGCGCGTTGACTCCCCCATCGACGAAGCGCTCGAGGCCCGCGGCGGCGTCTGCCAGGATTTTGCGCACATCATGATCGCGCTCGTTCGCCAGCTTCGCATCCCCTGCCGCTACGTCAGTGGCTATCTCTATCACGAGGATAAGTGCCACGATCGCTCGCCCGCCGGCGCTTCCCACGCCTGGGTGGAAGCCTATCTCGGCGAAGCCGGCTGGATCGAATTCGATCCCACCAACAATCTTCTGGGCTGTGAACGCCACATCCGCGTCGCCGTGGGCCGCGATTATGCCGACGTTCCTCCGACGCGCGGCGTCCACCGCGGCGAAGCCGAAAGCGAGCTCACCGTCAAAGTCCACGTATCCTCTGTGGACGCCCCCAAGCCCGAGGATCTCGCCCCCGCCATGGTCCTCCGTACCAACCGCGCCAACGCCAACGGTTCCTCCAACCTCGACGCCACCCAACAAATGCAGCAACAACAGTAGGGCCCGCCTTCCGCTTGCCCTGACATCGGAAGGGAGGCGTGCCGTCGTCACAATTGCAATCACCCTCGACTAGCAGAAGTAGCACAGGCTTGAGCCTGTGAACTCCGATCCCGCCACGAAAACTCCCCCCAAAACTCTCCTGTGACGTATAACCTTTCTCCCGACCCCCGAACCTGCCAGATTTGCTATTCTGATACCACAGGACTTATGACAAACCAGGCCCCCTCACTCACCCGCAAAGAGCTCTTCCTTCGCGCCGCGCACTGCGAACCTGTGCCGCGCCTTCCCGTCTGGATGATGCGCCAGGCCGGCCGCTATCTCCCCGAATACCGCGAAATCCGCGCAAAACATTCGTTTCTGGAAGTTTGCAAAACGCCGGACCTCGCCGTCGAAGTCTCCATGCAGCCCTTCCGTCGCCTTGGCGTGGACGCGATCATCATCTTCTCGGACATCCTGATCCCCGCCGAAGCCATGGGCCTCCCACTCGAACTCGAAGACAAAGGACCCAATCTCCCTGAACCGGTTCGCACACGAAGCCGATGTCCGCAAGCTCCACATCTTCGATCCCGAAATCGAAACTGGCTTTCTCATGGAAGCCCTGCGCCGCACCGTCAAGCAGGCCGGCCCCGATGTTCCCGTCCTCGGTTTTGCCGCTTCGCCATGGACACTTGCCTGCTACATGGTCGAAGGCCGCGCAAAAGAGGGCTTCGCAACAGTCAAGAATTTTCTCTACAGCGAACCAAAAGTCTTTCGCGAACTCCTCCACAAAATCGCGCAAGCCACAATTCTCTATCTGAAAGCCCAAATCGCGGCGGGAGTCTCCGCCGTTCAGCTATTCGACACCTGGTGCGGCGAACTGGATCTCCACGACTACACCGAATTTGTCCTCCCCGCCGTGCAGGAAATCATTTCTGGCCTCGGCAACAAAGTTCCGGTCATCTATTACACAAAGGCATCGCACCACCTGCTTCCCTCGGTCGTAAAAGCCGGCGCCGATGTCCTCAGCGTTGACTGGCGCATCTCGCTGGCCGAACTTCGGAAACTTGGCGGCCCCCGCGTCGCACTGCAAGGCAATCTGGATCCAGCCATTCTTTTCGGTTCCGCGGATAAAATCCGCGCCTCCACGTTGGACATCGCCGCCGAACTTTCCGGCCACGGACACATTTTGAATCTCGGCCACGGCATTCTGCAGCACACGCCCGTGGAAAACGCGCAGCTTTTCATTCACACGGGCCAGCAAGCCGCACTGCCGCAGGCCCAACCGGTGGCCCAGTCGCGCCCGTAAGCAAGGAGGTACGCGCAGTGTCCAGCACGAATCCAAGTTTGCGGGAAATGCACCAGGACCTCTCCGTCGGGGAAGATTTCGTCAACCGCTATAATCGACCCGGCCCGCGTTACACCAGCTACCCCACCGCGCCGGTTTGGACCGACGCTTACGGCCCCGCCGATTTCGAATCGGCCATGCGGAATGCCGAAACCAATCGCAGCCCCGTTTCCCTCTACATGCATCTTCCCTTCTGCGAAAGCCTCTGTCTCTTTTGCGCCTGCAACGTCATCATCCGAAAAGATAAAAGCGGCACGCCCGATTACCTGAGCGTCCTGAAAAAGGAAATCGATCACATCGCCGGCCGCGTTTCGCGCGATCGCCAGGTGGCGCAATTCCACTGGGGCGGCGGCACACCCACCTATCTTTCACCCGAACAAATCGAGGATCTCTTCACCTACACGCGGGAGCGTTTCAATTTTGCGCCCGACGCCGAGATCGGCATCGAAGTGGATCCACGCGTCACGTCTTCCAAACATCTCGAAGTCGTCCGCAAAATGGGTTTCAACCGCCTCAGCATGGGCGTCCAGGATTTCAAGGAAGAGGTTCAGAAGGCCATCCACCGCATTCAGCCTTATGAACTCACGCGCGACCTCATCGCCAACGCGCGGCAACTCGGATTCGACAGCATCAACGTCGACCTGATCTACGGCCTGCCCTACCAGACCGCCGAAAGCTTTTCGCACACCGTCGAACAAATCGTCAGCCTCTCGCCGGACCGCATCGCCATGTTCAGCTACGCGCATGTGCCCTGGCTCAAAAAGCAGCAGGGCTCCTTCGTCGCGCATCTTCCGGAAGGCATGAAAAAATTCGATATTTTCCGCAACGGCCTGCTGAAGTTCCTGGAAGCCGGCTACCTCTACATCGGCATGGACCACTTCGCCAAGGAAAACGACGAACTCGCCGTCTCCCAGCGAAACCGCACCCTCCATCGCAATTTTCAGGGTTACACCACCAAGGCCGGCGCCGATCTTTACGGCATGGGCATCACCGCCATCAGCGGTATCCAGGATACCTATGCGCAGAATCATCGCGACATTCCTTCGTGGGAAAAAGCCGTTAACGAAAACGGCGTCGCCACCATGCGCGGCTATCGTCTCTCTCAGGACGACCTGATCCGCCGCGAAGTGATCAGCCGCCTCCTCTGCCACACCGTCATCGTGAAGGACGAAATTTCCAAACAGTTTGGCATCGACTTCGACGAATACTTCGCTCCGGAACTCGAACGCCTGAAAATGCCTCAGGAAGATGGCTTGGTCCTCCTCTCCGACAAAGAGATTCGCACCGCCTGGCTCGGACGCATCTTCATCCGCAACCTGGCCATGGTTTTCGATCCGTACCTGGAAAAGCAGCAGCTAGCCTCCAAGCCGCTCTTTTCCAAAACCCTGTAGGGGCCAAAGATTGGATGTTCTTTTGGGGATCGAAGCCCTCTTGGGGGTCGGAACTCTCTCGGGGGTCGGAGCTTTAGCTCCGACATTTGAAGCCCGCGGAAATTGGGTTTTAGCCCCTGGGGAATATGTTTCGGAAAGGGCGAGCGCCTGAATCCTCGGGGGCCAAGCCGCAAGCAAAAAGCGCCGTAGGCGCGATCGAGTCTAGCCCAGGCCGCGAGGCCTGGGAAAACTCAAGCGCAAAGGAAAAGCGCCGGAGGCGCGACATATGCACAACGCCCCGGATCGACCTCGATGCAAGGCCAAACCTAATGTCCAATCGCGTTGAAGCTCTCGTCGTTGGCGCGGGAATCTCCGGCCTCGCCACCGCCTACGGACTCCAAAAATCCGGCGTCGCCGTCCGCGTCGTCGAAGTCTCCCCTCGCCCAGGCGGCGTAATTCAATCCATCCAGCGCGAAGGCTATCTCCTCGAATGCGGCCCGCAAAGCTTCAGCGGCAACGGCGTCATCACTTCCATCTGCAAAGACCTCGGCATCCTGGAAGAACGCGTCCTCGCCGATCCCAAAGCCGCCCGCTACGTTTTGATCAATGGCAAGCTCCGCGCGGTTCCCATGGGTCCCGGCCTGATTGCCTCCCCGTTTCTCGGTGGCGGCACGCGCGCCGCAATGCTCCGCGACATTTTCGGCAAAAGCGAATCGCCGGAGCCCGATGAATCTGTCGCCGCTTTCATTCACCGCAAATTCTCGGATACCTTGCTGGACCGCCTCGTCGGACCATTCGTCTCTGGGATTTACGCCGGCGATCCCGAAAAACTCAGCCTCCGTGCCGCGTTTCCCATCCTCTACGAAGCCGAAAAATCCGCCGGCAGCATCATTCGCGGGGCTTTCAAAATAATGAAGCAGCGCAAAGCCGCCCGGGGCGATGCGCCGCAAACCCCGCGCGAAAAACCGACCCTTCAGACCTTCCGCAACGGCAACGAAACTCTGATCAGCGCTATCGCCGGTAAATTGGCGGACCGTCTTTCATGCGGCACTGAAGTCACCCGTATCGAATCGCTTCCATCCAGCCAGGAGCCCCATTCCCCGCGCTTCCGCGTTAGCCTTCGCGGCCCTCGAGGCGATGAATCTCTCGAAGTCGAGCGCTTGATCCTCGCTGTGCCAACAGAAACCGCAAGCAGGCTCCTCGAACCGGTGGACACCGGATTCTCCGCGCAGCTGGGCCCTATCGCCTATTCCGGTGTGGTTGTGGTTTCTCTTGGATATGCAAAGCAGGACATCGAAAATCCTCTGGCAGGCTTCGGCTTTCTTGTGCCGCGTTCTTCGGGTTTAAGCATCCTCGGCAGTGTGTGGAACTCTTCCCTATTCCCAGGCCGTGCGCCGGAGGGACACGTATTGCTCACCAGTTTCGTTGGCGGCGCCACCAACCCCAGCGCGCTCCAGCAAACTCCCGAATCCCTCGCCGCACAAGTCCATCGCGAACTCATGCCCATGTTGGGCATCCGCAAGGACCCCGCATTCACCAACGTCACCATCTGGCCGCGCGCTATCCCGCAATATAATCTCGGCCATACCGCCAGAATCGCCGCCGCAAATGCCCTTCGCGCCCGCTACCCCGGCCTCTACTTCTCCGGCAACTACCTCAGCGGCCCCGCCATCGGCACCTGCGTCGAACAAGCCCTAAAAGTCTCCGACGAAGTCCGCATCAGCTTCGCCAACTAATCCCTACCGCCCTTCTCTCTTCCTGTGCGCCAATCGAATCTCTCTCCGCTTCTCCGCTTCTCGCCACCGACGCTTCTCTTCTGGCGTTCGCAAAATCAACGGCGGCACCGGGCGCGGCTTGCGCGTAATTTCGTCAATCGCCACAAACGTGACATACGCCGACGTCGTCGGCTTGCGTTCTCCGGTCAGTAAATTCTCTGAAAACACCTCAACGCCCACCTCCAGAGAGGTGTGAAACACGCGGTTCACGCGCGCTTTCAACATCACGATCTCTCCCAAGCTCACCGGATTCTTGAAATCGATGTAGTCCACCGACGCCGTCACCATATAACTGTTGGCATGACGGCTCGCCGCCATTGCCGCCACAATGTCCACCATGTGCATCACGTGCCCGCCGAGCAATTTCCCCAGCGGATTCGTCTGCGCCGGCAGTACCACCTCCGCCATCTCGGAAGCCGACGCGCTCACTGGCTTGGCCTTCAGTTCCCACCCGTCCACCACTTCCCTCTTCGCTTTGCCCTTCGCCCTCATCGCTCTCTCTCTTCTCGGCTGCTTTCGCCGCTCGTCGCTCTCCACGTATAATACGCAACAGCCTCATGACCACACAAAACAAAACCCGCCGTCAAAAATTGGAAGAATTTCTCGCGCAAAATCCCGCCGATGCCTTTTCGCGCTACGGGATCGCCCTGGAATGCCTCCGCGAAAACGACCTTGTCGCCGCCGAGGATCATTTCAAAGCCTTGTTGCGGGCCAATCCCGATTACGTGCCCGCCTATCAGATGTACGCGCAATCCCTGGCGCAGCAGAATCGCGCCGAAGAAGCCAAAGTTTTATTGAACGCCGGCATCGCCGCAGCCACCCGCCAGGGCAATCAGCACGCCCGCTCCGAAATGGAAGGTCTGCTGACGCAACTTGGTTAGAATCCTCTAATCGCGTTCAGCGGCCGGCCCTCGCACCGTATTGTATTCGCTTCTGCCCAGCGCGGCCTGCGAAATGGCCCGTGACATGGGTGGTTCTCCCCTCCGCGCTGCGATTTGCTATCATCTGCCTAGGCAACCATGCGGCCGGATCGCATACCGCTGTTCCCTCTCAACGTCGTTCTTTTCCCCGGCGAACAGCTTCCCCTGCACATTTTCGAGCCGCGTTACCGTCGCATGGTCCGCGAATGCCTCGACGCCAAATCTCCTTTCGGCATGCTCCTGGCCGTGGACGACGGCATCACGCGGGTTGGCTGCACAGCCGAGATTCTGGAAGTCATCAAAAGCTATCCCGACGGGCGCATGGACATCATCACTGTCGGCCGCGACCCCTTCCGGATTGTTGAACTCATAACCGAGGACGCCCTTTTGGAAGGTTGCGTGGACTATCTTGAGGATCGCGAAGCACCGCTCGAACCGCGCTCCTTTCGCCAACTGATCGAAATTTATGAAACTTGCCACACCCTGCTCTTCAACAGCCTGCCGCGCAATGTCGAAGAAGTCCCCTGTGAGGAACTCACCTACGCGATTGCCTCCACGCTCCCCATTGATTTGCTGTGGAAGCAGCAAATTCTTGAGCTTCGCACCGAAGCGGAACGCCAGGATCGCCTGCTCAGGTATCTTCGCGAGTGGGCCCCGCATCTACTGAAAGAGAAGGCGATGCGCCAGAGCGCCGGCGGCAATGGTCAAGTTTTGAACTAAGCGCATTGGCGGTTGGGGGCCGGAGCTTTAGCTCCGGCAAAAGAAACGGAACAATACGGGGCTTCAGCCCCTGAGGATTTGATTTGTTATTCAGCGCGCTTCACCTTGGATTTAGTTCCAGCTGTACGCGGGCTCCAGCGAGTGGTCCGCAGATAGAGGCCCAATGGCACCAAGCACTTCCATGCATTCTGCAGGTCATCCGAAGCCGCGCACGCTCGGCGAGTTGAAGCGCATCCCGGACTACGATGCCCGCTCCGCCGGCGTCTCGGTCAAAAATGAAATTCGCCGCAATCTCTTGCGCGCCATCGAGCGCAACGAACCCCTCTTCCCCGGCGTTCACGGCTATGAGGACACGGTCATCCCGCAGATCGTCAATGCCCTGCTCTCGCGCCACAACTTCATCCTTCTCGGCCTGCGCGGCCAGGCCAAAAGCCGCATCCTCCGCGGACTGCTGCAATTTCTGGACCCGGAAATCCCCGTCGTCGTTGGCTGCGAGATCAACGACAATCCTTTGCAGCCCATCTGCCGCGGCTGCCGCGAACGCATCGCCGCCGAGGGCGACAACACGCCCATCGCCTGGCTCTCTCGAGACCAGCGTTACGTCGAAAAACTTGCCACTCCCGACGTCACCATCGCCGACATCATCGGCGACGTGGACCCCATCCGCGCTGCCCGCGGTGGCCGCGACCTCTCCGACGAACTCACCATCCACTACGGCCTTTTGCCACGCGCCAATCGAGGTATCTTCGCGATCAACGAACTTCCCGACCTCGCCGGAAAAATTCAGGTCGGCCTGTTCAACATCATGCAAGAAGGCGACATCCAGATTAAGGGCTACCCGTTGCGCCTTCCGCTCGACGTCCTCCTCGTCTTCTCCGCCAATCCCGAAGACTACACCGCACGCGGCAAGATCATCACCCCGCTGAAAGACCGCATCGGCTCCGAAATTCGCACCCACTATCCTTCCACCGTGGCGGAAGGCATCGCCATCACCACCCAGGAAGCCTGGACCGCCCGCGACTCCGGCATCCAGGTGGAAATCCCCAGCTATCTCCGCGAGGTGGTCGAAGAAATCGCCTTCCAGGCCCGCGAAGACAAGCGCGTCGACCGCCGCTCCGGCGTCAGCCAGCGTCTGCCGATCAGCACGCTCGAAAGCCTGGTCAGCAGCGCCGAACAGCACGCCGCCCGCACCGGCGAAAAATCTGCCGTTGCCCGCGTCGCGGATCTTTACTCCGCCATGCCGTCCATCACCGGCAAAATGGAGCTCGAGTACGAAGGCGAACTCAAGGGCGCTGAAGTGATCGCCCGCGAACTCATCCGCACCGCCATCGGCCGCGTTTTCTCCAAATATTTTGGTGAAGTCAGCTTTCAGCCCACCGTCCAGTGGTTTGAAACGGGCGGCGAACTAAAGCTCCCTGAACTGATCGACACGGGCCATCGCTATCAGGAACTCGCCAAAGTCCAGGGCCTGTTCGACAACATCGCGAAGCTCGGCGTCACCAGCCGCAAAGACGAAGCCCGCGCCGCTGCCGCAGCCGAAATGATTCTTGAGGGGCTTTGGGCGCATCGCCGCATTGGCCGCAGTGAAGAGCGCGGCTTCTACGCCGAAAAACAGCGCCCCCCCGAGCCCCGCGAAACCGTAAGCCGCCCGCGCCGCAATTACAATTGACGATCCGACCAAGGATCGTCATCCTGAAGCCCGCGCAGTTAGCGGCCTGAAGGATCTGTGTAGGGGCGGCTTTAGGCCGCCTTCTTGGGTTCAGTAGGGCCCGCCTTCCGAGGCGGGCCGCTCCGTGTACTGGCCGACCTTCAGGTCGGCTCCGTCGCCGGCGCAGCAGAGTTTGTCATCCTGAGGAGCGTCCTCGCGACGAAGGATCTCAACCGAGCCCTAGCAAGCATGCTGTACGAGGAATGAACGCATGAAGATCACCAAATACAACAAATACATCGGCGAACCCGCCGACGCCATCGACCTCGACGAGCTCATGAAACGCCTCGGCGATTTCCTCCTCCAAAGCGGCTTCGAATCCCAGTTCTACGGCCTCTCCGAAATGGACGCCTCCACCTCCATGGAAGCTCTCCGCGAAGCCATCCTTCGCGCTTTGCAGGAAGGCAATCTCCTCCCCGACGACGCCATGAGCGATGAACTTCGCGACCTGATGCAAGACCCCGGCGCACTGAGCAGCGAAGAAATGCGCGACCTGATCGATAAACTCATCCAGCGCATGACGCAGGAAGGCTTCATCAATCCCCAGCAGCCACCGCAGGTCACGCCACCCCCGCAAAACACCCCCGGCGGACGGCTTGGCCAGGCGCAAGATCCCCACGCCGAAGCGCGCTTCGAAATCACAGACAAAGCGATCGATTTTCTGGGATTCAAAACGCTGCAGGATCTTCTCGGCTCACTCGGCCGCAGCAGCTTTGGCCGCCACGATACCCGCGATCTTTCCACCGGCGTCGAATCCGGCGGCATTTCGCGCCCCTACGAGTTCGGCGATGTCTTGAATCTCGACATCAGCGAAACGCTTTCCAATGCCATTCGCCGCGAGGGTGCGAAAGTTCCACTGCAGATGGAATATCGTGACTTGATGGTCCACCAGTGCGAGTACAAGTCGTCTTGCGCCACAGTCCTGCTGCTCGATTGCAGCCACAGCATGATTTTGTATGGCGAAGACCGCTTCACTCCCGCCAAACGCGTCGCCCTGGCCCTCTCCCACCTCATTCGCACGCAATATCCCGGCGATACGCTTAGCCTCGTCCTCTTTCACGACTCCGCCGAGGAAGTCCCACTCAGCCAGCTCGCCCGCGTCCAGGTTGGCCCCTATTACACCAATACGCGCGAAGGCCTGCGCATGGCCCAGCGCATCCTGCTCCGCCAGCGCAAAGACATGCGCCAGATTGTCATGATCACCGACGGCAAGCCGTCCGCCCTCACGCTCGAAGACGGCCGCATCTACAAGAACGCTTTCGGCCTCGACCCCTTCGTCGTCGGCGAGACCATGGAAGAAGTCAACAAGTGCAAGCGCGCCGGCATCATGATCAACACCTTCATGCTCGCCACCGATTACAGCCTCGTCCAGTTCGTCCAGAAAATCACCCAGATGTGCAAAGGCAAAGCCTACTTCACCACCCCCTACAACCTCGGACAATACCTCCTAATGGATTTCATGCAGCGCAAAACCAAAACCATCCACTAGCAGCCGTCACCGCCTCCCCCTGTAGGGGCACGATAAATCGTGCCCTCCGATCCGCAACCTCCGTCTGCCACCCAACTCGACGCCAAACCTCAACTCATCCACCCGCCAAACCCGCCGTCATCCTGAGGCCGCGCCTTCTGCGTCCGAAGGATCTCAACCGACACGCCTCCGCGAAACTCTCCCCATCTCTGCTAAACTACGCCCCCATGAAAACCATTATTCTCCGAACCCTCTGCCTCGCGCTCTTCGCCGCATCCCTCGCCTCCGCCCAAGACGTGATCCCTCTCTACCCCGGCACGCCTCCCGGCTCCACGCCGGAAACGTATCCAGAAAAAGAATACTTCTCCAGCGTCTGGAAGACCGAAGTCGTCACCAACGTCACCAAACCGACTCTCACCGTCTACAAACCCGCACCCGGCACCGAAAATGGCACCGCCATCATCGTCTGCCCTGGCGGCGGATTTATGGCCCTTTCGATCAACAGTGAAGGCATCGACGTCGCCAAATATCTTGCCGCAAAAGGCGTCACCGCCTTCGTCCTGAAATATCGCATCGCGCACACCGGCGAAGACGCCACCCAGGAATTCATGGATCTCTATAAAGATCGCCCGAAGTTTCTGGAGACCATTCACAACATCGTTCCGCTCTCCATCGCTGATGGACTCGCCTCCGTCACCTACGTCCGCAAACACGCCTCCGAGTGGGGAGTTTCTCCCGATCGTGTCGGCATCATCGGTTTCTCTGCCGGTGGAGCGGTTGCCGCCGGAGTCGCCTTCCAATACCAGCCGGATGGTCGCCCCGCATTTGTAGCCACCATTTATCCCGGCGCAGGCCGGTTCAAAGATGCCACCGTCCCCGCAGATGCGCCCCCGATGTTCATCGCCGCCGCGACCGACGACAATCTCGGCCTCGCCCCAGACAGCATTCTGCTGTATGAAAAATGGACGGCCGCGCAAAAGCCCGCCGAGCTTCACATGTATGAAAAAGGCGGCCACGGTTTCGGCATGCACCAAAACAACATCCCCACCGACCATTGGATCGACCGGTTCGCCGATTGGCTAGAACTCAACGGCTGGCTCAAAAAACCAACCTAGTCCGCCTTGAAGCCGTGTAGGGCCCGCCTTCTGAGGCGGGCCGCTCTTAGTGTACTGGCCGACCTTCAGGTCGGTTCCCTTTCCTGCCCACAAAACGCCCGTCATCCTGAGGAGCGCCTTTCGCGACGAAGGATCTCAACCTAAACCTCACGCACCAATTTCCCGCGCTAAACTACCCCCATGTCACTGAAACGAAAATTCGCGAATCTAATGGGTTGGGAGGCCCCTTTGACCACCATCAACGCAGGCAACGCCGCGCCGGAATTTTATCTGAAATCCCTCGAGGGTAAGGACTACTCGCTCGCCAAACTTCTTGAAAAAGGACCAGTCGTCGCCGCCTTCTTCAAAGTCTCCTGCCCGGTCTGCCAGTTCACACTGCCGTTCATTCAACGCCTCGCAGACCGCTACTCCGGCGACACCGCCACGGTCCTCACCATTTCGCAGGACGATGCCAAAAGCACCGCCTCCTTCAACAAGGAATACGGCCTCAAACTTCTCACGCTGCTCGACGATCCCAAGGACTATCTCGCCTCCAACGCCTACGGCCTCTCCATGGTCCCCACGATCTTCCTGATCGAGCCCGATGGCAAGGTCAAAGTAAGCTCCATGGGCTTTGGCAAAGCCGACCTCGAACAAATCGCCACCGAACTTTCCACCCGCCGCAAAATCGCCGCCGCCCCATTCTTCCGTGCCGACGAAGTCATCCCCGCCACCAAACCCGGTTGAGGCTCCAAAAACTAGGTCCGGTCGGACCTAGCAAAGAGCATAAGCAGAAGGGAGCGCCAATCTCCAGATTGCGGAGCAAATATTGTCATCCTGAGGCACGCGCCTTCTGCGTGCCGAAGGATCTCAACGAAAGCCTCAAGCACTCAGTCTCCGGCAATCGCGATGATTCCCGACGAAAGAACTTCGTCGTTCAAGGAAACGCCGTTACTCCACTTCCCCCAGCAAATCCGGCTTATGCTTCTCCGCCTTCTTCCTCTTATCCGGAATCACCCGTGTCCCCGCCGGCGCCAGCCCGGACTTTCTCGCAAGCCGCCGCACTTCCACGCCTTTATCAATTCCCTTTTTCTTCCGCTTCTTCATCTCAACCCTTCTTCGCCACGATCTCCGTCACTGCCCGCCATCCCTGATCAATCGCCTCATTCGTGTACGCAAACATCCCCGCATCCGAATTCGCGATATGAATATTCCCAAATGGCTGCCGCCCAATCTCATTCGGCGCCTGGCCCTTGGGCCATTCCGGATCATAGAGCGACAAATATTCATACGAATACCCGTGCGGCCACCGGTTCACCGTGATCCCCTCAATATCCCGCGCCGGATCGAAACCGCCTTCTCCCAGCGCACGGCCCAACTGATCGCGAATCGCTCTCTCAAACGTAGCAAAGCTCGTGGCGTAAAGTTGCGCGCGGCCCGCCCGCTGCATCTCCCGAGCGTTCGCACCCGGCCCCACTGGAACATGCTGCATGTGCAGCAAGCAGGGCTGTGCCGGATCCTGCGTGAACTCATAACCGCCCATGCTCACCGGAAAATCCATCTCGATGCCATAAAACATGGATCCGGGGCAGTGCACCGAATGCGTTTTCAATTTATCCAGCGCCATCCAGTTACGAATCTGCACGTTTGTATAAACCAGCGGCACCTTCACGTTGTACGCCAACCCCTGCTTCTGCGCCTCTGGCATCTCCGGACACATATACGGAATCACCGAGTTCCAGCACGCCAAGATGCAAGCCTTCCCCTCCACCGCGTGCGCTTCCCCGCCCTGCACATACGTCACTTCCACGCCCTTCGGATTCGCCGCGTCCCCCAGATTCCGCGCGTGCACCGCCGTGGAATTCAAGCGAATCCGCACAGTTTCGTTTTCCTGATCCAGTTTTGTGTAGTCGAATTTCGCCTGGACCACATCTTCCATCGTGTTTCCGGGCGCAATTCCCGGCACCAGCGATCGCACCAGCAGTCGCGCGATGGACGCGTTGCCATCCGGAAAGTGGTAGATGTAGGGCTCGTCATCCTGCCGCGTGATTTCCAGGCTGATGCCCGGCCCGTCGCGGTCCTCGATTCCAAGTCCCGCGAACCCCGGCAAATATCCCAGCCCCGCCATATCTCCCGCCGGCACCGCGTCAATGTAGACACCGTAAAGCCCGCACATGGATTTCTGGAAAAGGGGCACCAACTCCGGCGTCACCTTCACATTTTTCAGCAGGTAATCCTGATAACTGATCTTCGCCAGATAGGCCTTCTTGGCTGTGGCGTCCATGCCCGCCAGATAATCCGTTTTCTCCGTGCACAGGCGCAGCAAATCTTTCTTCGCCGTTTCTGAAAGCGGCACCGCGCTCAGGAATTCCGCACTCGGCGGCTGTGAGTAACCCTTGTAATTCTTTACCAGCCGGTCCGACCCGAACGTCTCCTTATCAAAAAACACCGCCTGGCCCATGCCGCGCCGCGAGTAAAATTTCCGGTCGTTGTACTTCTCAAATCGCTGCACCTCGATCCCCAGTTCAGCAAACAGCCGTTTCGCCTCCGCGCTGTAAAGATTCGGTCCCGCGATCGACTGCGTCCCGCCATACCCGATCAACCGCTTCCCGCCACTGGTAAATTCATTCCGCTTCGCGTGCCCGCCAAAATCATCATGATTATCCAGCACCAGAATCTTCGCGTTCTTCCCCGCCTGTTGCCGGTAAAAATAAGCCGCCGCCAGCCCGCTGATTCCGCCACCCACAATAATCAGGTCATAAGAATCTGAGTCTTTTTTCGCGCCCTTCCAGGTCTTACCGTCGCGCATCGCGTGCGCAACTTCCCACGATCCATCGTGGTCCCCGCGCATCCCCATCTTCGCCGGCGGATAATAGCCCGCTTCCGTCTGCGCCGCGGACCCCGCATCCGCCTTCCGCAACATTTCGCCCAGCACCGTATTCGGCGCCGCCAGCGAAGCCCCAACCGTCACCCCCACTCCATTCAAAAAATCCCGCCGCGCAATCTTGCGCCCCATCCCCAATTCTCTGTCCTTTTTCTCCACTCCCAAGTGTGACTCCCTCCTGAATTCCCTCACCAGCAAACACACCAATCCTACCGAACTTCAAAAACTTCCCAAAAGCTTAACCCAAATTAAATGATACCGGTGACTCAGGTAGGGCCCGCCTTCCGATGCGGGCCGCTCTTACTGTACTGGCCGACCTTCAGATCGGCCCTCCGTCTCTTTCCCCAATCCCTAAAAACTAAACACAGCCTGCAAATCAATCCGCCGATTCGAACTCGAATCGCTATAAGGCCGCCCCGCCAATCCATTCGATTCCCCGAACAGCGGCGACCCCAAATTCCCCACCGGCATCGCCAGATTCACATTGTTGAAAATATTTCGCCCAATCACGCTGAACGTCAGCGAATATCGCCGGTTGCTCGATCCCGCATCCATTCCTCGACCGCCGCCTCCACCGCGCCCCGGTCCACGCCCAAAGGTTCCGCCGCCCATTCCACCTCCGCCGCCGCCCCCACCGGCGGATTCCACGGCAGGGCCAAAACCAAACGTCTTGCTCACACGCAAATTCATACTGAAGCGCCCCGGCCCATCCGCGTAATAAATCGGAATCGGCGTGTACGTGCCCGGCGCGCTGCTGCTGAAACATCCATACTTCGTTTCTGTCTGCGGAGAGCACGGCCCGAACGCGGGCCTCGTGTTATACAAATTATCCTGGTAAAGATCGCTGCCGGTGGTGATGTTGAACGGAATCCCCGAACTGGCGATTACGAACGGGCTCAAGCGGAACCCGCGCGGCAAGCCCCAGGTGCCGCCAACAAATAGCCTGTGGTGTATATCAAAACTCGCTCGACCATAATCCAGCGAAAGATTGTATGGATCGGAGGGAAAGCTTCCGGCTCCGCTGGTGTCGCTATTGGCGTGATTATAAGTGTAGTAGCCAAACAGCGAAAGTTTCGCGCCCATCTGAATCCGGCCGTTCACAATCAACTGGTTCTGCTTGAAATCGCCCGCCGATTGATACTGCAGGATATTTCCTTCGCCCGGGATTGGCCGCACACCAGTATCCAGATTAATCGCGTTGATGTTGTTCGTATAAAACTGATGCTCGCCGCGGGAGTTCAAGTAAGTCACGGCGATATTCGCATATTTCGAAATTTGCCGCTCCACGGACACGCCGGTCTGGATTGTGTATGGCGCGCGCAAATCCGGGTTGTCCCGGTACAAGGTCGAAACAATGGTGCTTGGCGGCAACGGATTCGGAATCACCGGGAAAAACGCGGGATTCTGGATCTGAATCTGGTTCTGGATGGGATTGCTTTCATTGTAAAGCTGCTGCGTCTCCACAAGGTTGTAGGTAAAGCGGTCGTAGAACATCCCAAACCCCGCCCGCAGCACGGTCTTTGGCGGGCTCTTGGCGCTTCCGCCGATACCCCAGGCTAGCCCCAGCCGCGGAGCAAAATCCGATTTATCGTTGAACTCGTTCTGGGTCTCAAATCGCAATCCGTAACTCAACGTCAGATTCGGCCGCACTTTCCAGTCGTCCTGCACAAACAGGCCCGCATCTACCACCGTCGTCGTCACCGGGATCACCTGCGTGCCGCCCGCCGTCTGAAACGTCTGCGTGTAGTAAGTGGCGCCCCCGCCATTCGCCTGAATTGTCGAAAACGGCAGACCCTCCGCAAGCCCTTCCACCGTGATCTGATAGGCCTGAATTGGCGTGATGAGGCACTGGCCATTCACCAGCGCGTTTGGACAATTTGCAATCGGTCCTTGCCGCGATCCGAACGAAAACGATCCCGCAAAATCCGTGCTCGTCTGGTTGCTATCGTTCGTTGCGCGCAACCTACCGCCGAACTTCCAGCTGTGTTTGCCGTGATTCCAGAACGTCGTGTTCTGGTATTCGTAATGTTTCTGAATGTCCGAAGAACCCAGCCCGCCGCTACCGCTTCCATTGAACGCGCCGCCCACTCCCACCGCATAGAGAGTGCTCAGCGGTGTGACCTCATCATCCTCATGAATAAACTGGAATCTCGATTCATTCACCACGTGCGCGCCAAACACCTGCGTATCCGTGGCCTGCAGAGTGTGCTCCACGCTCAGATCGTTCGTTCCCTGCGTCGGCAGAATGAACGCGCCCACGCCATTGTTGGTTTCGTTGTCCCGAAAGTACTGGTAGCGCACGGTCAGCGTATTGTTTGGTGTCAGCTGGTAATCCACGCGTGGGCTCAGGTTCGTGCGCGTCTGCGGATTGCTGATCGCCTGGCTGTAACCGTTCAGAATGCTGAACGGCGCCGTCCCCGCCGGGCATGCGATATTCAGGATTGAGTCGCCGCAAACCACGCTGGCGCTCACAATGTTCAGCGCGCCGATGTCTCTCCGGTCAATATTGAAGAAAAACGAAGCCTTCTTGTTGATCGGCCCGCCAATGTTGCCGCTATAAAGCTCCGTGTTGTAGTCCGGCGCCGACTCGCCTTCAGGTAGATTTTCAAAGGGGTTCCTGGCATTGAATGCCGAAGTGTTTCCCTGCACTTGAATCTGTCCGTGGTATTTATCCGTTCCAGGTTTCGTGAAAATCTCCACTCGCCCGTAGCCCAGCTTGTCGTATTCCGATGAAAAGGGATTCTGATTGATGCGAATCTCGCGGATGGAAGCTTTCGGCGGTAACTGGCCAGCGGTGAAACCATCAATATAAATCTGACCGCCATTCGGACCCGCCGACGGCCCAGCAAGCGCCTGTAATTCCGACTGCAACTCATCCGGATCGTCTGAAAGCGCCTCCAGGTCTTTTCCCTGCAGCGTGATGCTGTTCGCGTTATTTTCCGGGCTGGTGTCCACCTGAGTCGAATTCGAGTTGACCACAACTTTTTCCTGCTGCACTTCCAGGGTCAATCCCAGATCCACGCGCAGTGTCTGACCTGCGGCCAGAACTCACGCCCGGTTTGTCCAGCAGCGCGAATCCCGCGGCCACTGCCTTCAATTCGTAGGTCCCCGCCGCAAGATTCTTGAATTCGTAGATGCCATCCTTGTTCGTCGTCGTGTCCATGGAATCGCCAGTGGGAGTCGTCAGCAACACCGTTGCGCCCACCAGCGTCGAGCCGGATGGATCCGTCACCTGCCCACGAATCACGCCCGTTTGCGCTTGCGCCCAGCTCGGCCCTGCCATCGCCAGCAGCAGGCAAAGTAGAAAAGCCGCCGCGCCGCAGATTCTTTTTCCCGCGATCTTTTTTTGCAATTTGAAATTCCATCCCTTTTGGATCGGATTCATTCCGTTCTATTGCGCCGCCGCGTCCGCGCCGCCGTTGCTCAAGCTCCACGGCGTCAAGATGCTGGCTGCCTGTTCCTGCGTCGTTCCCTGCAGCAGCGGCTCCACGCCACCCAAAACCGTGATCGCTGTTACCGTGCCGTCTTTCTGCGCGCCGGTGGCGACGATCATCACCGCTTCGCCCTTCTGAAAGTCCGCCAGTTTCACGGCCGGCAAGCGATTCAGTATCTGCTGAAAATCTCCACCGCCCCCGGCTCGTTGGCCGCCACTTCCACCCGTTGCCGCACTCGTCCCGCCGTTCGCCGGGTTGTTCGCGGCCCCGCCACCGGCGCTTGCTCCCTCCGCGGCATTTCCTTTTAGACGCGCGGAAATCATCTTTGCCATTTGTTCCGGAAGTTTGCGCATTTGCGTATCCGCGCTGACTTTCACGACTTCCGTCTTCTTCGTTGCCAGATCTGCAACGGAAATCGTCCCCGCGCTCGCATCCACGGCCGAAATTGTTCCGGAAATGTTCAGAAAAGATCCCGTCACAATCTCGTCGGCCGTGAAGCTCGTCCCATCCGCGCCGCGCACACCGCGCGCCCGCAACTGGTCGCCGGGCTGAATGTCAGCGACGCTGCTCACTTTTGCGTCATCAAATTTCACCGAACCGGGCGCGTAGCGGCGCACGATTGTGCCCTTGCCGACCGCAACCGCCACTTCTTTTTTCCCCGCGGCCGTCACCGTGCTGATCGTGATGGTTCCCTGTGCCGCATCCACATTCTTGACCAGGCCGCCAATCCCGCGCCTCCACGCCTCGCGTTCTTGCGTTTGTTTATCGGCGATGTCGCTCTTCTTCATCGCGATCACCGAGCTTGCTTCGCAGACCGGCGGCTCCCCCGCGCAGCGCAATCTCACCAGCACGCGGTCGCCCGCCTGAAATTCCGAAAGCGGAATCACCTCCGCCTGCGACAAATCCTTTGAGCCCGGCGGAACGCGCAGTAGCCGCGTGGTCGTGCTCACATTCACTTTTGTTTCGGCACCGGCGTCCGTGGCCACCGTCATCGTCTCGCCCGCAATCGTTTTGATCGTCCCCAGAATCGGCGGAGTCTTCGGCGCGGCGGGCGCACTGCTCTGCGCCATGGTCCATCCGGCAAGCACCAGCGCGACGGCCAACCCGGCTCCCACCCGCGCCACGCTCCATCGAGATACACGTTTTCTCGCCACAATTAGCCTTCCCATCGAACACTCCTCAAGTTCCATGAATTATTGGGAGCGCGGCCCGGCCTGGACCGCGAGCGCGCGAGCAGACCTTATCGTTTAGACGCCGCCAATACCACTTCGCGTTTCACCAAATTCCCAGCTAACTTTTGAGGGTTAGATGAACCGACAGTCGGCATCAACCGATTGCGAACCTTCGCCAGCGAAGCAACCCGCGCCCCATGCAAGAAATCTAGTTACCTGTTATCTGCTCGCCGCCAGCTGTTATCTGCCGGTCCCCAGCTTCACCCGCTAAACCCCGATAATCTCTCCCGCCCCATCAACGTCCACTTCCACGGCCCTCGAAACCTTTGGCAACCCCGGCATCAGCATCATGCTTCCAGAAATTACCACCACGAATCCCGCTCCCGCCGACAACGAAGCGTCCGTAACATTTAATTCCCAGCCCTTCGGCGCGCCCATCGCTTTCGGATTGTCCGTAAAGGAATACTGCGTCTTCGCGATGCACACTGGCAACTTCCCATATCCCCACTTCGCAAACTCCTGCAACTTGCCTTTCGCCTTCTCGTTCAGCGTCACGCCGCCGGCGCCATAAACCGTCCGCGCCACCTTCTCAATTTTTGCTTCCAGTGTCTCGTCCGTTTCGTAAATATGCTTCGCGCGCACGGCCGGATTCTTCTCGATAATTTCCACCACGCGCCGGGCCAGTTCCTCGGTTCCCGCGCCGCCGTTCACAAAAGCCGTATGCCGCGCGCTCAGAGCGCCATTTTCCCGGCACGCACGTTCCAGCCGCTCCAGGTCCGCCTCCGAATCTTTCGGAAACCGGTTAATCGCCACCACCGTTGGCAAACCAAACGCCCGCAAAATGTGCAGGTGCTGCACCAGATTCGGAATTCCCTTTTCCAAATCGCCTTCGCCCTGATTTCGCAGGCTCTGCACCGTGGTCACCAGCACCGCTGCCGACGGACTGATTCCCGTCGTGCGGTACACAATGTCAATATACTTCTCCGCCCCCAGATCCGCCGCGAATCCGCATTCATTCACCACATAATCCGCCAGCCGCAGACCCATCTCCTGCGACACTATGCTGCTGGTTCCATGCGCAATATTTCCAAATGGCCCTGCATGCACAAACGCCGGTACACCTTCCACTGTCTGCACCAGATTCGGCTCAATCGCCTCTGTCAGCAGCGCCATCATCGCGCCAGTGGCCTGCAAGTCCTTTGCGTGAACAGGGGTCCCCGTCCGCGTAACGCCCACCACAATGCTTTCCAGCCGCTTCCGCAAGTCTGCGCGATCCTTCGAGAGCGCAATAATCGCCATAATCTCCGAAGCCGCCGTGATTACAAATCCCGTGCGCCTGGCAGCACCCTCTTTCTTGCTGCCGGCGCTCACGATAATGTCCCGCAGCGCCCGATCGTTCATATCCATCGTGCGCGGCCACGTGATGCGTTCCGGGTCCAGGTTCAACTCGTTCCCGTGAAACAGATGGGCGTCAATCAGCGCCGCCAGCAGATTGTGCGCCGCCGCGATCGCGTGAAAGTCACCATGAAAATGTAGATTGATCTTCGCGGCCGGCTCGATCGTGGACGCCCCGCCGCCCGCCGCCCCGCCCTTCATTCCAAACACAGGCCCCAGCGAAGGCTCCCGCGAAGTGATGATCACCTTTTTCCCGATCCGCGCCAGCCCCTGCGTCAACCCAATCGACGTGACCGTTTTGCCTTCCCCGCTCGCCGTCGGCGTCGTTGCCGTCACCAGAATTAATTTCCCGCGCCTGGGAAACGCCCCATCTTTCAGCAGGTCCAGCCGCACTTTTCCGCCATACGGGCCGATCTGCTCAAAATATGTTTCCGGCAGCCCCAGTTTTTTTACGATTTCCTGAATCGGAAGCAGTGATTTGCTCATGTTTTTCCGCAAGCCAGTGTGCAGGCTCGCTCCTCAGTTCGCTTTCTTTGGAATCCAAAGTCTCGGGGAGGGCGCTCTCCAAGCTCTACAACGCAATCTCCAGGTGAACGCCTCTCAGAATATCACCGCAGACTGTAGCCACCATCGCCATTCGCCGTCAGCCTGCTCGCCGCAGCAACACCGCTGGTTTCTCCTTCGCAATCGCGAGTAATCGCAACGCTGAATTCTGCGGCTTTCGCAAACCCTGTTCCCAACTACGGACGGTCCCCACGCTGGTACAAAGGAATTCCGCGAATTCAGGTTGGCTAAAACCCAAACGCACGCGCACTTTTCGAATTTCCGCGGGCTTCAGTTCCACAGGCTCGAAAGCCACGCGGGAAACGCGCACGCGAGCCTTCTTTCCGGCGCGGTACTTCTTCGCCTCCGCAAAATCTGCGATCATTTCGCTAAACAGCTTGTTATCCATTGCCTTCCTCCCGCAATTCACGAAGCGCTTTCAGGAGCGCTCGTTTCTGATCCTTGCTCAAATCCTCCTGATCGGACTTGCTGAATATCATCAGCAGGATGATTTGCCCGTCCTGTTCAATAAAATAATAGAGGTACCGGAATCCCCCGCGTTTGCCTTTGCCGCGGCCCGGATCGGCAGCCCGAGCTTTCCGGACTCCTCCTGTGCCTTCGATGACTTTCCCGCGCAGGGGGTTTTCGAGAAGATCATTCTGGATCTCCAGCAGGACTTCTTCCGCGCGCTCACCTGCCACGGCCTCCAGCCGCCTTGTAAAAACCGGAAGTTCGATGAACTCTAACACACCGTCATACTACTACTTAGTAGTACCTACGTCAATCGTGCATCTAAATGCCGCGTTTCTCTCCCATTTCCGCCCAAGACGCGTCCCTCATTGACCTCCAATAGCGCGGGGCATCTCCGCTTCCCGATTGAGAAGTATCGCCACAGTGTTAACATTCTTCCGGTATACGAGACCTGTCTCGATGAAGGCACCCTGGACGCGCTCAATCCCAACATGGTCGAGAACACCAAACCATCCCCTGCCGCCATCGAATTCCAGGACGCGGGCTACGTCATTCCGGACCATCCGCCGCGCCCCATCCTCAGCGGAATTTCTTTAAAAATCGCCGACGGCGAACTTGTCGCCATCCTTGGCCGCAGCGGCAGCGGCAAAACCTCCATGATCAAATTGATCAATCGCACGCGCCCCTTCACTTCCGGCAATGTTCTGGTCTCCGGCAAATCCGTCGCGGAATGGGATCTAATCCGCCTGAGGCGCGGCATCGGTTACGTCATTCAAGAAACTGGTCTCTTCCCCCATTTGACCGTCGAAGAAAACGTCAGCATCGTGCCGCAATTGGAGAAATGGCCCGCGGACCGGGCCCGCCGACGATTTCACGAAGTCATGGAATTGGTCGGACTGAATGCAAGCGAGTTTGGCCGCCGCCACCCGCGCGAACTCTCCGGCGGCCAGCGGCAGCGCGTGGGCATCGCTCGAGCGCTCGCCGTTGATCCAAGCATCCTCCTCATGGACGAACCCTTCGGCGCCCTGGATCCCATCACCCGCGCCGAACTCCAGCACGTCTTCCTCGATCTGGCGCGCCGCGTGTCCAAAACAATCGTCTTGGTCACACACGACCTTCGCGAAGCGCTGCTGTTGGGCACCCGAATTGTCCTTATGAAAGAAGGACGCATCGTGGCATCGGCTCCGCCCGAAGAATTTTTGCGCCTGGATCAGCCCACAGTCCGCGAATTCGTGTCCGCTTCCGAGTTGCGCCCGGGGCAGCCTGTATGAACCTGTGGACATTCTTCGCCAATCATCATGGAGAAATCCTGGCGGCGATTCGCCAGCATCTCGTACTCGTCGGCCTTTCCATGGCCATCGCCATTGCCATCGCCGTTCCGTTGGGGATTCTCATCGTCGCTCATCCGCGATTGCGCACTCTCGCGCTTGGCCTCGCCAATATTTTCCAAACCATCCCCAGCCTTGCTCTGTTCGGTTTTTTGATTCCCCTTCCCTTCCTGGGCGGCATTGGAACGCGCACCGCCGTTATTGCGCTGGTCCTTTACGCGCTGCTTCCGATTCTCCGCAACACCTATGTGGGCCTTACCGGAATCGATCCGGCCATTCTGGAAGCCGCCGAAGCCATTGGCATGACGCAGAGCCAACTGATGCTTCGCGTGCGCCTGCCGCTGGCCACAAGTTATATTCTTGCCGGGATTCGCACCGCCACCGTGATCACCATCGGCATCGCCACCATTGCCGCCGCCATCGGCGCAGGCGGCCTGGGGACTTTTATTTTTCGCGGCGTCGCCATGGTCAGCAACATCGTTATCCTGGCGGGCGCGATTCCCGCCGCTGCCCTTGCCCTGCTCGCGGATTACTTGCTCGGTCTCCTCGAGCGCAAATTGAGGGTGACCTAGAGTGCGCCGCGCGCTGCTGGCCGTAGCGATTCTCGCCGCGCTGCTCGCTCAATCCTGCTCACGCTCTTCTTCCAAACCTCACCTGGTGATTGCCTCAAAGTTTTTCACTGAGCAGATCGTTCTTGCGGAACTCCTCGCGCAACACATTGAAGCCCGGACCGGTATTCCCGTGCAGCGCAAATCGAATCTTGGCGGCACTCTGCTTGTGCAACAGGCCATGCTCAGTGGAGACGTGGACCTCTACGTGGAATACACCGGGACCGCTCTTACCGCGGTGCTCGGCGAAAAACCGCAAGGCGATTCCGCCGCGGTTCTGCGGCGGGTCCGCGAGGAATACGCGCGCCGCTTCCATTTTGCGGTCACCGAGCCGCTCGGCTTTGCAAATTCGTTCGCCATGGTGATTCGTGGCGCCGACGCCCGCCAGCGAAACATTTTCAAAATGTCGGACCTCGCGCCGGTCGCGCCACAATGGAGAGTTGGCGTCGGCTACGAATTTCTCGAGCGCCCGGATGGCTACCATGGCTGGACACAAAGCTACGGACTGAATTTCGGCAAGGAGCCAAGCGTTCTGGATTTGGGTCTGCTCTACCGCGCGCTCGCGGAACGAAAGGTCGACGTTGTCGCCGGAAATTCCACCGACGGCCTGATTGATGCCCTCGGCTTCGTTCCTCTGCAGGACGACCGCCACTACTTCCCACCCTACGACGCGGTCCCCGTAGTCCGCGAAGCTTCGCTGGAACGCTTCCCTCAACTCCGCGCCGCGCTACGCGACCTCGCCGGAAAAATCACCGAGGCCGATATGCGTAATCTCAACAAGCAAGTGGACGCCGATCAACGCGACGTCGTAACCGTAGTCCGCGAATTCCGCGCCGCCAAAGGCCTCTAACCGATCCCGAATTCCCGATTCGGAACCCAAACATTCGAATAACCTTCAAGTAAAACTTTAAATGTCGGCGCGCCGACATTCTGTATTTCTTCCAAAAAGCACAACATTTATTTTCGATCTCCCGTAGGGCGAGACTCATTATGTGAGCCGATCCCGCTAGAGCCTGCGTCTTGTTCCGACAACAAGTCTACGCTCGCAAAGGTCAGCGCGCGCGTAAACCTCGTACTTGCCACGCCAACCGTCTCCTCCGACCACATTCTCGCCCCGCCCTGTCAAGCGTTCGAACAACCTTCAAGTAAAACTTTAAATGTCGGCGCGCCGACATTTTCTCCCGCGCAAAATTCAATCGACCAAGCGCTTTTAAGACCGCAGGGCCAACGCAACCTAGCCGAGCCCCGGATTCCTCTTCTAACCTCTTCTTTTGCACCCCTCTACAGAGCGACATAGGGCGACATCCCCTCCTTGTCGCCCCTCGCCGCTTGCGCAAAATCCCGCGAAGGGCGCAGACTAGCCGCAATTCGGGAGTCACGGAGAATCCGATGAAGCTCAATTTCACCCACGCCAGGACAGGATTAACACTCCTCATTCTGTTTTCACTGGCCCGCTGTGCCCGCGGGCAAGAGTTCCCCAATCTGCCGCCCCTGACGACCGCGGAACTCGCCATGACCGACAATCCGAAACAACCGGGCGCCCCCGCGGTGATCCTCTATTACGCCATCGACACCGACAATCAAAAATCCGTGGAAACGTATTCCATGCGGATCAAAGTTTTTCGCGACGAAGGGAAGAAATACGCCGACGTCGAGATTCCTTACCTTGAGCGCTACTCCGTTGTCGACGAAATTCATGCCAGGACGATCAGCAAGGACGGCAAGGTCACTCCGTTTGAACAGGAAGTTTTCGATCGCGAACTCGTGAAGGTCAGGAAGTTCGGTTATCGCGCAAAAGTGTTCACGCTTCCCAATGTCCAGGACGGCAGCGTGCTCGAATACACCTACTCCGTGCACTACAAAGAAAAAATACCCGACGCATTTCAGCACCCGGATAAGTACGTATTCTCTCGCGGAATAACCTATCCGGCGGCAGAGTGGGACGTGCAGAGAGGCCTCTTTTTGATTCACGGTCACTTTTCGCTGCTGCCAGTCAAAGGAGCGCGTGTAGAAGAATTCAGTACGACATTGCCGGACTCTCATCTCTCGGAGGAAAACGGCCGGACCCGATTGGACGTCGAAAACCTTCCAGGATTCGATCCCGAAGAATTCGCTCCCCCGGAAGAGGTACTCAAAGGAAAAATGAGTCTCTACTATGCGGCCGGTTTTAGCTGGCCGGAGGCTTACTGGTCAGGACTAGGAGAGGAACGCGCGAAGGAGTATGAAAAATTCATCGGTCTCAAGCGCTCGAAAATCATTGATGCCGAGGTCGCGCATCTTCTGGCTCCCAACGATAGCGACGAAGTGAAGCTGAGAAAAATCTATAACAAGGTTCAGCAGATTCGCTACTTAAGTTTTGAAGACTCCAAAACGGATAAGGAAATCAAGCGGCAGAACCTGAAGGACAATCGCAGCGCGCAAGATGTTCTGGAACACGGCTATGCTGGCGCGAATGAAATCAATCTTCTTTTCGTCGCCATGGCGCGCTCAGCTGGATTCAGCGTGCATCCTGTGATGGTGAGTTCCCGAAAAAACAACCTGTTCAAGAAAGACTATCCAAACCCGAACCAGCTGAATGCGATGGTGGTCAAGGTGGAAACCAGTGCGAAGGCTTATTTTCTGGACCCCGCAACTCTATATTGCCCGTTCGGACTGCTACCCTGGGATGAAACCGCGGCAGGTGGCATTGTCCTTGAAACCTACGTTCATGGCGTTGGGCTCACGCCGAATCCAGAGAGCCGCGACGCCGTTACGCGTTACGAGGGCAACCTGCAACTCGACGCCACCGGAACACTCAAGGGCCTTTTACGAGTTCACTACGAAGGACAGGAAGCCCTGATTCAGCGCCTTTGGGCGAGCAAAACGGACGAGGCCAAGCGCGTGGAAGATCTCGAAGCAGGATTCAAAACGAGCTTTTCTGATGGGGCCATCGTAAAACTCAAGAGTTCGGATGGCTGGGATAAATCGGAGACTCCGCTTACTTTGGAATATGAAGTGGAACTGCCGAATTACGCAACGCCTGCCGGCCGGCGGCTGATTTTCCCTTTGGGTGTTCTGCACAACACGGAGAAGAATCCCTTCCCTTCTCCGCGCCGCGTCTACCCGATCTATTTCGAGTATCCCTATGAAGTGTACGAAGACATCCACATCGAATTGCCGCCGGGCATCCAGACCGAGAGTCTGCCTCCAGAAAAAAAGGCCGAGCGGGGCGTGGTGAAGTACTACTTCTCGGTAAAAAAAGACGGAAACAATCTGGAGATCAAAAGAACCAAGCTAGTTCAGGCGGTGTTAATGGGCGTGGATCAGTATCCAGCTCTCCGGGCTTACTTCGATCAAGTCATGGCGGGAGACTCTCAACAGGTCACCTTGAAGCAGACAGAAGTCGCGGAGATGAAACCCAATCCGTAATTACGCCCTAAGATTTCGCTCCAGCTCGCCAACCGCGGCGTTTGGCTCCGAACTCTCAGTAGGGGCGGCGGTGCGCCGCCTTCTTGGTAGCGCCTGCATCTTGCAGGCAAGCCTACGACTCACCCGCGCGCGGTGAGACTTGAATGCCAGCATACGAATTGTAGATTATGGCGAATGACTACCGATAACTAAGCCAGGCGCCGCGCGGAAAGCTCTTTTTGTCAAACCGCAATCTTCCGCCGCTTGAAGACCAGCAATCCAAGCAAACCGCAGCCAATTAAGGAGAGTGTAGCGGGCTCAGGTGTCGGGGCAATGCTCCCAAACAGGCCATGATCTTCCACCATGCCATCGCCGGGAATCCCCGCCGTAAAGTAGAGATCGCTCGCGTTTCCGCCGTTGCCGCCATTGCCAAACGTCAGATCCCACAAACCGAGATTGATGAGAGGCTTGCCGTTGAATCCATCAAGATTTGCAATCAGCGCGCCAGTTGCGGGATCGAAAACGTTGATTGTGCCGTCCCCGAAATTACCAACCAGCAGGTCATTTCCAAAGCCGCCAAATCCAACCGGCGCGATGGCCATGCCCCAGGGTGAATTCAGCGTGCCGCCCGTGATCAACCGCTGCTTGAAATTGCCTTGTAGATCGAACACATCCACAATGCCATTTCCGGCTCCGGCTACGTCGTCGTGCTTCGCCGAGTCTTGCACCGCATAGGTCACGTAGAGCAGGCCATTGACGTTTTCAATGTTGAATGGCGCGTAGCCCGCGGGCAGATTCGGATCCGTGAAATTGCCAGGCAGTGCCGGCGCACCGGTGCCTGGGAGCACAGTGATCTGGTTGTTGCGAAAATCAGTCGCGTAGAGATAGGTTCCGGTGGTGGTCGTTCCGATCGCTAGCCCTTTGTAGACTGCATCGGACGATGAGTTGTAGAGAGTCTCGGCCGTCGTGCCCAGGGCCCCGCGCCATCCGGTAATCTGGCCACTCTCGCTGGCGAAGATAAAGAGATCGCTATTGAAATTTGCAGTGGAGTTGAAAATCTGGCCGGTGGGAGCCGAAGTGCCACTCGGAGGAATCGAGACCACCAATCCCAACTTGTCGCCAGCTCCGTTGTAGAGCGTCGCCAGCCCGGTGCCATTATCGGAAACCCAAAACGGCGAAGTAGCGCTAAAAGATACGCCCCATGGATTGACCAGATTGGGATCCGTGGTTTTGGCTACCCCAGGAATATCCGAAACCAGATTGGTCTGCGTGAAATTGTTCGCCCCATCGGCCAGCAAGCGCTGCGCGCCCCCTGCAAACACAGCCGCCGTTGCCAGGGCACACAAAATCCCATGCCACTTCTGCGTCATCGTTTTCATTGGTTGTTACCCCTTGCAATCTAGGCGGACAGCGAGCATATGCGGATTCCTTGCTTCGCGCAACAGCGCAAAGGTAAACAATTTGTCTCCGACTTGGGGGCGGGTACTCTGTGTACCGTACCGCAAGCCTTTTAGCTCTGAGCAGCGACAACGAACTGCGCCCATCTCCGAGCAGCGACTCGCTGTTTGATTTCAATCAGTCCGTTGGCGAAAGTCGCGAGGTCTAGGCCAGGCTGCGCGTGCAAGAAGGACCAGTCGCCTGACCTTTGTTTTTCAGAAGGAACAACCGATGAATTCGTACTTACTTGCGGATGCTTCCTGAGATATGGCGGAGGCGTGTGGAAGTCGAATCCACCATTCGGCCCGCGAAGGGTCGAATCGCCGGCTTTGAAGGCCGGGAAGGTCACCGGACCCCATTCGCCTCCACATCCAGAATAGCATCACTGCCAGGAAGTTCCGGATCGCGGAGGCAGGCACGGAACTACGGCAGAGAGCACTCTTCCACTTTTTTGATTCTTTCGATGCGAATTTTGCGTGACCTGGCGCGGAGCCGGAGGTGTAAATTGACCGCCACTGGGCCACTCTGTTTGCGAAAAAAACCTTAAGTTGCCAGGAGTCTGTCATGCGCAAACCGACAACCATCACTTGGCTGATCGCGATCGCCACCGTCCTGATCGCCACCGGGATATTGCTGACAACGGCGGCGGCGCAGAAGGCGTCTGTGCCGAAGACGCAGGATCGGCTGAATATGGGCGAAGACGATGTCCGGCACTTGCTCCTGCTGATGGAGCCAAACCACACGGGTATGGTCACCAAGCAGGAGTACATGAAATTTATGGAGGCGGAATTCGAGCGGCTGGATAAGAACAAGAAGGGGGAGTTGGACGTTCGCCAGCTTACCCAGACGAATCTATCCGCAAGCCATTTTGCCGGGAAATAAAACTTTTCGAGGGCGGGAGCGCTAGGCGCGGACGGTTTCCAAGCCAAGGGCTTGCGTGCGCTTGAGCGCTGTTGCTAGAGTCATAAATTGCGGGGCTGGTGCAGACCTCATAATAATGATGGTCCGAGGTCTTGCCGATCTTCCCATCGGGCAGGAGTTCGCGGGCCATGCCTTCGCGGACTACCAGCAATTCGACCGATTCACCCATAGGCACTTCGCCGTAATAGAGGGCGACTTCCTGCTTGGCCCAGGGCATATCCAACTTGGTGACCAGTTTCTCCAGCGAAATTTCTTCCGAGAGCTTCTGGAAGCCCTCGTCGTTCAATTCGATCCCGTTCATATTGAAGCGCACCAGGAATTCGTCCAATTCTTCCGCGGAGGCGCCTTCGAGCGCGGTTAAAAACTGGAAAACGGAAAAGTGCGTCTTCTGCCCCGCCAACATGCGCTTGGCAAGCTTTGCGCAACCGGATAAACGGTCGGAAAGATTCAGGGCTTTGGAAATCATGATGCGCGAATCGCCGTCGACCCAATAGGTTGGCGCGGAGCCCTGAAATGCCACGCCGATGCCGATTTCGAGGGCCGGGAGTTGCGTGGAAGCCGCTCCATCATTATAGGAATTGCAGACGGCCAGGATTTGTTTGGAAAGAGCGCAGGCCTTGGCCACCGGGCGCGCATCGCCCTGGGTTGCCTCGGTCTCAAAAATCGCCAGCACAATCGCGTCGCCTTCGATGAAGACTTTTTTCGCGGCGTAGCGATCCAGCAGCTTTTTCACCGGTTCGTGCAGGTTCAAGCTGAAGTGCGACGCCGGGCTCAAACCTTGGGCCAGCAAATCCTGAGTCATTTTCGTGGAACCACGCACGTCCGCCTTGATAATCACATGCGAAACCACCTGGTCGTTCTCACCTTTGGCTTCTTCCTTCAACAAGCACTCGTAGAGCCGGTTATTCAGGCGCGAAAGTTCGCGCAGTTTTTCCGCAGTCACCAGGTTGATGCGCTCCATGCAGGCGGCGAGATGTTCCGCGTCGCGCAGATCGCGGCGGAGGCGCAGAAAATCGATGGCGAAGCGGAGCACCGCGGCCTGGATTTCTTCGCGTGAGTAGCGCCGGATGCGGCGCGATAGCTCTTCCAGAGGCTTCATGGTCAGCCGCCGGGCGGGCACTTGCTTCAAGATTTCCTCGACGCGCTTGGCCTCTTCCTTCGATACCAGCGCCTTGCGGAGTTGCTGCAAGTGCACCGGCGGGCAGTAATCGCCCGCGATCGGACGGATTTCGTAGCCGGCCATTAGATGAGGGATCAATTCGTGCTGCTCCAGACGAGCGGTCAACTGGCCAAGCAGGCGCGCGCGGATGGAGCGTTCCGGTTCACCGGCGTTCGCGACGTCAAAGAGTCGTCGCGCATTTTCCGGCTCGTTCAGGTAGTCGCCCACTTTTCCTTCGTAGTCTTTCTGCACGAAATCGGCTTGCTTCTTGGCGCGATCCAGCCGCGGGCCCATTTCTTCCAGCGTTTTCTGGAAATGCCGCAGACGGTTTTCCACGTCGGATAGCGAAGCTTTCACTTCGGCGGGGTCGCTGGAAGCAAGAAACTTGTTCAGCAGGCCGTCGCCTTTTTCCAGTCGCTTGCGGAGATTGTCGCGCTGATCTTCCAGGCTGGCGATTTCGCCGCGCATGCGCTCGGCTTCGGCGAATAGGGTCCGGTATTCGTGCGCGCCCTTCGAAGGAGCGCCGTCTGGCGCAACCTGGATTCCCGCTTCGCGGAGGAAATCCTGAAAAATGGCGTCCATGGCTTCGAGGCGGTCGGGGTCCTTGGCGTAGTTCCCCAGCAGGACGTAGTGCTCCAGAAAATAAAAATCATCGCGGCCGCCGTCGAGAAAAACCAGGCGATTCTTCAGCATTTCGTAATAGGGATACTCTTCGCCGAAAAGCGCGCGGCGGGCCTTGGCGATCAAATTTTCTTCAATGTCGACCAGAATTTGCGCCACCAGCTGGCCGATGATGCGGAGCACATCGCGCCGGGCCGATTGCATTTCAGAGAGACGGGCCTTGATGACGTGGGCCTGCTGGCTGCGCTCAAAATATTCGCCGCGCTTCCGGACATATTCTTTTACGTCCAGAATCACGTTGCCGAACTGGCTGACGAGCTCGGCGGCGAGAAACTTCACGATGGCCAGGCGAAAAAGCAGGTCAATTTCGATATTTTTCTGCTGCTTGGCTTTGGCCAGGGAATTTTGCAGGAGTTCGGTGAGAAGTTTACGGAAGGCGGTGGAATCGACGGACTTGGCGTTGCGGAATTCGATGCCGGAAAGATAGGTGCCGCTGGTGTTCTGGCGGATCAGGTCAAACAGGTAGTCGCGCGCCACCTGCACAAATTTAGGGCTTAGAAAAACGTCGTGGTGGATGTTGTCCACGCCAATGGAGAGCGAGCCCATCGGCAGCGTCAAGCTGTAGCTCTTCAGAGCGTCCCGCCCGCCTTCCATTCCGCCAAGATTTGCCGGTTCATTCGCCATCGAGTCGCCACACCCCGCCAACCTTCAACCTAGCAGCGCGTGATGCACGTCGCAAGGAACCCAAGGTACAGTCGTGGCGAGAGAGTTAGGACAGCATTGCTGTTTAGGACACTTAGAGGCGGCTAATCTTCCGGGTGTCTCCGCCCTGGTGTTCCAGGCGCAGGCGAATCTGCGGCCACTCGGTTTTCAGAGGGAATTTTTCAGACCATTCCAGGATCACGATGGCGGGTTTCGCAAAGACATCTTCCATCCCGAGCGTCTCAAAATCGTGGAAGCTTTCGACGCGGTACAAATCTCCATGAAATACCTTGCCGCCGTGGCCATATTCATGGAGCAGCGTAAACGTGGGACTGGTGACTTCATCCTCTTCGGCGGCCTTTAACCCGGCCACAATTCCCTTCGTCAAAGTGGTTTTGCCGCTGCCCAATTCGCCGCTGAGCAGGACCAGCACCGGGGCCTTGAGTGTTTCCGCGAACGCGCGTCCCCAAGCCACCGTTTCCTCGGCCGAATGGGTGATCAACTCTTCAGCCACGCGCCTGCAACTCCTGGAGCAATTTCTTTCGCGCCAGCGGCACCGCTTGTGCGACTTCACCCGCCAGGGTGCCGGACTCGTCGCTTTTCTCGCTTACCAGTTCAGCGGCGCGGCCGTGGAGGTACGCGCCGAGGGCCACCACTCGATACAAGTCCGCAGCGCCAAACTGTGCGATCAGCGCAGCGAGCAATCCAGTGAGCACATCGCCGGAACCACCCTTTGCGAGCCCCGCGTTGCCGGTGGTATTCACGAAAATGTCCCCGTTGGGTGCGGCGATCACGGTGTGGAATCCCTTCAGTAAAACGACGGCATTCCATTTCCCGGCAAACTCCGCGGCGATCCGGACGCGATCGGCCTGCACTTCCGGCGTCGTCATTCCGCATAGCCGGGCCATCTCGCCCGGGTGCGGGGTCACCACCAGGTGCGGGGATTTGCGATTGAAAAGCGTCTCGGCCTGGCCGGCAAAGGCGTTCAGTCCGTCGGCGTCCAGAACAATTGGCAGATCCGCGTGGGCCACAACGCTGCGCACAAATTCCTGCGTTTCGGGATGCGTGCCGATTCCCGGGCCGATGCCGAGCACCGTCATGCCGTGCATCAGCGTGGCAAAGCCGCCCAGGCGAACGGCCTCTGACGCGATGGTGCCGGAAGCGGTGGCCGGCAGGGCTTCGGTCATGTATTCGGGTTGCGCGGCGGCAATGGTTTCCAGAGCAGGCTGCGGAGTGGCGACGGTGACGAGACCTGCTCCACCGCGCAGCGCGGCCCGCCCACAAAGAACCGCCGCTCCGGTTTTTCCCACGGATCCGGCTACCAACAGAACGTGGCCGTACAAACCTTTGTGCGAGTCCGCAGGCCGCTGCAGGGGCAGTTCGGAAAATTCTTCAGGACCTGCCCAACGCAATTTTCCCTTGCCGACTTCCTCGACGAGAGCAGCGGGCGTGCCGATGTCGCGCACAACCAAAGCACCGCAAGCCGACGCATCCGCGGAAATCAGTTGGCCAATTTTCGGCGCGGTGAACGTTACTGTGAGATGTGCCCGCAAGACTGGGCCTTCCGCGGATTCTCCATCCGATGGCAGGCCGGATGGCGTATCCACGAGCTATAATCCACGCCGGCCAGGCGGCCTTGGCGTCCTGCGAAAAACGATTTATATTTTCGATCACCTGGGCCAGCAAGCCGCCGGCGCCGCCACGAATGCCCGTGCCCAGCAGCGCGTCCACGATCACTTCACTGCCGGCCACATCGGGCCACGCCCGGATCCAGTCCTCTTCACCGCGAATGACGGTGAGTGTCTCACCCAATTCGCGCCAGCGCGCGTAATTCGTTGCGGCGTCTCCCCGAAGATCATTCGGCTCGGCGAAAAGATAGACATTCAGCATTCCCACGCGGCGCTTCAAATGGCGCGCGACAACAAGACCATCGCCTCCATTGTTGCCTTTGCCGCAAAGCACACACACGCGTCCGGGCGGTTTGCCATTTTTCCCAACATATAGTTCAAGGAAAACCTCGGCGATGCTTTTTCCCGCGACTTCCATCAATTGCTGGCCGGAAATGGCGAAGCGTTCCGTCGTCAGACGGTCCACTTCCCGCATCTCCGCCGCTGTGAGGGCCTTCATTGCGAATCTCGCCGGGCGCGCGTCAGAGCATCCATCCGCCGCTGACGTTGAGTACCTGGCCGGTGACGTACTCCGCTTCTTCGGACGCAAAAAACGCCACGGAGGCGGCCACGTCTTCGATTGTGGGCGGGCGGCCGATGGGATAACGCGCATCGCGGAGTTTGCGTGCTTCTTCCACGGTCAGATCTTTTTCGTCCATGCTGGAGGGATTCACCACGTTCACGGTGATTCCGTTTTTTGCTTCTTCGAGGGCCAGCGAGCGGGACAGTGCCACCACTGCCGCCTTCGCCGCGGCATACGCGCTGATCTTCGCCTGACCGAAGGCGCGCTCCGCTCCAACCGCGCCCAGATTGATGATTCTTCCCCATCGTCCCTTGCGCATCACGGGCAGGGCGGTGCGGCACATCAGAAACACGCTCATCACGTTGGAATCGAAAATACTTTTCCATTCTTCCACGGAGGATTCCGCGAGGGTATTCCAGCGGAAATCGCCCACGTTGTTCACCAGGATGTCGATGCGGCCGTAGCGGTCCGCGACGGTCTTCACAAGTTGCTCGGCGCGCCCCGGTTCCGTGATATCGGTTTCCACGGCCACGCAATCCGCGCCCAGCGCTTGCATCCTTCGCAACGCGGTCTGCGCCGCGGCTTTATTCGCGCGGTAGGCGAATGCGATGCGCGTGCCTTCCTGCGCCAGACGCAACGCGATTCCACGGCCGATTCCCCGGCTTCCACCAGTTACCAACGCAACGCGGTTTCGCAGCGGCATTCGTCTCCTCGCAGAATTCTGGACTGTACCTAACTTCCTAACTATTTGACCCGGAGGGCGGCCTTCGATAAGTAGTTCAACGGCCCGCCTCCCGCCTTCGGGAAAACGGCTTCGGCGGGCAAGCCCCACGTTCTGACATCGAGCATATCAAAACTTGCGCCGGCTATTTTAGCTTGGCGACGATTACGGTCATATCGTCGGCCTGCTCCGGGCTACCGGACCATTCTTCGGCCGCGGTCATCAAGGCGTTCGCTATTTTCTTAGGGTCTGCCTGACGAACACGTTGCGCGGCCGCTTCCAGGCGCGACACGCCAAACTCTTCGCCGTATGCGTTCTCAGGTTCCACCAAGCCGTCGCTGTAGGCGATTAAAACCGCATCGCCCGGCACATCCACCACGCCTTCCTGATAAGGATAGTCCTCCAGGATTCCCAGCACCATACCACCCACGTCGAGATGAATGGACTTGCCGTCGGAAAGGCAAAAGCCGGGCAGGTGGCCAGCATTCGTATAGCGAAGCTTGCGCGTCGCAATGTCGTAAACCGCAACCAGAAATGTGGCGAAGCGATCTTCGCCGGTGTTGCGCGCCAGGTGTTTGTTGAGGCGGCCAACCAGTTCAGCGGTGCTCATCTGCTCGCTGCCAGGAGTGAGCAATTGGCTGCGCAAGGCGGCTTGCAGGCTGGCCATCAGCAGCGCGGCGGAAATTCCCTTCCCCGAGATGTCGCCCAGGGCGATGGCCACGTGCGTGGAGTCCAGCTGAATGAAGTCGTAGTAATCTCCGCTGACTGAACGCGCGGCCTTGCAAATGGCTTCGATTTCGACGCCTTCCACGTGAGGAAAGGCGCGGGGAAAAAGCTGGTCCTGCACTTCGCGGGCGATGGAGATTTCGTTTTCCAGGCGCTGCAACTGTTTTTGTTCTTCCACCAGGCGGTTGATGGAGCTGGTCATGGTGTTGAACGATTCGCCGAGGACGCCGAGCTGGTCGCTGCGGTCGATGGTGACGCGATGCGAGAAATTCCCTTCCTGAACGAATTGCGTGGCGCGATAGAGTTCGGAGATGGTCCGGGTGATCTCGCGCGTCAGAACAATTCCAATCAGCAGGGCTGCCAACTCGATAATCAGAAACACCACTGCCAGCAGTTGAATCTGAAAAATACGCGCGCTGCTGAACTCTCCCACGGACGCAAAGATGCGGCGATTCAATTGCGAGCGCCGCGCTTTGTAAAACGCGAAAACCGGATGCGCCCGTTCGATAGTTCCGTCAGGCGAAACGTAGGTCGCCTCCAGTTTCGAAAAGCCGTCCACCACCGGATCCATCCACGTTCCCGCGGGCGGCAATTCGCGCTTGTGCGTGACGACATGGCCGATCGCCCGGTAGTCCTTGCCGCCGATCCGCACGGAGCTGTTTGTCGAAGCTCCTTCCACTGTCTGCGCCAGGGTGATATCGATCGGCCCCAGATCAGGAGCCACGTGTTCGAGCAGATCAATGTTGAACGGCGCGCTGACCTCCACAATCAGTTTTCCGTCGCTGCCCTCCATTTCCCGCATACTTACGAGACGAAGCTGGTTGCCGCTCTGAATCATGCCCGCGAAGGAGTGGCCGGAAGGGCCCGCGACACGGCGCAGAAAGTCCGGCGAGACGCCAAAATCCACATGCAAAGCTGCAAACTGCTTTCCTAGGGTGGTTTCCGCATGCTCCGCCAGCTTTTTCTCACACGCCTCCTCGTTGAGAGTGGCTGGAAGGTCGGCGCGCATCGCCGCCAGATCTGCAGACTCTTCCGACAGCTTCACAATGCGATCTTCAATATCGTGATAGAGGAGATAGGCCCCAAGCTGCGAATAGAGGATCTGCGCGAGCAGGCTGGCCAGGACGAGCAAGAGCACCACGGGCACAACGGCGAGGAATACATAGGTGACGATCAGGCGGTTCCGCAGACTCCACATCAACTCGGCGCGCCAACGGCTCCAATAGCGGTAGGCCACGTAAAACGCGGCCAGCAAGCCAAGCAGCCGGAGGAATCCGGAACCGGGCAAATTGTCGAAAGGATCCGTTACCGCGGCCAGGCCGAGGAGGCACAAGCCGAGTGCAAGCCAGTCGAGTTTCGACAGGCTTTTCCAGAAGGATTGCGGCTGATTTCCCGGTCGGCTCATGGGTCGAGAGGCAGAAGAAATACTTTAACCGATTCGGAGGGCCGGAACGAGAGCCTGATTTGCCGTGATCTCCGCAAGGGGAGAATATTCACGGGCGCGGGGGCCGGCACTCGCGCGGTTTATTGCCGAGCGGAGTTGCGCACTTTGCTGTGCTTCACGCTGTATGTGAAATAGATGACCATGCCGACGATGAGCCATACGATCAGCCGGATCCAGGTGATGGCTTTCAGTCCGGACATCAGGCCCAGGGCGATCAGCATTCCCATGATGGGCACAAAGGGAACCCAGGGGGTCTTGAACGGCCGGACTAATTCCGGGCGGCGTACTCGCATGATCCACACGCCAGCGCAGACGATGACAAATGCCAGCAAGGTTCCGATGCTGACCAATTGGCCCAAATCACCGATCGGCACCGTGGCGCCGACGAAGGCCACAAGAATTCCCACGATCGCCGTGGACTTCCACGGCGTGCGGAAACGCGGATGGATATCGCCCGCCCATTTCCAGAGCAGGCCATCCTTGGCCATGGAATAAAAGACGCGGGATTGGCCGAGGAGCATCACGAGCATTACGGTGCTCAGTCCGGCCAAGGCCCCGGCGTTTACTACGTAGCTGCCCCACTTCACACCGGTTTCACGAATGGCCAAGGAGACTGGCGCGCCAATGTTCAAACGCGAATAGTGGACGGTGGCGGTGAGCAACCCGCAAACGATGATGTACAGCACAGTGCAGATCGCCAGCGAACCCAGAATGCCGATGGGCATATCTTTTTGCGGCTGGCGGGCTTCCTGCGCCGCGGTGGAAACCGCGTCGAATCCGATGTAGGCGAAAAAAACCACGCCCGCGCCGCGCAAAATTCCGGACCAGCCGTAGGAGCCGAATTCTCGCCGTGTTGGGAGGAATGAAGACCTTCCAGTTGGCGTGCGCGACGTCCGGATGTTTGAAGACAAATGCGGTGGCCACGGCGATAAAGGTGACGACCGCGATCAGCTTGACGAAGACCACGCCAGTATTGAAATTCGCGGATTCCTTGATGCCGACAATCAATAGCGTGGTGACCGCCAGAATGGCGAGGAAGGCGATCAGGTTGAAACTGGTGGTGACATGCGGCGCGGCGGCCAATTGAGCCGCGGTGAGATTCATGGTGGTCACGGGCGCCCAGCGGCCATCGAAAAAGACCCAAACGGCGCCGGGTACGTCGCAGATTTGCGGTGGCAAATTAATGTTGTAGTCCTGCAGGAATGCGACCAGCGTGCTGCTCCAACCGCTGGCCACAGTGGCCGCGCCGAACGCGTACTCCAGAATCAGGTCCCAGCCGATAATCCAGGCGACGATTTCACCCAGCGTGGCGTAGCCATAGGTATAAGCGGAGCCGGCGATAGGGATCAGGGAAGCGAATTCCGCGTAGCAGAGCCCCGCGAACATGCAGCCCACACCGGCAAGGATGTAGGAGAGCATGATCGAAGGTCCCGCGTACAATGCGGCTGCGGAGCCTGTGAGCACGAAAATGCCCGCCCCGATGATGGCCCCGATACCCAACGCGATCAGGTTAATCGGGCCCAGCGCGCGTTTCAGTCCATGCTCTCCCGTTTCCGATGCTTCCTGCATCAGCGAATCGAGAGGCTTGGTTGCAAACAAGGGGTTGCCCATGCAACTCCTCCTTTTTGGATCAATGACCGTGAAACCTGAGTCAAAATTGGCGACTGTAAGTCCGCCGTTGCGCGGCATGCTTGCCGGCTGGAAGCCGGCGCTACCAAGAGCGACTACGTGGAACTTGATGGCACGTTTGTGGCGCGCCCAGAGCCAATACACTGGCAGGCCCAGCAACACGATGAGCATGCCCATTCCGGCCGTCTGGGTTTCATACAGCAGCAGCACGCCCATGATTCCGCTGGCTGCCACTATATACAACAGCGGCACGAACGGATACCCAAATGCCTTGTAGGGGCGATCCAGCTCCGGCCGGCGCATCCGGAGGACAAAGATCCCCGCGATGGTCAGCACATAAAACAGCAGCGCGGCGAAAACTACGTAATCCAGCAGGTTGCTATAGAGATTGCCGTAAGTCCCATCAGGCTTCCGAGTGCGCAGCAGAATCAGGACCACGATCCAGGCGCCCTGGTAGATCAAGGCCACGCCAGGAACACCTTTGCTGTTCAACTTGCCGGTGGCGCGGAAAAACAAACCGTCTTTGGCCATCGCATAGGCCACACGCGAGCCCGCCAGAATTAATCCGTTGTTGCAGCCAAACGTGGAGACAATGATCGCAATGGCCATGATCAGGGCGCCCTTGGCCCCGAAGACAGCCGAAAGCGCCGCCGTGGCTACGCGGTCATCCGGCGCGTTCTGAATTTGCGCCAGCGGCAGCGCACAGAGGTACGCCAAATTCGCCAGGCAATAGAGGCTGATGACGATTACGGTGCCGAATGCCATGGAGAGCGCCACGTCGCGGCGCGGATTCTTCACCTCCGCCGCCGTAAATCCGATGTTGTTCCAGGCGTCGGCGGAAAACAGGGAGCCCACCTGAGCCACGGCCAGCGCCAGCGCCATTCCGTACCAGCCGCTTCCCGCGGTCACTGTGGGCAACAGGCCTTTCAGGAATCCCACGCCTGGCTCAATCGTATTCGCGTTGCGAATGGCCCACAGGTGCGTGAAATTGTCCGCGATGGCCGCGGCATTACGGCCCACGAACACGCAGATCAAAATCAGTCCCAGTAACGAGAGCATCTTCGCCGAAGTGAAAACATTCTGAATCCATTTGCCCAGCTTCACGCCGCGGGTGTTCAGAAACGTGAGGAAAATGATCATCAGCACGGCGACCAATTGCTGCACGGAGAGGCTGATGGCGAATTTTGAGGAGAAGTTAATCGGAGGAATCACCCAGGTCTGCGGAGAGATTGCGGGATAGAGGACGCCGAGATAGCGCGCAAAACCAATGGCCACGGCCGCAATCGTTCCCGTTTGAATCACAAGGAACAGCGTCCAGCCGTACAGGAATCCCCATAGCGGCGAAAACGCTTCGCGGAGGTAAACGTACTGGCCGCCGGCATGGGGGAACAGCGCCGCAAGTTCGCCATAGGAAAGAGCCGCCGCGATGGTGAGGCAGCCGGTCAAGATCCAGGTGAGCAGCAAGCCGCCCGCCGAACCGGTTTGCCGCGAAATATCGGAAGCCACGATGAAAATTCCGGAGCCAATCATCGAGCCGACGACGATCATGGTGCCGTCGAATAATCCGATGGCCTTTACAAATTCATGCCCATCCCCGCCCGCTGGTTTGGTTGTTGCGTGGGTGACGTCAGCCATTCGCGTTATGCCTCAATGGCGCACCGCGGGCTTCGCGGCTTGCAGCCGTTCGATAAATTCGCCCGCACGGGTGGCCGGGTTTTTCGCCTTCAGAATGTCGCTGATCACGGCCACCGAATCGGCGCCGGCTTCGATCACTTCCTGCGCGCGTCCCAGCGTGATACCACCAATCGCCACAATCGGCTTTGCCGTGAGCGGCCGGACACGCCGCAACAGTTCCAAACCCACCACGGGATCGGGATTCGCCTTGCTGATTGTCGGGTAGATCGGGCCCACGGCTATATAATCCGCCGAACTGGCCGCGGCCTGCTGAAATTGTTGGAGATTGTGCGTCGAAACTCCAACCCAGCGTTCCGGGCCGACCACTTCACGGGCCTGTGCGACTTCGAGGTCTTCCTGGCCGACATGCACGCCGTCTGCGTTGGCCAGCCATGCGACGTCGGGGCGATCGTTTACAAAAAAGGCGCAGTTTGCGGCTCGCGCGGCACCGGCAATGGCGCGAGAGTCGTTGAGGAGTTCACGCGCGGAGGCTTGTTTGTTGCGATATTGAAGCAGTCGCACGCCTGCAGCGAGCAATTTTTGGGCTGTTTCCCCGGGGGGTTCCGCTAACATTGCTGCGTCTAATATCACATACAGGCGGGGCATCACAAGACGCATGAACGGTTATTTTCCGTTGCCGTTCAGAATTTTTTCGATGAAGTGGGTATCCATTTTTCCGGCTTCAAAATCCGGGTGAGCCATGATGCGGCGCTGCAGGGGAATGGAAGTCTTGATGCCCTCGATGACGAACATTTCGAGGGCCCGCTTCATCCGGCCGATGGCTTCGGCACGGTCGCGGCCCTTCACAATGAGTTTGGCCACCAGCGAATCGTAGTAAGGAGGAATCACCGCGCCGGAATAAGCCGCGGAATCCACGCGCACGCCGGTGCCACCGGGCGCCTGAAAGGTGGTTATGCGGCCCGCGGAGGGCACAAACGTTTCGGGATCCTCGGCGTTGATGCGGCACTCGATGGAATGACCAGAGAAGTGCATCTCGCCGACCGCGTCTTCCATTTTTTCGCCGGCGGCGATGCGGATCTGCGACTTCACCAGGTCCACGCCGGTGATAAATTCGGTGACCGGATGCTCCACCTGGATGCGGGTATTCATCTCGATGAAATAGATGGAGCCATCGGTATCCATCAGGAATTCCACGGTGCCGGCGTTGGTGTAATCAATGGCTTGCAGCGCTTTCACGACTTTGGCGCCGAGTTCCTTGCGGCGCTTCGCATCGATAGCGGGCGAAGGCGATTCTTCCACCAGCTTCTGGTGCCGCCGCTGGATGGTGCACTCGCGTTCCCCAAGGTGGATGACCTTGCCGTGCTGGTCGCCCAGGACCTGAATTTCAATGTGGCGGGGATGCTCCAGAAATTTTTCCATGTAGACGTCGGGGGTGCCGAACGCCTGCTGCGCCTCGCTGCGCGCCGTCTGGTAGGCCGGCAATAGCTCTTGTTTATTGCGCACCATGCGCATGCCGCGTCCGCCGCCGCCTGCTGCCGCTTTCAGGATCAAGGGAAACCCGATGCGCGCTGCCTCGCTGGCCAACTGCTCTTCGCCCTCCACCACGCCATCGCTGCCGGGAATTGTGGGGAGTCCCTGCGCCTTCATTTCGCGGCGCGCACGGTCTTTTTCGCCCATCATTTCGATCACTTCGGGCTTCGGACCGATGAAGGTGATTTCAGACGCTTCACAGACCTTGGCAAAATTCGCGTTCTCGGAAAGAAAGCCGTAACCGGGATGAATCGCGTCCACATTGGTGATTTCCGCGGCGCTGATCACCTGCGGAATATTGAGATAACTTTCGCTGCTGCGGGGCGGGCCGATGCAGACGGCTTCATCGGCGAAGCGGACGTGGAGCGAATTGCGATCCGCCTCCGAATAGACGGCGACGGTCGCGATGCCCAGCTCTTTGCACGCGCAGATGACTCGCAGGGCGATTTCCCCGCGGTTAGCAACTAGGATTTTCTGGAACATAGTCAGGCTGGCCGCTTATCTCTTGCGGCTCGGGCGAATCCCGAACAGAGGCTGCCCGTATTCGACGGGCTGCCCGTTTTCCGCGAAGATGCGCAGCACTTCACCGCTGATTTCGGACTCAATTTCATTCATCAACTTCATCGCTTCCACGATGCAAAGCGTCTGGCCCTTGTCCACGTGCGAGCCGACCTTAACGAAGGCCTCGGCTCCTGGACTCGGCGAACCATAAAAAGTGCCGACAATCGGCGAATTTATCAGGTGCAGGTCTTCCCCGCCGCGGGTGTCAGCCTGCGATTCCGCGCTTCTGGGCTCGGCCGGGTCCTGAGGAACCAGGGCCGAAGGCACAATAATTTCCGGCGCGGGCCGGTGCGCGGAGGCCATCACCACGCTAGTGCCGGGCTTCTTCAGGCGGATGCGCAGATCGCCCCGGGAATATTCAAATTCTTCCAGGTTGTGCTCGCTCATGAAGCGAAGCAACTGCTCGATCCGCTCGATTTCGGGATTCGCAAACGACGGGTTTTCACTCGCTTTCGCGGTCTTTTTCCGTTTCATGCCTTTTCTTAGAGTTCGATGAGATCCCGCTTCACGCGGGTCAAGACTTCACTGCTTCCTGGCCTTACCACCACGTCATCCTCAATCCGGATTCCGCCAATGCCCTCCAGATATATCCCGGGTTCTATGGTAATCACATTTCCCGCTTCCAGTCGAACCGTCTGGCCGCGTGCCACCCGGGGCTCTTCATGCACTTCCAGGCCTAAGCCATGCCCGGTGCTGTGCACAAAATACTGCTCGAGTCCGTTTTTCTTGAGAACTTCCCGCGCAGCGGCGTCCACATCGCCGCAAGTTACCCCCGCCTTCACGGCCGCTACCGCCGCTTCCAGCGCATCCTGAACCGACCGGTACCATCCTTGAACGCGCTTGCTGGCACGTCCCAGGTGCACGGTGCGCGTCATATCGCTGCAATAGTGGCCGAGTATAACACCCAGGTCCAGCACGACCAACTCATTTTTCCTCAGCCTTTTGGAGGTTGGACGGGCATGCGGCAAGGCGCCACGCGGCCCGGAAGCCACGATGGTTTCGAACGATGAGCCGCTGGCGCCGCGCTTCTTCATCTGGTACTCGATTTCGGCTCCAATCTCATTTTCCCGGACTCCCGGCCGCACTAGTTTGAGCACGCCTTCAAGGACTTCGCCCGCCAGAATGGCTGCCTTTCGCATTGCGGCTAGCTCCTGGGCATCTTTCTTCTTGCGTAGGCGCTCCACGAGTCCAGAGGCCGCGGTGCCGCGCCATTTGCTTCCAGCAGCTTTTTGGAGCGAAGCCAACTCGGCGACGGTCAAGTGATTGGCATCGAATCCCACGCGGTTCAGACGGTTCTTTTTCAGGTAGCCACCGACTGATGGGTACAAGCTGCCTTGCTGCAGCTCAATCTTCACGCCCTGGGTCTCTCCCGCTGCCTGGACGGTGAATCTGCCATCGGTAATCAGCGTGAGGCCACCGGATGTGACCAACAGCGCGCCGGCTTCGCCTGTGAAACCCGTCAAGTAGAACCAGTTGGCGGGGTGGGTGACCAGCAAGCCATCGAGTTTGCGGGCCTTGAGCTCGGCAAGGAGCGCTTTTCGTCTTAAGTTGTGTGCGGGACGCATAAAAAAATCGAGGAGACTCACGCCTCCTCGATTTAAGTTTACCCGAATTTTTGTGACCGCGCTTCCGGTCCGGCGTGGATGGAGATCATCCCAGCCGGGAAAACTTATCCGGGGATGATTCGCGGGGTGATGAAGAAGAGCAGTTCTTGCGACTGCACGGTAACGTTGGTGCGGCGGAAGAGATATCCGATCACCGGGAGGCTGCCAACGATGGGCACCTGGGTAATGTCGGTTTGCTGTTGGGTGACGATGATGCCGCCGATTACCACGGTTCCGCCGTCTGCGACGGTGACCTTGGTCTGCGCGGCCTGGGTATCCAACGCCGGGATTCCCTGAACGCGGGGAATACCATTGTCGATCTGGGTGTTTTCCACCAGCACATCCATGAACACCGTGCCCTCCGCGGTAATTTGCGGAGTTACTTCGAGCTGCAGCACCGCGTCAATGTACTGGACTGAAATCGTGTTGTTGATCGTCGTCTGAATTGGAATCTTCGTACCTTGTTTGACGATCGCCTTCTCGTTGTTCTGGGTGATGACCTTGGGCTTCGAGAGCAATTTGCCGACGCCCTTGGATTCAGCCGCGGTGATGAAGAGGTCCACCGCGAAGTTAGGCGAACGATGGCCGATGTAGAAACCGCTGGTGGGTACGCCCGCTCCCAGGTTGACGTTCAACGGGAGACCCGGGGTGCTGCTTCCGGAGTTTGTACCTGGGGTGCCGATGAGCGGAGGAGCCGGAAGGCCCGAACCGGTCTGCACCGGGCTGACGCCGACGCTGGCTGGACCGCCGAAGATGGTACGGCCGCTGGTGGTGGTACCTGCAAAGCCCCACTGCACGCCGATATCCTGTGCGAAGGAGCGCGATGCGGAAACCACGCGCGCTTCGATTTCCACCTGCTGCGACTTGCGGTCCAACTGGTGAATCAGGTTGTCAATCACCGGAATCACAGAAGGAATATCGCGAATGATCAGCTGGTTGGAGCGGTCATCGGAGAGGATGTCTCCGCGCGGCGAGAGAAACTTTTTGAGGGTGTCCTTCATCGTGGCGGCCTTGGCATAGCTGAGGACGCGAGTGATGGTGACGGGAGCGACTGCCTGGGCCTGGGCGATTGCCAGGTCGCGTTGCGTTTCGGCTTCGCGCTTGAGGGTTTCACGCGTGGCGATGCGCAGGACGTTGCCAGTCAATTGCTTATCGAGGCCATTATTCTGGAGCACGATGTCCAGCGCCTGATCCCAAGGCACTTCATCGAGAACGATGGTGAGGGTGCCCTTGACGTTGGGGTCCAGCACCACGTTCAAGCCGCTGATTTCGTGAATCAGGCGGAAGAAATCCTTCAGGTCCACGTCCTTCAGGTTCACGGAGATGGGTTCCCCGGTGTACCGTCCGGATTGCGTGGTTGCGGCAGCGGTGGAAGCCTGCTGCTGCGCCACGGTGGTGGCAGCGGTGGCCGCTTGTTGCATGGCCTGCTGCGAAGCCTGTTGGGTATCGCTATCAGGACGCGCGGGCTGATCGTTCTCGTGAAGGCTTGCCAGAACAACTGAGGGCTGGGTCAGTTCATTTGGCAGAGCAAACCGAGGAGCCGCTACGTTGGAAACTTTGGAGGTATGGACGCTGACCTTGGGAGACTTCGCGTCATACACAATGGATTTGCTGGCGGGCGTGTTGGAGGTGGAGTTTACGGGCGCGGCCAGATTCGCATCGGGCAACACCTGCATCTGGAAGTACACCACCACCGAATCTCCTTCGTGGGAGATCTGGTAGGGCGTTTCCTGGGTCAAATCCACAACCACGCGGGCCACATCGGGGCGAAATTGCCCCATGCGAACGCCACGCACCGGCGCGGAAACGCCAGGGATCGACGTTTTCTGCACGTCGAGTCGGGCGCCGCTGAAATCCAATACAAGTCGCTCCGGATTCTGCATCCGTGAGGGATGGACGTCGAGACGTCCGGCGCCCTCTACGCGAATCGCGGCGCGCTGCGGCTCCTGCGTGATTGCCACGCTGGAGATCACCGCTGCGGTAGATGTCGCGCCTGCGGGCTCCTGAGCGCGAACTCCCGCCAGGCCCCCGCCCAGCACGATGCTCGCTACTATCAGGCAGCTGCCCCGAAAGGCCGGCCAAGTCGTCTTCATTGCTGTTCTCCTGCACTGGAGTAAATTCTCTTATTCACTTGACGTTCCACAGGTTTCCCGAACGCATCTTTCCCGATTTCGTGGAACGACACGCCGTCCATCGCAATCTTTTCCACACGTCCGTCGTAAAGTTGGTCCCCTTCGCGCAGGAAATAAGTCCGCGCTTGCGGGTTGGTGACAACCGCGATCATGCCATTTGGCGCTTTGACGATTCCATCCAGCCGCAGGGTGCCCACTTGCAGGCCCGCTTTACCTGGAGGGAGATTCGCACCGGCACGCGCAGCAGCTTCCTGGCGGCTGGTGAGCGATTCGAACGGATCGCGGCGCGACACCTTGGATTCCTCGGGCGCGCCTTGCGAACCCGATGCCGCGGAAGAAGCGTCGGCAGCGGTTGTGGCCGCCGGCTTATGTGCCGATTTGGTGGCGGATTTTTTCGCCGATTTCGGAGCTGGTGCGGGCGCCGTCTGGGCCAGTAGATTGCTCCCGGCCGTCGCCAGCATAATCCCCGTTACTATTGTTATGGCTAGACGCATGGCTCGCTCATCCCTGCTCACGGTTTTCTCGCCGGCTGGCCCGCAGATGCACCCTTGGGCCCGCTTGCGGAGGTGGTGTCAGCTGGCTTCGTGAAATAAGTCGTAACCGTAAAAATGCCCGTCACCGTCGTTCCCGGGCGCAACGGGTACTTGGTTTCCTTGCCGCCCGAAGTGCTCGGATCGTCAAACTGGATGTCGCCCACGTTGATGATGCGCGACAAACGGCTCAACCGGGAGAAGAAATCCAGCATATTGAAATAGGGCCCGTCTGCCTGCACCTCAAACGGCATCTCGTAGTGAAATTCCTTGGGCACGATATTCTGCGATGTCAGCTTGCGCAAAGAGACGTTGGAAGCGGTTGCGGCGCCCTGCAGCTGACGAATAAATTCGTCCACTTCTTTCTCTTCTGGAACGATGGTCTTCAAAGTGTCAAGTTGCTTGTTGAGCGCGTCCATCTGCTGCTTCAGTTCTCCGTAGCGCTGCTTGTACACCTGAAGCTGCGTTACTTCCTGATTCAGCTGCGTCCGTTGCTGCACGGCCTTGTCGTAGTCGGAACGTTCCTGCGCCACCGGTGAAAACGGAGCGTACAGGCCCGCCAAAACCAGGATCACGGCGATCGCGAGGGCTACCAGGCCCTGCATAATCACGGACATATCTCGGAAAGGATTGGCCATGATGTTCCCCTATCCTTTCTTCGCCGGTGCATTGGCGGGTGTATGCGGGGCGCCCGAAGTGCTTGCAGGCTTGGCTCCCGGTGCTGGCGTGGTCGGCCCCGTGTTGGGAGCGATCTCCGCATTAATCGTGAAGAGGAAAGTCTGCACGTTCAGGCTGTGATCATCTTGCCTGGAATCCTTAATCTCCACCTTCTGGAAATATCCGGAGCGCTTGAGGGCGGTGATGAAGTTAGCCACGGAGTTTAGAGAAGCGGCCGCGCCATCCATTTGCAAGGCAGTGCCCTTTTTGCTCATCGAAATCAGCCACAGGTTTTCCGCACGAGAAACGGTGTTGGCGACCTGGTCGAGAAGTTCCTGACCGCCAGTGCGATCGCGCTGCAATTGTTCGATGGTGCCGACGCGCTGCTGGAGCACTTGTTTCTGCTTGTCGAAGGCTTCCACCTGCAGCTTGATCTGTTCGAGTTCCGTCTTCTGCGCCTGCAACTGCTGGATGCGCTTGTTCTCGTCATTCAACTGCGTCTGCCAGGAATGATAGAAGTAGAAGAGGAAGAGTCCGCCAAGCAGCACTCCGGCACCGATAAACACCAGCGGCAGGGCCGCTCCCGTGTCCACCGGCCGGCGTGAAGCTTTGGGCCTCGTTTGTCCAAGTAAGTTTATGCGGATCATGGCTAGTCGAAGCTCCTCAGGGCCAGTCCCACCGCGACTACAAGTCTCGGCGCCAGTTCGCGGATCTGATCTTCACTGTGTTTCCCCGGATTGATCAGCACCTTCCGGAAGGGGTTGAGTTCTTCCACGGGCATGGCGAATTCTTCGCGGAGCAGGTCCACCAGGCCGGGTACACGCGCCGTGCCGCCTGCCACCATAATGCGTTGAATGTTTTCTCCGCTGGCGGTGGCGCGGAAAAAGTCGAAGGTCTTCTGGATTTCCAGGGTCAGGATGTCGGAAACGCTGCGCAGAATTTGGCCTTTTTGCTCGTCGGTAACGGTCGGGAGGGTGTCGCCTTTCTTGAGGCGTTCCGCGTCGTCGAAGCTAAGGTCGAGTTCTTTCTGAAGCGCGTCGGTGTACTGGTTGCCGCCCACGCTGACGTCGCGCGTAAACAGCGGGATTCCACCACGAACGATATTGATGTTCATGACGCTGGCGCCGATGTTGAGCAGGGCCACGGTCTGGCCGGCATCTGGTTCGTAGTTCACTTCGAAGCAGTTCTGCAGGCCAAAGGCGTCAATATCCACGACCACTGGTGTCTTGCCCGCCTGGGCCAGCACGTTGGTGTGGTTCAGAATCTTGTCTTTCTTCACGGCCACCAGCAGGACGTCCATTTGCGCGTCCATGGCTTCCAGCAACTGATAGCTGAGGTTCACGTCCGCGATGTCGAACGGGATGTGCTGGCTGGCTTCCGAGGGAATGCGGTCGTAAAGCTCTTCCTCGGTCATGAGCGGCAGCGGCACTCTCTTGACGATCACGGAGTGTCCAGAAACCGATGTGGCAACGTTCTTGGTCTTGATCTTTTCGTTTTCAAAAATCCGGGTAATCGCGTTGGCCACTTGAGGCGCGTCCATGATTGCGCCGTCAACCACGGTATCCTGCGCCAGGGACTCCATCCCGAAGCTGACCAGTTCATACCCGGCCTTCGTCGATTTCAACTCAACAGCCTTGATGGAACTGGAGCCGATGTCCAGTCCGACCAGCTGTTTATTTTTTGCTCCCCCGAGTAACCACATATCGCGGCCTCTTTCCCTCACGCTCGGACAAACCTAGCGGCGCTTCGTCACCACTTGGCTCATCTTGCGTTCCATCCACCTGTCAAGGATCGTCTTCCTAAGTTTCCAACGATTTCCTAACTTGAATGCAGGTATTTCGCCCTCTGTGATGTACCGGTACAGAGTATCCGGGCTGATGCCCAGGTACTGGGACGCCTGCCGTACGTTCATCACTTCGCGCGATTCGCTCACGAGGAACGCCCACCTTATCCTTCACAAGCCACTCTCTTGCCAAGACTTTGCGGCACCCAAATTTGTTGCTGAACTGCAGGACACAGAAACCCGAGGTGCTGCTCGTGGAACCGTTATGGCATCCGCGCGTTACGAGCGTCAAGGGATTCTCTCCCGGAGTTGTCCTAAGAATGCAGGTAATCTTAGGCAATTCGCCTGGTATTGTAGGCAGGTGGGGCCAGTAATAGTATGGATGTTTGAGTTCACCCACAATGAATTGTGGTTTTTCAAGAATTCTGGCCTGTCCGAGAGGACGGTTATTCTTAGTTCGCAATTTGCGCGGGAAGTGAGATGTGTTCGTCTCTGCAATTAGAGGAACCGCCGGACATCTTCCTCGGTGACAACAGGCGAATCTGGAGGGAGATCCACGACATGAAAGCCGTTAATTACAACAGTGCGCATGGGCGAACGTACGCCAAGTCCTTTACGTACGAGTTCGGCAACGGCCTTTTTTACCGTTATTTTACGATTGACCGCGAATTTCTTAAGTGCAGGCACCAAATCATCATCCAATTTGATTGTCATTTTCATGGAGAACTATCACTGTTACCTGAGTTGCTCAGCTGAAAGCCATTCAAATCCCGAGGCTTTTCCAGATGGCTTCGACGCGGGATTTGGTTTTTTCGTCTACGAGCATTTCATCGGGCCACGGGCGGGAGAAGCCTTCGCTGGCCCATTTGCGGGTGGCGTCAATGCCCATCTTGGAGCCGAAATCCTGCATTCGAGCGGCGTGATCCAGGGTGTCGACCGGGCCCAGAGTGAACTGGACATCGCGCTCTGGATCGATGGCACAGAGCGCTTTCCAGACAACTTCGCGGTAGTTGTGCACATCCACGTCGTGGTCCACGACCACGAGGACTTTGGTGAACATGGCTTGGCCCAGGGACCAGATGGCGTTCATCACTTTTCGCGCGTGGCCGGGATAGGATTTGCGGATCGAGACGATCATCAGGTTATGGACGATGCCTTCGGCGGGCATGGAAACGTCCACGATTTCCGCATGCGTGAGCTTCATCAGGGGCAGAAAGACACGTTCAATGGCGTGGCCCATATAGAAGTCTTCCTGGGGCGGACGGCCGACAACGGTCGCGAGGTAGATGGGATCTTTCCGGTGGGTGACGCACTCGACGTGGAAAACTGGATATTCGCCCTCGAGGGAGTAGAAGCCGGTGTGATCGCCGAAGGGGCCTTCGGTGCGCATTTCGCTGAGGTTGACGTAACCTTCGAGGATGATTTCCGCGTTTGCGGGGACTTCCAGGTCGTTGGTTTCGCACTTCACGAGTTCGACTGGCTCTCGCCGGAGGAAGCCGCTGAACATCATTTCGTCCAGGTCTGGAGGAATGGGGAGAATGCCGCCGAGCGTGGTGGCGGGATCCGCGCCGATGGCGACGCTGACGGGTATGCGGCCCTCGGGATTTTTCGCGCGGGCACGGCGGAAATGTTCGGCACCGTGTTTTTGCGTCTGCCAGTGCATGCCGGTAGTGCGCTCGTCGTAAATCTGCATGCGGTACATGCCCACGTTGCGCTTGCCGGTTTCTGGATTGCGCGTAAAGACCAAGGGAAAGGTGATGAAGCGGCCGCCATCCTGCGGCCAGCATTTGAGGATCGGAAAATCGAACAGGTTGACGTCGTTTGCTTTGTGGATCACTTCCTTGCAGGCGCCGTCTTTTACCTGTTTGGGCATGAAAGAGCCGAGTTCGGCGAGCTTCGGCAGCATTTTTAACTTGTCGAAGAGACCTTGCGGCGTTTGCATGTCCAGAAATCCGCGGATGCGGGCGGCCACGTCGTCGAGTTTCTCGACTTCGAAGGCCAACTCCATACGGCGGGCGCTGCCAAATGCGTTGATCAGGAGCGGGATAGCGGGAGCCCTTGGGCTTTTCGAAGAGACAGCGCCATGCCACCGGGATGTCCTTTCGGGCCCGGCATCGCCTGGGCGCGCTGGACGACTTCGGTGACTTCCAGCACCGGGTCGACTTCCGTCTTGATGCGGCGCAACTCGCCTTCCTTCTCCAGGCGCTTCACGAATTCCCGCAAATCCGCGTATCCCAACGCTTCCTCCGAAAAATTCGCTTTAAATCTAATCTCTCAGCGAACGGGCCGGGCTGACCTGGCCATGCTAGCAAGCATACAAAACGCCCAGTAACTATCATTTCCAGGCTTGACACTCAGGGGGCACTCCAGAGATCACCGCAATTGTGACAGATTCCAGCCCTGCTGGTGAATGGCAATCGGCAGTTGACCCCGCAGAAGTCCCGGCCCTCAATGCGATTCTGGGGCTCATGGGGGATAGGAAACGATCCGATCGATCGGCACTTCGGACAGGCGCTCGTTGATCGGACTCAGCCGAAGCGCCTTCAACCGCACGTTTCTCGAATGGGCGACCAATACGCTGCGCGCCACGATCCTGGTGTCTATTTCCACTCGATCATAGATTCGCCAGATTGCGGAACTCACGTTGTCAATCTGAACCTTCTCGCGACCGATCTACTTCGCGAATCCACGACACCAAACTTTGTCTTCATCACGCCTAATCTTTGCGACGATGGCCACGACGCTCCCTGCAAGAACGGGCAGCCAGGAGGCCTGGTTTCCGCCGATGCCTTTTTGCAAGAGTGGATTCCCAGGATCATGGCTTCGCAAGCCTACCAGCGGGACGGCCTGATCATCGTCACGTTTGACGAGGGCGGCTTGAGCATCGTTCCAACCACCGGTGGCGGCCTTTCGATCGTGGCGCAAGGACTTTTCTGCTGCAACGAACAGCCCGGGCCCAACCTTGCCCCATTTCCGCAGACTACAAACATCACCCCAACCGTTTCGTTGACATTTGAGTCCTATGGCGGTGACCGCACGGGAGCAGTGCTTCTTTCACCGTTCCTCGAGCGTGGAACGGTTTCCAACACGCCCTTCAATCACTACTCGCTTCTGAAATCTTTGGAAGACATCTACGACACGGACAGCTACCTCGGCTATGCAGGGGCACCTGGCCTGGTGGGCTTCTTCGGCTGTGTCAGTTCCGATATCGCCACGCGTGGACCGCACTTTTTAAATTCCTGCGGCCGCAACTAGACCCGTCATACTCCGCTAGAAAGAAAAACGGCCTTTGGTGCTCGAATTTCGCCAAAGGCCGTTTCGTTTTTAAGTCTCTTTGATCCGCCAACTCTATTTCAATCGTGGAAGCTTCACGTTTCAAGGGAAATCAGGCTCTCACCACGCGTAGGCCCAATTCGCTTTCGAAGGGGTCAAAGTCGCGGTCGCGGTGCAGCAGTTCGTGACCTTCTCGAAGGCAGAAGGTCGCGATCCAGCAGTCCACCAATTTTCGAATGGTGAAGCCCCGGGCGCGCAATTTTCGATAATTCGTCGCGGCTTGCAGCGCCATTTCCAGACCGCCGGTCGGGAAAATTGAATATTCCAGCAACAGGGTTTTGACTTCTTCGAGTTCCCTTTCCGAGTGGAGGCCTTGCAATACTTCGCAGAGGATCAGGTCGATCAGCCCGATATCCTCGCGACCAATGCGCGATTCAAGCAGCCGGGTCTCTTGGTTGCTCTTCCCGTTAAAGTAGTCCACCCAGACCGTGGAATCGACGATGACCATTTCCGTTCCCGATCAGAATCGGCTAGTACGCAATTCGTCGAGATTTCCTTCCCATTTTACTTTTCCGCGCAAACGCCGGATGCCCTCCTGGCGTTTCAAACGGACGAGCATGCGCAACGCTGTTTCCACTGTTTCGCGTTTGGTTTTGGTGTTGGCGCTGCGCATGGCTTCCTTCATCAATTTGTCGTCGATTTCGATGTTGGTCCGCATGAGGCACCTCGATGTGTAGAATATCACGTTTTATGTGTATCAGTCTACGAGCGAGATTGCCGGCGAGCGCTCCGATTTGTGGTACCGGGGCGGACGCTGTCGCGCGCGATCGCCCATTCGCGTGCTTACGTTTTTGGGTAGAATGAAGATGGCGATCAGCTATACTTTGTTTTCCAGGAGCCCTTATGAAAAAGTCCCTTTTGATTCTGGCGATGATTTCCATCACCGTGGCGTCCGGTTTTGCGGGCACCCCGCCAAAGACCGGAACGGTTCTTTCGCAGACTTCGGTCGCCTGCGGCCAAAAGAAGTCCAAGAAGCAGGACCTGGATCTGATGTGCCATCAATATGTGATTCGGTCCGGATCCATCGACTACACGATCCAGCAGCCGAAGCCGGAAGACCAGACGCTACTCACTTTGAACGCCACTGTTGAATTCAAGCTCGACAAAAGCAAGATGAAGCTGAAGGCGGACGGAAAATCGTACGAGTTCCTGGTTGTGTCTCAGGCTGCGGCGCCTGCGGGAGCAGCCACTAGTCCAACCATGCCGAATCAACGATAGCGCCGGATTCATTTAATTGTGATGTCGTTTGAGCCGCGACAGGCTCGTGCGCAAGGTCCGTATTGTTAGCATCATCTACTTCGTGATCGCGGCACTGGGTTGGTTTGCGTGCGCCGGCCGAGTGGATTTGCCATTTGCCTGGTGCTATTTCCACGCTAGTTGGCGGCGGCGACTTGGATTGCCACTTTGCAGGATTGCTTCTATTCTGACCTTTGACACCTATGCAGCGGATTTATCTCGATCACAATGCTACGACTCCGGTTGACCCAGCCGTGGTTGAGGCTATGCTGCCCTATTTTTCGGGGGAGTTTGGCAATGCTTCTTCGATTCACACGAGTGGACAGCGGGCGCGGGCGGCGGTGGAAACTGCGAGGGAGCGGGTGGCCGCGCTGATTCATGCACGCGCGCCGGAGATCGTTTTCACCAGCGGGGGCACGGAGTCTGACAATCACGCGATTTTCGGCGTGGCGCAGGCGCTTTTGGCTGGGCGTGCGGGAACGCACATTATCACCACAGCGATTGAGCACGAAGCGGTTCTCAACAGCTGCCAGGCGCTGGAGAAACAAGGGGCTGCGGTCACTTATTTGAAGGTGAATCGCGAGGGTCTGATTGATCCGGAAGAACTGCGCGCGCGCGCTTCGGCCGGAGACTGCGCTGATCACGGTGATGCACGCGAATAATGAGATTGGCGCGGTGCAGCCACTTGTAGAAATCGGGCGGATCGCCGCCGGAGCTGACGTTTACTTTCACACCGACGCGGTGCAGTCTGCCGGAAAAATTCCGGTGGACGTGCAGACGTTGCAACTTGATCTGCTTTCGCTTTCGGGCCATAAGTTTTACGGTCCGAAGGGCGTGGGCGCGCTGTTCATCAAGGGTGGAACGCAGATTCGACAATTTCTTTATGGCGGGCATCACCAACGGGGCCACCGGCCGGGCACGGAGAATGTTGCGGGGATCGTGGGGCTGGGCAAAGCGGCGGAGCTTGCGCGACTTGCGCTGGAGAAGGATGCGGAGCCGGATCGCGGGACTTCGTGATGCATTGGAGCAGGGCTTGCTTGCACGGGTTGCCGATTGCAAGGTGAATGCGGCGGGTGCACTGCGCACTCCAAATACTTCCAACATGGTTTTTCCTGGCATCGAGGGCGAGGCGCTGCTGATCGCGCTGGATTTGAAGGGCGTGGCGTGTTCGACGGGCGCGGCGTGTTCCTCCGGGGCAGTTGAGCCGTCGCACGTGCTTACGGGGATCGGATTGGCGGCCGCTGAGGCGCGGGCCACGATTCGATTTAGCCTTGGGCGCGGGACCACCGAGGCGGAAATCGCGGCTGCGCTGGAAATTGTGCCTGCGGCGGTTGCGCAGCTGCGAAAGATCTCGCCTGCGTATCACAAGTGAGGATTGTAGGGTCTGTCTTCCGCGACGAACAAAGCCGAATCAAGCACAAATCGGCAACTCACGCTAAAATAGAGTGTGAATGAACATGCAGATCCAACTTGATTCCCTGCCCACTGCGGCTGAACCACAGCTCGGGCTTGTGGCTGTAGCTATGTCCGGCGGCGTGGATTCGTCGACCGTGGCGGCCGTGCTTCTGCAGCAGGGGCACCCGATCGTTGGTTTGACGATGCAGCTGTGGAATCAGCGGCGGCTGCCGGAACTGCAGGGCGAAGGCCCGGCGCAACACCGTTGCTGCTCGCTGGATGATGTTTATGACGCGAAGCGCGTGGCGCAGCACCTGAATTTTCCGCATTATGTGGTGAACTTTCGAGGAACAGTTCGAAGCGCGTGTGGTGCGGCCGTTTGTGGAGCAATATCTTTCCGGACGCACACCGATCGCCTGCACCAACTGCAATACGGATGTGAAATTCGAGCCGCTGCTGCGCATGGCGCGGCAAATCGGGGCCGAGCGCCTGGCTACCGGGCATTACGCACGGATCCGCCACGATGCCGATAGTGGGCGCTATGCTTTGCTGCGCGCGCGCGATGACAGCAAGGATCAATCTTATTTTTTGTGGGGACTGACCCAGGAACAGCTTTCGCGCAGCGATTTTCCGCTGGGCGAACTAACCAAGGACGAAGTTCGCGACATCGCGCGGCAGGTGAGCCTTCCCGTGGCGGAAAAGCCGGAGAGCATGGAACTGTGCTTCGTTCCAAACGGGAATTACGTGCAGTTCATTCAGGCGTATTCGCGGGCTGAGGGGATTTCGCTGAACGAGCAGGAAGGCGACATCGTTACGGAAGATGGCGCGATAATCGGCCGCCACACCGGGATTCACAATTACACGATTGGGCAGCGCAAAGGCTTGGGATTTGCCGCCGGAAAACCGATCTACGTTTTGGCAATTGATACGGAGAAAAATCGCATCGTAGTTGGTGAAGACGATGCTTTGCGGACCGCCTCGCTGGAAATTGAGGGCGTGAACTGGATCTCCATCGACGCACCGGATGCTCCGGTGCGTGGGCAGGCCAAGATTCGCCACAAGCACGAACCTGCCACTGCCACGATCGAAGCGCTTCCCGATAATCGCGCGCGCGTCACCTTCGATGCGCCTCAACGCGCTATCACGCCGGGGCAAGCTGCGGTGTTTTATGACGGTGATGTGGTGATGTGCGGCGGTTGGATCAAGTAATACGTGTGCGCGGGGCTGAATTAGACCCAGGAGGGCACGATTTATCGTGCTCGTACACTTTAATGTTTACTGGCGTTTGAAATCGACCACCAGGAGAGTGATGTCGTCTTGTTGGCCGGGTTTGGCGGTCTGGTTCGTCCAACGGGAAATTTCGGCGAGGAACGCCTGGGAAAACGGCTCTGCTGCCAGGTGCTTGTGGTCTTCCATGAAGCGCATGAAACGGTCCGCGCCATACTCGCCATGTTCTGCATTGTCTGCCTCAAGGATCCCGTCGGTATAAAGCGCGTAACGGTCGCCGGGCTCGAGGGGAAACTCGAGCGCTTCATAAGTGGCCTCTGCGACCATTCCAAGAACCAAACCATTTTCCATGATTTTGGCGGATTTGCCGGTGGACTGGCGCCATTGAAGCATGGGCGGGTGTCCAGCGCCGGCGTAGCGCATGAGATTTTTCTCCAGGTCCACGTAAATATAGGTGGCGGTGACAAAATTCTGGGTGAATTTTCCGGACAGCGCGCGATTGAGACCCAGCAACACCTTGGCCGGCTCAGCGGCGTGCGCGGCTTGTCCTGTGAGGGCTACCTGCAGCATGGAGGCGATGAGCGCGGAGGGGAGTCCGTGGCCGGAGACATCGGCGATCAGAATGCCAATGTGCTGGTCGTCAATCTGGATGAAATCGTAGAAATCGCCGGCGACCGAAGTCATGGGGAGATAATTCGCGACGATATCCAGACCGCTCAACTTGGGGATGGAGTGCGGAAGGATGGAGAGTTGAATCTGGCGAGCCATCTCCAGTTCGTCGTTGAGGGCGAGGAGTTGAGAAGCAAGCTGGGCGCGGGCTTCGCGAAGAAGGATGTGGCTGTGTACGCGAGCCTTGACCACGGCGGGCGAGAAAGGCTTGTGAACGTAGTCGACGGCACCGACTTCAAAGCCGCGCGTTTCGTCTTCGGCGCTGGTCTGGCCGGTGAGAAAGATGACGGGGATATCGCGGGTGGCGGGATCCGCTTTCAGGCGGGTGCAGACTTCATAGCCGTCCATGCCGGGCATCATGATGTCGAGAAGGATCAGGTCTGGCTTCTCTTCAGCGGAAGCGAGGGCGAGAGCCTTTTCGCCGTTGGTGGCGACTTTAGTTTTGTAGGAGTCTTTCAAGGCTCCAGAGATGACGCCGATATTGAGAGGCGTGTCGTCAACGACCAGGATTAATTTCTGGGCGGAAGGGGCTAGTTGTGGCGCTGTGGACATCAGTTCACTCCAATCTAAGGGAAAGACGGCCGGCGATTTCGGAAACGGATCGAAGGGCGTCGGAATATGCAAAATTACCAACATGGGCGGAGAGCGAATCGATTTCCGCCGGCGTCAGAAACTGGCCGAGCACGGGTCGCGCGTCGAGAAGGAAATCGGAGGCGTCACCATCATCGGATTCCAACAGTTTTTTGAGCTGAGAGAGCGGTTGAACAAGAGTGGACGCGTCGGCGCCTGGAGATATGGCGTTGACGGGAATTGATTCGGCGGGAAGAGCGGCGCGAATGGAGGCGAGCGTTGCCTGGAGCGAAAGGGAGAGCGCATCGAGAGCAGGCGCGAGTGGCTGATTCGTGTCGATTGCGGCTTCGGCTGCGGCCGCGACTTCGGCGAGGGCGTTTGCACCGAGATTGGCGGAAGCACCCTTGAGCGAATGGGCGAAACGTTGCGCGGTGGGGGCGTCTTTGGCGGCGAGGGCGGCGCGAATGTCTTCGACTACGTGCGACTGGGAATCGGCGAATCGCTGGAGAAGGGATTCGTAACGCTTGCGATTGCCGCCTGTGCGTTTGAGTGCGGTAACGGTGTCGATGCCGGGGATCACCAGGTCGTTGGAAGCGGCCAGAGGAATGGAAGCAGCAACAGGCGTGGCCGCGGCAGTAGAGGCGGAATTTGATGAGGCCGAAGCGGAGGCCGAGGCCGCACGCGGGCGAATCCACTGGAGCAGCGCGGCATACAGCTTATCGGGATCGATGGGCTTGGCGAGATGAGCGTTCATGCCGGCTGCGAGGCACATTTCACGATCGCGATCCATGGCATTGGCGGTCATGGCCAGGATGGGAAGAGAAACGAAACGGGGATTGGAGCGAATGGCTTTGGTGGCGGTGATGCCATCCATCACGGGCATCTGCATGTCCATCAGGACCAGGTCATAGTCATTCTTCGAGAGTTGCTGAACTGCTACGGCGCCGTTTTCCGCTTGATCTATGGAGAGGCGAGCGTCTTCGAGGAGACCGATGGCCACCTCACGATTCAGTTCGTTGTCTTCGACGAGCAAAACGCGTGCGCCATAAATTGAAGAAAGATCCATTTGGGAACTGGCAACCGTTGGATTCATGCGGAGTCTCCCGATCCTCGCTGAGGACCTGGACGACGGAATCAAAGAGCATCGAGGGAGTGACTGGTTTGATCAAAACATTTTCGAAGCGGGCTTGTTCGGCTTGGCGAAGCACCTCTTCGCGGCCATACGCGGTAACCATCACAAGGTGGGGAGTGGTTGAGAGATCCGGCAGGGCACGGATGAGTTTGCCAGTCTCGACGCCGTCGAGTCCGGGCATCTGCCAATCGACGAAGACGATTTCGTAAGGTTCTCCCCGAGGTGGCGGCCTGGCGCACCAATTCGACACCTTCCTGGCCCGAAGGCGCTTCGTCTGCAACGAAGGCCATGCTGGTCAACATGCTGGAAAGGACTTCGCGGGCTTGCGCATTGTCGTCAATGATCAGGACGCGGCGGCCACGGAGTTCGGGGCGCGTTGCGCGACGCGCGACGCCCTCTCCCTTGGTGAGGTACGAGGTGAACCAGAAGGTGCTGCCTTTGCCGACTTCGCTGGAAACGCCCACATCGCCGCCCATGAGCTGGGCGAGTTTCTTGGAAATGGCCAGACCCAAACCAGTGCCGCCGTGCTGGCGCGTGGTGGAAGCATCGGCTTGTTCGAAGGCCTGGAAGAGGCGGCCCATCTGTTCTTCGGTGAGGCCTATGCCGGTATCACTGACGGAGAAGCAAACTAACTGGCCGCGTTCGTCTTCTTCCTGGACGCGGGCTTTAACAACAATTTCGCCGTGTTCGGTGAACTTGACGGCGTTGTTGCAAAAATTGATCAGGATTTGTCCCAGGCGCAGCGGGTCTCCCTTCGGATGAGTAGAGACCGCGGGATCAATATCAAAAATAAGTTCCAGGCCTTTGGCGGTGGCTTTCTCTGAGATCAGGTTGCTGACGTTTTCCAGGACTTTTTCGAGGTCGAAGTCGATATCCTCGACGGTGAGTTTGCCGGCTTCGATTTTGGAAAAATCGAGAATGTCGTTGATGATGCCGAGCAGGTGCTGGCCAGACTGCTGAATTTTGCGGACGTAGCCCCGCTGGCGAGGATCGAGATCGGTCTTCAAGGCCAGATGAGACATCCCGATGATGGCATTCATCGGGGTGCGAATTTCGTGGCTCATGTTGGCGAGGAATTCGGATTTGATCTTTGTGGCGTCTTCCGCTACTTCCTTTGCGCGCCGCAATTCTTCCTTGGAAGTTTCGAGAGCGACATTGGCGGCTTCCAGTTCCTCTTTGCGAGCAATGATCTGGCGTTCGGAAACCGCGAGCGATTCGGCTTGGGCGCGGGTTTTTGCAAGCAGGCTGCTGGTTTCCAGGTTGCGGGAAAGCAACTGGGCGTTCATGGCTACCAAGGGAAGAAGCGCGGTCAGAAAGGCCTGCTGGCGATCGGAGAGAACGGAAACGGTGGCGAGTTCCATCACACCAATTACTAGATCCTGATTAAGAACGGGCACGAAGAGAAGCTTGCCGGGAACGAGTGAGCCGATGCCAGTCGAGACGTGAACGGGATCGCCCTTTTCGGCGGAGAGGTCGAGCACACGGCGTTCCAGGGCAGCCTGGCCAACGAGTCCTTCACCAAATGCGAATTCGGCGGAGTCCGCGGAATCCGCGACAGCAAAGGTTCCTGCGCGGGTCAGCCGCGTGTGCAACGCATCGGCGAGATAAAAGGAACCGTAAAGAAGCGGAATGCATTTGGAGACACCGGAGAGCAGACTGGCGGAGAATGCGGAAAAATTTTCGGCGGACTGAAGGCGGACGGCGGTTGCGGCAACTTCGGCTTTGACCCAGGACTGGGTTTCGCGATCCTTGGCGCCGCCTTGTAGCGTTTTCAGAGAGCGGCTGATCTCGCCGATTTCATTCGGACGACTTTGGAAAGGAATGGTTTGGTCCAGGTTGCCGGAGGCCAGGGATTGAATGCTATCGCGCAAGGAAAAGAGTTCCTGGACGACATCCACGTGCAGCACATAGGAAGCGAGGGCGAATGTAAAGAGGAGACCGACTCCAATGACCAGCCAGGTGATCAAGATGGATTGTCTTGTTATGCGGGTGAGTTCGGCGGAGCGCTGATCTACCAGGCTCTGCAGATCGTCGGCGACCCGAATTACCTGGTCCGTGGTTTGTTGAAGTTCGGGATTGACCGTGGAGCGCATCAGCGCGGCGGCCTTTGTACTGTCGTTGGCCAGGGCGGCGGCCCGCACGCGACGCGAATCCAGCACGGCCTGATCAAACTTGGCTTCCGCAGAGGTGATTTCGGCAGAGCGCGAGGGAGCCAGATTGCTGGCCAGCGCGATTTGCGCTTTGTACTCGGAATAGGTGGTGTCAAGTTGTGCGTCAATGATCTGCCGCCGATCGGGATCTGGCTCTGCAATAAGATTGTAAAGATCAAAGCCAAAACGCCGATTGAGGGAACGCGCCATATCAATGTGATGGACGGCTTTTATCTGATTGTCGATGAGGTCGCTGTAGAAAGCGTCGGTTCGGTGGGACTGGAACGAAGAATACAAACCCGCGAGGATGGCCATGAGGGCCAAGGGAGACATAGCAAGAAGCAGTTTTCGACGAAGTTTAAAGTTTGCGAGCAGGCCCATTGTTGAGTCGTTCCAACCGTGTCGGAGCTCTGGCGGCGAACTAGAGGCTCTGGAAGATTATGAATTGTGCAAAGGCATGTTATTCAGTTTGGTGGGAAGGGACAAGGAGGAATTTGGGAGGAAGGGGATCAGGCGGAGAAAGAATGGAGTTTAAGCGGTTTGCCGACCTGAAGGTCGCCCAGTACATTTGGTGACGGAGGCTGTGGCCGATCTGAAGTTCGGCCACTACATGATCCAGCGCGACACGTTAGATGAAGAGTTCGTCTTCTTGTTCGACGGAGTTTTCGCGGGCAGTTGAACTGGAGCTTGCGCGACGCGAGCGCAATACATCCAGGCCGATTTTGATGCCCTGCACAATAGCGGACGCTTTGTGCACCGGGCCCCAGAAGCTGCGGCGTACTTGTGAACCAGCGTCTTCGACGGCCTCGAGGGTGCCGGTGAGGATGCGATCCACGGTCACCAACTGGCCGCGGAGGCGATCCGTGGCTTCGGTGGCGATGCGGTCAAATTTTTGCGCTTGCGCTCGGGTTAGGTAGACGATGTGCGAGGCATCCTCGACGAGGGCGGAAATTTTAGGCTGCGTTTCGTCGAGCATGATCTGGGTGCGCGTGAGGATGGGGCCCACGCGCGAATGCAAGTCACCGACCATGCGGTTCACGGATTCGGTGGTCTTGCGGAGTTGAAAGAAAAGCAGGACGAGAATGCCGGCCTGCACGATCAGCGTAATCGCCGCTACGACGATGAAAATTTCCATCGTAAGTTGCATACACACCCTACCCTCTCCGCCAGGTCAGCGGAATAGCGCACTACCCCCGAGGCTCAGGACTTTGATTCGCGAAGAAATGCTTCCCTGCCCGCATCCACAGCGGCGGAGAGCGATTCCCGCTTCTTGGAGGCGACATCCTTGCCGCGTTCGATGAGTTCATCGGCGCGTTCGCGGAGTTCGCGGGCTTTTTTCTGGGCGAACTCGCGGCCGTCGTCGGCGCGCTTGGAGAGATAATCGCGGGTGTCTTCGCCGGACTTGGGAGCAAACAGAACGCCCATCAGAGCGCCTACGCCGAGCCCAACCAGAAAGTAGCTTACTTTGGAACCAACATTGTCAGCCATGGGAACCTCCACAAATAGAACGTAGCACAGGCTAGTGAGGGTCGCAATACGGTCTAACCCCCATATCTGCAACATACCGGTTAGTTCGTATCTTTGTGCTCTGCCATGTGTTGCACAATTTTTTCGGCTGTTTTACGGGAAACCATGCGGCTAAGCTCGTCTGCACCGGCCTTCTTTAAATTGGCCACGCTGCCATAACGTTGCAGCAACCGTTGTGAGGTTTTCTCTCCGATTCCCGGGATATCGAGCAGCGAAGAATGGGTTTGGCGGGCGGCGCGGCGCTGGCGGTGGAAACCGACGGCAAAGCGGTGGGTATCGTCGCGAATCTGCTGGATCAGGTGGAGGACGGGAGAGTGGCGCTCCAGGATTACCGGCTCATCCTCCTGGCCCAAAACGTAGAGAATTTCTTCTTTCTTGGCGATGCTGGCAACGGGTTGGTTGATGATCTGGAGAGTCTCGAGGGCTTGCGCGGCGGCGTGCAGTTGGCCCAGGCCGCCGTCAATCAGGATCAGGCCGGGCAAGGGCTTTTTCTCTTCCTGCAGACGGCGGTAGCGGCGCAGGACCGCTTCATACATGCTGGCAAAATCGTCGTTTTGCGAGCGAATGCGTCCCGCGGGGGCTTCGTCCCCACGGATGATGAATTTGCGGTAGTCGGATTTTTTCAGGCGGCCATTTTCCCAGACGACCATGGAGGCAACGGTGTCTGTTCCCTGGATGTGGGAAATGTCGAAACTTTCGATGCGCTTCGGCTCTTCGGGAAGATTCAAAGCCGATTGCAGGGCTTCGCTGATCGCGCGGGAAGTGGGTTTCATCACGCGGAAGCGCTGCTCGAAGGAATGCTTGGCGTTGCTCTCCACCAGATCCAGGAAGGCACGCTTGCTGCCGCGCTGGGGCGTGAAGATTTCCACCTTGTGGCCGGCGCGCTCGCTGAGCAGATCTTCGAGGAGTTCGCGATCCTCAAAATCCATGGGCACATGAATCATTTTTGGAAGGTATTCGGCTTCCAGATACAGCTGCTTCAAGAGAGAGGGGACGAATTCATGGGGATCGAATTCCGCGAGTTCTTCCCAGTAAAATTCGCGGCGATCCACGACGCGGCCGGCGCGCAGGTGGAAGAGATTCGCGGCGACGAGCGGAGGCTCGGCGTAATAGGCAAGGACATCGGTATCGTCGCCCTGGGCGGAGGCGATGCGCTGGCGTTCTTCGATGTCGTCCAGGGTGCGGAGAAGATCGCGATAAGCGGCGGCTTCTTCGAAGCGTTCGCCTTCCGCCGCGGCTAGCATGCGTTCTTCGATGCTTTTCATCAGGTCCTGGCGGCGGCCTTCGAGGAACATGCGCGCATCGCGCACGGCTTCGGCATAGCGCTCGTCAGTGGTCAGCCCTGTGACGCAGGGGCCGAGGCAGCGGTGAATATAATATTGAAGGCAGGCGCGCGGATGACTTTTGGTCAAATCGACGAAACAAGATGGGATCAGAAAGCGCTTGTGGATGAATTGAAGGATGCGCCGGGCGAGGCTGACCGGGAAATACGGGCCGAAATAGAGCGAGCCGTCTTTCTTGACGCGGCGGGTGAAATAGACGCGGGGATATTTTTCGTACATGGTCAGCTTGATGTAGGGATAAGTTTTGTCGTCGCGGAGGAGGATGTTGAATTTCGGTTTGTATTGCTTGATGAGATTGTTTTCGAGGGCCAGGGCTTCGCGCTCGTTTTCGACGACGATGGTTTCGAGATCAGCGATTTCGCGGGCGAGGGAGCCGGTTTTGGCGTCGGTCCAGCGCGATTCGAGAAAATAGGAGCGGACCCGGCTGCGAAGCGACCTGGCTTTGCCGACGTAGACGACTTTTCCGCCGGCATCTTTGAAGAGATACACGCCAGGCGATTCGGGAAGCTGTATGGCTTTTTCGCGGGGTTCCATGGGTTTCGCGGGGGAGCGGCAGACAAAGCCGCCATATTCATCTTACGGCGAGAGAGCGTGGAAGGAAAACGACGGTTGCGCATCACTGCCGCGGCCTGATTGTGCGAAAATTGGATAGCGGCCGTGGCGGGCGGTTTGAGACAACTCCCGTGACGGCAAACGGAATCGGAGATAGAGATAAAAACACCTGAAGTGATCCCCATGCAACCGCGCTACATCCTGATCAGCCTGGCCGCGTTCCTGTGCGCCGCACCCTTGTGGGGGCAGATTCCCCTGCATGATCAGCCGCCGCCCCCTCCTCCTCCGGCGCCGGTCGAAAAACCCAAAACCAGCGCGGACAACTCGGTACAAATCGTGCCAGATCAGCCCAAGTGGGATCCGCTGCGGGCGGATAAAGACATGAACGTTGGGAAGTACTACATGAGGAAGGGCGACGTGGATGCGGCGATTGACCGGTTCGAGGATGCGACGCTGGCGAAGCCGGGGTTCGCGCTGCCGTATCTGTACCTGGGCGAGGCGTATGAGAAAAAAGGCAGGAAGAAGCCCGCGGTGAAGGCGTATCAGCGGTATCTGGATTTGGATCCGAAGGCGGAGGATGCGGATAAGATTCGGAAGAGGGTGGAGAAGCTGAACGAGGAGATTGATAAGGAGAAGAAGGAGTTGTAGGGGTTGAGTGCTTGCAGGGGGCAAGGGGCTGGGCAGAATCGTTTTGCTTGAAGTTTTCGTTGAGATCCTTCAGCCCGCGGGACTGCGCGGGCTTCAGGATGACAGCGGTTTGAGTTTGGGGGCGGGGTGGGATGGTAGCACAGGCTGAAGCCTGTGCTACTTGAGGGGGCGGAGCGGACCGCCTCGGAAGGCGGTCCCTACAGGGCATTCTAGCGGATGGATGATTGCCAGAGGATTAGTTGGGGATGCCTGGCGGATTGGTTGATAGACAACACGGGTTAGCGGGCTAGGTGGTCGAGGAATTTGCGGGCGGAGTGGAAGTGTTCGTAGCGTTTTTCTTCGAGGCGAAATTCGGGCGAGTGGGAGATGAGGCTGCAGCCGGAACGGCGGGAGGGATGCTTCACGTGGAGCATCTCGTGATAGAGAACGTATTCCACGACAAATTGGGGAACGCCGGGGCGGTCCATGCGGCGATTGAGAACGATCTGGTTGGGCCCGGGATCGTAGCTGCCGAATTGCCGGCGCCACGCGCGACTGCTCCAGGCAATGTGCGGCTTGCGCAGACTGCTGGCGAAATATTTTTCATTCAAGGCGTCAAATAGAGCGACCAGGTCGTGATGCGCTCCCTGCGGCGAAGCGGGCGCGGGACGAACGCGGCGGCTGCGCAAGCGGTGGATGCGATTTCGGGTGCGGTCCGAACGCGCATATTCGAGATAGGGCCGCACCAGGGCGCGTTGGGGCCGACGGCGGAAGATCCGAGCGAGCAGCAAGGCGGCCGCACCCTCCAGGACGGCAAGCGGGGCGCGGCGCAGCAGGTCTGAAAAGCGAACGTAGACGACGTCCGCGCGGCGGCGCAGGGTAATCACGAGGCTGCTGTAGGGGAAAAACTCCACGTGGAATTGCGGCGGGCGGCCTTCGCACCCGATGCGGGTGAACATGCGTTGAAAAAGGGCGATGCCGCCGGGTACCGGAGTGGGAACTGCTGTGCGCGGACTCAAGGTTGAATGCTCAACTCTTGCGCCTCACAGGTGGCGGCGCGGCTTTCTTTTTGGCCGCTTCGGCCTCGCGCAAGGCGTCTTCGGTGCCTTCGACGGCGTCGTCCAAATTGTCTTTATAGATTTCGAGTTCGGGGCCGTCGGTCTGATATTTTTTCAGGGCGGCGAGAAATCCGGGCGATTTCGAGGCCATCAGGTCGACGGACTGGCGGATGTTTTCCTGTTTTTCCAGGCCCAGCTGAATCAGGTCCGAGGCGTCATCAATACAACCGATATAGGAGTTCATCAGGTAGTTGAGCATGTCGGGATGGCGCGTGGGCGATGGATGTTCGAGTTCGTATTTGAATTTGGTGAGGCGGTCTTCGGCAAAGGAGACAAAGAGCTTCACGCGGTCGTTGGTGGATTCGGCATCGCGAATCTTGTTGGCCTCAATATCGGAAAGATAATCCTTCTCTGGACGCTGGGCGGCGGCGCGCGTAGGACAGCAGGCGAAGACAGCGATGGCAGCGAAAAGGGCGAGAGCAGAAGATTGACGAGTGAGGTTCATGGCTTGACTTCGGGCGCAGGCGGCACTTTTTGAGGTTCGTTGGTGCGCCGGGGAAAGAGCAAGTTGATTAGGGCGTCATCCATGTCAAGCAAGTCCTTATGCACAATCTGCAGCGGGGGCTGCATCGGCTGCGGGGCAATCAACAGGAAATCTTCGACTTCGCGCAAGCCCTCGCGAAGACCGAGTTCGAGCTGGCGGTAACCGCTCGAGTGTTTGTCGACGTCCGGCTCCTGCTTCTTCAGAAGCTCGAAAGCGGCTCTGACGTTGTCCCGATATTTTTCGAAAATCAGGACTGCGGAGTCAAAGTGTCCGGTATTGGCTTCGCCATCCGCGGCCGTGAATTGCGCCTGACCTAACTTATCAAGCTCTTTGACCTTTTTTCCCGCGTGCGTTTCCCGATCAAAACTATCCTGCATCTGTTTCAATTTGTCAGCGGCGCTCAGACCAGAGGTAAAAAGGCAGGCCACAACCAGCGCAAGAACCAACTGCGGGCCCCAGGGCGGCCAGCCGCTACTTTTTCTTCTCGGCGCGTTTCTCCAGAACATGGATTCGTTGATTCGCCTGCCAGATCTGGTCGGAGTGCTGGTTATGGTCCAGATCCAGGAATTTTCTGTACGCATCGAGGGCGGCTTGAACCTGATCGAGTTTATCGTAACAAAGCGCGCGAATAAACCATTCCCCGGCACCGGGCTGTTCGAATTTGTCGACGACATCGTATCCGGCGAGCGCGGAGGCGTAATTTCCGGCGAGATAAAAGGTGGAGGCGAGGTCTTTCCAATAGATGACGTTGCGCTGATCCAGCTGGATGGCGATCTTCAGTTCGCGCTCGGCTTCGGGGAAGGCGCGTTTTTGCAGATAGAGGCGACCGAGTCCGCCATGGAGTTGAGGGTCGCGGGGAGCCAGGGTGATGGCCAGCTGCAAGGTTTTGATGGCGTCGTCGAGCTTATTCTGGCCGATCTGAATGTCGGCACGGAGGCGGAGATCGTCGAGAGAGGGAGCTTGCCCGGTTTGTGATTTTTCGGAAACCGCGAGCGCTTCGTCAAACTGTTTGTTGGCGACGAGGAGATGCACGAAACGTGTGCGGACTTCGGCATCCTGGGGCGCGGCGGCTAGATAGTTGCGGTAGGCATCCACGGCTTCGGGCTTGCCTTGCGCGTCCAGGCTCAGGGCAAGTCCGCGCAAGGCAGGAGCGGATTTTGGATCGCGACTTAGGACGAGGCGAAAGTTTTTTTCAGCTTCTACGGGCTTTTTGAGTTGTAAATCCACGTCACCGAGGTGCACCAAAGCTTCGGTGTCGGCGGGATCCAAGCTTACGGCCGCCGCAAATGCTTCCGAGGCACCGGCAAAATCGCTGGTGCGCTGCAGAGCGAGGCCCAACAGGAAGCGGGGACGGCTCTGGCTTGGGAGCAATTCCACGGCTTTGCGCAGAGGAGATCGCAGCGGCGGCGGGATCTTTTTCGAGGAGCAGAATGCCGAGATTCAGTTGAGCCGCGGACATTTTCGGATCCAGGGCGATGGCTTTTTCGTATTCCGCGCGGGCTTCATCGGCTTGATGCAAGCCCGTGAAGGCGTAGGCGAGCTGAAAATGGGCGTAGGCGACGTCTGGTTTTTCCGCGAGAAATTTCTGGAGTGGGGGAATTGCCGCGGCGAAATCGTCTTTATCGAGCGCGGCTTGGGCCTCATCGAGGAGATCGTTCAGCGGATTCTGGACCTTTTGAGGCTTGCCTTGGCCGGGTTTCGACTGTGGATTTTGTGCGGCACGGCAGATTGTGCCGCCTGCCGCAGCAGCGAGCAGGCAAGAGAGCGACAAGGCCAAAGCAAAAGGAAAGAACTCTTGCGATGATTGCGTATTCCCATCACGGCACTCGTGAGTTTGTTTTCGGACTTTCCACGCGCACGTCGGAATGGCCGTTCGTGCCAGATGCTCCATTGGCGGGACGCTTCGCGTTCCCGTTTCCGTTCGCCAGCACTTTCGCAAGGTAGCGGCCGGTGTGGGATTGCGGGTTGCGGGCCACCTGCTCCGGCGTGCCGGTGGCGATAATTTTACCGCCCTGATCGCCGCCCTCGGGGCCGAGATCCACGAGCCAGTCGGCGGACTTGATTACGTCCAGATTGTGTTCGATGACCAAGAGCGATGCGCCGGATTCCAAAAGGCGGCGAAATGCCGCCAAGAGTTTGGCGATGTCGTCAAAATGGAGACCGGTGGTTGGTTCGTCGAGGATATAGAGCACGCCGTTGTTTTCCGAACGCGTGAGATGCGCGGCCAGCTTTAAACGTTGCGCCTCGCCGCCGGAGAGCGTGGTGGCGGACTGGCCCAGGCGCAGATAGCCGAGACCGATTTCGTTCAACACTTTCAGTTTGGAAACCACCTTGGGCACGTTGACGAAGAAGGCAAGGGCTTCGCGCACGGTCATTTCCAGAATGTCGTGAACATTTTTGCCGTGATAGCGCACTTCGAGGATGCTGGATTTGAAGCGCTGGCCGCGGCACTCCTCGCAAATCAATTCAACATCGGCAAGAAACTGCATTTCGACGGTGACGGTGCCATCGCCCTGGCAGGTTTCGCAGCGGCCCCCGGGCACGTTGAAGGAGAAATGCCCGGCGGAATAGCCGCGGCGCTTGGCGTCTGGAGTATCGGCAAAAACATCGCGGATGGCATCGAAGGCCTTCATGTAGGTGGCCGGATTGGAGCGCGGCGTGCGTCCCACGGGCGACTGATCGACGATGATGACTTCCTTGATGTTATCGTCGCCCTCGAGGCGGTCGCAGAATTCCTTGATGCTGGCGGAATTGCGTTTGGCGAGCAGCGCGCGATAGAGAACGTTGTGAACGAGCGTGGATTTTCCAGAGCCGCTGACGCCGGTGACGACGGTGAGCGTGCCGAGCGGAAGCATCAGGTCCACATTGTGGAGGTTGTGCAGCGTGGCGCCATAGAGGCGAAGAAATCTGCCCGCGGGCTTGTGGCGATTGGCCGGGACCGGGATGCGCGATTCACCGCTGAGATATTTTCCGGTGATGGACCTGGGGTCCTTGAGCATTTCGTCGTAGGTGCCGGAGAAGAGGAGTTTTCCGCCGAGTTCGCCCGCACCGGGGCCAAGGTCGATCACGCGATCCGCAGCTTGAATGGTGTCCGGGTCGTGCTCCACTACGAGGACGGTGTTGCCGAGGTCGCGGAGGGATTTGAGGATATCGATCAGGCGCTGGGTGTCGCGCGGGTGCAGGCCGATGGAAGGCTCGTCGAGTACGTACATAGCGCCGACGAGATGCGAGCCGAGGGAAGTGGCCAACTGGATGCGCTGGGATTCGCCGCCGGAGAGCGTGGAGGTGAGGCGGTCGAGGGTGAGGTAATCGAGGCCAACTTCATCGAGGTATTGCAGGCGGGTGCGGATTTCTTCGAGGATTCTGTCGGCGATTTTGCTCTGCGATTCGGTGAGTTTGAGTTCGGCGAAGAATTTCCGCGCGTCCTTCACCGTGAGCTTGCAGAGATCGGTGATGGATTGTCCGGTGATGCGCACGGCGCGGGCTTCGGCGCGCAGACGAGTGCCGCCGCATTCCGAACAGGTGGCGTATCCACGATAGCGGCTGAGGAAGACGCGGACGTGCAGCTTGTATTTTTTGCGCTCGAGCCAGGTGAAAAAGCCCTTCACTCCGTCAAAATTGTTTTCCGGATCGCCTTCCAGAACCAGGCGGCGTTGTTCGGCGGTAAGCTGCCGCCACGGCAAGTTTGTGGGAATACCGCGGGTTTTCGCCCACTTTTTGGCGTCCTGAAGGAGGAGGCGATAGCGCGGCTTATTCCAGGGCTCAATGGCGCCATCGTCGAGCGATTTGCTGGGGTCCGGGACGACCAGATTCAGATCGAAATCGATGGTGTTGCCGAAGCCTTGGCAGCGCGGGCAGGCTCCATAGGGATTGTTGAAGGAAAACAGGCGCGGCTCTGGCTCCTGATAGAGCGTGCCATCGTTTTTGCATTCGAAACGTTCGTTGAAGGTGAGGCGTTCGGCGGGGCTCCCTGCGCTGTCCTCGACGAATTCCAGAATTGCTTCGCCGCCTTCGCGATAGCAAATCTCGATGGAGTCCACCAGGCGTGAACGGGATTCGGGATTCACCGCGAGGCGATCTACGAGAACGTAGACAGGCTTGGTGAAGTTGACGTCGAGGAGGGTTTCCGGCGAGGAGAATTCGTGCACGCGACCATCCTGATAGAGGCGGTTGAAGCCGCGCTTCTGTAATTCCGAGAGCACGGGGCGAAGGGCCTCTTGCGGAGGCGCGGCAGATTTTTTCTTTGAGGTTTTTTTTGCGCCGGGCGCGGGTTCGGGCGCCGGCATGCGAAGCAAATAGAGCACGTAAAAGCGGCGGCCCGCTTTGAGCGCGAGGACGCGATCGGCAATTTCGTCTGGAGTGTCGCGGCGGACTTCGCTGCCGCATTTGATGCAAAAGGTCTGGCCGCAGCGGGCGAAGAGCAGGCGGAGGTAATCGTAGATTTCGGTGGAAGTGGCTACCGTGGAGCGAGGATTGCGCGTGGAATTTTTCTGGCGGATGGCCACGGCCGGGGCGATACCGGAGATTTCGTCCACATCGGGCTTTTCCATGCGTTCCAGGAACTGGCGGGCGTACGCGGAGAGCGATTCGACGTAGCGGCGCTGCCCTTCGGCGTAGACGGTGTCAAAGGCCAAAGAGGATTTGCCGGAACCGCTGACACCGGTAACGACGGTGAGGGCGTTGTGGGGGATGTCCACGGTGACATTTTTGAGGTTGTGGACGCGGGCTCCGCGCACGCGCAAGACTTCCTGCTGTTCGAGGATGGGAGGGATGGTTTCGTTCGTAGCCAAAGGGAAGCTCAGACAGCGCGCTTTCCGCACGATGCCTAAACTTCAAAGTATACGACTCCCGGCGAAGGCGAGCAAATCGAGGGGTAAAGGGGTGCGCGCCGACAGGGTCACCCGGCGTGAATAAGTTCGGCGCGTTTGAGTTTGGGGAGAGATTTGATGGACTTACCGGCCTTCTGCCGGGCGATGCGTACTTCGTATTGGCTCTGCAAATTGAGCCAAAATTCTGGACTGGTTCCGAAGAAGTGCGCCAGCCGCAAGGCCGTGTCACCGGTGATGGATCGCGCACCATTCAAAATTTGGGTGACGCGATTGGTCGGTACGTCCAGTTTTCGGGCAAGTTCGGCCGCGCTCATTTGGAGTGCTTCGAGTTCTTCGGACAGGTGCTCGCCGGGGTGTATCACGATGCGTGCCATGGAGATTCTCCTAGTGATAGTCAACTATCTCTACGTTGGACGGCCCGAGTGCGCCGCCCTCCCATTCAAAGCAGACCCGCCACTGGTCGTTGATGCGAATACTGAACTGTCCCTTTCGATCGCCCGCAAGTGACTCAAACCGATTCCCGGGCAATGCGGCTAGATCTCGGAGAGAAGCGGCGGCTTCCAGACGGTCCAGCTTCAACTGCGCGGCACGCTCAATGCCCGAGAAGGCCTTGACTCGAAGCCCGGCGGCGAATTGCCTGGTGCGCTTGTCGCGAAAGCTGACAATCACGTATTGAAATTAGTTGAAAGTACGCGTTACGTCAAGCGTAACGATTGTGTTTGTCCACCACAAAGTGGTTGCACGGTCCGCCTCGGAAGTTGGGCCCTACGGCAGGCCGATGAAGTTCGGGCAGTACTTTGGAGGGGAGTTATTCCTGCTGGAGTTTGATGGTGCCGATGCCGCCTTGGACGGTCAGGTGGATGGTGGTGGGGGATTTGCCGTAGGCTTCGTTGACGTAATTGCCGTCTTCTTCCTTGAGGCCATGAGTGTCGATGGAGCCGAGGCCGCCGTGGACGGTGGCGACGACACCGACGGATTTCGGAAGGCGGATGGTTGCTTCGCCTACGCCGCCTTGTATTTCCGCTTCCAGATCTTTGGCGCGCTCGCCGGAAAGGTCCACGATGGCCTGGCCGGCGCCGATGTTGAGCTCCAGTCGGGTCAGGTTTACTTTTGCGAAGCGAAATTCTCCGCGGCCGGCGCCGAGGTCCACTTCGAGGTCGAGCGGGAGCGTGTCGTTCACTTTTAAGTTCCAGTTGTTGTCGGACTTGAGCATCATCTGTCCGCCCGATTGCTGGCCGATATCGAGTTCGCCCACGCCGTCGCTGACGGAATAATCCACCTGAGGGGCAAGCCAGCCGGAACCAAACGCGAAATCGGCATCCAGCGCGTGATCCGCGCCTCCATCCATGCGCAAGTTCGCCGGAGGGCATTTTGACGGACATTCGGACGGCCTTGGCGCCGTTCACTTCGATGGTCTGGCGATGGTGAACGAGGGAGCGGGAAGCAAGGATGGTGTCGCTATAGACGGCCGGGCGGTGATGCCAAATCAAAACGAACAGAACCAGGAGGAAGAGAACAACACCGATGGTCGAGCCGATGGGGAAGGGCGCGGGTTGGTCGGGGGTCGCCGGTTGACGGGAACGGTCCCAAAACATTCCGGCGCCCACAAGGATAAGAAGCAGCGGCCAAAAATGTCGAAAAACCGGCCAAGGATGAAAATCGGGATAGGTACGCGCAAACAGCGCCATGATGCCAAAACCAATGAGGAGCAGCGGAAAAACCACCGAACTGCTCCGGACACCGCGATTCTGGGCCATCACCGACCTCTCTCTATCTAGCTATACGCGGCGCGCGGGGGAAATGTTCCGGGAATGGAGGCCGCGCGCCGCACGCATCGTATGACTGGCGAGCGGAGAGGTCAATTCACAAGTGTGCAAAACGCTGTGCTACAGTGCGCAAGAAACGGGAGGAACGGCGGAATGGCAAGGTTTGAGCGCGTGATCTGGATCGTGCTGGATAGCGTGGGCATCGGCGAATTGCCCGACGCGGCGGACTATGGCGACGTGGGACGAACCACGCTGGGCCATATCGCGGAATACCGCGCGCTGAAGATTCCAACGCTGGTGGAACTGGGGCTGGCCAACATTGCGCCGCTGAAGAATCTTGGCGCCAGTGGCAAATCCGAGGGCGTCGTTTGGAAAAGGAGCCACGCATTCGCCCGGAAAAGATACGACTACCGGCCATTGGGAGATGGCGGGGGTGTGGCTGGACCAGGCTTTCCCGGTTTACCCGAACGGATTTCCTGCGGAGATTATTCAGGCGTTTGAAAAGGAAATTGGGCGAGAAGACGCTGGGGAACAAGCCTGCTTCGGGAACCGAGATTATCAAGGAGCTTGGTGAGGAGCACGTGCGCACCGGGAAGCCGATTGTTTACACGTCTGGCGACAGCGTGTTTCAGATTGCGGTGCACGAGGGAGTGATTCCGATCGCGGAACTTTATCGCATGTGCGAAATCGCACGGAGGCTGCTGGATGGCAAGCACCGCGTGGGGCGGGTGATTGCGCGTCCGTTTGAGGGCGAGGCGGGAAATTTCAAGCGTACTTCGCGGCGGCACGACTATGCGGTGGATCCGCCGAAGCCGATGCTGCTGGATGTGCTGCTGGAAAAAAAAGTGCCGGTGTTCGGCGTGGGAAAAATTCACGATATTTATAACGGGCGCGGCGTGGATGACTACGTGACCACGAAGACGAACGCGGACGGGATGGAGAAATTAACGGCTGCGGTGCGGGAGCGGCCGAGCGGGCTGATTTTCTGCAACCTGGTGGATTTCGACATGCTTTATGGGCACCGGAAGGATATGGAAGGATTCGCGAGGTCGCTGGAAGAGTTCGATGCGCAGCTTGCGGACCATATTTGAAACTGCTTGGGCCGAAGGATCTTTTGCTGATTACGGCGGATCATGGATGCGATCCGGATCCGCGGTGGAAGACGACGGATCATTCGCGGGAGTATGTGCCGATCCTGGCGTATTCGGAGGCGAAGCGGGTGGGGGCGGATTTGGGGACGCGGGCGACGTTGGCGGATATGGGGCAGACGGTGGCGGAGAATTTTGGGGGGAGGATAGTGCATGGGAAGAGTTTTTTGGGGATGTTGGGGTGAGGGGTGAACGGTGGGGCGACGGCCCGCCTCGGAAGGTGGGCCCTACCTCGAGAGATTGTAGGTGCTAGCGGCCGGCGGAGGCTGAGGAGGCGTTGGGGGCGTAGTAGCCGTTGCGGGTGCGGGCAACGAGTTTGCCGCGGCCGCGCGGCGGAATGACGTCGACATGCACGGCGCGGAAGGTGCCGTCGCGGGCGGCGTTCGACGGGTAATACGCAAGAGTGTACTGGTGGCGGATATCGCCGGCCACCGTTTCGCAAATGGCGTGAACGTCGTCCACATTTTCCGGGAAGAATGCCAGGCCGCCAGACGCTTGGGCAATTTCGGTGAGGGCTTTCTTGGCGTTTTTAGCGCTGCGCTTGTTTTCCTGGCTCAACAGGCCAATCGTATAGATGACCGTATCTGTTTTCTGAATCTCGCGGATGGTTTTTTCCAGTGAGTTGCGGCTGGTATTGTCTTCGCCGTCGGTGACGATCAGCAGGACCTTCTTTTCCTTGGCGCCTTTTTTCAGGTGATCGAGGGAACCGATGATGGCGTCATAGAGAGCGGTGCTGCCACGGGAATCGATGCGTTCGAGCGCTTCCTTCAACTCCGGAATGCTGCTGCTGAAATCCTTATCGAGGTCGAGATAGAAATCGTCGTTGAAATTGACGACAAAGGCCTCGTCCTGCGGATTGCTGGACTGAACGAGCGTCAGAGCGGCTTCATTCACGCGCGGCCGCTTGTCTTTCATGCTGCCGCTGTTATCAATCACCAGGCCCATGCTGACGGGAATGTCTTCGCGCTTGAAGATGGAAAGTTTCTGCTCGGCCTTGTCCTCGTAAACGCGGAAATTTTCCTGGGTCAGTCCCTCGACAAATTTGCCGCGGTCGTCGAGCACGGTGGTGTGCAAGACCACCAGGTTGACGTCTACCTTGATCTTGCCGCCGGAAGGCGAAACGCCGCCCTCCTGGCCCGGAGGCGGAGGAGGCGGGGGCGCCTGGACAGGGATCTGCGCAAAGGAGGAGCTTGCCGCGAAAAGCAGGACGAGCAGCAGGCTCAAGACGCCGAAACTGCGGAAAAATAGGAACGGCCTCAGTGCGCCGGCGCGTAATATCCGGTTTTGGCGTAGACCGAAAGTGGCGGGAGTCCCTTCGGAGGGCGCAGCTTGACCTTGATTTTCCGCCACCGGGCGTCGTGGAGGTGATTGCTAGGTTTGTATCCCAGGACATATTGATTTCGCAGCTCCATGCCGATCTTCGACGCGATATCCGGCAGATCATTTAGATGCTCGACAGCGAATACGCGGCCACCGGTCAGTTCGGTGATCTCGGAGAGCAAGGTCGGCCCGTTCAGCTCTTCCGGGGTGCGGTTGCGATAGCCAAGCGGGTCGAAGATGCCGATGGCATAGAGTTGCGTGTCGGCTTCCTTGACCAGGCGCTTGATATCGTTTTCGTTGTACCTACTATGATTATCGCCTCCATCGGAAAGAATCAGCAAGGCACGCTTGGCGTTATGTGCACCCCTCATCTGGCTGAGGCCGAGATAGATGGCGTCGAGGAGGGCGGTGCGGCCCTTCGGTGCGGTGATCATCATGCGGCTTTGCAGATCTTCCACGCTGTTGGTGAAGGTGCTGGTAAGTTCGGCGCGCTCGTTGAAGGTGACCAGGAAAAATTCGTCCTGGGGATTGGCGGTTTTGAAGAAATCGAGGGCCGCTTCGCGAGCCTTGTCGATTTTGTTGGACATGCTGCCGCTGAAGTCGAAGATTACGCCGATGGAGATGGGCACGTCTTCGGAGGAGAAGGTGACGATTTCCTGCTCGATATTGTCTTCATAGACGCGGAAATTGTCCTGATCGAGGCCGGTGACCAGGCGGTTGAAGGGGTCGGTAACGGTAACGTTAACCAAGGCGAGATCTACGTCTGTGCGGATTACTTTGCCGGGGCGAATGACAACGGCGGGCGTGTCGCGGGAAACTTCATGGAGCGTCGCCGGCGCGGGCGAGGCTGGCGACTGGATATCAATGGGGGGTTCCTGGGCCTGGGCGAGGCCGAGATTGCATAGCAAAAAGAGGAAGGCGCACGGGCAGACGGCACCGACCTGAGAAAGTACGCGAAACATGCCCCAATCGCGTTTCACGGCTGCTCCATCCTCCCGGCTCGCCGGGAGGGCCGCGCGGATGAGCCATCATAGCACCGCGCCCGGGGAAGGCAATAGAGGATCCCGGCTCCAGAAAAGCAGCTGTGTTAGCATCGGCGAGGCGAGGCCATCGCAGAGGAAAAAGATATGAGTTCGGACGAACCGAAAGTGGTGGTGGTGATTCCGGCGCGGTTTGCGTCCACGCGATTGCCGGGGAAGCCGCTGGTTTCGCTGGGCGGGAAGCCCATGGTGCAGCGGGTCTACGAGCGGGCCAAGCAGGCGCAGACTGTCCATCGCGTAATTGTGGCTACGGACGACCAAAGGATTATGGATGCGGTGCATGAGTTTGGAGGAGAAGCGCGGATGACCCGCGCCGACCATCGCACCGGCACGGAGCGCATTGCGGAAGTGGCCGCGCACGAGGAGGGCGATGTGTTTGTGAACGTGCAGGGCGACGAGCCGTTGGTTGACCCGGCGGCGATTGACACCGCGGTGGGCGCGCTGCTGGAAGAGCCGGCGGCGCAGATTTCCACGGTGGTTACGCCGGTTCGTCACGCAACTGACATCATGGACCCGAATGTGGTGAAAGCAGTGCTGGACTTCGAGGACAACGCGCTCTATTTTTCGCGGGCGCCGATCCCGTGGGTGCGCGATACGCAGCAAAAGGTCCACGTAAAATATTGGAAGCATCTGGGGCTTTATGTTTTTCAGCGCGATGCGTTGCTGGAATACCCGACTTTGCCGCAGGGGGAGCTGGAAAAGATCGAGCAATTGGAGCAGTTGCGATGGATGGAGAACGGTTGGAAGATCCGGGTGGCGGAGGTGGCGCACGATGCGGTAAGCGTGGACGTCCCGGAGGATGTGACGCGGGTGGAGAAATTGTTGCGGGAGGAGAAGGGGGTGTGAGGAGTCGGCGGGAGCATGGGGAGGAGAACCCCAAGAGGCCCGGGCAAGCCCGGCCCCTACAAAGTTGGAGTGGGTTTGTTTTTCGCTGGCCGGCAGGATGCCGGCGCTACTGGGTTTGTTGGGTCATTAGGCCGGAGGTGGTTCGGTCGGAGTCGTAGCAGAGGACGAGGATGGTGGAGTTGTTCGCGAAGTAGGCTTTGAAATTTACGGTGAAGCCGCTGGAGCCGCCAACTGCGATCTTGTAGGTGTTGTCCTGGGTGCCGTCGCCGTTCATGGTGAGAGTTCCGGAGATGCCGGAGTTTAAGGTGACTCCGGTATTGGTGGAGTTCAGACCCAGCTCGACGTAATCCGCCAAGCCGCTGAGATTGTTGCTGGATGTGCTGGTTTGCACGCCCTGGCCGACGAAGTCCTCGGCAAAGGGAGCGGGAGTCACTAACTGAATGCCGGTCCAACTGAAGATATAGTTGCCCGCAGTGCTGGAAGTTGTGAATGGCGCGCCGGTTTGCGCGAGCATGCTGCCGCCGGAGACCACACCGGATGAAACGTCTTGAATGACAGCTTGCGTCGGTGAGTAAAAATAAAATACATAAGAAATCGTTCCGACCGAAGAGTTGTGGAAGGTGAAGGTTCCGCGACCACTGCCCGGATAGTTCGCATCCATGGAATAGGTGGCGGCGGAAAGATTGGAGCTTTCCGAAATGTGCGTGTTGTTTCCATCGTCGTTTTCGTCAAACGAGACCGCGCTGACAACGCCGGATCCATTGGCGCTCATGCGGCCGAGGCGCGAAATCGGACCAAAATTGCCGCCGGTAACCGAGCCTCCTGAAAGATAGACAAAGCTGCCGTTCAGGTCGGAATTCTGCGTGGGAATCGCGCCGGATTGGAGCAAAGCTTCGCCTTCCGAGCCGCCGGAGGCATCCTCCTCGAGAAATTTAATGCGCGTGTGATCCACGATGTAGAAGGCGTAGGTCTTGGAATTCACAGTCATCATGCCGCGGCCAAAATTTGTGCCGTTGCCGTTTGTGTCGAGCTGGAAGGTGCCTGGCGGAAGCGCGACAGCGCCGGTGGGAGCAAACGAGCCATCGTTCACATCTACAGTGCCGCTGATGATGTTGCCATTTCCATCGCCCACAAATTCACCGATCGTGGAAATCACCGAAGGGCTGGCGCCCGCGAAGGAGACTCCCGAAAAACTGAAAACATATTTGCCGTTGATGGAATCTTCGGCAAAGAGGGCGGGCGTTTGCAGGTCCAGGGTGCCGGTGGTGGAAGCGGCGCCGTCGGATTGAATCACAAGGCCATGGGCGTTGGAGTTCAGGGCAAAGCTGAGTTGCAAGGCGCCGCCGCCCGTGACGTACAGCGTCATCAACCCGCGCCCGTTGGCCTGAATTTGATAGGTGCCGTTGGAAAAAGTGAGCAGTGAGGGTGGCGCGCCGGTGGTGAGGTTCAAAACGTCCTCAAGTCCGGCTGTGATGTTGCCGTTGCCGTCGGCGGCGATGCTTCCTACCCGAGCCGTGTAGCCGCCGGTGACGGCCTCTATGCCACCCATCGAAAAAGCATACTGGCCGTTCAGGCTGGCGTTGGAAAAATTGCCAGCGGGAGGCGGTGGAGTGACGCCGGAGCCATTTCCTCCACAGGATGTGAGGAAACCGGCAAACAGCAGCGCGAGCAATGAAGCGATTCGCTTCATACGGCGCCCTTGGCGGCGTTGGGATTCGTTGTGCGGGGAGCGACATAAGGAACCAGCAGGCCGCGCGAGGTTCGCACTGATAGAGCCTGAGTTCCTTTTTGAATGATGCGAGCAACAAAGAATTGCGCGCCTTGCACGTTTACGGGTTCGCCGACGATGCGAAGGGCATCTCCCGTGCGGATGGCGAAGTGGTTTGCGGAGAGCAGGCGGGGATCGCCCAGATGGACTTCCACAACGCTGGCCGCGGTTTGCAGTGTGACGCGCGCACCGAAGGGTGCGGTTTTGGAATTTGCGTCGTAGGCCACGACGGTGCCGGCGAGGTTCGATTCGCGCTGAACGCTATAGTGCGCGGTGTCCGCAGCGCGGGGCGCCTGGGATTCCTGGGCGTTGACGGTGCCGGAGATGCCGATTGTGGCGAGTGCCAGAAATAAGAGCGTACAGCTTCTCATGCTTCCCTCTTGAGCTTGCGTATGAATTGCGTATCTACAAACCATACCGCATTTTGCGCTTCGGACGAACCACTGTTCGTTTGGCGACGATTCACGCAAGAAGGAAACGTCATGCTTAGGAGGCGGTGCATGGGTCCCGAGGGATATCGATGGAGAATATGGTGGAATGGGCTGACGGTGAGATCCTTCGGCTATCATCATCGGATAGCCTCAGGATGACAATGGCTTGCGTTTTTCGCCCGGTCAGAGTGGGGGCGAACTTCTAAGTGGGGTTTGGGACAGGATGACAATTGGTTTGCGGTTTTCGCCCGGGGAAAGCGGGGACTCGCTTTCTGAGTGGGGCTGCAATTAGGTTGGAGATCGCGCATAGACGGACGGCCTCTGAAGGCCGTCCCTACGGCTGCATCCGGACAAATTGTTTGCGCTTGCTGGAAATATTGGGACGGAGAAAATTTTTCGATTGATGGCAGGCAAGAGTTCCGATTGACACTGCGGCGGCTTCCGAACATAATTGTATGTACGTCAATCCTGCGGAGGTTCGACAGGCTCAAATCTGCGTAAGGCGGAAGCGAGCGACCCGGATGGCGCCAAAATATATTTTTGTAACCGGCGGTGTTGTTTCTTCTCTCGGTAAGGGCGTAGCGGCATCTTCTATCGGCTGTCTCCTCGAAAGTCGCGGCTTTAAAATCACCATCCAAAAATGTGACCCGTACCTGAACGTGGATCCAGGCACGATGAGTCCCTATCAGCACGGCGAAGTGTTTGTGACCGACGATGGGGCGGAGACGGATCTGGACCTGGGCCATTACGAGCGCTTCACGCACGTGAAGCTTTCGCGCGACAACAACTGGACCAGCGGCCGAATCTACGAAACCATTCTCTCCAAAGAGCGGCGGGGAGACTACCTGGGAAAGACGGTCCAGGTGATTCCGCACGTTACGGACGAAATTAAACGGTGCTTCAAACGCGTCGCTGAGGGTGTCGACGTGGTGATCGTGGAAATCGGCGGCACGGTTGGCGACATTGAATCGCTGCCGTTCCTGGAAGCCATTCGGCAGATGCGGTTGGAATTTGGCGCGGAGAACACGCTTTTTGTTCACGTGACGCTGGTGCCCTTTATCGCGGCGGCCGGCGAACTGAAAACCAAACCAACACAACATAGCGTGAAAGAAATGCTGGGGATCGGGATTCAGCCGGATGTGCTGCTGTGCCGCAGCGACCGGCACATTTCCGAGGATTTGAAACGCAAGATCGCGCTGTTCTGCAACGTGGCGGAATCCTGCGTGATTTCGATGGAAGATGTGAAGACGATTTATGAAGTGCCGGTGGAACTGAGCAAGGAAGGGCTGGACGCACAGATTATCCGGCTGCTGAAACTGGAGGAGCGCCCGGCGAACATGCAGCCCTGGCTGGATATGTTGGAGAGCCTGCAGCACCCGAAGGGCGAAGTGCGGATCGGGATTGTCGGCAAATACGTGCAACTGGAAGACGCGTACAAGAGCCTGCGCGAAGCTTTGCTGCATGGCGGACTGGCGCATCACCACAAAACGGTGATTGAGTGGATCGAATCCGAAGAGATCGATTCGCTGGAAACTGCCGAGAAGCGATTGAAGGGCTATGACGGCATCCTGGTTCCCGGGGGATTCGGGAAGCGCGGAATTCAGGGGATGATTTACACGATTGAGTATGCCCGCGAGCACAAAGTTCCCTACTTTGGGATTTGCCTGGGGATGCAGTGCGCGACGGTGGAATATGCGCGCGACGTTTCCGGGTTGGCCGACGCGGATACCACGGAGTGCAACCCGCAAACTCCACATCGCGTGATTTATAAATTGCGCGAGCTTTTGGGAGTGGAAGAAATGGGCGGGACGATGCGCCTGGGTGCGTGGCCATGCAAGCTGGAGCCTGGCTCGCTGGCGTTCAAGGCGTACGGCAAAGCGGAAATCAGCGAACGGCACCGGCACCGCTACGAATTCAATCGCGAGTATGAAAAGATTTTGACCGCGGCAGGCTTGCGGATCACAGGCCGCACACCAGACGACAATTACGTGGAAATTATTGAGGCGCCGAACCACCCGTGGTTCCTGGGCTGCCAGTTTCATCCGGAGTTTAAGTCCAAGCCACTGGAGCCGCATCCGTTGTTTGCGGCATTCATTGGGGCGTCGATTGAGCAGAAGATTCAGAAATCGCGGCCGACCCCGGCCACCAGCGCGGCGGAGACACAGCCTCCTGCGCCGCCATTGCGCGCCACCCCTCACGCCGCGGCTTAAACGGCGGCCAATTACCCATGTAGTGCAAATGATAACAGCAATGTAGTTTCATGAAGACACTACGTTTATCAGCTGGCGGACTGACGCTGAGCCGCAAGGACTGATCTTGGCGGGCCGCTCGCCGGCATAAGGTCAACCATCGCCCATGTAATTGGTATGGCTGTGGATGCCTGGCTGGCCAAACATGCCGGCGATATTGCCGACGACGAGAGCAGAAGAAGACTACACGCCATCGCCGAGAATGATTCTTGGCGTCGTTAAGGGGAAAAACCCCAGGACCGATCCGCGAACGTTGGGAAACTGATGCGTCAGAGCCTGCGCGGCGATATGGCCGCTGAAGAACTAATTGACACGGGTGCGATTATCGCGCTGCTGGACCGGGGAGACCGCTGGCACCGGCCGTGTCAAGACACACTTCGCAAACTTCGGCTTCCGCTGCTTACCTCGGAAGCGGTCCTCACCGAGACATTTCACTTGATTCACGATCGCGGACAGAGATTGAGGCAGTCAGGGGCCAGCTTTCCTCCGGGATGATCGCCATGGTATCAATTGACCACGCCGAACTACCTCAAATTGCCACATTGATGGCCCGCTACAAGGACCGTCCGATGGATTTCGCTGACGCCACGCTCGTCTATCTGGCCCACCGCGAATCCATCGAAGCCATTTTCACCGTGGACCAGAACGATTTTTCCACCTATCGCATCAGTGGCAGGCGCCGATTTCATATTCTTCCGGTGAAGCGTCCGTGAATGACGTTGTGATATCTTCAATCCCATAGATGACTAACAATCGCGAAATATCACTTGGGTCCTTGCGGCTGGGCGGCGGGAATCCGCTGTTCTTGATTGCTGGGCCTTGCGTGATTGAGTCGGAGGGGCACGCGCGATCGATGGCGGAACGGGTGGCGAGGATCGCTGCGGATGCGGGTGTGCCGTATATTTTCAAAGCTTCGTATGACAAGGCGAATCGATCGTCTGTGAAAGCGTTTCGGGGACCGGGACTTGTTGAGGGTTTGCGAATCCTTGGGAAGATTAAATCTGAGCTTGGCGTGCCGATTCTGACGGACATTCACGAGGCATCGCAGGCGGCGCCGGTGGCGGAAGTGGCGGACATTTTGCAGATTCCGGCGTTCCTTTCGCGGCAGACGGATCTGCTGGTGGCCGCGGCAAAGACCGGGCGGATTGTGAACGTCAAGAAGGCGCAGTTTCTTTCACCGTGGGACATGGGCAACGTGGCGGAAAAAATCGCGGCTGCGGGCAACAACAAAATTATTCTGACGGAGCGCGGCGCCAGCTTTGGCTACAACAATCTGGTTGTGGACATGCGCACGTTTCCGGTGCTGGCCAAATTCGGCTACCCGGTAGTTTATGACGTGACGCACTCCGTGCAACTTCCCGGCGGGCAGGGGCACGCGAGCGGTGGGCCAGCCGGAATTTATCGAAACGCTGGCGCGCGCGGGAGTGGCCGCGGGGGTTGACGGAATTTTTCTTGAGACCCACGACAATCCGGCGGCGGCGCTTTCCGATGGGCCCAATGCCCTCCCCCTGGCGCAACTTCCGCAACTGCTGGGGCGGCTAAAAGAACTTTCCACGCTGGTTCGCCGGTGGGGTGGCGCATGAGCCTGGACACCGCACGGCGGGTATTGCGGATCGAAGCGCAAGCCATACAGGACGTTCTGGCGCGACTGGACGGATCGTTTGAGCGGGCCGTTGAACTGCTGCTGGCTTGCAAGGGCCGTGTGGTGGTCAGTGGCATGGGAAAGTCCGGACTGGTGGGGCGCAAAATCTCGGCGACTTTTTCGAGCACCGGCACGCCTTCCTTCTTCCTGCATCCGGCCGAGGCGCTGCACGGGGATCTTGGAATGCTGGCGCGCGGGGATGCACTTCTGGCGATTACGTATGGCGGGGAAACGCAGGAAATTCTGAATTTGCTGGAGGCGTTGCGACGCCTGGAAATTCCCGTCGTGACGCTGACGGGTAATCCGAAAGTCAACGCTTGCGGAGGCGAGCGAAGTGGTGTTGGACGTGAGCGTAAAGGAAGAGGCTTGTACGCTGAATCTTGCGCCCACGGCGAGCACTACCGTGGCGATGGCGGTGGGCGATGCGCTTGCTATTTCTCTGCTGGAGAGGCGCGGGTTTCAGCACGATGATTTTGCCGCGCTGCACCCGGCGGGGCGATTGGGGAAGAAGCTTTTGCGCGTGGAGCACCTGATGCATGGGGGCGAGGCGCTGCCGCGAGTTTCTCCGGGGACGCCGATGCCGGCGGTATTTCACGAAATGTCCGCGAAGAAGATGGGAATGACAACGGTGACAACGGCGGACGGCAAGGCTGGCGGGGATTCTGACAGATGGAGATTTGCGGCGATTGATGGAAAAGCATGGCGGCGCGACGCTTTCGATGAATGCGGGAGATTGCATGGTGCGGGATGCGCAGACGATTGGGCCGAAGGTGCTGGCAAGCGAGGCGCTGAATTTGATGGAGAAGCGAAAGATTACTTCGGTGGTGGTGGTGGACGAGGCGCAGAGGGTGATTGGGGTGGTGCATTTGCATGATCTTTGGACGTTGGAATTGATTTAGGGTTTTTCATTGCGGCAGCAACCGGTCGGGACTATCGGAATTTCGAAAGCCACCCTCTACGGAAGCTATTGGGCGCAACTCGTTACCAAGGCGCCCGCCTCGGAAGGCGGCCGCTACAGGGGAAAGAGTTCGGAGAGAAAGGTGCGGATGTGTTGGGTGGAGCGGGCATCGGCTTGGGCGTGGTAGGCCACGCCGGGAAGGTTTGGGCCGCCATCGTGAGTGAATCCGTGCATCGCACCGCTGTAGATGACTAATTGCCAGTCCGCGCCGGCTTTGTTCATTTCGTCGACGAATGCATCCACATGCGTCATTGGCACGTGCGGGTCCAAGGCCCCGTGGCAAACGAGAATCTTTGCCTGGATTTTTCCGGACTCGGCGGGAATCGTTGTAGCAAGACTGCCGTGGACGCTCACGACGCCAGCGAGAGACGCGCCGCTCCTTGCGAGTTCGAGCACGGTGAGGCCGCCGAAGCAGTAGCCCACGGCGGCGATTCGGCCGTCCACGAGTGGGTGCGCGCGCAGTACTTCAATGCCGGCGGAGGCTCGAGCGCAAAGCTTGGTGCGGTCAGCACGCAATTCGTTGAGCGCGCTCATCACCCGCTGGCGGTCGCCGGCAACGCCGTCGCCGTACATGTCGCAGGCAAAGGCCACGAAGCCCATCTCGGCAAATTGCTTCGCACGACCTTTGGTGTGCTCGTCGAGGCCGGGTCCGGCGTGAACAACCAGAAGGCCGGGGCGCTTTCTGGCAGCGGCTTCGTTCCAGGCGAAAACTCCCGTCAATTGGGTGCTGCCGTCTTCATATTTCTTGAGTTCGGTTTGCAGTGCGCACGATCTCCTCTAGTCGGTACTGGCCGTCGCTGCTCCTGTGGGCTCTGGCGATGGTTACGTCAAGAAGTTCCTTCATATATTATACCACAACTTAACCATAAAAGTAATGCTAGCCAAATCTCTGTATATTCGGAGAAAAGGCCACGTGTCGAGTTTAGGATTTGAACTTTACTGATAGAATGCAGGCTTCATTTCGCAGGAGGGTTCCGTGTCTCGCAGCCCGAAAATTTCTGCCGCAGTTGAAGAAGCGCGCGGCGCGAATCAAAGTGATCCTGATGGATGTGGATGGCACGATGACCGACGGCGGCGTGACACTGCTCTCGCAGCCGGACGGCAGTGCGCTGGAGATCAAGACCTTTGACGCGCACGACGGCCAGGGACTGACACTGGCGCATACCGCCGGGCTGCGCACGGGCTGCATCACCGGCCGCGAAAGCGCGGCGCTGCTTCGCCGCGCGCACGAGATGAAGATGGAATTCATTTACATGAAGATCGCGCTGAAAATTCCAGCGTACGAAGAGATTCTGGCGAAGGCGGGGGTGAGCGACGCGGAAGTTGCGTTCATCGGCGATGATTTGCCGGATATTCCATTGTTGCGGCGGGTGGGGCTGGCGGTTGCGGTCGGGCGACGCAGTGGCGGACGTGAAAAAGGTTGCGCACTACACGACGCAGGCGCGCGCGGGGAGGGGCGCGGTCCGGGAAGCCATCGAAGTGATCCTGAGATCCCGGGGCAACTGGGAACAATTGATCGAAAAAGCGCGGGCCTGAAGCGGTCTTTGAGACTGCCGGCGAGAGACGCTTCCGTCTGACAAATTGTGCCGGTGCAATGACCGGTGGCCACGAAGTGCCTTGACAATCGCGCGGCTGGAAGAGGAAGCTTTGCTCGACATCGCGGCTGAATTGCACTTTGCAAGAGCCGCGGCGCGTTCCGGACGGGAGATACTGCTCATGAAAACGAATTACGCGGCGGTGTTTGTTTCGGCGCTTGCCTACTGGCTGCTGGGAGCCGTATGGTACGGCGCGCTGTTCAGCAAGCCGTGGATGGCGCTGGAAAACATTTCCATGGAGCAGGCCAAATCCATGAACCCGGTGCTTCCCTACGTGATTACGTTTGTGCTGAATCTGCTGATCGCCTATTCGCTGGCGCAGATCTGCATCTGGCGAAACGCGAACACCATCGGCCGGGGCGCATCCGTTGGAGTGCTGCTGTGGATCGGATTTGTCGGGCCGATCACGTTCACTACGTATATGTACGAGATGCGGCCGAAGGAACTTTACGCGATCAATCAGTTTTATCCGCTGGCGGGCATGGTGCTGATGGGGGCGATCATCGGCGCCTGGACGAAGAAAACGGCCTAGCTTCCCTCTTACGTTGGATGCACCACTCAGGCGATAATGTAAGGCGGTACAAGGAGCGAGGTGCCCCCGCGTGACGCATGCCTGGCATGATGTTTCCCCTGGTAAAGATTTGCCCCGCGATTTTCAAGCAGTGATTGAGATTCCCCTGGGATCGAATGTGAAGTATGAACTGGATAAGGCCACGGGGCTTTTGAAGGTGGACCGGATCATCCACTCTGCGGTTTTTTACCCCGCGAATTACGGATTTATTCCGCAGACTTATGCGGAAGACAATGACCCTCTGGACGTGCTAGTGCTTTGCCAGGAAGCAGTGCAGCCGCTGGCATTGATCAAAGCGCGCGCGATTGGCGTGATGACCATGATCGATTCCGGCGCGAGCGACGATAAGATCATCGCCGTGGCCACAAATGATCCCGAGTTCAGCGATTATCTGGAGGCACGCGACCTGCCACCGCACCGATTGCTGGTGCTGAAACGTTTTTTTCAGGACTACAAACAACTGGAAGGCAAGCAGGTGCAGGTGGAAGACATCCGTCCGGCTTATGCCGCCCTGAACATAATTGAAAAGTCGTTAGCGCGATACAGCGCGCTGCGCGACGAACTGCGTGCTGCACAGTAATTGCGAGGACCGGGAATGAATCCTGTTGTTAAGTGGAGTTTAATCGGCGTTGTAGCCCTGGCGGTTGCGGCGATCGCGGGACTCAGCTACATGGCGGGTAGCCCCAAAGATGCGATCGGGATGGTGCGTTATGCACTGCCGCACATGCATCGCGGAAACCTGAAAGTGGGCGGCGAGGCGCCGGATGCCACGCTGGTGGCGCTGGATGGAGAGACGCGGTTTCAAATACAGGAACGCATCGGAGGGAAGCCGCTGGTACTGGTCTTCGGGAGCTTTACTTGACCACCCTTTCGTCGCCAGGTTGGCGACATTCAGCAGATTTTTGAGGACTATAAAGGTCACGCCGATTTTCTGACGATTTATGTGCGCGAGGCGCACCCGACGGATGAATGGCAGATGAAATCGAATGAGAAAGACAAGGACAACGTCTGCTATGCACAGCCAAAGACTCTGGCGCAGCGGGTGGCGATTGCCAACGATTTTACGCAGCGCTTTAAATTCACTGTTCCGTTTGGAATCGATCAGATGAATAATGCCGCGAACGATGCTTATGCTGCGTGGCCAGAACGTCTTTACATCGTAGATGAGCAGGGGCGGATTGCTTATAAGGGCGGGAACGGGCCATTTAAGTATGATCCGAAGGAAGTTCGCGACTGGCTTGCGGCGCGGTATGGCGAAGTGAAACACCCGGAAGCGGCTGCTCCCACGGATAAGAAGAGTTAGCGACACGACTGCATCCCTGCCGTGAAACGCCCACACACATAAAAATCACAAGCGAACGCTTATGGCCGACGCAAGATCGGATTGGCGCGGGCGCTTTCGAAACTTGGTTATTGCTCCCGGCAGCAAGCGGCCGTGCTGATTCGCGAGGGGCAGGTGCGGCTGAATGGTGCGACACCGAGGAACCCGGAGACTCCTGTGCGGATGGGAGTGGATCGCATTGAGGTGCAAGGCCGGGGAGTGCAGGCGGCGGAGAGAATTTATCTGATGATGAATAAGCCGCGCGGGTTGGTGACGTCCGCCGCGGACGAAAAAGGCCGGGACACGGTTTATTCGATTCTGCCGACGGACTCGAATTGGCTTGCGCCCGTCGGACGACTCGACAAGGCCAGTGAAGGGCTGCTGCTGTTCACGAACGATTCGGAGTGGAGCGCGCGCGTTACGGACCCCGAATCGCATCTCGACAAGTCCTACCACGTTCAGATCGCCACCGTAGCTTCCCAGGGCTTGCTGAAAGCGTTGGAGGCCGGCGTGCAAAGCGAAAGTGGCGAACTTCTGCGATGCAAGCGGGCTAGCATTTTGCGGAGTGGGGAGAAAAACTCCTGGATTGAGATTTTGCTTGGATGAGGGGAAAAACCGGCAGATTCGACGGATGCTGGATGGGCAAGGAGTGGAAGTGCTGCGGCTGATCCGGGTGGCGATCGGGCCGCTGCAACTTGGTGATCTAGGCAAGGGCGCGCACCGCCGGTTGCGCGCCAAGGAAGTGGCGTCCTTGAACGGCGCGATGAGTTCCGCGCGCGGGCAGGCCCGGCGCTGCTAGACTAGAGCCGATGAAACAGCCGGAACTGCTGCAATGGGCGCAACGCCTGCAGGCCATCGCGCAAAATGGCCTTACCTATTCGAAAGATCCCTTCGACGTCGAACGCTTCAACCAGGTTCGGCAAATCGCAGCCGAAATTCTGGCGGCGGGTTCGGCCGCGACCACACCGGAAGCGCTGGTGGAACTTTTCAAACACAACTTTGGCTACGCTACTCCGAAAGTGGATGTTCGTGCGGCTGTTTTCCGGGAGAATCGCGTTCTGCTGGTGCAGGAGCGGTCAGACGGCGCTTGGACGTTGCCAGGCGGCTGGGCTGATATCGGCGATGCACCGAGCGTGGCGGCGGTTCGCGAGGTGCGCGAAGAATCCGGCTACGAAACCAAGGTCACAAAGCTTGCCGCGGTCTATGATCGCGAACTCCATGACCATCCACCTTACCCGTTCCACGCCTACAAGATGTTTTTCGTCTGCGAACTGGTGGGGGGCGAGGCGCAGACGAGCATGGAGACCACTGCGGTGGATTTCTTCGCCGAGGATGCCCTTCCGGCGCTTTCGCTTTCGCGGGTGACCCCGGTGCAGATTCAGCATATGTTCGGGCACTGGAGGCATCCGGAGTGGCCGACATCGTTCGATTAGGGGAGCAGCGCCGAAAAGCCCAAAGGGCCAGGAACTCCTTACCAAAACGCGGTTTTTTGGGCTACAATCTAGGCGGTTAGCGAGTAGACTCGGGCGACGGGTTCTGCGAATGGCGCTCCTGAAAGATAGCTCGCGGCCAGCCGATTTAGGGCCAGCCGCCAGGAAATTGCCGGACGATCACCGGGGTCTTCAAGCTGGCGGTCTCCCTGGGACATCCCAGGCGAGTTGGGGTGCATTATGACAGTTGCTCCAGATGTGGTGCATTCGCGAGCTCTAGCAGAGGGACAATCCGGCGAGCTTCTGAACTTTTCCCGGGAGAGTGTGCAGTGGGAATGGATGAGCATGTCCGCGCGAAGGCTGAATCCGGGCGAGACCTACACGACGGTAACGCGGGGCGAGGAAGCGGCATTCGTCATTTTGAGCGGTAGGTGCATCGCGGATTGGGGCGAAGGCTCGCACTCGATCGGGCAGCGCAAGAATGTTTTTGACGGACTGCCGTATTGTGTTTACCTGCCCACCGGGCATTCCGTCACCTTTAAGGCGACGACTCCATGCGAGATCGCGGAGTGCCGCGCGCCATCCGAAGCAAAGCTAAAACCGCGATTGATCACGCCAGAGGACGTATTTCCCAGCCTGCGGGGCGGGGGAAACGCGTCACGGCAAATTGTGGATATCATTCGGCCTGACTTCGCCGCCGACAAACTTGTGGTGATTGAAGTTTATACGCCCGCGGGAAACTGGTCCAGCGTACCTCCGCACAAGCATGATGTGCACAATCCGCCGACGGAAGTGGACCTGGACGAAATTTATTACTATCGCATTGACCGGCCGAAGGAAGGTTTTGCGCTGCAGCGGCTTTATTCACCGGACCTTAGCCGGGACGTCACAGTTCGCGCGGCGGACGGAGACGCGGTGCTGGTGCGATCGGGCTTTCACCCGGTGGTGGCGGGGCCTGGTTACAATGTCTATTATCTGAATTTTCTCGCGGGCACTTCACGCACGCTGGCGGTCACCGAGGACCCTAACCACGTTTGGCTGAAATCCACCTGGAAAGAGATTGATCCGCGATTGCCGATGGTCCGTTAGAGAAGTTCTCTGCCAAAAGAGGAGCGCAACGGAAAGATGGCCAACGGGAGCCTGAAAATCGGGCGCGGAGGAGATTTCAATAAGCGCTTAGACGACAGTTCGATTTCCCACTGGATTCCCTTCCCCGTTTTGCTCCATGCTGGACGCCGGATCGTCCGATCGAGTCAAAGGAGTTTCTCGCCATGACCCGCCGACTTACCCTCGCGCAAGCCATCGTCGCCTTCCTGCAGGCGCAATACTCCAGCCGGGATGGCAAGGAGCACCGGTTCATCGAAGGATGTTTCGGCATTTTTGGTCACGGGAATGTCTGCGGGATCGGGCAGGCGCTGGAACAAGATTCACGACTTCGCTACTACTTGTGCCGCAATGAGCAGGCGATGGTGCACACGGCCGCGGCGTTCGCCAAAACAGCGTTTCGGATGCGCACGCTGGCCTGCACAACCTCCATTGGCCCGGGAGCGACGAACATGATCACGGGCGCGGCAGCCGCGACCATCAATCGCGTTCCGGTGCTGCTGCTGCCCGGGGATATTTTTGCGCGGAGGAATGTGGCGCCGGTGCTGCAGCAACTGGAATCGTCCTCGACGCAGGATATTTCGGTCAATGATTGCTTCAAGCCCGTTTCGCGGTATTGGGATCGCATCCAGCGTCCGGAGCAAATTCTGACTTCCCTGCCCGAAGCGATGCGGGTGCTGACTTCGCCCGTGGAGACGGGCGCGGTGACGCTAGCCCTACCGCAGGACGTGCAAGCAGAGGCGTATGACTTTCCCGAGGAGTTTTTCCGGAAGCGTGTGTGGAATATTCCACGCACGCGCTGCGACGCCGACAATTTGAAGCAGGCGGCGGAATGGATTCGGAAGGCAAAGCAGCCATTAATTGTCGCGGGCGGCGGCGTCCTTTATTCGGAGGCTTCCGGTGCGCTTGGGAATTTCGCCGCAGCCACGGGCATTCCGGTTTGTGAAACGCAAGCCGGCAAGGGTTCACTGCCATTCGATCACGCGCAGCAACTTGGAGCCGTGGGCGTCACAGGGACACCTGGTGCGAACATTCTTGCGCGCGAGGCGGACCTGGTAATTGGTATTGGCACACGCTATTCCGATTTCACCAGCGCATCGAAGACCGCGTTTCAGAATCCCGGTGTGCGTTTCATCAATATCAACGTCGCTGAATTCGACGCGGCTAAACATTTTGCGCTGCCGCTGACGGGCGACGCGCGCGCGACACTGGAGGAGTTGCAACCCGCGGTTGCGGGCTATCGCGTGGATTCGGCCTACGCGTCGCGAATCGCGCAGTCTCAGGTGGAGTGGGAAAAAGAGGTGGACCGAATCTACGCGGTCCGCAGGGATCCGCCGCTCTCTCAGGGCGAAATAGTTGGAGTGCTGAATTCATGCGTCGAGCCCTCCGCAATTCTGGTGAACGCGGCCGGCAGTTTGCCGGGAGATTTGCACAAACTTTGGCGCACGAAGCAGCCGGGCGGGTATCACATGGAGTACGGCTACTCCTGCATGGGCTACGAAATTGCTGGCGGGCTTGGCGCAAAAATGGCGAATCCGGAGCGCGAGGTCTACGTGATGGTTGGCGATGGTTCGTACCTGATGATGGCGCAGGAAATTGTTACGTCGTTGCAGGAAGGCTGCAAGCTGAACATTATTCTGCTGGATAATCACGGTTTTTCAAGCATTGGCGGGCTCAGCCGCGGCTCCGGGAACGATGGCATGGGAACGAATTACCGGTTTCGGCGTGGCGACAAATACGATGGCGAACTGTTGCCCGTGGACTTTGCGGCAAACGCGGCGAGTCTGGGCGCTTGCACGATACGCGCAAAGACGCATGAAGAATTTCGGAATGCGTTGGACACCGCTCGCAAGCAGGAGCGTACTTCGGTGATTGTGGTGGAAACTTCGTACGAGGACCGCGTGCCCGGATACGAATCGTGGTGGGATGTGCCGATTGCCGAGGTCTCCGAACGCGAATCGGTGCGCGCGGCACGCGAGAAATACGAGAAAGCCCGACAGAAAGAGCGCCATTTCCTGTAAGAAATAGTTTTCGGAAAGTCCTGAGTAATACGAAGACGCGGAATTTGCTTCAACCCAGAAAGAGGCAGCGTGGAAATTACGACAGGGACACCTGCGGCGAGCGGATCCACACAACCGCATCTGAAGCGCGTGCTCGGCCTGTGGGACCTGATTTATTACGGGATCATTCTGACTTCACCGATTGCCGCTGTGCCACTGTTCGGCGAGGCACAGGTTCTTTCGCACGGCCATGCAGCGGCGACGATGCTGCTGGCGATGGTGGCCATGTCCGTGACCGCGATCAGTTTTGGCCGCATGGCGACGGTTTACCCTTCGAGCGGATCGGTCTACACGTATATCAGTAAGGGGCTGAATCCGCATGTCGGGTTCGTGGTGGGCTGGGCGATGTTTCTGGAATATCTGTTCCAGCCGATCCAAAACGCTTTGTACGCCGTGCTGGCCATTCAACGAATGGCGCCGAAGATTCCCTTCGCGATTCTGGCCGCCATGGCCGTCGGCTTGATCACTTACATGACGGTACAGGGAATCAAATTTACGGCGCGCACCAATGAGGTGCTGCTGGCATTCATGGTGCTGGTGACCGGCGTGTTTCTGGTGGAGGCGTTTCGCTACATCGTGCTGCACCAGCATTTTTCGGGGCTTGCTTCGATGCAGCCGATTTACGACCCGCATACGTTTCAATTGCGAGCCGTGGCCGCGGGCACTTCGCTGGCCGCATTGGTGTTCGTTGGTTTTGACGGAGTTTCGATTCTCGCCGAAGAGGTGAAGAATCCGCGTCGCAACGTTTTGCTGGCGACGGTGCTGGTGGTGATTTTTACCGGTCTGTTCAGCGGCTTTCAGGTCTATATGGCCCAGCGCGTGTGGCCGGACTACACGACGCTCGCGAATCCGGAAACCGCCTTTATGGATGTGGCTCGAGTTGCGAGCGGGCCTTGGCTTTTTACGGCGTACGGCATCATGCTGCTGGTATCGAGCATTGCGTGCGGACTGGCGGGACACGTTGGCGCAGCGCGATTGCTTTACAGCATGGGACGCGATGATGTGCTGCCCAAGAAAATCTTCGGCCATATCAGCCCGAAAAAAGGCAATCCGATTTACAACGTGTGGATTGTGGGCGTGCTGGCATATATCGGCGTGCTGACGATTCCGTGGGAGCTTGCGGCGGAGGTGGTGACGTTTGGCGCGCTGATCGCTTTCATGGGTGTGAATCTGGTTTCGATGCTGCATTTCTGGTTCGGTCCGGAGGCGCGCGGGAAACGGAATTTCTTTTTGGATGCGATTGTGCCGGGATTCGGATTTGTATTTTGCTTTGCGCTGCTGTTTAGTTTGCAAACCTGGACGAAATGGGCGGGGATTATCTGGCTGGTGGTGGGGATTATTTATGCCGCTTACAAGACGAAGGGGTTTACGTTGCGGCCGAAGCTTTTTGATTTTAGCGAGACTTGAGGTGTGGAAGAGATGGCAGAGTTCGTAGTGGCCGGTCTAAAGTCCGGCCACTACATTTTTTGGTCGGGGGTGTTGGAGACGTGGAGGGCGAAGCCGCAGGACTCGCGGATTCTTAGTTCCGGTTGCAATTTGATCAGTTGCGGTTTGCTGGTGTCTCCGGTGATGCGGCGGATTAGGAGTTCGGCGGCTTCGCTGCCCAACTGGTGTTTCGGCAACTCCACAGTCGTCAGGCGCGGCCGAAAGATGCCGAGCCACGGGTAGTCATCAAAACTTACGAGGCCGAAATCTTCCGGGCATCGCAAGCCCATTTCGTCGGCGGCTTTCAGCAAGCCGACGGTCATCAGATGGTTCGCGACGTAAATCCCGTCGGGGCGGCGCGAAAACATGGAATGGCCCGCGCGATAGCCGGACTCCAGACGATAGTCGCCCTCAATCACCAGGTCCTGTTCAAACGGAAGGCCCTCGGCTTTCAATGCATCCTGAAAACCCGCCCAGCGTTCTTTCGCGTTGCTAACTTTTAGCGGACCGCTGATGAGACCGATACGCTTACGGCCAGCGCGCGCAAGATGCGAGACGGCTTCGTACGCGCCATGGTAGTCGTCGGTGATGACGGCATCTTTCGTCAGCTTCGGATAGGTGCGCATCACGAGAACGAAGGGAATGTTCACTTCCTTAATCATCTGCTGCAGCGAAGGGCGAAAATCGTCCGCAGCTTTAGTGAGAAGAATTCCGTCCACGCGCTTGGAGAGCAGCAACTCGACTGCTTTCTCTTCCTTATCCAGTGAGTCGTCGCTGTTGCAGAGCAGCAGGTTGTAACCGTGCTTCTGCGCCGCGTCCTCCGCACCGCGCACCACAATCGGAAAAAAAGGGTTGCCGATGTCCGGCACGATCATTCCGATCGTGTGCGTTTTCTGCTTCGCCAGGCTACGCGCGATCAGATTCGGACGATAATTCAACTTGCGGATGGCGGCTTCCACTTTTTCACGCAGGGATTTGCCGACGTGCGCTTTATTATTCACCACCGCGGAAACGGTGAACACGGAGACGCCGGACTCGCGCGCCACGTCGTAGATGCTGGCGGCTTTGCCTGGTCGCTTGCGGCGGCTTGTTTTCAAAGAGCTCATCCGAGATTGTTTTCAGAGCACCTGAACGAGAGATTCAGTATCTTATGACAACTGCTTGCGATTTCCTTGCCGCCTCGTAAATCGCTTCCAGAATCAGCATGTCGCGATGGCCTTGGCGGCCATCGGGTTCCACCGGCTTTCCGGATTGGATGGCCGCTGCAAAAGCATCGAGTTCGGGCGCGAATTCATCCACCAGCCTGAATTTGCGCTCAAACGATTTCCCACTGATCTTGCCGGACAAACGGCGCTCCTCATCAAACGGAAACGCAGGGGTGAGGCAGGCCCATCCTTTGGTGCCCTGGACGAAGACGAACGAGGACATTACGGAACTATAAGTGGTGCTGCCCTGAACCACCAAACCGCTGGGGAAGTGAAAACGGAAGGAGATGCCTTCTTCGACATCGCGAAATCGGGCAACGTCTTTTTTCCATGAGTGCGCGGCGACTTCCACGGGATCTTCATTGGCGAGCCAGCGGCAAGTGTTGACACAATAGATGCCCAAATCCATCAGCGGGCCGCCGCCTGCCACGGTGGCGTCCAGTAGCCACGGCAGCGAGCGGCCGGGGACATGCAATTCGCTGAATGCGGTGTGGATCATGTCGAGCTTGCCCAGCTTGCCGCTTTGGATCAGTTTTTTCAGGAAGAGCGCGGCGGGCTCATAATATTTTCGGTAGGCGGTCATCAACTGGACGCCGCACTCCGCGCAGACTTTCACCATTTCAGCCGACTGTGCGGAATTCAACGCGAGGGGCTTTTCGCAGAGCACGTGCTTCCCTGCGCGGGCTGCGGCAATCGTGGCGGCGAGGTGCTCGCTCTGCGGCGTGGCCAGGTAGACGGCGTCCACATCGGGACTGGCCAAGCAGGCGGCAAAATCTTCCGCTCCAAAAAAGGCGGGGGCCTTGAATTTTCGGGCCACTTTTTTGGCTTTGCGTTCATCGCGGCTGACCAGCGCCACGAGCTTTGCGCGGCGAGCATTACGAAATGCCGGCAAGACGGAGCCTTGAGCGATCGCTCCCAATCCCACTACCGCGAATCCAATTTTTTTTGAAGATTTCATATTCGCGGCGGCTCAGCTTTCGCGGTCGGCGCGGCCAAGCTTCTGATTGCGAATCGCTTTGTGATCCAAGCCGCGGAGTTCCTCGATATTTTCGAGAACTTTGTGAACGGCGTCGACGATATCGTCCACATCCTTCGTGGGACCAAGAAAATGTTGGTGCGGGAACCACACCGATTCCTGGTAGGCGGCCTTTTCTGATTCGGGGCAAGAGTACATACCGCGCAGATCCAGCGGCTTTTCACGACCCCAACTGAGAGCGGGAAAATCGGTCGGGTCCACGGGGAACAGCGAACTTTTATAAACCGGCTCGTAAAACAGGCCATCGCAGTGCACGCCTTCGAGTTGCATCGCGGCGACGAATGCGGCGCGGGGAATATCTTTCACCTTTTCCGCAAAATACTTCATCACATATCCGTAAGGCGCGAGGCTCGTGATTCGCGGATCGGGCTTCAGCAAACCGATACCGGTGGTCTTTTGCAGCTTTGCTTCCAGGCGCTTCATGTTTTTGTGACGGATGGCGCTTTCCTTTGGCAATCGTTTCAGCTGCGCACCCAAAACCGCGGCCTGGAATTCTCCCAGTCTGTAATTGAAACCGATGATGCGCTTTTTGTATTTGTCGGTGATGCTTGCGCGGCCGGCGTTGATGTAGCTCTGGACCAGTTCCATGTACTCGAGATTGTTGGTGATGACGAGTCCGCCTTCACCAGAAGTGATCAGCTTACTGGTCTGAAAACTGAACGCGCCCATGTCTCCCATGGAGCCGGCGCCTTTGCCACGCCATTTTCCGCCGTGTGCGTGGGCGCAATCTTCCACCACTTTCAAATTGTGTTTGGCGGCGATGCGCAGAATTTCATCCATGTCCGCGAAGCGCATGCCTAAGTGCACGGGCAGAATGGCTTTTGTTTTGGGGGTGATGGCTTTTTCGATCAGTTTTGCGTCCAGGCAATAGGTGTCCGGATCGACATCCACAAAAACGGGGACCGCGTTGATCAGCAAGACAGGTCCAACCGTGCCTTCCCAGGTATAGGCGGGCACAATCACTTCGTCGCCCGGCTTGATGCCGATGGCTTTCAGAGCGGCCTGAATGGCAACGGTACCTGTGTTGACGCACTGGCCATATTTGGCAGTGTGGAGCGCCGCGAACTTTTCTGCAAAGGCGGCCGCGTGCGTTCCCGGGAAAGGCTGACCGCCCCAGCGCGTGCTCTCCAGGACATTTTTCAGCGCCGCGGCTTCTGTTTTTGTCGCGATCGGCCACTGAGTGAATGGTTTCTTGCGAAGCGGTTTGCCGCCAGTGATTGCCAGTTTACCCACGGGAGAGTCCCTCCAGTCGAAATATCTGCTCGTTCAAAAAAATGGAACTGATTTTCTTTGCGCGGCGCGGACACCTTTTGACAGTGCCGCATTCCGCGGGCCAGGCGTTCACGCCGCATCCGGATTCGGCAGCATGATGTCGCGCACAACCGCGTCGAGATCGTGGCACGCGGTGATGAATTGACGGAGTGTGCGGCGAGTGGGTCCAAATGAATCAAACTCCGGAATTGTCAGGCCATTCTCTGTGTACGCACGGCGAAAATCAGGGAATTTCGCGGTCATCTCTTCTACCATGCGAGGCTCAACCGGCTTGTCGATTCTTGTGACCACCTCGACATCGCTCTGGTTGAAGCGCACCTGCCACGAATAGGGCGGCGAAATCACGACGTCGCCACCGATCAGTTCGCTCCAGTGCATGTGATTGCGAAACGCGGCGGAGAGCAGGCGAATGCGGTAGCCGCGTTCACGAAACAGTTTGTACGTTTTTTTGAAGACGGCCACACCGGCCCATTCGAGGTAACCGGGGTCGATGGCTACATTGTCTTTTTCCACCAGCACTTTCAGCCAGTCGTCCAGGCGGCCGACCATGATGGTGCAGACGGGACCCATGGCGGCGATATCTTTGCCTTCCTTTTCGCGGCGCCTCAGGCCGCGTTCGACGGCCTCCGCAACGGCAACACACTGCGGTAACGTGAAGCAAACCGTGGCGTTGATGCTGATGCCGCGATAGGTGGCTTCTTCAATCGCGGGAATGCCGGCAGAGGTTACAGGAATCTTGACGATCATATTTGCCGCGAGTTTATTGAACTCTTCCGCTTGCGCCACGATGGCTTTCGAATCGCGATAGAGGCGCGGGTCCGTCTGGATCGAGAGCCGTCCATTTTTTCCGCGTTGCGCTTCATAAACCGGAAGCAGAGGGGCCGCCGCGCGGATGGACATCTCGCGCACGATTTTCCAGGCAATTTCATCTTCGGTGGCAGAAGGAAATTCTTTCAGAAGGGATTCGATCCGACTTTTCCAGCCGGCAATTTCTTTTTTCAGGACGCCGAGGACAATTACGGGATTGCAGGTTGCGCCGACGGCGCCGTGTTCGATGGAATAGGTTAATTCCTGGACGGAGGCCGAATCGTTCCAGAGGCAGGTCGGCGTCGTCTGGGTCATTTTATGCAGCGGACTTTTGTATCGGGCAGCGGTTGCCTGGGTCATAAATTTCTCCCTAGAACCGAAGGCCTGGCGGCGCGGATTCGAGCGGCCGCGCGGCACAAGCTTTCCGAACTTTGCATCAGGTTGCGGCCGAGCGTTCCAGCGTAACCTTCACCGGCTTACCCTGCTTGTGCGAATTCTCCGCGGCGACGGCGTAGGCCAGAGCCTTCAAACCGTCGTCGCCGGTAACGCGCACGGGCTTGTCTTGCAGCAGGGCTTGCACGAAGTCCTGGAGTTCGGCCAAATACGCGTCGGCGAATCGAGTCAGGAAATGGTCGGCGAGTGTTTGTGCGCTGCCATTGGCGCTCAAGAAAACCGCAGGCGCTTGCTGGAGGGTGCCGACAAAAACTGCGCCCTTGGAACCGAGAACTTCGGTGCGGACATCGTAAGCATAGACCGCCTGCACGTAAGATTCGATGTTGCCGATTCCGCCGTTGAGGTAGCGCAGGTTAACGGAACTCGCTACGACGTCGCCGTACTGCGCGACTTCCGGCCGGATCGCGACGGTGGTATAGGAGTGCACTTCGGTGACTTCGTCGCGCATCATCCAGCGGGCCAGGTCGAAATCGTGAATGGTGTTGTTGTAAAGAATCATGCCGTTCACGCCGGACTGATAGGCGGCCATCGGCGGCTGATCTTTGTCGCGGCCGACGGATTTGAAAATCAGGGGCGTGCCAATCTCGCCGGCTTCGATGCGTTTCATCGCGGCGGCGTAGGCCGGATCGTAGCGGCGCATGAAGCCAACTTGCAGGCGCACGCCGGCTTTTGCCACGGCATCGAGCGCGGCATAAGCGTCGGGAAGGGATAGCGCGATTGGCTTCTCGCACAAAATATCCCTGCCGGCTTTGGCGGCCTGGATGACGCACTGAGCGTGAAATTTATCCGGCGTGGCAATCAGGACCGCGCGAATCTCTTTGCATTCCAGCATCGCATCCAGGCTGCCGAATGATTTCGCAATTTCGAGTTCCTCGGCGACCTGCTTGGCCCGGTCCGCGGCGACGTCTGCCACTGCGATAAGATCCGCACCCGGAACCAGGCGGCGTAGATTTTCAGCGTGGCGCTTGCCCATTTCGCCGACGCCCAGAACGCCAATTCCTATTTTTTTCATTCGTTTCTCTCCATGGGTTTACTCCGCCGCGCGCGCTCAGGCCTTGGCGGCAGAGCTCAACTGATTCATCACGCCTTCCAGATAACGCAAGCTGGCGGCGACACTTTCTTTCGGCGGAATCTCCGTGGCGCCGAACTTGACGTCCTGTTCGATGACGGACCAGCCGGAATAGCCGTTCTTGATCAGGGTGCGGAAGAACGCGGGAAAATCGATGTTGCCCTTGCCGATCACGGTGAAGACTTTGTGTTCGATGGCTTCTTCGAAGGTCCAGTGCTTCTTGCGCGCTTCTTCCAGCACCGCGTTATTGCAGTCCTTGATATGAACGAAGCGAAGCTTGTCTTTATACTTTTCCGCTTCCTTCACGGAATCGCCGTGGCCGTAGACGCAATGGCCGGTGTCCAGGCAGAGACCAATCTTGGTGTGCGAAGTTGCGTCGTAAAAACGCTCGCACTCTTCGGGTGTTTCGACGTACGTGGCGACGTGCGGGTGAAAGACGAGGTCGAGGCCGAACTCCTGGGCGACTTTTTCCGCGTCGGCAACGATATTGCCGATGTGCTTCCATTGTGCGGCATTCAGGGTTGGACAGTCTCTATCGTAAACGCGACCCGAGAATGCGTTGCGTTCTGTCGATTGATCGTCTGCCATCACCAGGAAGGGCGCTTTCAGAGTGGCCAGCAGATTGCCGACTTTGCGAATGCGTTCGATCACCGATTTGCCCGCGGCGGGATCAGTCATTTTCACGGGGACGAAAGAGCCCAGCAGCTTCAGTTTTCTCTTTTCAAGCTGCGGCTTGAGTACGGCCGGATCGGTGGGGAAAAAGCCGTAGGGACCCAGTTCCGTGCCGGTGTAGCCCGCTTCCACCATTTCGTCGAGCATTTTTTCGTGGGATTGCTCCCACGACGGGCCGGGATAATCGAGAACGCCCCAACTATCTGGCGCACATGCAAACAAAAACCGTTCTTTCAGTCCGCTCATCTCTTTCTCTCCGTCCTTGATTAGAATTGCGAATGCCCAGCAAAATTTTTCATTTCCACGGCTCGAAAACCACTTTCATGGATTCCGGCTCGATGGCCTTCTGCATCGCGGTGTGGACATCGCGCAGCGCATAACGGTGTGTGACAAACTCCCGCAACGGATAATGCTTCATGTAACGCACCATCTGCCGCATGCTTGGCCCGTATGCCGCGGGTTCTTCGCCGCCAACCGACAGGATCCGGGCGTTTTTGGCGCAAAGATGGCGGTGCGGACTGAGCGATATTTCACCGAGATCGGAAAAGTTTCCCGCTTCCACAAGCAAACCGCTGACCCGCAGCATTTCCAGTCCTTCCGGAAGTGCTTGCGGCACTCCCGCGCATTCAATCACCATGTCTGCACCGCGGCCGTGCGTTAAATCCTTCACAAATTTCAGACGCTCAGCCGGGGACATTCTGCCGGCGTTGACGAGGTGGTCCGCTCCTAGCCGCTTCGCGAAATTTAGACGGTAGTCCGATAGGTCCACGGCGATGATGGTGCCGGCGCCCAACATGCGCGCCTTCATCAGGAAACACATGCCCAGCGGTCCAACGCCGAGAACGACCACGGTGTCGTCAAACCGGAACGACTCATTTGGAAACGCGGACATCTGCTTGGCGCGGTCGAGGCCCACGGACACTGCGAAAATTTCCGTGAGCACCGCTACTTCCGAGGGCAGATCGTCCGGCACCTTTACCAGAAAGCTGCCGGGGACAATATAAATGTATTGCGACCATCCGCCAAATAAATGCGGTGGATTTTTGGCGCTCAGATTATTGCCGTAGTCGGTGGTCTTTTCGCAGCAATAGTACGGAAAATCGTGGCGACAGTAGTAGCACTCGCCGCAGGAAACATTTGCGCCAACCACCACCCGGTCGCCAACCTGAAGCGGCACACCTTCAAAATCGGCGTACCGGCCGTCGCCTCCAATCGCGGCGACCGTGCCGACATTTTCATGGCCCTGGATGATGGGAAATTCCAGTTTGCGGTCGCCATATTGCGTGACGTAACCCTGGAAGGTGTGCTTGTCCGTGCCGCAAATTCCGGACATTTCCATTTTCACCAGCACGCAACCCGGCGCGGGTTCCGGCAGGGCGTATTCCCGCAATTCATATTTTCCGGGTTCTACCAGTGTTGCCGCGAGTACGCCTTGGGCCGACATTTCCGAGTCTCTTTCGCTTCTTGAATGGCGGTGCGCGAAACCTGCCGCCACTCTTTGGAAGTTGCGGGGAAGCGTTTCGTCAACGCTCCCCCGCTCGGGGTTGTTGGGGGTACAAACTTGCCGTGCGCCTAGAAATTCAGTTTCAAGCCAAGTTGCGCCAAGCGGGGATCGCGAGCGGCAGTGACTTCGCCGAAGTTGGTCAAGGGAGAACCGGGCGTGCCCAACGGACCCGGGACCAATCCGCTTGGATTGACAAACTGTGCGTGATTCCACATGTTGAAGAGTTCCGCCCGGAATTCGAGCGACATAGCTTCGTGGATCGGAGTGATCTTCTTGATCGCCATGTTCCAGTTGTTGAGACCGGGACCGTGGAAAAACCGGCGGTTGGCGGTTCCTTGCAGGCCGATGGCGCTCTGGCTGAAGTCGGAAATATTGAAGAAGAAGTGATTCGGGTTATTGCGCGGATTGGTGATCCCCAGGGACTGGCCGTTGTAGTCGGGCGTGTCTACTGGGAGCACGATGGGGCCGCCAAAACCGGTTCCGGTCAAGGCGTGATCGTCCGTTTCCACGACGGTAATTGGAAGGCCTGTCGAGAAGGTGGTGATGCCGCTGATTTCCCAACCGTGCGTGAGCAACTTGGCCTTGTCGATCTTGTCGAACGGCAAACGATAGTTGTAGCTGACAACAAAATTGTTGGTGCTGTCGAATGCGGAGAGTCCGCGGCTGAGCCTTGGATTGTAGGGATTGATCTGCTCGCCATATCCCGAGGAATCATCCAGCGATTTGCTGAAGGTGTAGCCGAGCAGGACCTGGAGGTCCTTTGCGGTGTGGCGCCAATTAACCTGCAACGAGTTGTAAACGGAGTTGCCGATGGTGGCGAAATAGGAATCATTGCCGAAGGGCACAATAGCAGTGCCGCCGATGAAGACGGGATTGTTGCGATAGGGCGTGCTGAAGGGACCGCGCGTCCCGGCTACTTGCGTACCATCGGGTAAAGTGTAGACGTTGTTTTCGCCGCCCGGCCCGCAGGTAGGTGTGTTTGCCAAGACAGCGCTGGGATTACTCAGGCCTAAGCACAGTGAGGGAATGCCGGGATTGGCGGAGATCGAGGACAGCAGGCGGTGTCCCTGTGTCCCAACGTAGCTCACCGTCAACAGGTCCGAAGAAGTGAACTGACGCTGGATCGAGAATTCATAATTTTCAGCATACGGCAACTTGTTGTTGTTGTTGAACGCGGGCGAACTGCCGATGGTGCCGAACGCGGTGAAAAAGTCCACCAGGTTATCGTACGGATATCCGGTTCCGGGGTTGCCAATCGAAAAATTCTTCGGCGGCGGCGCGACCGGAAATGGGTTGGATACCAGGCTGCCAGATGCCCGTTGGATGAACGGACTGGCAAAGCCAGGCTGGTTCTGTCCGCTATAATTGCCGAAAGGCGCGTCACCAATTTCATTGAAGTCTGTTGCACCTTCGAACGAGGTATAGAACATCCCCCAACCGGCGCGGATGCTGGTTGTGCCCGGCTTTCCAAGAACCTTGCCCAGCGCGCCATCGTGATCACCGAAGGAATAGGCCAGGCCGAGGCGAGGCGCAAAATTGTTCCAGCGAGTGGGCGCCAGGCCGCGCGGCACCCCCGGGTCACCAGGGAATACCCAGCCGAGAGGAGAGCCCGGGAACACGAGAGATTGTTCGCCAGGAATCAGGGTTTGGATTTGGTTGTATTTTTCATGCCACGGAGCGCTGACGTCATAGCGTAAGCCGAAGTTGAAAGTCAGGTTCGATTTGACGCGCCAGCTGTCCTGTCCAAACAAACCAAAATAGAAATTCCGGCCGTAAGACGGGTACGATTGTCCCTGGACGTATTGGCTGGGGGCGCCGAGGAGGAAGTCGACGAGGTCGCTACCAGTCTCACTGGGCTGGCCGCTGAAATTGCTGCCAAAGAAGAAGTTTCCATTCGCCACGTTGAACAGGTTTTCTTCGAGCTGGTTGAAATGGTATTGGCCGCCGAACTTCAAAGTGTGCTTCCCATGGACCACGCTATAATTGTCTAGTGCCTGATAGATATTTTCGGTGATCCGGTTTGGACGGCTAGGAACGCCGATCACCCAGTTATTGAAGTCAATTTCAGGAATGCCCTCGACAGTTGGCGCACCAATGGTAATGCCCGGCTGAGTTGGGGAGCCGCCCGCCGCAAATCCGAGGCTCGCCAGTGTGGTACCTGTGCCACCCAAGGGCTGATTGAACTTTGCGTCCAAGCGAAAATAGCCAAGATGGAACTCATTCACAGATGCGGAGGAAAAAGTTTTTGTACTGCTCAGATCGATAGTCTGGGTATGCCCATTGCTGTCCACGCTGAAGCCGGGATAGAGCGGCGCGTTGGAAGCCCAGTACGGGTCCACGCGGTCAAATTTATCGAAGTAATAGTAGGCACTGAGGAGGCCGTATGGCGAGTTGTAATCGCCGCGGACACTGAACTTATTGTCGTTGAGGTCGAGTTTCTGGGCGCTGGTGGAAAATGTCCCATTAGCATTGTTTGCCGGCAGGATAAACGGCAAAAGTTTCGAGGAGATCGAATTGAAATTCGTCGGGCTCAGTGAAAGCGTGGGGAACACACATTGTGAGGCGTTCGTACAAGCAGAACCATACTGCACCGGGGTTCCCGCAGCAACGGAAGCAGGTGTATAGTCCGTTGCTCGGTAGTAATACGGAAGACCGTTCGTCACGGTGTTCCCAGTGATAGCTGCAACTTGGGTGGCCCAGGCATCGCCATTTACGGTCGTCGGTACGGGAATTGCTTGGCCGTTGTTAAACGTGGGGACCACCACAGATCTTGCGAATCCACCTGCCGCGGCGATGCTGCTGAAATCGCCGTCAAGCACACTTTGACTTGGAGCGCCGGAAATCACCTGGGTTTCTCCGACAACTTTGCGGTTCCCCTGATAGTCAGCGAAGAAGAAAAGCTTGTCCTTGATGATGGGGCCGCCAATAGTGCCGCCGAACTGGTTCTGGTGGTAGGCGCCGCGCTGTCCGGCGTTGAAGAAGTTCGCGGTGTTCAGATCCGTGTTCCGGAAAAATTCGAATAGATTGCCGTGAAAATTATTGGATCCTGATTTAGTGACCACGTTGATCTGGCCACCACTGTAGTTTCCGTATTCAGCGTCGAAGTTGTTGGTGAGAATGCGGAATTCCGCGATGGAATCCAGGTTGGGGATTGCGCCGGCGCCAGAGAATCCGGACTCCTGAGCAAGAAGGCCGTTCAAGATGAAGCCATTTGCCGCTTCACGCATGCCGTTCACGGATTGCGCGCCAGAATTCTGGTCACCGGAGATTTGAGGAAGAGCGAATCCCGCGGAAATGAAACTACCCGCGTAGGCGCCGGTCATGCCGGAAGGTGTCTGTACGACACCGGGCTGCAATGCCAAAAGATCGGTATAGCTGCGGGTGAGCAGGGGAACGTCGGTCATCTCCTTGCCTTCGATGACTTCGCCCATCTGCGTGCTAGAAGTTTCCACGTGGAGCGCCGAGCTTTCTACTTCGACAGTTTCGGTTCTTTGCCCGACTTGCAGGGAGACGTCGATTACCAACGCGGCGTTCACTTCCAAAACTGCGCCGAGCTGTCTGTAGGATTTAAAGCCGGTCTGCTGCACTTGAATGTTGTATTTGCCCAGTGGCAGGGATTGGAATGAATAATAGCCCTGCGCGTTGGTAATTTGCGTGACGGCCACGGAAGTATCCACATTGGTCGCCGTGACGGTGGCGCCGGCAATGGCCGCGCCACTCGAATCTGTTACCGTTCCGGAAATGCTGGCGGTGACGCCGGCGTATACCCGGGCACCCAATAGCACTGCAAATGCAAACAGCAATACACCCACAAAGCTGCGAAGTCTCGTGGCTTGCATGATCATCCTCCGAGTGAACTCTTCAGATTCGAACCCCATCAAGGCCTTCAGGCCCCCGGTTGTTGGCGGCGCGCCCTTTCGCACCGAAAGGTCACCCGCAAGCCGCGCAAATCTAACCGGTTATCACGTTGCACGCGTTATAGTGCAGCGATGCCGGTTTGTCAAGAAGTTTCCCGGAAACCCCGCGCTTGCGCGAGGAAGAAGTGACAGTCAAACCGTTTGAAGTGTCACAAGTTACCAGTACTTATGCATAAAATCACAGTTCGATGGTTAACTGTCACTTACACTCTTGCGGGGGATTGGGATGGGCGCGGGATTCTTATCACTATAACCGATTAGAGGAATGCGTATTTTTGCTGGCATGCGCCAGCCGCGGACCAAAGCAGAACGAGATGGAAATTTAGATCCTGGATAGCACTATTTGAGGAAGTCGAGAAGGGTTGGCAGGCTCAAAACCTTCGCGGTGGCGCTTAGTGTGGCCTGATTGGCAAGCTGCGCCTGGGCAAAATTGCTGGCGACAGCGGCGGGATCCGCGCCCACCAGGCTGTTTTCCTGCTGGCTTAAATTCAATTGATCCTGGCTCAAGAACGCTTCGCTCTGATTGATCTGATTCAGGGAATTTCCGTAAAAGACGCGCTGGTCACTGACCTGATTCAAGGCGTTCTGGACCTCAGTGATGCTGTTGGGGATGTTATTGCCGCTGGTCAGCGCGTTATAAAGATCGGTGAGCGCGGAGGTGACGCTCCCTGAAGCGTTTTGAAAAAGCTGATCGCCGGGGACGTTGGCGGTGATGGAGTCGCCGTTGGAAAGCTCGACGCTGCTGGTAGCGGAATTTCCGTTATAGGTGACCACGTTGGTTGCCGTGTCCAAGGTGAAGGGTTGCGTGTTTACTTTGGTTCCGGCAAACAAAAAAGAACCTTGATAGGTGGTATTCGCCAGCGAAACAGACTGGTTCAGCAGGCCCTGCACTTCCCCGGCGATGGCCTGGCGCTCGGAATCATTCAATGTCCCGTTGGCGCCCTCTGTTCCCAAGCTGAGCGCGCGAGTGAGCGCGGAGACCACATTGCCTAAAGCGCTGTCCGCAACCTGATATTTCGACTGCAAGGTGCTGAGGCTTTGCAGAAACTGCGCGTCGGCTCCGGCCTGATCGTGATTCTGGACGAGAGAAGCGGCAGCGGCGGGATTATCGGAAAGTTGATTCACGCTGCGCCCGCTGGCGAGTTGCTGAGTGGAAATGGTTTCGTTCTGTCGACTCTGCTGGATGGAGGCCAGCAGGCTGGGCAAAAGATCCGGATTCAGGCGAATGGACATGGCTAAGTTCCTGCCGTCATGTTGATGGTGGTTTGCATCAGCGAATCAATCACGGAAGTCACTTGCGCTGCTGCCTGATACGCGTTCTTGTCCCTTTTATGGTGTGAATTGTTCGGAAAATGCTCGAAAGTGTTTCCCGATTTCCGGGATCTTTTTCCAAGTTCACCAACTCCCGGTCAAGCAGATCCAGGTTTTCGTTGCTCTCCACCAGGAACTCCCGGACGATCTCGTCGCTCATTCCCTCCTCAAGCTTTTGTTCCGGTTCGGGACGTGCTGCCTCCGGCTCGCTCGCTTTTCCGTTCACTTTGCGATGCTTTTCTTTGGTTCCCACACGCACCGTCCCGAGAATTCCCAATCGTCCTGAATCCCCGTGCAAGCAGCGTTCCAGCGTCCCGGTTGGCGCTTGATTGGTTCCTCAAGTCGCACCGCTCGGGCCGTAGCTCCGGTTTTCCAAACATCCCTTCTCTTTTGTTCAATTCCGTTTCTGTGCGCGTGGCATGCCTCACCATCACGCAACCGCTTTCACATCCCCTTTTTCTCGCTCCCTTTTCAACTCGGCAGCCCCGCTTCATTCCGGCACAAAATTCTTCGCCTTTTCTAATGAGCAAAATTTAAGCCCATGGCTTGTGGCTTTCGGCCAACGGCTGTGGACTTTCGACTGTAGGCTAGCAACCACCGGCATCTTTGCTTCTTCGCTGCTTTTCCGCTACTGTTCCCCCTCCGGAGGCCTTCGCTTCTTGTCGAACTCTCCTTCCGAATCTCACGCCGCACCTTCCCGCGTCATGGGCTTTCGCGATCTTTTCCTCTTTTATGTGGTCACTGGCGTCAGCCTGCGTTGGATCGCCACTGCCGCCGGTCACGGCCCCTCCTCGCTCGTCGTCTGGTTCGCCGCCTGGCTCTTCCTCTATATCCCTTTGGCTCTCTCCGTCATCCATCTCTCCTCGCGCTTCCCGGCCGAGGGTGGCTTTTACATCTGGACCAAAAAAGCCTTTGGTGAACGTGCCGGATTTTTGTCCGCCTGGATGTATTGGGTCAGCAATCTGCCGTATTTCCCCGCGGTTCTCTATTTCGCCGCCAGCAACATGTTGTTTCTCCATCCCGCATTGCAGCACTACTCGCAAAAGCCCGCCTACTTTGTGGCCTTTTCAGTCTTCATTCTCGTTGGCCTCACGCTCCTGAATGTCCTGGGCCTGAATCTCGCCAAGTGGGCCCACAACCTCGGCGCTATCGCCATGTGGATTCCAGCGCTGATCATCATCGTCCTCGGATTTGTTGCGTGGAGGCAGTTCGGCTCCGCCACATCCTTTGCGCCGCGCAATTTTCTTCCCACCGCGCACGTGCAGGACATGCTTTTCTGGTCCATCATTATTTTTTCGTTTATTGGCTGCGAATCGGCCTCACTGATGGCCGAAGAGATCAAGGATGCGCGCCGCAATATTCCTCGTGCACTGCTGCTTGCGGGCATCACCATCGCGGTGTGCTATATGCTTGGCACGTTCTGCGTTCTGCTGGCCATTCCCAGCGCGGAATCGTCAAATCTGGACGGTCTTGCTCAGGCCATTGATCACACGGCTTCGCGCCTGCACATCGGCGGCCTAACCCAACTCGGCGCGCTCCTCATCTCCATCAGCAACATTGGCGCAGCGGGAGCCTACCTCGCCGCCGCAGCCCGCCTGCCTTTTGTGGCTGGACTTGACGGCTATCTTCCCGCTGCTTTCGGGAAACTCCACCCGCGCTATAAAACTCCGTGGGTCTCGGTGCTCGGCCAGGGACTGTTCGGCATCTTATTCGTTTTTCTCGGCCAGGCTGGAGCTTCGGTGGGAGGCGCTTACAACATCCTGGTCGCCATCGCGGTGGTCATTACCATGGTCCCGTTCCTCTTTCTCTTCGCCTCCATGATTCGGCTGCAGGACCGCCCCCGACTTTCCCGATCAACTTAGTTCTGCGACCGCTTCCGAATCCTCTAGTTCCTTTACCTCATTTACTTCCTTTACTTCGCTTTCGCCCCTGTCCGCTCGCATACTTGGCGCCATCGGTTTCGCCTCCGCTGGCTTCGCCACTTTCCTCTCCCTGATTCCCCCGCCCGAAGAACCCCATCAAATCCTCTACCTGGCTAAACTCCTCGGCTCCACTGGCCTTCTCATCGTCTTAGGACTTCTCCTCTTCCACCTCGGCAACCGCCGTAACCTGTCCAGGAGCGCCAATCTCCAGATTGGCCAGCCATAGAATCCGATCTGCCGTAGGGCCCGCCTTCTGAGGCGGGCCGCTCTGTAGCACGGAATTAGCGTCAGGCCACTCCCAGCGGACGCATTTCCTTATTCTTCAATTTCTAAAATTAGATTTCCAACCGGCAGGCAACTCTTATTTCAAACGTTCCAGCAGATACCGCCGTATATCCAGGCTCATATCTTCCATCGGAGCGTAATACCCAAATTCGTGGACGCGCGCCTGTGTTCCCTGTTGCACACGCTTGCAGATGGCCCAATCCTGGCGGTTCACCAGATCCCAGAAATCGATCGCGTCGCTGGGAACAAAATTCGGCTTTTTCATCTCGTCCGGGTGAAACAGAAAGTCGCAGATTACCGTGGTGTGGTTGGGCGATTTTGGCCACAACGTAAACGCCGCCACGTGATCGCAGGCCAGACTCAGCATCAGGTTCGGGTAAATCAGTTCGCCCTTGTGCCGCACTTTTTCATTTTCGTCCAGCCCGGGAAAGGGCGAGCGATTCGTCTTGCCAGTCCACGTAAACGTGACGGCCCCTTCTTTATGCGGAATACCTTGCTCCCACTCCAGAGCTGCGCCGCCCTGCTGCTGAAATGCCGGCACGACGTCGCAAAGTTCGGGATGAACCGCGCCGCAGTGGTAGCACTCATTGTAGTTTTCCAAAATGATCTTCCAGTTGGCTTCCACTTCGTAGGAGATGCGTTTCGCGGCCAGCAATTCATTCAGTGGATAGCGTTTGACGCGTTCCATCGCGTCCCCAAACGCGAACTTCAGAGTTTTTCCGACTCCCGCAGCCACTTCCGGCATCAGATTCAGAAAGATGAACCCGCCCCAGAGTTCCACGCCGACCGGGTAGAGTGAAAACTCCGCCTTGCAGAATCCATCGCCTTCTTTGGTGTGCGGCGCGTTCAGCAACCTCCCGTCCAGCGCGTAAGTCCATAAATGATAGGAACACCGGATCCCGTTCGCGCCAAGCACTCCACCCAGCAGCTTGATGTCGCTGGCAAGTTCGTCGCCGGGCTCCGGAAGCAGCCGTGAACCGCGGTGGCGGCAAACATTGTAATGAGCCTTGATCTCGCCGGTTTTGGTGCGCACAACAATCACGCTTTCGCCCAAAATATTCAGCACCAGAAAATCGCCGGGCGCGGGAATCTGCTCTTCCCTCGCCGCGCAAAACCACTCGCGACAGAAAATCTTCTCTTTCTCCTGCGCAAAAATCTCTTCCGAGCGGTAATACACGCTCGGCAACGATTTCTGCATCCCCGAATTTTCCCCCGCGTTCATCGTCATAGCTTACTCTTCCCGAACTCTAATCTCGCCACTTTCCGCGCTTTTTGTCCCGGATCGCCTGCATCGCCGCGTTCCGTCCGGGCGCACCTGTCACTCCTCCGCCCGGGTGCGCGCCGGCCCCGCACAAATACAAACCACGCAGCGGCATGCGATATTGCGACCAACCTGGCACCGGACGCATAAAAAACAACTGCTCCAGGTTCAAATCGCCGTGAAATATATTGCCTTCCGTCAACCCGTAGGTCCGCTCCAGATCCAGCGGCGTCAAAACTTGCCGCGCCACAATCGCGGCGGGCATGTTCGGAGCGTATTCCGCGATCTTGCGCACCACGCGATCTCCCAGCAATTCGCGTTTTTCGTCCCAATTCCCTTCTCGCAGCTTGTAGGGCACGTACTGCACGAAGCAGGTCATGATATGTTTTCCCGGCGGTGCCAGAGAATCGTCCGCGTTGGAAGCCACCACGCAGTCCACCCACAACTCTTCCGGAATCTCACCGAACTTCGCGATGTCGTAGCAGCGCTCTGCAAATTCCAGCGAGGGCACCAGCGTAAACAGCGATCGTTCCTGTGGAGTCGCCCCCGCCGGGGTTCCCGTAAATCGCGGCTCCTCGCTCAACACCATGTTGACCTTCGCGCAAGGCCCCGCCATCTTGATCCCGCGAATTGCCTCCACAAATTCCCCGGGCAATAGCTTCGCATCTGTCAATTGCAGAAAAGTGCGCTTCGGGTCCGCGTTGGAAAGCACCACGTTCGCTCGAATCTCCGTTCCGTCTTCCAGCGTAACGCCGCGCACTTTTCCGTCCTGCGCATCAATACGCGCCACGGCCGCGCAGGTGCGAATCTCCGCGCCCAGTTTTTTTCCCGAGGCAGCCAGCGCCTGGGTGATCGATCCCATTCCGCCCATCACGTGACCGTAAAATCCTTGCAGATCGTGCTCTCCGCCGCTCAACAAGTGGAAAAGTAGTCCGATTGCGGTGCCCGGCTGGTAGGGGCCGCCATGTTTTCCGTACACATTGTTGGCCAGAAACATGGTCTTCATTTTTTCGGATTCGTAATTCTTGTCCAGGAAATCGCCCAGGCTTCCGGTCAGAAACGCCACCAGTTGTGCCGCCTCCGAATTGGTGATGCCGCGGAACCGCTTGCCGAGGCGTAACAGGTCGCCCCATCCCTGCAGCGATCGCGTGTCCACTTCCGGCGGCGGCTCCATGAAGAATGGCTGCAGATAGCGCGCCAGTTTCTTTAACTGGTCGTCCACCTTTACAAAACGCTCCGCATCCTTGGGTGAAATCTTGCGAAATTCCGCAACGGCGCGGTCGCGGTTCGCCCACCAGGGCACCACGTTGCCGTCGGGAAATGGCACCTGCAAGCCCGGATCGCACGGCACCATGCGCAGCCCGTAATCCCCCAAACGCAATTCCCGAATCACTTCCGGCCGCAGCATGCTGGCGATATAAGAAGTGGTGGACGCGCGGCATCCTGGCGCGATCTCTTCCGTAACACAGCATCCGCCCACAATTTCCCGCCGCTCCAGAACGAGCGTCTTCCATCCCGCGCGAGCAAGATACGCCGCCGCAGTCAGCCCGTTGTGACCCGCACCGATAACAACCGCGTCGTAAGCTGCGTGTGGGGAGGCCATCAGTTCATCGCCTTGGATGAGAACCCAGCAACAAAGTGCAGATGTTTTATCACAATCGGTGTGATAATCGAAAAATCAGAACAGCCCGGGAGTATCGAAGGGCAGACCGACATAGTTTTCGGCAAGGGTCGTGGAAGCCGCACGCGAACTCGTCACATACCCAAGCTCGGCCAGATGAATCTGGTGCGAAAACTCATCTTCTTGCGGAAAGCGGTGCAGCATCGAAGTCATCCACCCAGAAAAACGCTGCGCAAGCCATACCCGGCGCAGGCACCGCTCTGTGTATCGCGCCAGCTCTTCCCTGTTTCCGCGCCTGTACACTTCGACAAACCCGCGGGTCAGCACGCGCACATCCGCCACTGCCAGATTCAAACCCTTTGCACCGGTTGGCGGCACGATGTGCGCCGCATCCCCCAACAGGAACAATTTCCCGAATTGCATGGGCGCAGCTACGAAACTACGCATCGGCGTGATGCCCTTTTGAATAATCGGTCCGTCACGCAGCACGAAGCCGTCGGTGGTCGCCATGCGGGTTCGCAGTTCTTCCCAAATGCGATCGTCCGACCAGTTCTCGATTTGCTCCTCCGGCGCACACTGCAGGTACAGCCGCGAAATTTCGGGCGACCGCATGCTCAGCAGCGCAAATCCCCGTTCGTGATAGTTATAAATCAGTTCGTGTGAAGCGGGCGCCACCTGCGCCAGGATTCCCAGCCACCCGAAGGGGTAATCGCGCTCGTAAAAGCGGATTTGCTTGCCCGGCACCGCTGGGCGGCAGATCCCGTGGAACCCATCGCAACCCGCGATGAAGTCGCAGGCAATTTCGTGCGTAGATCCCCAGGTGCGCATACTGGATCCGCGGCTGTGCGTCAAAATCAGAAATGCGCATAGCTTCGGCTTCAAAAAAGAGCGGCGCATTGTAATCAAGGCGCGCGGCGATCAAATCCTTCACCACCTCCTGCTGCGCATAGACGGTGATGGACTTCCCCACCAGGTCCTGAAAATCAATACGGTGGCCTTCGCCAGCGAACCGAAGTTCCACGCCGCCGTGCTGCAGTCCCTCGCGCGCCATTCGCGCTCCGACGCCCGCATCGCGCAACATATCCACCGTGCCCTGCTCCAGCACGCCAGCGCGCACCCGGCTCTCCACATACTCGCGCGTGTGGCTTTCCAGCACCACGCTTTCGATTCCCTGCAAATGCAAAAGGTGTGCCAGCATCAGCCCGGCCGGGCCGGCGCCGATAATACCCACTTGTGTTCGGATGATGGCCATCGCGGGTAACTCAGAGAAATTTCTCGATCACTTCCTTGGGAATCGGCTGGCTCTTCGGTTTGAAAGGTTCCACGGTCTCCCGGACGGTCCAGACGCGTTTCTCGATTCCTTCAACTGCAAGCACATCGTCGCGGAACAACCGGTGATTCAGCGAAAAGCTGCTCTTGCCCCATTGCGTGACGCACGATTCCACCGTGACGATATCCCCAAATGACGAGGGCACCAGAAAGTTGCAACTGGCCTGCACCAACGGGATGCCCGCAATGCGGAACCGCCGCAGCATCTCCGCCTTTGGGTAGCCCAAAGCGCGATGAAACAATGCGTTCGTACATGCATCAAAGTATTCGAAGTACCGCGGGAAGAAAACGATGCCAAAGGGGTCGCAGTCTCCCCACTCAATCTGGATTTCGCGGCGGTTGGTGAGCATGTCGGAGGTTCGTCCGGCCAATCACTTCGGGCCAGTTGAGAGTCTACTCCACACGGCTTCGTTCGCGCATAGGGTTTGCGCTTCGCCTGTGCGTTTACGGTAGACTGAGAGCAAGGGAAAGAACTCCAAATCATGACTAATGCATATATTTGTGACGCCATTCGCACGCCCATCGGGCGTTATGCCGGAGCGCTCTCCAGCGTCAGAACTGACGATCTCGCCTCGCTTCCAATCGCGGAACTGATCCGCCGCAACCCCACCGTCGACTGGAACGCCCTCGATGACGTGATTTACGGCTGCGCGAATCAATCCGGCGAAGACAATCGCAATGTCGCTCGCATGGCTGTGTTGCTGGCTGGGCTGCCGAAGGAAGTTTCCGCGACCACGGTGAATCGCCTTTGCGGCTCCAGCATGGATGCGGTGGCCATGGCCGCGCGCGGCATCAAGAGCGGCGAAGTGGACCTGCTGATTGCGGGCGGGGTGGAAAGCATGTCGCGAGCACCCTTCGTCGTTGGCAAAGCAGACGCCGCCTTTGCGCGCAATCTGAAACTGGAAGACACCACGCTCGGCTGGCGATTTGTGAACCCTGCGATGAAAGCTAAATATGGAACCGATTTGATGCCGGAGACGGCGGAAATCGTGGCCGAGGAGTATCACGTTTCGCGCGCCGATCAGGACGCTTTTGCGCTGCGCAGCCAACAACGCACCGCGGCGGCGATGAAGGCGGGACGCCTGGCGGAAGAGATTTTTCCCGTGCCCGTCCCGCAGAAAAAGGGCGAACCAGTGATGATCTCCGTGGATGAACACCCGCGCGCCGACACCACACTTGAAGCGCTGGCGAAACTAAAAGGCGTGGTGAAGCCTGACGGGACCGTCACCGCCGGAAACGCCTCCGGCATTAACGATGGCGCTTGCGCGATATTGATGGCCTCCGAGGCCGCCGTGAAAAAATATGGCCTCACTCCCAGGGCACGCGTCATCGCCGCTGCAACGGCAGGCGTCGCCCCACGAGTGATGGGCATTGGCCCCGTGCCCGCCAGCAGAAAGGTTCTATCCAAGTCGGGCTTAAATATTTCGCAAATGGATGTGATCGAACTGAACGAAGCCTTCGCGTCTCAGGCACTGGCGGTTCTTCGCGAACTTGGCGTGCCCGATGACGCGGCGCACGTAAACCCCAACGGCGGTGCCATTTCGATCGGCCATCCCCTGGGCGCAAGCGGTGCACGGCTGGTGACTACGGCGGTCTATCAGTTGCAACGGACAAAAGGCCGCTACGCGTTGTGCACCATGTGCATCGGGGTCGGCCAGGGGATTTCGGTGATCGTCGAGCGCGTTTAGCGAGCGTCGCCGATCGCACAATACCCTGACTCCGCGGCAAATCTTCTGCAAGGCGCGGTATGCTAGCAAAGCAAGCCGTGGCCCCGTTCTGATCGCGGCATCTCGGAGACGATCGCGCCGATGAAACTCTTTGACAAGTTATTCCGCTCTGAAGCGATCGACGGCATCTTCACGGATCGCGAAACGGTCCAAAGCCTCTTGCATTTTGAAGCCGCGCTTGCGCGCGCGGAAGCGCAAGCCGGGGTAATCCCGGAACCAGACGCCCGCGCGATTGCGGCTGCGTGCCACGCCGACCAATTCAACCTCGAGGAAATCGCAACGAAAGCCGCCCTCGCCGGAAATATCGCCATTCCGCTGGTCAAGCAGCTGACGGAACTTGTTGCAGCAAAGAATAAGGATGCCGCGCGTTTCGTCCACTGGGGCGCAACAAGCCAGGACGCGATTGACACCGCCACCATGCTTCAATTGCGTCGCGCCCTGGAAGTCATCGATCAGGATCTGGCGCGACTTATAGCCACGCTGGCGGAGCTTGCCGGCAAGCACCGCGCAACTCCCGTGGTGGCGCACACCTGGATGCAGCAGGCACTTCCCACTACATTTGGGTTTATTGTCGCCGGATGGCTGGATGCGGTGCTCCGGCATCGCGCTCGACTTTTGGAGCTTCGCGCTAGCAATCTCGCGCTGCAATTCGGCGGCGCCGTGGGCACGCTTGCAGCCTTGGCAGGCCGCGGGCCCCAAGTGGCAAAAGCGCTCGCCGAGGAGCTACATCTTCCATTGCCAACACTTCCATGGCACACGCATCGCGACCGAATAGTGGAAATCGCAACAGCGCTTGGCATTTGCACCGGGACCCTTGGGAAAATCGCGCGCGACATTTCTCTGCACGCGCAGACGGAAATCGGCGAACTTGCCGAACCCATCGGCGAAGGTCGCGGTGGTTCTTCCACCTTGCCGCACAAACGCAATCCCGTGACATGCGCAACCGTGCTCGCCGCAGCGGCGCGCATGCCCGGCCTTGTCTCCACTATGCTCTCTGCCATGCAGCAGGAGCAGCAGCGCGCGCTCGGCGGTTGGCAGGCGGAATGGGAAACGCTTCCAGAACTGGTGTGTCTCGCCGGCGGCGCGCTGCACCACTTGACGGAAATGCTTCCCGGCTTACAAGTGGATGCATCACGCATGCGCGAAAACCTGGAAGCCACGCGTGGAAAGATCTTCGCCGAAGCCGTTGCCATGGCATTAGCCGACCGCCTGGGAAAATTACCCGCTCACACGCTTGTCGAGTCTGCCTGCAGTAAAGCCTTCGCCGCGAATCGCCACCTGAAGGATGTTTTGCGCGAAGACCCGGAATTCCAGGGCTACTTCAAACCAGCGGACCTGGAAAACCTCTTTGACGTACGAAACTATCTAGGCAACGCCGAAGAGTTCGTGCGCGACGTTCTAGCCCGAGCACACGGCGCTGCAGTGACCCGCTGAGGAAAGGACAACGTCATGGCCTTCGCCAAATTAAAGGATACGCAGCTTTTCTACCAGTTGGACGGCCCGGAAGGCGCGCCCGTTCTCGTTTTTTCCAATTCACTGGGCACCACGCATCGCTTGTGGGATCCGCAAGTGGAAGCATTCAGCAAGGACTTCCGCATGCTGAGATACGACAGCCGCGGCCACGGCGAATCCAGCGTGACGCCGGGCCCTTACAACATCGAACAGCTGGCCGGAGATGTTTTGCAACTGTTGGACACCTTAAAGCTTGATCGTGTTTTCTTTTGCGGCTTGTCCATCGGCGGAATGGTGGGCATGTATCTGGGCGCGAACGCGTCCGCGCGCTTCCACAAGATCGTTCTGTGCAACACGGCGGCAAAGATCGGAACTCAGGATACCTGGAACGCGCGCATCACTGCGGTGCAGCAGGGAGGAATGAAAGCGATCGCGGGCGGCGTGATTGACCGATGGTTGACGGCAGGCTATCGCGCATCGCATGTCCGGCAAACCGAAAGCGTGCGGGAAATGCTGGAGTCCATTGACGCAGCCGCCTACGCTTCCACATGCGCAGCCGTGCGCGATATGGACTACCGCGAAAAACTGGCCATGGTGCAGGCTCCTGTGCTGATCATTTCCGGGACGCACGACAGCGCAACTACTCCCGCCGATGGGCATTTCCTCGAAAGCAGCATTCGGGGAGCCAAGTATGCCGAACTTTCCGCGGCGCATCTTTCCAATATCGAAGCACGGGAAGATTTCGACCGCGTAGTTTTGGGATTCCTGAAATCCCAGGGAGCGCACGGATGAATGACGCCAGCCGTTACAAAAAAGGGATGAAAGTGCGCAAGCAGGTGCTGGGCAAGGCATACGTGGAGCGCGCGGAAGCGCGCATGAATGAATTCAACGCGCCATTTCAGAATCTGATCACGCGCTACGCCTGGGGTGAAATCTGGACGCGCCCCGGCCTGCCGAAGAAGACGCGAAGCCTGATCACCATCGCCATGATGGTGGCCCTGAATCGCACCGAAGAGCTGCGCCTGCACCTTCGCGCGTCGGTGAATACGGGAGTCTCGCGGCAGGAAGTTCAAGAAGTCCTGCTGCAGACCGCAGTTTATTGCGGTGTTCCGGCCGCCAACCACGCGTTCCAGGTAGCCGAAGAAGTATTTGCGGAGAGGCGAAAGTAACTCCCGATCAGACCGCCACGGGAATTTCCGCAAGAATGTCCGAAACCCAGCGCACCGCGCGCAAATAAAGATCCGGCAAAAAGTTTTCGTGAAGGCCCACGCGCCGGCAGGATTCCGCCAATTGGCCCCAGGTGCCGGATTCATAGTCGAGAACGACTTCGAAAATGGGGCGATAGCGGCTGTCGCGTCCCTGGAGCGCTTTGGCGATTTCTTCGTCCACTTTGATGTCCTGCAAAACCACAGCCATTGGGACGTTAAGTAGCGCGTCCATCACGGAAAGCAAGCCGAGCAGGAAAAGATCGTTGGCTTCGCGAGTCATCCCGACCTTCTGTCCGATCAATTCGCAAAACATCGCACGGAGCAATGGCAGACGCAGCAGACTGTCTGCAACCTCGTCGCCCAGCGCCGCCACGCTGACCAGCGATATCCACTTGCGCATGGAATGTTCGCCAAGCAGGCTGAGTGCGTGCGGTATGGAATGGATTTCAGAGCGGAACGCGAATGCCGCGGAATTCAGGTAACGCAGCAGCCGGTAACTCAACGAAACGTCGCGTTTGAAGATCATCGAGATCTTGTGAAGATTGAAAACTTCCTCGTTCGCCGCCTGCAGTAGCTCCAGATAGACAGTCTTATTTGCAGGGACGCTACGGCGGCCGATGATCTGCGGCCGGCAGAAGAAATATCCTTGAAAGTAGTCGTAGCCTAATTCAAGACAACTCTGGAACTGCGCGTGGGTTTCCACTTTTTCCGCAATTGTCGGGATACGCAAGCGCTGGCACCGTTCCACAACGAGCTTCTGATCCGGGACGCTGGTCAACAGAATGTCAATCTTCACGAAATCGGCAAATTCGAGCAACGGTTGCATCGCCGGCAGGTCGCAGTAGTCGTCCAGAGCCAGCCGATATCCCTGGTCTTTCATCCTTTTGCAGGCGCTGAGCACCTCGGCATCCGGCGCTACTGTCTCCAGAATTTCGCCTACCACCAGATCACGTGGCATCAACGTCAAATAATCCTGAAGAAAGAATTCTCGCGTACAGTTCATAAATGCTGGCAAGCCGTCCGTCATCGTGCGGATGCCCATCAGGAAAAGTTCATCCATGGCGTTCACAGATAACGCCGAACCCGGCTTGGGGCGGCAATAGTTTTCCGGACCGTAGCGCGAAAGAATTTCGTAGCCAAACAGTTTCCGCTCGTTGGTCAGAATTGGCTGCCGCGCCAGGAAACGGTTGAAATTCTCAGTGCTGGTCATGGTTAGTCGCGGATCATTCCGCGGCCTACTCGAACAGGTTGGTGCACGAAACGGGCCATTCCCAGCGGCTCGTGGCTAGAAATTTGCCAACAGGTGGATTGGAAAACTGCTCAAAACATTCAAGGAGCAGCTTTTGGTTGGAACGGTCACCGCCGCGTGTCACCCAAGGGAGGAGACGCCAGTGAGCCAGGAAAGCAAGGATTGTGCCGGTGTGGAACAGCGTGCACGTCGTAAGTCTTCCATTGCAAAGCTTTCTCTGGACCACCGCGTGCTCATTTTTTCCCAGACCTTCTTGCCACGCGCCGGCAAATCCGCATGGCATCCAGCGCAATTTCTACAAACGGAGCAACAAGGTGCAGGCATGAACCCGGTGACCTACGACATCCTGACCCAACGCATCAAACAGCTCGGCAATTTGCCGGCCATGCCGGCCATTCTTGCGACCCTCTGCGAGGAGTTGAGCAAGAAAACCAGCCAGATCGACGTGGACAAAATCGTGCGGCAGATTTCGTACGACAAATCGCTCGCCGCACAATGCCTGCGCATGGCCAACTCCGCTTTATTCCGGCAGCGAGGCGACGTAGCCACCGTGAAAGACGCGGTGGTGGCCCTTGGCCTCTGGCGCATTCGCGATCTCGTCTTTTCCTGCGGCTTGCCGGTGATGTTTGCCAACGTGAAAACAACGATCGGCAAAGAGGTCTTCTGGCGACACTCGCTGGGGACTGCAGTAGTAGCACAAGGATTAGGGTACGAACTCGGCGCGCAGTTTCCGGAAGACGTATACCTGGCGGGGCTTTTGCATGACATCGGCGTGCTGGTAAACGGGATGCTGTTCACCGAAGATTTTCGCGATGTGCTGGTGGAGGCGATGGAGACCCACCACCCGCTCGAGCAGGTGGAACAAAGCGTCCTGGGATTCACCCACGCGGAGAGCGGGCGAATCCTGGCGGAATTGTGGCGCCTTCCGGTGGAATTAGCGGAAGTGATCGAACATCATCTCGACCCGCGAAAACAGAAAACGCCAAACGACGTCACGGAATTGGTGCACGCTGCGGATCTGGCCTGTCTGAACCTGGGCCTGGGCTATGGTTATCAACCGGATCCCCAAGAGGACACTTCACTGCCGCACATCTGGAAAAATCTCGGAACGCGCTTTCCCAGTGCGCGTTCACTTCGCGAAGAGACATTCTCCGAACTGGTGGCCCACCTGATTTCCGAAGCGAAAAAGCTTGCGGATCATGTGTTCACGCCAGTGATGAGCACGCGCTGAAGTCTTCTTCACTGCGCTGCAGGGCCAGGAATTACTGCATCCCTAATCATTGAAAACGTTGCCTCGCAGCGAATACGAGCTTAGCACCTTCATATAGTTGCCGCGCTCGAACGCCGTGGGATCCGCCACGGCTCCGCGGCTCATGCTGCCGCACATCTGCTGGATGGAAACATACTCGTGCTCGTCCAGCCAGCGATCCACCTCACCCAGAACATGCCCCGCGTGCTGCACGCCATTGCGCAGCAGCGCGGAAGTCATGAACGCTACCTTGGCGCCCGCAAGAATGCATTTGACAACATCGCCCGCAGAGTGAACTCCCCCGGTGATCCCAATATCCGCCTGCACGTTGTTGTAAAGGAGCGCCGCCCAGTGCAGACGCATCAGCAACTCCTCGGGCCGGCTGAGCGTCAGGCTGGGAACCACCTCCAGTTGCTCGATATCGAAATCTGGTTGATAAAAGCGGTTGAAAAGCACCAGGCCGTTCACCCGCGCCTCATCGAACCGCACGCCCATATTCGCGGGAGCGCTGAAAAACGGTGATAGCTTTACGACGAGTGGAATGCGAACGCTGCGTTTTAGGTGGCGCACCAGATCGACGTATCTCTGCTCAACCTCGCTGCCACTCACGTTGGGATCGGTAAAAATAGAGTAGATGTTCAATTCGATGGCGTCCGCGCCGGCCTCTTCCATCAACTTGGCATACTGCAGCCAGCCGCCGTCCGACACTCCGTTGAGACTGGCGATGATCGGGATATCCACGCTCTCTTTCGCATGGCGGATCAGCTCGAGATAGCCGTCCGGCCCGAGATTATACGTTCGCAAGTCCGGGAAGAAATTGCCGGATTCGGGAAAGCTGTCCGCGCCTCGCGTCAGGTCGTAATCCACAGTCAAGCTTTCCAACTCAAGCTGTTCTTCGAAAAGAGAAGGAAGAACCACGGCGCCGATCTGCTGGTCTTCCAATCGGCGGATATTATCAACGGATTCGCAGAGCGGCGAAGCTGACGCCAGCAACGGAGTTTTCAAAAGCAAGCCAAGATATTTTGTGCGCAGGTCGCTCATTGGTCTTCCCCCTTCTTCACCGGTTCGGGCGCGGTCTCCGCTTGAAGCGGGGAGATGGATGGAGATTCACCCCGGCCGGCCATCGCGGCGCGGTTGGAGTAAACGCGCCACTGTCGCTCCACATCATCCTGAGCCATCTTCAACAGTTCGCCAGCGGCTTCAGGATTACTGCGCGCCAGCATGGTGTAGCGCGCTTCCTGATATGCGTATTGCTTTAGCGGAATGCTCGGCGCTTTGGAGTCCAATTGGAACGGATTCTTCCCTTCCAGGCGAAGCGCTGGATTGTAGCGCATCAGCGGCCAATACCCGGAGAGCACCGCTCTTTTCTGCTGCTCCAGCCCCATGGACATATCGTAGCCATGCGCAATGCAGTGACTATACGCGATGATCAGCGAAGGACCGCCGTGCGCTTCCGCTTCCTGAAACGCTTTCACGGTGTGCGTGTCGCCGGCGCCCATCGCGACACGCGCGACGTAGACCGAACCATAGCTGACAGCCTCCATGGCCAGATCTTTTTTCCCCGTGTGCTTTCCGCCGCTGGCAAATTTCGCCACCGCGCCACGCGGCGTGGCCTTGGACATCTGCCCGCCCGTATTCGAATACACCTCGGTATCCAGCACCAGCACGTTAACGTTGCGGCCCGACCCCAGAACGTGATCCAGCCCGCCAAAGCCGATGTCGTATGCCCAGCCGTCTCCGCCCACCAGCCAAACGCTCTTGCGGACCAGCGCATCCGCGATCGCCATCAGCGCAAGTGCCTCCGGCGTCGAAAGACCGCCGATTTTCTTTTTCAGCTCCAGGACGCGCCGCCTCTGCTCCTCCACGCCGGATTCCTTCGACTGGTCGCCTTCGAGCAGGCCTTTTACTAATTCGTCCCCAAGTTGCCCGTTCAATCGCGCAACAAGCTCCCGCGCGTACCGCGCCTGCTGATCCACCGCCAGTCTCATGCCCAGGCCAAACTCAGCGTTGTCTTCAAACAGCGAATTGGACCAGGCCGGGCCGCGCCCCTCACCGTTCACCGCGTAAGGAGTAGTCGGCAAATTGCCGCCGTAAATGGAAGAACAACCCGTCGCGTTAGCAATCAACAAACGGTCGCCAAACAATTGCGTCAGCAATTTGATGTATGGCGTTTCGCCGCAACCCGCGCATGCGCCCGAAAATTCAAACAGCGGCTCCAGCAGCTGCGAATCCTTCACCTGGGTAAGCGAAAGCTTCTGGCGGTCGAACTCCGGCAAAGACAGGAAAAACTCCCAATTGCGGCTTTCCGGCTCGCGAAGCGGCTGCTGCTCCTCCATGTTGATCGCTTTGTGTTTCACTTCACTCTTGCTCTTCGCCGGGCAGATCTCCACGCACAGACGGCAGCCAGTGCAATCTTCCGGAGCGACTTGCAAGGTATATCGCATGGACTCGAATTCCCGCCAGCGCGGTTTCGTGGATTTGAACGTCTTTGGGGCTTTCTCCAGAAGCGTCGAATCATAAACCTTGGCGCGAATCACGGCGTGCGGGCACACCAGCACACATTTGCCGCACTGAATGCACAAGTCGGCGTCCCAAACGGGAATTTCATGCGCGATATTCCGCTTCTCCCATTTTGAAGTGCTGGTTGGGAAAGTCCCGTCAATAGGCATGGCGCTGACGGGCAGCGAATCGCCGTTGCCGGTCACGATCGTGCCGAGGACATTGCGAACAAAAAGCGGCGCATTGGGTGAAACCGCGGGTAGCATGTCGAATAGAGCCGTGACGCGCTCCGGCAGTTTGATTTCCCTCAGGTGCGCGAGGGTTTGATCCACAGCGTCATTATTTTTCCGGACCACCGCTTCGCCGCGTTTCCCGTAGGTTTCCAGAATCGCTTTCTTGATGGCCGCAATCGCCTCGTCGCGAGGCAGTACTCCACTGATCGCAAAGAAGCAGGTCTGCATGATCGTATTTATTCGACTGCCCATGCCGGCTTCGCGGGCCACTTTGTAGGCGTCAATCACAAAAAAGCGCAATTTCTTCTTCAGCAGGATTTCCTGCACCTGACGCGGAATGTGATTCCAGATTTCGTCAGGACCATAGGGAGCATTCAGCAGAAAAATCGCGCCGGGTTCGGCGGCGGAGAGCACATCAATGCGATCCAGAAACTGAAACTGGTGGCACGCCACAAAGCTCGCGCGGCTGATCAGATACGTGGAGCGGATGGGGTCGGGGCCAAAGCGCAGGTGAGAAACGGTAATCGCCCCGGCTTTCTTGGAATCGTAGACGAAATAGGCCTGCGCGAAATTCTCCGTGCCCTTCCCGATAATCTTGATGGAGTTCTTGTTCGCCCCCACGGTCCCGTCGGAGCCGAGGCCATAAAACAGCGCGCGCACCGTGCGGGGATCTTCCGTGGAGAAATCCGGATCGTAGGCGAGGCTTGTGTGGGTTACATCGTCATGAATCCCAATCGTGAAGTGGTTCCTAGGCTCCGGCTTTTTCAATTCATCGAACACCGCCTTCACCATCGCGGGCGTGAATTCCTTCGAGGAAAGTCCGTATCGCCCGCCAATGACGCGCGGAATACCCAGTGAACGATCTGCGGCGTATCGCTCCATATAAACGCTGAGCAAATCCTGATAAAGCGGCTCGCCAAGACTTCCGGGTTCTTTCGTTCGATCCAGCACCGCGATGGACTTCACGCTGTCGGGAATGGCCGCCAGCAAAGCATCCGCAGCAAACGGCCGGAATAGCCGGACCTTCAACAAGCCAACCTTTTCGCCGCGTTTCCGCAGCGTCATCCACGGTTTCCTCGGCTGCGCCGGCACCGGAGCCCATCAGGATGATCAGGCGCTCCGCGTCGAGTGGCCCGTAATAATCGAACAAGCGATATTGGCGGCCAGTGCGCTTGGCGAAGCGATCCATCACCTCCTGCACGATCGTCGGGCAGGCACGGTAAAAAGGATTGCAGGCTTCCCGGGCCTGAAAGAAAACGTCGGGATTCTGCGCGGTCCCCCGCAGGACCGGGCGGTCGGGAGACAACGCGCGCTCGCGATGACGGCGCACAAATTTCTCGTCCACCACCGCGCGCAAATCATCGTCGCTTAGAGTTTCAATCATTCCGATTTCGTGCGAGGTGCGAAACCCGTCGAAAAAATGAAGAAAGGGGATGCGCGCTTCGAGCGTGGCGGCCTGCGCTATACACGCGAAATCGTGAGCCTCCTGCACGGAGTTAGCAGACAACATCGCAAAACCCGTGGCGCGCGCAGCCATCACATCGCTGTGGTCGCCGAAAATCGAAAGCGCATGCGTGGCCACGGTGCGCGCCGCAACGTGGATCACCGCGGAGGTCAACTCGCCAGCAATCTTGTACATATTGGGAATCATCAGGAGCAAGCCCTGCGACGCCGTAAACGTTGTTCCCAGCGCTCCAGCCTGCAACGCTCCGTGAAGCGCGCCGGCCGCGCCCCCTTCACTCTGCATTTCGATCACATCGGGAATCGCGCCATAAATATTTGTCTTCTGTTCGGAGTTCCACTGGTCTGACCATTCGCCCATCGGTGACGACGGCGTAATCGGATAGATGGCAATCACTTCGTTCAGGCGGAAAGCCACCGATGCTGCGGCTTCATTACCGTCGAGAATAGACAGAACCGGCTTCATACGAAACTCCCTGGAGCGATTGTAAAAAGCCTAGGCCGGGGATTTGCGAAACGCAATGGGATGCGTCACGAATTTCGCGCGATGGAATCGCGTGTTTCGCGGTGTGACCCGCGTCACAGCGTAATGGTTATTTTCTCAGGTGCTTTCTTCTAGTTCAGCGTCCGTCAGCGGGAGCGAATCCGTGTCTTTTGCCACCCAGGCATACATCGTTGGCAGCAGGTAAATGCTGATGAACAGCGCAGCCAGCAACCCGCCAACGATCACGATGGCGAAAGGACGTTGCGAGTCCGATCCGATGCCGCGCGAGAGCGCTGCCGGCAAAAGACCCAGGGTGGCGACGAGCATTGTCATCATGATCGGACGCAACCGGAGAATCGCCCCCTCGATAGCCGCATCTTCGATCGAGTATCCGCGCGCGCGTAGGTGGTTTATATATTCGATCATGATCACTCCCACCTGAACGGAAACCCCAAACAACGCCAGAAAACCCACGCCGCTGGAAACGCTGAAATGCGTTCCGGTTAATAGCAGCGCCAAAATCCCGCCGATGGGAGCCATGGAAACATTCGCAAGGGTAAGCGCAGCCCATTTTGCCGATTTAAACATGGTGAACAGGATGATGTAGATGATCAGAATGGTGATGGGCAGAACCACCAGCAAGCGGCGCTGTGAACGCTTCTGGCTTTCGTATTCTCCGGCCCAATCAATGTGGTAGCCGACTGGCAGCTTCACCTGTTGCTGCACCTTCTTCATCGCTTCCTCAACGGCCCCGCCCAGATCACGGCCGCGCACGCTGTACTTGATGGCGATATACCGCGAATTTGCCTCCCGGTAAATTTCCGAAGCGCCGTCTTCCACGCGAGTATTTGTGAGCTGCGCCAGAGACACCCGCTCTCCGCTCGGGGCGACGATGCGAATATTCTCGATGGCTTCCTGCGTGCTCCGATAATGGAGGCAGGTAGCGCACCACCAGATCGAATCGTCTTTCTCCCTGCAGAACCTGCGTGACGGCCTTGCCGCCGATGGCGGTCTCCACCGCGTCCTGTACATCGGAAACATTTAATCCATAACGCGCGGTCTTTTCGCGGTCGACGCTCAAATCCAGGTTCGGTTGGCCGAGCACGCGAAACAGTCCCAGGTCTTGAATCCCGGCAACTTTGCGCATCACGTTAACCACTTCGTCGCCCTTCGCTTCCAGTTGTTTCAGATCGTCGCCGTACATCTTTACGGCCAACTCTCCCTTTACCCCGCTGACCGCCTCTTCCATGTTGTCGGAAATGGGCTGCGAGAAATTCCAGAGCACGCCGGGTATCTGGCTCAACTGCGTGTCCATCGCGCCAATCAGATCGTCTTTGTTCTCCTGGAAAACGGGCCGCCACTCGGATTTGGGCTTCAGGTCAACGAAGTACTCGGTGTTGAAAAAACCAGCGGTGTCCGTGCCGTCATCTGGTCGCCCCACCTGAGAGACAACCTGCTTCACTTCCGGAAAAGACGCCAGGATAATGCGCGCCTGATTCATGATGCGCGTCCCCTCCGTCGGGCCGGTGCTGGGCGCCAAGGTACCGCGAACCCAGATGGCGCCTTCATCGAGGTGGGGAAGAAATTCAGAGCCAACAATGCCGCTTGCGAGCAGGGCAACCGTAGCCACCAGCACCGCGGCTGCAAATCCCAGCGTGATTTTTCGATGCTGCAGGGCCCAATGCAGAGTAGACCTGTATTTCTTGCGAAGAAACTCCATCACCGGGTTGCGCCATTCCTTAACACCGGCATCGAACGCAATCTCCGCAAATACCGGCGCGATAGCCACCGAAAAAATCAGCGCGCCCAGCAGGGCAAACGAAACCGTCCAGGCCATGGGCTTGAACAGGCGGCCCTCCACGCTCTGAAGCGTAAAAATTGGAAGATACGCGGTGATGATGATGGCGCGCGCAAAAAAGACCGGCCGCAGTACCTCGAACACCGCTCCACGTATGCGTTCGAACGGTGTTTTCCCCGCATTCGCCGGCAAATTGAAGTGCCGCACAATATTTTCGATTACTACCACGGAGCCGTCCACCACCATGCCGAAATCCAATGCTCCCAGGGATAGCAGGTTGGCCGGAATTTTGTTCAGGTCCAGGCAGACGGATGCAAACAGCAGTGAAAATGGAATCGTCAGCGCAACGATGAACGCCCCACGAAAATTACCAAGGAAGAAAAACAGAATGATGGATACCAAAAGAATGCCTTCGGCCAGATTATGCAGCACGGTGTGCGTGGTGTAATGCACCAGATCGCTGCGATCCAGAAATGGAACAATCTTCACATCCGGCGGCAGGATGTGTTCGTTCAGTTCCTTCACCTTGGCGTGGATGTCCTCCATCACGGTATCCGCATTCGCGCCTTTGCGAAGCAGGACGACGCCCTCCACAACGTCCGGGGCATCCACGATCGTCCCATCCTTCCTCCGAAAAGATTTGCCGATCTGCCCCAGGCGGATACGCGGCCCCTGAGCAACCGTGCCGATATCCTTGATGCGGATGGGCGTGCCATTTTGCGCCTTGATCACCGTGTCTTCGATGTCCTGCACGGAATTGATCAAGCCAAGCGCGCGCACGTTAATTTGCTGCAAGCCGGACTCGATAAAGCTACCGCCGGCGTTGACGTTATTATTGGCGAGTTGCTGCTCCACCTGCCCGATGGTGAGCCCGCGAGCGACCAGTTTGTCGGGATCCACGCGGACCTGATATTCCCGCGTGGTGCCCCCAAAACTCGCAACATCCACCACGTTCGGTACGGACTTGAACTGTTTCTCCAGCACCCAATCCTGGATCGCTTTCAATTCCATCAAATCGTATTTCGGGTTGTTGCTTTTCAACGTGTACCAATAGATCTGCCCCACCGGGCTGTAATCCGGCCCAATGTTCGGTTGCAGATTATTCGGCAAAGTAACCAGCGCAAGCCGCTCCAAAACTTTTTGGCGATTCCAGTCGTTATTGGAGTCGTCGTCAAAAATCATGGTGATGCTGGAAAGGCCGAACAGGGACGCGGAACGCAGATTCTGCAAGTGCGGCAAGCCATTCAGTTGCACTTCGATAGGAATGGTTACCTGTTGCTCCACCTCTTCCGCCGCCCTGCCAGGCCATTGCGTAATCACCTGCACGTAATTGTTGGCCACGTCCGGATAGGCTTCGACGGGCAAGTTGTGGAAGGAAATGGCTCCCCAGATCAGCAGCATGACGCTCAGGGCAATCACCATGAACCGGTTTTTCAGCGCGAATTCGACCAGCCCGGCAATCATGCGTTTTCCTTGACGAAAAAGATGCGCGCCACTCTATTGCTCCGCCGTGTTCTGGAGCACCAGCGCGGCATTCACCACATCTTGTCCCGGCGCGATTCCCGAAAGCACCAGTTGCATCTTGTCGGGCAAGCTCGCCCCGGCTTTCACTTCCACGCGGCGGAAGGTTTTGCCACCGGTGGGGACATAGACCCAATCGCGGTCGTGCAGATGGAGAATCGCGGAGGCGGGCACCACGGCGAGCCGCTCTTTCTTCTGCCCATGGAACGTGGCGTTGACGAACATGCCGATTCGCATCAAACCGCCTGGATTGGCCACCTCCAATCGCACCTTCGCGGCGCGGATCGCGGGATCCAGGATCGCCCCAATGTTGCTGATTCTTCCGGTCAGCACCTTGTCCGGATAGGCCACCAGCCGGACCTCCGCGTTTTCGCCGAGATGCACGTTCGCAAGATCGTTTTCATAAACGTCGCAAAGGATCCACACCCGCGACAAATCGGAGATCGTGAAGGGATTGCCACCCGCCAGCGCCTGTATCCCGGATGCGCTGGTCACCTGCTGATCGGTGATCACGCCAGAGACGGGTGCTTTAATATCCACAATCCCCGCTGGATGATCCTTGTCCACGCCAAGCACGCGCAGATGCTCCTGGGTGGTTTCAACATCTACCGTCGCCTTCGTTTTGGCGTCTTCAGCCACCTGAAAATCGTTCAGGGAGATTGCACCCTTGTCGTAAAGTCCCTGCGCGCGATCGAACTGCTTGTTGGCCAAGGCTTCGTCCGCGATCGCTTTGCGATAATCGGAAAAAGCCGTTGCCACGTCCGGGCTCTGCACGCGAAGCAGCACCTGCCCCTTTTGCACGTTGTCGCCAAGGCGCGTTCGAATTTCCACCACGCGGCCGCTGGCCAACGAGATCACCGGCACCGTCCGGCTGACATCTGGACTGACCACGCCGTTGACGGTAAGGGAAATCGCCTGAAGCGACTCGCCCGCCTTCACGACGGGAAATTGCTCGGGATGATCCACTTGCAGAATATTCACATCGGTCTGCTCTTCAACCTTTGCGGGCGGCGGCGCCCCGCTGCCAGGCTCCGATTTTCCAGAGCAGCCGCAAAGCAGAAAACCACCGCCGGCGGAAACAGCGCTCAACAACACCGCCAGACAGGCGCGGGTGGATGTATTCGACATTCGAAAAACCTCGCTAAAGCGTGTCCTACCTAGTGTCCTCGACACTCTAAATATGGAAATGGATAATCTGGCTCTTGGCCCGGCAAAACCTGTAACCAACACATCGGGCGCCGGAAACTTGAGAGTAAAGGGACCCGCTCCAAGAATGATTACAGCCGGGTTAATGAACTTTCGGGGGAAATTACGAGGTGGGCGGAGCCCTGCCGGACCTCAGCAAGACCAATGAGTCAGGGAGAATCCGCACGCGCACCGGCGCCAGAGCGGAAGGATCCACCCGCGCGCGATTCCAATCACCCGGGCGGACTTCCTCGCCAATGGGATTGCTGCTCTGCCCCACAGCGATTTGATAACCGACGCAATCCAGGGGCGCAATTAGGCGGCTCTCTCCGCGCTTCCCCACCTGCGGGTAATCAGAACTCTCCGCATGCGTGAAGTTGCCATTGCCATCATTCAGCAGAATGGCCACAAACTCCGTATCCATTTGTGAAGTGATTACCAGATCCGCGAATTTGTCCCCGTTGACGTCCTGCGGAGAAATCTCAAGTCCTCCAGCAGGCCCCATCAGGCCAATCGATGGCCGTGGGCCGGAGCTGAATTTGAGTTCCAGCGAATATTCAGTTTGCGGCGCTCCCTCGTGCGTGATTCGGATCATCGCCAGGTCGGGTTGCAAATCGCCATCGAAATCCGCAATCGCAAAATGCGTGGAGCCTTGCGCGAGTGCGCTTCGGACAAGTAGGGTTGTGGGACGATCCATACCGCGATGTGCGAATGGCAACAGCGCCAACAACAAGGTGGCGCAAAGGACGGCAAGCACGAGAGGGGCGAGCCGGAGAAGGGTGCGCGATGGCCGGATCATGCGGCAACAGTCTACCGCAAAGGACCCTGTTATTGGCAATCGAGACCATCGCAGCGGGGCAGCCTCGAGTTAGCACAAAAACTCTTCGCGAGGGCCAGCGGAGAACGGTGTGATACAAGTCACAAATGGCTGTGACGAAAGACGCGGAACCCAGTCCCAGCAACCGCTAGCTTATATAAAGGTGAGGCGTTAGGTGGGAAGAGCTGCCGGGTCGTAAATCCCGTGTCCTCCGTGACTTCTCGACCGATCTACTAACCTTTGTTATTGCAATGTGTTAGGAACGTCCAAGTAGCCGGTAATCCAGCCCACAGGAGTCGCCCCCCGTGGGCGGGTCGTATGTAAGAGTCTTAAAGGAGTCGCAAAGCCATGACAACTCACCCAATTGCGGAGCCGGTTCCTGCCCAACCCACGCCCGGCTTGCCCTCCTCGCGCGTTTACGCACTTGCCGCCGCCTCTCTTCTGCTGGGACTGGCACTCGGATATTTCTGGATTGGAAAGAAGACGGCTCCTGTACTCCCCGCTGCCAGCACCACTGCACCGTCAGTTCACACAGGAATTCCTCCGGGCGGCCATCCAATGCCCACCATGGAGCAGATGAAAGCGATGGCCGATGTGAAAGCTGCGCCGCTTCTGGCCGCACTGAAAGACAAGCCGAAAGATCCCAAGCTGCTGGCGCAGGTCGCCGCATTGTATGCCTCCACGCATCAATTCGAGGATGCTGTGAATTATTATCAGCAGTCGCTGCAGGCGGACCCTAAGAATGTCAACACGCGAACCGAGCTCGCCTCCAGCCTCTATTATTCTGGCGACGTGGACGGCGCGCTGCGCGAACTGCAAGAAGCACTGAAAGCCAAGCCGAACGACGTCAACGCGCTTTTTAATCTGGGCATGATTCGTTACAAAGGCAAAGACGATTCCGCTGGCGCAATTGCAGCTTGGCAGCAACTTTTGAAGACTCACCCGGACCTGGATCGCAAGCAGGCAGTGGAACAATTGATCGCCGAGGCCCAGCAAAAGACCGCGGCCAAAAATTGACGTACGCTCAAATGGCGGAAGGAGCAATTCCCGTGGCGCAAACTTTGAAGACCACTTCGACCGATACGTGGAGCGGCGCACAGACTGCGGCGCTCGTGGTGATTTGCTTGCTCGTGGGTGCGGCAGGCGGCTGGTTGATTCGAAAGTCCACCGCTGGCCCGGCAACGGCTCAGGCGGTAACGATGTCCTCACCCGCGCCAAGCGCTGTGGCAGGCGCAGCCCCGCCGGCGAATCTTGGAATGCCCGCGGGCTCGCCTTCCACGCAGCAACTCCAGCAAGCGGCTGAAGCGCAGGTAGCGCCGATCCTGGGACAACTTAAAGCGGATCCAAAGAATGCGGCGCTGCTGACGAGCGCCGGAAATATCTATTACGACGCGAAGCAATATCCCAAAGCCATCGAATATTATGAAAAAACGCTGAAAATCCAGCCGGACGATACTTCCGTGCGAACGGATCTGGGAACCGCTTACTGGTATACAGGCAATGCCGATGCGGCCATCATGGAATTCAATAAATCCCTGGCCATCGATCCCGATAAGGCCGATACCCTTTTCAACCTCGGCGTCGTAAAGTGGCAGGGGAAGAAGGATGGGCCCGGCGCTATTGCCGCCTGGCATAAGCTGCTGGAGAAAAATCCTGCTTACCCCAATAAGAGTGCCGTGGAGCAACTGATTGCGCAGGCCCAGCAACGGTAGCGAAAAGCGCTTCAGTGCGGCTCAAGGCACGCACGCCGGAATCACTGCGCGGGAAAACGTTGCATGAGCGACCCTCAGTACAAGGCCATCATCGTTGGAGCGGGGCCCGCGGGACTCACAGCTGCCTATGAGTTAAGCAAACAAGGCCAGCGGGTATTGGTGTTGGAAAGCGACCCGCAGTACGTCGGTGGCATTTCGCGCACGGTGGCGTATCACGGATATCGCTTCGATATTGGCGGGCATCGTTTTTTCTCGAAGTCGAAGGAAGTCGAGGATCTCTGGACAGAAATTCTGGGTGCTGACCTGCTGGAACGCCCGCGCTCTTCGAAGATTTATTATCGCGGCGAGTTTTACACCTATCCGCTGAAGCCGTTCGAAGCGCTGTCTAAACTGGGGTTGCTGGAATCCTCGCTCTGTCTGCTTTCCTTCCTGAAGGCACGGCTGGTCCCAACGCATCAGCCAAAATCGTTTGAGGACTGGGTGGTGAATCAGTTCGGCGAGCGGCTATTCCGGATTTTCTTCAAGACGTACACGGAAAAAGTGTGGGGAATGAGCTGCAAGGAGATTTCAGCGGACTGGGCCGCGCAACGAATCAAGGGATTGTCGTTGGGTTCCGCAATCAAGAACGGAATTCTGCCGAAGAGATCAACGGAAGACCGCGCGCAAGTGGTGAAAACGCTGATCGACACATTTCGGTATCCACGGCTCGGACCGGGCATGATGTGGGAAACCTGCGCGGAAAAAGTACGGGCAATGGGCGGAGAAGTATCGCTCGGACGAAACGTTACGTCTTGCCGGTGGAACGCCGCATCCAAGACGTGGACCCTGGCGGCGCGCACTCCGGAAGGCACGGTGGAAGAGTACCGGGGAGAACATCTGGTCTCCTCAATGCCCATTCGCCAATTGGTCTCACAAATAGATCCTCCACTACCCGAATCGGCGCTCCACGCCGGCAAAGAGCTGCGCTACCGCGACTTTCTTACCGTTGGTTTGATCCTTCGCGATAAGAACCGCTTCAGCGACAACTGGATTTACATCTACGATCCCGCCGTGAAAGTTGGCCGCGTGCAAAATTACAAGGCGTGGTCGCCCCAAATGGTGCCCGACCCGGCTTTCTGCTGCTACGGTCTGGAATATTTTTGCTTCGAAGGCGACGGATTGTGGTCCATGGCGGACGAGGATCTGAAAGCGTTAGCGAAAAAAGAAATCGAGCAGGTTGGCTTGGGCGCAGCGGCAGACGTGATTGACAGCTGCGTGATACGCCAGGCAAAGGCCTACCCTGTATACGACGATGATTACCGGCAACACATCGCCACAATACGCGAGGCGCTGGCCGCGCATTGCTCGAATCTGCATCTTGTGGGACGCAACGGAATGCACAAGTACAACAATCAGGATCACGCCATGATCACGGCCATGCTGGCGGCGCGCAATATTCTTGCCGGCGAACAAATATACGATCTCTGGGCCGTGAACGAAGACGCCGAGTACCTCGAGGCCGGCCGTGCCAGAGAGCCATCGAGGAACGCCGAAAATCGCATGGCTGCGGCCGCAAGCAAATAGGTTTTCTCCGCGGCACTTGGCGCGGTTTCTCAATCCGGGTTCGCATTGCGCGCCATCTTTTTAGCGCGACACTGAAAGACGGGTCAGCCCGAAATAGGGATGATGAGCGAGAACAAAGACAAATCGAAAGCACCGGCGCGCACCGGCTGGAACTTCTGGGCGCCGCGTCTGGCGTTTGCAATTGCGGCGCCGCTGATTCTTCTCGCTTTGACTGAAGGCGCGCTTCGGCTGTTGCACGTCGGCTATTCCACCACACTGATGGAACCCTGCGCGATTCACGGACAGCGGTCCGACTGTTACAACCTGTTTTTCGCCGCTCCCTACTTCCCCCCGGGAATGATCAAAACGCCCCAGTTTTTTTCGATTGATCCCGTCAAACCCAAAGACACCTACCGCATCTTTGTCCTCGGCGAATCGGCGGCCATGGGCGATCCGGATTTCGCCTACGGTTTCAGCCGCTACCTCGAAGTGATGCTCCGCACCCGCTTTCCGCAAACAAAGTTTGAGGTGGTCAACACCGGCATAGTGGCAATCAATTCGCACAGCCATTCGCTCATTGCTCGGCAATTGGCCAGGTTATCAGCCGGATTTTTATGTTGTTATATCGGCAGCAATGAAGTGGTAGGACCTTATGGGCCGGTACGGTGCTCGCGGGCGGCTCGCTGAGCCTCCCGGTGATCCGGGCAAGTATATTTGTGCGCTCTTCGCGCATCGGCCAGTTGCTTTGAGAAACGGGCCAGGCGCGTCAGAATGGGGTGGCATGGAAATGTTTCTCGACAAGCAAGTGCCGGCCAATTCTCGTGCATGGCGATCAACTTATCGCAATTTCTCCTGAACTCTGAGAGACATCGTTGATGTGGGCAGAAGCTGGTGCTCGTGTGCTACTCAGCACCGTCGCAACCAATCTCGGAAATTCCGCTCCCTTCGGATCGTTGCATCGTGCGGACTTTAGTCAAGCGAATTCAAGATTGGACACTGCTGGTCAACCAAGGTATAGCGTTGGAAAGTGCCCAATCATATGCCGAGGCTCTAGCACACTTTCTTTCTGCCCAAAAGATTGACGATCAGTACGCGGAACTTTACTTCCGCATCGCTCGTTGCGAGTTAGCTCTGGGACATCTGGTGAAGCTCAAAGAATTACATTCACGCGCAGGGATATGGACACTCTTCGCTTTCGTGCAGATTCGAGAATCAACTTCATAATTCGGTCACAGCCGATTTCATGCCGACAAGCACGAAACTCGTCGATTCAGAATGCACTTTTGACAAATGCGAGCCCGGCGGAGTGAGGTGGCGTGAGGTTATGTACGATCATGTCCATCTGACTCCACGAGGTAACTATTTGCTCTCACGTGCCTTTTTGAGCAGATCGTAAACAATTTGCCGCGAACGTAGTCAAGGAGGGGTGGAAACACGGACCACTCACCGAAGACGAATGTGAACGGATGCTAGCTCTCACCGCCCACGACCGAGCAAGGATAGCTTCTGAAATGATAGATCGCCTGCAGCGGCCGCCCTTTACTAAACAACTCGACCATAAGGAACAAGTACAGAATCTGATCTTCATCGCATCCGTGCCTCCGGGAGTCCTCAGGAGACGGCTACCGAGTATCAGTGGGCGATTTCGCAGGCGCCGAAAGATCTCGCGCTCCACTATAAATTCGGATTCTTTTTATTCGATTTCGACCGCATGGCCGCTGCACAGCAATTGATATTCGCGAAGCCCGCCGATGATTTTCCTGTCTTCCTGCCAGATGGGACCCGAATTCAATAGCAGCTCGAGGTGTAGTCAGACAAAGAAAACTTATCGCGACAGCGGTTATGCGATGCCTCCTAGAGAGGGTACATCCAGGGCGCGACAGAAGACATTTGCGCCAGCGCAAACAATATTCCGATTACGAGAAGTAGTAACACCAAGGGTAGCAACCACCACAATTTTCGCTGCCACAGGAAAGCAAACACTTCGCCTATAATTGTCGAACGCTGGGTTAGCTTCACCAGAATGCTCATACTTTTCCCTTTTCGAGTCGGAAATTGCCTGCATAGAGTACATCCAACCCACTCTTCTGAAATGTTCTCATCGCATCTTTCGGAGACCCGGTTATTGGTTCCCCTCTGACATTAAAACTCGTGTTCATCAGAATCGGAATGCCAGTGGCGCTGCCGAAGCTTTCCAAGAGGGAGTAATAGCGGGGATTCCATTCTCGTCTCAGCGATTGAAGCCGACCAGTTCCTAAGTGATTCACTGCTGGTACTTGTTGGCCGACCTCCGACTTCCAGGGGAGTACCATCAACATAAAACGGGGAGGATATTGCTGGGCCAATCCGGACGGCGCATCGAAAAGTCGGTTCACGCACATTTCCGGCACGACTGGAGCAAATGGCCGGAACGGCTCCCGGAATTTTATTTTGTGGTTCACGAGCTGCTTCATCCCCTCGCGACGCGGATCCGCAAGGATGCTCCGATTTCCCAATGCTCGTGGACCCCATTCAAACCTGCCTTGAAACCAGCCCAAAACCTTACCTGCGGTCAAGTCGTTCACCGCCTGGACAATCAATTCATCCTCATGAACATATTCCTTTGCAGGGGTACCATCTAAGGCTGCACTGACCTCAGAGTCGCTATACTCCTGGCCCCAGTACGGATGTTCCATAACGAACGAACGAGGGTTCCCAAGTAGCACATGCCACGCATACTGGGCAGCCCCAAGCGCCGCCCCGGCGTCGCCCGCTGCCGGTTGAATGAATATTTGGTCGAATCCGGCCGCGCGCAATAGTTTTGTGTTGGCAACACTGTTAAGGGCGACCCCCCCGGCAAAGCAAAGATTCTTATTCTCAGTAGAGCGTTGCAGATAAAGAGCCATCTTTACTAGCGCTTGCTCCGTAAATTCCTGGATGCTCGCGGCGATGTCAGCATAGCGCTGATTCCGGTCCATCAAATCTGCTGGCCCCGTTCCGGTGTCCGCACGGCCAGTTACGAAATCCATCTGGGGATCACGCGGCGTCCCGAACAGGTTCACAAAACGATTCGAATAGCTGCGCTGAGAGGAGTACTGGTAGGCAAAATAGCTGGGCTCCAGACGAACACTGCCGTCGTCGAACAGTTGGACCACTTTCCGAATCTGTTCCATAAAACGCGGCTCCCCATAGGGAGCCATTCCCATCACTTTGTATTCGCCCTCGTTCACCGCAAAACCGAGGAACGAAGTAAAGGTGGAGTACAGCAGCCCAAGGGAGTCGGGAAAACGCATTTCGTGCGTAAGCCTAATCTCACATGGGGAACTTTTTGCTACACCGGTGGTGGCCGTGGCCCATTCCCCAACACCATCCAGCGTCATGACAGCCGCTTCTTTGAACGGTGAGCAGAAGAATGCACTTGCTGCGTGTGACACATGGTGTTCAACGAAAAGAATACGTTCACGGGGGATTCCCAACTCTTCGGTTACTTTGGATCGGATCCACAATTTTTGTTTCATCCAACCAATAGTTCCATCTTGGAAGAGGCTTCCAGCCCTCGGCCAATAAGCTAAGGTTGAAGTCAGAAATCGTTCCAGCTTCAACATGGGTTTTTCGTGCAGCACGACGTAATCGAGATCTAGAGGATTGATCCCAGCTCGTGAGAGGCAAAACTGAATCGCCCGCCGGGGGAACGAAGGATCATTTTTGATTCTGCTGAATCTCTCCTCCTGAGCGGCGGCAATCAGTTTGCCATCTTTCAACAGTGCTGCCGCAGCATCATGGTAGTAGCAGGATATTCCGAGAATATGCATTTAAAACGGCCTTCCGGCACTGCCGATGGACGAGTCTCTGCTGCTAGTGGCCCATGTGGAGCCTTTCTTGTTACGCTCGGGGCCGGCGGTTCGTATCCTGAACAGGAGTGCGAATGGTCCAATGATGAATAAATAGCAAGCAAGTAAGAGTAGGCGAAACTCATAGTCCACTCCGGCGCGCGAATAATTGAGCCATTTCGTCCATAGACTAAGGGTTTCAGGATTCTCACTTTCCGAATCAAATTCGCCGGTTCCCGCCTTTAAACGCTTTTTTACCAAAAGCAAGACGCACCCGATCATAGCTCCTACACACAGCATTAACGGCACACAAAGTCCCAAATGCGGAAAGAAAAAATACCTCGCGCGGTACGCGAGGGGCCAGCACACAACAAACAGGCTGATGAACAGCTCAAATGGATGTACAGGCAGGTTGGCCTTTCTTCCAACCCAAAGCTGGACGGTCGTAATACCCGTGGCATAGGAGAGAAGCGATACCAGCGATATAAATAAAAAGTGCATCCTTAACTTAAACCTTCATCCAAATCAGTGCGCCAATCGATTTGTTCCTCTTAAAATGCGGCAGCATCCACCACAGCCTGTGCTTCCACAGCCCGACCATGAAGCCAGCGCCGGTTTCCGAAGTTTGTGCAACTTTCAACATATCTTTCAGGCTGCCTCCGCTCTGTGCCCTTAGTGTTTGGGGGCCGAAAGCGTCTGTGGCAGCGCCGCTCCATTCACAGTTACCGAACCATCCGCATTGTGCGCCGCGTTATGGCACGTCAGGGTGCAGGTGTTCATCCCACGATTGTAAGAAATCGGTGCGGCATTATTCTGCCCCACCACCGCAATATCAAAATTGATCAGCCGCTCGCCGGAAATGCTGGCGTTCACAGCGCCCATCCCGTGCGACGTGTGGCACACAGAGCAGGAAAATCCATCCGCGGAAACATGCCGGCTGTGCTGCGTCCAACTGGTGTTGGCAAGAATAAGGTTCAGGTCATGGCACTTCGCGCACATCGCGTAGGGCCCCTGCGGGCTCAAGTCTGGCGTCGGATACGTGTTGTTGATAATGCCGCCGGGAACCGCCGCTTGAGAAAACTGGTAGTTGCGCTCCAGAATGTGCGGATAAATCGAACCGTGTGGTCCATTCGGTCCGGTGCCGCCAAATTCACGATTGTCGTCGCTGGCGTGGCAATCGCTGCAGAAAATTTGCGTCCCCACCAGTCGCCCAGAAGCAGTGCCATTCTGATTGAGCATATTCGCCAGCAAGCTGGGCTGCGGCAGCGGACTGCTGCGCGGATGAACCACAGGGTGGCTCGACGTGGCATTTTGGCTGAATTGCGGAACCAAATTCAGCGCATCTCCCGCGAACACCAGCCGCGTAGGAAGATATCCATATTTGATCAACACCTGTTTGCCAACGCTCGTACCGTGGCAGCGGAAGCAATTTTCATACTGATTGACGGCCGGGCTCACAAGCGTCGAGCCATCCGTCCCGCTTACTCCGGTCACGCCGTTCTGCGGAGGGCGAATCGCAGGTGGTGGTGAGGGAACCGTGAGCGCGCCACCCGCGTGTGGGTTGTGGCAGTCCACGCAAGTAGCGTGACGATTGTTGTTCAGTACCGGCGGCTCCGCCGCATCGTGCGTATTCGTCCCAGCCGGAAGCAAGTGTGAAATTTTCGCAAACTCTCCATAAACGTTCAGAGGCACCGGCGAAGTATTCCCGGTTGTGCCGCCGTGGCAAGTAATACAGTCCTGCGTTGCTGCATCTACACCCGGAGCCGCCGGAGTCGCCAGCCGCATCAGGCGCGCAGACCCGTTGGGGTTGTGCTCCATGTGGCAGGAAGTGCAGGCATTCACGGCCACGGTGGGATAAGGGCCAACGTTCGCGGCGATTGCCACCTGATTGGTGGCAGTTTGATGGATACTCCCGTTCCACCCACTCAAGGGATTTGTCTGAGCAGTAATGACGCGCGCTGGGTCGTGACACGCCAGGCACATCTGTCCATTCGAACTATCCCGCACCAGAAAATTCTGCGCGACGGAATCGGTTCCCTGCACATGAGGATTGTGGCAACTGGTGCACTCAACATTTCCATTCACCAGCTTCACCGCTCCCGTGGGATCCGCGGTGACACCCTGCGCCACCAGTGACGCTGCCAGATCCGGCGAATCCTTAATCGGCAGCACCAGGCTGAACGGATGCGAGCCGCCAAGATTCGTGCCCAGCACATCCATATTGTTCATCGTGCCCTGCATGGGAATTTTCCCAAACACCGCGGTTTGCCCAACGGCCACCGTGCCATCATGGCAGCTCAAGCACAGGCTGCTGGTCACGCCAAGAATCGGCTGCATGTTGCCCTGTTGCTTATAGGTGGAGCTGGTGTAGGGAGTGTAAGTCTGCGCGGACAGCGTCTGATTCCACAACGGTGTCACGCCGCCAAGCCCGCTGTGCGGCGCATGGCAAAATGTGCATCCCAGGCTGCCCTGCGTGGTCACGGAAGACCCGCTTCCAACTGACAGATTGTGCATGCCCAGCGCGTCCCCTGTCGGCGGCGGCGTGGTCTGTGCAATCGCAATGCCGCAGGCAACAGTGCAAAGCGCCATCATCGCGGCAATATGAAGCTTGGCCTTCATTGCTTTACTCCGCCAGCCGCGCCATTGGCCCCGAAATAGTGATACACCTGCACGCGCTTGTTAAACGAATCCACCACATAGATCCGATCCTGCTGATCGATGCGCAATCCCGTTGGCAATTGAAAATCGCCCGGGGCCGTGCCCAGTTTCCCAAAGTAATAAAGCAATTGCCCTTCGCGGTTGAACACCTGCACCACACTCCACATTCCGTCAACGATATAAAGATGCCCCTCCGAATCAAACGCCACGCCCTTGGGCCGAAACATCGAACCAACGTGGTCGCCAATTTTCCCGATGGAGTATTGAAACTCGCCATTTTTATCCAGCACCTGCACGCGAAAATTCATCGCGTCCACCACCGCCAGCGAATCCCCTTGCAGACGAAGCTCGGTTGGATAGTTGAACTCGCCGTCGCCCGTTCCCGGCTTGCCGATCTTTTTCAATACGCTGCCCTGCATGTCCATCACGAAGATCTGATTGCGCAGCGTGTCGCTGACGTAAATTCTTTGCGCGGCGGAATCAATCGCGATTCCTGTCGGCCGCTTGAAAATGCCCTCGCCGTATTTCAGCGCGCCGATTACCCGTTCCAACTTCCCGCCGGCGCTGAAAACAAAAATCTTGCCCGAATCCGAATCCGTTACGTAAATGCGATCTTCCTGGTCCACGGCCACGCATTGCGGGGCAACCAGCGGATTCTTCCCCGTATCCTGGCGCGACAAAAACTTATACTTTTCCTTCTCGAAATCGAAAATGTGCACGCCATGGGCGCCGGGATCGGTGATGATGATGCGTCCCTTCGAATCCGTGGTCACGCTGTAAGGCCTCACCATGCTGTGATATTCAGGCGAGCCGATGACCACATCCACAACCTTCGTCCAGAATCCCTTCTTGGGCTTTACTTCCTGCTCCGAACTGAACATCCGCTCAAAGCGCACCTTCCGGCCGCCATCCAGAAGCAATTCCGGAATATCAATCCGCGTCGGTTCGTTTTTCTTTTTGTCACGGGCGGCCCCATCTGCGTTGCACAGAAGCAGCAGGCCTGTCAGAAGTCCCGCGAGTATCTTCATAAGCAACGTGCGGTCAGCTCGGCTCAGAAAAAATTGAACCATCGAGTCACCCCGATGAAATACGAATACTCGTTCCCCGTTGGGGTGCCCGCGGCGCTGATTCCCTGAGAGAACTTTGTAAACCCGCCGAGCAGGCTGATTTTCCTCATCCGATATTGGAATTGCCCGTAGAAAATCTCGGTCTTGTTGTTCGAGTAGATATCGTTGCTTAGCGTATCACTCATGGCGTGGGAATAATTCCCGGAAATGGTCAGCCGGGGGACGGGGGTCATGGAAATTCCGGCGCCGTAGCTCTTGCCATTGTAGACAATCAACCCTTCAGGTGACAGCCCAGGCGTTGGCGGGATCGGCTGAATGCCCGTGCTCGTCAACAGTGACTGGCCCCGGGAATCTATATAGTTTGCGCTGAAGGCCAGCCGCCGCAACGCCAAACTGGTGGAAAATCCCTGACTGCTGTTCACCGTCCCCACGTACTGGCTGAAACCTGTGTGCATCCCATTGAATGCTCCGGTCCACTGCATGCCCCTTCCAAGGCGCCGGTGCAGATTCGCATTGTAGTTGTAATACGATGTAGTGTACGTCACCAGCAGGGTCTGCACGTTTTGCGCATAACTCAGCCCGCCCGAGAGTTCCCAGGATCCCAAACGCCGGAACCCGTTCAAGTTGCCCACAAAACCCAGCGAACTGTTTGCGAATTTATTCGAACTTTCCACCACGGATGCGGAAACGGTGAAGGTGTCAAAGATCCGTTTGTTGTACCCAACGGTCCCCGTCACATAACTTCCGTCGTAGCTGTTCCCTAAGTACGCCTGATGGAAATACGTGACTTGCGCAGCGCCATAAATGTTTTTCGTAAATGTATAACTTGCGCCTCCGCTCAACGTCGATGCATACGACTCGGAATTCACCGGCACCAACGGCACGCCGCCGCCGTTGTTGGAAACATTCTGGTACAGATAACCATTCAAATTGTCTATATAAGACTGGCTCACATAAAGACCTAGCTTTGCGGTCGGATGAAAATTCGCGTTCGCCGTCTCGATGTTGGTCGTGTAATTCGTAAACTGGGTGGTTTGGTCCAGGTCGGAACCGTAGTTGCCGGAATACGTCGAGTGGTTAAACGTGATCGCCAGGTTGCCATTCCAGGGAAGCCGGTGGTTTCCATTGATTCCGAAATTGTTCCCGCTGTAATTCGATGCGTTCGTCCCCGTCGCTCCGCCCAAAAAGAAAGGAAAATCGGAATCGATTTTCAGGTAAGTATATTGAGCGTTCAAGAGCCATCCCGCCAGCGTATAGGTGGACCTCATATTCAGTGTGTGTGTAGCGGAACTTGATTCTTCATTCGTTCCGAATATGTTCCCAGTGCCGCTCCCCTGCGAATAGCTCACTGAAAATGTGGGCCAGTTCGGAATCAGGGCGCTCCAACCCACTCCAAATCCGTGGCTATCGCCAATCGTCGTGAAGTTCGGACTCCCAGCCAAGCCGAAGCTCCCGGTGCTATTGCGCGTGTAGTCGAAGCTCGCATAAGCCGGAAAGCGGCTGCCGGAGAAAAGATTCACAGTGGCAGTTATGCCACTGCTGTCCGTGAGGGATTGCACACTGGAATTTGCCTGCGATTGGTTGAAATAGGGATTAACGCTGAAATTCAAGAAATTCGGATTGTAGTAGGAACCGTTAAATACCGCATCCCCGCCAAAATTCATCGCGTGATTGGATGGAAGCTGATCGCCATAGCTTGCCGAATATCCAGCCAGCAATTGTCCACTCAGGTTCATCCGCAGATCATCACCGACCTGAACTTGAGAGCAAGAGACTCGCACGAGCGGCCCAAGAGCCAAAAGGGCGAAGAGGCCAGCGTATTGAATCGTGCGTTTCACTTCGCTTGCCTCCCTTCCGATCCCGTTGGCAATATGTGCCAGCATGAAACACTTCGCTGATTGTGATTGCACACCCATTGCCATGTGCTCCCGTCACAAGAGCTTTTCAATACATTGATTCGCCTGAGGTTACGCTGGATAACCGTGCCTGCTTGAGGCTTCTTCGGGGCTTCGCTGCGACTTCTCACCCACTGCAAAGAGCTGAATTCCTCAGCACTTTTTCGCCCCGCGGCGCTTGCGTTTTCTGGCAATGTCTCTGCCTTGCCGTTTTTGCAAGCTCCGTAGAGGGGTTCCGATTTCATGTCAGCGCCGCGCTATAGCACTTCCACCTTGGCGCTGGAACGCAGCCGTTTGTCCAATGCGACTCGGAGTTGTTCGTACTTGCTCTTCTGGAGATCGGTGCGCAGCCCAGCCTTCACCTTTTCAAAGCTTTGCTTCCCAGCCGGTGTGTGCGCGTTCAGCCGGATGATCGTGTAAGCCTGGTCGATCTGAATCAAGTCACTCACCTGCCCGGGCCTCATAGCCTGAAGTGCTTTTACAACCTGCGGCGGCAGCTTGTCTTTATCAACGGCCTTGTGGTCCCCCATATTCACGCGGAAATCGTCCTCGGAAACTTTTTCCGCCAGCAAACCAAAATCCTGATAGCTCTTGGTGCCCTTCGCCTGCTTCAACTCTTCATTGGCGCGCTTCAGGGCTTCTTGCTTCTGGTCGGCTGTGGGTTTCTGCGGCGGCAGAATAGAGATGGTTTGAAAAGTGAAAGACTCCGGAATCTGAAATTTCGCCGCATTCTTGTCGTAGTACGCCCGCACTTCCGCCAGCGTGACCACACTCTTATTCTCCACTTCCAGCTTGAGCACCTGCTCAATCAACAGCGAACGCTTGATCTTGTTCGCCACGTTCTGCTCCGAACCGCCCATTTCCACCTTCAGATACTGTTGATATTCCTGGGCCGAGCCAAACTGCTTCTTGAATTCCACTTCCGCCTGCTTCACCTGCTGCGGTGGCACGGTCAATTTGCGCCGCAGCGCTTCCTGGTATACAAGTTCTTCGAAAATGATCATCTGCAGGGCGCCCTGCCGGATCGAAGCTTCCTGGGCCTTGGGAAATCCGCCGTGAGTGTTGGCGTAGGGGAAGATCTGCAGCATTTCGCGCAGCAGGTCGCGGTCTGTAAGGAGTGCACCGTTCACTTTCGCTACTGGCTTGTCGCTGACATGGAAGGCTGAATCCGTGGGTGCTGTGGGTGTGGCGGGGCTTGTTGCTGCTCCCGTGGGAGCGTGGGAAGAAACCTGAGCGGCTGCGTTTCCTGCGGCTCCTAGTAGTAGAGCGAAAACTACCAGTGACTTCATAAAATCCTCCATCCTCGGACTGTCTCTAAGAAAAAAAAGGGGGAGAGTTTCCTCTCCCCCCTGGATTGCATGGTTCTACTGGAATTGCGTTCCGATGTTCATCGTGTGGTTGGCTTCGTTCGCTTCGCCAAAGTGGCACTGGCGGCAGAACTGGGTCGTGGAAGGCGCCGTCTTTCCCGTCGGATCCGGGGTGATGTTCGGGTTGTAGGGGCCATTGACGAAGAAGAAGGTGTTGTACCACTTGCCGCCGCCATCGTTCGCGATCGGGCTGGCTGCGCTGGAGGTGTAAATGGTCATGACGTGCTGGTTGTGGCAGGTGGTGCAGAGCACATAAGGCGTACCAGCTGCGGTAACGCCGTAGGGATTGCTCCACTTTCCGGGTGCCAGTGCTGGATAGCCGTAGTTGGCAACAAACTGTGCATACGGGGAGCCAGCGGTCACAACGAATCCGGTGCCTGCGCCTGTGCCGGGGACATAGGTAACGCCTTGGCCTGCGCCCTGGATCGGATTACCGTAGCTGACCAGCGTGGCGAGTTGTCCCACTGGATGGTCGTTATTGTAGTTGCCGGCTGTGGTGCCATCGTTGCCAAGCAAGGTCGGGATCGGTGCCGCGCCGTAGGTCGTGTTCGTCAGAAGACCAATTTTCTGTTCATACGACTGGTTGGCCATCATGTTCTGGGGAGTCAGGTTGCCATCGTGGCAGCTGAGGCAGAGAAGAATGCCGCCGACTTCCTGCGATCCGCCGGTGATCGTGGTCGGCAGAACTTCCGTATATTTGCCGTTGTCGCCGAAAGCAATCGTCTTGCCGTACAGTGGGCTGGCATCTTGTCCCCACAATGCATAGCTGCCTGCATCCGCTCCGCCGCCATGTCCCGAACCAAAGGACCCGCTGTGCGGTGCGTGGCATCCTGCGCAGCCGCGGCCCGCGTTGTTGTGCGCGCCGAGGACGTCGACCGTGGATGTCGCATTCTGACCCATCGCCAACCCCGCGCTGGCCAGAGCAAAGAACGCTACTAGAATCGCCTTTTTCATAACTTTTAAAACCTCCGTTTTTCTTCCTGCTAAACCCGTTTGTTTTTCCACTTCGTTTGGCCTATGCCTGGAGCGGGCCGGCCTGCGGTGTCCCAAAGTGCATCTGTTATGCCGAACTGATACAAAATGAAGATTCTCCAAATCTTCCACTAAACCCTCTATTTTCTGTGTGATGAGGGGTCGTCTCTGGAGACCGCGGACCAACTTAATCTCGCATTCCCTGCCCGGCCTGAGTGATTTGCCCCAGTTGTGATGAGCAATCACACAGCGCGTGTTGTAAGAATCAACAACACATGTGCCGTCCATCACATACCCATGTTTCCGCACGCATCTATTCCGCAGCGCTGGACTCTGCTTTGTTTTGAACTGTTGGCTGTCGACTCATCCAGGCGGGTGCCGCACCCGTGCTTTCCAAGGGTGCGGGTTTTGGACTCAAATACACGCAGGGCGCACCTAATCCGGTTTGAGAATCCGGATCTTGAGTTTGCCTTTTCTTTATTTCGAACTGTTGACTGTGGACTGTTGACTGTGGGCTGTCGACTGTGAGCTAGTCCCTAATTTTGTTTTGGAGTTGTGGTATTCGTGGACGCCGGCTGCGACGCTGGGGCCGAGCGTTCGGCGCTGGCCTTCGAGCGGTCCGCCGCTTTCTTTTCGCGCGCTTTTTCCGCTTCCGCGTCGGTCACATACTGAAACTGCTGTGCGCGCCCCGGGAATATTTCCGTAGTGAAGACGCGATTCTGCTTATCAATGGTGATCGCGACTAGCCCCTGGAATTGACCGGGCAGTATTCCGTGGCCGCCAAATGAAATCAGCAATTGCCCCTCTTTGTTGAATACCTGCACGCGATCTTGCACTCCATCCGCAACCCAGATGTGCCCGTCGCTATCAATCGCGATTCCCTTGGGTCTGGCGAAATAGCCCGGACCATCGCCGTTCTTCCCAAAGCTGCTGACAAACTGTCCATCGGCATCAAAAATCTCCACGCGATTATTGTAGGTATCTGCCACATAAAGATTCCCTTCGCTATCCACCGCCACGCCCGCGGGTTTTGAAAAATCCCCCGGCGAAGTTAGCTCGTGCTTGTGGCCGGTAGTGCCAATCTTACGAAGCAGCTTCAAAGTGTCCGCGTCGTAAACCAGAATCTGGTCCAGCTCAATATCTGCGACGTAGAGCAGACGATTTTGCGTGTCGATAGCCAAGCCGCCCGGATCGGACATGCCATCGCTGATCACATCTTCCGCCTTATGATCTTTATCGAAAATCAGGACGTGCCGAAGCCCGGGGTCGGAAACGAACAACCGGTCATTATCATCCATGGCCAAGCCGATAATGCGCACGAAATGGGCGTGCACTGAATTCTTGATCAGGTCAACTTCGCGCGAATCCGTGTTGAAAATAAAAATCGCTCCGACTTTCTGATCGGCCACATAAAGATTGCCTTTGGAATCCACGGCTGTCCCGTAGGGCTGAATCAGTTCGAACGGCCTCGAAAACACTTCATCATTGGATTGCGTGCCGGCCAATCGGTCCATCCACACCGATTTTTTCTGCTTATTCCCCTGAAGATTGCGCGCGGCTTTATCTGAGGAATACCAGTTGGTGTACTTGATCCGTGCAATTGCCGGGGGATTCGGCCACACGATATTGGAATAATTGATGGCCTTGATTTTTGCCTCGGTCTCCGCGTTTGCGTCCGCTTTATTCTTTTTCTGGGCTCCTTGCAACGCCAGCGGCGCGGCCATCGCCAACACCGAAAGAATCGCCAGAGCCAGCAGCGGCCGCTCGATCCAGTTTACTTTTCCGCTGAGTTTACCCATCGCATTCTCTCCTGATTTCGCCGTCTAGCGTTTCGTCAGATCCTTGTGGCACGTGGCACAGAATTTCGCGTTGTTTTCCTGATCATTCACCAGCAAATCCGGATGCAACGACGAATGCGGCTGGTGGCAGCTCAGGCAGCTCATCTTCTGGATCAGTTTCGAAACGTTGCTAGGGTCGGTGACATCCGAAACCGGATGCCCAATCACCGGGTGCCCCTTCCCATATTTCAGCGGCAGAACCACCACTTTGTTTTTCTGGAAGTAATCTGCCGGCAACCGCACCGTGCCGCCAAATATCTTTAAGACCTGCGCGTCTTTATCTTCCACGGGAGCCGAGTCTGGCCCGTGGCATTCCAGACAAAGCGCGTTGCCCTGCGCACGCAGCAGCTTTTCGCGTTCCCCACCATGCGGTTCGTGGCAGGTGCCGCATCCCTGCGTAAACGCCGGCTGGTGATGCACGGGCTTTTTCCCCAGGTCCGCAATATCCGTGTGGCAGCCCAGGCAGATGTCCACGGGATTCGTCTTCGGCAGACCGATGTATTTGCTGGCGTGCGGATTGTGGCAGTCCGTGCAATCGCCCAGCGCCCCAGGATGCGGCACCTTGGCGCTTTCGATCTGCTTGGCCTTCTCGTCGTGGCACGTCACGCAAATGGACTTCGCATCCGCCTGCGTCAGCACCACTTTTCCATCCTTCGCCGGCGCATGGCACACCTCGCACTGCTTATCCGCAAACGGCGGGTGCATATATTTGGCCATCAGTTTGGGCGCCGCGGATTGGTGCGGATCGTGGCACTGTACGCAATCCGCTGTGCCGAACGGCTGATTCTGATGCGCCTTTTGCAATCCTTCGTCCTTCGGATCGTGGCAATCAATGCACAGCGCCGGCGTCGCCTTGGTCAAATGAAAATCGAATTCCTGTTTGCCGCGCTCGCCGGTTTTGTGCGTCACGTGGCAGGTCCCACAGCCCATGTCCAGCGCCGCGTGCCGGCTGCCCTTTTCCGGGACGTTCACGCCGGTCGTGTGGCAGCTGAGGCAAAGATTTTCCTTCGCCCCGCCTTCTTCAGGTTTCAACAGTTGATATTTGTTATCGGACTCGTGCGGATCATGGCACTTCAGGCAGTCGCGCCGCGCCGGCGCATGCACCACGCCCTTGATGTCAGCAGGATTCTTATCGGCATGGCAAGTGAAACACAATGAGGAGGGAGTGGTGGTGATCAGCTTCACACGCGTAACGTCGCGATTCACCCGGATTTCATGGCAGCTCAAGCACCCCATGGAAACCGCCGTGTGTACGAACTTTCCCTTCGCCTTATCCGCGTGGCATTCCAGGCATTTCGCCGCGTCCGTATTTTTGTCCAGCGGCACAGGGTGAATATCCGCGCGCAAAGGGAGGACCAGCAGGAATACAAAGGCCATCAGACCCAGGCCAATTCCACTGAATTTTCCGGAGAGTTGGGGAATTCTAGGCATCGCGATTCCCCCACAGGCAAACGGCGCGCAGTGCGGAAACGGTGTTTGACTGTAGGGTACTCGACTTCGTTCCTTCGGAGCTTCGTTCGCCTGCCAGAACCAGGGCGGTGGTCAGGGCCACGGCAAATACGAGCAGCACAACCATGTAAAGAACTCGGTGGGAGCGATTCGAGGTTTTCACCGTCATACCCATTCTCGCTGCGGGCTCAAGCCCAGGAGCGGCTTTCTGAATCCGATCGTTCGGCAGCAATCAATCAGCCGTCGTAGCCCAGCATTGACCGGATTCGAGACTACGTAAATGCGATGTATCCAAATGCACCCGTTGTGCCGAACTGAGGCAGGGACCTTGCCTCTCTTCTTACTGCTACCAAGTACCTTATTATCAGTAATCTACTGGCAAAACCAGGCCAGCGGGCGAGCCGGGCAACCTGGTGACGCGGGTCTTTCTCCTGAGTGATATACCCCAAATGTGACGCGAAATCACACTAAGTTTCGTTGAAAAATTCATCACTTTAGTGGCGCAAACCCACCGGGCCCCCGCCAGAAAGGACGCGCTGGCGTTAGAGTCGGGAAACCCGGGGTACTAGTCCCACCATCTAAGCAGGAATGAATCGATTGTCTCTGCGGCTCGGAATCCCGATTTTGCTGCTCGCTCCGCTTTGCAGCGCGCCCCTGATTCCTGCCTCCAGCTCCTCCACATCTACGGTCGAATCATCTCCCTCGCTGGATCATCATCTTCGCCTCTATCACACTCACACGGGGGAGCACATTGACATCATCTATCGTCACGGCGATACCTTTCTGCCGGAGGCAGAGCAGCAACTGGATTATTTTCTCCGCGACCATCGCACCGGTGAAGTGAAACACTATGATCCCCGCGTATTCGACATCCTCTCGGACCTCGCCGCCTCCCTCGGGCATCCCAATGCGGAAATCAATATCATCTGCGGCTACCGCTCCTCCTGGAGCAACGAATTTCTCCGCGCTCGCTCCTCGGGCGTCGCCAAAAACAGCCTGCACATGCAGGCGCACGCGATCGACATTCGCATCCCCGGAGTGAGCACTCTGGCGTTGCGCAACGCGGCCCTGGCTCTGGGCAGAGGCGGAGTAGGCTACTACCCGCGTTCGGAGTTCGTGCATGTGGACACCGGGCGTGTCCGCACGTGGTGCTATGGTTGCGCGTCTAATGGCGCAACACGCGACTGAACCCCACTTCAGATTTACTGGGAATTATTCTCGCGATGCATAAGCTTGGTTGAAAATAACACTCAGCCGCTTGTCGTGGCCGTAGATATCATCAAAAAAATAAATCTTGCCATCCTCCGGCGCCACCGCCGTTCCATAAACGATCAGCACCGGAATCTGGTTCGTCAGGTTGACCTGCTGTTCCTTCCCCGCCTTGAATGCCGCATCTACACGTTCGCGATTCCACCCGGGATTATTTCGCAGCACCCATTCCGCCAGCGTGGCCGGTTGCTTCACCCGCACGCAGCCGTGGCTGAAGTCTCTGCGCGATTCCCCAAACGCGGCCTGCGAGGGAGTGGAATGCAGATAGACATTATTGCTGTTCGGAAAAATAAATTTGATCAGCCCCAGCGCGTTCTTGGGCCCCGGCTTCTGGCGGACCATCAGCTTTCCCGCGCGCAGTTGCGCCAGCACATCGTCGCTTATGATTCCGTCGGTGACCACCTGCCCGGAATAAGTCGCCACTTCGAAATCATTCTTCTGAATATAGCCGCGATCCTTGGTTATCTTCGGTACGATCTCGTTGCGCAAAATACTTGGCGGCACATTCCAGTAAGGCCAGAACACCACATACTTCATGTCCTCTTCCATCACCGGCGTTTCCGTGCGCAGCGCGCGGCCCACCACCACGGGCATGCTGATCGCCATCTTTCCGTCAGCGTTGTAAGCGCGCAGCAGAAATTCCGGTATGTTCACCAGGATCGGCGGCTGCGGGAAATTGTGCGGCAGCCAGCGCCAGCGCTCCAGCGTTAAACGCAGTTGTTCCACGCGGTAACTTAGCGGACGGTTCAGCTCCGTAATAGTTTGCGGGCCCAATTTCCCCTGCGGGTCCAGCCCGTGGCGCGCCTGAAAGCGCTTCACGGCCTCCACAACGTCTCCCTTATAAAGATTCGGATCCGGGTCCGCCGCCGCGTCGGCCGGCAAATCGCCTACATATTTCAGGCGCTCCGTCAGTTGGGCCACCCCCGCATAAGCCTGACCGGGGGAAACTGGCTTGACTACCTCGGGCAAGAGATCCAACTTCTCGTCGGCTGCTAACTTCATATACCTTTGCAAAGCCAGCAGCGTGCGCTGATAACCCGGGTACGGCGGTTCAATCTTGGCGAACAATTCGCTCAGATTGTCTCCAACGGCCACGCGCTTCAGCAGAAAATCGCACAAATCATACTCATTTCGTTCGGGTTCAAAATCGGTGTGCAGCGTGCGCGGATCCACTTTTCCCAGGTGCAGGTCAGACGAATAACGCATCCCGGAGACCGTCATTGCCAGGTCGAAATTCACCAGCGCGCTTTCATCCTTGGAAGACGCTTCCGTCAGCGCTTTCACTCGAGCAGCCCAGCGCTCCCCATCGTAGTCCTTGCTGTCGAGTCCTTTATTACCGGCCTGCTGCAGGATCCCGATCAACTCCAGCGCCTGCTGGGTGGGCTTCCCTCCGCGGCTCCATTCCAAAGCGTATCCGGCTTTTTCGTAAAACTCCTTGGTCGGCGCGACGTAATCGGAGAAATTGGGCCACTGTAATTCGTCCAGGCGGCCCTTTTCGAGCACCGCACGCAACTGTGTCTGGCCGCTAGCGCTCAGCGGCTCCGCGGGCGTACTTGCGGCCGAGGGAGCCTGTGGCGCCGCAACCCGTCCGGCAGGCGGGGCGCCGAAGGAGCAACCAGCCAAGCCCAATAAAAATACCCCGCCCAGAAATTTTGCCATACGTGTAGCGCTCATCGTTTCACCTTACCGGACAAGATTCTACGCGAGGCAGCGCCACACTCTCAACGGCGTCGCCCTCGTTCCCAATGGCAGACGGCATTAGGCCGCCTGCTTCGAGCGCTCCATGAAGCACACATCGCCCCTGTTAAAATTCACTGCTTGAAATTAGGCTGGATTCTCTCGAAGCAGGTGTGCGGCGGGAAACAGGCTTCCGTCCTAAGCCCTCCGTTCGCGTCTTCCCCACACACCCAAAAGATGGCGGCCAACACACGTGTTAAAAAGAAGATACACAAAATCGTCTCCAAAGAAAAGCAAACTATTGACGCCCCGGCTGGCTTATCGGTTTGGAACTGGGGGCGGCTTGCGTTAGTCTGGATTTGCTTACCTCACGGAGGAATTTTGCGACCCCTTGGTGTGACCCTGGCTGCGGGCTATGAGTTTCTGCGCGCCGCGCTGATTGCGTTGCTGGCTTGCGCCGTGCTCTTCGTGGGCAATATGGCTTCGCGACTAGCTGGGCTGGCAGCCGAGGGCAATCTGTTGCAAAACCTGCTGGCCGGATTTGGCAAATTTGTCGGACTAGCCTTGCTGGTGTACGCCGCGATTCAATTGGTCCTGGGAATCGGCCTGCTGCTTCGCCAGAATTGGGCGCGCCTGCTGGCGATTATTTTCTCTGGAATTGGATTTCTGCTGCTCCTGCCGCGCCTGCTCCACCTGCGGCCCGTGTCCACGCTGTTTGCGCTTCTGAACGTTGCCGTGATGATTTATCTCTACCTGCCTGGTACGCGCCTTTATTTCGAACAAAAAGGGGAAATAACGCCGAATCCGGTCTGAGTCGCACATTCCCCTCAAGCACCGAGATTCACAGCGAAAAAAACATGCCCGAACTTACGCCCGAAATGCTGATGATTGGGTTCATTTCCTACATCGTGTTCCTTTTTTCCACCACCTGCCACGAAGCCTCTCACTCGCTGGTAGCAAAACTCGGCGGCGACAGCACCGCTGCGCATGGCGGCCAGGTCAGCCTCAACCCCATTCCCCACATCCGCCGGTCGCCCTTCGGTATGGTGGTTTTTCCCATCCTGAGCTTTTTTCTTTCCGGCGGCGGAATGATTGGCTGGGCCAGCGCCCCCTATGATCCGCTCTGGGAACGCCGCCATCCGCGCCGCGCGGCTTGGATGGCCTTGGCCGGACCGGCGGCGAATTTCACTCTAATGCTTCTGGCCGTGATCTCCCTTCGTCTCGGACGCTATTTTCACATCTTCCATCGAGACGCGATCACCGGAGCGCCCAGCCTGCTTGGAATCACGCTGAGCGTGGTCTTTTCCCTGAACCTTCTTCTTGGCACATTTAATCTTCTTCCGGTGCCGCCACTCGACGGCAGCACGGGCATCATGGTGTTTATGAGCGAGAACACCGCGCAGAAATATCTGGACATGATTCGCGGAAGCAACTACGCCATCGCGGGACTCCTCGTGGCTCTTTATGTGTTCCGCGAAGTCTATCCGTTCGTGGAAAGCGTAGCCATGCGGCTGTTTTTCTAAAGGCCAGCGATCTTCTGCAACTCGCCAGCAATCTCCTCAAATTCCTCTTATTGTCTACCACTTTGAACCAGGAATCCGGGCCTAGTCTCTACCCTGTACACCCAGGCGATGCACTCCACTCTAAGTGATTTCGCTTTGCGAGGTTCCGAAGCCTCCGATGGCAGATCAACTGCTCTTTTGCAGACAGGAGGAGACTCATGGCGACCTCGGATCTGCTCCCGCTGAAACAAAGTGGCCTGGTGGAAGTATCGGGCTGGGATGAACACCAAATTTTCTTTGTGGAACGCTCGGAAGTGGATTGGGACGAATATGCAGGCAAGCATGTCACGCTCACGCGCATGCTCTCGGAGGGCTCCATCATCTTTGTGCGCCCAATTCAGCCCACGGCCATTCACCGCGCCAATCCCATCCCTTATGAGGCGGAGTTCGTAGGCTGTAGCCCGGAGGGCCACCACCAGTTCCGCCTGAACGGAGTGCAGCCACGGTACGGCCGGGAAAATTTCAGCGTCAATTAAGAAGCATTCCCATCCGATTCGGCACAATGGCCCAAATTGACAATTTCTCTTCGGCTTTCTTTGTACCTGCTCATCCTCCATTCGCCCGGTAATCCAAGTGCCAAAAATTCCTCCCCGAATTCCCATTCCTCTGACCATGTTCCACTTACCCCACTTCCCTAAAATTGAAACACGCTCCAATCCCGCTTCTTTCACACGGATCAAATAACAGACCTGTTTGGCACAGTGCTTGCCTTGTCATGGTTCATGGCCTACGCAACGTATAAGTCCGTCGCAGTATCTCCGGTACACAGCACACTGACGCCTTGCATCTTTGACGATGATCCCAGTGAGCGGGATTCGCTCACGCATCTCATCTCCGACATGGGTTACGAAGCCGTCTCCACGGCGGACCCCGAAGAAGCCTTGCGGCTGATTCGCATGGGCCGCTGCCGCGTAGTATTTGCCGGAACGCACTTGGAGTCTCCGGATCCATTCGATTTTCTGGACCGTGCTCTCCGCTGCGATCCCGGCGTCCACGTGATGATCATGACCGCGCAATACACGCTGGAGGCCGCCTTGGAGGCCATCCGTCGCGGCGCCGCGGATTTTCTCCCCAAGCCGCTCGACCACGTTCGCTTGAAACGCACTCTCGACGATCTTGCGGCGCTCTATGATCAGCGCCGCAGGGTTCGCGCCCTGGAAGAGCAATTACTGCGCGACCTGGAGTTCCATGGCATCGTCGGGAAAAGCCCGGCCATGCTGGAAGTTTTCGATTTCTCGCGCAAGGTGGCCCGGCATTACACCAACGTTTTGCTTGTGGGCCCCACCGGCGCCGGAAAAGAACTCGTCGCCCGTGCCATTCACCAGATCAGTCCGGTCAGCCAGCAGCGGCTCGCGGTCTGCAACTGCTCCGCGATGGTAGACACGCTGCTCGAAAGCCAGTTGTTTGGCCATGTCCGCGGCGCCTTCACCGGCGCAACCGACACTCGTCCCGGCCTTTTCGAATATGCCAACGGCGGGACCGTCTTTCTCGACGAGGTTGGGGAAACTTCCTTGCCCATGCAGGCAAAGCTCCTCCGTGTAATCCAGAACCGCGAGATCCAGCGCGTGGGTTCGCCGGAAGTTAAGCAGGTGAACGTCCGCCTGATTGCCGCCACGAATCGCGACCTGCGGGCCGAAGTGCTTTCGGGCAGGTTCCGCGAAGATCTGTTTTACCGGCTGAGTTCCATCCAGATTCGCATCCCGTCGCTGGCCGAGCGGCTGGAAGATATTCCCCTGCTGGTGCAATTTTTCCTGAAAAAATACAACGACTCTTACGGAAAAAATATCGCCGGGCTCACCCGCCGCGCGCAGACTGTTTTGCTGCAGCATCCCTGGCCCGGCAATGTCCGCGAACTGGAAAATGTGATCTCCACCGCGTGCATCACCGCCACCGGCGATTTCATAGACATCAGCGACCTTCCCGAACAGTTGCAGCACCGCAATCCACGCATGGGCGGCGACGAGGATTGGCGCCCGCTCTCTCTCGAAGAGGTCCGCAAGGTGCACATCCAGAAGGTGCTGCAAATGTGCAATGGCAACCGTTTGCGCGCCGCCCAGATCCTGGGCATCGGCCGCACCAGCCTCTACCGCTATCTGAAACGCGACGGTTACGACGTCCGCCCGCACTCCACCAGCGCGGCGGCATAACGCGCTCCGATCAAGAAATTCCTCTACCCGCTCGTAACATTGAGGGATGAGCCTCCCGATTGGCGAAAGAGTTTTTCACCCGTGCCAGTCGAGGGGTTCCCGCTTACGCCCGATCCCATCTTTCACCCTCCGCTTTTCCCCTGCTACACTCTGTTCGGCTGGCCGCTTGAACTTTGCGCGGCGCCTGGGAGCGCAAATCTCCAGATTTGCCAGCATTGCTCTCAAACTCGATATTTCCTCTTGCAGCCGGGGTGCACTCCGCTTGGACGTCTCCATCATTCTTCTCACGCGCAACACCTGCCAGCAAACGCGCCAGGCCATCGAGTCGGTGCTCTGTTCCTCCGGCGCGTTCACCACAGAAATCCAGGTGATTGACAATGCCTCCACCGATGAAACTCCTCAAGTTCTGCCCGAACTGTTTCCTCAAATTCGCTACACCCGCATGGAGCGCAACCTCGGTTTCGCGCGCGGCGTGAATTTTGCGTCTCGCGAAGCCACGGGAGAATTTCTGCTGCTGCTGAATTCCGATGCCCGCCTTGCGCCAGACACACTGGCACTGGCCGTGGACTGGATGCGCGCACACCCGCGCTGCGGCGTGGCGGGTGGCCAGCTCTATCATCCCGACGGCCGAAAACAGAATTCCATCGCCAACTTCCCTTCCCTGGCCACCGAACTCTTGAACAAATTTCTTTTGCGCAAGCTTTGGCCGCACCGTTTTCCCGGCAAGGAGCGCGAATATAACGAACCCGTGGAAGTGGAATCCGTGATCGGCGCGTTTTTCCTGGTGCGGCGTTCCCTATGGGACAAACTGGACGGAATGGACGAGCGATTTTTCTTTTTCCTGGAAGAAACAGACTTCTGTCTGCGCGCGCGCCAGGCCGGATTCGCCACCATGCATCTGCCGCAAGTTCGCATCTGGCACGGCCAGGGACAGACCGCGAAGCAGAACCTGCCCGCGGCGCGCATCGAATACTGGAAATCCCGCTACTCGTATTTCGCCAAGCACAAGGGCTACGCGACTCGCTTCGTGCTGCGTGTGGGGCTGCTTCTGCGCCTGGCGATCGATGGCCTGGTCAGCGGCGTTTTAACCGCGTTGACTCTGGGGCAATCGCAAAGGTGGCGCGATAAATTTGCCGTCCATCGCGCTTTGCTGTGGTGGCACCTGCAGGGCTGCCCGGCGGAGTCCGGCCTGCCCCGGTGATGCAAAAACCGTTCCAGCATGAAACAGCCCAACGCGTTTAGCTCGTTCAAACCCACAAAACGGAACGCCGTGTTCACGAAAAATTGTGAATAGGTCAACTCCCGACGCAAAATTGCCAGAATCTCCGCGTCCTCAAGCATTTTTTCGGGTATTCTTTGACCGGTAAATTCTTGGCCCCTTCCCCAGGCAGCCAGGATGACGTTCAAAAAACTGCGCCGCAGCGGGCGCATCTCAAAATCCGTTCCCATCCTTCTAATGGGCAGCGACACCGAAGGCCGCGTCTTTTCCGAAGAAACGCGCACCGTGATCCTCAGTCTCCACGGCGCAGGCATCGTCTCCAGTCACAAATTACTGGCCGAGCAGGAACTGATCCTGCGCTCTCTGGAAACCAATCGCGAGGTGGAAGTTCGCGTCGTAGGCGAGATCGGCGAACAGGGCGACCATCACATGTACGGCGTCGCATTCCTCGACGAGGCAGCGGACCTCTGGCAGATGCAATTTCCCGCGCCTCCCCCGCTTGCGGAACGTCCTCTGGAACTGGACCTGGAATGCACGGCATGCGGCGCAACCGTCGCGCTGCTGAATAGTGATTACGAGTTCGATGTCTGCGCAATTCACGGCGGCTTGGTCCGCTATTGCACGGAATGCGGCTTCGCAACCGTGTGGAAGCGGCCGGAACCAGGAATGCCCTCGACCGCAGCGCGCGCAAAGCCGGAACCGCAGCGGCCACGAGTCGAGCCGCGAGTGTTGTTCGCGGAGCAGGAGCGGGCGAGGGAGGAATTGGGGCTGGAATCGGTGGCAGAATCGCTGGCAGCGCAAGTGGGGAGACTAGCGAAGGAAAAGCCGCGGCGCGGCGGCGAATCACCAAAGCGCGATGGCGGCGCACAGCCCTTGATGGAAACGCGCGCCACGGCAACAGCCGTGGAAGACCGGCGCGGACGAGTGCGCGCGAAGGTGAACTACTTTGCGTGCGTGAAAAGCGAATTGTTTGGACAAGACGTCGTCATGTGCATCGACATGTCGCGCGGCGGATTGGGATTCCGCACCAACAAAGAATATCTGGTTTCGACCGAAGTGACGATTGCGGTTCCGTTTTCGCCGGAGTCGCCCAACGCGCCGGCGATTTTTGTCGCGGCGCGCGTGGTAAATATCCGGCGCCTTTCGGAGCAGGGGATGTTTCGCTGCGGCGTGATGTTTTTGCCGGAGCCGGGTGCGCGGGCGCACTCCTGAAAAAACTCTAGCCGGCTTGCGCGGCTTTCTTGGCTTGCTCGGAATCGTAACTCTCCCCATAAATCGCCGGGACTTTGCCGCCAGACGCGCGCAGATACGCGGAGAGCTGTCCGCGGTGATGGATGGAGTGGCGCAAACTGAAATCCAGGAACGCAACGGCGGGCATCTGGAACGCGCCGCGAAAATCCAGCACTTTGGCGGCTTGCTCACCGGTGAGTCGCGAAAGCCCTTCAAAATTTTTGGCGAACGAGGCTTCGTACCACTTGGAGATATTCGCGGGCGTGATGCCGCCCTCGGGCCGCGGGATCGCGTTGAAGTCGAAGACGCCGGCAGATGATGCCGCTATAGAAACGCTGCTCCGCCGCGGCGATGTGCCACGCAAGCTCGGCGGCAGTCTTGGATTGCGGGTCCGGCCGATACTCAGCATTGCCAGTAGGAATCGCGGCGATCACGGCGCTGGTCGCTCGGTACTCGTTCTTGACCGAAGGCAACTGGTATTGCAAAAGGAATGCAGCTTGTTCCGGCGAAATCGTGCTCATCAGCGTGTTACCTCGTTGGAAGAAAGAGTGTAGCCGAACGTGGCCCGGCTGCTGTAATGGATGCGGGGCGGAGGACAATAGGTATGAGGTTGGAGAGGTAAAAGAAGTAAAGGAAGCAATGGAGGTAAAGGAGGTAGAGGAGGTAGAGGAAGTAAAGGAAGTAAAGGACCGAAAAGGAACATAGCACGCTTTAGAAGGGACGCGGCGGGCGGGCCCGTCGCTTTCCCAGGAGCGCCAATCTCCAGATTGGCCAGCACTCTTCGCTTCTTCCGCTCCCCCTCCCTCGATGTGACGACACTCTCCGTAATGGCCAGCACTCATCCATCTTCGTCTGCCTCTCCCCTTTCCGCGATGTAGCGCTGACCTTTTAAGTCAGCCTGCTGCGCGAAGGCGGCCTCTCCATTTTTTCGATTCCTCGCTCCTCCAATGAGCCCCGCAGGTTGCGGCGTTCCGCGATCCGAAAACAGGGTGAGGGTACTCCCCCCTTTTCGCGTAAGAGACGCAGGGAAAGAACTTAGCTTTGGGATTATGGCCGGCCTTTGCAGAGGATGTCGGGGAAATAGGGGCGTGGATAGAAGAGTGGCGGCCTTGGATTGGATTGAAATTAGAACCTCGGGTGCGGTCTCACCAGGGGGCTGGATTACCCCATACCCCCCTGTTTTTGCGTAAGTAGGGGAAACATTGGACTTACAAGCGAGGCGCGCGTATCTATGGGAATGATTGGACTTAGGGAAATCTTGGATCGAGGTATGCGAGGAGCGGGGTGAAAAACGGGAGGAATTGCCTGGCGACTGTTTCGACCTTGCTCACAATAGATTGTTCTACTGCGCACTGGCCAAGCATAAAGCATTTTCTCGCATATTACACGTACACTCAACAGTATTATATAGTACCGGGACGATTTTTCGGGGAAAGAGTAACGGGGGAAAAATGGGCAGGTGCGCGAGCAGCGGACGGTCAGCAGTTGAAAACTAACGGACTCGCTGACAGTCGACAGCCAACGGTCGACAGTTCGAACGAAAAGAAAGGCAAACCCAAGACCCAGATTCCCAAACCGAATCCGGGGCACCCTCCGTGTATTTTTCGTTTCGAACATAGAAGTGTCTGGATCCCGACGAATAGATTTCGCAACGCTCGGAGAGCGGCAGGCGTCTAATCAATTGCAGCCCTCCAATTCCATAAATGATAGGGAGGAACCTATGTACGTCATTACCGGCGCGACAGGACAGACGGGAAACGAAGTAGCGGAAAAGTTGCTCGCAAAAGGTGAACAGGTGCGTGTTGTAGGCCGCAGCGCGAAGCGACTAGAACCATTAGTAAAGAAGGGCGCAGAGGCTTTCATTGCGGACATCACCGACACGGGGGCGCTCACGAAAGCTTTTTCGGGCGCAAAGGGGGTGTACGCGATGATACCGCCGGACGTGAGCGCCCCGGATGTGCTGGCACACTATCAGCGCGTGGGCGAAGCCTTGGCCGCCGCGATTGAGAAGAGCGGAGTAAAATACGCCGTCGTGTTGAGCAGCGTCGGCGCGGACAAGCCGGATAAAACAGGCCCGGTGGTCGGGCTGTACAATCTTGAAAAGAAGCTTGGGGCGATTCCTGGATTGAACGCCCTCTACCTGCGACCCGCCGCCTTCATGGAAAACCTTCTGTTCCAGGTTGGCGTGATCAAGGCCTTCGGAACAATGGCCGGCCCGGTCAAAGGCGATCTGCCGATACCCATGATCGCAACGCGCGATATCGGCGCCGCAGCCGCGGACGCCCTGTTGCATCTCGATTTTCAAGGACAGAGCACGCGCGAACTGCAAGGGGCTCGCGATATCACGAACACGGAAGCCGCCAAAATAATCGGCGCCGCGATCGGCAAACCCGACCTGACCTATAAGCAGATGCCCGCGGCACAGTTGAAGCCTGGTTTCATGCAGATGGGCATGTCTTCGAATATGGCGGACCAGTTGTTTGAGTTGGCGGACGCGCAGAATTCGGGCTACCTAAGGGCGCTCGAGCCACGCTCCCCAAGGAACACCACCCCCACAACACTGGAGACTTTTGTAGCCGAAGTTTTCGCGCCTGCCTATCGGGAACAAAAGGCGGCCCGCGCCTAGGCAGCTTTCCGCCATGGACGGGTGGCGCATGCTTGCTGCACAAGGACGTCTTGGGTGGCCTACCTTTCGGTTTTGGTTTTGGAAAGGGTAAGCCACCCAGGAGTGGGAGTCTATGATAGCTTATCTACAATCGGCAAGTGCCTGCTAACTTAACGTGTTAAAATTCAGAAATGGATGCGCCACCCGCCGGCCTTGTGCAGGCTTTGCTTGTTGTAATTTACGCCGGCTTCCATCAGCAGCATGCCGATCTTGTTCTTCATCTGTACCATCTGCCGGACCAGCAGGTTGCGGTAGCGCAGGGTGCGCCGCCGTTCGCGAATCGCCGTTGGCATCATGTAATACTCCGGCAAGAAATCGCAGCGCAGGCAGTCGCAAATCTTGCTGGCATCCATGCGGTCGTTCTTCTTTTTTGCGGCAGCAATGACCCGCAACATCAACGGATGCGCTACCTTCAGCGCCGCGGCGTGCGGCTTCAGATGATCGTAGATCCAACCGCTGAACATCGTCGCTTCCATCGCCGCACTCCACGGCTGCGGCAGCGTCTTCATCCAGCGATCCAGGTCCAGGCGTGTGGTGGGAAGCGATCCTTCGGAATAAAGAGCACCACTGCTATTTTTCACGCAGTAGCTGATGGTCCTCTTGTGGACATCCAGTCCGATGTAATACATAGGTTCCATGGGGGAGCCTCCTTGGTGTTCTGAATCAGCGCGCAGCTGATTTCAGCTTTTTTACACCAGGCGCTCCTCCCTTGACCTATACATTCAAACTTCTCGAGGATCAGCCAAACTAGTGCCCGCCGAAAGCGTAGACTTGCTTTTGGCTCGAACGTATCGCGGGAATCCCGGAGAGACCTTCCGTGAATTGCATGGAATGTGGAGAACAAATTTCAGAGGGCGCAGTCATCATAACTCGTTCAAACGGTGGCGAGGAATGGCGCGTACATGCGGGTGTTTGCGCTGAAAGCGTCAAGAAAAAGTTGAAGGGTGATGTGGTCGTCCGAGAGGCCACCAAGGCCGATATCGAGCGAGCCAAGGCGATACACGCAAAGTTCGTGAAAACGATAAAAGACCCATAACCGAAGGAGTAATCTCGGGACCAGTACGAACCTTCCCGGCAACGCCACAAATTGGGGCCTAGCCTGATTCTTGGCTCAATTTTCGCTCCCGCAGTAGTTGTTTTTGCTTCTGGGAAGACCGCAAGAGCCGCAATTCTCACCCAAACCGAAGCGCCAACCGCATCGAGGACAACGGATGAGGAACCAACGGAAGAAGATTGTCAGAGCGTAAACAATCACAAGACCTGAAAAACCAAGTGCGCCAAATACGAGGGCTTCCCCGAGGCCCGCCCAGAAAGCAGTGTCCGGTAAGATGTGAGGAAACACTCCAAGAACTAACACCACCGCAAGAGTAAAAGGCCCTAAAGCCAAACCACGGTAATAATTCAGCAAGAAGCGCCTTTTTTCGTCCAGTCTCTCGTAATTTGCTTCATCAGAAAGACATGTCAGTTCTTTCCGGTCGAGCATGGGCGTGGCGTCTTGAACCTTGCCGCAAAGGTATCACGCATCAGCGTAGCCGGATCTCCGGTCCACGGACAGTGCATGAAAACGTAAATTTAAGTCGCAAGGTCCTGGTAACGCGTAACCGTACATGTGGGCTGAGCCCTGGCGGGTGGCGCATGCTCGCTGCGCTAGAAACTCTTGGGTGGCCTACCCTTTCGGTTTTGGTTTTGGAAAGGGTGGGGCCTTCTTCGCCGTTGACTTCCCCGGATTGTTTTTTTTCTTCATCTGCAAGGGTCCATGCGCAACAGACCTTCTCCTCGATAGTAGTGGCACCGACTGCTCCACGGCCAATCTCCGGGACGCTTCACGAGTTTTGCTCGGACGGGATTTCCGTGCAGATAGTGGAGCTTCTCCGTCATTTTCGCGCGGGGGTGGACATTGAAATCCTAGTAGCGGCGGGTGGCGGAGGATGTGGTGTGGCGGATTGGGAGAGAGGCAGAGTTGCGGAGTGGAAGAGTTCTGGCCACTCTGGAGAGTGGCGCGCCTCAAACCGGCGGCGGATCGGAAGGGCCGATCTGAAGTTCGGCCACTACATGGAGGTGCGGCCTGATTGGCCGCTTGAGGTGCCGGCGGGATGCGCCGGCACCTTTGCGGATTGAGATTGGAGTTACTGCTGGGGATAGGGAGTGTCGTCGGGATAGGTGGTGTTGGATTGCGTGGGCACAATGCGCGTGGTGGAGTAGCCGGAGTAGACGAAGTCGCGTCCTTCGTTTCCGCCGCCGAAAAACCAACTGGCGACAACGGGAGGATAGCCTTCATCGGTTCCGGACATGTCCAGCACGAAGTAGGGATCTCCCGAAGGATTCGGGTAGGAATCGCCAACCGTGATCAGGGTGGAGAGAAGCTGGGACTCATGTTCGGTCCAGATTTGCACGATGTTGCGGTTCGAGCTGTTGCGCATGAGCTTGAAGACGTACGTTCCGGCGGGCAACACCTGGCCAGGAATCTCCACGTCCTGATCGAAGGTAACAATTGTTTTCTTATCCCACTCATCTGCTTTGGTGGCCGGGCACAACGACAAAGTCGTCAGGAGCGTGGCGAGTCCCAGCGTAACGATGGAGAACTTTTTCATAATTGACCCCTCTTTAAATTTGGGGCGGGTCACACACTACTGGAGCAGCACCGGTGCCACTTTCGCTCGGGTTTCTGCTGTATCCCGCCAAGGTATTCTTTTCGGACGGCTTATCGTTGCGATCTATGTGCACGTTTGCAGGGGGTGCGTGAAACGTGGGGAGATTTTCCCTTGTCTTGGTCTTTTCTGCTTAAGCGGAGAAGAGTGGCGGGGCAGAGGTACGTCGCAAAGAACGAGGGCAAATCTCAGGGGTGAGACGGGTTCGGCGAGAAATGGGAGAGACGGCGGGGTGGCGGATCGGAGGAGGCGGCGGGATGGGCCGGGAGCCGCGTACAAGTGATGCATTTTCATCCAGTTATGGGCTAGTTAGATTCACGCTTGCTGTTGTGAGGTTTGCCGACCTGTGGAAAAGGGCTTGCAGCATTTCCAAAGCAAGACGAGGTATGCCGATAGCTGGGGTGGCCTGGGCGGCAAAGCTAGGAAGGTCGGCAGCAATGAAGAACAATACGAAGCGGCTCCAGGGGATGCTGGCGGGAGCTGTGTTGATGGTGGCCAGCGCGGGAGTGGCAGCGGGCCAGGCGATTTCCACCAGTCGAAAAGTAGTGAAGTCCGTGGCGGCGCAATACCCATCGGTGCTGAAACGCCGGGGGATTGGCGGAACGGTGAAGTTGCGGGTGCTGGTGAACGGAAATGGCACGGTGAAAGATGTGCAGGTGTTGGGAGGGAATCCGATTCTTTCGGACTGCGCGTCGAAAGCGGTGAAGCAGTGGGTGTTCGTGCCCGGGGATCGAGAAGAGAGCATCGAGATTTCGGTGGGATTTGATCCGAATACGCCGGATTGAGTTGGAAGGCGACGAGGATATAGCTGGGTCCACTTTCATTTTTGCTGTGGGGAAGAAAAAGCAGGTCCCTCACGCCGCAAAAGGCGCGACGTTCGGGATGACAGTTTTGATGTGTGGCACGACTCATAGTCAAAGGTGCAGGTATAGGACTGTCCTGAAGGTGACCTCTTGGCGAGGTCGGTGCTGCCCCTCCGTACCGTAGACAAAACCAACACAGAAAACTAATGTTCGCGCTGGAGGAAATCCACCAGCCAGCCGAATGAAGATTCGGTCTGCGCGGCGCCCGGGGAGAAGCAAACGAGTGGCGACCGCGCGGAATCCTCCGTGGGAAGTTCAAGACAAGCGCACAGCGAGAAGTGCCAGGGGCAAAAGCGGGCTACCGGGCGGGCGCAGAGGTGTGTCTGGCGCGGGGAAATCGCTGTGGAACGGGGCGAGCATGAAGCAACTCCTAAAGATCGTGATGTGTGGTGCCGCTGTGTGGGGCATGTTTCTGGCGGTACCACGGGCTGCGGCGCAAGGACCGATCGTGACCGGCGTCGGCCCGGAGATTGAGGCGCATGGAGGATTTGAATATATCGGGATGCAGGTGCCGTCAGCGTCGAGCGTGCCGATGTATGGCGCGGATTCCGGATTGACCGTGGGCGTGACGCGTCACGTGGGAGTACGGGTGGACCTGGGATACGCGCGGGCGAGCAATGTCTTTGACACGGGACATCACAGCGACGTTTTGACGTACATGGCGGGGCCGGTGTTTTATCCGGTGCGGACGCGGAAAACTTCGCCCTACGTGGAATTGCTGGTGGGTGGAGCGCGGGTGACGGGACCGATTCCGGACGGTGCGGGAGGATTTTATCGCGGGTACGCGAATGATCTCGCGTGGGCGGGCGGGGGCGGGTTGGAGTTCCGGACGGCGCCGGAGTTCGCGGTGCGGGTGGGAGTGGATTATCTGCACACGAAATATTTTGATTCGAATGGGTTGTTGGCGGGACAGGGGAATCTTAGAGGATTGGTGAGTTTTACGTATTATTTGGGGGGAAGGCGGAGGTAGCGGGAGAAGCAGCTAGCAGCGAACAGAGAGCAGCGAACAGGAAACTGGATGGTCGAGTTCGCAGGGGCGTGCGGGTAGAGGGAATGTCGGCGAAAAACCGCTGGAGGATTAAGAGGCGCGGTTCATCGCGGATTATTTGATGGCTGCGGATAGGTCGGTGAAAGCGGAAGCTGAGGCTTCCGCTTTCCATTGAGTCTAGAAAAGATTCCAGAGGAACTGGTTGTAGACCTCGTGGTGGTACTGCACTTCGGGAGCTTTGACGAAGGTGCCCAGTGCGCGAGGGCAGCGATCCGCGGAAGCGTGCTTGAGGTCGGCATAGCGGCCTTTAACGTCGGCGCCGAGGAGCTTGGTGGTCCAAGCGGCTTTCTGGAAATGTTCGATTGCGGTGTAGATGTTGTCTGGAAGATAGCGCTCTGCCTGGCGAAGATTTTTGATTTTCGCGGTTTCGCCATCGATTCCGGTTTTGAAAATCGAATACATCACGAGGTAGGGGTTGGAGTCCGGCGAGACGGAGCGGACTTCGACGCGCATGGATTTTTCGTTGCCGATGGGGATGCGGATCATGGAACCGCGATCCACGGGCGAGGCCTTGATCTGGTTGGGGGCTTCGAAGTGCGGGTCGAGGCGGCGATAGGCGTTGACGCTGGCGTTGAGCAGCAGGCAGATGTCGTTTCCGTGAGTAAGGATGCGATCCACGAAAGACCAGCCGAGCTTGCTAAGTTTTTCCTCGCCCTTGGGATCCCAGAAAAGATTCTTGCCGTTTTCGCTGATGGAGACGTTGGTGTGCATGCCGCTGCCATTTACGCCGACGACGGGCTTGGGAAGGAATGACGCGGTGAGCCCCATTTTGTTGGCGACTTGGCGGCAGATCAGTTTATAGAGCTGAATCTGGTCGGCGGCGTTGACGACTTCGGAATAGGTGTAGTTGATCTCGAACTGCGAAGGCGCAACTTCGGGGTGGTCCTTTTCATTCTGGAAGCCCATGGCGCGCTGAACTTCGGCGGTGGTGTCGATGAAAGTGCGCAGCGGATCGCCGGGCAGCGAGTGGTAATAACCGCCGGTGTTGACGTATTCAAATTTCCCATTCTCGTTATAGTGGCGTTCGGCGTCAGGGCCCTTGAAGAGGAAGCCTTCGATTTCGTTGGCGGCGTTGAGCGTGTAGCCTTCTTTTTTGAAGAGTGTTTCCGCATAGCCCTTCAGGACGCCGCGAATGTCGGCCGAATAGGGCGAACCGTCTTTGTCAATCACTTCGCCGAAGACGAGGACTTTGCCGCTGCCGAAGAAGTCCGAGGGTCCCCAGTAAAACGAGCCCCAATCGATGCCAAGGCGAAGATCGCTTTCGCGCTGAGCGGTGAAGCCGCGGATGGAGGAGCCGTCGAAGGTGAGGTTGTCCCAGCTCTTGATGAGGAATTTCTTGTCGTAATCGAGCATGTGCAGACGGCCTTCGAGGTCGCTGAACAGGACGGTGACGGCCTTGATGCGCTTTTCGTTGGTGAGGTACTTGAGGCGCTCTTCCTGGATTTTGTGAATGGGGGTGCGATTCTTGCGCTGCTCTTTGGCCTTGAGATTGAGATCCTCGAGCTCGTCGTAGGTGAGGGCCAGAAAATTCCGTAGTTCAGTGGACATGAATCTCCTTGGTGTGGAGCGTACGGTGCCAGATTGGCAAATTGGGAGTGGACATCCCTAACGCATGTAAAGGTAGCGCGAGGAGAAATGCAGCGTCAAATGGAAAAAGGAATTTCCACAAGAGGAAAAATAGATGGGGAGGATTCAAAAAGTGGATAGGAGAAATGGGATTTAGGGCGGAGAAGCCCCTTTCGCGAAAAGCGCTCAGGGCAGGGAGGGTTGTTTCGGACTGGGACACCGGTCTGGAGTTGATGCAGGAATGGAAACTGGGGCGAGAGGGTAAGGCGTGTGTTTGCAAGGAGGTTTAGGGATAGAAGAGTGGCACGCGTCCTGCATTAAGAGGGAAGGAAGTAAGTTGTAGGCTTCAGAGAGCAATGGGCGGAGCAACAAATTGCGCTTTGGAGCTTTGAGTCGACCCCAAGCATTCACCTCAGATTAGCCCGCCAGAATCCCCACGGGCGCCGCAAATTTACCCTGAAAAATTTGCGGCGCCCATTCCTCTTTGGAGATGAGCTTTTGATTTTTGGCGTTCAATTGGTTAGAGCTTGGCCGGAGTGTCGGCCTGAGGTCGAAGTTAGCAGCGATCAGATATCAGTAATCAGGAAGCGAGGAAAAAGATTTACCACAGAGGGCACAGAGGGGCCGCAGAGGCCACGGAGAATGCGAAGCGCCCGCTACTTTTTAGATGGCGGGCGCAGAATCAGCTTAGGTTGGCGGTTTTTGGGTTAGCGGGCGGTGTCGGTTGTCGACGGGGTCTCGTTGGCGGCGGAGATGTAGGGAACGGTGACGGTGCTGTCGAGGCGGGCAAGCATGCCGGTTTGGGCTGGCATGTCAACTTCCTTGCCCTTGCGGGCGACGACGTAGACGGCACCGGCAGCAAGGCCGATGCCCAGACCGCGAGTGACATTGCTGAAGAGAACGCCGACGAGGCTGCCGCCACCTCCGCCGATGACCATGCCGAGCGCATCACCTTTATAGTCGTGCTTTTCCTGGACCACTTCGCCTTCGGTGATTTTGACGTCGCGGCGCGGCTGGCTGTAGGAATCGACGCGCGGCTTGCCGATAGCGAGAATGCTCATCTGAACAGGGATCAGGCGGCTATCGAGTTCGATGCTTTTGAACGAGAGGCTCATGTACGCCTGACCGCGGAATATGGAGAAGTTTTTGGATTTCTGGGTGGTGCCGACTACACCGTGAAAACGTGTGCCAGCGGGAAGAATGATGCGGCTATCGAGGCTGACGGGTTGCGCAAGGATGGCGATGAAGGGGTCGCCGTCATGGCTGGCGGAGCTGCTGATGGGGGTCAAGAGCGTGAGATGGATCTCCGTGCCCTGAATGACCTGGCGGGGTTCGGCAGAAGTGGGCAGGACGGCGGGAAAGACGCAGCGTTAAGACAAGAAGAAACGAAACTGCAACTTTCATGAAAATCCTCCAGCTGCACGTGCGTGCAGGCGTGATGTGCCCGTGACGTGGGGGCCGCCGATGAGGCGACGAAGCGCTGGCGCGCGGACCTGGCTTCTGCTGCGAGCGGGAAGCGAGGCGGTTGAGGAGGAACTCCAACCTGGAGGAAAGCGTAGTGTAAGAGCCCATGGGATGCAAAGAATTTGCGTGGACGGGTGCGGGCGAAGTAAATAGGGGTTGGTGGGGTGTAGGCGTGGGACCCGCGAACAGAAGCAGATCCCTCACTCCGCAGAAAACGCTCCGTTCGGGATGACGATGCTTGTGGGGGCAGCAATTGGGAGGAAAGTTTGCCTTTTCAGGTCGAGCGAGTACACTTTCAGGCACTCCATAGAATGAGATAAAACCTAGTCCTGGGAGTTGCGATTGTTTTCAAACCGCCGAATCAGTTCCTTGAGCTTAATTCCCTTCCTGCTTCTTTTGACCATGCCAGCGAACAGTTTTCCGCAAAACAAGCCGGCCGAAAATACGGCGCAAGCTCCAGCGATTAAGGTGCGGACCGAACTGGTGATGATTCCCGCGGAGGTGACCGACGGGAAGGGCAATCGAGTGAAGGATATGACGAAGGAAGATTTTGCGGTTTTTGAGAACGGCAAGCGGCAAGAGATCGCGCTCTTTGAACACGTGACGACAAAGCCGGAGGTGGCGGAGCCGGTGGCCGTGCCTGAAGGAGTATTCACGAATCGCGTAGAGCAAGGCGTGGGCCGGATCACGATCTTTGTGGTGGACCTGCTGAATTCCAGGATGGAAGAACAGAAAGAAGCGCGCAAACAGATGCTGGACTTTCTGTCCAAGATTGCAGACCAAAAGGAGCCGATCAGCCTGTTCGTTGTTAACGACCAGGGGGCGTGGCTGATTCATGGATTCACAAGCGACCCGAAGGAACTGGTGGAGGCGCTGAACAGGGTGAAGGTACAGCCGAGCGGCAATGACCGGCCGGCTAAGAATCCGGAGGAGCAGCTTTATAAGACGGTTGCGGGCTGGCACACGCACAACGTGGCGGAGAATGTGGCGTCCGAAGGGATGCGAATCGATATGCTGACGGCATCCGTGAGCTTTCAGGATATGGACGCGAATACCCGGATTCGCATGACGTTAATGTCGCTACTGGAAATTTCGGACGCCTGCGCCGGGATACCCGGGAGGAAATCAATGATCTGGGCCACTGCTGGATTTCCCTTTGCCGTGAACGAAGCGGCCACCTTTGGAAAGGCAGGGACATCGAGCGGAGGAGTGGAGCAGGCTCTTCTGCCTTTATATGAACAAGCTTGGCGGGCGCTGGAGGCAGCGAACATTGCGGTGTATCCGCTGGATGTGAGCGAGCTCACAAATCCGGGATATGCTTCCGCGGGAATGGGCGAAGCGCTGCCGCAACACGTGATGATGGACACGCACGTGGCAAATCTGGAGAATTTCGCGGATGTGACGGGAGGAAAATTCTGCGACCGGAGCATGGACGCAAAGAAATGCTTTGAGCAAGCAGCGGGCGATTCCTCGGATTACTACCTGCTGGGAATTTACGACAAAAGCGGAACGGAAAAACCGGGGTGGAGAAGTTTGAGTGTACGCTCGCCTCGCGGCGGAGTCCAAATCCGCGCGCGCACCGGATATTACGTGACGGCTCGGCGCACGAGGCACCAACGGACGAGCATTTGATGGAGATGGCGCTCTATTCGCCCTTTGACTATACGGGCCTACCGATCAGCGTGCGGATTCTGGGAACCGCGGCGGGGAGCACGCAAGACAAGAAATTAGTCCGGTTCGAATACGCGATTTCTGGAGGAACGATCCGGGTGGGCGAGGAGAATGAGAATCAGCTGAAGGTTGAATTTGGTGCGGTGGCGCGAGATTCGACGGGAAAAGTCGCGGGGAATTTCACAAAAGTGGTACAGGGAAAGTTAAGCGAAGGACAGGCGGTTCAGATGAAGGAAAAGGGCTTGCTGTTTCGGGGGCAGATGGAGTTAGGACCGGGCGAGTACGTTTTGAGTTTTGCGGTAATTGATAAGGTGAATGAAAACTCGGGGAGTGTGACGGCGCCGTTGAAGGTGGAATGACGGGCGGACGCCTGGACGATGAGGCGGGTGTGTTAGACTGAAAAGGCATTCGCGAAATGGGCGAGTGACGAAGCGTGGAACTTCGGGCTTCGTGCAACGAGGTCCCGCGAACCCCGCCAGGCCCGGAAGGGAGCAACGGTACCGGGTAAGCCGAGTGTGCCGCGGAGATCCCGGAGTTCCTCGATTTGGGAGAAGCGATAAGCGAACCGTAATTGCCGGCCCCCAGAGCCCTACGTGGGATTCACAGTCAAAACAGATTGAATGTCAGCTGTCTTGTGAACAGTTTGGATGATTCTGTTCAGTTCGGCTTGAGTTATGGGTGGGATTGCCCCGGCCCCATCCTGAATAATGTTGATTTCGTACTCCCCATCCTCGGCGAACAATTCCAGACACATTTTCTTTGGGCGCCGTCCGGGATTGCCCAGCTGAAAACCTTTGACCCCGCTCGATCGAACGCGATAAATGGCCCAATCTGTGGTCGGTGGCATTATTGCTTTCACCATCAGCATCACACCCAACCCTGCCGCCCGGTTGGAGGGGGTGGATAAGGTTATTTGGCTCGGCGTGGTCTTATAGAGAGCGTCGTAAAGCGCGTAGTCCGATTTCAAAACTTGGGGTCCATAAATCTTCGCAAAAACTTCTGGAGCCGGAGCCTTATCCTTTGAGAGACCATTTAGAAACATGTCCGACGTTCCGACGCATAGCAAGATATTGCGGCCGGACCGAAAGTAAATAACGGCCCATTTTCCGACGATTCGGGTCTTCTGCTCGTCCAGGTCATCCCACGGAACTTCGAACTCTACTCCCTGGAAAGACAGTTTCTTTCCTTTCGCGGTTGAGACAGTCAAGTCTTCCAGCTCTACAGGAACGCTTTCGACGATGGGCATTTGTCGAGCCATACGGCGGGTCTGTAGGGCGAAAAAAGTTTGGGTGCCGAAGAATAGCGCGTAGACGACCAACACGGTGATAATCGCGCCAAGCGATGCAACTCCCCACAACAATCTGCGTGCCCACTTTGACATATCGCTCGCCTCAATGCGGTTGAGACTCTTTGCAAAACCAGTATAGGGGTTGAAAAGGTGCTAGATAACTGAAGCGGTTATACAGGTTCGTCTCAGGCACTCCTGCACATCCGGACAGGAATAAGCCGAGGCATTCTAGATGGGAAACCAAGAAGGAAAGAGGGCGCCTACTTAGGCCTCGAAGGAGGTTTTGACTTTTGCGGGGCGGGCGCTGAAAATGAGGCCACGCTTCGCGGAATTCGCGAGAGGAAGAGGCAACCGGACAGGTATGAGCTACCAAGTGATTGCGCGGAAGTGGCGGCCGCAGACGTTTGCGGATCTGGTGGGGCAGGAGCACGTTACCGAGACGCTGGCGAACGCGATTCAGAAGGATCGCGTGGCGCACGCGTATATTTTCTCGGGCGCGCGGGGCGTGGGGAAGACCACGGCGGCGCGCATTCTGGCGAAGGCGCTGAATTGCGTGAACGGTCCCACGGCAGAGCCATGTGGAATTTGCGATTCGTGCAAGGAGATCGCTTCGGGCAGTTCGCTGGATGTGATTGAGATTGACGCGGCATCGAACCGCGGCATTGACCAGATTCGCGAGTTGCGGGAGATGGTGCGGTATGCGCCGGCGGCCGCGCGCAGCAAAGTGGTGATCCTGGACGAAGCGCACATGCTGACGGGCGAAGCGTCGAACGCGCTGCTGAAAACTTTAGAGGAACCGCCGGAGCGGGTGATATTTGTGATGGCGACGACGCAGCCGGAAGATCTGGAAGATACGATCCGGTCGAGGTCACAACATTTTCATTTTCGGGCGCTGACGTTTAACGAGATCACGGAGCGGCTGAAATATATCGCGTCGAAAGAAAATCTGAAAATTGAGGATGGCGCGCTGGCCGTGATTGCGCGGATGGCGGAAGGCAGCATGCGCGACGCGCTTTCACTGCTGGAGCAGGCGCGGGCTTATTGCGGCGACGATATTCAGGATAAAGCGGTGCGGGATTTGCTGGGCGTGGTGCCGGAAGACGCGCTGAATGAACTTGGTGCAGGCGATTGCGGAGCAGTCTGCGGAGCGCGCGCTGGGATTGGTGCACCGGTTTCAGAAAGAAGGGCGGAACCTGCAGCATTTTTGCCGCGAGGCGATCCGGCACATGCGGAATTTATTGATCGCTCGGGTGTGCGGAGCGGATTCGGAATCTGCTGGCAGCGACGCCGGACCAGCGGCCGGGATTAGCGAAAGCAGCAGCGCTTTTCAGCGAAGAGGATCTGACGCGATATTTTCAGATCTTGCTGCAGACGGATGATGCGCTGCGGCGTGCGATGGATCCGCGGGTGCATCTGGAGATGGGATTGTTGCGGCTGGTGAACGCGGCGCGACTCGGCTCGCTGGAGGATTTGCTGGCGGAAGCAAAGGGCGCGGGTGGAAATTCGGGCGGAGGAGCGACGGGACGCGGGGCCGGAGGCGGAGGGATTTCGGCGGCGTTGCCTGCACGATCGGCGTCGGCGGGAGTAGCGGGATTTTCGGGAGCAGAAAAGGCCCCCGCCTCCTTTCCATCGTCGGGGCAGGCAGGAGGCGGCAGATACATCGAAGAGCGGCCCGCTTCGGAAAGCAGGCCCTACATGGGCGGGGGCGGCGCGATTGCGGTGAGTGGATCGGGGGCGGCCGTAGCGCCGGCACTTGAGATGGGGGAAAGAGCGCCGGCTTCGGTCGATGCTGGTGAGCTTGCTGAAGGCGCGACGTGGGAACCGAAAAGCGCACAGCCAGCAATGGCTGTGCTACCGGTTGCGGCTGCGCCGGCGACCACAAAAAAGTTAGCAGATGTCGCGGCGAGCGGATTGGAAGCGGGGCAGGTGGCGGAGATCAAGGCGGGGATCCAGGCGCAGCAGAAATTTATCGGGGAGTTGCTGGAACATTCTTCGCGATGGGAATTGGAAGGAACGGAATTACGAATTTATTTTCCAGCGGAGAAGGGCACGTTCGCGGGATTGATCGAAGGACGCGAGACGCTGGAGAAAATCCGTAGCGTATCGGGCAAGGTACTAGGGCGAGCGGTGCGCGTCTGTGCTAAGCTGGAAACAGGTGCGGCGAAGGATGCGAATGCATCGCGCGCCGCAAGCAGCACGCAGGAAATTCGCGCGCAGTTCGAGAATGACCCGATCGTGAAGTCAATGTTGCAGAGATTCGGCGGGAGAATTTCCGAAGTGCGGCGATCAGGCGAGGAATAGGCCACACGGAAAAGTGAGGCTGCCATGAACATGGAAGTGAACGCCCTACAACAAATGCTTTCGCGTCTGCGGCAGGTGCAGGAAGACTTGCAGCGGCAGGTGAATTCAGTTGCGGTGGAGGCGACGGCCGGCGGCGGCATGGTCAGCGTGAAGATGAACGGCCAGAAGCAAGTGCTGGAAGTGAAGATCGAGCAGGAAGTGTTTGCAAGCAAGGATCACGAGATGCTGCAGGACCTGGTGCGCGCGGCGGTGAACGAAGCGTCACGGCGCGTGGATGATGAACTGGCGAACCAGATGAAGAGTTTGGCAGGCGGAATTCCGGGCATGGCGGGAATGAAGATTCCGGGGTTGTTCTGAGAGAAGTTCTTTCCTCACATATTCTATCTCAAGCAGTTTTGATATTATTTCTCCGCACGCTGAACGCGGATCTTTCTGTCGGTCGCCACGACAAAACATCCCTTCCATTCCTCGACGTTTTCCCTTTCAAATAATTGAAGTATCCGGGAGAGTAAATCCAATCTACTTGGACTGCTCAGCCGAAGAAGTAGCACGCCATAATGGCGGCCGGGGATGAATCTTCGGACATCCGAAAAATCCAGATCCTGAGTGAGCAGGAATCTCTCCTCGCGTTGCGCGGAATCCCAAATCTCAGCATCCGGATGGCCTACCAATCCTTCTTCATAAACGTCGTGGACGTTATGCCCCAATCGGGCTAGCGCGGAATTCAATCCGCGAGGAAGATTCTCATCTAACTTAAGTTTCATCGAATGCGAGGAGTTTCGGCGGTGGGCATGTCTTCTGCGGCAGAAGCTGCAGCAAAGGCGATGGCGGCGTGTATGTCCTCTCGCTTGAGGCTGGGAAACGCGGCCAGAATTTCCTCGGGAGAATCGCCCTGAGCAAGACTTGCCAGGACCGTCCGGAGCGGGACCCGAGTGCCCGCAAACACAGCCTCGCCACCACAGATGGCGGGATTCCTAACGATTCTTTCGCGATGGTTCATGGCGATTTCTTCCGCGGGCCGGATTGCAAGAGGCACGCTAAAAACGAGTTTATCACTTTTTGGGGCGGGTTTTACGGGGGAGAGGGCCCCCAATGGGAAAAGGCGCCCACCTCGGAAGGCGGCCGCTACAACCGACGGGAGGCTCGATGGTCCCGCCGGAATAAATAGAAATCGATCGCGATTTGCGGAGATGGGCGGCTTGTGTTAACTAAGGAGCATGGCTGATTTTGCTGCTCCAGTGGAACGATTGATTGATGAATTGAAACACCTGCCCGGGATCGGGCAAAAGACCGCGCAGAGGCTGGCGTTTCACCTGCTGCGGATTGCGCCGGAGGACGCGCTGGCACTGGCGGATGCGATTCGCGATGCGAAGGAGAAAATTCGCACCTGCTCGACCTGCCACAACATCACCGATGCGGACCCTTGCCTCTATTGCACCGGCGCGACCCGCAACAAGCGGACGATCTGCGTGGTGGAAGAGGCTCACAACATCCTGGCGATTGAGAAAACGCGAACGTTCAGCGGGATGTATCACGTGCTGGGAGGATCGCTTTCGCCGCTGCAGGGGCGCGGGCCGGACCAACTGCACATCAAAAGTTTGATCGAGCGGCTGAAGGGCGGCGGCGTGGAAGAGATTATTGTGGCCACGAATCCGACGGCGGAGGGCGAGGCTACCGCAATTTATATTTCGAAACTGCTGAAGCCGCTGGGAGTGCGGGTGACGCGGATTGGCGTGGGGATACCGGTCGGCGCGGATCTGGAGTATGCGGATGAAGTGACGATGTTGAAGGCGATGGAGGGGCGGAGGGAGTTGTAGTTAGTTGAGTCGCTGGAATGAGAGTCGGATCCCCGGAGGATTGTTCCGGGGATTTTGCTTGAAAGAGGAAGTAATGAGGTAAAGAGGTAACGAAGTAAGGATGAAAAAGAAGGGGAATTAAGAAGGAGCAACGGATCCGCGAGTGGTGCTGGGCGAAAAGTTGAGATTCTTCGGGCATCCTGGTCGGATGCCCTCAGAATGACAAGTTGGGGCGAGTCCTTTGCAGGTTGGGACGAGCAAAACTGGTGGGTCTTGGGAGCTAGTACGGCCAGAAAGATGAGCTAGTACGTACAGAATGATTGTCCCTCTAGGCAAGAAAACGGAATCAGGGTAGAGTGCAGGCCAGCGGTAAAACGTCCCCGCGAATCGCTGCTGGCTCCGAGAGGAACTGGAGTAGGAGGTGCTCAGATGGCTGGACTTGAGCACTATATGTCGCAGTATGACCACGAACATCATTCAGGCTGGAACAAGCTGCTGCACGGAATTGGAATCCCGCTGATTTTCGCGGGGCTGATTTTGCTGGTGATGCTGCGCTGGCGGTGGGGCCTCGGATGCTTCGTGGCGGGCTGGGCTTTGCTGTTCCTGGGCCACCGGATCGAGGGCAATAAGCCGGCTTTTTTCCAAGGACCCATTTACCTGCTGGTGGGGCCAATCTGGGTGGCCAAGGAATTGTGGGAAACGGTGACGGGAGCGCATGGCCGGCAAGAGGCGGCGCCAAAGAAGCCGTAAGATATTTGCAATAATAGAAGATAAGAGCGATATAGCAATCATGCAGAACGAACCGGGCGGCCCTGATTTGACGGACCAAGCGAGCGAAATGCCTACCGAAGGCGCGGCGAACACAAGCACGGAATTGAGGAAGCGGCGGAGCACGCGTATCGTGCAGGCGGTTCCGCTGCAGGTGACGGGTGTGGACGCGCTAGGACGGCCGTTTGCGGAGCGGACCTCCACGCTGATTATTAATTGCCACGGCTGCCGCTATCAATCGAAACATTACGTGCTGAAAAACATGTGGGTGAACCTGGAAGTGCCGCACCCGGAGCAGGGGCATCCGCCGCGTCGCGTGCGCGGTAAGGTGGCATGGATCCAGAGGCCCCGAACGGTGCGGCAGTTATTTCAAGTGGCGCTGGAACTGGAAGATGCCGGCAACGCGTGGGGCATCGCGTTTCCGCCGGATGACTGGTTTGCGTTTCCCGAAGAGAGCAAGTTCATGTCGAATCCAGCTTCGGCGATGGATTTGCCGACAAGCATCGGCATGCCCGCTCCGGGCGAAGCACCGTTGCCACTGGTGGAAGCGGAACCGGGAGTGGCGACGCCGGACAATGTACGGGTCTTCCCTGCCCCGGCGAGCGCGACGGATGCCTCTTTGCAACTGGCGCGACAGGTGGCGCGGCTTCTTGCCGATGCGAAGCAGCAGATTCATGCGGCGGCCAAGGAGGCGGCTGCGCAATCGGTGGCCGCGGAGCGCCGGCTGAGCACGGATGAGTGGGAACAGAAGTACACGGCATTCCGGGAAGAGGTTGCGCGTGAAACGGCGCATGCCATTGGATCCATCCAGGAAGAGACGGAAGCGCGAGCGAGAACAGCGCAGGCGGCCGCGGCGGAATCGCTGAAGAACGAACTGCCGCGATGGCTGGCTCCACAGCTGGAGCAACTTACGCACGAATTGACAGCGCACCTGGCACGGGAAGGCGCGATCCAGCGTGACCAGCACGAGAAACAATTGGCGAGCGCCCACGAAACGCTGCAGACGCTTTGCGCGCAGGCGGAAGAAGCGGCGGCGAAGCTGCGGACGCACGCGGAACAAGTGGAAGCACAGGTGGCGGCGCGACTGGAGGCAACCAAGCAGCAGGTGGAGGAAGAGGCGCGGCGTCGCGAGGAACTGGCGGGGCACAAAAGGATTCGATTGGGCGTGGTGCTGAACGAAATTCAGCAGAAGGTGAGCGCGACGTTCGCCGAAGCGCAAAACGCGCTGCGCGATCAGATTACGCAAGAGCTGGGCGCGGCGCAGCTACAGGCCACGAATGCGTTGCAGGAGCACGCGCAGAGTCTTCGTCAGGAACTAAAGAACGAGAGCGAGGCGCAGCGATTTACCGCGGCGGAAGCGCTCGCCGAGAAAACGCGCCAACTGGAAGAGACGCTGGCGCGCGCGAATCAGGCGACAGAACGGCTGGAGCAGTATGCAGCGCGCATCGAGACTGTCCAGCAGCAGGCCATCGGAGGTTTCCAGTCCCAACTGGACGACGTTTTGAGTTTGCACCGGAATGAACTGCACCGGCAATCCGACAGCCTGTTTGATGATATTCACGCACGGATTCGCAGCAGTTTTGAGTCGGCAAACACCGAGGCGTTGGAGAAATTCGAGCAGCACGTGGCTTCGATGGTGCAGCCGCACATCACGCAAACCGAAGAGGCAGTGCACCGGCTGGCCGGCGGGCGTTCGCTGCTGGACGCCGCCATGACCATGCAGCAGGACCGCATCCGGAATTCGGCGGACGAAGCGTTCGCGGATTCGCTGGGCCGCTTCCGGGAAAACCTGGGGGGCGTGGAAGCGCTGCTGAACGAATCGGCGCAAGGAATCACCGCCCGCCACATGGAAGATCTGGAAAACAAGGCCGTGGACCTGAAGCACCACACGCTGGAAGAGATGTTCAAGTCCGCGGAGTGGTATGAGAAAAAGGCCCAGACGCAGCTACAGAACTCGTCGGAAAAACTACTGGAGAAGGCGGACACGACTCTACGGGATAAGGCGGGAGAGATTTCGAGCCTGTTTGCGAGCGAATTGAGCCACGCGAGCCGGAGTTACGTGGAGCAGAGCCACCGTCAACTGGAAGATACGGTACGGGATGCTTTTGAAAGGGTGCGCGTGCTGTTTGCGGAGGCGGCGGATACGACGTCGGCGGCCTTCACGGATGAGATTCAGCGAAACGCGCGGCAGGAGCTGGAAGGCTTCATGGAATTGATGCAGAAGACGGTGGAGCAGTCGCGGGAACGCATGGATGCCGCGCGCGAAGAGTTGAATTACAAGGTGACGATGCAGCAGGAGGATTTCCTGCGGCGTTTCCAGGGCGGGCTGAACGAAACGGTAGAGAAGGGCTTGCACGATTCGAAGGACAAGCTTGAGAGCGAGTTTCACGCGCTGTGGGATTCGTGGAAAAAGATGAACGAGGCGCAGCGGGAGGAAGTCCGCGGCGGGTTTCACAAGCTGGGCGACGAGGCTGTGGGCGAGTTCCGTGGACGGCTGGAGAACATTGCGAATTCCTGGATGGTGGCAACCGTGGCGACGCTGAATCACCAGTCGAAGGAAGTGATTGCGCAGATTGCGACGACGGCGGAGGAGAAGTTGCGCGAAGCATCGTCGGAGGTGTTCGCAAAGTTTGGAGATACGCTGCGGGAACGGCTGCAGCAGATTGCGGCTGGGTTTGAGAAGGGGCAAGGGGCGAAGGCGGGCGGGTAGTGATTTAGCCTTCCGGGTGGATGGTTGGGGATCGTGGCGAGCGGGAAACGAGTTCGCGTAAGAAGTTTGAAGTAGTTCACGGAAAGATCAAGAAACCTGTCAGGTTGAGATTCTGCGTAGGGACACGGAAACGAGTTCGCGTAAGAAGTTGGAAGTAGTTCATCGGATAGATCAAGCAAACATTTCAGGTTGAGATTCTTCGGGCCGCGGAATGCGCGGCCCTCAGAATGACAGCGCTGCCGCTGGCACTGGGTGTGGCATTGGCTTTGGCGTAAGTGTCGCATTGGCGCTGGCTTGGTTTGTCGCCAGTTGCGGCTGCGAGAGGGATCGCTTACAGCGCGAAAGCGGCAGTTCGGGCTGCCGCAGTCCCACGCGGAGCGGCCCGCCTCAGAAGGCGGGCCCTACAACGTCGAAAGCGCGCCAGGAGTCGGAAGGGTTTCGCGCAAAGGGGAGCAACCGCCAGGAAGAGGCGAGAAGCGGTATAATCCAACGACTGACCATGGCCAACCGGGCGTATCTGCGCGTGTGGACGCGCGACTTCTCCGAAGAGACAATGATCGCGGAATTTGCACGCTTTTTGACGACGGCACCCGTCGCGGAAGCGCCAAATGGATTTCAGGTGCTATCCGTGCAACCGGTGGACTACACGGAGCCGGCCGAGGTGGAATGGGACCTGCGCGAGGCTAAATTCGGGCCGCCGGAAATTGCCGCGCTGGCGCTGCAAAACCTGAACGCTGATACGGCGTTCATCGTGGAAGCAAAATGGAACTTATGGAACTTTGACATGGAGGCGCTGAAGTGGGAGAACGCGCCGCAGCCATTGACGCTGACCTGCCAGGGAACGGCGTTTGACGAGGGGATCGCGGCGAGCGAGGGTCAGTTCGTTGCCGACCTGGGTTTCGAACACCTGTTCACGGGGCACGGGGGATTGCTGGCACCCGGAGCGGCGACAAACCCGTTCGCGAGTTCGGACCATCCAGTGGAGAGGCGATTCCGGGCGTGGATGGGGAGCAGCGAGAATCTGAAGCAATATCACCAGCGGACACGGGAAAACATCCAAACACTGTTTGGCTGGGTGGAGGCGGTGCAGGCAGCGCTGCCGGTGGAGCGGAGCGTCTTGTGGAGCGAGGGTGAGGAAAATTTTGAGGCCCGCCTGGATGCGATTTTGGCGCAGCGATGAGTAAGCAGAGATCAGTAATCAGCTTTAGAAAAGAGAGGACGCGGGAATGACCGTTGGCAATTGTAGCGGCCGCCTTCTGAGGCGGGCGCTTTTAGGCGTGACGCTGGCGGCATCTCTGGCTGGCGCACAAACGGCGACAAAGCCAGCGGTAAAGAAGGTGGCCGAGCAACGGGCGAACGAACTGACGCTAGCCGGATTACGGCCGGGGAAAGACGGACTAGAGCGAGCGCGGCAGCTTTATCGGGCGCCGAACTACAAGAGCGACAAACGAGATTCGCAGGTCGTCTGGTTGTCAAACTGCGGTACAGAGATGCTGACAGTTGATTACGACACTGGAAACAAAATTCAAGTAATCCGCGACACCGAGGCTGCGTTAGCGGGCGGCACATGTGTTCCTCCAGTTCCGGGCCGCTGGAAAACCGGAAGGGGTTTGCAGGTGGGAGCCACAAGCCAGAGAGTGGTGCAACTGTATGGGGAACCGGATTCGCGGAGTCCTAGCACGAAAAATGGGCAGCCGCTAGAATTGTGGTATTACGCGTTCGACTGGGCGGGAGAAAACGTGCCGCAGGTGATGGAAGTGCTTTGTACGCGAGAAGCGGATGGGAAGGCGGGGCGGGTGGTGGAGATAACGCTGGCAGCGCCGAGTTTGTAGTCTCAAGTTGAGGCCCTGCGAAGGTCAGGGTCGCCAAGACGCGGTGGTTGGGATCCTTCGCCCGCCCCGGCGGGCGCTCAGGATGACAATGCGTCGGGATATTTTTCGAAGGGGTTACGGAGTGGCACGGCGTGCGTCTATTTTGGGAAGGGATTGGATGATTCGATTTCGAAGGAAGGTTCGGAGGGCGCCCGCCTCAGAAGGCGGCCGCTACAACGGCAGGCCGAAACGCTACTTTGGTTTGGCGCTGGTGGCTGGAATGGCGGTGGCTGGATGCGGGGCGGAAGCGCCCAAGGCTGGCGCGCCGGCGGAGACAAAGGCCGCGGAGCCTGCCGTTCCCGAGGAAATGACGGACGCGGCTCACGCGCTGCTGGGCAGCGAAGCGCAGGTGCTGACATTCGGGGATCTGGCGAAGAATGGAACGAAGCAGATTCTGGCGGCGAACGTGGTGCCGAACACACCGAAGAGTATCGTGGCCGGGACGGTGGTGACTCGCGCCGTGGTGGCGCAACTGGAAGACGGCAAGTGGGTGGAACTTATGCGGGCGGACGAATACCTGAAAAATGAGAAGGGGTATCTGGGATTGACGCCGCTGCAATCGGTGACCGGCTGGAAGTTGCAGTATGAGCAGAGCGCGGATAAAGGGCTGACCATGTATTTCACGCCGCTGAAAGAAGGAAGCACGGAGCGGACGTTGCCCATCGCGGTGGAATGGAATCCAACGGCAAAACGGTATCAATCCATGGACAGGACATACGAACACTTCCTGAATGAAGCGCCGGCGCTGGAAAGCCCGAGGTCGCGGCTGAAATGAGCACTTCGGCGGCAGCTTTGCGCGCGGGTGGACCGAAGAAACCCGGGGCGTCCACGTGGGAGAATCTGCGCGGACTGATACCGTATTTGGGTCGATACAAAGGCTCAATTGTTGTGGGCTTGATCACGCTGGCACTGATGGGATTCATTGGGAATCTGGTTCCGCTGGCGTCGGGAATCATTGTGGACTCGCTGGCGGGAAATGCCCGGCCATTCCAGGAGGCACCGAATACCGGATCGGGTTCTGCGCATGGGGCGGCTGCGCCACTGGCGTCGGACTGGTTAAGCAAAGCGGTGCCCTACTATGAGGCACACAGCCGCAGAACCCTGGGCATCTATTGCCTGTTGTTGATCGCCTTCATTGCGTTTAAGGGCCTGATGTCCTTTGCAACCCGCTGGACGCTAATCGGAATTTCGCGCGACATCGAGTTCGATATCCGCAACGATCTGCTGGACCGGCTGCTGGTGATGGAACCGGAGTTTTACGTACGCAACCGCACCGGCGAATTAATGTCGCGAGCAACGAATGACCTGAACGCGGTTCGCATGGTGCTGGGCCCGGGAATCATGTACAGCGGGACCACGATCGTGACGATGGTGCTGGCGATCGCGCTGATGTTGAAGCTTTCGGCCTCGCTGACGCTCTGGGTGCTGCTGCCGATGCCGGTGGTGGCGGTGTCGGTATGGTATTTCGGGCAGGTGATTCACCGGCTTTACGAAAAAATTCAGGCGGCGCTGGCGACGTTGTCTGCAAAGGTGCAAGAGAACCTGGCGGGAGTGCGCGTGATTCGCGCCTACGCGCAGGAAGAAGCGGAGATGCGGGGTTTCGACGAGCCGAACCGGGAGTACGTGGCGAAAAACGTGCTGCTGATCCGGACGTGGAGCATGTTCATGCCGTCGCTGATGTCGCTGAGCGGCACTACGTTTCTGATCGTGCTGTGGCAAGGCGGCTACCGGATATTGAACGGGCACATGTCCATCGGCGCGTTGATCACGTTTTACACCTACCTGAATTTTCTGGTGTGGCCGATGATCGCGCTGGGATGGGTGACGAATATTTTTCAGCGCGGTGCGGCGTCCATGGGCCGGCTGAATTATATTTTGACCGCCAAGCCGAAGATTGACGACCAGGCCGCGAACATACCGAAAACCACGCGTATCAACGGCGAGATCGAGTTCCGGAATCTGACGTTTCAATATCCGACCAGCATTGCAGGCAGCAGCTCCAACGGCACGAATGGAATCCGCAGCGCAGGGCGGCCGGTGCTGAAGAATATAGATCTGGAGATTCCCGCAGGTTCGACGCTGGCGATTATCGGGCCGACGGGTAGCGGTAAAACGACGCTTGCGGCGTTGATCGCGCGGCTGTGGGAAGCCCCGAAGGGAACGATTCTGATTGACGGGCGGCCGATTCAGGATTGGCCGCTGGAGACGCTGCGACGGGCAATCGGCTACGTGCCGCAGGACACCTATCTGTTTACCGAGACCGTCGCGGAGAATATCGCGTTTGGACTGGACACCTTTGAACCGCAAGTGGTGCGGCAAGCAGCGGAGATTGCGAACCTGGAAGGCGACATTCAGGATTTCGCGAAGCAGTATGAAACGATGGTGGGCGAGCGAGGGGTCACGCTCTCCGGCGGGCAAAAACAGCGCTCGGCGATTGCTCGCGCAGTGGTGCGCGATCCGCGGATTCTGATTCTGGATGATTCTCTTTCGTCGGTGGACACACAGACGGAGGAAAAAATCCTGAGCCGGCTGCGCGGAGTGATGCAGGGACGAACTACGATCCTGATCGCGCACCGGACCTCGACGGTGCGGGAAGCGGACCAGATCGTGGTTCTGAAAGACGGCGAATTGATTGAGCGCGGCACGCACGACGAACTGCTTGCGAAGCACGGATATTACGCGGATTTGTACCAGAAGCAACTGCTGGAAGAAGAGCTCGAACGGGCATGAGCAATATTCACGAAGAAGAGGCGTTGGGCAAGGCGTACGACTCGCGCCTGATGAAACGCCTGCTGCAGTACATGGCGCCCTATAAATGGCGGGTGGTGTTTGCGCTGGCGCTGGTGACAGTGGTGACGCCGCTGGAACTGGCGCCACCCATACTCTTCCAGCGGGCGATTGACAACTATCTTGTCCCGGGCTCGAAGGGCGCGATTCTGAGGGCGACCGCGTGGCACGGCATCCTGCTGATCAGCGCCTTCTACCTGGGCGTGCTGATCTTCGACTTTCTGGCGCAATACGTGCAAATCCGCATCATGCAGCGCGTCGGGCAAGAGACGATGTACGACATGCGCACGGAGATTTTCGGACGGCTGCAGCGGCTGCCGATGACGTACTTCGACAAGAATCCGGTTGGGCGGCTGATGACCCGGGTTACGACGGACGTTGACGCGTTAAATGATTTGTTCGCGGCGGGCGTCGTCACGATGATCAACGATTTTTTCCTGCTGGCGGTGATGGCGGGATTGCTGTTTCACATTGATAAGTGGCTGGCCGTCGCCGCTTTGTCCGTGCTGCCTTTCATTCTGGTGGTGACGCTGGTCTTCCGGAAATACGTGCGCGACGCGAACCGGAAGATTCGTACGGCGATCGCGCGGATCAATTCCTTCCTGCAGGAATACATTTCCGGGATGGCCGTGGTGCAGCTCTTCAACCGCGAACGCAAAGCGCGAGAGGAGTTCGGGCGGCGTAACCAGGAAAACATGCTGGCGTGGCGAGACGCGATTCTGGCCTACGCGCTCTTTTATCCCGCGGTGGAATTTTTAAGTTTCGCGACGATCGCGCTGATCTATTGGTCGGGAGGCATCCGTGTCCTGCAAACCGGACTTACGCTGGGCATCCTTGTGGAATTCACGATGTTCGCGCAGCGCTTTTTCCGGCCGATTCAGGATTTGAGTGAGAAATTTAATATTTTGCAGTCGGCGATGGCCGCATCGGAACGCATTTTCCGCTTGCTGGACGAGCCGCTGAGCATCGAATCGCGCAGCGATGCGCAGCATTTGCCGGCGGCGCGCGGAGAGATTGAATTTCGCAACGTATGGTTCACTTACCGGAACGTGGAAAACCCGACCGACGAGGATTGGGTTTTGCGCGACGTATCCTTCCGGATGGCCGCAGGTGAAAGTTTCGCGATCGTGGGCCACACCGGTGCTGGGAAAACCACGCTGATTTCGCTGCTGCTGCGTTTTTATGACATCCAACGCGGGCAAATTCTGCTGGATGGAGTGGACATCCGGCTGCTGAATTTGCAGGAATTGCGGAAACAGTTCGGGATCGTGCTGCAGGATCCGTTCCTGTTCACGGGAACGATCGAGAGCAATGTGCGGCTGGGCACGCCGGGGATTTCGCGGAGCGACGTAGAAGGGGCGCTGGACGAAATCGGACTGGGCGATTTTATCCGATCGCTGCCACAGGGCGTGGAAACGGAAGTGAACGAGCGGGGCTCGACGCTGTCCGTTGGACAGCGGCAGTTGATCAGCTTTGCCCGCGCGCTGGCGCACAATCCCCGATTTTTGATCCTGGATGAAGCCACTTCGAGCGTGGATACGAAGACGGAGTTGCTGATCCGCGAGGCACTGGATCGGTTGCTGAGTGGGCGGACGGCATTGGTGATCGCGCACCGGTTGAGCACGATTCAGCACGCGGACCGGATCCTGGTGTTCCACAAGGGGCGCCTGCGGGAAGAGGGCGCGCATCAGGAATTGCTGGCGCAGCGGGGAATTTATTACCGGCTGTATCAGTTGCAATACAAGGAGCAGGAGTTGCACGACGGGAACGGGATTGATGCGGCGGCGAGGTCCGGGGTGTTGCCGGCGCCTACGCCGGCTAGTGATTGAGGCTTCGGACGAGAGCGGGTTGGCGCATTCGGAGATCTTGGATGGTTTAGCTTCCACCAATGCTGGCCAATCTGGAGATTGGCGCTCCTTTGGTGCTACATGAGTTTGAGAAACATATAGATCACGCCTTTTGATGCCACCTATTTCATTGCTGCTTTCGGCTGGAGAAGCGTCCGGCGACATGTACGCTGCGCGATTGGCGATGGCGCTGAAGCAACGCGTGGACGTGGAACTCTTCGGCATGGGCGGGCCGCAGATGCGCGCGGCCGGCGTGGAGATCATCACCGATTATTCGGAAGTGGCAGTGGTGGGAATCACGGAGATTGTGAAGCACCTCCCTTCCCTGCTGCAGGCAATGGAGCGCCTTGTGGACGCCGCGGAAAAGCGGCGGCCGGCGCTGGCAATTCTTACGGACTTCCCGGGATTCCACCTGCGGCTGGCGCGAAAACTTAAACCTAAGGGCATTCAGAACGTCTATTACATCTGCCCGCAGTTCTGGGCGTGGCGGCCGTGGCGCGCGAACCTGGTGAGGCGGCGATTTGCCAAGGCGCTGTGCATTTTCCCGTTCGAAGAGAAATTTTTCTGCGACGCGGGAGTGCCGACGAAATTCATCGGGCATCCGCTGGTGGGGGCCGTGGAGGCCACGAAAGACAAGCGGGAATTTTGTCAGCAACATGGACTGGACGCGAGCCGCGCCATTGTGACCATCTTGCCGGGAAGCCGGACGGGCGAGTTGAATCACCATTTGCCAGTGTTGCTGGAGGCTTGCGCGCAAATCAACGGAAAGGTTCCCGCTCAATTTGTGGTGGCCGCGGCGCGCGCACAGGACGTCGCACAGCTGAAGGTCGGTTGGACGACAGGATTGACGGTGCGCGTGGTGGAAGGAGAAACGTACAACGCGCTGGCGGCGGCCAACGCCGCGATTGTTTCCAGCGGGACGGCGACGGTGGAAACGGCCCTGCTGAACGTACCGATGGTGGTGATTTATCGCGTGTCGCCACTGACAGCTACTTTGGCCAAGCCTCTGGTGAGGACGCCTTACTTTGCCATGGTGAACCTGATCGCGGAAAAGCGCGTAGTACCCGAACTCGTGCAGGGCGACTTCACGCCAGAGCGAGTTGCCGCGGAGACGCTGAATCTGCTGCAGGAGCACAATGCACGGGAGGCGCAGCGGCGGGGGCTGGAAGAGGTCCGGAAGCGGCTGGGACCGCCGGGAGCGGTGGAGCGAGCCGCGGAGGAGATTGCCGGTATGCTGAGGAATGCGACTGGCAACGCTTTCTAGAGGGTTGCTATCCTATCTAAAGCTCTACAGCGTCCTTAGGTGCACGATCTGAAAGGAACTCGATGAAGCGACGGGAAGCGGTTCGAGGTGCGCACTGGCTGAGTGCACTGCTGTTGCTGGCGACCTTTTGCTCCCCGTTGGCGGCGCAGGTAGGGAACGGCACGACATTTCTTGCGGAGAACTACGAGCTTTCCGCTTATCTGGACACTTCGGCACAAACCATCAATTCCATCGTAAAAGTGCAATTTCGCGCGCTGGAAGCGTCACAACTGGTGCGCGTGGAGCTGCACGAAAATCTGGAAGTCCGCGAGGTAAAAGGACCAGACGGCAAACCGCTGAGCTTTCAGCGGGAGAATGACAATCCGTTGTATCTGACGGTGAACCTGCCGGCTCCAGTGGGAGCGGGAAAAACGGTGCTACTGACCTTTGCCTACGGCGGCCTGCTGGCGAATGAAGAAAACAGCCCGGTGCCAAACATCCGAGTAGCCTCAATCAACAAGGACTGGGCCTATCTGCTGCTGCCTTCGCGGTGGTTTCCGCTGACCAATTATCCGTCCAACCGGTATACAGGAACGTTTCGGCTGAACGTGCCGGACACGATGGCGATTGCCGGGACGGGCAAGGCCGATGCGCCGCAGCCCTTGCCGGCAAGATCGACGGCGGAGGGCGCGCGAGTGATGTATACGTTTCATTGCGAACAGCACGCGCCGAACGGATCGTTCGTGGCGGGGCCGCTGCAGTTGAGCCCGAAGCAGGCGGAGGGCATCAGCGTAGCCGTCTACGCGCCGCGCGCGGATTCCGCAAAAGTGCAGGAATTTGCGACAGAAGTGGCGCACCAGGAGATTATTTTTTCGGACATGTTCGGCTCCCTGCCGGATCCGGACCTGACAGTGATTGAGCTGCCGGATGGAACGCTGCGGGATTTCTCCGGACCGGGGGTGGTGATGCTGAGCCACCGGATTTGGGATCCAAAGTATAGCGATCGCACGTTGTCTGAACTGGTGGCCTCGCAATGGTGGGGGAATCAGGTGCTGCCCGCAAGCACGGGTGATGTGTGGATCAGCGACGGGCTGGCACGCTATTCGGAAGAGCTTTACGCGGAACAGGCCATTGGACGAGAGGCGGGACTTCGGGTGCTGGATGAATTCGCCGTGGGCGCGCTGATGTACGACAATTCGGCGCCGGTGGCGCAATCGGCGCGGCTGGCTCCTTACTCGAGCGAATACCGCTCCGTGGTAATGAACAAGGGAGCGATGCTGTTTCACATGCTGCGCGCGCAGATGGGAGACGTGGAGTTCAAATCGCTGCTGCATTCGTTTTATGCGAGGTATCAGGGCAAAACCGCGACGATGACGGATTTCGAGAACATGGCCATCGGCATTGCCAATGCCGGCGCGAAGGGCGGCCAGGCGCCGAACCTGGGTGGATTTTTTGCGCAGTGGCTGAATTCCACGGGCGTGCCCGAATTTTCGCTGGAGTACGTGGTTTACCGGACACGCAAGGGCTTCCGGATCGTGGGCAAAATCAAGCAGCCGCTGGATACCTTCAGCATGCCGGTGCAGATGCGCATTGATACCGAGGGAAATCCGGAATTGAAGACGGTGGACGTGGCGGGCACGGAATCGCCGTTCACGGAAGAAACGTTCGGGCGGCCGAAGCCGGGCGGGATCCGGATCGATCCAAATAATTTGATCCTGAAGAGCACGCCGAGCCTGAGGGCGCGGGCAGCAATCGCGCGCGGCGAGGAACTTGCCGAAGTCGGGAAATATTACGATGCGGTGGCGCAGTACCAGCGCGCGCTGAGCATCCAGCCGAACCGGTCGTTGGCGAATTTCCGCATGGGCGAGGCGTTTTTCTATCAGAAGAATTATCAGGCGTCGGCAAACGCGTTCCGCGAGGCGCTCGCAACCGTGCCGGAGCCGTCTGAAAAGTGGACCGAGGTCTGGAGCCATATTTATCTTGGGAAGATTTTTGACATCCTGGGGCAGAGAGAACGAGCGCTGAACGAATACAACAAGGCGCGGCAGTTGAACGACAACACTGGTGGCGCACAAGCGACGGTTGAGGCGCTGATCAAGAAGCCTTATACCGAGGGCGGTGCGACTGCCGCGGTCCCCGCGGATGCCAGTACACCGGCGGCCCCGGCCAAGGGAAAGACGGCGGATATTCCGGCGCCCGCGGCAGGGGATAAGCCGACGCTGAAGAAGCCGAATCCGTAGGGATAGGATTTGGTTAGTTGTAATCGATTTGCGCGGGAGAGCGAGTAAGAATGTGTCGCACCTCCGGCGCTTCCAGATAATTTGACGAATTGTAACCAGCGCTTGCGCGCTGGGCTAGACTCTTTCGCGCCTACGGTGCTCGCGGCACCCCTGTAGGTATTCGGCAAAGCCGCTGGGTTCAAATCTACGAGGGATTTCGCGAGGATGAATTTCAAACCAGGTTAGGCCGAAGTCGCGCCAGTGGACGCTTCGTGGAGAAGTTTTTGGAAGGTGGAATGAAAAATCTCGCGCGAGGCTGCGTCGAACAGGACGAAGTAGATGGTTTGGAGAGAGGTTTCACCGTTGAGATGTTGAAGGGCTTCGTTGAGCATGATCTGGGCGCACTCATCCATGGGAAAGCCAGAGACACCCGTGCCAACGGCGGGGAACGCGATAGTTTTGAGGTGATGCGAGGATGCCAGGCGCAGGGAGTGCGCGGTGGAAGTGCGCAGCGTTTTCGCGGTGGTGCGCTGACCGCCGAGGCTCATGCTGGCAGCGTGAATCACGTGACGCGCTTTCAGCTTTCCGCCGCCGGTGATCGCGGCGTAGCCGACCGGGATGCTGCCGATTTCGTTGCACTCGCGCTGGATTTCGTCGCCGCCTTTGCGATGGATGGCACCGGCCACACCAGCACCGAGCATAAGATCGTTGTTGGCGGCGTTGACGATGGCGTCGACGTCCATGTCGGTGAGATCGCCTTGCTGGATTTGGATGCGGTCCGCGAGTGAAGAGGCCATGGTTGGTATTTTAGAACATTTGCGGTTTGAAGAAGAAAAAGCTTAACGCAGAGGCCGCAGAGGGGCCACAGAGGTCACGGAGGTATCCAGCTTAAAATTTGGAGCGGAGGGCGAGGATGCGGTACGCGGCTTCGTCGAAGCCGATGATGATGCGCGAGCCTTGGATCAAGAGTGGCCGCCGGATGAGATTTGGGGTTTTGGACATGAGCTTGATGGCTTCGGCGCGAGAAGGAGTCTTCTCCGCCATTTTGCGCTCGCGATAAAGTTCATTGCGCGGATTGAGAAAGTCTTTGTAATCGCGCGCGCCGATGAGTTCATCGAGTTCCGATTCGGAGAGCGGCTGTTTGTCGAGGTCGCGGGATTCGAAATCAAGCTTGAGTTCGAGCAAGAGACCTCTTGCTTTGCGGCAAGTGGTTCAAGTGGGCTTTTGGAGGAAGAGGAGTTTCGATGGGCATTTTGGATCCTTTTCTGGGCACATTTAAAGTTGAGATCCTTCAGCCCAAACGGCGGGCTTCAGGATGACAAGTCTTTCACGAATTGCCGAGTGATAGGAAGAGTCAGTAGCGGGGGACTTTGGGATCGATTTCCATGGACCAGCGGTCAATGCCACCGGCCAGGGATTTTGCGGTGGGGACGCCTTGCTGGCGAAGCCAGTTGGTAACGTCCATGCTGCGCATGCCGTGGTGACAGTAGCAGACGACAGGTTCGTCGGTATCGAGCTTCTGCAAATTCGCCGGGATCGTGCCCATGGGGATGAGCACCGCGCCTTCGATCCGGCATTGCTGGTATTCCCAGGGCTCACGGACATCCACCAAAAGGATTTTTTCTCCAGCGTCGAGGCGCTTTTTCAGGTCAGCGGCGGTAATTTCGAGATCACTCATTTTCCTCCGTTAAGCATTGTCGATGGCTACTGATCTCCCATCAGGAGATTGCCGAGAATTACGAACATCATGAAGAGCATAACCACGACGACGAGGCCTCCAAAGAGGAGGCCGAAGAGTTTTCGGGGAGTGCGATTCGGCAATGGCAATTCTCTTTCACAACGGGTCGGCCTGCGACGGGTGGCCGGTTCAGCAAGACATTCTACCCGATTATTGGATAGATCCTTTGGAGGCAATCCATTGTTTTTCGACGGATTGGATTTCGCTGACCAGGGCGAGGTCCTCCGGTTGCGGCAGCATTTCTTTCAGGTGTTCAGCATAAGCGGTCTCGCTGAGGAGTTCTCCGTGAACGCTGTAAGGCTTGCGAGCGTGCTCACCGATGAAGCGGTTGAATTTGAAGTCGGGAACATAGAGCAGGGGTTGGCCGGCGGGCACGTTCTTGTTGATCATTTCGACCAGCTTGATGCATTCCTGATAGTAAAGCTGGCGGCTATGTTCGTTCACGCGTTCGAGATCTACCGCGACACTGGCAGTGGGCTCGTCATAACGGGCTTTCAGGCCCCAGACGTAAAACCAGTGCGCGGAGCTGGAGCGATCAACGCCAAAAAGGTCCAGGCTGACGGGAATCCATTTGTTGATGTATTTCTGAATGACCTGCGTGGGAACGACGCCGGCCTTGACGATGCGTTTGATGCCGTCCTGCCCGGTGCCAAGGTGAAAGGATTCTTCCTTGAGCATGGGAATCATGGATTGCGCGAGCGGCGCGAAGCCGGAATAACTGAGCATGGTGAGCTGATATTTGCCGTCGCGATCCACAAAATCGGTGTAAACGAAAAAGTCCAGCCAGTTATTGACGTCCTGATTGAAGGCCCCAAGCAGGCGTTTCTGATCGAAGGCACGGCGCTCCAGCATTTTCTGGGCTTCCACCTTGCCGCTATACCCGAAGTGATTCATAAGCAGGTAGCACATCTGCCAGCCGTGGCGCATTTCTTCGGTGACCACGCGGCAAAGGGACTGGCGGTCGTGTTCGCTGGGTGAAGTTTCGAAAAGGCGGCGCTGCTGCTCGACGGAGGCGAATTCGGTGTCGCCCTGATAGACGATCAGATTGAGCAGGGCGTCGCGCATGCGCTGGTCTGGGATGCTCACGACCTTTTCCCATTTGGGGCGGCCTTTATAGGCGCCAAATTCAATTTCGTTGGAACGCGTGGGGCCGAATTTGGCTTCGAATTTGTAACCAGTGATTTCGGGATAATCCACGCCGATGTCTTTTTGCCAGACCCGGAAGAGGTCAACCCAATCATCGAAAGTGGAAAGTCGCGTTGCCGGCATAAGAAAATCTCCTTAATCAAAACATTGTGGGCGGCAAAAATTAACTGCCCTGGAAATTGGGCGGGCGCTTTTCCATGAAGGCGCGAATGCCTTCAAGGCAGTCGTGGGAGTGGAAACACTTGAGCTGGGCGTCCACTTCGCGTTCGAGGGCTTGGGCGAGGGCTTCTTTTTCGCGGTGAAAGATGGATTGCTTAACGGCGCGAATGGCGAGCTGCGGACCATCGGCGATTTTTTTAGCGAAGGCCGCCACCGCGGATTCGAACTGGTCGGCGGGAAACAGGTGATTGATGATGCCGAGGCGGTGGGCCGTGGCAGCGTCAATCATATCGCCGGTATAAAACATTTCCGCGGCGACCGATGGGCCAACGAGCTGCGGCAAAAAGTAGGTGCCGCCGTAATCCGGGAACAGGCCGACTTTGGCGAAGTTCTGTCCGAAGACGGAGCCGTCCACCGCGAGACGGATATCGGCAGCGAGCGCAAGATTCATCCCGGCGCCGGCGGCAGGCCCATTGACCGCGGCGATCACCGGCTGCGGCATGGTGCGCAAATTCAGGACCGCCTGCATTCCGGAACGCAGGATGGGGGCAATTTCGGAGGCATCGCCACGCTCGCGGCCTTTGCCAATCGCGCCGAGATCGCCTCCGGCGCAGAATGCGCGCCCCGCCCCGGTGAGCACAACGACGTGTACCGTTGAATCGTTGGCGATGCGATGAAGCGCTTCATTCAGCGCGGTGGAGAGTTCATTGTTCAGTGCGTTAAGGCGATCCGGGCGATTCATCACCAGCGTGGTGATGGAGCCCTGCCGCGTCTCCTGCAAGACCGGGGAGTTGGATGCGGGTTGCGGCGCGTGGCTCATGGTGCCTCCTATAGCCTGGACGCGCCCCGTTTCAACGGGGCTGCGATTCGCGGGTTTTCTCGGTCTGCTTGACCAAATCCGCAAGTTTCCGAAAATGTTTCAAGCGCTCGCTGCGACTGCGGGCGGCGGCATCAATAGTGGTGGGCAAGACATAGACGCGCGCGCCGTAGAGCAATTCCTTCTGGACGCCGTAGTTGCATTTGCGCTGGGCAAATTGTTCGTAGGGGAGCTTGCCGTTAAAGGCGACCACGCGCGGCAGATATTCCTCGAGCTTGCGGGAGAGGACGAAGCGGCCTTCGGCATAATCCTCACGCTTCAATTCCTCGATCGTCTTTGTGGGGCGCTTGACGAGGTCCGTGAGGCCGATGCCGAATTCGATGATGCGGCGGTCGTCGGGGTAATCGAAGGGTTCGGGAACCACTCCGCTGTCATAGAGCAACGGCCAAAAAGGATTGCCGCGGCCGGCATAATAATGGCCGGCACGCACGGAGGATTCCGTGGGATTCGTGCCCACAATCACGAGCTTCATGCCTTTGCGAAGATAGTCAGGGAGCGTTTTCATGCGAGTGGCACTTTCCTGGGTGCACTATCAGTTTACTTCCCTTTGAAATTGGCGGCACGCTTTTCGACGTAAGCAGCAAGACCCTCCTTGGCGTCCTCGCTGGTGAAGAGGAGTTGCTGGAGTTCCCTCTCAATACCAAGGGCCTCGGCGAATGGAATTTCGGTTCCGGTGACGACGGAACGCTTGATGCGGCCAACGGCGCGCGAGGCTTTGTTGGGAGGACAGAACTGTTTCGCGTAAGCGAGGACGTCCTCCCAAAAAGATTCTTTTTCGTAGAGATAGTTGATCAGGCCCATTTCGAGGGCTTCCTCGAAACTGAAGGTGCGGCCGGTGGCCATGAGTTCCAGAGCGCGCGAGCGGCCAATCGCGCGGGCGAAGCGTTGCGTGCCGCCAGTGCCGGGGAGGACGCCAAGGTTCACTTCGGGCAGGCCGATCTTTCCGCCTTCTTTTTTGGCGATGCGAATGTCGCACGCGAGAGCGATTTCGAGGCCACCACCGACGGTGTGGCCATTCAGTGCGGCAATGACGAGTTTGGGGGTCTGCTCCAGACGGCTGAGCGTCTCATTCGCGTGCAGACAGAAATAATATTTGAACTGCGGATCGGCCTTGGTGAGCATGGGGATGCTGGCGCCAGCGGAGAAGAATTTCTCTCCCGCGCCTCGAAGGACGATGACGTGAACGGATTCGTCCATGCGCGCTTTGAGAATGGCGGCATCGAGCTGCAGCATCATGTCGTAGGTGTAAGTATTTGCGGGCGCATCGTCGAGTTCGAGGATGGCGACGCCCTCTTCGACGCGATACTTTACGAGTTGTTTGGTTTCTAAGCTTGTGGTGGTGGTCATGTCTATCTCCGAATTCCTCCGACTAAAATTCGTACTGCCGCGAAATTCCTATTAGCCTCGGGTGCGAACCTCGGTCCCCGCAGCCAGCGCGGATCGCGAGTCTGGGTCGGGGAGTATGCCGTGCAAGAAAATACCGACGATGGCGGCTGTAAGTTCCTGGGCGTCCGGATCGACGCCGACTTTGTGCCACTTATAAGGCCAGTTCATCATGCCGAAGAGGCTGAGGACCGCCACGCGCGGATTGATGCCGGGAGCAAGCCCCTCAGCGGCGAGAGAATCGAAAATCTCGCGGGCCACGGAGTAGTAGCGGCGCTTGATGGCTTGGATCTTTTCGCGGTAAGGATCACCAAGGGCCTCTTCCTCATGGGACAGGACTTTCATCTCGTTGGGGTGAGCGAGGAAATATTCAATGTGGTTGAGCACTAGCAGTCGAAGGTGCTCCGCTGGATCGGTCGTGCCATGCAAGCGACTTTTGAGACGCTCTACAACCAATGTAAATGCATCATTTTGAATAAGATACAGGAGGTGCTGTTTACTCTCGAAGTAGTAGTAGAGGCCGGAGAGGGAAAGGCGAGTGGCTCGGCTGATGTCGCGAATGGAGGTAGCTTCAAAGCCGTGCTGGGCGAAGATCTGGGCCGATACGCGGAGGATATGCTGAAGTTTGGCCTCGGAGTCGCGTGGGGTCGGTATGGAGGTGGCCATAGGGGTCTCGAACGTTCGTTCGACTAAGTTAATCCGACCTGTATTCGCATGTCAAGGCTGGTTTGCATCGCCGGCCACTCTCGAGGGAAGCTTGCTAGCGTTTGCCAACGTTTTTTGCTGCTGCTTTCAGATCCAGATTGGCGACCAGGCGATGCAGGTAGTTCGGGTGGAGTCCCAGGAGTTTGGCGGCTTGGGTGAAACTGCCTTGAGACTGCTCCAAAGCCCGGAGGATCAACTGCTTCTTGGCGGCGCGCACCGATTCGTGGAAGCTGGCGGCTCCTGCGGAGAAGTGAGCCGAAGTGTCGGCGAGGGCTTCGGGCAGGTCTTCCGGGAGAATGGATTCGGAGGAGCCGACCACGATGGCGCGTTCGATGGCGTTTTCAAGCTCACGGATATTTCCCGGCCAATCGTAGGCAGCCAAGGCTGCGCGGGCGGCAGGAGACAGGCCGCGAACTTTGCGGTTGGCGCGCACGGAATAGCGGGCGATGAAGTGATCGGCGAGTAACGGAATATCTTCCGGGCGGTCGCGGAGCGCGGGCATGGAGAGCGAGACAACATTTAAGCGATAGAAAAGATCCAGCCGGAATTTTTCCTCACGAACAGCCTTCTGTAAATCCTTGTTCGTCGCAGCAATGAAACGAGCGTTGAGTTTGATGGAGCGCGTGCCACCGAGGCGCACAAATTCGCGCTCCTGAAGAACGCGCAGGAGCTTGGCCTGGATCGTAAGCGGCATCTCGGCGATCTCGTCCAGAAAAACGGTGCCGCCTTCCGCAACCTCCAGCAAACCTTTTTTCTGAGCGACGGCGCTGGTGAAGGCGCCGCGTTCGTGGCCGAACAGTTCGCTTTCCAAAAGAGTTTCAGTGAGGGCGGCACAATTCAGCGCCATGAAAGGGAACGATTTTCGCGGGCTGTTGAGGTGAATGGCCCGGGAGGCCAGCTCTTTGCCCGTGCCGCTTTCCCCCAGGATAAGCACTGTGGTGTCGGACGGCGCGACGCGTTCGATGAATTGATAGACCTGGCGCATCCGCGGGCCGCGGCCAATCATGTCGTGCTGGAGCTGAACCTGGGCGCGCAACCGCTGGTTTTCGCTACCCATGCGCTCAAACTGCCGGGCATTTTCGATAGCTACGGAGGCGAGGCCGGCGATCGCCGAGAGAAGTTGCAGGTCGTCGTTGGAGAAACGCGTGGCGGGGTTGCGAGTGTCCAGATAGATCAGGCCCAAAGGCTGTGCGGGCGTTGCAAGGGGAACACAGAGCAGCGATAAGCCGGTGGCTGGAATAGATTCACCGGAAAGCGGAACAGCGGAATCAGGCGAAGCGTCGAAATCGAGGACCGCGACGCGCTGCTCGGTGACGCGTTGCGCCAGCGCGCGGCTGAGATGCACGGGATGATCCGGGCCTGCGGCGCGGTCCCAGGCGACGGGAGCGGAAAAATCACCGGTGGATTCATCCAGCAAGAGAATGGCGCCGCGTTCGGCGGGAATAACGTCGAAGAGCATGGCGAGGAGTTGCCACTGCAAGCCGTCAATGTCTCGCAGTGAACCGATGGCGGAACTGATCTTGAGAAGCGTGGAGAGCGTGCGCGCCAGGCGAACCGCTGGCGGGAGCGCGGCAAGCGATTCGGGAGTGAGCTGGAAAATTTCGTCCGATTTGTGCTGTTGGGCGGAAACGCTGAACGCGGTGCCTTCGTCGAGTTGAACGACGCTGCGTTCAGCCAGGGCACTGGTTTCTGGAAGGAACAGAAATGCGGAGTCACCGATCGAAATTTGGTCGCCAAAAGCGAGGAGACGTTCGGTTACCGGGATGCCATTGACGAAGGTGCCGGCCGGAGTGTCAAGGTCTCGGAGAAGGAAGCCGGAGGACTCTTCCATGATCGAACAATGCTGGGGCGCTACGGACAGGTCCTGCAACTGAACCGTATTGCCTGGATCGCTGCCGATGGATAGCGGGGCAACCACGGGGAAGTCGCCACCTTTCCAGGGACCGCTGATAACGGAGAGTCTTGGGGGCACAGCAAGGCCTTTCGGTGGAGGCGGGCCGGGAGGCCGCCTGAAGGTCGGCATTTTACTCTGGCGAGGACGGGGATGCCACAGGAACCGGGTCTATCCAAAAAATTAGGGGACTATCCGAACAGATAGAATGCAGGGTCTTTTGAACCAAGAGTAGTAGTCAGGGTTTTCCATTCCCATCAAACCTATATTTTACAAGCGCTTACAGAGTGCACACAAACGCGAATGGGTGGAACAAGGGGATGAATCCCGATCGTGATTCGCAAAATTCGATGTGTGTCTCTCAATTCGGATAGGAAATTAAGATGGCGAAGTGCGCTTGTCAGAAGGATGGAATCGCGAGTCCCGAGTCAACAAACAGGCTACGCCATTGAAACTCCGGGAGATACCGCGAGGCCGCACTGTGTTACCAGTGGAACCCAAACTTTGGCACGGACCGTGCATTTAGAGAATGCGTCGGTCAGTTAAACAAAAGACAAACTGAGGTGGACCATGAACTTCACAAAAAATTTCAAGTGGCAGATGGCTTTGGTGGCTTTGGGAGCTTCGCTGGTTTTGACGGGCAAGGTTCAGTCACAGGAAATCGTGAATACTGAATTTGACACTCCGTCGAGCTCGATTGGCAGCAACTTCAATACAACGGCACCGGCAGCGGTGAACACTGCCGCAGCCGATCCGCAAGCGGTTAGCTCGCCAGTAACCGGCGCCGCCATCCGCGCCACGAACGAGTTGGGGACGTTGGGTCCAGCGAGTGTCTCGCCGACCGCCGGGTCGCTGCTGGCCATTGCAGTATTGCTGGCGGGGTGCCTGATTGTGAGAAAAGTAGCCGCGTATCGCGCAAATCAGTCCAAGCGTAACTGGAATTCTTTTTCGAACCGCAACAACACTTTCAACAACCGCAAAGCCCAGGTCCTCAATAGCTAAGAAAGCAGCGGTCCTCATTCCGGGAGCCCGACGATACCCCCGCTCCCGGAATGAGGAAAATGGTTGTTTCCCGCAGTGAATCCCTCCCGGTTAGTTCCCCTCCCTTTTTTGATTCCTGGTAGAAACGGATATTCGGACCAAAGAGAAGTGAGGAACGCGCTTCAGTCTCCTACTTTGCCAACCTGAAGGTCGGCCAGTACACGTGTGGCTGTGCCTTTCGGGGACGTGGCCGATCTGAAGTTCGGCCACTACAGGTAGAGGGGAAGCTCTCGGCCCAGGTTTTTTTGTTTGGCCAAGGTATAGATTTTTTCGGCCACGGCGAGGTCCCAGGATGCGATGCCATTGGATTTGAAGAGGGTGATTTGTTTGTCGGAGGTCCGGCCGGGAACCAGGCCTCCGACAAGTTGGTAGAGTTCGTGAACAGAGTCCCACTTTTTGGGATTTGGCGCGAAGGGGATGATCAGGTCACCGGCCTCCTGCTGGGACTGGGCGATGGAGTCCACGAAGATAACGGCGGTGCGAGAAATGGCGGTGTCGTCGAGCTCGCGCTTGTGAGCGTGATTGGCGCCGATGGCGTTGATGTGGGCGCCGTCAGCGATGTCGTTGCCATCCAGGACCGGCTTTGCAGAGGTGGTGGCCGTGTTAACGATGTCCGCGCCTCGAACAGCTTCGCCGGCGGAGGCGGCCGGTTGAACGGAAATACCGAGGCGGGCGGACATTTCGGCGCAAAAAGATTCCCGGCGCTGCGGGTCACGGCCGAAGACGCGGACGGAATCCAGTTTGCGCGCCAGCGAGATTGCTTCCAGTTGCGTCTTGGCCTGGCCGCCGGTGCCAAGGATGGCCGCGCTACTCGCATTCTGCCGCGCCAGATATTTGGTGGCCACGCCAGACGCCGCGCCGGTGCGTTGCTGGCCCAGAAAGTCCGCTTCGATCAAGGCAAGAAGCGCGCCCGTGGAAATTTCATAAAGGGGAACCAGAAAGCGAAGAACGCCCTTCACGTAGGTGTATTGCTTCATGGCGATGAAGCCCGCATCCGTATCCATCGCGGCCATGTAGTGAAAAAAACCGCCGCCCGCAGGCAGTTCAAACCGGCGGCGGGGATGGACGACCACCTGGCCTGCGGCCTGCTTGCGGGAGATTTCCTCCACCGCCTGCATGGCCATGGGCATGGTGAGAAGTTGCCGGACTTCGGCTTCGTTGATGTGGAGGGTCATCGAATGGCTCCGAGCGCGGCGGAGGTTTTGACGCCCGGGTGGAATTCGACAAGCTTCAAGGTGGTATCGGCGACGGTGCCGTGATGGTGATATTCGTAGCTGAGGATCCCGATACCCGGAGCGAGTTCGTAACTCGTGTCGTCAGGACTGGTGACGTAGCGAAGGAGCGACACTTCCGCGGAGCGCGGGGAAACGCCGTGGATATCGTCGAGAGTGCGGGTGTGCTGCTCCGCCACGAACCAGCAATATTGCGAGTCGTCGCGTTTGACGCTTTCGGGATCCCCAAACTTCATACCCTGCTTCAGAGGCCAGCGGAATAGCAGATTGTCCGCGGCGAGAAGTTTGTCGAGAGACGCCGCGTCTTTCTCCAGCTTGGAATAATCGAAGTCCGGCGGAAGCGCATTCAGAAAGATCTCGTGATTCTTGGTTTCGATGAGGAGGGAGGGCTTCGGTTCGACCTGACCGTTGGACCAATCGAGATCCGAAGGAAAGCCGGACATGACTGCGATGGTCAGCTCCGGTTTTTGATAAACCTTCACTACCTTCATGGTAATCGAAACGTTTTCGCTTATAGACTTCTGAGTGTCTGAATCGAACCAGGTGACCGTTCCTGCATAATCCCAGGAAGTTCCCGGCGTGAGTGGAAAGAAGAGCGCGCTTGAATCCAGTTGCGGGAGTGTGAGCGGTCTGGCGTCCAGGGGCCAGAGAAAGCAGACAGGTACGAACGCCAGCGAGAACATGGCGATGACCAATGGCCAATACCAGGCGCGGGGCTTCATTTTTTAGGTGCCGCCCCCTTCGGTTTGGTTTTTTCAGCCGAGTGCTTTACCGATGGATTTTCATCTTTAATGCGGCGGACGACGGTTTGGATCAGGCGGTACGTGCGTTCGTCTTTGTCCCCCTTGATCCGGAAATGAAATTCGGGCTCGCCCTTGGGATCTTTGCCGAGGCGAATGGGAAAGGCGCCGCAAAGATTGTTGTCAATGAAGGCCGTCTCGTAGCGCGACTTTTTGGGATTCCAGGTATAGACGCGCGTGGTGGTGAAGTCGCAGGGCGCGCCTTCCGGGCCCTTTGTTCCAGCGACCAGATACTGCGGGTGCTGCCCTTCGGCGTCGGTGACACGATTCAACTCGAACCAGGCTAGCGGGCGAATGTTGGCGGATTCGGTGCCCTCGCGAACCGGATCGGGCAAGTCAAGGGAGACGAATCGGGCAACCACCCAGCCAGCGATAGGAATGCTCTGATCGCCAGGCTGCGTGGTGGTGTTAATGGCTGAGTTGCGCACAACGCCTTCACCGGGAGGGCGCGTGGCCGTGGCGCGAACGAGGAACCAATCTTCTTTCTTCGTTTCGGCCGGCGCGCTCTCGGTTTCTTTTTCGTCGGACACCTGCACCCAATCCGCCGTGCCCCGGCCCACGATTTCCACGGGAGTGTTGCGGGAAAACTGGTAGAGGCGCGGCTCGGTGCGGCCGGGTTCAACACGCAAATTGGTGGGCACCTTGGTGCGGCCGCGAGCCTGCACCGGGATTGCGTCGGCCTGCTGCAACAATTTCGCGCTGCGTTGCCACAGCTCCGGCTCCATCAGATAGCGGCCGTCCACCCAGCCCACCACGCCGGTAACGGTGCGTACTTTTACGTTTTCATTGCGGCGCGCGAGAACGTCCACGTGGTCCCCATAGAGCAAAACACCGAGTTGCTCGCGAACCTGCGCAACGCTGCTCCAAAGCGTGACGCTGCGTTCACTGACATAGGCTTCGCCAAGGGATTCGTGCTTGGGCCGGAAATACCAGGCGAGCAGTGCCACCACGCAAAGCAATGGCACCGCCACCAGAAGTTTTCGCTTCATGCGGAATCCCCGAAGGTGGCGCCGACGGCGCGCGCCGCATGCACAATTTCACTGCCGGCTTCGACGTACTTCATTTTTTCGAGGGCTTCGTCGAGGGAAACGGATTCCATTTTGCCGGACTTCAGACAGACCATGCGGCCGAATTGGTGCTTCGCGACGAGATCGGTGGCGGCAACGCCGAGGCGTGTGCCGAGGATGCGATCGAACGGGGTGGGCGAGCCGCCACGCTGCACGTGGCCGAGAACAGTGACGCGCAGCTCTTTGTGGAGCATCTCTCGAAGAGTGAAGGCAATGGTGTTCGCGACGCTGCCCGGTCCGGCAGGAGGGATGGGCTTCCCAAATGGGTCAGTGGGAGGAAGCTTGACGCCCTCGGCGACCACAATCAGGCTGAAGCGCTTGCCGCGGAGCTCGCGGGCCCGCACGGCGTCGCAAATATTCTCAAATGTGAAGGGAATTTCGGGGATCAGGATAATATGTGCGCCGCCCGCGATTCCGGCGTGCAGGGCGATCCAGCCAGCGTCGCGGCCCATCACTTCGATAAGCATGACGCGATGATGGGATTCCGCCGTGGTGTGCAGGCGGTCAACGGCCTCGGTGGCAATGACCAGGGCGGTGTCGAAGCCGAAGGTAACTTCGGTAGCGTCCAGGTCGTTATCAATGGTTTTGGGGACGCCGACAATATTCATGCCGCGGCGAAAAAAATCGCGCGCGATGTGCTGGGTGCCATCGCCGCCGATAACGATAAGGGCGTCAATGCCAAGGCGGCGGGCATTATCCATGCAGAGCGAAGAGTGGTCGTGAATCTTCTCCACGCCATTCTCCAAAGATTTGTACGCGAACGGATTGCCGCGATTGGTGGTGCCAAGAATGGTGCCGCCGCGGGGAAGAATGCCGCTCACGGAATCCTCGGTCATCTCCTTGGCGCCTTCGGGCCAGATCAACCCATCAAAACCGTTACGGATACCGATGACGCGCATGCCGTGCTGGGAGATGGAGGTACGAACCACGGCGCGAATCACCGCGTTCAGGCCAGGGGCGTCGCCGCCGCCGTTCACAATGCCGATTGTGCGAACAGGTTTCATGTTTCCTCTAGAGTGATCTAGAAGATTGTACCCGAAACGAAGTGGTTGCCGAGGTGACACATGGAGTCGAATAACCGCTAGAATCAACACCGGAAGCTGAGTAGTTTCAGGCAGGGGGAAACGATGAAATTTCTAAATACCTTGCAGCCAGTTGGGCTGGTGATCTTGCGCCTGAGCCTGGCGCTGATTTTCGTTTTCCATGGCTATCCGAAGCTGGTGCGCGCGGACGCCGGGATGCGAGAGTTTTTCATGTCCCACGGATTTCCCGGATATTTCGTGGGGCTGGCGGGGATTCTGGAATGCCTTGGCGGGGGGCTGCTGGTGATAGGACTGTTTACGCGCCCGGTGGCGCTGCTGCTGGCGGCGGAAATGGCCGTGGTGATCTGGAAGGTGAAGTCTGCGCACGGATTGCTGGGAGTGAATGATTACCAGTTTGAATTGGCGCTCGCGGCGGCTTGCCTGGCGCTGGCAACGGTGGGAGCAGGGGTGGTTTCGATGGATCATTTGGTGTTCGGTGAAGGTGGGAAAGTGCGGAGAACGGCGAGGAAGGAGAAATGAAAGCTGCAGTCGAGGATTGGTACAGGGCTAGAGCTGGGCGTTCTCTGGGAAAAGTGGCAACTGGGCTGCCGCAGGTCATGGTCGGATAGAGAAAGGCGCCCGCCTACGAAGGCGGCCGCTACAGGGTCAGATTTGCGCGGGTGTACCGGGGGCGGTAGTGATCGCGGAAGTGGCTGGGGCCAGGGGTAGGGCGATCCAGAGAATGAAATAAATCAGGATGCCCGTTCCCGCGCAAAACACGGCTAACAACCAGACTATGCGGACAATGGTCGGATCGAGATCAAAGTAGTCCGCAAGGCCGGCGCAGACGCCCGCAATTTTTTTGTCGCTGCTGGAGCGCATCAGGCGTTTCCCTGGCGCGGCTGGGCCGGCCGCGGGCGCAGCGGCCTGGGAGGTAAGCTGGGCGCCGCAGTTGTAGCAGAATTTGGATCCTTCGGCGAGTTCCTTGGAACATTTCGGGCAAAACATGGTCACCCCCACAGAGCGAATTCCATTCGCATCCTTAGTCTGCATTCTAAACAATGATACGAGCAAGCGAGGGGGAAAGTTTCGAGTGATTGTGGGCTGGACTAGTACTCAAGAAGCTGCGTAACCGCCGAAGTGATGTCGTCAGTTTGCGGCAGGATGGCGTCTTCCAACTTGGGCTGATAGGCACAAAAGGTGTCCGTGGCGGCGACGCGCTTCACCGGGGCGTCTAGTTCTTCAAACAATTCCTCGGCGATGCGGGCAGCGATTTCCGCGCCGTATCCCCAGCTCATCATATCTTCGTAGGCGACGATGACGCGATGCGTCTTGCGGACCGTGGCCGCGATGGCTTCCCAATCATAAGGGGCGAGCGAACGAAGATCGATAATTTCGACGGATACTCCGGAACGTTCCAGCGCGGCCGCGGCCACTTCAGCGCGCCGCACCACGGCGCCATAGGTGATGATGCTGACTTGCGAACCTTCCTTAACGAGCCGCGCTTTGCCGAACGGGACTGTGTAATCGGGACCAGGATATTCGGAGCGATTGTAAGGCTGGCGGTAAAGGTGCTTGTGCTCCAGGAACATCACAGGGTCATCGCAGCGAATAGCGGTGCGTAGAAGTCCCGCCACGTCGAGCGCGGTGGAAGGCATCACCACGCGCAGACCAGGGCAGTGCGCGAAAATCGATTCGCCGCTCTGGCTGTGATAGACGGCGCCGCCGGTAAGATACCCGCCGATGGCAACGCGCATAACCACGGGACTCTTGAAGGTCCCATTCGAGCGCCAACGCATCACGCAGAGTTCATCGCGAATCTGCATCATGGCGGGCCAGATATAGTCAAAAAATTGAATTTCAGCAACGGGCTTGAGGCCGCGAGTGGCCATACCGATCGCGCGGCCAACGATTGCGGCTTCGGCCAAAGGCGTGTTGAAGACGCGGTCCGAACCGTATTTGCGCTGCAGCCCGGCGGTAGCTTTGAAAACGCCGCCCTTCCCTTTCACATCCTTGAGGGTCTCTTCGCGGCTGGCGTCGGCGACGTCTTCACCGAAAACGGAGATGCGTTCGTCGCGAGCCATTTCATCCTGCAGCGTAGCGGCGACCATTTCGACCATGGTTTTGGGACCGCCATGGAACTTTGGCTCGGATTGAAAGGCGGAGGAGGTCGGATCAATGTCCGGCGAATAAACATTCGTATAGATCGAAGCTACCGACGGGGTCTCCGCAGCCAGGGCTTGATCGGCGGCGTCGCGGACCTCGCGATCCACTTCGGCTTCCAGGGCTTCAATTTCCTTCTGATCCATCAGACCTTCGCGGATCAGAAAGAGAGAAAACTTGGAGAGCGGGTCGCGACGGGCTTCGGCTTCGCGTTCTTCGTGGGTCTTGTAAAGTTTTTCGTCGTCAGAGAGTGAGTGCGAGTAGGGACGCGTGACATGCGCGTGAACCAGTGCGGGGCCGCGGCGATCACGCACGTACTGCATTGCTTCCTTACAGATGGCGTAGCTTTCCAGGGGATCGGTGCCGTCGCATTCCGCAATATGCAGACCGGGAAAGCCGCTGACGAGTTTGGAAATGCTGGAACCGGCGGTCTGTACTTCGACGGGCACGGAAATAGCGTAACCGTTGTCTTCAACCAGATAAAAGAGCGGAAGCTTCTTGGCGCAAGCGGCGTTCAGCGATTCCCAGAATTCGCCCTCGCTGGTGGCGCCTTCGCCGGAAGAAACGTAGACGATCTCTTCCGGGTGGTGATCGAGCATTTCGCCCAGGGGAGCTTTTTGCGCTTGCAGCAGGGCTTTCGGGTGGCGTTCGTAGTAGAGCGTTGCTTCCGCCGCTCCCGCCGCCTGCACGAACTGCGTTCCGGTGCAGGAAGACTTGCTGACGATATTCCACTTGCGGTGGCCCCAGTGCGAAGGCATCTGGCGGCCGCCGGAGCTTGGGTCGTCTTGGGCGCCAACAGCCTGGAGCAGCATGTCGAGGGGAGTTACGCCTGCCAGAAGGCAGAGGGCACGATCGCGATAATAAGGGTAGAGCCAATCGATTCCGGGACGAAGAAGCAAGCCGGCCGCGGCAGAAACCGCTTCATGGCCGGCGCTGGAGATCTGAAAGAATATTTTATTCTGACGCTTGAGCTGAATTTCGCGATCGTCAAGACGGCGGGAGAGAAACATCGCGCGGTACAAACGGATGAGGGTGTCGCGATCCAGGCCCTGATGCCGGGGCGCTTCCAGCTTGGCTACTTTAACGCGCGTTTGTACTGCCATTCAGTCGGCCTCGCGTTGGAATCGGGAAGTTGCCTACGGGAGTTGATTATACCGGAGGTGCGGAGGGGCTGCCCAGTGGAACGTCAGAGTGGTTGTGAAAAACGGAAGTACTGGGTAGCCCACCGGGCCAGAATGCCGCGTTGGACCAGAATGTAGGGCCCGCCTTCCGAGGCGGGCCGTGGTTCCCACGTCACAACTTGCGCCGATGCGGCCGGCCTCGGAAGGCCGGCCCTACAGACCTGTGGCTACCAGCGTTTGGCTCTTGCAACTCCTCAAATTCCTTTTCGGTTTCGGCGAACTGGGCATCGCCCGGCTTGAGCACTTTTGGAGAACCTGTGTGGCCCGCCTTCCGAGGCGGGCCGTGGTTCCCACGTCACAACTTGCGCCGATGCGCCCGGCCTCGGAAGGCCGGCCCTACAGGACCTGTGGCTACCAGCGTTTGGGCTCTTGCAACTCCTCAAATTCCTTTTCGGTTTCGGCGAACTTGGCATCGCCCGGCTTGAGCACTTTTGGAGAGGCTGCAAGAAATGGCTCTTCGGCGGGGATGCGGTCCAGCCAACGTTGTTCCGTGAGCTTCTCGTGATTGGAAAACGCGAGCCGGAGCAGAATCTCCACTGGCTCATTGGAAGCCTGCGTTTCCGCCGCGTCCTTGGCCTTCGCTTTGCCTTTAGGTTTCTCGGCCTTGCTGGGGACGGGCTCAGCGGCGGCATCGCCATCCTCCGCGCGCGCCAGAACGTAAACCAGCTTTTTATCGAGGCGGAATGCCTGCTTCCAGGTTTCCAGTTTGTGGCGGGCGAGCTGTGCTTTTTCCTCGTCCTTGCCGAAGTCGAATCGCATGTATATGTGGGGCATGGAATTAGTTTGTGGCGTGCGCGGGCCGGGTGTCAAGCCAACGCCGCCGGGTGAGAACGCCGGCATTGCATACAAATAGAGTTTGCCAACGGTGGGGCGAGGTGTATTCTTGATTTTCGCTACGACGTCATGAAAGCACCTCAGCACTTTTCCAACGCTCCGGGAATTAGGTTGCGAGCGTGTGTTTGTCTGTTGGCGGTCCTGCTGCTCTGGGCGCCGGCCTGGGCGACGGCCTTTCAGGTGTCGAAAGCAGCGTGTTGCGCGGCGGGAATGTGCCCGCTTCATGGGCATGCGCCAAAGAAGGACTCGAATCCTACGCAGGCAGCGAAGCAAGCGCCCGTTGCGACTTGCGAGCATCATGGAAGAAACGCCGGGATGGACTGCAGCATGGCTTGTTGCCATCCGGAACAGCCCGCGTTGACCGGCGCAGTTTTTTTGTGCTGCCGGGCGCTGCTCTGCTGGCCGCGCCGAGTCTTACCGGAACTTCCGTCCTGATATTGACGGCCTGGGCCAACTCATTTGCTTTCGATCCGGCCTCCCCACCTCCTCGAACCATTCCTTTTTCGTCCTAGCTTCTCCCTCGTATTTCCGACTAACCCTGAGAGCGCGCTTGCTCGCGGGCGGCCGTTGCCGCTTAACTACGCATACTCAAGGAGAAGAGTACATGCTTCAACGCATAGGGATTTTGTTGGGTCTCGCGCTGATGGGCGCGTGTATGGTATTCGCCACGGTTTTCGCCACGGTACGAGGAATTGTGCACGATCAGCAGCACCGGCCGGTGAGCGACGCGCAAATCGTGCTGAAGGCCACGGATTCGGAATTCACGAAATCTACGCAGAGCAACGCGGACGGGGAATTTACCTTTGATTCGATTCCCGTGGGCCGATACCAGATCAAGGTGAGCAAAGCCGGGTTTGGCGCCCAGGAGGAGGTCTTGACCGTGCTTTCCGGAAGCGCGCCGATCACGCATTTCGAATTGCAGGTTGCGAAAGAAACGCAAACCGTGACTGTGACCTCTGAAGCGCCGCCGGCCCAAACGGAATCGGTGACGCCGACGACCCTGGTGACACGCCAAGAAATCGCGCAGACACCGGGAGCAAGCAAATCGAACAGTCTCGCCATGATCACAGACTACGTGCCGGGCTCCTACTATACGCATGACCAACTGCACGTGCGCGGCGGGCACCAGGTGACCTGGTCGATTGATGGGGTAGCCATTCCGAATACGAATATCGCCAGCAACCTGGGCCCGCAGATTGATCCGAAGGACATTGACATGCTGGAGGTGATGCGGGGGAGCTATTCCGCCGACTATGGCGACCGCACCTACGGGATTTTCAACGTTTCGCCGAAAAGCGGCTTCGAACATAACAATGACGCGGAGCTAACCATCACCGCGGGGAATTTCTGGCAAACCGACGACCAGTTGAGTTTCGGCGGACATACCAACCGTTTCGCATACTATGCGAGCCTGAACGGCAACCGCACGGATCTGGGATTGCAGACACCAACATCGGCGGTAATCCATGATCAGGCCAATGGCTACGGCGGCTTCGGCTCCCTGACCTACAATGTGGATGCGCAGGACCAATTGCGGCTGGAGACCCAACTGCGGCAGGACTACTACCAGATTCCATTCGATCCCAACGATCCCAACAATTCTCCCGGGGAATTTCTGAGCGATTCCAACAAGGAGCGGGACGGGTTTGTACTGTTTTCTTGGCTGCACACGTTTAACCCTGGATTGGTTCTCACCGTGTCGCCGTTCTATCACTACAACAACGTGAGCTATGAGAGCAGCCCATACGACGTGCCGAGTTCGGCGACGGAAAACCTCTCGTCCAACTACGAGGGTGGGCAAGCGAATGTCTCCTGGATTGCCAAAACAAACAATCTGCGCGGTGGATTTTATGGATTCGCGCAGCAGAGCAGCCAGTTATTTGGCCTGGTGTGCAATTCTCCGGGAGACTGTGAAAATGTGCAGCCACCGGTGACCGCCAGCCCGGCAGGAGGCCTGGCTGCGGCCTACGTGGAAGATCAATGGAAGGTGACCTCCTGGCTGTCCGTGAATGCCGGCGTGCGGCAGACCCATTTTTCGGGCGACGTAGTGGAAAATGCCACCAGTCCCCGCGTTGGCGGGTCCGTGCGCATCCCCAAGCTGAATTGGGTGTTTCGTGCCTTTTATGGACACTTTTATCAGGCCCCGCCGCTGCTGACAGTTTCCGGACCGCTGCTGGATGCCGCAAACAACCAGGACCTGGGTTTCATTCCCCTGCACGGCGAACGCGATGAGGAACACCAGTATGGGGTGACCATTCCCTTGTGGGGCTGGACCATTGACGCAGACAACTACCTTACCCTTGGCGAAAAACTATTTCGATCACAACAATTTCAATAATTCCAATCTTTTCTTTCCCGTGACGATTCAGGGAGCAAGGATCAGCGGGTGGGAACTCACGCTGCGTTCCCCATGGATTTACAAACGCGCCCAAGTCTATGTGACCTACGCGAATCAACTCGCTCTCGGCTATGGCGATATCAACGGCGGCTTGACGGATTTTTCGTTTGGCGACGGCTACGGCTATCTGGACCACGACCAGCGCAACACCTTGCATGTGGGCGGGCAAATAACCTTACCGTGGAGAAGTTATGCTTCCACGGACGTTTATTATGGTTCCGGTTTTACAAACGGAAATTCGCCGCCGGACCCGAATAACCACCTGCCCGGCCACACCACCTTCGACCTGACACTCAGCAAGGAGTTCGGCGAGCGATTTTCGCTCTCAGTGACCGGGCTGAACGTGGCCAACCGGCGCGTGCTGCTGGACAACAGCTTTACGTTCGGCGGGACGCATTACAACAATCCGCGGGAGATTTATGCGCAGTTGCGTTATCGTTTTCACTATTGAGGAAAAAATGAGAAATAGCCTTGCCGCATTGCTCGTGTTCTGCGTTTGGGTCGCCGCAGGTTGCCAGTCCGCGCCCGCAAAACATTATCCACTTCAAGGGACGGTTATTTCCGTGGATGCGGGTCAAAAAATGATCACCGTGAAGCACGGGGACATTGCGGGGCTGATGCCGGCAATGACCATGACCTATCAGGTTGCAGATCCCAAGGAGATTGCAACGTTGCAGCCGGGGGACACCATTTCCGGGGACCTGGTAGTCTCCGAAAATGTTGGCCGGCTCGAAAAGATTGTCCTGGTTAGCAAAGGAGACGGAAAGACTGCGCCCGGTTCGACGCAGCGGATTCCCGCGAAGGGGGAGGAAGTTCCGGATTTTGCGCTGGTCAATCAGGACGGTAAATTGATCCACTTCCGCGATTTTCAGGGGAGAACCTTGCTGGTTACTTTCATTTATACGCGATGCCCGTTGCCGGATTATTGCCCGCGGATGAACGAGAATTTCCGCGCGGTGCAGAAATTGCTAAAAGCTACGCCGGATGCGGCGAAGGACGTAGCTTTCCTGAGCATCAGTTTCGATCCGCAACACGATACTCCGGCCGTGCTGAAACATTACAGCGCGATCTATAAGAAGAGCGCCGCGGGAGAGCGGTCGTTCAACTGGCAATTTGCCGCCCCATCGGAAAAAGATTTACCGGAGCTGGCGCAGTTTTTTGGGCTGGTCTACGAACCGCAAGAGGCGCAAATCGTGCACTCCCTGAGCACCACGTTGATTGGCCCCGACGGCAAAGTGGTCGAGTGGTATTCCGGCAACGATTGGAGTCCCGCTGGAGGTTGCGCAGGCGATGCAAGCGACAATCCACCACGGATAGAGTTGCGCGTCTATTGCGAACTCGACAGGGGAGAAGTTAGACTGTACCGGAAATTTACGGCGATGGAGTTCGCCATAACCGCCCCGGCTGCACGCGCGGGGGCTGATGACTCCTGGTTGCCCTGCGGCACCAGGAGTTTTTTCTCTTCTGGGCACGGCGGGGAGCCGGATCGGAGAAACTTTGCGTTTATTTTTGATCGGGGCGTTTGGCGCGGCGGGAACACTGGCGCGCTATGGACTGCAGGGCATAGTCCAAATCAAGATGGGGAGCACGTTCCCCTACGGCACCCTGCTGATCAATCTGACCGGATGTTTTTTCCTTGGCTTGATCGGGCAACTACTCTTGAATCGGGTGATTGTGCCGCCGGAGTGGCGCATGGCGATTGCCGTGGGATTTTTTGGTGGCTACACCACATTTTCAAGTTTTGGCTGGGAAACGGCGAAGATGCTGGAATCTGGAGAGTGGCTGCGCGCCACTACCTATGTCGCGGCAAGTGTGGTGATCGGATTACTTCTTTCGGTCGCCGGAATCCGCCTGGCCAATCAGTTCTAGGAAAATGCCATGACCCATCAGAAATTTGAAGGCGAACGCACGCTGATGCGCATCCACATCGGCGAGTCAGACAAATGGCACGGGCGGCCGCTGCACGAGGCCATCGTGGAACTGTTGCGCAAGGACGGATTTTCCGGCGTGACCGTGCTGCGCGGTGTGGCCGGGTACGGTTCCTCCAGCGTCTACCACACCGATAAACTGTTGCGCCTTTCGCAAGACCTGCCGATTATTCTGGAAGTGATCGAGACGCAAGAGCGGATTGATCAAATCCTGCCCCGGATGGATGAAATGGTGGACGGCGGCCTGATCACCCTCGAAAAAGTGCGCGTAATTCTTTACAGACCCGCAAAACGATAAACGATACACTATCGCGCGTGAGCTCCGATCCAGTCTCTCCAACTAACGCTCCTTCAAAGTGGCTAAACCGCACCGTGCTGGGCGTGGGTGTCACCAGCCTGTTCAGCGATTGGAGCCACGAAATCGCGACCGCGGTGCTTCCCGCGTTTCTGGCGACAATTGGCGCAGGCCCCGCGTGGCTGGGAGCAATCGAGGGAATCGCCGACGGGCTTTCGAGTTTTGCCAAGCTGGGTTCCGGGCATTACACGGATCAACTGAAAAAACGGAAGCCGCTGGCGGTGTTTGGTTATGCATTCACCGCGCTGGCCACGGCATCCTTCGCGTTCGCCACGCATGCCTATCAGGTGCTGATCGGGCGGGCGGCCGCATGGCTGGGCCGCGGCGTGCGCTCTCCGGTGAAAAAGGCGCTGCTGGCGGCGGACGTGCCGCCGGGCGCCTATGGCCGCGCGTTTGGGCTGGAACGCCTGATGGACACGGTTGGCGCGATTGCCGGACCGCTGACAGCGCTCTGGCTGTTGCAGGCGACGCACCACAATTATCGCGCGGTATTTTTGTGGACGCTGTTGCCGGGGATGATTGCCGTCCTAAGCTTCTGGCTGCTGGTGCGCGAGCGACCGTTTGAAGCAAGGAAAAAAGTTTCGTTTCTACATGGATTGCGCACCCTGCCGCGCAATTTTCGAGAATTTCTTTTGGGCGTGGGCGTTTTTGGGTCTGGAGATTTTTCTCACACGCTCTTGATTTTGTACGCCAGCCGCATGCTGGCGCCCGTCCACGGAGCGGCGCGCGCAGCCAGCCTCGCCGTGGGGCTCTACACATTGCATAACGTTTTTTACGCGGGCTCGGCTTATGTGAGCGGGTGGGTGAGCGATCATGTGCCGCATCGCAAGGCGATTCTGGCGGGCGGATACGCGCTGGCGGGCGTGACGGCGATCTGGTTGACCACTACGCCGAGTTCCCTGTGGCTTTTAGGCGGACTGTTTGTGCTGGCTGGAATCTACGTGGGGACCGAAGAAGCGCTGGAAGATTCGCTGGCCGCGGAACTTGTTCCCAAGGAACAGCACGGCATGGCTTTTGGGACGCTGGCGGCGGTGAACGCCGTGGGCGATTTTCTGTCCAGCATGATGGTGGGATTTCTGTGGTCGGCGGTATCGGCAAAGGCCGCGTTTTCTTTTTCCGCGGTGCTATTTTTCCTCGGTGCCTTCCTGATTCTTCGGTTGCGAAAGTAGTTCGCCGCGCAGCGATTGCGGCTCCGCCTCCGCTTCCCTTCTGGATGCCTGCATGCGTCGGTGCACTTCGGCCAGCAGATACTTCCGAAGATTTTCAGGCACCACGCCGGGGGCCGCGAGTTCGCGCAAATCCACAACCGTCAGTTCCGGCAGGAAGGCGAGCACCGTCGAAAGCGGCGTGGAATCATTGCGCACAAGAGCGAGTCGCACATTGTAAAACTGCGACCACTTGCGGTGATTGGCGATGGTAAGGACCACGGCCTGCGGCAATTTTTCGCGCGACAATACTTTCAGGACTTGCGATTCCGTGAGACGGGGATTTTCCAGAGCGATTTCCAGGACTTGCGCGTGGCCCAGGGCCATCAATGCTCCCACGATGCGCGCAGGACCGCGGCGCGCCAGGGCAATGCGCTGCCCAAGAGGCAGCTGTGGCAGGCGAGCGATTACGTATTCCTCTGCGTGGCGCTTCAGCTCTGCCGAAACGGCGGGTGATAAGGAATATTGCACCAGGTCCATCAGATAGAGATCCCGGAGTAGTCGCAGACCGACCAGCCTTGGCGCGCGCGGATGAAAGACCAACGCTTTCTTCACCGCATAACTCTTGAGAAACGACTTCGTTCCCGCAACGCTTTCGATGACTTCCGCCGGCAGATCTTTTCGGGAAAGCAGCAGGCCGAGTGAAGTTTCGTCGAGCGCCGGATTTTCCAGCAACGAGAGCAGCACCTCCGCCGACGGATGAAAGAGGAGCGCCTGCAACTCTTCACCGGTTGCCCGGCGCGCACGTTCGCGTTGTTGTTCTAAGGCGCTCACGGTGGTTTCCCTACGGGGATGGCAGGAGGCGCAGCGCAAGGTGCGCCGCTGCTTCTGCCGCGGACATTCGTAATTCACCAAACTGGCCGAAGGGGGCAGCTTTGCGGAGATGATTGTCGAGGCGTTCGTCAAAATATTTGGAACGTCCCAGCATACCGCCGGTTCGCGCCAGCAGGAATTTCTCAGAATGCAGATGAAGGCGCTCGGACAAGTCTCTCACCAAGCCGGCGAGGGCGGTGGCGCAGTCGTCCAGAAGCGCGCGAGCATCGGCATCACCCAATTCCGCGGCCTGGATCACCACGGGGAAAAGTCGCGGGAATACATCGTCCGGCGAGCCATTGATGCGGGATTGCAGTTCGCCCCAGGCTGGCTCGCCGGTTTCGGCAAGGATGCGTTTGCCGAGGGGCGTGTCTGTGCCAGTGCGTTCAAAATGCCGCAATGCGCCACTCACGGCGCGCTGCCCAACGTGATACGCGCTGCCCTCGTCCCCCAGCAAATAGCCGTGGCCGCCCACGCGTCCGGTGTGGCCTTGGGCGTCGCGGCCAACTGCGGCAGAGCCGGTGCCCGCGATCAGCACAATCGCGGCGCCCTCGCCGGTGCCCTCGAGCGTCAGATCGAGATCGGTGCACACGCGCACCAATTTTCCAGGAAATTCTTCCTCCAGGAGCCGCTTCATTTTCTGCGCGGCTTCCGCATGTGCGGTCCCGGCAAGGCCCGCGCAGAGTGATCGAATCTCAACGGCGGGAATACCGGCGCTTAGAATCGCAACCCGCGCCGCCTCGCACACCGAGGCAAGCGTGCCTCCAAAGCCTACGCGCATCGGATTCGATGGCCCACCACGGCTTTGGGCAATTACACGGCGGTCCTCGCTCATCAGGACGCACGCGGTCTTCGTGCCGCCGCCGTCAAATCCCAGCACATAGCGCATGGAAAAAGCATACGCGAGCCGGCGGAATTTGGCGCGGGGAAGGCAGGGGGCGTGCTGAAAGCGTCGCCCTTGTGCACGAGAGGCCCGCTCATTTCTTGACGGGCTGCGGCTCTGCCACTATTCTCGACACACTTCGCGGAGTCCGAGCCGGCGAAGTCCGGTCTACATGCGTATTCATTTACTCGATCTCGCGATCGTCATCGTCTATCTGTTGGGCGTGACTCTACTGGGCCTGTATTTCCGTGGAAAACAGCACAACGTTCGAGACTACTTCCTTGGCGGAAGGACGGCGCCGTGGTGGGCGCTGGCATTCTCCATCGTGGCCACGGAAACATCCACTCTGACGATCATTGGGACCCCGGCGCTGGCTTACGCAGGCAACATGACCTTCCTCCAATTGGTGTTCGGCTATCTGGTGGGGCGCTTCCTGATCAGCCTGATATTTCTGCCGGGATATTTTCGCGGCGAGTTCTTGACTGCGTATGCAGTGATCGAAAAACGGTTCGGCCAACGAATGCGATCGGTGGCGGCGGTGACGTTTCTGGGAACGCGCACGCTGGCCGAGGGTGTACGCGTTGCGGCGATCGCGTTAGTGGTAAGCGTCGCGCTGGGCACTTCGCAACACCTCGCCGTCTTTATCGTCATTGCGCTGACCGTGCTCTATACGTTTGAGGGCGGGATGAAGGCGGTGATTTGGACCGACGTTGCGCAGTTTCTGCTTTATCTGGCCGGCAGCCTGGTCACCTTCGGGATCTTGCTGCATCGCATTCCAGGCGGGTGGAATGAAGTTGTGCAGGTTTCCGCTGCTCACGGAAACAAATTGCGGTTTCTGAATTTCAGTTGGAATTTGACGACGAAATATACCTTCTGGTCTGGCGTCATCGGCGGCGCGTTCCTGACCATGGCGAGCCACGGGACGGACCAGACGATCGTGCAGCGCCTGCTGGCCGCGAAAAATCAGCAGGACAGCCGCAGAGCGCTCCTGGCCAGCGGCTTCATTGTCCTCTTTCAATTCACGCTTTTTCTTCTGATCGGCGTCCTGCTGTTTGTTTTCGCGCAGCATACTCCGCTGCTCGCGCCGGGAGATCGCGCGGATAGTATCCTGCCGGCCTTTCTGGTGCGTGAGATGCCCACCGGTATCGCCGGAATACTCCTGGCTTCAATTCTGGCGATTGCCATGTCCAACGCCAGCGGTTCACTGAATTCACTGGCGGCCTCCAGCGTGATGGATTTCGCGCGACTCCGAGGGAGAGAAGGAGATGCAGCGGGTTTTTTGCGGCTATCGCGCCGGATGACGCTGGTATGGGGCGCCGTGTTGATCGCGTTCGGGTTGCTGCCGTGGAGCCATCTGCTGGAAGCAGGCCTGACCGTTGCCTCGCTTCCCTTCGGCAGCTTGCTCGGGCTGTTCTTGCTCGGCACGTTTGATTCTCGCGCAAACGCGACCGGCTCTCTGGTGGGGATGTTTTGTGGACTGGCCAGCGTCCTGCTGGTGCTGGGCTTCACTCCGGTTGCTTTCACCTGGTACGTGCTGATTGGATCGTGCGTGACGTTCTTGATTGGTGCGCTGGTGAGCCGAACGTTTTCACCACCGGCAAGCACTTCCTGAATGAAGCGGCCGCCGGTTGGGCTACACTTCCCTTCCTCAACTGGTGGCGGAGGGTTATGAGCGAAAAGCGCCTGGAACTTGTACGCGGACTTGGCCCGTGGGCTTCGGCAGCGATCGTGGTGGGTACCATGATCGGCACGGGAATTTTTCTGAAGCCCGCGGAAATGGCGCGCGAGGGGCGCAGCGTATCCATCGTCTTCGCGGCCTGGATCGTGGGGGCGATCCTCTCGCTGTTTGGCGCTCTTTCCTTCGCGGAACTGGGCGCGGCAATTCCTGAAGCCGGCGGGGAATATGCTTATCTGCGGCGTGGATTCGGCCCGGCGTGGGGATTTTTATTCGGCTGGATGCACTCGATCGTGGGGCGGCCATCCTCCGCGGCTTCCATTGCCGCGGGCATGATGCGCTTCATGGGATTTTTTCTTCCGGCGGTGGCCGCGCCGATCTTCACCTGGCACATAGCAATCCCCGGGTTGACGGGATGGCTAAAACCCTACGATTTTGTTTTCACCTGGGCGCAGCCTCTGGGCGTTTTCTGGTTGGTGTTGATGACTGGCGTCAATTATCTGGGCGTGCGCCTGGGCGGGGGCATCCAGGTTTTTTTGACGGCGATCAAACTCGTCAGTGTCTTCCTCGTGATTGGGGTGGCGTTCGCGCTTCCAGCTTCCAGCGCCCACCCCGCGGATGCGATCTGGCCGATGGCGGGATCCACCGGATTGCTTGGCGCGTTTTTGGCCGCGTTGGCCGCCGCGCTTTGGGCCTATGACGGATGGGAGGATTTGAATCTGGTGGGATCGGAAGTGCAGGACCCGCAGCGCAATCTGCCGCGTGCGCTGGTTGGCGGAGTCGCCCTGGTTGCCGTGATTTACCTTTTGTTCAGCGCCGCGTGCTTGAAGGTGCTGCCGTTTGCAAGCGTCGCGAGTTCGGCACACGTCGCCTCCGATGTGGTGGAGCGCGCCGTGGGGCATGGTGCGGCGGCTTGGGTAACGCTCGCGATGGTAATTTCAGCCCTGGGTTCGATGAATTCATCGGTGCTCAGCGGAGCGCGGGTTCCTTACGCCATGGCGCGCGACGGAATCTTTTTCAAGATTGCCGACGGGATTCACCCGAAGTACCGCACACCGGGCCGCGCGCTGATTTTCCAGTGTGTGCTGGCAAGCCTGATGGCGCTCACCGGAACATTCGAAGAACTGACAAATTTATTTATTTTTGCGGGTTGGATATTTTATGGACTTGCGGTAGTGGCGTTGTTCCGGCTGCGGCGAACCGAACCGGACATGCCGCGCCCGTATCGTTGCTGGGGATATCCGTGGGTGCCGGGATTATTTGTTTTGGGTGCGCTGGCGCTGACGACAAATATCTGGCTGGACCGGCCTGGCCGCTCTACGATTGGATTGCTGTTGATTCTGGCAGGATTGCCATTTTACCGGTGGTGGTCGAAGCGAACGGGGCAGGTTGCGACTCAATAAAAAAGCGCCCGCTTCGGAAAGCGGCCGCTACAAAGGCTAAAACGACGGCGCGCCGGCGGCTGCCGAGCGATTGCGTGCGGAGTTGGAGGAGACGGCGATCATGCCGAACATCGCCTTCACGGGAACTTCCAGGCCAGGATGCATGGCCTTGGCCATGGATTCGATTCCGGTCACCAGGCGTCCGGCGGGGCGCGAAACGTGGCCGTTGGCGTCGAGTGCGAAGATCCGGCCGTCTCGAACTGCGGGAATGGCGTACCACTCTTCTGGAAAAGTCAGCGAGAGATATTCATCGCGCGCCTGCTCGGCATTATATCCACAAGGCGCAATCAGAATTACCTCCGGCGCGGCGGCCGCAATTTCCTGCAGCGTCACGCGGCGGGACGGCACCTTGGCTCTACCGAGCACGTCAACTCCACCCGCATGCTGCACCATCTCCGGAACCCAGTGGCCGCCAACATAAAACGGCTGGAGCCATTCAAGCACCACAGCCTTTGGCCGTTCCGGATAGGCAGCGAGTTGCAAATCCAGGTGGCCAAGGCGCTCGCCGATTCGCGCCACAATACGCTGCGCATGCTCACGGCGGCCGGTGACCTCTCCAATCCACAAAATATCGCGCCAGACATCGCCGAGATCGTTGGGATCCAGACTGATAATTTCCGGTCGCTTGGAAATAGTCGCCAGAGCCGCGGCCAGTTCATCGGGCGTGGCGGCGCAAACGTGACAAAGGTCCTGCGTAAAAATCAGGTCGGGGGCAAGCCGTTCCAGCAGATCGCGATTCACCGCGTAGATGGATTCGCCACGCTCCACGTGCTCGCGTACCAGGCCGTCAATTTCCGCGGGCGACGCCCCTTTGGGAAGCCGGGAAGAGACCACGGAGGTTTTTGTTTTCGCGCGAAGGGGAAAGTCGCACTCGTGGCTGACGCCGACGATTTCCTCGTCCAACCCGAGTGCAAAAAGCACCTCGGTGGCCGAAGGCAGCAATGAAACGATGCGCATATAGCGGACTTTAGCACAAATCCGCCTGAACTGTGGATTCCAGTCGGAAGGCGACCGGATGCTTATTTGTAGAGGAAGTAGCGGCGCCTTACCTCGTCATAGGCGGCCAGATCCTTGCCCCAACTGGCGATGATTTCGTTCGGAGAAGTCCCGGCTTCCAGTTGCTGGACGGTGGAATCATTGCCGAGCAACAACAGAGTTTTTGCAAGATCCAGATGCTCGGGATACTTCTTGTGCAGTTCTGCGGCAATTTCCAGGCCAACGCGCATGGAGCGAACCGCGGCACGATCCGTCACGCGAATCCCGACCCCGCCGCACCGCTCCCCCGCATAGAGACCACTGACCGGGATGAACGGCTGATTCACGAAATGAACTCCGGGAAGCGTTTTTTCGTTCAGCGCCTGCGCGATTTCTTCGCCGTTGATCCACGGCGCGCCAAACTCCTCAAAAGGAGCTTCCGTGCCGCGGCCCACCGAGACACCCGCATTATTCAGAATTTCCAGGCCGGGATAAAGGATCGAACCTTTCAATGTGCGCAGATTCGGCGAGGGTGGAATCCACCGCAGCCCCGTGCTCTCAAAGAAATAATTGCGATGCCAGTTTTTCATCGCGATTACATGGAGTTGCGCGTTGATGTGATTCTCTGTATTGAAGAATTGCGCGAGCTCTCCGATCGTGAGCGCGTAGCGCACCGGCAGCGGATAATAGCCGACGAAGGAAGTCTTCTCCGGGTCGAGCATGGGACCTTCGACGATCTCCCCGTTCAACGGATTCGGCCGGTCCAGCACATAGAAGTCGATTTTTCGTTTGGCGGCTTCCTCCATGCAATACGCCATCGTGGTCGTGTAAGTGTAAAAGCGCACGCCCGCGTCTTGTACATCAAAGACCAGCGCATCGATTCCCTGCAGCATTTCGTCCGTCGGGCGCAGATGATCGCCGTAGAGACTGAAAATGGGCAATCCCGTTGACGCATCCTTGGAAGAGGGAAGCTTCTCGTCGGAGTGGCCCGCGATTCCATGTTCTGGGCTGAACAGGGCGACCAGCGTGACGCCTGGCGCGTGCGCAAGCATGTCAATTGTGGACCTTCCTTGAAAATCCAGTCCGGTGTGATTAGTGATCAGGCCAACATGCTTCCCGCGGAGCGGCGCAAATTTCTCGGTTTCCAGCACATCAAGGCCGGTTTGCACCCGGCCCGCGTGTCCCCTGCTCTTCGAGGCGGCCGGATGCTTCTGCGCTGCGGCGCGACCCACAGTGCTTAGCAATAAAATGCAAAGGAGTGCGGAAAATCTGTGCCGTGCGATATACGTTTTTCTGCACGCTCGGGAGCGATGTTTCATATGCTCCAATGATATTCTGGAACCAGTTTTCTGCACCTTCATTGTGAGCGGGAAGTGCGCGTGCTATATACAGTCAAGGCATGGGGCACGGCAGGGATTTTCCCAATATGAACAGGCGGACCGCCCGGATTTTGCTTTTGCCTCTGCTCCTTCTATTCCTTATGACACCGAAAGTTCGCAGCCAAGCGCACAAAGAAAAATCCGCGAAATCGGGAACCTCGAAGACCGCGAATCAGAAATCCGCTCAAGCGACAGCGGGCGTAGCGGACGCGTTGCAGAGCGATGCCCAGTGGGTGGAATCCACACTGAAGCAAATGAGCCTTGAAGAAAAAGTCGGGCAAGTTCTCTTCACGACGTATCACGGCAGCTTCACTTCCACGGATTCGCCGGCTTACGCGCAACTGCTGCACGATGTGGAAGTTCTGCACGTCGGTGGCTTCATCAACGTTACCCAGGGCTCGCCGCTTGGTTTTCTGAAAAGCCAGGCATATCCGACAGCGGAGCTCAGCAATCAGTTGCAGGCCAAGTCCAGGTTGCCGCTGTTGATCGGCGCGGATTTCGAACGCGGAACCGCGATGCGGGTGGACGAAGGTACATCCTTTCCAACCGCGATGGCGTTGGCCGCCGCGGGAGAACCCAAAGACGCATACACCATGGGCAAAATAACTGCTCTGGAGTCACGCGCGGTGGGCGTGCAATGGATCTACGCGCCGGACGCGGACGTCAACAGCAATCCCGGGCAATCCCATCATCAATACGCGCTCGTTCGGGGAAGACCCGCAGCGGGTCGCGGAGTTCGTGACGCAATTCATCCGCGGAGTGCAAGAGAACGGCGGGTTGGCCACAGCGAAACATTTTCCCGGCCACGGCGATACCACTGCGGATTCGCACATAGATTTGCCGGTGGTGAGCGCGGATCGCCAACGACTGGATAAGCTGGAATTGGTGCCCTTTCGCGCGGCGATTGCGGCCGGAGTGGGCAGCATCATGACCGGTCATCTGAACGTCCCAGCCCTCGAACCGGATCCCAACACGCCGGCGACGTTATCTTCGCGCGTGCTGACCGATCTGCTTCGCAAACAACTTGGATTTGAGGGCTTGATCGTCACCGATGCCATGGACATGGGCGGAATCACGGTCCGCTTTGCGCCGGGCGACGCAGCCGTGCGCGCATTTATGGCCGGCGCCGACGCGCTATTAATGCCGCCAGTACCGGACGCTGCATATGAAGCGCTGCTCGCGGCCGTGAAATCTGGCCAAATTTCACAGGAACGATTGGACGCCAGTGTACGGCGGATTCTGCAGGCCAAGGCGCGGCTCGGGCTGGCAAAGAACCGCATGGTGGACATTGCCGCGCTGAACAGTAAATTCGGCAGCACCGCATGGCAAGCCGAGTCACAGGAAATTTCCGATCGAGGAATTACGCTGTTGCGCGACACTGCGCACCGTTTGCCGCTTGATGGCACCAAGCCTGCCCGCGCTCTGCTGGTTTGCCTTTACGCCGACCCCGAACCCTATCCCGGCGAGGATCTGGAGCGGGAATTGCGCCAGCGGTTTGACTCCGTTGTGACTTTGCGGGCGGACACGAAATTCGCCAAGGCGGAAAATCTGAAACTGCCGCCAACGGATAGTTACGACATAACGATTCTGGCGCTTTTTGTGCGCGTGAGTGACCGCAAGGGTGATGTGGACGTGCCCACGGATCAATTCCCCCTGATTCAACAGATTTACAAAGCGGGCAAGCCTGTAATTTCCATTGGCATGGGCAGCCCTTATTTAATCGAACGATTTCCCCAGGCCGAAACCTGGCTATCTGTTTTTGGCATCAGCGATGTGGCGCAGATTTCCGTTGCCCGCGCGCTTTTCGGTGAAATCCCGATTCGCGGCCGCCTGCCAGTGACCATCCCGGGCGTGGACTTGAAAGCCGGCTTCGGGATGCAGGTTCCCGCGAATCCGATGACTCTGCAGCCGATGGATTCGGTCGCCGATGCACAATTGAAACCGGCGTTTGATGTGATTGAAAAAGCCATCGGCGATAAGGCATTTCCCGGAGCCACAATGGCCGTGGGTTATCGCGGTAAGCTCAGCCTACATGCCTTCGGAAATCTCAGTTATGCCGCAAAATCTCCCCCGGTTTCCCCGGATACGATGTACGACATTGCATCGCTCACCAAAGTTGTGGTCACCACCACGCTTGTGGAGAAGTTGGTAGAGGGCGACTTCCCCTCCCCGCTGAATCTGGATGCGCCAATCGAGCGCTACCTGCCAGAATGGGCCACCGGGCCCCAACCCGATTGGCGCCGCAAAGTGACCGTGCGCAACTTGATGACGCACACTTCCGGACTTCCGCCATTTAAGGAATACTGGCGCACGTCCACCAGTAAACAGGAAACTTTACGCAGAATTTTTGCGGAGCCGCTGGAATACGAGCCGGGCACCAAGGTGGTCTATTCAGACCTGGGAATTATCTTGATGGCGGAAATTATCCAGCGGCAGACGGGCCAGCCGCTCGATCAGCTTGCCAACGAATACATTTTCGGGCCGCTGGGAATGCGGCATTCCATGTACAAGCCGCCAAAGGCTTTGTGGCCGGAAATTGCGCCAACCGAGATCGACAATCAATTGCGCCACCGTTTGGTGCAAGGGGAAGTGCACGACGAAAATGCCTATGCAATCGGTGGCGTCTCGGGCCATGCAGGCGTTTTCAGCACCTCACCCGATCTGGCCGCGTTTTGCCAGATGCTGCTGAATGGCGGCGTTTACGCGCACAAGCGGATCCTGAAGCGCGCGACCATCGCTGAATTTACGGCGCCGCAGCCGCTGGCCAAGAATCTGCGAACACTGGGTTGGGTGGTGCCGACAGAAGGAAGCTCGAGTGGTCATTATTTTTCAGCGCACAGCTATGGGCATACGGGCTTCACGGGAACAACCATCTGGATCGATCCAGACCGCCAGTTATTTGTCGTTCTGCTGACCAATCGCGTGAACCCCACGCGCGAGAATCATAAAATTGCCGAAGTCCGCCCCGCGGTGCACGATGCCATCATGAAGGCTCTCGGCCTTGCTCCAGAAGCCGCCCCCGCTCGATAGAAATCCTGCGGATTTCTGCTAAAGGCTTTCGCCTTTTGCGGCTTGACCACGAGATAGAAAAGTTTTGGGAAAGGATCCCGCGCCGCAAATCTTAAACGAGCCGAAATCCTTGTACCAATCACCCTCAGGCACATCGGGCTGTGATTCGATCCAAAGGCGAAGCTGGTTTAGGTCGGAGAGGCTGATTTCCCGATCGCGCATTCTTTCGACCAAATGTTGCCGCACGTTTCCCGGAAGACTCTTCCAACCGGAAATTTTCGGCATTAGCTACCAAAAACGAGATGCCCCAGCTTATCGCCAAGACGCTTGGCTTCTTCTGGGTCGGCGGCATCACGAAATTTCCCGGCTAGTTCGAAAAATTCCTGTTCCCTTCGTTTTTCCGCGGCAAGGCCGTTTTCAATCAGCTCAACCAGCACGCGGTTGGAGCTGACCTTGCGATGCCTGGCCAAAGAGCGCACCTGGGAGGCAATCTTTGCGGGGAGACTTACACTTTGGCGAACCGTCTTATTTGTGGAGCTCATTGCACCAGTATGCACCAGAATGATGTGCGGGTACAGGAGATGTACCCAAGATTGCCGTGCTAACCAGCGGCAAGCTCGTTCTCGGCATGTCGAAGGTCGTCAAGCTTGCCCAGGTCACGCCAGTAGCAGTTATCCGCACGAAACGCGAGAATCCTCTGCCCTTCCGTGGCCAGGCGAAGATAGGTATCGATGATCGAAAAGGCCCCGTCCTCCGTGATTTGTGGCAGCAGGCGCGGGGAAATTGCGTGAATGCCGGTGAATCCATACGCCACCAGGTTGGGAATGGAGCGCACGAATTCGGGGTCTTGCCCGTTGATCCAGCGGCCGGAGAGTTCGCCTTCGGCGTCAAAAAGAAGTTGCCGCGAGCTTACCCGCGGCTGAACGGCAAGCGTCGCAAGCGCGCCCTCGCCGGCTTGAGACTCGAGAAGTAGTCGCAGATCGATCGTGCTGATCACGTCGACATTGTGGAGCAGAAAAGATTCATCCATCCGGCTGGGATCGTCCAGAAAAAACCATGCTGCCTTTTTCAGACCGCCGCCTGTGTCGAGCAGTGTTTCCTCATGGGAAATTTCCACATGAAGCCCGAAGTTTTCGCGCGACTTCAGATACTGAACGATTTGATCGGCAAAATGATGGACGTTGATGATGACGTCGCGAACACCAAACGACGCTAGCCGGGTAAGCGTAATCTCCAGAAGCGTACGCCCGCCGATCTCCACCAGCGCTTTCGGCCGATCGTTGGTAAGCGGCTGCAAACGAGTGCCCAGTCCTGCCGCCAGCACCATCGCTCTCATTGTCCCATCTTCTCCAACTCCAAGTGGCGCAAAACCACATCCAAACCCGCGCGATCTCGCAAATGATTCGCCAACTGTTCAGCAAGAAAGACGGAACGGTGTTGTCCGCCCGTGCAGCCAAACGAGACCATCAAATTCTTGAACCCGCGCTGCTCATAGCTGGAAATGCTCGCTTCCACCAGCGCCTTGGCATTGGCCAGAAAGTGTTGAACGCCTTCCTGCCGCGTCAAATAATCAATGACGGGCGCGTCTTTGCCTGTGAGCGGCTTAAATCGATCTTCGCGTCCGGGATTCGGAAGGCCGCGCCCATCGAACACGAATCCACCGCCGTTGCCGGACTCATCGCGAGGCAGTTCGCGATGAAAGGAAAAGCTGAAAATGCGCACTACGAGATTTTGCGATTGCGGCTGCGCCTGGGGCGACAAACTCTTCAGTTTTTCCGAAGCCAGCATGCTTTGAAACGCGCTAAGCAATGTGGGCAGCTTTACCGGCAGCTCCACGTTGTGCAACAACCAGCGAAGATTCTTCAACGCGTAGGGCACGCTTTGCAGAAAATGTGGCTTGCGTTCATAGAAGCCGCGGAACCCGTATGCGCCCAGCGCCTGCATTATGCGTACGTAAACGAAAGCATAGTAGTGATGCAGAAATGCCGAGCGGTCGAAATGAATGTGATTGCCAAGCGCGTCCAGATAAGCGTCCAGCAATTGCTGGCGCAAATTCGGCGGCAGATCGGCCTTGGCGTCGAACAGCAGCGATGCCGCGTCGTATTGCAACGCCCCCTTGCGGCCGCCTTGATAATCCACAAAATATGGCCGCGCGCCGGGCAGCAAAATGTTGCGCGACTGAAAATCGCGGTACAGAAAATAATCGCTCGGCGCTTCTAGCAAAGAGTCAGTCAGCCGCCCGAAATCGTCCTCCAGCGCCTGCTCGTTGAACGGAATAGCGGCCAGCCGCAAGAAATAATATTTAAAATAGTTGAGATCCCAGTTGATGGACTGGCGGTCAAAACTTCCCCGCGGGTAACACACGGAATAATCCAGGTCGCGGCCAGCCTCAATTTGAAAGCGCGGCAACTCCGCCACCACCCTGTGATAAATCTGGATTACAGGCTCGGCAATGATTTCTCCGTTGCGGTTGCGGGAGAGCAGATCAAACAGGGTCTGATCGCCAAGGTCTTCCTCTAGATAAGCACCTTGGTCGAGATCTTCGCCGTAGATCTCCGGCACCGGCAATCCGTGGCGGCGGAAATGCCGAGAGAACGCCAGAAACGCGGCATTTTCCTCGCGCACCCCATACAGCACGCCAATCGCGGAATGCTTTCCCGCGGAGAGTCGAATGATTTGCCGGCCGGAGCCCCCAAGTTCGCCTTGCACGGGACGGACATGCTCCGCCGGTACCCGAAAATGATCTTCAAAAAGTTTGTTCAAAACGTCCATGAAAAGAGTTTTGGCCTCATTCCGTCGAAAACGGTGACTCCTTCCCTTCTACCACAATTGGCGGCCCCGGCAGGGACTCAATTCCCGAAGCGTTGCCGTTCTTGGCGTTAGAAGAACCGAAACTTTCGCAAGCTGCCCGTCACGAGGGCGACTCCCCATCTTATAATTCAGAAATGCCCTCCCTCCATGTGCTGCGGAAATCCGGAGCCCGGCGAATCACCGAAGAGCGCAATGCCGCGTCGAGAAATCTCGACCGCATGTCCGCACTGCAGATTGTGCGCCTGATGAACCGCGAAGATGCAAAGGTGGCCGTCGCCGTGGGCAAGGTGATCCCCGCGATCGCCCGGGCGGTGGAGGAAATTGCGAAGCGTATGAAAAAAGGTGGCCGCCTGATTTATGTGGGAGCCGGATCGAGCGGCCGAATCGGAGTGCTGGACGCTTCCGAGTGCCCGCCAACGTTTGGAGTTTCGCCAAATCTCGTGCGTGCGCTGATCGCTGGCGGAAAGGTCGCAGTCACCCGGTCAGTGGAAGGTGCGGAGGATCGTGCAGCAGATGCGGCTCACGATCTGCGCAAACTTCAACTGACGCGAGCGGACTCTGTGGTGGGAATCGCGGCCAGCGGCACGACGCCCTACGTTCTCGGCGCAATTTCCTATGCCAGGAAACGCGGCGCTCTCACCATTGGCATCTCCGCGAATCGCCATTCTCTCCTGGTGAGAACCGCGCACCTTGCAATTGCCCCGGAAGTGGGCCCGGAGGTTCTAGCCGGCTCCACGCGCTTGAAAGCAGGTACTTCGCAGAAAATGGTTTTGAACATGCTCTCTACCGCAGTGATGGTTCGCCTCGGTCATGCGTACGACAATCTGATGATCGATATGGGCGAGGCGAATGAAAAGCTTAGGGAGCGCGCCCAATGGATTCTGCAAGAAGCCAGCGGCAAAAGCGTGTCGGCGGTTACACGCGCCTTGCGTCAAACTGGACACGACCTTCGGTTGGCGTTGATACTCTTGAAAAGAGGAGTTTCCCCGGCACAAGCACGCCGGATATTGAAACAATCGGGCGGAAATCTTCGGAAAGCGCTGGGAGAGTAGCCGGGCATCTGGTCCGGGAAAATTTCGAAATGGATAAATTCCGAATACTCGGTGGGAAGCCGCTCCACGGCACGGTGAAAATCAGCGGCGCAAAGAACTCCGCGCTTCCGGCCATGGCCGCGGCGCTGCTGACGCCCGAACCGGTTACGCTGCACAACATCCCCAAGGTGCGCGACATCATCACCATGGGCAAATTGCTGGCGTTTATGTCTGCAACCGTTTCCACGCACGAGTTTCCCGCGGAGAGCTACACGATCGAGGCCAAATCGCTGAACGATGCCGTGGCACCGTATGAACTGGTGAAAACCATGCGCGCCTCAATCTTGACGCTGGGCCCCGCGATTGCGCGTGCGGGCGTGGCGCATGTTTCTCTCCCGGGCGGCTGTGCAATCGGCGCGCGCCCAGTGGATCTGCATCTCACCGCGCTTGAGAAAATGGGCGCGGTGATTGCGACCGAACATGGCTACATCCAGGCCAGCGTGCCTAATGGCGGCCGTTTGAAAGGCGCGCACATCGTCTTTGAAAAAATCACCGTAACCGGCACGGAAAATATCCTGATGGCAGCCACCCTCGCCGAGGGCGAGACCATTCTGGAAAACGCCGCTCGCGAACCGGAGATTACCGACCTCGTTCACCTGCTGCGCAAAATGGGCGCGGAAATTCATGGTGACGATACCTCCACGCTGCGTGTGCGCGGCGTCCCGAAACTTCACGGGGCGACCCATGCCGTGATTCCCGATCGCATCGAGGCGGGAACCTTCCTGATCGCCGGCGCAATCACCGGGGGCGACTTGACGATCGCCGATTGCCATCCCGGGCATCTCGGCGCCCTTCTCGCCAAGCTGGAGAAGACCGGCGTGAAAGTCGAAGCCGTGGATGCCAGCACGCTGCGAGTCCACCCCGCGAAAAAACTGCTGGCCTCCGACGTGACCACCGAGGAGTATCCCGGCTTCGCCACGGACATGCAGGCCCAATATATGGCGCTGGCTACGCAGGCCGAAGGCACTTCCGTAATCACCGAAACAATTTTCGAAAACCGTTTTCTTCATGCCAGCGAAATGATTCGCATGGGAGCGAACATATCCGTGGACGGCCGCCGCGCCGTGGTGCGCGGTCCCGCGGGTCTTTCCGGCACCACGGTACAGGCCTCCGATCTTCGCGCCAGTGCCGGGCTTGTCCTCGCCGCGCTGGTCGCGGAAGGCGAAACGATCATTGACCGCGTTTACCACATCGATCGTGGCTATGAATCCATCGTGGAAAAGCTGCAATCCCTGGGCGCCGGCATCGAACGCCAGCACGTCGCCACCTCCTGACTGCGGCACGGCAAAAAACGCCGAACTCTGCTACAATCCCGCTTACCTTGGATTGGTTTTGTGTGCTCGCCAACTGGTTTGCGCGGGCCAAGTCACTGGAGGTACCGAGATGCAGAACACGGAACTCTTGAACAAGATTGACGCCGCGATTGCCGAGAAAAATCTTCTGAAGCATCCGTTTTATCAGGATTGGCAGGCCGGCAAATTAAGCCGCGAAGCCCTGCAACTTTATGCCGCGCAGTATTACCGGCACGTCGAGGCATTCCCGAAACATCTGCGGGTGCTCGCAGCCCGCACCGAAGGATCCATTCGCGCCATCGTCATGGAAAACCTGGAGGAAGAGGAAAATCCGTCCCGGCCGCATCCGAAGCTTTGGCGTGACTTTGCGACGGCGGTGGGCGTAAGCGAAGAGGACATCACTTCCTGCCCGGCCCTGCCCGGAGCGCAGGCGGCCGTCGGCACCTTCCGCGAGATTGTGGGCGACCGGACAGTGGCGGAAGCGGTTGCGGCGCTCTACGCTTACGAAGCGCAGGTGCCGGAAATCGCCACCACCAAGATTGCGGGTTTGAAGAATTTTTACGGGGTTAACACGCCTGAGGGTCTGGCTTATTTTGAAGTGCACGAAGAAGCGGACAAGGCGCATCGCGCCTCCTGGCGCAATTGGCTGCTGGAGCATGCCGACGGCAGCGAGGAAGAAATTCTGGCAACCACGAACGAGGCCCTCGATGCGATGTGGGCGCTGCTGGATGCCGTACATCGGAAACAAGCGATGCGCGCAGCAGCGAATTAGAGGCTGCAAGTAGGTTGGACGTCGGCTTTGGATTGAAAGAAGATGCGGCGGGTCTAAAGTCCCGCCACTACAAAACCAAAGGCCCCCGGAATCCCGGGGGCCTTTTCCAATTCAAGCTCAAAACCAAAACATTGTCATCCTGAGGGCCGCGCAGTTCGCGGCTCGAAGGATCTCAACGTTTAATTCATGCAAAATCTAAAGCTGAGATCCTTCGGCTATCCTTATCGGATAGCCTCAGGATGACAGAGCCTAGTGGGTTGTCAGTTGCCTTCGGCGCCTGCCGCAGCCGCCGGGGCCGGCGTGCTTCCGCCGTCCTTCTTGGCCTGCTTATCGCGAGCTTCCTTGATGAGGGCCTTGCGCGACAACCGGATCTTGTTGCCTTCGATCGCCAGCACCTTCACCAAAACCTGGTCGCCAAGCTTCAGTTCATCGCGGACGTCGCGGATGCGATGCTCGGAGATTTCGCTGATGTGCAGCAAGCCGTCGGTGCCAGGGAAAAGTTCGACGAACGCGCCGAATTCCGCCAGGCGGACAACTTTGCCGAGATAGGTCTTGCCGATTTCGGCGCTGGCGGTGACGTCGCGAACCATCTGCAACGCCTGGTCGCCTCCAGCTCCGCTGGTCGAGAAGATGTGGACGGTTCCGTCTTCCAGCACGTCGATCTTCACGCCAGTCTGCTCGATGATGGACTTGATCTTCTTGCCGCCCGGACCGATGAGGTCGCGGATCTTGTCGGTGGGGATGCTCAGCTTGTAGAGACGCGGCGCGTAGAGCGAAATGTTCTCGCGGTGTGCGCTCAGGGTCTTTTCCATGATGTCCAGGATTTCCAGACGCGCTTTCTTCGCCTGGCCCAGGGCTTCCCGCATCATGCCAATGCTGATGCTGGTGACCTTGATGTCCATCTGCAAGGCGGTGATGCCTTCGCGAGTTCCGGCAACCTTAAAGTCCATGTCGCCGTAGTGATCTTCGGCGCCCGCAATGTCTGTAAGAATGGAATAGTTACCGCCTTCCACCACCAAACCCATCGCGATGCCCGCACACGGGGCCTTCATCGGAACGCCGGCGTCCATCATGGCCAGCGAAGCGCCGCAAACGGTCGCCATTGACGAAGAGCCGTTGGACTCCAGAATGTCGCTCACCACGCGCATGGCGTAGGGAAATTCGACTTCGGCAGGAAGCAAGTTGGCAATCGCGCGCTCGGCAAGAGCGCCGTGGCCGATTTCGCGGCGTCCAGCGCCACGCAAGGGCTTCACTTCGCCAACGCTGAACGGCGGGAAATTGTAGTGCAGCATAAAGCGCTTGAAGGTGTCGTGTTCGAAGAGCAGGTCCAGGCGCTGCATGTCTTCCTTGGTGCCCAAGGTCAATGTGGCGAGAGCCTGTGTTTCGCCGCGCGTGAACAAGGCCGAGCCATGTACGCGAGGCAGCAAACCGGCCTCGCAAGTGATCTTGCGAATCTGGTCGAACGCGCGGCCATCGGGGCGCCGCTTGGCCTTCAGCACTTCCTGCCGGAAAATGTCTTCGCGCATGCGCTCAAAAGCGCGCTTGGTCAAAGCGAGTTTTTCTTTGTCTTCTTCCGGAACGGCCTTCAGAATCTCGGCCTGCAGGTCATCCACGAGGTGATAGCTTTCTTTCTTGGGATGCTTTTCCGTGTTCAGCGCATCCTGCAACTTGGCGCCGTGGGTCTTCTTCATGCCGTCGTAAATCGACTGGTCGAACGGCAGCGGAGCCACAACAACCTTCTTGGGCTTGATCTGATCATGGAGTTGCTTGATTGCAGCGACGATTTTCTTGACCTGGGCGTGGCCGAATTCGAGCGCTTCCACAACTTTCTCTTCGGAAACTTCGAACGCGCCGGATTCCACCATCACAATGCCGTCTGCAGTGCCAGCGACAACAATGTTGAGCTTGCTGGTCTTCTGTTCCGCAACCGTCGGATTGGCGACCAATTGGCCATCCAGCAGGCCCACGCGAACGGCGGCAATGGGATCGCTGAAGGGCAGATCGGAACAATACGCGGCGGCGGAAGCGGCGGTGACGGCGATGACATCGGGATCGTTATCGCTGTCCGCGGAGAGAACCATGGCGATAATCTGGGTCTCATTGCGCCAGGAATCGGGGAACAGCGGGCGCATCGGGCGGTCAATCAGGCGGGAAACAAGAATTTCTTTTTCGGTCGGGCGGCCTTCACGCTTGAAGAATCCTCCGGGGATTTTGCCGGCGGAATATGTATTTTCGCGATAATCCACGGTCAGCGGAAGAAAATCCCGGTCGTTCGGCTTATTGGACATGCAGGCGCTTACGAGCAGAACGGTGTCGCCATAGCGCGCGGTGATCGCACCGTTCGCTTGCTTGGCGATTTTACCGGTCTCAAGGATCAGGGGACGTCCCCCAACCTCGATGGATACCTGAAAGGGCGCTGGTGTGTGGTTATTCTCTGACATTTGTATTTTCCTTTGGCTCCGCATCTGCGAAGCACTTCTGGCAGGCTCGGCCTGCTTGCATGTGGAAGAAAGAAAGGAAGCTCAGCCGGGGACAATCGGGCTGCGCGTCGAGCTACACCAATAGAAACGCCGGCAGGCCTGCCGAAGCAGACTTGCCAAATTCACGTCCGGACGAAAAACGACCGGGCAACAGACTCCGTTGGGAATTTGTAGTTTCGTGATGGCACAAGCAGTGACGCAATTCTCGCGGCAAACGGCTACTTGCGCAGGCTAAGGCGTTCAACAATCTGGTGATACCGATCCGGGTCCCGCCGGTTGAGATAGTCCAGCAACCGACGCCGTTTGTTGACCATCATGATCAGGCCCCGGCGCGATGCGTGGTCTTTAACGTGAGACTTGAGGTGCGTCGTCAAATAGTTGATCCGCTCGCTCAGCAGTGCAATCTGCACCTCTGGCGACCCTGTATCTTTAACATGTGCGCGGAATTGTTCAATCAACATAACTTTGGCGTCGCTCAAGTGCCCCCCACCGTCGTCCCTTGAAATTTCCTCTTTTCTTCGACTCATCTAAACTAGCACAGGAGTGTTCACAGTGTAAAGCGATTGAAACAGTCCGCATTGGATAACTTTTCGCCAGCAAAAAATGCGTTCGCGGCCACCCAAGTGGCTATTCCGGAAGATTTGGGATCATCCAGACATTGCTGTCGGAATTGACGGCGCCATACGCGAGATAATGGCCGTCGCGCGAGGGCGCCAATTGATAGACGTCCCACGCGGCCTGAAAGAGAACCTTGGATTCGCCGTTGGGCGTGACGTGCAGGATTAAAGAACCCTTCGATGAATTGCGGACCACGAAGAAATTGTGTCCATCCGCGGCCCATGCAAGCGTCACCATTTCCGTGAGTCCCTTGAGAGGGATATCTTGCGACGCGCCCCCCGCAACTGGGACGACGCGAATGGTCGCCGCCTGTGTGTCAAACCAGGTGAACGCGATGTGCGAGCCATCGGGAGAGAGCGACCAGACGGGCTCGTCCGGCAGTTCGACCGAAGTTGGCACGCCTTTCTTGCCCTCCACCGGATCAAACGGAGTGATCGTTAAATGCTTTTTATCTGAGTCGCCTTCTACAAGTACGCACGATGCGGTGGCCACGCCTGGGCATTGGAAGCCGGGGATTTGGCCGACGTTGCGGCCAACATCGCCTGCGGGCCCCCACGTGGCATATCCCTTCACTTCGAAGACCGGCTCCGGCGCGCCACCCGATACCGGTAGCCGCATTAAGTGTCCCGCCGAGGGTTGCGCATCATTGGGCATGCGTGGCCAGGAAAGATACAAAAACCATTTGCCGTCCGGACTCAACTGGGGAGTACGCTTTTCTTCCGCGGCCGATCCAATGCTTTCCGCGGAACGCTCCGAAACCTTCTGCCGGTAAAGATCAAAGTTCCCATTGCGGTTCGAATAAAAAAGGATCGTTTTGTTGTCCGGCATCCAGCCGCCCAACCAATCGTTTTTTTCGCTGAGCGTCATTCGCACGGGATTTTTCAATTCATTCCCGGTTTTATCGAGTTCGCCGACATACACATCGCCCTGGTCATGTTCATTCACGAACGCCAGGCGCTTCCCGTCGGAGGTCGCGCTGAGGTGCCAAAACGCAAAGCCCGGCCAATCGGTGAGCTTTCGAGCTTTGCCGGTGGCCGCTCCCGATTTCGGGTCCACATGAATTTCCCATAAATTCATGTCATCGCGATGAGGCGAGGGCTCCAGCGCTGCATAGATAATGCGGTCACCAGGCAGCCAGCTTAAGCTACGAATGTCTGCGCCCGCCACCAGCACCGCAGGGGAACCCCCGTTCGCATCGCGGCTTTCCAGCGACACTTCGGGATCCTTGTCCGTCCGGTGCGATTTGATATAAACGATCCGCTTGCCATCGGGCGACCAGGTCGGTTGAAAGATCGCATCGCCCTTGACGCGCGCAAGGATCGTGTGCGCTCCCTCCCCGTCGGCGTTCATCACCATCAAATCGTGGCTCTGGCTGGCGATGAACAGAATGTGCGAGCTATCCGGCGAAACCGTGGCCCGCCAGGCATCGTCGCGGAGTTTGCGAATGGTGCCGCCAATCACATTGATCACGTAAATCCCGACGTGATCCTCGGCTCCCACTGGCCCGCTGACCATCAATTTGGTTCCATCCTGGAACCAGTCGAACCGCGCTCACCGAAAACAAAATTCGTTGGGAATCGGCAGCGATTGTGTGTCTCCACTGCTCAACGCTCGAAGATGCAGACCTCCAAGGTCCGCGAAAGCCAGATATTTTCCGTCCGGAGAAATGGCCGCGGTATAGACAGGGTCCTCGGCGGAATTGCTGGTGATCTGCGTCAGATTGAGTTCCGCTTGCGTGTAGGTGCGCTTGGGTTCCAGCCATCCAGCCTTATAGCCCGCGATACCCACGGCAATCAGTGCCCCGGCAGCAATCGCGCCGGCTATCAATGGCAGGCGACTCTTCGGAGCAGTGGGAGGCAACTTGGCAGCGGCAACCGCGGCAGTTCGCGAGGATTCGGTGTCGCGCTTGAGCCGCTGCAGATCCGATTCCAGGTCCGAAGCCGTCTGGTATCGGAGCTTGCGATCCTTTTCCAGCGACTTGTTGATAATGCGTTCCAGTTCGACGGGAAGCTCTGGATTCAAGCGAACCGGAGCAACCGGCGCTTTGTTGAGAATCGAATCGAACATGGCTGCCGACGTGGTGCCGGAGAAGGCGTTGCGGCCAGTCGCCATTTCATAGATCACCACTCCCAAAGAAAACAGATCCGACCGCGCATCCAGTTCTTCGCCCAAAGCCTGCTCTGGCGACATATACGCAACCGTCCCAAGCGCCAAGCCGGGACTGGTGAGCATATCTTCGCCACCGCCCACGGTGTGCAACTGCGAAGCGGTATCCCCGCTCGGAGCGTGAGAGTTCGGACCAACCTTCGCCAGTCCGAAATCCAGAATTTTTGCCTGCCCGCGCTGCGTAACGAAAAGATTGGCGGGCTTGATGTCGCGATGAACAATCCCTTTGGCATGCGCGGCGTTCAAGGCATCCGCAGCTTGAATCGCCAGATCCACCAGCACCGGCGTCTTCAGCGGCTTCCCGTCAATGCGCTCCCGCAGCGTTTGTCCCTCAAGGACTTCCATCACCAGAAACGGCTGGCCTTCGTAATCGTCAATGTCGTAAATCGTACAGATATTGGGGTGATTCAACGCGGAGGCGGCGCGCGCTTCGCGCTGAAAGCGATCGAGGGCCTGGCGGTCGCGCGTGAGATCCTGCGGCAAAAACTTAAGCGCGACGCTGCGTCCCAGCCGCGCGTCCTCCGCGCGGTAGACGACGCCCATTCCGCCTCCGCCAAGTTTTTCCACAATGCGGTAATGGGAGACGGTGCGTCCAATAAAACTCAGTTCATCCATGTTCGGGAACTATAGCAGACATTTTCCAATCGTCAGAACTGCCGCGAACAGTTCCATGGGGGACTGTCACGAATCGTGAAACATCGCCGGCCTTCGTTGCGCCTCCCACGTTCTGTGGTCGGTCCTGGATTGGAGCGGTATGCTAGAGTACCGGGGGAGGAATTCCTATGAACAAAAAGCTCGCAGTCGTAGCTTCTTTGGCGGTCCTTTTGGTGACCGCGTTTGTGGTGTTGGGCCAACAGGATAAATCGAAGCGCCCCAGTCCGCCGGCACAGGCCAAGTATGATCTGGGCGGCGGTCAGACGATTACCATTGATTATTCCAGCCCGCGTGCCAAGGGCCGCAAGATCTATGGAGGCATCGTCCCGTTCGGGCAAATCTGGCGCACCGGAGCAAATGAATCCACCACGTTCGTTACCACCGTCGACCTGAATGTCGGCGGCACCACCGTGCCCGCAGGAAACTATACGATCTTTACCGTTCCCAATGAAGACAAGTGGCAATTGGTGATCAGCAAGAAGACCGGCGAGTGGGGCACCGATTATCCCGGCCCGTCAAACGATCTGGCACGAATTGACATGAAAGTGTCAAAGCTTCCCTCCCCCGTTGAGGACTTCACCATTTCGTTTGAAAAGGCAGGGAGCGGCGCGAATCTCAACATCGACTGGGAAACCACCCGCGCCTCCGTAATGGTCTCCAAGAAGTAGCATCCCACTGGCGGCGTCCGGCGTATTATTCCGGCCGCCGCTCTTCTTCTCTCGGCCGTGTCCCCCCGCCCATCACATAAATCACCGATTCCGAAATCCCATCCAATTTCAGCAGCGCCTCAATCCTCGTGTCTGCAAACGCCATGGTGCAGAACGGCGCAAGCCCCAGCCAGGTAGACGTCAGGCAAAACGTCTGACACAGATGCCCGGCCTCCGCCAGCACCGCCCGATACGCCCTGGGATAATCATATTTCCACTGCGTGCGATGAAATACCGCTCCCAGAAACACAACGAACGCCGCATCGCGAAACCACCACTGCCCCGCTAGCAATTTTTGAATCTCCGCGGAAGTTGCGCCCCGGCGAATGCCCTGCAAGCGATGCTGGACAGCGTCGTAATGATAGACACCACGCGCAATGCCGCGCACTTTGCGGACAAGAATATAGGCCTCCAGGGGATGCAAGCCACCGCCCGAGGGCGACGTCTTCAACGCAAATCGCCCGCCGTGTGGGATGCGTCCCCATCCTTGCACGCCGAAGGAAAGGTGCAGCAGCCGGCCAAGCGTTTCTCTTGCGACCGGATTTTTTCCAAACTCCCGCCAGGTACGGCGTTCCCGCAGCACGCTGGGGAATTTTTCCGGGTACGTCTCTCTAGCAAACTGGACCACACGCGCCCGAGGATAATTCTTGATTGGCGCCGGAACATTCTCCCGCTGCAGCAACTCCTCCACGCGGCGAACCAGTTCCGGCGTGATCCGGTCGCCATAAGTATCTTTTGTTTGAAAGTGGAAAAAACCCGCTGCGGGGTTCCACTCGCCCCACTTCGCAAGCAGTAATTCGCGCGCGTCCCGCCGAGGAATTCTGCCTTCCGTTTTTTGCAGGAACGTTTCCGCAACCAAACGCCGGCACGCGACCCTCAGTGACCTTGGCGTGTACTCCGGCCAGCGCCGGAACATCGCGGCTTCCCGCTTCCAGCCCGAGAAAAAATCCAGCAACGCCGCGGTTTCCATTGAAGCCGCGATCTTTTTGTGTGTCAGGTAATTTTCAAAAAAGAGTTGCTTGCCTTGCCAGTAGGAAATCAGGAATGGAGCGCGCCGCAAAAGCGGGCCTTGTGCCTTGCGCTGTTTTTTTTGCGGCTTTGGTACACGCTTCATCCGGGAGCCTCTAGATCAGATACTCCCTGCGCAGCGAATCACCGCTCGGGACCCGCTTACTTGCCGGTGTAAAAAGCGGACATATGCGTTTTGCCACAGGCGGCGATAATCAGGTCAATCGCTTCAATCTGCGCGGCGATTTTTTTCTGATCACTCGAAATAACGTGCTTCTTGATTTTGTTCAGGTGATGCTTGGTGACTTTCAGCTTGGCATTGATCGTTTTGAACCCAACCTTGTATTTCTTTGCCATTGCGACCTCCCTGCGGCCAACCATCTCTTGGATCCGATGGCGATACGGAGCCCGGGGCATTTTGATGCCTCAGTCTGCGGAGTCTATTCGACGATGCGGAAGGCGTCAAGAAGTTCGCGGGGTAGCAGGTGGTAGGGACCGCCTTCTGAGGCGGTCCGTTCTTAGGTTAACAATCTAAGTAGCAGTTGTCAGATGCAAGTTGTCAGTTTTTGGAAAATGGTATCGAGCATTTACGCAGAGCACACAACGGAAACTGGTTACTTCCAGCTTCGTCCAACGGCCCGCCTGGGAAGGCGGGCCCTACAGCTTTTTGGATGCTCCGCCAGGCGATCAAACGAGCGGCCAATCTCTGCTTACACCCCACTCTAATTCCCAGCTTCCGGGTTCGCCGCACGCCACCGTGATACCAATTCCTGGAACGCTGGCTCTTTTCGCAAAAACGCGAATTGCGGATGCACGCCCAGATTCACCAGGCGGCCGTTCCGCTCCTGATAAGCCTTCTGCAGCCAGTCCAGTGTTTCCTGTTTCTCTCCCAGGCCTGAATAAGCCATCGCCCAATCGTATGCCGAAATATATTGCCCATCCTTCATCTTCGAAAAAGCGCTCAGGATTTCCTGCGCTTCTTTTTTTCGGCCGGCCCGTCCATAAGCGGCCGCGAGCTCCGCGCGTCGCGAGACATCCCCCGGAGCCAGCGAAACAAAATTTCGCCCGGCATCGATAGCCTCATTGAAGAGCCCTTTCTCCAGATAAGCCTGGCTCAAATAGCCATACGCCACGCCAAAGCTGGGATCCTGCCGCAGCGTATCCTTTTCTGCCTCCAAGGCTTTGTCGTAATTTCCCGCCAGGTAGTAGCACCAGCCCACATTCGCGTTGATGATCAGCGAACGCGGGTCAATCTCGCGCGCCAGCTTGATCTCCGTGATGGATTCTTCTTTCCGTCCTTCGGCCGCAAGAAACAATGCATACCAGTGCAAACCCTGCGCGTAACCTGGATTCAATGCGATCGCTTTCAGGAATTCGCTTTCGATGCCGCTCCGCTCCAGGCTGTAAAAACGAATCGCCGCCAGCGCCGCGTGCGCTTCCGCCAGTCGGTCATCCAGCGCCAGCGATTTTTCCGCCGCTTGCAAGGCTTGCGGCATCACGTCAGCCGCCGGACTCATCTGGTAATTGCTCAGGTTCATGTACGTCACGGCCAGCCCGGCGTAAGCGGCCGCAAACGTCGGGTCCCTTGTCGTGGCTGTCTGGAAAAAAGAGAGCGCCGCGCGGAGTCCCTCGGGAGTGCGTTTCGCGCTTTCGTATCTTCCCTTCAAGTAGGCTTCGTACGCTTCGGGAATCACCGTGCGGCTGCGCGCCAGTTCCGAAGCTTCCGGCTGGCTGAGTTCCACCTGAATGCCGCGCGCGATGGCCGTGGCTACGTCACTTTGCAGCGCCAGTACGTCGGTGAATTTACGCTCGAAATTGTCCGCCCAAAGCGCCCCCTCGACGTTGGTCTGGTAAAGTTTCGCGGAAATCCGCACGCGGTCTCCGGAGCGTACCACCGAGCCTTCCACTACGGCGTCCACGTTCAGTTCCTGTGCGATTTCCTGCAGGGATTTCTGCGTGTGCTTGTACTGCATCACGGAGGTCCGCGAAATCACGCGCAATTTCTTGATCTGCGAGAGCTCGGTGATCAGCGCATCGGTCATGCCATCCGCAAAATAGTCCTGCGTAGGATCTCCGGAAAGATTTTCCAGAGGCAGCACGGCGATGGACTGGATCGCGCCGACCATCACGTGTTTTCGCTTGGCGGCTGATTTGCCATAGAACCAGTAGCCGGCCCCGCCAGCAACGATCACCGCCAGCACCAGGATCACCAGGTTGCGCGCCATGTGCTGCCGCAGTGCTTGTCCTTCGCGCTTTGCCAGCACGCTGAAATATTCATGAGTGCGTGAGCTGGTGGTAGCCGCTTCCAGCGCGGCCTTTACTTCTCCCGCGCTCTGATAGCGTTGACCGGGATCTTTGTCCAGGCAGCGATCAATAACACTCTGGAGAATTGGCGGAAGCGGCGGCGTGATCATCGGCACTCGTTCGCGCAATATCGCTGCGCTCAGTTCGAATGCCGTCGCTCCGCGGAACGGCTTGTGCCCGGACGCCATCTCGAAAAGCAGCACCCCCAGCGACCAGATGTCGCTTCGCGCGTCTCCTTCTTCCCCCTTCAGGACTTCCGGCGCGACGTAGGGAAGAGTGCCCGTGAAGGTATGCTGCGATTCCCACGACTTATCGAAACGCGTAGTCTCATCGGTCCCCTTCCCCGGCTCCAGCCGTCGCGAGATTCCAAAATCCAGCACCTTCAAACGTCCCTGCGGCGTGACGATCACGTTTGCTGATTTCAAATCGCGGTGAATGATTCCCCGGCTATGCGCGTGGCCCAGCGCGTCGGCAAGCTGCATACCGTAGCGTTCCACCTGCTCAAGCCCAATTCCGGTCGTCGGAATTTCCAGACTCAACGGACGGCCCTCGACAAATTCCATGGCAATGAACGGCCTGCCGTCAGTTTCTCCCACTTCGTAGACCGTGCAGATGTTCGGATGATTCAACGCGGAAATGGCGCGCGCTTCTTGAAGCACGCGTTCATGGCTGGCAGAGGATCCGGTGGGCAGCGCTTCCAAAAATTTCAGAGCGACGTCTCGCTGTAGTTTTTCATCGCGCGCGCGATACACCACGCCCATGCCACCTTCGCCGAGCTTTTGTTCGATTAGATATTGGCCGAATTTTTGACCTAGCATGGCGGATGCATCTAGCCAAAGTTCACCATAGCCTATGCCGGGTAGCAAGCAAAAGTCGCGTTATTTCTTAGGTTTGCGGGTCCAGGGCTACTTCAGATGGTGCAGCTTGTTCGTGCCGCGGTCAACCAGCACCACGGCCCCCACAACCATCACCGCCGCCATTGCCACTCTTATCGTGATGGTTTCGCCGCCATAGAGCCATCCTAGCAGGACGGCAATCACCGGATTTACATACGTATGCGTGGCCACCAGCGTCGGCGAGAAATGCCCCAGCAGCCAGTTATAGCAGGTGAAGGTGACTCACCGAACCGAACAGAACCAGGTAGCCAAATGCCAGCCACGATTTGGTGGTCACCTGCGCAAGCGCGAAGTGGCTGCCCTCGCCCGCCAGTGTTCCAACCGTGATCAACATCACGGACCCTGCCAGCAGCGAAAGAGCGGACAGCAACAGCGGGTTCCCGAACAGTTTCGACTTTCTGGAATAGATGATGCCCGCGGACCAGGAAGTGGCTCCGACCAAAATCGCAAACGGTCCCCAGGCGCCCCAAGCCCCTGTCGCCAGTCCCGGTCCGCTCACCAGAATTCCCACGCCGGTCAACCCCATCAGGATTCCCGCCAGCAGCAATCCATTCAGACGCCAAACGCGCGCGGCCGCCGAGGACATCAGAAATACAATGATTGGTTCCACGGCGATCAACAGCGATGCCGTGCCGCTGGGCACATACTGTTCCGCCCAGTGCAGCGAACCGTGGCCGATCAGGAAGAAGAGAAATCCGATGACCACGCTGGCGCGAATCTGCGCCCAGGTGGGACGAAGTCCCTTGGCAAGCGCCCAAGTCAACAGGATAGAGCCGGCAATCAAGTGGCGAAATCCCGCGGTATAGAGCGGCGGAATCGTTTCGATGGCATAGCGAATGGCCAGGTAGGTGGAACCCCAGATCAGATAAATCGCGGCGAAAGCAAAAAACACGCGGATGCGCCAGGAACCTCCCGCGTCTTTGGCGTTCAGCAGCGCTGGTGAGGCTGCGATGGTTTGTGTGCTGTCGCTCATCCCGCTTTTCCGTAATGAGATAACTGTGTTAAACTCATGTCCAACGGTACATTTGGCCGCGTAACGTGTCAAGGAGTTTTAATTCGTTACCATGATCCCCGCTTCGCATCCTTTCCGGCTCCACAATTTCGGCGCGGCCGCTCCCTGGGTGGACCTGGCCAACAGCGAAATGTGGGACGGCTACGGCCTTCTCACCGACTTTCTCGACGACCCTCAGTGGCTCGGCGACTTCCAACAGTTCTGGCGCTTTCGTGTGCCGCCACCTCGCCCGCCGGAAATTCGCGATCTCCGCAAGCTTCGCGCACTGCTTCGTGATGTTGTGCGGAAAACTTCGGAAGGCGCCGCACTTTCAGCCGGCGATATAGTGAGCTTGAACTCATGGCTGAAGGTACCCGTTTTCCGCCGCCTGGTGGAGCGCCAAAATGGGTTGCAGCTCGAATGGCAACCCGCACAAATTGGCTGGTCGGCAATCATGGCGGAGATCGCTAATTCACTTGCGGAATCACTCGCGGAGCAGCCTCACGACCGGTTGAAGCTCTGCGCGAATCCGGGTTGCGCGTGGATTTTTGTGGATCGTACCAAGGGAAATGTCCGCCGCTGGTGCAACGACGCAACCTGCGGCAACCGCGACCGTGTCCGCCGCTCTCGCGCTGCAAACAAACGGTAGCCGAACGAGCCCGCCCAGGGCGGCCGGGTCTCCTCCAAGTTGCTCCGCCGTTAATCCCTCTTCGAGCGCACCAGCGATAGGAATTCATCGCGGGTCTGCTTGTTGTGTCGAAAAGAGCCCAGCATGGCGCTGGTCACGGCTTGGCCGTGTTGCTTCTCCACGCCGCGCATCTGCATGCACAAGTGGCGCGCCTCGATGATCACACCCACGCCCTCCGGGCTGATCTTGTCGGAAATCGCATCGGCGATCTGGCTGGTCATACGTTCCTGAATTTGCAGCCGCCGCGCGTACATATTCACCAGCCGCGCGATCTTGCTCAGCCCCAGCACCCGCTTGCTGGGCAAGTAGGCCACGTGCGCCTTGCCGAAAAACGGCAGCAAGTGATGCTCGCACAGGCTGAAAAACTCGATGTCCTTCACCACCACCATCTCGTCATAATGCACGCTGAACGTCGCGCCATTCAGCACGCTGTCCAGATTCTGGTTATAGCCGCTCGTGAGAAACTTCAGCGCCTTTTCAAATCGCTCCGGCGTCTTCCGCAAGCCTTCGCGTTCCGGGTCCTCGCCCACCAGCGCGATCATCTTGCGCACCAGGTCGGCGATGTTTTCCTTGGACACGTCTACTTTTGGCTCCGTCAGCAAAATCTCCGTTGGTTTCGTCACTGTCAGTTCCCCTTTTGCTAGACCGTCACGCAATCCTAAAGTTCTTCCCCCGCGTATTCGAATGCATTGTTGGAGGTCTCTTCCACCCGCACGCATTCCAGCTTCGCCTTCGGGAAATGTTTCAGGCGCTGAAAAATCTCCTTGCAAAGATTCTCCGTAGTTGGCACTTCCCGCCGAAACGCATCAACCTCTTCGTTCAGCAATTTGTGGTCGAAAGGTTCGATCACCTCCCGTTCCACAAAGCCGTCGAGATCAGCAAGATTCGCGATCATGCCCGTCGCGGGGTCCACCGCGCCGGAGACGCGAACTTCCACGGTGTAGTTGTGCCCGTGTCCGTGCGGGTTGTTGCATTTCCCATAGACCCGCTGGTTTTCCTCTTCGCTCAGCGCTTCGCTGTGCAGGCGGTGCGACGCTGAAAATCGGTAGCGCCGCCCCAATTCGATTTTCAGTCCATCCGTCATGCGCCCTGCGCTCCGTTCCGAAAAACTTCCGCGAAAAGGTCCGGTGTCTCGTACAAACGGACTTTATGCAGCCGCCCCTTGTGAATCTGCGGATCCAGCAGATTCCAGATCACCCGCGCGATGTTTTCGCACGTGGGAATCTGACCCTTCAATTCCGCGACTTCGTAATTCAGGAAGCGGTGATCCATGCGCTGCGTGATTTCCCGTTCCAGAATTTCTTTCAGCTCTTTCAGGTCCAGCACCATTCCGGTAGCCGGATCCGGCTCGCCCGCCACCGTCACTTCCAGCGTGTAGTTGTGCCCGTGTCCGTGCGGGTTATTGCACTTTCCAAATACGCGCTTGTTCTCCTCGGCGCTGAACGCCGGGTTGTGGTACAGGTGCGAGGCCGAAAACTCCAATTTTCGTGTCAAATAAACCATTTTTCTGTCTACCCTTTGGATGCGCCAGGGGTATCCGCTGGATACGCCCTGCCCTTCCATTCCAGGCGGCCCCGCCGATGGCTAAGGTAGGAAGCCCAAAGAATCGCTGCGAACAGGATTCGGCCGGGAATGCCAAAGATCAGCAAACCCGGCGAAAAACCATTGCGTTGGAGTTCCATTCCGTAAGCGGAGAGAAGTCCGGCCAGGCCTGCCACCAAGACCCCGAATGCCCACAACACCGATCCCGATGCCAGCCAAACAATCATCGCTGCAAGGAGCGAGAGCAGTAACGGCAGCAGAGCTCGTGCCGATTCGGATCTCACCGCCTGCGGCGTCCCGCCCATAAGTGTATATAGGTTTTTCTTCCAGCCTTCCCACATCGCGGGGAATGTGCGGTACATCCGGACACGCACAATTCCCTTCCCGCTGCCAAACCAGATGCGGTGTCCCGCCTGTTTCACCCGCGTTGCCAGCGCCACGTCCTCCAGAACATTCGCCGCAACGCTGGCGTGCCCGCCCACCTCATCGTAAACGTCCCGCCGAATCAGAATAAATTGCCCGTTCGCGGCCGCGGCATTTGAATCAGGATCATTCGCCTCCGCGAATCGAAAGCGGCTCCCCAGCCGAAGATAAATGTAAGGAATCGCGGCCTTTTCGTACCACGTTTCCATCATTTGTTCGGGCGAAAACGAAACCATCGCGGCATTGTGCGTTCGCGCAATCTCCAAAGCCCTGGCTGCGGAATCGGATTCCTGCACGGCATCCGCATCTGTGAAGAGCAGCCACTCTCCGTGTGACTCCCTTGCCCCGATCCACACCGCGTTGTTCTTGCCCACCCATCCAGTGGGCAACGCCCCCGCTTCCAGAAGTCTCACCTTGGAATTCTCGCCTGCCAGCGCGCGCACAATTTCGATGGTGCGGTCCGATGATTGATCGTCCACCACCAGAACTTCCGAAATTTCCGCCTGCACAGCCAAAGAGCGCACGCACCCCGCAATCACCGCCTGTTCGTTCCGCGCGGGGACAATGGCGCTGACAGGCTGGCTATTGGTTGGGTTGTGACGCATAACCTTGTGGATTTTTCCGTGTGATTCCAGGCTATTCGTTGAGGGCGCTCTACGTTATTATAACCGTGTATGAACACTTTACTTCGTAAAATCATGGCCTGGGGCAGCATGGGTTTTGCCTTCGCTGTCCTCGCCTTCTTCACCTTGCCCCACTATCGCCAGGGCGAATCCTCGATCGCCGGAAAAACCGCCGAGAATATTCCGCTGGAGATCAATGGCAAGGCGGAAAAACTCTCCGACTACCGCGGCAAGGTGGTGGTGCTGAATTTCTGGGCCACCTGGTGCCCTCCCTGCGTGGAAGAGACGCCCTCCCTGATTGAATTGAACAAGCGCCTCGCCAGCCGAAATGGCGTTGTCCTCGGGGTCAGCGTGGACGACGACGCGGCGGCTTATCAGAAATTCATTACAGACCACGGCATCAATTTCCCCACTTCGCGCGACGCCTCAAAGAAGTACGCGCAAGACTACGGCACGGTGATGTATCCGGAAACCTACATCATTGACCGCCACGGAAAAATCGCGCGCAAAGTCATCGGCCCGCAGGACTGGAACTCCGCGGAAATGGTCTCTTATTTCGACGCGCTTCTCGGCCAGAACTAAGCGCCTCTTCCATATTTTTGTTTCTGGATTTTAACGGCTCTCTGCCAGCCACGCCGAGGAAGGTTGCAGCTTAACGCCCGCCTGTTTGAGTTCCTGCAAAACCTTGGGCACATCTTTCTCTTGCACCGCGCGAATCAAATCTTCGAGCACCGTGGTTTTGAAATTTGCCTGGAGCGCATCCAGCGCCGTGGCCCGCACGCAGTAGTCCGTGGCAATCCCGGCGACCCCCACATGCGAAATGCCCTTTTCCCGCAACTGTTGCTCCAGTGACGTTTCGTCGAACCCGGAATAACCCGCTCCCTGCACTCCTACGCCTTTATGAACCACCACATCTCTGGCTTCGACCTTCAGCGGCGGCATCAGCTCCGCGCCTGCCTTTTCCGCAACACAGTGCACCGGCCAAGGCCCTCCATTCGACTGAAAGGAGCTGTGCGTTTCTGGATGCCAGTCCTGCGTATAAACAATCAATGTTCCCTGGCCCCGGGCCTCGTCAATAAACTTTTTCAAAGGAGACAGCAGTGACACCGTGTTCGCGGCCGCCAGCGCCCCGCCCTCGCAGAAATCCCGTTGCACATCCACCACCACCAGCGCCGACTTCGTCATCCCATTCCCTTCCCTGTCAAGCAGGATCACTTTCAAAACCCAGCGCGCTCATTCATTCCGATTACTGATTACTGGTAACTGCTTTTCTTATGCCTCGTGATAATCCATCAAAATCAGCCCGACCAAAATAAAGCACACCGGCCACACCCACCCCAGGTACTTCCGCATGCTGTTCTCCGCCGGCAACCGCAACTCCAGCCAGCGCGACCAGCCGGCCACGATGCCGACAATCGCCAGCGGCGTGTGGCTCAGCTCGATCAGCATCTCTTCTTTCACGTTGGTGATCGCGTGCATGTGCGTCAACAGCACGATCCCGCCGATGGCGCAAACGCCCGGAAACACCAGCGCGGCCGCGTGCGACTTCACGCGATTCGTCTCCACCAAGTATTGAAAAACCGCGAACGCAATGATCAGCAGCACCGCCGCACGATGCTGCAGCACGTCCGCCTCTCCAAAGCTTTCCCAGAATCCATTCGGCCCCAGCGGCCAGTTTTCCGGGTCTGCCCGCAAAAACAAAAAGACCGCAAGCCCCAGGAACATCAACGGCCAGATTTTTGCCCAGGCAAAATATTTATTGCGCGAAAGCAGCGCCAGCACTCCCATCGCTAACACGATCAGGCCCGCCCAGTTGTGGTTGTACTCCGACCAGGCGATATCCCCCGGCAAATCCGGGTGATAGTAGGACTGTCCGGGCAAAAACGCCGCGGGTAGTCTGTTCCCTGCTGCGATCAATTTTTGGCGCGTCGCTTTTCCTGACGGCGAAATATCCTCCAGCGGCGGACTGGTGAACCGCGGCATCCGCGGCGCATAACGCACGGCTATTTCATGCAGCGTCACGCGGTCTTCCGTCAAATCCGCCCCCGGCGGCTGCGAGGTCAGCGAGGCTGCCGTCAAGATCACCGCCAACCCGAATCCCATTTCCACTTCGCCGAAGCGGATCAAGCTGACCGTGCCCGATGTCTGAAGCGGTGCCGGCGTCTTTCACAATGTAGTAATTAGCCGCCCCCACGAGCACCAGGCAGCAAAAGAACACCACCTTCGTTCCAACCATGATTCCGTACGCCGTGCCATAGAACGCGCTCCACGAACCCACGTAAACCAGGCTCATGCCAAACCCCGCAAGAAACAGCACCACCACGCTGATCTGCGCCATCCGCGAAAATCGCTGGCTGATTCTCAGCCGGATCCCCGGCTCCGTCACGCGTTTCATTGCCAGCAAAAGATAAGGCAGCCCACCGATCCAGCTCGCTGTCGTCAGGTAATGCAGCGACGTCAGTGTGACCAACATCGCTCGCCCTTCCATCCGCGAAGCCGAGTGGCTGGTGATCACCGTTGCGGCCAACAACAATCCCGCCGGCAACAAAACGAGCGGACTGACACTTTCCCGCATGGCCCTCGGCCAAAAGGCAATCGCCAGCGAGGCTGCGATTGCCACCGTCCCCGCGATGGCATAGTTCGCACCCAAAGCATCACTCCAACTCAGATCAGCGGTGCCCATCAGAATCAGCGAGTTGGTGATAACAAAGAAAAGATGCGATATGCCGAGTCCCACCGCACTCCAACGAATCAGCTTCCACGCCGGCCGCTTCAGCTCCGCCGGCCGCAAAGCTTCATTCGGCGTCGCAACGATCAGGAAGATCAAGCCACCGGCCACCAGCGTCTGAAAACACAAAATCGCGGCGCGCAGTAAAACAACCAGGAAGCCAAAGATTCCGAGGAGTTGAGCCATGCAGAGGTCTCAGCCAGCCTTTACCGTGAACGGAACTTCGCCACGCGTGATGTGACCGTCCGGCGCAAGCACTTGCCAGCGAATCGTGTACGCTCCCGGCACAAGTCCTTTGACGTTGCATCCCAACGTATCCGGCGAGGATTCCTTATCGAGAGTAAGGTCCGTCACGCTGTTGTCCGGATGCAGCAACTGGACTTTCGAACGGGCCGCATCCACCCGCACATTGAATTTCAGAACTATGGGGACATCGGGGCCGCTCACCGTCGAATTAGCCGCCGGCGAACTGGTCTTCAAAATCGCGTGACCTTCGGCAATCCGGCCGCAAAACATTAGCAATGCCAGTGCAACAATTCCGGCGCATCCTTGAACAAACTTATGCCTGCCACTCTTCATCGTCCTTCTCCCAGGAAAAAATTCCTACCGCGCGCAATTTTCTCCATAACCACTATAGCAGCGGGAGAGATTCACCCCAACAAAATCTAACTTTTATGCGGTATTTTCTCTGCGGGAACTGCTTTGCGACCGCCAGGACGGCCTGCTCGGATCGCAGCTTTAAGTTCTATTTTGTTGGCTGTTGGCAGTTGACTATCGCCTAACGACTGCTTTCTTCATTCATACCGCAGCGCTTCAACGGGATCCAGTTTCGCCGCCTGCATCGCGGGCATCCAGCCGCTGATCACGCCCACCACAATCAAGATAAAACTCGAAAGCATCATCGTGGTCATCGAAAGCGTCAGATGAATATCCACCTTGCCGGACTCGTCCTCGTACGCCGGGCCCAGGAACGGCAACGTCCCAATCGCGGAAGTCAGCGCCGCCGAAATCAACATTCCGATCGCGCCCGCCGCCAGCGTCAGCACCAGCGCCTCCAGCAGAAATTGCCAGCGGATGTGCCACTTTCTGGCGCCCAATGCGCGGCGCAATCCGATCTCGCGCACGCGTTCTTCCACGGACACCAGCATGATGTTCATCACGCCCACGCCGCCGATAGCCAGCGTCATACTGCCAATAATAAAAAGTAGCCCCTCAATGCCCAGCGTGATTCCGTCGTAGACCGGCTTGAACTCCTGCCGCCCAAACATGGTGATGGCGCGCTTGTCCTGCCCCGAAAAATGCTGCCGCCCACCCACTGCGTCGCGAAACTGCTGCATGGCTTGCGCCTCAAACTGCGGCGCGATCGGTTCGAAAATCATTACGCTGGCATAACGCGCGTCCCAGATATCCGCCGCCGCGGGATACGGTATAAATGCGGATTCGTCGTCGCAATTAAAGTAACAGCTGTCGCTGAATTTCATGTCCATCGTGCCAATCACTGTGAACCTCACGCCATCGATGCGCACGGTCTCACCAACGGCAGGCGTTCCGCTAAACAACTTTTTCTTCAGCCGCGCCCCCAGGATCACCACCCGGCGCCTTTCCGCGATGTCATCCGCCGAAATCCACCTTCCTTCGGAAGGAACCTCGTTGCGCATCTCGCCATATTCTGGGTAGACACCTCGAATGGCGCTGTCCGAAAGCCGTTCGTCATGCGAAATTCCCAGAAATTTCACGGTCTCCAGCGTAACGCGCTTCACCAATGGCGATTGCGCCTTCACCAGATCCGCGTCTTCCTGCTCAAACCGCACCTGCTTGCCGGCACGCTCGCCGCCTGCCTGCTCGCTTGTAGTCCCCGGCCAGCAAATCACCGCCCCTTTGCCAAATACTTCAAACGTGTAAAGCAACACGCTGCGGAATCCCGATCCATAGCTCAAAAGCAGCGTCACCGCCACGATGCCCCAGGAAATCCCGGTCATCGTCAACATACTCCGCACGCGATTCCGCCCCAACGCCGCCCAAGCCTCTTTGAAGACCTCAATGATCATCATCCGCCTGCCTCGAACCGCAGTGCTTCAATCGGATCTACTGACGCGGCGCGATTCGCTGGATAGAGGGCTGAAAGAACGGCTATCAAACCCAATAGACCAATCGTGAGCGCCGCAAGCTGCCAGCTCGCATCCAGCCCGTCAAAAAACGGCATCTTCGGAAGCAGATTCACCAGCCCGCAAAGACCGTAGGAAATGATCAACCCCGTTCCGCCGCTCAGCACCACCACGATGATCGTCTCCAGAAAGAATTGCCGCAGGATCGATTCGCGTGTCGCGCCCAGAGCCTTGCGCACGCCTATCTCTCGCGTGCGTTCCCGCACGCTAACAAGCATCACGTTCATCACACCCAGGCCGCCCAGAAAAATCGTCGCCACGCCCACCGCGCCCATGAAGATTTCCATGCCCACGAAAATCATCCGGTTGGCCTGGGCGTTTTTCACCGTGTCCCAGATGCTCGCGGCTTCCTCGTCCCGCGGATCGAAGTTGTGCAGCCTGCCAAGCGTGCGCCGCACCTGCTTCACGCAATCCTTATGCGTATCCAATGACCACGGCGCCACCAGTATCCGGTCAATCGTTTCCGGCTCCGCCGGCGGCTTGTTGGGAAAATCACGCATCATGGTGTTGAAAGGAAGAAAAATCTTGCGAATATCCACGCCGTCGTAGGACGAATTCTGGTCTTTCGTCTTCATCACCCCGATCACCGTGTACGGAACTCCGTTCAGCTCGACGGTCTGCCCGACAGCCTCTCGCTCCGCAAACAACTGCTTCTTCGTGTCGCTGCCCAGAAACGCCACGCGCCTGCCCAGGTCGTTATCCTCGTAGTTGTAGAAGCGCCCGTCGTCCACGGCCACGCTGCGAATTTCCGTGAACGGCGGCAGTGACCCAACGGTATCAATGTCTCCGCTATTGAACGCGCTGTGCACCTTCACGTTGTTGCCGATTTCGGGAATCACGTACTTGCAGGAGGGAGACTCCTTGGCCACTTCCTTGTAATCATCCGCCGTCCAATGAATCACGCGGCCCGAACGCGTGCCACCCGCCTGCATGCTGGTGCGCCCGGAAAAGACGATCATCACGTCCTTGCCGAAATTCTCCTGCTGCTTCTGGATGCCGCGCCCCAGGCCTTCCCCCGCGGCCACCATCAACGTGATGGAAATGATCCCCCAGGCAATACCGAACATGGTCAGCAGTGTTCGCCGTTTGTGCGCCCACAGCGTTTCCAGCGTGTCGCGTAATAGATCGCGAAACGTCATCTTCGCCCCTCTATTGCAGGATCACTTGCTGTTTTTCGTTCAGTCCGGCCGTGATTTCTGTCTTCACGCCGTTAGAAATCCCCAGCTGCACAGGTATTTTCTTTTTACCCTTGTCCGCCTTCGCATCCGGAATCTCCACGGACGCCTTGCGGTCCTTGTCGTAGATCAGCGATGCCTCGGGCACCATCAGCACGTTTTTCTTTTCTTCCAGCACAATTTCCGCGTTGGCGGTCATATTGGCTTTCAACTCGCCGGAGAAATTGGAGATGGAAACACGCACCTCAAACGTGGTGACGTTGTCCTTTTCCTTGCCCAGCGGCGAAATCTTCGTCACCTTCCCGGTGAATTTCTTGTCCTTGAAAGACTCCACCACAATGCGCGCCGCCTGCCCCAGATACACCTTGCCGATGTCGGCTTCATCCACCTTGCCTTGCACGTAAACTTCGCTGATGTCCCCCAGCGTCATGATCAGCGTGGCTTGCGAACCCAGGACCAGGATGGAGCTGACCGCGTCGCCCACATTGACGTCACGCGACAACACCAGCCCATCGATCGGGCTGACGATCGTGGCGTTGCGCAAGTCCTCTTCCGCATTCTCCAGCGCCGCTTTGGCTTGCGCTTCCTGCGCCACCGCCTTGGCAATTTCCGCGCGGGAAACTTCCAGAGTTCTCATTGCGCTCACCTGTTTGTTCAAAGCCAGCTGGTAATTTTTCTCGGCGTCTTCCACCAGACTTTTGGACATCACACCGTCCTTGTACATCTCTTGCGCACGTTCCATGTTCAGCTTCAGGAACGGCACGTCCGGTCCTTCCGCATCCACTTTGTTCCGCTCCAGCGTCGCTTCCGCGGAAGTCTTCGCTGCCTGCGCTGCCTGGTAATTCGCCTGCGCCGCGCGCAAACTGGCTTCCAGTTGCACCTTGTCGAGCTCCGCCAGCAATTGGCCGGTCTTCACCTGATCGCCGTAGTCCACATAAAGCTTTTTCACAATGCCGCTGGCTTTGGATTTCACTTCCACTTTGGAGAGAGGCTGAATCTTTCCCGTGGCCACCACCACCTTCGCCAGGTCGCCACGCTCGGCAGCCACCAGTTTCGAAGGATCAATCTCATGACTGGGTCGCAGCGCTGCAAAAACGCCATACCCACCGCCAACCACGAGCAACGCCACTATGCTCGCAATAATAATTCTCCGGCGGCGCTTCTTCGCCGCCTTTCCGTTTGTTAAGCCATTGGCACTACTGGACATAACCGACCCCCATGCAGGAATACCATCGCGCTTCTGTAGAGGAATACGCAGTTCCCCGCAGAATGTTCCCGCTTTCAGTTAGATAGACGAAGGAGGCCAGCCCGAGGTAGGTCAACAGTAGCGGCAGACTTTAGTCTGCCCAGCATTCCGAAATCCGCCAGTCGGAGCAGCAAGAGGTCCCTATAGCCGTTCTCTCCGCAACCGCAGCGCATTGCTAATCACGGAAACCGAACTAAAACTCATCGCCGCACTGGCGATCATCGGGCTCAACAGCCAATGAAACACCGGAAAGAACACCCCGGCGGCAATGGGAATCCCCACCAGGTTATAAACGAAGGCGAACGCCAGATTCTGCTTGATGTTCTTCACCGTGGCCCGCGAAAGCCTCCGCGCCCTCACGATTCCACGCAGATCCCCCTTGACCAAAGTAATCCCCGCGTTCTCCATAGCAATGTCCGTTCCCGTGCCCATGGCAATTCCCACATCGGCCAATGCCAGTGCCGGCGCGTCATTGATCCCATCGCCAGCCATCGCCACCACGCGCCCTTCCTTTCGCAGGCGCTCCACCACCGCCGCCTTCTGATCCGGACGGACCTCCGCCTCAATCTCCGTCAGTCCCAATTGGTTCGCAATCATAGTTGCCGATTCGCGCCGATCGCCGGTCAGCATCACCAGCCGCAAGCCCTCCGCTCTTAACGCCTGAAGCGCTTCGGGAGTGGATTCCTTCAGCAAATCCGCAATCGCCAGCACCCCGACCAGTTTCTCTCCCACCGCGACGTAAACAGGAGTCACCGCTCCGGCGCGCTCCATGCCGAAATCCATTTTCAGGTTTTGCCCAAGCGGGCCGGTTTGTCTCCTTGATTCCCCTCTCTTCCAGGAATTTAATCGTACCAATCGCGACCCTGGTCTCCCCTGAAGAACCGCTTCGACTCCACCTCCAGGATCGCCCGAAATTCCGTAGCCACGGCCAATTCGCACTCCCTTCGCTTTGGCAGCTTCCAACGATCGCGCGCCCCAACGGATGCTCGCTCGCCTGTTCAACGCTGCCTGCAGATCCATAACAGCCCATCCTTCGAAAGGCCGCTTTCGGCCAATACGCCAACACTCGCCACCCGCGGTTTCCCTTCGGTCAGCGTTCCCGTCTTGTCCAGCACCAGCGTGTCTACGCGCGCAAGCGTTTCCAGCGCTTCCGCGTTGCGCACCAGCACTCCAGAGGTGGCTCCTTTCCCCACAGCCACCATGATGGACATGGGCGTCGCCAGCCCCAGCGCGCACGGGCACGCGATGATCAGCACGGAAACGGCCGCCACCAGTGCGTGCGCAAACCGCGGCTCCGGTCCAAAAAGTGCCCAGCCTGCAAACGCCAGAATCGCTGCCGCCACCACTCCGGGCACGAAATAGCCCGCCACTTTATCCGCCAGCCTCTGCATCGGCGCGCGGCTGCGCTGTGCCTCGCTCACCAGCTTCACGATTCGCGCCAGCAGCGTCTCGCTACCAACGCGCTCCGCCACCATCACAAAACTTCCGCTGGAGTTCAGCGTTCCGCCGGTCACCTTGTCGCCCGTTTGCTTCTCCACGGGCAAAGGTTCGCCGGTAACCATGGACTCATCCACCGCGCTGGCGCCTTCGCGCACCATGCCATCCACCGGCACTCGTTCGCCCGGACGCACTCGCAGCAAGTCGCCTCGCTTGACTTGCTCCAGAGGCACATCGCGTTCACTGCCCGCTGCAACCACGTGGGCAATTTGCGGCGCCAGGTGCAACAGTTCGCGGATCGCGCCGCTGGTCCGCTGGCGCGCGCGCAATTCCAGCACCTGTCCCAGTGCCACCAGCGTGGTGATCACCGCTGCCGCTTCGAAATAAACAGAAACTTCGCCATGCATCCCGCGAAACGACGCGGGAAATACTTGCGGAAACAGCGTGGCGACCACGCTGTAGAGATACGCCGCGCCAGTACCGAGCCCAATCAGCGTGAACATATTCGGACTGCGATTCACCAACGAGCGCCAGAAGCGCTGGAAAAATGGCCACCCGCACCACAACACCACCGGTGAAGCCAGCAGAAGCTCCACCCCATTTTTCACGCCGGGCGGCAGATGCAAGCCCAGTGCGCCGCCAAACATGGAGAGCACCAGGAGCGGCAAGGAGAGCGCAGTCCCTACCCACAACCGCTTGCGCATGGAATCGTATTCGGGATCGGCCTGCTCTTCGGCAACAATGTCCATCGGCTCCAACGCCATCCCGCAAATCGGGCACGTGCCCGGCCCGATCTGCACAATCTCCGGGTCCATTGGGCAGGTATATCGAATTCCCTTCGCCGGCGCCGCTGCTATAGCCACCAGTTTCGGTGCAGGCCGCTCCATCCCCGCCGTTCCCGGCGCCGCTAGAAATTTTCCCGGTTCGAGCGCAAACCGCTCTCCGCATCGCGCAGAGCAAAAGTAATAACTCTTTCCGCCATGTTCCACCTTCGCCCTGGCTTTTTCCGGATCCACACTCATCCCGCAAACCGGATCGCGTTCCATACTCGCTCCCTCTTCTTTTAACGGGCGCCGACCGTGGCGCGCGCCCAATGTACTGGCCGACCTTCAGGTCGGCCTCCGCTCTTTACCCTTGTCGAGCCGGGCTAGCCCGGCCCTCTTTCCGTACGCCGACGCCACCCTCACCGCAAATGCTTGTAAATCAACTCCAACAATTCGTCATACATCTCCGCCGCCTGTTTCGGCTTCCCCCCGGCAATCGCCTTCGTCGCGCAATGCTGCAAATGATTTTTCATCAAGTTCCGCCCCACGCCGCGCAAAGCCTCCTGCACCGCCGCCATCTGCACCAGAATATCCGCGCAGTAGCGGTCCTCCTCCACCATCTTCTGCAATCCGCGGATCTGCCCCTCAATCCGCCGCAGCCGGTTAAGGTTCGCCGCCTTCAACGCCGCGTCCACGCCAGCCGCCTTCCGCAATCGTGTCTTCATTCCAGATACCCCATGAGGGTATATATACCCCCATGCCCTATGCCGTGTCAATTCTCGGAAACCTCCGCCAGATCCAAACTCCACTTCCATTTCTATTCAAGATTTCCCCGCTTCGAGCGCTCGATTTCCCGCTCGTCACTCGTCACTCGCCACTTCTCCATTCCCACTGCTATAATTCCCCGCATGACACTCCTCGAAATCACCTACGAGCTCCATTCGACGCTCAGCCACGAACAACTCCAGCGCCTCGGCGAATTCGCCAACCTCTACGGACTTCGCCGCTTTCACGTCGACGATTCCGGCAAGACTCTGACCTTTGAATACGACGCCTCACGCCTGCGCGAAACACAAGTCGCCCACGCCCTCGGCCAGGCTGGCATTCCGATCATCCAACGGCAAGGTTCGGCAACATCGACCGATCCTTTGCCGGTCGAAAAAGCCTCACTGCCTCGCTAGTTTCAATTCGTAACTGGAATTTTTGTGGTCCGAAAATAGAGCAGGAAAAAAGTAGCGGCCAAACCTAAAAATTGAGCGCTCGCGAACTCCTGTAGTGGCCGAACTTCAGATCGGCCAGGCGTTATCCGGGAACTAAGACCGAATCTCCGCTCAAAAAAAGTGGGGCCCCCGCTTGGGATCGGGAGCCCCGGAAGGCGCATCTCAGATGCCAGTGTCGTTTTCACACCGGCGCGTGGGGTCATCCATCCTAGCTTCCCTCTCAGAGGCAGGTGGTAACGATTCGCCAATCCGGCAAGTAAGCCCCTTCCCCCTCACTTGCTAAACTGTGCGCCTCGTTTCTGAAACGCGCCCACGCTTCCCTCTAATGCAAGAGTGACGCCAAGCCTGCCCGGGCAAGGAATTCTCATAAACTATTCATAAAGTTAGAGTTAGCTGCTCCTTACCGAGACACTCCCAGTCCCATTATCGTCCTCCAGATTCATTACGGAACTCCGCTTCGACTCGCTCGCCAGTTTCTCTTTCTTCTCCATTTCGTACCATGACCCGGGTAACAAAACTCCCAGTAAGGCTGCGCTATCGGTTTTTTTCTGTTTCCGTTTGAAACTACTCCCGTATGACCTCCCCATTCTTTCGCCGTCTTCGCCGACTCGCCATCTGGGCCACGCTGGATCTCGCGCTCTTCACCGGCGCACTGGCCTTTTCCACTTTCGCCGACACCTCCGGACAGCTTCGCAAGCCAACGGTTACTGGCTGCTATTGCCATTGCGCGGGATCGAAAACCTCCGCGGGCTGCACCAAAATGTGTGAATTGCCGAAGTATGCTTCCCGATGGTGGGCTGTGAGCTGCGCCAAGCCACGCGCGCAGGCTCCCGCGGAAACTCCCGGCGCCGGTCCCCATTACCCGCACACTCCCCGCGCCGAACGCGCCAGCAACTAGTCCCCGTTGTGTTCACGCCAATCTCTTCATCGACCCATTCATAAAGCTAGCTTGTCATCTTGAGGGGTGCTTGCCCTGAGCGTACTTCGTGAAGGGCGCCGTCTGCACCCCGAAAGACCTCAACGTAAGAACCTTGCAACCCTGTTCCGAGGCGGCGATGGCACCGAACAATCCCCACTAATCCGGCCGGGGTGTCTCTCCCAAAAGCCGCGCAAAAATCTCCGGCACCTCAAAAACCGCCCGATTCTCCAGGCGTTCCACATTCCCCCGAAACTCCGCCAAAGCGCCAGGCGCCAGCATCTGCTGCACTCCGCCAACGATCTCATCAAAATTGTTCAGCACGATTCCGACTTGTTTTTCCTTCACCCACTCGTGTTGTAGCGCTCCTGCGGCAGCGTCCACGCATTGCATTCCAGAATCACGGGTAGCTTTCGCATCATCGCTTCCGCAACGCTTCCGGGGCCGGGTTTTCCAACCAGAAAATCAGCCGCCCGCATCAAGCGATGCACTTCCTTCGTAAAGCCCACCACGTGCAGTGGAATATTCCAAGTTCGCGCCCGCAGCGCCGCCGCCAGCTTTTCGTTCCGCCCGCAGATGACGATCAATTGCAGCGGCAATTTCGCGGCGTCCAGTTTCTCCACAATCCGCAACATCACATTCGATCCGAAACCACCGAATAGCAGCATGCCAGTGGTCAGATCGCCGCGGAGTCCCAACTCGCCGCGCAGCGCCACCGGGTCCACATTTTCCGGCACATAAAAATCCGGCCGCAGGATCATCCCCGAAGTTTGAAAAATATGCGCATCATCTTTCCCGATCGCTCGCGCCTGCTCCACCGCCTTCTCGGAACCGCAGATCACATATTGATTCTCCACCGGCTCAATCCAGAAATGCGGCGGGAAATCCGCAATGTCCGTGATTAACGTGACAAACGGCTTTTCCGGATGCACCCGTTTCCATGCTTCCGCAATTTCGCGATTGAAGTGGGGAATCACCGTCACCAGCAGGTCCGCACTACTCGTTCGGAAATACTTCTCCAGCAATGTCACCAGCGGCCCGTGAAACAGCCAGATCGTCGCCTGCAGCACGCGCAGCAACTGCGTCGCTCCGAGTGTCCAGCCATTCCGCAGCATCGTGTTGTATTGTTCCTGGATACGAATGCCAGTGAGCCGCCGCAAAACGTCCAGATGGTCCGTAAGCTCCTGAAACTGGACAAGTTCCACTTCCCAGCCACGGTTTTGCTGGGAAATCACCGATTGCAGGGCCACGGCGGCGTTGCGGTGCCCCCCGCCAGCGTCGTGAAAAAGGACCTGAATTTTCTTCATCGGGGCAGCATTGTTCCACACCAATGTGAACGTTCTGCTAAGGTTTGCGGGCACGCTACATGCCATGTGGAAAACGTTTAAAGTCGTTTGTGTTCAATCAGTTCCATCATAATTTTCATCGGTAATTCGCCCCTGTTTTATGCCCTGTTCATATCCCGCATCTAACCTAATCGCATGCGTTGCGACCTTCATGTTCATTCGACTGCTTCTGGGATGTGCGACACCCCGGGATTGAGCCGGATCTGCAAGGAGTCCTACAACGACCCCGCCGAGGTCTACCACCGCTGCAAACGCTTCGGCATGTCCATGGTCACACTGACCGACCATGATTCCATTGACGCCGCGGAAGTGCTCCGCAAATACTCCGACTTCTTCCTCAGCGAAGAGGCGACTGTGAAGTTGCCTACGGGCACTTTGCTGCACCTTGGCGTTTATGGAATCGCGGAAAAGGATCACGTCGAAATTCAGCGCCGCCGTAGCGATTTTGTCGCGCTGCTGATGTATCTCACCGAGCGCAAACTTTTCTTCAGCGCCAACCATCTTTTTTCCAGCCTTACCGGCCGCCGCGATGCGGAAGACTTCGATTGGTTCGCCTCCTACGTACCGGCCTACGAAGTGCGCAACGGCCAGATGTGGAAGGGCGCAAATCAGCAGGCGCAGCAGATGGCCAGCAAACTGGGGAAGGCGGGAGTTGCCGGCAGCGATTCCCACACGCTCGCTGGCGTCGCGCAGACCTTCACGGAAGTCCCCGGAGCGCGCACGGTTGAAGAATATTTCGCGGGCTTGCGCACTGGCCGGGGCGTTATCCACGGCCAGGACGGCAGCTTCCTGAAAATCACGCTCGATATATTCAGCTTTGTGGGCAGCGTGTTGAAGGATAGACCAGCGGCCGCTGCCTTGCTTCCCATGACAATTTTTATTCCCGCAGTCACCGGATTCCACTGGTTGAACGAAATCCGTTTCTGCCGGCAGTGGACTTCACGGCTGCAGGGGAAAAAGCAGGCTCCCCGCATGCTTTGGGACGTCGACTCGAGAGTCCAGGCCAACTGGGCAAGTTGAGGTGCGGCCATGGCATTAGCGAAAACCGTCTGGGGACACATCCAAAAGCGGGACCACCGCGTGATGCGCCGCGTCAATCGCTGGAAGGCGCCGCGCTGGATCCGCTACTGGATGATCGCGGCCACGCGCATCGGCGATGGCTGGCTCTGGTATAGCCTGGCAGGAATGTTGCTTCTCTTTGGCGGGCCGGCGCGTTTCGCGGCGGTCTGCGCGGCAGGTTCCGCGGCCATCGTGGGAGTCTTCGTATTCAAGGCCCTGAAGAAAATCAGCCACCGCCAGCGGCCCTGCCACCTGGAGCCGCATTGCTGGTCCCGGGTGCTGCCGCCAGACCAGTTTTCCTTCCCCTCGGGCCACACGATGACGGCGTTCGCCATTGCGCTGGTGCTCAGCTACTACTATCCGGGCTTGGAAGGCGCGCTTTATTTTCTGGCGGCGAGCATCGCCGTCTCTCGCGTTCTGCTCGGCATGCACTTCCTCAGCGACGTTTTGGCCGGCGCGGTTCTCGGCTCTGGCCTGGGCGTGGCCTCCATCGTGGTTTTCGCTTCCTACGGCTTAGCCTGACGCGAAATCGCGTCTCAGAAAACCGGCTTGGGGTGCTCCGCAAGCGCTTTGCGGAAGGTCGCCAGATTCGACGCATCAATCACTGCCGTCCCAGTGTCCACAAACGTCGGCAACGGAGCCGCCGGCGCCGTCGCCCAGTCTTTAAACTCGTGCACCACGTTATGGTGCAAGTCGTCCAGGAACCGGACTCCGTAAAACGCCATCACATACGGCTTCTGCGCGATCGTCGCGGTGATCCACCCGCGCTCAATGGCATCCAGCGTCGCAGGCTCCTTGTCGAACGCCACGATCTTAATCTTGCCGGTCAGATCCAGCAGGTGCAGCGCATCCGCCGCCCCCTGCCCGCCAGACGCCTCCAGCGCGATGATTCCATCGATCTTGGTTTTTTTCTTCTGCAGAAGTTCCGTGACGGCGTCATCGGCATTCCGTGGGTCGCCTTTATCGTCAATCGTCTCCACAATCTTGATTCCCGGATATTTCTTCAACACATCCTCCACGCCGCGCCTACGCTCTTCCGTGTTCAATTGATTCGGCAGGGTGATCAGCGCCACGTTACCCGTGCCGCCGAGAACTTTGGCCATGATCTTCCCGCTTTCCTGCCCGGCGCGGAAATTGTCGGTGCCGATAAAAAGTACCCGGCGCGAATCCGGCGAGTCCGCGTCCATGCAGATTACGGGAATCCCTTGCAGCACGGCCTTATCGATAGACTCCTTGAATAACGCCGCATCGCTGGCGGAAACAAGGATCCCGGCGGGGTGTTGCGCCACCACCTGGTCAAACGTCTTCAGCTCTTCACTCGGGGAAAAAGTGTTTGGCCCCTCCATGGAAACCTTCACGCCCGTGGTTTTGGCAATGTCCGCCAAGCCCGCTTGCGCATCCTGCCAGTACGGCAAATTTTCGTTCGCCACCACCAGCACGTAGCGTTCATCCGGCTGGTGGTACGGCTTTTCGCAGGCGACAACCGACATCGCCATCGCGGCAACGCTCAATCCAAAAATGTAGCTGGGGATTTTCATACTCGGTCTCCTTTTCCAGATCCGCCCCTGAGCGACTCGCGGTGGGGTGAGACGCGCGACAACGGGAGCAGCCTAGCATAACCAGCGTGCCATGGGGATATCTCGACGCTAGTTGCCGCCATCCAGGTCCCATGCGCTAAACTAGAACCATGCAATTTCCCGAACTTGTGCGGCGACGTGCCCGCATTGCACTCGGTTGCTTGCTCCTCGCCGCCAGTCCCTTACTCTCGCAGGAAAAGCCTGACACTCCGTCAAGCCCGGCGCCAAGTGCACAGACCGCGCCCGTTTCGTGTTGCTCTGACATCGGCCGCAGCATTTCTCTGCGCGAATTGCCCGGGAATTTACTCGCCGATCAGAAAGATATCTGGCTTTTCCCGGTTAAAATCGCCCACGGAAAGCACATCTGGCCCACTGTCGGAGTTCTCGGCATAACCGCCGCGCTTCTCGCCACCGATGCGCATTCGGCTCCGCCGTTCCGGAATACCAATAATTTCAGCGGCTTCAATCGCGCATTCAGCAGCACCAACACCGCCATCTTCATGGCCGCAGTCCCCGCTGCCATGTACGGCATCGGCTTCTATCGCAAGGATTCCTATGCGCAGGGGACCGCGCTGCTTGCGGGAGAGGCAGTCGCTGACGGATTTCTTCTCAGTATCCCCATGAAAGCCATCGCTGGGCGGAGCCAGCCGCTCGACTACACCGGCAACGGCCCGTACACAGACAGCTTCTTCAATGGCAGCCACAATCCGTTTCATTCCGGCGGTTTTTATTCCGATCACGCCATGGCCGCCATGGCCATCGCCACCGTGATTGCCCGCCGCTATCGCTCGCACCGCTGGGTCCCGTTTGTCGCCTACGGGCTGGCCGGAGCCATCTCTTTCTCCCGCATCACTCGCAGCGACCACTTCCCTTCCGACGTTTTCTTTGGGGGCGCGATGGGCTTCGTCATCGCGCGCTACGCCGTTTTGCCGCAGCGGCCATCGTCTGACTGAACCGGCGATGCAAAAAGAAATTCTCCTGGAGATTGCCGTTGCTTCTCTCGAACGCGCCATTGCCGCGGAGCGCGCCGGCGCGCATCGCCTGGAACTTTGCGAACGTCTCGAGCTTGGAGGCATAACGCCAGCTATCACGCTGGTTCGCCGTGTTCGTTCGGCCGTTCGCATTCCGATCCATGTGATGCTCCGGCCGCGATCCGGAGATTTTATTTACAACGGGACTGAGTTCGCACAAATGAAAGAGGAACTTGCCGCGATGCGCGGAGAAGACGTGCAAGGCATCGTCACTGGCCTGCTGCGAGACGACCACACCATCGACGTCGAGCGCACCCGTGAGTTGGTGGAACTCGCGCGGCCCCTGCCGGTCACCTTCCACCGTGCGTTCGACGCGGCCCCCAATTTGAGCGAAGCGCTGGACGACGCGATTCGCACCGGCGCAAATCGCATCCTCACGTCCGCGCGCGCAGCCTCCGCCACGGATGCCACCGAAGCATTGCGCAAACTCATCGAACAAGCCGGCTCGCGAATCACCCTCTTACCCGGCGGCGGCCTTCACGCCGGCAACATCGCCACCGTCGCTTGCCTCCCCGGCGTGCGCGAACTCCACACCGGCCTAGCCAGCGTCATCGCCTATGACAACCCGGACCTCGCAAAATTCGAAAAGGCCGTTGGGCACGTAGTAGCAGTTGTAGCGGCCGCCTTCTGAGGCGGGCGCCTTTTTCCCAAACGCATCCGCTACCGCCGCCATCCTGCCGGCCAGCGGTCTTGCCGCCCGATTCCCACTCCGAGCAAATAAAATGCCGCCCCTAAAAAAAAGGGCGCGCCTAAGCGCGCCCAAAAAATCCAAAATGCAAATAAACTCAGGCCTTCTGCGCCTGCCTCCGCAAAAACGTCGGCACATCCAGATCGTCCTTCGGCACTTCCGGCGCAACTTCGCGCACGTTCTGCGCCACCTGGTGCACCACGCTGGGCGGCGCTTCCGGCAGTTCCTGCTGCACCGCGATGTCGCGCCCCGCTTTCCATGTCCTGGGCAGCACGGATTGCTTCTGCTGGGCCTTGTTCTTCGCCGTTTCCTTGAAGCCCGCCGCGATCACGGTGATCTTGATGGAATCCTTCATATTCTCGTCCATCACCGCGCCGAAAATAATATTCGCATTTTCGTGCGCCGCTTTCTGGATCACGCTGGAGGCTTCATGCACCTCATGCAGCGATAGCGAAGAGCTGCCGCAAATATTGATCAGGATGCCTTGCGCCCCCTGGATGGAATTGTCTTCCAGCAGCGGACTGGCAATCGCGCGGTTCGCCGCGTCAACGGCGCGGCTCGCGCCGTTCGCCACCGCCGTGCCCATCACCGCGTAGCCCTGGCCGTGCATGATGGCCTTAACGTCGGCAAAGTCGCGATTGATGATGCCCGGCACGGTGATGATGTCCGAAATTCCCTGCACCGCCTGGCGCAAAATATCGTCGGCGATGCGGAACGCATCGAAAAAGCTGGTGCCGCGCTCCACGGTTTCCATCAATCGCTCGTTGGGGATCACGATCACCGTGTCCACCACGCCGACCAGATCCTGCAGCGCCTGCTCTGCCTGCAGCATGCGTCGCTTGCCTTCAAATGCGAACGGCTTCGTCACCACCGCCACGCTCAACGCGCCAAGCTCGCTGGCAAGCGAAGCGACTACCGGCGCAGCTCCGCTTCCGGTGCCTCCACCGAGGCCCGAGGTGATGAAAATCATGTCCGCGCCTTCCAGCGCCTCGATGATTTTATCGGTATCTTCCAGCGCGGCTTTGCGCCCAACCTCCGGGTTCGCGCCCGCGCCCAATCCCTTGGTGAGCTTCGCGCCCAACTGCAGCTTCAGAGGCGCTTGCGACATCTTCAATGCCTGCAGGTCCGTGTTGGCAGTGATAAATTCCACGCCTTCCACTTTGGCACGGATCATGCGATTGATTGCATTGCATCCGCCCCCGCCGACACCAATCACCTTAATCTTCGCGGGTTGCAATTCCTCGCTGAAGCTCATCCGGATTCCTGCGTCTTTCGCTGTCATGCCTTCCCCCTGTCCGGCTGGTCCAAATCCTTTATAGAACTCGTAACCGCATGGTTCCACAGTCACTTTTCAGGGCCTGTGGAAAACCCCCGCGTAGGCGGCGCGGATAACCCTTGCACGTGCCCTTCCCAGACTGCTGTGAGCAACTTCTAATCTCTTTTAGGCCCTTGGGCTCAGGCCCCGGCAAACATCGCCTTCAACTTGGAAACAAAGTTGTTTCCTTTTTGCGCCGCCGTACGCCGGTTTTTCGCCGCGGCGAGCACCAACCCCACCACCGTGGCGTATTGCGGCTTGGTCACCGAATCCGGCATGTCCAGCATGCCTCGCGGCTCCGCGATGCGCACAGGCAGCTGAAAAGTCTGTTCCACAAGCTCGGCTAGTCCGTGGAGCTGGGCACCGCCGCCACAAAGTACAAATCCGGCAGGAATCTGACGATCCAGGCCCGCGCGCCGCAAATCGTCGCCCACCAAGGCAAGCAATTCCTGCGCCCGTGGCTCAATAATGTCCGTCAGGTTCCGGGCAAAAATGGTGCGCGGCGGGCGGTCGCCCACACTGGCAATTTCGATCGCGCCGTCGTCGTGCAAAAATTCGCTGCTGGCGCACCCGTGATGATGCTTGATTCTTTCCGCTTCGGGAATCGGCGTGCGCAGACCAACCGCAAGATCGTTGGTGAAGTGATCGCCGCCAATGGCGACAGTTCCGGAATGCCGCACAACTCCGCCGCCGAAAACCACCAGATCCGTAGAACCTCCGCCAATATCCAGCAGGCAGCTGCCCAGTTCTTTTTCATCCTGCGTCAGGCAAGCCTCGGCCGAAGCCAGCGGCTCCAGAACCGTATCGTTAATTAAAAGGCCCGCTTTGTTGGCGGCGGTCACCAGGTTCTGCGTCGCGGCCATCGAGGAGGTCACCAGGTGCACGTTGACTTCCAGCCGCTGGCCGATCATGCCGATGGGGTCGCGAATGCCGTCCTGCGCGTCCACCAAAAATTCGTGGGGCAAAATGTGAATCACGCCGCGATCTTCGGGCATGGCAATGTTCCGCGCCGTATCGATTGCGCGGCGGACATCATCCCGTTCCACATCCCGCGCGCGATTCCCCAAGGTGATCCCGCCGCGGCTGTTAACCCCGCGCACGTGGCCGCCGGCAACGCCAATCACCGCCGATTCGATGGGCACGTTGGCCACGCCCTCGGCCACTTCCACCGCGCGCCGGATCGAACTCACCGTCGAATCCAGGTTGACGATTAATCCCTTGCGCAGCCCCTTGGACTCCGCGGCGCCCAGCGCCAGAAAACGCAACTGCTCGTTTTCAAACTCCGCTAGCAGCACGCACGTCTTCGTGCTCCCGATATCCAACCCGACCAGATATTTGTCTTTCTTTGCCAAGACGCTCTCCTGAATTTACTTTGCCTTCACCGCCGAAGTGCTGGTGTCGGGGTTCACCACCACTTGCCGGGAATATCGAAGATCGATTGCGTGGACGGGCCCTGCGCTGGCCTGCCATTGCGCGAAGTTGTCCACCAGCGTGCGGTATTTGCCGGTGAAATCACTCTGCCCGAAATGCACGGTTACCGCCGGAATGGCGGCATCATTGCCGAGTCCAGTGAGCACCGCTACTAAGTCGCGCGGATTTTCCAGGCTGACTTCGCTCACCCGTTCCGAGGAACCGAATTTCACCAGATCAATATCCTTCATGAATTCCTGGTAGGCCTGCATGCGCTTCTCGCGTTCTTCACGGGGCAGGTTTTCGGACATTCCGGTCACGATTGGAAAATGAGAATCGTCGCCATCCGGGCGATCGAGCAGCACGCCGTGCGCGTCGATCAAGGTGAGCTCGCTGCCGTTCCGGAAAAACGCCACCTGTGCGCGCTCCGTTATTTCCACCCGCAGATGGTTGGGCAGGATGCGCTGCACACTGGCTTCTTCCACCCAGGGAATCGCCTGAATCTGGTTGCGCCGGGTCTCCAGCGGAATGCGCAGCACGCTGTGGTTACGGTCGCCGGCAAACAGTTTCTGAATTTCTTCGCGCGCCACGATGCGATTTCCGGCGACGTCAATCTGGTCCGGCTTCAGCAGCAGCATCTGCGGAGAGTAAAGTGCGTAGCGCACGCAAAACACCGAAGCGGTGATGGCCGCCGCTCCCACCACGGTCCACACGAATACCCGCCGGTAAAATGGCCAACTGCGCCCGCTGAGCTTCTTGCGCCGGATCTCCACCGGCTTTTGCCGGCGAAGATACTTCGGCTCTTCGTCGGTCACCAGCTCCGGGCGGTAGGCTTCCTGGTCTGCCGCCGCGGCCGAAGCGTTGCGCTGCATCGGTTTCACGCGTTCCAAACCACCACCTCGTTTTCCAGAGTCACCCCGTAGGCCTGTTCCACACGCGTGCGCACGTCCGCGATCAGCGCCAGCATGTCCGCCGCCGAGGCTTTCCCCGTGTTGACGAAGAAATTCGCATGGCGATCGCTGACCCGCGCGTCACCATGCGCGAAGCCCTTCAAACCCAACTCGTCAATCATCCGCCCGGCGGAGCCGCCCGGTGGATTCTTGAAAATGCACCCGGCGCTCTTTTGCCCCATGGGCTGGCTTGAACGCCGCTTTTCATTGCAGATACGAATGCCTTGGAGAATTTCAGGATACGCTTTGGAGGGAAGTTCCAGCTTCACTGCCAGCATCATATCATCGGGCGCAAAAGAAGTGTGCCGGTATTCAAAGGAAATCTGCTCGCCGCGCAGGACCTCGATCTTGCGTTCACCCGCGCGATAGACCTTCACTTCGCGTACATAGCTCCCGATTTGCGTGCCATAGGCGCCCGCGTTCATCCGCAGCGCGCCGCCAACGGTGCCGGGCACGCCGATCAACCCCTCCATGCCGCCGAGATTATTTTTCGCGCAATAGGTCACCGTGCGTCCCAGGTCCGCGGCCGCATCCACGCTGGCGATATTTCCATCGAACGCGATTTCCGGTTCCCCTTTCACGAGTTGCAAAACCACGAACGGCAGCTCGCCATCCACCACCAGAAGGTTCGAGCCGCCGCCGAGAAATTTGTACGCCACAACTTGCGCGTCCAGCAACTTCAACAGGTCAGGGATGGTTTCATGCCGCTTGATCCGCAACAGGTCCGTGGTCCCGCCGATGCCCAGCGACGTCATCTCCGCCAACGAAACTCCGCTCCGGAGTTCCACATCGAGCGCCAGAAGCGCGGCCAGGATTTTGTCGTCCTTAATCCGCATGCCGCAGTTTGTCCTCCACGCGAATTTCCGTGCCCAGCAGCACCATCAGCTCATTGCTCGCCCGGCTGACATTTCCCGCACCGATGGTCATCAGCGCATCGCCGGTCCTCGCCTCGCGCAGTAAAAATTCGATGGCGTCCTGCATCGAGCGGAAATAGTGGACATTCTTGTGGCCCGCTTCGCGAATGCTCTTCGCCAAGGCCTCGCTCGTAATGCCCGCGATCGGCGCCTCGCCGGCCGCGTAGATATCCACCAGCGCCAGAATGTCGGCATCGTTAAATGCACGCTCGAACTCCTCCCACAAATGCTGCGTGCGCGAAAACCGGTGCGGCTGGAATAGCGCCAGCACGCGATTGAACTTGCAACCCCGCGCCGCCATCAGCGTGGCCCGAATCTCCGCCGGGTGGTGACCGTAATCGTCCACCACGGTGATGTCGTTGACCACACCCTTGATGTCGAAGCGCCGCCCAACGCCCGCAAATTTCCCAAGCCCCTCGCGGATCAAGTCGCTGGCCACGTTGAGATAGAGCGCCACAGCCGCGGCCGCCGCGGCGTTGCGTACGTTGTGAATTCCCGGCGGATGCGGCAGAAGAAACATTCCCAGATCCTCGCCCTTGTACGTAAGGCGGAATTCCGCGCCCAGGCCGCGCATCTCCACTTCACTGATCACCAGATCCGCCTGCGGCGAAGTTCCATAGGTAATGATCGGGCGCTTCACGTCCGGAATAATCGCCTGCACGTTCGGTTCATCCAGGCACAAGACCGCCGCGCCATAAAACGGCACGCGATTTACAAACTGCAGAAACGCACCCTGAATGTCTTCCAGCGAGGAGTATTGATCCAGATGCTCGCGGTCAATCGAGGTCACCACGGCCACCACCGGCGCGAACATCAAAAAGCTGCGGTCGCTTTCATCGGCCTCCACCACAAAATATTCGCCGCGGCCTACGCGCGCCGTTGTCCCCGCCTGATTCACCTTTCCACCTATCACAAACGTGGGATCCAGATGAGCCGCCGCCAGAATCGAAGCCACCATCGAAGTGGTGGTCGTCTTTCCATGCGCGCCGGCCACCGCAATGCCATATTTCAGGCGCATCAATTCCGCCAGCATTTCCGCGCGCGGTATCACCGGAATCTTCCGCTTGTGCGCTTCCAGAACTTCCGGGTTGTCTGGCTTCACCGCCGACGAAATCACCACCACGTGCGCACCTTCGACGTTACCCGCCTGGTGTCCCTCGTGAATGGTTGCGCCCAGATCCTGCAAACGTTCGGTGATCGTCGAGGGCTTCAGGTCCGAACCGGATACCGAGTAGCCCAGTGTGAGCAACACTTCGGCGATGCCGCTCATGCCGATGCCGCCGATGCCCACCAGATGAATGCGCTGAAAATTACGAAACGATACCATCATGACTCGTTCTTCCCCATGTGGCACAGGCACTCCTGCCTGTGCAGCCGATCCAAATGCGAAAATCTAAATTCAAGCGTTCCTAACTCAATCCAGAATGCGAATCTCTCAACTCCCTGACTTTCCCGCTTCTTCAATCAAATTCACAATGTCGCGCGCCGCTTGCGGGTAGGCAAGGCTCCGCGCATTTCGGGAAAGCGTCTCAATCTCCCGGGGCTGGTCTAGGAGGGAGAAAATTTCGCGCGCCAATCGTTCGCCGGTCAGTTCCGTTTCCGTGATCAACCGCCCCGCGCCAGCGCTGCTCATCGCCTGCGCATTGCGCAACTGGTGGCTGTCCGTGGCCTTGCCGAACGGGATAAAAATCGCCGCGCGGCCCGCCGCGGCAACTTCCGCGGCCGTGATCGCCCCGGCCCGGCAGACCAGCAGGTCCGCCCAGGCGAAGCGCTCCGCCATGTTGCTCAGAAATGGAACCACCTCCGCCAGAATTTCGCGCCGCGCGTACGCGGTCCTTACCGCATTATAGTCGCGTTCGCCGGTCTGATGCACAATCTGCAACTCGCTTTTTCGGGCGGCCAATAAATCCATCGCATCCACAAACGCGCGGTTCACCGGCAAAGCGCCCTGGCTTCCGCCGGTAATGAGCAACCGCAACGGCTTTTCCGGCGTGCGCGGCGCAATCGCGAAAAATTCCGGCCGCACCGGGCATCCGGTCACCACCGCTTTTTCGCCCCAGGCTTTTGCCGCCACCTCATAGCCGGTGGCAATTCGCTTTGCGAAGCGCGCCACCACTCGATTCGTAAGGCCGGGCTCCGCGTTGGGTTCAAAAATCACGTTGGGAATCCCCCTCAGCCAGGTGGCCAGCAGCATCGGTCCCGCCGCGTAGCCGCCAACGCCAAACGCCACGTCCGGCTTGTGCCGTTTCAGCACACCGAATGCGTCCACGATTCCTGTTCCCAGCATGGCCACGTTTTTCAGCAGCGTTGTGCCGCCCTTCCCTTTCAATCCCGCCACGCGAATCGTCTCCAGCGGCAGCCCGGCCTGGGGCACGAGCTTCATTTCAATCCCGCGCTGTGTTCCAACCAGCACCACTTCGCGGTCCGCTCCTCGCGACATCCACTCCCGCGCAATAGCGATCGCAGGGAATACATGTCCGCCCGTTCCGCCGCCGGCAATCAGAAGTTTCACGCCACCCGCCCTCAGGCCCGGAATCCCGAAGCGCTGGCCGCTTGCTGCGATATGTTCAAAAGCACGCCGGTTGCCAGCAGCATCACCAACAAGCTCGACCCTCCATAACTTACAAATGGCAGCGGAATCCCTTTCGTCGGCATCAGGCCCAGCACCACGGCAAAATTAATCAGGCACTGGAAAATCACCATGGAGGTCACTCCCAGTGCCAGCATGGTTCCGAAGCGATCCGGGGCGTTGAACGCCGCGCGCAGCCCGCGCCATCCATAGGTCGCAAAAAGCGCAATCACGAACACCGCGCCCAAAAATCCCAGCTCCTCGCAGATCACCGCGTAGATAAAATCCGTGTGCGCTTCCGGCAGATAAAACAGCTTCTGCTTGCCCTCCATCAGTCCAAACCCGCTGAATCCTCCGGAGCCGACCGCGATCAGAGACTGCAGCAACTGGAATCCTGCCCCCTGCGGATCGGAATCCGGATGCAGAAAAGCCATGATGCGGGCGTGACGGTAAGAGACGAATGTAACCAGAGCAAATAACACGGGAAGCGCCGTACCGGCTCCCACGGCCAGCCATTTCCAGGAAAGGCCCGCAGCAAACAGGATCGCCGTCATGATCAACACAATATCCACGGAGGTGCCCAGGTCCGGCTGCATTACGATCAGCCCCACGCACACCAGGATCGGCGCGACGGCCGGCAGAATCGTTTGCAGCAAATCCTGCTTGCTGAATTCCAGGCTCGTCGCCGTCCGGCGCTTCAGATCCAGAAACCACGCGAGGTACAGGATCACCACCAGCTTGGTCATCTCTGAAGGCTGCAGGTTCACCGGGCCTACCTTGATCCAGCGGTGCGTTGCGTGCGATTTGTCCAGGAAAAACGTGGACATCAGCAGCACCGCCACCACGCACAGCGCCGTGTAGACCACCATCGGCTCCCGCAACCGGTGATAGTCCATCTTCATCAGGCCGAACATTCCCGCGAGGCCCGCAATCAGCCACACCACTTGCCGCAGCACGAACACGTACGAGTGTCCGTACATCTCTTGCGCCGTCATCGCCGACGCGCTGAAAATCATCACCGCGCCCGTCAGGCACAGCGCCAGCGTCACCATGAAAAGCCAACGGTCTGTCTCCGCTCTCCTCAACTCTCCTCCTGTGCATGCCGCGAGTTCGGTTCCAACGCTCTCACCAACCCTTTAAACACGCTTCCCCGCTCTTCATAATTCGCAAACTGGTCAAAACTCGCACATGCCGGCGCCAGCAAAACCACATCACCCGGCCCGGCCGCCTGGGCCGCAATTTCCACCGCGCGCGCAATCGTTCCCGCGCGCTCGATGGCCACGCTGCCCGCAATCTGCGCTTCTATCTTGTCGGCTGCGGCGCCAATCAGCAGCGCCAGAATCGCTTTGTCGCGCAACGGCTTCTGCAGCACCGTGTAGTCGCTGCCCTTATCCTTCCCGCCCAGCACAATCAAGATTCTTCCCGGAAATGCCTCCAGCGCTTTCAACGTGGCATCCACGTTCGTTGCTTTCGAATCGTTGTAATACCGCACACCCGCAATCTCCGCCACAAATTCCAACCGGTGTTCCACGCCCGGGAAACTTTTCACCGCCTTCGCAATCGTTGCCGTATCCACTCCCGCCAGCCGCGCCATCAGCACCGCCGCCAGCACATTTTCCAGGTTGTGCGCTCCCGCCAGCGGAATTTCCGACGCTTTCATCACGCGCTCTTCCTTATCCCCTTTCACCACCGCAATCTCGTCCCCCAGCAAGCACGCTCCCTGCGCCACCCGCTTTTGCCGGCTGAACCAGAATACTTGCGGCTTTTTCGGGGCATATTTCGCCGAAGCCGCGTCATCGGCATTCAATATCGCCGCGTCCAATTCCGTCTGGTTCGCAAAAATTTTTGCCTTTGCCGCGGCATAGGCTTCCATCGTTTCGTGCCGGTCCAGATGGTCTGGCGTCAAATTCAAGAGCGCCCCAATGTTCGGCCGGAATTTCTCGACCAGTTCCAGCTGAAAGCTGCTCAGTTCCGCCACGGCCACCGATCCCGCGTCCATCTTTTCCACTTCCCCAATCAGCGGCGTTCCCACATTCCCCGCCAAAAACGCCTTCACCGCGCCGGCTTTCAGGATGTGGTGCACCAGCGTGGTGGTCGTCGTTTTCCCGTTCGATCCGGTAATGCCAATCAGCTTCCCTTCCAGAAAACGGTAGGCCAGTTCGATCTCGCTCCAAACCGTGATGCCTTTCGATCGCGCCAGCTTCAGAAACGGATCATTCGCCGGAACGCCCGGACTCGGAATAATCAAGTCCTGCGCGAGAAACATTTTTTCCGTGTGTCCGCCCAGTTCCAGCGTCACGCCAGCTTCGCGCAATTTCACCGGCGCGTCGCCCAACTCGCCCTCGCCCCGCGTTTCCGTGGCGGAAACCACCGCGTTATGCCGCGCGCAAAATAGCGCCGTGGCCACGCCGGTGCGCGCCAGTCCCACGACCAGCACCCGCATCTTCCGCAACTCGATCGAACCCGGCATCTCGCCCGCACCAAATTCTTCGCCGCAATTCTTCAGCGCAACTTCAACGTCGTCAGCGCGAACAGCGCAAACACCAGCGCGGCAATCCAGAACCGCACGATCACCTTGCTCTCGCTCCAACCCAGCAATTCAAAGTGGTGATGAATCGGCGCCATGCGGAAAATCCGTTTCCCGCGCAGCTTGAACGACCCCACCTGCAAAATCACCGAGAGCGCTTCCAGCACGAACACGCCGCCCACAAAAATCAGCAGCACTTCCTGCTTGATGATTACCGCAATCGTTCCCAGCGTTCCGCCCAGCGCCAGCGAACCGACATCTCCCATGAAAATTTCCGCGGGATGCGCGTTGTACCAGAGAAAGCCCAAGCGACGCGCCCACCAGCGCTCCGCAGAACACCGTCAACTCGCCGACGCGCGGTATGTACTGAATTTCCAGATACGTCGCCCAGCGGTAGTTGCTGCTCACATACGTCACCATGGTCATCGCGCCCGCGGCAATCACCGTGCATCCAATCGCCAGTCCGTCCAGCCCGTCGGTCAGGTTCACCGCGTTCGAACTTCCCGTAATCACCAGCGCGATAAACGCCAGGAACGGCAGAAACGCCAGCGGCCACAGGCCGCCCGAGTTCAGCAATCCGTGAATCACCAGGTCTGGCCGAAACCTCTTCAGGAACGGCACCACCAATTGCGTGGAATACGCGCTGTGCGTGGAAAGCACCAGCAGCGTGATGCCCACCACCAGGCTCACGCCGAATTGCAGGGTGAGCTTGCGCTTGCCCGTTAATCCCAGATTCCGCCGTTTGGCCACCTTCGCGTAGTCGTCCACGAACCCGATCGCCGCGAACGCCAGCAGGGCAAACAGCGCCAGCAGCACGAATGGATTCGAGAGATCCGCCCAAAGCAAAACTGGCACCGCCGTGGAAAGCACGATCAGCACGCCGCCCATCGTCGGTGTGCCGGCTTTTTTCTTGTGCTCCTGCGGCCCTTCCTCCCGGATGTACTGCCCGATTTGCAGCTCGCGCAGCTTGCGGATCAGCCACGGTCCAAACACCAGCGCCAGAAACATCGCCGTCAAGCTCGCGTACGCCGTCCGCACCGTGATGTAGCGGAAAACGTTCAGCGGGCTGAAATATTTCTGCAGCGTGTGATACAGCAGGTAGTAGAGCATCTAGTGGTCTGCTCCGGCTCTCCGGCCCGCGTCCACCGGCGCAAATCTTCCCAGCAGCGCTTCCACGATGCGCTCCATCTTCACGCTGCGCGATCCCTTCACCAGAAGCAAGTCGCCCGGCTTCACGAAGCCCGCCAGAAATTCCGCGGCGTTTTCCGGTGTCCCAAAAAACTTCGTCTGCGCGCGCGGAATTCCCGCCGCAATCGCGCCCTCGACCAGTTGCAAGGCGTCCCCCTGCACGCCGATCACAAAATCAATCTTCCCTGTTCGCGCGGCAAACTCTCCGCCTTCGCGGTGCAACTGGGCTGATAACGGCCCCAATTCGCGCATCTCTCCCGCGGCCAGAATCCGCCGCTGAAATCCGGGCGTCGCGGCAAGCAAACTACTCATCGCCTGCAGCGCCGCGGGGCTCGAGTTGTACGCGTCATTAATCAATGCAAATCCATTCGTGAACCGGATCAATTCTCCGCGCATCGCGGGTGTCCGCAGATTCGGCAACACGCGCTGCGCTTCTTCCACGCCGACGTTCCACTCGCTGGCCGCGGCAATCGCCGCCAGCGCGTTGGCCACCACATGACGCCCCGGCAGAGACATCTCCATTCGCGTTCGCTGGTTCTTGTGCACCAGCGTGAACGCTGACCCCAGCGCCCCGCGATCTTCAATTTCTTCGGCACGATACTCCGCCGGTTTCTCCACGCCGTAAAACATCACCCGGCCCGGCGCGACACCCGCCATCGCCGCCACACGCGCGTCGTCCGCGTTCAGCACCGCCAGCGAATTCTTCCCGTTCAGCCCTTCCACCAGCTCGCGCTTGGCCAGCGCAATTTCTTCCACCGAGGAAAAATTCATCAAATGCGCCGGCGCCACGCGCGTCTCAATCGCCACGTCGGGATTCGCAATCGCCGCCAATCGCTTCAGCTCGCCGGGAAAAGACATGCCCATCTCCAGCACCGCCGCGTCATGCGTCTCGTCCAGCCGGAAAATCGTCAACGGCAAGCCATATTCGTTATTGAAATTTCCGTCGGTTTTCAGGACCCGCAGCTTCGCGCCCAACAGTGCTGCCAGGATCTCTTTGGTAGTGGTTTTCCCAACCGATCCCGTGATGCCGCAAATTTTCTTCCCCCATTGCTTACGCACGGCCCGCGCCAGGCTGTGGAGCGCCCCAAGCGTGTCGGGCACGGTGATGCAGCGGTCCTGCAGCCATCCCGGATACCGCGAGACCACCGGCTCCGCCACCACTGCCGCCACCGCTCCGCTTTCCAATACGTCGGCAACGTAGTCGTGTCCATCGTTACGCGGACCATGTATCGCGACGAACAGTTCTCCCCGACGTATCGTGCGAGAATCAATCGAGACACCGGCCATCCAGGCCAGGGAGTCCAGTCCGGGCCCTGCTTTGCCTGCCACCGCTTCAACCACTTGTTTAAGCGTCCACCGCATAGTTGCCTCAATAGGTTGGCTTTCCCCAGGGTTCGAACGAAGCGTTCCCTTCTTCCGCAAGTCACTACCCGTTGCGTTTTCAGAGTGACCCTCCCGTAGGGCCCGCTTTCTGAAGCGGGCCGCTATTCCCGCCTCAAGTTTCCCTTAAGCAACATTCACCGAATGCCCCTTCCACTTCTTCCGATTTTCAATTTTCCAAATTCTAATTTCCGTCCTCCGCATATCCCCGCGCACCCAGCGCCTTACGCGCCTCTTCGCAATCGTCGAAATGAATCGTGCGATCCGCGAAAATCTGATAATCCTCGTGCCCCTTGCCCGCCAGCAGCACGATGTCTCCCGGCCGCGCTTCTTCAATCGCCAGGGAAATGGCCTTGGCGCGATCCGGCTCAATCAAATATTTTCCGCCGGACTTCTGTATGCCCACCACCACGTCGCTGATGATCTTCAGCGGATCTTCCTGCCGCGGATTGTCGCTGGTCAGAATGGTCAAATCGCTGAGCCTTCCTGAAGTTTCGCCCATGATCGGGCGTTTGGTGCGGTCGCGCGATCCGCCGCAGCCAAACAGAGTGATGATGCGTCCCTTGGTGATCAACTCCCGCGCGGTACGAATTAGATTTTGCAGCGCGTCATCCGTGTGCGCATAGTCCACCACCACCAGGAACGGCTGGCCCAGATCAACGCGCTGAAATCTGCCGGCAACCGCGCGCAGATTCCGGATGCCCGCTTCGATTGTTTCGTTGGGAATTTCCAGACCGATTCCCGCGCCGATGGCCGCCAGAATGTTGTAGACGTTGATCCGCCCGACGAGAGGCGACTCCACTTGAATCGGCCCGGCCGGCGTTTGCGCGGTGAAATTCAATCCATTGAAGCTCAATTGAAATTTCTTGGCCTTCAAATCCGACCCGTTCAGCAATCCGTAGGTCAGCGTCTGTTTGCCTAACCCAACCAGCTTCTTACCCCATTCGTCGTCGGTGTTGATCACCGCAACGTCTGGAGCGCCCGCGCCAGTGCCTTCGAAGAGCCGCCGCTTAGCCGCAAAATAGTTCTCAAAGTTTTTGTGGAAATCGATGTGATCGCGGGTCAGGTTCGTGAAGACGGCCGCCGCAAAATGGCAACCCCACAAGCGGTCCAGCACCAGCGCGTGCGAACTCGCCTCCATCGTCGCATACGTTCCGCCGGCATCGCGAATCTCCGCAAAAAAACTTTGCAGGTCCACCGATTCCGGAGTCGTATTCGGCGCCGGATATTCGCCGCTGGGGGTGTGATAGCTGATCGTCCCAAACAATCCGGTCTTTGCGCCGGCGGCATGTAAAATCGAATCGATCAGCGATGTCGTCGTGGTTTTTCCGTTCGTTCCCGTCACGCCAACCAATTTCAATGCATCGGCCGGCCGTCCAAAGAAATTTGCCGCCGTCGTCGCCAGTGCCTTCCGCGCCTCCGCCACCTGCACCCACTCCACTTCCGCATTCCAACCCGTGGGCGCTGGCGCTTCGCTCAACACCGCGACCGCCCCGTGCGCAACCGCCTCTTTCGCAAAGAGCGTCCCGTCGGTGGCTACGCCCGCAATCGCAACAAAAAGTGCGCCCGGCTGCACCTTTCTGGAATCATGCGTGACCTGCAGGATCTCAATCTCTTCCACGGGCACGCGCGAACGCACATCCACCCCCGCCAACAGCGCCGTCAGACTCCGCCCCGTCGAGTGTTTCAGTTCTGCCACACTCTGTCCTTGTTCGCCCTCTTCTGTAAGATGCAATCTTTTGCTCCTCTGCTTCCGCTAAGCCATTTTCTCAGTGCGACTTGCCAGCTTTCACCGGCGCCATGCCGAACTCCACGGTCACTTTCGTCCCTCGCCGCACGTTGCTTCCCGGCGCAGGCACTTGTTGAACTGCAAGGCTGCTGCCAACCAGCACCGGATTCAGCCCCAATCGGAAACAGATGTCGGTCACCTCACGCATCGTTTTACCCGTGAAATCCGGCACGGCAATGTCGCCGCCCTCGTCCACTGCCACGGTTACGTTTGGCGCCTGCGGGTCTTCTTTCACCTTCCCAAGCTGCTTTTCGCCCCCGGCAGGCGTTTCAATCTGTGCGGGAAAGTCTTCGGGTGTTTCCTCATCTACGGCCGCCGCTGCGTTCTCTCGGCCCTGGTGATAGGCGGTCTGTATCAGAGCCGGACTCAACGGCACGTCGCGCGGCACATCCAGGTACGCGAGAACCTGCTCGGCAATTCGCTTAAAAACCGGCGCCGCCACGTTGCCTCCCTCATGCGGCCAGCCCTGGGGCGAATCAATGGACACCAATATCGCCACCGCCGGATTGTTAATGGGCGCAAATCCCGTGAACGACGCAATCACATTGGTCCTCGAATACCGCCGCGTTGCCGGATCGATCTTCTGCGCGGTGCCGGTTTTTCCAGCGGCCGTCCAGCCATCCAACCGCGCGAGTTTTCCGGTGCCTCGCAAAACCACACCCTCCATCAATTGCCGCATGGTGGCTGCGGTTTCTGGGCGAATCACTCGGTGAGCGTCCGCAGGTGCCGAGGGTCCTTCCAGCGGCAGATCGTGGTCATCCCGCTTCATCGCTTCCACCACATGCGGCTTATACAGCAGCCCGCCATTCGCGATGGCGGAGACTGCGTTCACCATCTGCAGGGGCGTCACGCCAATTTCCTGCCCCATCGAAATTGAACCGATGGAAAACGAGCCCCAATGCGCCAGCCGGTAGACCAATCCACGGCTCTCCCCTGGCAAATCCACTCCGGTAGGAGACCCGAAACCGAATTTGTGAATGTAATCGTCGAAGCGGGGTGGGCCAAGCCTCAGCGCGATCTTGATAGCGCCGACGTCGCTGGAATTCGCCAGAATTTCCGCCACCGTCAAATCGCCGTACGCTTTGTGATCGTGAATCCTGTGACCGGCCACCACGATGGATCCGTGTTCGCAGTTAATAACCTCGTCGGGACGAATCAGACCCTGATCCAACCCCGCCGCCAGCGTCACCAGCTTAAACGTTGACCCGGGCTCGTAGATCGCACTCACCGCCCGGTCCATCCGTGAATCTTTCGCCGCTTCCGGAGCCGCATTCGGGTTGTATTTTGGCCAGTTCGCCAGCGCCAGGATCGCCCCGGTATTGGGGTCCTCCACAATCACGCTTCCCGCCGGTGCGTGATATTTCTCAATCACTGCCGCCAGTTCGCGTTCGGCAATGTACTGGATTTTCTCATCCAGAGTGAGCACCACGCTCGCGCCGTGCTGCTGCTGCGCCCGCCCGCCGTCATACCAGTGCTGCCGCGCATCCTTCATCACCACAATTTTTTCGGCGTGGCCGCGGATCAGGTTGTCGTACTCGTATTCAATTCCACCCAAGCCATGTTCATCCAGGTCCACAAAGCCCAGGACGTGCGAAGCCATATCCCGCATCGGATAAAAGCGCTTGTTCTCCTGGAAAAAATAGACGCCCTTCAGGTTTAACTCGCGAACCGCGCCTTCTTCCTCCTGCGAGAGTTTGCGTTTGAGCCAGACAAACGTTCCGCCCCCTTGCAGCTTTTCACGGACGGCACTTTGCGGCATTTGCAGCGCGGCGGAAAGCAGCCGCGCCGCCATATCCTGATCCTTTATTTCTGTGGGCACCGCGAATGCCGATTGCACTGGCACGCTCATCGCCAGCGGCCGCAAATTGCGGTCATAAATCGGCCCGCGCATCGGCAGAATATCAATGGTGTGCTGCTGCTGGCGCGCCGCCTGCTGCAGGTAAAATTTGTGTTGGAACAACTGCAGGTAGGTTAGCCGGCCGAAGACCGCCGTCATCCAAAGGAGCGCCACGCCAGCCAGGATCAGCAATCGGACGTGGACTTTATCTTGCTCCATGGTTCCTGGATCTTGGCTCGCGCTCCGGACCGCTATTTACGTTTCTAAACTCTTTGCGTGGCGGCGCTGGCCTTCCGCTGCGGCGGGTTAGGGAACGCGATTCGGCCGCACCAGCCGGGCCGATTCACCCTGCGTGGCGTTGTAATCCGAATATTCCAGCACCTGGGTGGGTGCCGGCTGCGCCAGGCCCAGTTGCGCGGCGATGGCGTTGATTCTCCGAGGATTCCGCCACGATTCGATTTCCAACTTAAGCTGGCCGTTCAAGGCCTGCGCCTGTGTCTGCTTCGCCCGCAGATCTTCCAGTTGAAAACTCAGATCAATACAGCGGAAATGCTGGTAGATGTAGAGCATGAAGCACATCGCCACCATGCCGCCCAGTGCCGCGAGCTTGTAATGTGTTCTCAGCTTGACGGGTTCCACGTGGCGCACCAGCCGCGAATTATCAATGCGCTTCGCAGTGTGAAATTCCACCATCGCGGATTTCCGTGGCGCCAATCTGCCGCCGGCCCGCAATCCCTTCTTTCCCGGCGACGGCCTCAGCCGTTGCGGAGCCTTACCCTGCCCGCGCACCACGCGCGGTTCACCCTGCAATTTTTCGCCGCCCGGGACTTCTTGCCATCGAAATGCTGTTGCCATCTCACACCTTCTCCGCGCACCGGAGCTTCGCGCTTCGCGATCTCGGGTTCGCTCCCTGCTCTTCCGGGCTGGGCACAATCACGTGTTTGGTGAGCACCTTCAGCGTTCCGGCTTTTTCGCCTTCCTGAAACGCGCGCTTCACCGGACGGTCTTCCCGCGAGTGGTACGTCAACATCACCCATCGGCCGCCTGAATTTAATGTGGCAGGGGTCCGAAAAAGAAACTGCCCGAGTTCCTCCATCTCTCGATTCACCGCTATCCGCAGCGCCAGAAACGTTTTTGTTGCGGGATGCAGTCTCTGCCTTCCCCATTGCTTCCGGACGCCTGCCACAACCGTTGCCAGGTGCGCGGTGTCCCTGATGGGCCGCGCTTTCACTATCCCCCTGGCGATCCTTCTGGAATCGTGCTCTTCCGCTTCCTGGTAGAGCAGGTCGGCCACTTCCTTTTCCGACCACCGATTCACAATCTCGTCTGCCGTCAGCGTGTCTTCTTCCGCATCTCCGCTGCTCATGCGCATATCCAGCGGGCCCGCTTCCCGGAACGAAAATCCGCGTTCCGGACGATCAAGCTGCATGCTCGAAACTCCCAAGTCGGCCAAGACCCCGTCCACCTTCGCTATCCCCAACCCTTGTACGGCCTCCGCAATCTTCGAGAACGGCAAGTGGACGAAACTCACCAAACTCCCAAACTCGTTCAATCGCTCCCGCGCGATTTGCAGCGCCTGTGCGTCCCGGTCCAGGCTGATCAACCGCCCTTTTCCCGATGACAACCGCGCCGCGATGGCCGCGGAATGCCCGCCGGCTCCCGTGGTTGCGTCGACGTAAATTCCGTCCGGCTTTATTTGCAGCCATTCCAGCACCTCTTCCAGCAAAACCGGCGTATGCGGTGCACTCAATCTCGAAACTCGCTTGCCCCGAGCTAAGCCGAGGGGCCACTTCCTTACTAAATCCCCGCGTTCCCCAGCGCATCATCGTCCGCGTCGGTATAAGGCTCGCCCTTCAACTGATCCAGGACCCGCGTGTGGTTCATCACCACCAGATGGTCCAGGGCTCCCAGCACATCCACTTCGCCCTTCACCTGCGCCGATTCCCGCAGTACCCCCGGAATCAGTACCCTGCCCTGCCCGTCAATTTCGACTGCCTGGCCGTAATAGCTCGTGTGAAACAGAAACTTTTGCTTTGCCTTGTTCGTGCTCGGCATACCGGCCAGCCGGTCCTCGATCTCCCCCCAAACCTTCATGGGGTAGATCCGGGCCCGCTCACCGTTCGTGCTGGTGATGTAAAATTGGTTGCCGAACTCCTTGAGGTCCTCGAGAAACACGGCGGGTATCTTCAGACGACCCTTCTCGTCCACCTTCGCTGGACAGTTTCCCCGGAGTTTCATGATTCCCACTTCGATGGAGGATCGGTTTGCCCAATTCCACCACAGCCCTCTATGCCCTGCTACTTTGCTCTACTGAAGACCACTTTGCCCCACTTCTTGCCACATCCTAAGCCGAATTGAAAACAAGTCAAGGAAAATCCGCAGGTTTTGTTAATAAACTGTGGAATTCAGCGCGAATTGGTGCACAAAATGTGCGCACGCTCCCATCACACTTTCGCTTCAGTTTCGTCTTTTTTCTGAAATTCTGCGCGCGAAATTCGACCGGATCTTTGAACTCCCCTATTCCCTTCCGCATTCCCGTATGTTATTTTTTGTGCGTCGAGTATCTTCATTATTTCGGACCAAGGAGCTGCCTCTCATGGAATGGACCACACCGAAGCACGAAGAGATTGATTTGAACTGCGAAGTCAGTTCCTACGCCAACGCCGAGCTATAGTCTTGAGTCTGTAGGGCCCGCCTTTATACCCTGAGCGATGCGAAGGGGCCGGCGGGCCGTTTTGTGTCCGTGCGTGTTTTTGATGCTCCAGCCCCTGCTACACTTGTTCCCTTCGCCCTGGAGAATCCTTCGTGAAAATCAAAATCCTCGGCTCCGCGGCGGGCGGCGGCTTTCCGCAATGGAATTGCGCTTGCCACAACTGCGCTGGATTGCGCGCCGGCACATTGCGGGCGCGGCCTCGTTCGCAAACGCAGATTGCTTTTTCACCGGACGATCGCGTGTGGTTTCTGATCGGCGCTTCGCCCGATCTGCGCGCGCAGATTCTTTCCGCTCGCGAACTCTCGCCTCAGCCGGATAAGCCCGGGCACACTCCCATTGGTGGCGTGTTTCTGCCTTCCGCGGATGTGGATGCGGTGATGGGCCTGCTGCACTTGCGCGAATTTCAGAGTTTTTTTGTTTTCGCGAGTGCCGGGGTGCAGCGCGCGCTGCGCGCGGAAAATCGCATATTCAAAGTGTTGGAACGCGCCGATCCGCCAGTACACTGGCAGGTGCTTTCCAGCACGGGACGTCTCGGCTGCCATCTTTCGGAAAGTCCCGGCGAGTCTCCCACGTTTGTCTGCAACACGATTCCGCTTGGCGGCGACTTCCCCGATTACGTGAGCGAGGAATTCCGCCGCGCCGCTTCGCCTGATGACGCCACACTCGGGTTTCTCTTCGAGTGCGCTGATAAGAAAATTTTTATTGCTCCTTCACTTTCCGGCCACTCCGCCGAATGGCAGAAATCCGCGGCCACTGCGGACCTGATTTTGATTGACGGCACCTTCTGGTCCAACGACGAACTGCAGCGCACCGGCCGAACAAAAAAAACCGCGCGAGAGATTGGCCACCTTCCACTCTCTGGCGCCGATGGATTGCTGGCGCAATTCCCTGCTGGAGCAAGGGGACGCAAAATTCTGCTGCACATCAACAATACGAATCCGATTCTCGACGAAGACTCCGCCGAACACGCCGCGGTACTGGAAGCGGGCTTTGAAATCGCCTACGATGGCTTAGACATCTCCTTATGAAAAGCGGCGCCAGCGAAAAACCTCTCAGCGAAAAAGAGTTCATCGCCGGCTTCCATGCCATCGGCGAAGAGCGCTATCACCACAAGCATCCATTCCATGTGCTGATGCATGAAGGCAAGCTGACGCGCGGCCAACTGCAGGCCTGGGCGCTGAATCGCTACTACTACCAGTCGCACATTCCCATCAAAGACGCGGCGATTCTGGCGCGCAGCAAAGATCCGGCATTCCGCATCGCCTGGCGCAAACGCATCTTGGATCACGATGGCGATGGCAAACACCCCGGCGGCATTGAGAAATGGCTGAAGCTGGTGGAGGCCACCGGCTTGCCGCGCGAACAGGCGATTCATGGCGACGGCATTCTGCCCGCGACTCGTTATGCGGTGCAGGCTTACGTTTTGCTGGTCTCGCGCACTTCGCATCTTGAGGCTGTTGCCTCCTCGCTGACAGAACTTTTCAGCCGCAACCTTATCGCCCTGCGCATGGACCGCATGCGGGAGCACTATCCGTGGCTTGTGCCGGGCCTGGAATATTTCAAAGGCCGGCTGACGCAGGCTCCCGAGGACGCGGAATTCGCGCTTTCCTATTGCGTAAAACATGCGCAAACACGCGAGCAGCAGGAACTGGCCCACGCCGCGTTACGCGCCAAGTGCGATATTCTGTGGGCGCAACTCGATGCGCTTTATTTTTCATACGTGAATCCCGGCTGGCCGCCCCCCGGCGCGTTCCAGCCCGCGAAGGAATCCTGATGAAGCCTGAACTGACAGCAACGCCGCGTTTGGCGCCCGGCGTACGCCTGAATGAAAAGACGGAGCAACCGCGGATGCTGTTGATGCCGGAGCGCGCATTGCGGCTGATTGGTCCCAGCCTGGAAATCGTGCAACTCTGCGACGGCAAGCACACTGTCCAGCAGATCGCGGAGAAGCTTCACGCGCTGTACTCCAAGGCTGAGCCGCAGCGCATCACGGATGACCTTCTCGGCTACCTGGCGCTGCTCCACGACGAACGCGCCCTCGATTTTTAGCTGTACCTCACCCCTTCAGGGGTGAGGCCTTCCAGAACCCGCGCAATGTCGTAAAGTGGTAGTGAAAACCCTCAGGCCTGAAGGCCTGAGCTACAAACATTTCATGACAAACACCGCACCCACGCCGCTTGTTCTTGTCGCCGAACTCACGCACCGGTGTCCGTTGCATTGTGTTTATTGCTCGAATCCGATGGAGCTTACGAAGCGCGAAAGGGAACTTCCCACGGCTACGTGGATGCGCATTTTCACCGAAGCCAAGAAGCTTGGCATTCTGCAGGTGGACTTCACCGGCGGCGAACCGCTGGCGCGCCCGGACATCGTGGATCTGGTCCGCGCCGCGCGGCAAAGCGGTCTTTACGCGAGCCTGATCAGCAGCGGGCTGCCGCTCGATGAAGCAAAACTTGCCGCGCTGGTGGAAGCGGGCCTCGATCATTTCCAGTTGAGTTTTCAGGGAGCCACGGAACAAACGGCGCGGGAAATTTCCAACACCACGTCGCACCCGCAAAAGCTACGCGTGTTGCAGTGGCTGAAAAAGCATCGCATCGGGCTGACATTGAATTTCGTAATCCATCGCCAGAACATCCAGGAACTCGAGGAGATGCTGGCGATAGTCGAGGAACACCAACCCGGCAGCGTGGAATTTGCCAGCGTGCAATATTACGGTTGGGGGCTGGCGAATCGGGATGCGCTGATGCCCACGCGCCAGCAACTCGATTTCTGCGTGGAAACCCTGAAGCAGGCTGAAGAAAGATTAAAAGGCAAAACACGCGTGGTGTTCGTGGTGCCCGATTATTATGCAAAATATCCGAAGCCATGCGTCGGCGGGTGGGGACGCAAACTGATGCTGGTTGCTCCGGATGGCCGCGTGCTGCCCTGCCACGCCGCGAACGTGATTCCCGGGATGCAGTTCGACAATGTGAACGAAAAATCCCTGCGCGAGATATGGGAAAATTCCGCGGCGTTTCGCAAATTTCGCGGCGAAGCGTGGATGCAGGAACCTTGCAAATCCTGCGATCGCCGGCACCTGGATTTCGGCGGATGCCGCTGCCAGGCGTTTCTCCTCGCAGGCGATGCGGCGGCAACCGATCCGGTCTGTTCACTGGCGCCAACGCGCGCGAAGGTGGACGCGGTTCTTGCTGCCGTCAATCAGACCAAGCCGGACGTTGCCGAGGACAAATTGGCTTATGTTTATCGGCCGAATCCGGCGTAAAGCATTCTCAAGTGCTACCCGCTTACGGATGCCCCTACCGGTGCCCGCGCCGCGCGAGTGACGACCCACCAGATGAAAACCAGGCAGCCCGCAAGAACCACCAAGCCGAACAGCAGCACGGTATCTGGCGTCCCGATGCGTTTTGCCACACCGCCGGCGAGCAGGGCGCCCAACGGCTGCACACCCATGAACATGGTGGCGTAGACGGCCATCAGGCGGCTGCGCAGTTCGTCGGGGACGCGCTCCTGAATAATCGTATTCGTAGCGGCCATCTGCGAGGTGGCGGCGAATCCCACGGCAAAGAGCAAAAGCGCGCACAACCAGAAAGCGGCTGCGTGCGACATCAAAATCAGGCAAACGGCGCACACGGTACAGGTGGAGGCAATCCAGCGCGACAGTCCCCGATAGTGCGTGCGAGCAGCAAATTGCAACGCCCCTAGCACCGCGCCTACTCCTGCAGCGCTCATCAGAAGGCCCAATGCTTTTGCGCCGCCATGCAGAATGTCGTGCGCATAAATCGGCAGGAACACGGAGTATTGCAACCCGAAGAAGCTGAGCAGGCATAGCATCAGCAGCGCCGAGCGAATCGGCACATCGTGGATCGCAAACTTGAATCCCTGAACGAAACTCCGCACTGGAGATTCATCCGGCGGCCGCTTGGCCGTGGGTTCGATGCGCATCATCAGCAAGGCCACCAACACGGCGATGAAGCTGATGCCATTCAGAAAAAAGCACCAGCCTTCGCCAACCAGCACAATTGCGAAGCCGGCAATCGCCGGGCCCACAACGCGAGCACCATTAAAGATCGAAGAGTTCAGCGCGATGGCGTTCGGCAGATCTTCCCTGCCCACCATGTGCACGAAAAAGGATTGGCGGATGGGAACGTCGAACGCATTTACGATACCCACGAGGAAAGCGATGACGATCAAGTGCCACTCGCGGATCAGGTGAGTGAGTGTGAGTCCGGCCAGGAGAAACGCCAGGATCATCGAGCAGGTTTGCGTAACGATCACGCCGCGATGGCGATTGTAACGGTCGCCCACATAGCCGCCCATCCATGCGAGCAGGAGCATCGGCAGCTGGCTGGCAAAGCCGAAGAGACCAAGGACCGCGACCGAGCCCGTCAACCGATAGACGAGCCACTGCTGCGCCGTGGTCTGCATCCAGGTGCCGATCAGGGAGACGAGCTGTCCAATAATGAAAAGCTGGAAGTTGCGATGCTTCAGGGCGCGAAAGCGTGGAGAAAGCTGGGGAATGGAAGTCTCCGGGAAAATTGGATGCGCGAAGGTGTACTGCGTCACGATGACGCGAGAGGGAGGAGTTGTCAACGAGGAGAGAGGAGGGGCACCGTTCCATTTTGGAACGCAAAGAGAAAAACGCGTTTTCTTGTAGGTGAGGCAAATACAGGGGCTTACGGAAACAGTGATTTACAAGTGTGGCATTCAAAGGACTTGTTAGTGGTATGCGCAAAAGACACGCAGAAAGCACGGTAATGTGCCGAATCGTCCACAACTTTCTGTAATTTTTCAAAGAGCGCGCCGCCGGGCCTGTTGACGGCCAGGCGAAAATATACCCAAAGAGTATACAGCACTTATCAGATATCGTCAAGAAAAATCCGACCGCGGAGACTTCGGCTGAGAGCGCGGGCGTCCCCTGGATCGATATGGGCCGAAGGATAAGCGCGCTGAGTCACGGGCGCCGTGGCTTTAGTTTGGCGACCAATCGATGGCGTAGACTTCCTGATCGCTGGCGTCGCGGGAGAGCAGCAAGGAATCATCCGGTGCGAGGCCGATCCACTCCCCCAGTTCGCCCCAATAGCGGCGAATACCGGCCAGACTCACGAGCCGCTCCACTTTGTGGTCGGAGAGGCGCATGCGGTAATAGGCGGGATCTCCGGAGAGGACCGTGCCGAAATAGACGAACTGACCGTCGTGCGACCACGCGGGGTAACCTGCGGGCATGTGGACGGCTTCAGTCCAGCGCTGCTTGGCAACGTCGAAGAGCATCAGGCTTTCCGAATCCGTGGTGATCCCCGCAATGGTTTTGCCGTCCGGCGAAACACGTGGAGAAAAAAGATTTTCTGCGCCGGGCAGATCCGTAACTTTCCTGGTTGCCAAATCCACGATGGAGATTCCCTGCCCGGTGGGGCCCACGATACCCAGCGACAAAACGATGGATTTTCCATCCGGGGTCCAGTTGGGATCCAGGCCGGCACTGGCCGTTGGCACCAGATCTTCGTAATTTCCTCCGTTTGCGGAGATCAGGTAGACGCGCCAGTTCGAGGAAACCGTGCGGCCCATGAATGCGAGTTGCTTCCCATCGGGCGACCAGCGCGGCAGGCCGGCCCAGATTTTACCGGGGTCGGTGAGCTGCAACCGTTCGCTGCCATCCACGCGGCTGCGCCAGAGGGCTTTATCTGGCACGGTGACATAGGTGACCCAATTTCCATCGGCGGAAAAGGCGAGGTCGGTGATGGAGGCGCCCCCGAAATATCCCTGGAACGCTGAATGGCCGTCGTAGCGGATCATTTCGGAGCGCAGGTGAGAGCCGACGACGAAGATCTTTTTACCGTCGCGGCTGGGCAAGGGAACGCCAAAATCCAGTGGCCCATTTGTCAGTTGGACGGGTTCCGGCCGGGGGCCGAACCAGCGCGCTCGCAGAGGCAAACCCCAGACATTGATATGCCCATCGCGGTATCTCTGGAAAAGGAGATAGCGACCGTCGGGTGTCCACTGCGGTGCGGAGTCGTGCGGCGGCGCCTGCCCGATGGAAAAGACGGGATGCAGATGGCTTCCGTCCGCATTGGCTTCCCAGAGCGCGCTGGTCGCTGTCCGGATGTCGCTTAAGGCAAAGCAGAATTTCTTGCCATCCGGCGCGAAGGCCAGGCCCGAGGGGATTCCATTGACGGAAAAAAGCTGCCGGACCTGACTTCCGTCAGAGGCAGCCGCATAGAGCGAGCTTGCGTTGGCGAAAATAAGAGATTTTCCGTCTGGAGAAGGAGCTACGGATTCCACGACAATTTCGCCCACACGGCGCGGCCCGCCCGCTGGCAAAGGCAAAGTCCAGAGCGCGGACTGCTTCATCTTGTTGTGAGACTCGCCAACGAGCAAGGCGGAAGCATCCGGAGTGATGCCACCGAGCATGAGATTGGTAAAGGGAGATTGAATAAAAGAGGTTTCGCCCCCGGAGGAGGAAACTTCCGCAACGGAAAAACGCCCAGAATTGTTTTCCTCGATATATAGGCGTTCGCCATCGGTGACCAGAATGTACTTTTGCAGCCCATCGTGCGTGATCTGGCGGTAGCCCGTGACTCTGGGCGGCGAGGGCGGCCTGAGCGCATAGCCGACAAGGAGGCCGGCGGACAAGATCAGAGGCAAAAGGAAATAAAAGAGGTAGCTCTTTGTAGCTTTTGGATGACGCAGATGCAGTTCAGGGTCGGACGGAAACGAATCAATGCTCGGGTCCCCCAGTTCGCGAGCTTCCTCTCCGTTGGGATGCAACGGTTTTGGGGTGACGAGCGTGGGCTGCAATTCTGAACCGTGCACCGGCGCAAGAAAGCGATAGCCGCGGCGATAGAGTGTTTCCACGAAACGTGGGTTATCGGACTCATCGCCAAGGACTTGGCGGAGTTTCTTGACGGCACTGTTGAGTCCCAAATCGAAGTCAACAAAGGTATCGCCGGTCCAGAGACGCTTCTGGATCTCTTCCCGGGTGACGATTTCGCCGGGCCGCTCCAGAAGCAGGGCCAGAATCTGAAACGGTTGTTCCTGGATCTTGATCTTAACGCCGGACTTACGGAGTTCCTGGGAGACCAGATCGATCTCATAGAGACCGAAGCGAATCACTTTCCGGATTGAGGCGAGTTCAGCCATGGTTCGCGCAATCAGCAAGGGGAGTATACACCTGAGGGCTGTGCAAATAGGACGTTTGAGAAGTCAGATTGTTCCTCATATTCCTTATTTTTCAGCGATATAGCTGGCCAGAATTGTTTCCCTTGCAGGCCCCAGCGCGACCATTGTCCTGCCTCCATTAGACGCAGAAACTGCGAGCCAGTTACCGCGATCTGCCGAAAGGTTTGGCAGAGCTGGAGCTAAGGAGAACACGATATGAACTGGAAATTGGCAGCAGCAACGCTTTGCTTTTCTGTGGGAGTGATTTCAACACCGGCGCAGGGATTGAAGGTTAAGGTGCAGGTGCCGTTTGCCTTTGAAGCGGCGAACAAGGCAATGCCGGCGGGGGAATATGTGGTCTGGTCGGAAGGCAACGAGGTGCTTTTGCGCAACGCGGGCGGAGACATCGTCGCGATGCAGCAATCGAACCGCGTGGTCCGGTCCGGGGGGAAATCGGGACAGGTGGTCTTCCACTGCTACGAGGGGCATTGCTTTCTCTCGCAACTGTGGACGCCGGATGCAGAGCAAGGACGCGAGGTGCTGGAAACGAAAAGCGAACGGGAAATTGCGAAGCATCAGGAACCGCAGCAGTTCGCGTTGCTGGGGAAGGGTTTGCAGCAGCGATCAGGGAAGTGAAATGGTTGGAGGCGAAGGCCAACGCATGGATCTGGGATGAATTGCCGGATTCATGCGTTGGTTGATTGTTGCGGTTTTTGGGTTATTGGGGTGGCCGATCTGAAGTTCGGCCACTACAGGGAAGAGGTAAGGCGCCCGCCTCCCGCCTTCGCAAAAGCAGCTACGGCGGGCAAGCGGAAAGTGGCCGGTACAGGTTAGTCGGTTGGGGAGTCGGGGGCGCCGACGTGGGTGTGGCTTAGGTCTCGCAGCATCGATTTTTCGTCGTCGCTCATGCCGCGGGTGAAGTTGGGATCGTTCAGGCGATCGTTGCGAGCGGATTCCGGCATGTGCTGCAACACGCCGAGCTTTTGCTTGATCACCTGCTGACGGTCCCAAGTCATCTGGCGCCATTTAGGCAAGACGTCGTTTTTGATGTGCTCGCGCTGCCCCGGAGTGAGACCCTGCCAGATTTTTTCCTTCTGGCGCAGGTCGGACTGCTGCATTGGGCTCATGCGGTCCCACTGGCTGAATTGCTGGCGGATTTTGGCCTGCTTGTCGGGAGAAAGATTCTGAAAGGCTTTGCTGCCCTGCAGCACGCGATCGCGTTGTTGCGGAGAGAGGTCGCGCATCTGGTCAACCCAGGGACGCGCAGCGCCGATGCCCAATTCGCGGCGCGGCGTTGGATTGTAACCGGCGCCAGTGCCGTTGCGCGCGCCATCGGGATGGTTCCCGCCATTATTGTAATTCTGGTTGGGATGCGGATTCTGATTCTGATTCTGATTCTGATGCGCCGAAGAATAGTTATTCGCCGGCGGATGATTCGGGTTGGCCGGGGGCTGCTGCTTCGGGTGAGTCTGTTGCGGGTGCTGCGGAGGGCGATCCGGATGCGGGTTCTGGGCGGCAACCAGGCCAGGCAGCGCGAGGATGGCCACCGCTGCCAGAAGCCGTAATCCGAATTGGAGTTTCATCCACCGCATTTTCTCGCTCGCTGCTTCCCTTTTCTCCCGGTCTTGCTTTTCACCCATTACGATTTCAAACAAAAGCAGATTTCTCGCTTCGCTCGAAAGGACAGCTCAACGCTACATCTGCTGCGGAGGCTGCACGTCGCTGGCATCGTCGGCTTGCGCCGGCGCGGGCAACTCCTTCAGCGGCTCGAAATTCTGCAGAACGTCGTGATCCTCAAGCACCGGCAAATCCTGCAGCATGGCCTGGTCGTCGTTGGCTATCAAGGGTTGTACGGGCGAGGAACGATAGCCCAGATACACGGCCATCACCAGCAGTAACGACGCAACCAGGGCCACGCGAGGCGGAACGCGCAGCCACTCCCACCAACTGGCTTTCGGTTCCGGCTCCGCGGCCACCATCGCATGCACGCGGGTATCGAATTCGAGCGACGGCTCAAGCACCGGAAGTTCGTCGAGCAGGCCGGTCACCGCGCGGAACTCCTCCACGCGCAACCGGCATGGCGAACAAGTGGAGATATGCTTTTCCATCTCCAGCCGTTCGCTTTCTTTCAGCCGTCCGTCAACGAATCCGAGGATTCGATTTTCCATGCGTTCACAACTCATAACTTCCTGCCCTTCCCTGCCCTCAGTGTCTTACGTGCTGTGCCACAAGCGGGGCTAGTTCCACTCGCAGCGCCTCATATGCCCGGAAGAGGAGCGACTTCAGAGCGCTCTCCGAACAACTGAGAATCTTGGCGATCTCGGCATAGTCCAGTTCTTCATACTTGTGCAGGAGCACGGCGGCTCGCTGCTTTTCCGGCAACTTGTCGATGGCATGGCGAATCATTTTCCGCCGCGCGTCTTCGACGAGATGCTGCTCGATATTCGGGTGCTTCTCCGGAACATCCAGCGTCCTCTCGTCGCCGTCCTCGGAATCCGCGGTTAACGGCGCGTCGATCGAGACTTCCAGCTTCTGGTACCGCGTGTCCCGCACGGAGTTCAAGGCGAGGTTAGTGGCAATGCGGAACAGCCAGGTGGTGAACTTCGCGCTGGGAACGTAATCTTCCCGCGCACGGTAGACTCGCAGAAAAACCTCTTGCGCGAGGTCTTCCGCCTGCTCGCGGTTGCGCACCATGCGATACAGGAAGTTGACCAGCGGCGTGCGATAGCGCTGGAGCAGGAGCTCGAAGGAGGTCCCGTCGCCAGCTTTCACATCCAACATGAGTTGGACGTCAGTTCTGACCATGGCCGCCACACTTTACCAAACACTTGTGTTCTCAAAAAGTTGCAGTTTGCGGCGGGGTGAGGTTGCGGGAGTACCGGGACGGGGTAGGGCGGCTTAAAGGTTGTATAACAGCTTCAAAATCAGCATGGTAGCAACCCCAACGAACACCAGAAGGGCCATGCGCCAGTGGGGCTCCTTATTCACCTCGGGAAGCAGATCAGTGGCGGCCACATAGAGTGTGACGCCGCCGGATAGCGGCAAGGCGTATTTCAGTTGGGCCTGGAGTTGACTGGTGAGGAGTACACCGGCGAGCGTGGCGGCACCGAGCAGGCCGGCGGCGCGGACGGCTTTGCGTTTGCTGCGGCCGCTGGCCATCACCACGGAGGCGACGGTGAAGCCCTCCGGCAACTTATGCAGAAACACCGCGACGAAGATGAGTACGCCCAGCCAGGTGGAGATGAGGAAGCCTGCGGCGATGGCTACACCGTCGAAAAAGGTGTGGATCGCAAGGCCGAGCATAATCGTGCGGTGCGCGTGGCCGTGCATTTCCTCGGTGTGCGTTTCCTCGCCGAAATGAAAATGCGGGGCGATGGTGTGTTCGAACAGATGCACGAGGAAAAAACCGGCCAGGACGTAGAGCAGAGCATTCGCTCCGCCGAGGCGGACGGACTCCGGGATCACTTCGACGAATGCGACCGAGAGCATGTACCCCGCGCCAAGGGCGAGAAAATATTGCAGGTAGCGGCGCGGCCATTCGCGATAGACCACGAAATAGCCACCCAGAAGGTTGCCGCCTGCGGCGATCAGGCCGAGGATTGCGGCGAGGGCGATGCGGGTTGGAAGATCGTGGGTCATGGGGAATGGCGGTCAGTGATTAGTTTTAAGTTTTAAGTTGAAAGAACGAGCCGGGCAAGCCCGGCCCCTACAGATCGGGGACACGGCGACTCGGCGAGGCCTCTGTAACTTCAAACTTTGAACTAAAGACTAAGAACTGTTTCACCCGCTATGGCGGAAGAGAATAACATCGCCTTCCTGGACAATGTACTCTTTCCCTTCGAGGCGAACCTGAGCCTTTTCTTTTGCGGCGGCGATGCTGCCGGCCGCGAGCAGATCTTTGCAGCTGACCACTTCCGCGCGGATGAAACCCTTTTCGATGTCGCTGTGGATTTCGCCGGCGGCTTTCACCGCGTTGTAGCCCTTGCGAATGGTCCAGGCGCGAACTTCCGGCTCTCCGGCGGTGAAATACTGAATGAGCCCCATCAGATCGTAGGTGGCGCGAATCAGGCGATTCAGGCCGGGTTCGTTCAGGCCGTAGGAGGCGAGCAGTTCGGCAGCTTCTTTTTCTTCCATTTCGGAGAGTTCGGCTTCGAGGCGTCCGCAAACGGCAACGACCGCGGTGTTGGGGCGGCCCCGGAGTGCGCCCAGCTTATGTTTCTCCACCGCCTTGTCGAGCTCGGCCGCTTCGTCGTCGCCCAGATTCAGGACGTAGAGCATGGGGCGCTGCGAAAGAAATAGAAAACCCCCGATGGGTTTGCGCTCTTCGGTCGTAAGTTCGAGCTCGCGCAGGGGCTTTTCGGCTTCGAGGTGCGCTTTGCACTTTTCGAGGACGTTCTTCTCTAGTTCCAGCAGCGGGTCTTTCTTTTTCTTCAGGTCTTTTTCGACGCGTTCCAGGCGCTTGGATACCTGGTCATGGTCGGAAAGGATCAGTTCCAGGTCCAGGTTGGTGGCATCGCGCAGCGGATCAATGCTGCCCTCGGAGTGGGGCACGCTCGGATCGTCGAAGACGCGGATCACGTGGGCGATGGCGTCGACATCGCGAAGCGTGGCCAGGCTCTCGCGCATGCGTTCTTTCTGGACACCGGGAAGATCCACATATTGCACGGTGGCGTAAGTTATTTTTTTAGGGTTGTAGAGCTTGGCGAGCTCTACGAGGCGCGGCTCCGGCACCTTGGCGACGCCGACGTGGGCGGTCTGGCTGCCCTTGGCGTCCACGTTGGCTTTTGTGAGGATGCGGAACAGCGTGGTTTTTCCTACCTGTGGTAGTCCAATAATTCCTGTTTGCATGAACTATAAATTCTATCACACGCGGCAAGCAGCATCTGTAGCGGCCGCCTTCTGAGGCGGGCGCCTTGGGACACGCAGACGCTTTTATCCGCCTATAGCCTGGAATGCTATCATTACTACTACAGCAATGTATTTTCATAAAAACATTCGGCTAGTTCCAGTGAATTACATCGGCCAGCGAGCTCATTTCGTAACCCTGTGCTGCCACGAACGTTCTATCCAGTTCCGCGAACCAGAGAATTCTGAATGGTTCTTGGCGCATCTGCGGGACGTTACCGCAGCCAGTTTTTTCGCCGTCATTGCTTATTGCGTGATGCCGGATCATGTCCACCTGCTGGTCATGGGGCTGTCGCCAAGGTCAGACTTCCTGGGGTTTATGAAAGCCTTGAAAATCAAGACTAGCCGTGAGCTCGTAAAACGGGGCGGCGGAATTTTGTGGCAGAAGAAATATTTTGACCATATTTTGCGACCTAAGGAATCGATGGATGCGGCGGCTTGGTATATTTGGGCGAACCCGGTGCGTGGGGGTTTGGCGGCGGAAGAGGGGATATATCCTTTTGCTGGGTCTTTTACGGGAAGCATGCCTATGGACCGGAAGGGAAAGGAAATGTGGGTGCCGCCTTATGGATCGGAAAGGCGCCCGCCTCGGAAGGCGGCCGCTACAAATGCGGAAGAGTGAGAGGCGCGGCTTACCAAGGCAGATGGAACGTGCTATGGTTTTGCGCCGGATATGCGGATGCAAAATCCACAAATGAAATTGGCGTTTGATCTGCAAAGCGCTTTGGCGCATCTGGCGGAACGCGATGAGGTGCTGCGGCGCGTTGATTCCCGAGGTGGCGGCATTTGCGATTGACGCGGAGGCGGGACAATCGCCTTACGAAGTGCTGCTGGAGGCCATCGCGTACCAGTCCATTTCCGGAAAAGCGGCGGCGACGATTTTCGGGCGCATCAAAGCGCTGGGTGAAGACGGGCGCGCTCCTTCGCCGGAAAAAATGTTGAAGATTCCCGGACCGAAACTGCGCAAAGCCGGGCTTTCCGGTGCGAAGGTTCTGGCGATGACAGATCTGGCAAAGAAAGCGCTGGCGGGGATCGTGCCAACACATGATGAGGCGCTGAAGCTTTCCGATGAAGAGCTGGTCGAACGACTGGTCTCTGTGCGCGGAATCGGGGCATGGACCGTGGAAATGTTTTTGATTTTCCGGCTGGGTCGGCCAGACGTGCTGCCCATTCACGACCTGGGAGTGAAAAAAGGCTGGTCGGTGGCGTACGGCAAGAAACATATGCCAAAGCCAAAGGAATTGCTGGATTTTGGGGAGCGTTGGCGGCCCTACCGCTCGGTGGCCAGTTGGTATATGTGGCGCGCGTTTGAACGCGCGGGGTACAAGGTGACGAACAAGATTCGTCCCAAACCGATCCGGAAGAAGAAAACGAAGGCCAAGTCCAATAGCGGTGAGGGGAAGCGCAAATAGAATTGCGTTAGGGAGTGGAATCCGGTTTCTGATCGTTGTCACAGTCTAGATGGATTGCCAGCTTCACTACTAACAGCCATAAAATTTGTATTTAAGGAGTATGCCGGCGCAGGTCAGCGAGCGGTTGCTTCGCGGACCAGGAGAAACATTGCGCCGAAGCCGAGGAGCAGAATTGCGCTCTCGAAGGCCACGGAACGGTGATGCAGGCGATTGAATTCCAGGCGGCGGGGGTCGGTTTCCGGAGTGTTCTGTACGGAGACCATTTCTTTTTTCAAGGCTTCCATCCGGGTGCTGACCGTGAATTGGGATGTGGCGGTGAGCAAGACCATCAGCACGACGCACAGCGCGGCTGCGTTCGTAAAGCTGCCGAAATCGTGGGTGCGCGCCAGGCGGGCCAGCAGGAAAATGAGTCCGAGGAAAATTCCGGCGAAGTGCAGGCGCGCGAGCGAGTAGCCAACCATCAAGCCGGCAGCATCGCGGTTGCCAAGGATCGCAAACGCGCCGGGAGCGACGACGAAGCTGAGAAAGACGTCGGCGCCCAGCCAGAGGCTTAAGCTCAAAAATTCAATCGTCCGGAAAAAAGTGTTCACGAAGATTACCTTTTAGACCGTTCTGGAACAAAGCCCTCTTACGCATCGAGAGTATACGGAAAAGTGTCGCAGGCACAGCGATTCTCCAATCGCCACTTCACCACGGCACGCGCTGTATACGCGGCACAGAGTCGAAATGGCGGTCGCGACTCAGAACGGCAAGGTTATGCTGCCGGCATAAAGCGGCGATCCACACATCGTTGACAGGAATGGGAGTACCCGTCACCTTGAGGTGCACACGAATGTCCGCGTAGTGCTGAGCGGTGGACTCGTCGATGTTCAGGACGCGGCAATCCTTGAGGAATTCAGCCAACCATTTCTCATACCAATCGCGGCGACGTGACAGTGCGATTCCGAAGCGGTACTCCCCGACGACAACGACGGGGATGGCTAATTCGCTGGCGGGGGTAAGCGCCTTAAGCACGCTCATTTGCTGGTCGGCGAACGCCGAGAGCGCATTCGTATCAAGGATCAACGGGGCAGTTCCTACTTCCAGAGTTCCGGGTCGATCGTTTCGAACGCTTCTTCGATGAATTTGTCGATGCGCTTCGTTTCTTCGTGGAGATCTTTCAGTTTGCCAAAATGTTTCATCCAGGGTTTATCTTCGGCCGGCTTGGCTTCGCGCAATTTTTGTTCGACGGCTTCGGTGACGAATTGGCGCAAAGGGATGCCCTGCTCGGCGGCTTTGGACTTGGCCTGCCGGAAGATTTTGTCGGGGATTTCGAGGGTAGTCTTCATTTTCAGCATTCTCCCATATTTATGGGAGGCGCGGCAATCCCAGGTTTCCAAGCGGTGACTCTCTCACCGGCGCACGCACAGACGACGTTATTCCATTGAACAAATACGTTTTTAAGCACATCTTGGGGAGAGCAAATTATCGACAGGGGCGAAACTGGTGAGAGAATAAGAAAAGTGGTGGGCGATAAAGGATTTGAACCTTTGACCTCTCGCGTGTGAGGCGAGCGCTCTAACCGCTGAGCTAATCGCCCGTCAAAGAACGGGTGACCCTTTTCGGGGAAACATCGTTGCAACCGGCCGAAACGCCGGAGCAACAACGTTCATCTATTTAAGCAGGAACACCTGGGGTTTTCAACCGATGCCGATGACGACCGCCACCTCTCACGTGGTCACACAGCTGCAGCGATCCATCGCCCGCGCGATCTACGGGAAGGAAGACGTGATCCAACTTGCGCTGGTGACGCTGCTGGCGCGCGGCCACCTGCTGATCGAAGACGTGCCGGGCACGGGGAAGACGACCTTGGCGCACGCGCTGGCGAAATCGTTTCAATGCACATTTCAGCGCATCCAGTTCACTTCGGACCTGCTGCCCAGCGATGTGCTGGGCGTGAGCGTCTACAATCCGGAAACGCGGGAATTTGAGTTTCGCCAGGGGCCGATCTTCGCGAACGTGGTGCTGGCCGATGAAATCAATCGCACCACCCCGCGAACGCAATCGGCGCTGCTGGAAGCGATGAACGAAGCGCAGGTGACCGTGGACGGGCGCACGCTGACACTGCCGCAGCCTTTCCTGGTGATCGCCACGCAGAACCCGGTGGAGCACCACGGCACCTACCCTCTCCCGGAATCGCAACTTGACCGGTTTCTGATGCGCATCAAGATGGGCTATCCCTCGCACGAAACGGAAAAGGAAATTCTGCGCAGCCGCGCCACGGACGATCCGATTGCGTCGCTGGATCCGGTGGCCGATGTATCCGATGTGCTTGCGATGCAACTGGCCGTGACGCGCGTGAAGGTGGATTCGAGTCTGCACGATTACGCGCTGGAAATTGTGAATCGCACGCGCAAATCGGACCAACTGGCGCTCGGCGTGAGCCCACGCGGAACGCTGATGCTGCAGCGTGCGGCACAGGCCCGCGCTTTCCTGGAAGGCCGCGATTTCTGCCTGCCCGACGATTTCAAGCAATTGGCAGTGGCGGTGTTTTCGCACCGCGTGGTGGCCAGCGCGCGGCACGCTTCGCTGCAGAAAAAGTCGGAAACCACGGAAAATGTGCTGCGGGAGATTGTGGATTCCGTGCGCGTGCCGCTGTAAGAGAACGCGCATCAGGCATCGGTCGCTAGGACATTGCCTGGAATCGGCTGCGAATTGTCATTCTGTGAGCCGATTCTGATTGGCGGGAAGAATTTCGACGGAGAATTTCCGGAAGCTTTTTTAAGTTGAGATCCTTCGGACCGCCCTGCGCGAAAAACGCTCCGGGCAGGCGGTCCTCAGGATGACACGTTTACGCGGTGGCCGGGGCAGTTGTAGAAAACTGTTGTAGAAAACAACATGGCGACACTCAGCTCCACAATCCATGCGCTGCTGGCGAAGTCAGATCGGCCCGGGGTGCGCGCGTTTATTCTGTCCATGGCCGCGCTGACGATCGCGCTGGTTCTTGCGCTTTATTCGGGTGCGGCTGCGCAACTCGGCAATCTTTTCCTGGCCAGCGCGTCGGCATTAACAGCTTTGGTGGTTGCAGGTTGGGTGGCGGTAACGCTGGTGCCCACGCTGGCGAAACGCACGCCGCTGCGCTGGATCGGCTACCGAATGGAATACCGCATCACGCGCGAGGGCTGGATTTACATTCTGGGCATCGTGCTGGTGGCGCTGGCGGCGATCAATACCGGCAACAATCTTTTGTTTCTGGTTCTGGCCAGCCTGATTGCTTCCATTCTGATGTCTGGCATCTTGTCTTCCATCACGCTGGCGGGCGTTGAGCTGAAGCTGGATTTGCCGGAACACATTTTCGCGGGGCAAGCGGTGCGCGCTTCCGTGGAACTTCAAAACGAAAAACTGAGCCTTCCATCGTTTTCCTTGCGCGTGGAAGCCGCGAAAAAGAAAAATCAGGCGGCGGTGGCGCTGCTGGAGACTCCGGTCTACTTTCCTTACCTGCCGCGGCAGCAAACGGTGAAGCAAAGCGTGCCGCTGCTCTTTCCTCAGCGCGGGCTTTACCGGCAGGAAGCGTTCCGCATTGTGACGCGCTTTCCGTTTGGCTTTTTGCAAAAAGCGCGGCGGCTGGATTTGGCGACCGAGGCGATGGTTTATCCGGCGGTGGCAGCTTCCTCGGAATTCCTGGAAGTGCTTCCGGGCCTGCAAGGCGCGATGGAAAGCCATTCGAAAGGCCGCGGCCAGGACCTTTACGCGCTGCGCGGATACCTGCCGAATGACAGCGCGCGCCATGTGCACTGGAAAGCTTCGGCGCGTTTCGGCGAGCTGATGGTGCGGGAATTCGCGAGAGAAGACGATTGCCGCGTGCTGCTGGTCTTCGATCCGCAGAGTCCGGCGACGCACACCCAGGCTGGACCGGAGGAACGGGAGCGGTTTGAGCGCGCAGTGACTTTTTGCGCGGCGCTGGCCTGGAATTTTCACGAACGCAGCGCCATGATTGAGTTCCGCAGCGTGGGCGCTTCGACGACGCTGGGCCCGGCGTCCGAAAATATTTTTGCCATCCTGCGGCACCTGGCGCTGGTGCAGCCGGTGGCGCCAAATTCGCAGCCGGAATTGCTGAGCCAGTTGGCCGCGGACCCGGAGTCTTTCAAGATCATCGTTACGTCGCAGCCTCGCGGGTCGATCCCTTCGGAATTGTGGAATACGTCGTACATCGTGTTCGCAAGTGATTTGAGTTCATGAAGATTTAACGGCCGGCCAAGGCGCAGCCGCGGGAATGTGCGAAACTTGTGCGCATGCTGACCGGGCCGCCGCTGGTGCGATTTCGAAAAAATCTGCAGGCATGGTTTTCGCAATTCCAGCGCGATTTGCCCTGGCGCCGCACGAACGATCCCTATCGCATCTGGCTCTCCGAAATTATGCTGCAGCAAACGCGCGTTGCGGCGGTGATTCCCTACTACGAACGGTTTCTCTCTCGATTCCCGACGGTGCAGGCGCTTGCCGAGGCACCGGAAGAGGAAGTGCTGCGCTTGTGGTCTGGGCTGGGCTACTACTCGCGCGCGCGGAACTTGCAAGATGCAGCGCGGCAGATTGTGGCGAAGCATGACGGTGAATTTCCGCGTGATCCAGAGGCAGCATTGGCGTTACCGGGAATTGGCGCGTATACGGCGGCGGCAATCCTGAGTATCGCGTATCGGGAAAAGCTGGCGGTGCTGGACGGCAATGTGGCGCGCGTTCTGGCGCGACTGGGCGCGGTGCGGGGAGACCTGCGAAAAAACGGGACGTGGAAGAAGCTTCAGCAAAGCGCGGATCAGTTGCTTGACGAAAAATCGCCCGGCGATTGGAACCAGGCGATGATGGAGCTTGGCGCGACCTTGTGCACGCCGCGCTCTCCGCAGTGCCTGCTGTGCCCGGTTGGCGAGTTCTGCGAGGCGCGAAAGAAGGGTCTGGCCGAAGAGATTCCCGAAAAACGAGTGAAGCGGAAGACGGTGGAGATCACGTTGGCGGCGCTGGTGCTGTTAGATGCACATGGAAAAACGCTGCTGTTGCCGCCGCCAGAGAAAATAAAACAAAACAAGGCCGCCGACGATGTGGCGGCACTCGTATCGAAGATGTGGCATTTCCCAACCATCGCCGTGCGGCGCAACGCGCCCGAAGAGCTTGCTGCCTATGCCGAGAAGACCTTGTTTGCGCGCCGGAAATTGCGGAGAGTGCTGCGGCCATTGAAGAAAATTCGCCATGCCGTGACCTACCGTTCGATTACGGTTTTGGCGTTTCGCGCTGAAGTGAAGAAATTGCCGAGGGTTGCGGGCGCAGACATTTTAAAATTGGAGAAGGTTTGCGATTTGGCGGTATCGAATTTAACGCGGAAGGTGGCGCGGGCGGCGGGGGAGTTGGCGTGTCACGGAGGGGACGGAATTCTCCGGAGCTGACATCGTAAAAGCGATAGCTGGGTTCTCACACTGCAGAGGCGCCCGCTTCGGAAAGCGGCCGCTACAAAAGCGTCTCGTAATTGATACGCGCGCGGCTAGAAGTGCGGCGGGGGCTGGGTGGTATTCTAGGGATTCAGCGGATGGCCACTACTTCCTCAAGTCCGGCGCAAGCGCTTCCCGCGGAATCTTTCTTTCGCGCGGCGCTGTTTTTTCTGGTGCTGACGGCGGTGCTGACGCTGGTAAGCACGGGGAAGCTCGATCTTTTCACAACCGTGCTCGCGCCCCTGGCCGTTCTCTATAAAGGTTTTCGCTGGTGGCGTGGAGATGGCCCGGAATTGCAGCAAGGCACCGCGACGCGCCTGGTGATTGTGTTTTTGGTGGTGTTCCCACTGGACGCGTTATTTATTTCGCGCAATCTGGTGGCGGGCACGGTGAATGTGGGCTTGTATGCCGCGTTGCTGGCCGCGGTGCATTTTCTGTTAATCGTGACTGTGCTGCGGCTCTACAGCGCCACCACGGACCGCGACGCGATGTTCCTGGCGATGCTTTCCTTCGCCTCCGTGCTGGCCTCCGCTGTGTTCACGGTGGATACCAACTTCTTCTTTCTGTTTATCGCCTATTTGTTGTTTGCGGTGGCAACATTTTTGGGTCTGGAGATCCGCCGCAGCGCTTTCGGCGCAGTGTTTCCCCCGCTGCACGGCGAAGCCTCGCGGGAACGTCGCTTTTACCGGGCCATTTCGCTGGCCGCGCTGAGCGTGGCATTTGGGGCAATCTTTTTCGGCTCACTGCTGTTTTTCTTTTTTCCCCGCGTGAGCGCCGGTTATTTCGCGCGCACCGGCTTTCAGCCCTCTTTGATGACGGGATTCACGGACAGTGTGGAACTCGGCCAGATTGGCGAAATCAAACGAGACAATACCGTGGTGATGCGAGTGCAAACCGGGCATCCCGTGGATTATCCCCTGCTCCGCTGGCGCGGCATCGCGCTGACGAACTTTGACGGCAGGCGGTGGTTCGAGAAAGACAAGACGCGCGATCTACTTTCCTCCGGGCAGGGAGGCTGGGTTACGTTCGATTCTCCCTATGCCATGAAAGTACCCATTGCGGGTCAGTTGCGTTTCACCATCCTGCTGCAGCCGATGGCCAGCGACGCCATTTTCGCGCCCGTACAGGTGCTGCAATTGCGCGGCAATTTTTCCAGCGACCCGAGCCGTTATAACGCGGAACCCCATTTCAGCGCGTTGGGCGTGGATGACACCGGATCCATTTCCAACCCGTCGCGGAATTTCTCACAGATCCGCTACGAAGGGATTTCGCTTTTGCCCACCGCGCGACCCGCAAAGGCGCGCACCGCGGGAACGGACTATCCGCCGGAAATTCGCGAAACCTATCTGCAATTGCCGGAAAAACTCGACGCGCGCATCCCCGAACTTGCGAAAAAAATTACGGCCACCGCCAACAATCCATTCGACAAAGCCATCGTGCTGGAGAATTACCTGCGGCGCACTTACGGCTACACGCTGAATCTTGCCGGAAAGCCCGGCGCCGACCCGCTGGCGCAATTTCTTTTTGTTACCAAAGCCGGGCACTGCGAGTATTTCGCTTCGGCGATGGCGGTGATGCTGCGGACGCTGGATATTCCTTCACGGGAAGTGAATGGTTTTCTTCCGGGCGAGTTTAACGACGTGGCCGGGGATTACATTGTGCGCGCCAGCGACGCGCACAGCTGGGTGGAGGCCTATTTCCCGGGCAGCGGGTGGATTACGTTTGACCCAACGCCCGCGTCGGACAGCACGCAGTACGGCCTGTTTTCAAGGCTGAATCTTTATCTGGACTGGATGCAACTGAACTGGAACGAGTGGGTGGTCAATTACGATTGGGCGCATCAATCGCTGCTGGCGCACAACGTGAAGCAGAATTCCACGGATTATAGTGGCTCGATCCGGCGGTGGTTCCGGCGCGAGCAGGATCGCGGCATGGCGGGATTGATTTCCTGGCAAAGCTCGCATTCCTACCTGCGCGGGCTGTTTCCGGTGGCGCTGGTTTTGCTGCTGGTGGTGCTGCGGATGGACTGGATTCGGGCTTTTTTCCGGTGGCTGAGCTTGTCTGTCCAGATTCGGAAGCCCGTTGAGCGGCGAAACAATCCGCAACTGGCTTCGCGGCTTTATGCGGAAATGCTGCGGGTGCTGGAAAAGCGCGGGTTTTTGAGGAAGGAGACGCAGACGCCGGGAGAATTTGCAGCCACGCTGGCGATGCAGCCTCCGCTGGCTTCGGCGGTGGGGGAGTTTACGGCGATTTATACGCGGGCGCGGTTTGGCGGAGCGGCTTGCGATGCGCCGCGGTTGCAGGCGCTGTTAGAGGAGATTCGGGCGGTGCCTCGGGGGAGTTGAGTTGAAGGGCGGAAGGGCGCCTGTGGCGAAGTTGCGGTGGGCGGATAGAAAGTGCGCCCGCCTCGGAAGGCGGCCGCTACAATAGCGGATCTCGCGGAGTACATGCTGGCTTCGTGGTAAAATTAGGGGATTGGCGTAAAGGCGCCAATCTCACTGTATGCGTAAGGTTGGATTTGTGTCGCTGGGATGCCCCAAGAACCTCGTGGATAGCGAGGTGATGATGGGTATTCTTGCGCGCGATGGATACGAACTGACGCCGCGCGCGGATGACGCCGAGATTCTGGTGGTCAACACCTGCAGTTTCATCGAGTCGGCGCAAAAAGAGTCCGTGGACGCGATCCTGGAAATGGCCGAGCACAAGAAGTTCGGCGCCGCGAAAAAGTTGATCGTGGCGGGCTGCCTGGTGGAGCGCTACCGCGAGCAGATTCTGGAGCAGATTCCGGAAGTGGATGCGGTGGTCGGCACCGGTGAAGTGGAACGCATCATCGAAGCCGTCGAAGGGGACCTGAGGGTTCTTCCCGCGCAGCCACCGGCATTCCTCTATCACGATTTCACGCCGCGCATGGTGACCACCCCGAAGCACCAGGCCTACATCAAAATCGCCGAAGGTTGCGACCATCCGTGCACGTTTTGCATTATTCCCGAGCTGCGTGGAGCATTCCGCAGCCGCCGGTTTGAATCCGTGGTGCGCGAAGCGGAAAATCTTGCCGCCGCCGGCGCTCGCGAAATTACCTTGATCGGACAGGACACCACTTCCTATGGCGAGGATCTGGGATTGCGTGACGGACTGGCTCAATTGCTGGAGCGGCTGGCGCAAGTGGACGACTTGCTGTGGGTGCGCTTTCTTTACGCCTATCCGAACCGCGTGACGCAGAAAATGCTGGATACGCTGGCGGCCCATCCGCGATTGGCCAAATACGTGGATATGCCGTTGCAACACGCCAGCCGGAACGTGCTGGCGCGGATGAAGCGCGGCTCGCACGGCGATGCTTTCCTGAAACTGCTGGAGCGCATGCGGGCCACAATTCCCGGCGTGGCGCTGCGGACCAGCTTCATCGTGGGCTTCCCTGGCGAGACCGAGGCGGATTTCCAGGAACTTTACGATTTTGTGGCCGCGGCCAAACTCGATTGGATGGGCGTTTTTGAATATTCGGACGTGGACATCGCCGCGAGTTTTCCCTTGGACGGCAAGGTGGATGCAGAGACGATCAGCGACCGCCGCAACCGCCTGATGGCGCTGCAGAAGAAAATCTCGCGCGAGAATTTGCGCAAGCTCAAGGGCCGCACGGAAACCGCGCTGGTGGAAGGGCCTTCGAAGGACAATCCGCTGGTGTGGGAAGCGCGCCTGGAATCCATGGCGCCGGATATTGACGGGAAGCTTTATCTCACCGACATTGAGATGCCCAATGGCGAAACTGCGGCGACCGGCGATGTGGTTCGGGTGGAAATTACGAAGACCGACGCGTATGACCTGATCGGGCGTGTGGTGGAAATTCAATCGCGGCTGGCGATTCGGCCGGTGGAGTTGGTCGCGGCTGCGCCGGCGACTCCGGAAAAATTGACGCGGATTGCGACTGGGGCGGCGTTGCGGGTGATTGGGTGACGCCGGTCTCTTGGAAGCGGATCCGACTCCCAAGAACGCTTGCCTGCCCTTCGAGACTCAGGGTGAACTAGAAGCAGGCGCTACCAAGCCGGCGCTACACCTCGCGCGCGAGAGGTGGTACAACTATTCCTTCGCCATGAAACACAAATGTCCCATTTGCAAAAGGCCAACGGATTCGGCGACGGACGCGGATTTTCCGTTCTGCTCCGAGCGGTGCCGCTTGCAGGATCTGGGAGCATGGGCGGCCGAGAAATACGTAGTCTCTGATCCCATCTTCGACGAAGAAGATATTGCGGAAGAGGATCGCCGCGCCCCGCGCGAAGACGAGCAGGAAAATAATGACACCATCCACTGAGGTCGCCGTGCCTGCATCCGCACAGCCAGCGGGAAAGCCGCGATTTGCGTATGCAATTGCCACGGTTTTCGGCACCGGCTATCTGAAGCCCGGGCCGGGCACTTGGGGTTCGCTCGTGGGATTGTTGGTCGCTGTAGTTTCTCACCCCTTTACGTGGTTTCTCGTCATAAGCAGCAGCCTGGGAATAGGACTTGGAATCGACCTGCCACTGCACTCCGGTGCGCTTGGCCTCGCTGTGATTCTGGTCCCCTCGATTGCCGTTTGGCTGTTCGTGGCATTCCTTGGAGTGCGCACCAGCCAGCAAGTGGCGGAATTTGCGGGCGTGAAGGATCCGCAGTACGTGGTGATCGACGAAGTTTCTGGAGTGCAGTTGGCTCTAATCCTGGGACTTACTCCGCTCGCTCCCCTGAGCCTGCTCAATTCGGATGAGGCGGCCACCTTCGCGCTCTACACGGGCATGAGCATTCTCAACTGGAAATTCCTGCTGGCCGGCTTCCTCCTGTTCCGCCTCTTTGATATCACCAAGCCTTTTCCCTGCCGGCGCCTGGAAAAACTGCCCGGCGGATGGGGCATCATGGCCGACGACTGGATGGCGGGGATCTACGCTGCCATTTGCCTGCGTCTCGCGTTACACTTTCATTGGCTGTAAATCACGGGCAAAAGTAATGAAATTCGGGTTTGGCACCACCACAGAGAAGAACGGGATTCCCCACATCGAACGGATTGCGCCCGCAGCCGCCATTCCGGGTGGTGAAATCGCGATCTTTGGCAGCGGGTTTACGTCGCGGCACGGCGCGCGGCCGCTGGTGCGTTTCGGCGAGGCGGAGGCGCCGCTGGCGCTGGCCAGCAGCAACCGGTTGATCGCGCGCGTCCCGGACGACGCCAGCGGCAGCAACATCAAGATCGTGAATGCGGAGAAAGAGAGCCAGCCGTTTCCCGTGGCTCTTGGATTTCAAATTGCGGACAATCTGCATCCCGTGAGCAGCCCCGCCGTGGATTCCGAAGGCAATATTTATGTGACATTCAGCGGGCCGCGCGGTCAGCGTGTGCCCGTTTCCCTTTATAAAATCAGCTCGAGTTATACAGTGAAGCCGTTCGTGACTTCGCTGATCAATCCCACAGGTCTTGCGCTTGGGCCCCGCGGCGACCTGTTTGTCTCCTGCCGGCACGACGGCACGATTCATCGCGTCACTCCAGACGGCCGGAGCGAGCAATGGATCGAGGGCATGGGCATCGCGACCGGGTTGGCGTTTGATGCGCGCGGGAATTTGTTTGTTGGCGACCGCAGCGGCACAATTTTCAAGATCAGCCCGGAGCGGGAGATTTTTGTGTTCGCCACGCTGGAGCCATCCGTTGCGGCGTATCACCTGGCGTTTCATCCCAGCGGAGAGCTTTATGTGAGCGGGCCGACGACTTCGAGCTACGATCGCGTCTATCGCATCACGCAAAACGGCGAAGTGCATGTGTTTTACCGCGGGCTGGGCCGGCCGCAGGGATTGGCGTTTGACCAGGCAGAGAATCTTTATGTGGTCGCGTCGCTCGGCGGGCGCCGCGGCATTGTGCGCATCACGCCGCAGGGGCACGCGGAGCATGCGCTGAGCGGCCCGGCGCTGGTCGGGCTGGCGCTGCTGCCGAGCGGGCGCGGGATTCTGGCGGCGAACAGTGCGCTGTTTACGATTGATTGGAATGTACGCGGCCTGCCGTTGCTCGGGTAGCGCTTTGGGGCGCCGGATTTTCCCCCTCGCTGCTGAGCTACAATCATTGACATGAAAGCGGAAATCATCGCAGTTGGGTCGGAACTGCTCACGCCGGATCGCCTGGACACGAATTCCCTGTTTCTTACCGAAGAATTGAACAAGCTCGGCATTGAGGTCCTGCGGAAGACCATCGTTGGGGACAATCGGGAACTGCTGGCCGAAGCATTTCGCGACGCCTTAAACCGCGTGCCGGTGGTGATTTCGAGCGGCGGGCTGGGTCCCACCGAAGATGACCTGACGCGCGAGACGGTTGCGGAGCTTCTCGGCAGGCGCTTGCAGCGCAACGAAGAGGTGGTGCGCGCGATTGAAGCGCGATTCCGCAGTTTCAAGCGCGAAATGCCCGAGGTGAACCTGCGCCAGGCGATGGTGCCGGAAGGCGCTGAGGTGCTGGACAATCCGCGCGGCACCGCGCCGGGGCTGTGGATCGAGGACAAAGGCCGCATGATCGCGCTGCTTCCCGGGCCGCCGCGGGAATTGAAGCCGCTTTTCCTGGAGCAGGTTCAGCCGCGACTGAAACGGCATGTTTCCGGCGTGCGCATGTTTGAACGCGAACTGCGCGTTACGGGCATGGGCGAATCGCACGTTGAGGAACGCATCCGGCCCATCTACACGCGGTATAAGCAAGTGAACACGACGATCCTGGCGGCGCCGGGAGAAATCCAGATCCACCTGCGCATGTGGACCGACGACGGAATGCATGCCGAAAACACGCTGGAAGAAATTGTCCGCAGCTTTGAGCTGGCGCTGGGCGACCGAATTTTCGCGCACAAGGGCGTTCCGCTAGAAGAGGTGGTAGCGGAGCTTCTGACGACGAATCGCTCCACGATCGCCACGGCGGAAAGCTGCACGGGCGGCTTGCTGGCAGAGCGCCTGACGCGCATTCCCGGAAGTTCGACGTATTTTCTGGGCGGCGTGGTCTCTTACAGCAACGAACGAAAAACGGCTTGGACCGAAGTTCCGGCGGAATTGATCGCCGCCAAGGGCGCGGTCAGCGCCGAAGTGGCTATCGCGCTTGCCGAAGGCATCCGGCGCAGCGTGGGCAGCACGTTTGGCGTCGGCGTCACCGGCATCGCAGGCCCGGGCGGCGGCAGCGAAGAGAAACCCGTGGGCACGGTACACATTGCGCTGGCAGGCCCCGCAGGCACCAAAGAACGGCTCGTGCATTTGCCGGGCGACCGCGAAATGATTCGCTTTCATGCTTCGCAACTCGCGTTGGATATGGTGCGCGTCCATTTCCTCTACGACGGCAAGCCGCAGCCGCGCCGCGTACCTTCCGGCGATTAAGTAGGCTCCGCGTGCGCCTTTTCATCGCCATCGCGATTCCAGAGCACATTCGCGCCGCATTCGCCGCGCAGATCAAAGAGTTCCGCGGCTTATCGCCGCAGGCAAAATGGGTGCGCGCCGAAAACCTGCATGTCACCTTGAAATTCCTCGGAGAAACTCCGCCGGAAAAACTCGGCACGCTCCAAAACGTACTGGCAGACGTGCATTCGCCGCAGCCCGTGCAATTGGATTTTCGCGGCCTGGGCTTTTTCCCGAATGAAAAGCGGCCACGTGTTTTCTGGGCGGGGATGGAAGCATCGGAAAATCTAAAAAATTTGGCGACGGACGTGGATCAAGCAACCTATCGGCTCGGCTTTCCGTTGGAGGAGCGACCATTCACTCCGCATCTGACATTGGCGCGCTTTCAGCCGCCTGGCATTCCGGCAAAATTACTGGAAACAGTCCGCGCACGGAACGCGCAGAGTTTCGGCATGATGGAAGCCGCCCAGTTCCACGTGATCGAAAGCAAGCTGAAACCCACCGGGGCGGAGTACACTACCGTGCAATCATTTCGGTTTGCGCCGGAGGGCTAGCGCCGCATGTCGTTTCTCACGCCGATGAACATTGGGTTGCTGGCGATCGCCTATCTGATCGGCTCGATCCCGTTCGGCTTGCTACTGGCGAAGATTTTGGCCGGACGAGACATTCGCAAATCCGGAAGCGGCAATATTGGCGCCACCAACGTAGCTCGCGTGGTGGGACCCGCGGCGGGCGTGCTGACGCTGTTGCTGGATGCGGCCAAAGGAGGCTTCGCCGTCTGGCTGGTTGGACACTTTGCCGATCAGCGCGCCACGCCCATGATGCTGGCCGGAGTGGCTGCGCTTCTGGGCCATTGCTATCCCGCGTGGCTGAAATTCAAAGGTGGTAAAGGCGTGGCGCCCGCGCTGGGAATTTTTCTGGCGCTCGCCCCGCTGGCCGCGGTGTGCGACCTGACGGTTTTCATACTGGTGGTTCTCGTGTGGCGTTACGTTTCGCTGGGTTCAGTCTCCGCGGCGGCCGCGATGCCGCTGCTGGTTTATTTCCTGTGGGCGCCGGGGCACGCGCCGCCCCTGGTGATCACATTCGGGACCCTGTTTGCCGCCGCGCTGGTTATCTTCAAGCATGACGCTAACCTGCAGCGGCTGGTGGATGGCACGGAACCAAAATTTTCGTTTGGCAATTCCAAGGGAGACGCCGCTTGAGCCGCATCGCGATCCTTGGCGGAGGAAGCTGGGGCACCGGGCTTGCCGTTGTGCTGGCGAACTGCCGCCGCAAACACCAAATTCGGCTGTGGGTGCGCGATGCAGCGCTCGCCGAATCCATCGAAACAGGCCGCGAAAATGCGAAATATCTGCCGGGAATCACTATTCCGCCTTGCGTTCAAGCTTCCGCGAAGCTTGAGGAAGTTCTTCCGGACGCGCAGATCGTGGTCTGCGCGGTGCCTTCCGCACACACCCGCGGTGTCCTCGCGGAGGCGCTGCACGATTTCCCGCGAGACGTCTCGATTGTGAGCGCCACGAAAGGGCTTGAGCCGGCCACGCACTTTCGAATGTCCCAGGTCATCTCGCAGGCCATCAACGCGCGTTTTGTTCCCAACTTTGCCGTGCTCTCCGGGCCGTCTTTCGCTGCGGAAGCCGCCGCAGGACAGCCGACCGCTGTGGTGCTTGCCTCGCATGATGCAGCGCTGGCCGCGTTTTTGCAGGAGGAGTTTTCCGGGCCGAGTTTCCGGCTTTACACCAATGACGACGTTGTGGGAGTGGAGCTTGCCGGCGCGATGAAAAATGTGATGGCGCTGGCCGCCGGCGCGTGCCAGGGCCTTGGGCTCGGTTCTAATTCGCTGGCCGCGCTGATCACGCGAGGCCTGGCGGAAATGACGCGCCTTGCCGTGGCGCTTGGCGGCAAACCCGAAACTCTGGGCGGGCTGGCGGGCATGGGTGATTTGATCCTCACCTGCTATGGGGAATTGAGCCGCAACCGCCGCGTGGGTTTCGAACTCGGCCAGGGTCGCCCTTTGCAGGAGATTCTTGCGGGCATGAGCATGATCGCCGAAGGCGTGGGCACGACTGCTGCTCTGCTGGCACTGGCGCGTGAAAACCATATCGAACTGCCGATCACCCAACAGGTCCACAGCATCCTGCATCTGGGAAATCCGCCGCGCGAGGCGATTCGCGCGATTATGGAACGGCCGCTCCGGAGGGAGTAATCGTAATTAGTAATTAGTAATTAGTAATCAGTAATCAGAACCTATCTGGCTCTGTTGACATCCTCGCAACTTCCATTGAAATTCGAGAGGGCGATTGGCCGACTGCGTGGTTTTCTATGGAGGCAGGAGGTGCGATGGCCGAAGTCGGACTCCTGCCTTTTGCCCGCATCGCTCTGCAAGGTCTCCCGGGCGGTGCTCCCGCGCTACCGCAGCCGTTTTAGCAAACGGCAATTTACCCAGCCGCAGTTGCTGGCCATTCTCTGCCTGATGCGTTACGAAGACTGGACCTTTCGCGAGGCCGAGGTGCGTTTGAGCGAGCATCGCGAACTGCGCCAGGTGTTGGGGTTGGTGAGCGTTCCCGATTTCACGACGCTTTATCGCTTTTTGCAGCGCCTTGACGACCAGACCATCGACCGCGCGGTTGGCGAAACGGTGCGCCGGTTGCGTGGTTCGCTGCGCCACGGGAGGAAGCGGGCTCGCGTCGCCGTGGACGCCACGGGTTTGGCACAAAGTGCGGTGAGCACGTTCTTTGTGCGGCGCATGCATCATCATGGGCAGAAACCACTGCCGTGGCGGCACTGGCTGAAGTGGGTGGTCGCCGTGGATTTGGATCAGCAGTTCGTGTTGTCGCAACTCGTGCGGCGAGGCCCGTGGAACGACTGTGCGAATTTGCCTGCCGTCGTTGAAGCCGCTTCGCAGCAAACCCGCATCGGGGTGGTGCTGGCGGACGCGGAGTTCGACAGCGAGCGCAATCACACCTACATCCGTCAACGCCTCGGGGCGCAAAGCGTAATTCCCGCCAAGCGTGGAAAGAAAACCTGGCACATACATGGCGTGCGAGCCGAGATGCGGCGGGCATTCCCGCAACGGATTTACCGCCGCCGCGCCCTGATCGAGAGCCTGTTCTCTTCCGTCAAACGGAAACTCTCGGCACGCGCCCCAGGTCGATCCCTGCGCCATGCAGATGCGGCAAGCACTGCTGCTCGGATTGAGTTTCAATCTGTATCGGTTGAAACATCGCCGCCATTACCTTGAGGATGTCAACAGAGCCAACCTATCTCATAAATGGTGTGAGGGAGATTCAAATCAATTCCTCAGGGGCTAAAGCCCACTTTTCACGGCAGTTCAAAGTCGGAGCTAAAGCTCCGACCCCTTTGCCCTATTTATGAGATAGCTCCCAGTAATCAGTAATCGGTAATCAGTGACCAGAGTTCAACGACCAGTGACCGGAAATCGGTTTGCGGGAAGAGCGATTGATGAGCTACTCGGATAGTTTAGGGTTCGGGAGTTCGGTGTGGGCACAAGTTTGGATACCAGGAAGCGTCCCGTGGCAGGTGGGCAGAACGCTAGGCGGCTGGAAGCCGGCGCTACCAAGGCCGCTGCAGGGTGCAGGTGTTTCTGAAACTGATTACCGATTACTGATTACTGAAAACTCTCCTCTAGTACTGGCGGCCTAGTTGCACTTCCGCGTCGCCTGTCCTTTAGGCCAGCCTGCTTACCGCAGTCCCAGCCCCTAAAATTAATGTGTTGCGATGGCGGATACCGCTCCATCGTTCTTGATGCGCCTCCGTTCGGGCCGCGTGCGCATCCTCTGGCTTGTGCTCGGTGCGCTGCTGCTTGTCAGTGCGCTGCCGATTGGCTTGTATCACCGTCAGGTTCTGGAACTTAGCCAGGAAAAGCTGGTGGATACAGAGCGCGTGCAGCAGACTGAATTGACGCGTTCCCTTGCGCAGGAAGTGCAATATTTCGAATTCAACCTGACCCAGCAACTGATCAGCCAGCGGCAAATTCTGGCGCTGACCGGGCTGATTGATAACGTCACCGATCCCGTGAACGAGCCGAAGGTGACACGTCTGCTGGAAAATTTCGTGGATTCCAACCGAGATTCGTTCGTGTATCTGACGGCCGTGGGCCGCGATGGCAAAGGCACCAGCGCTTCGCAGGGAAATTTTCGCGCGGAGCAGGATCCCTTTGTGGCCAAAGCGCTGCAACGCGCGTTTGCCAGTTGCGTGCAATCCGTAAAATTTCGCAGCGACCCCCTCGCGCTCGCCCCTGACAATCGCCCAGCATTCGTGATCGCCGTGCCGCTGAAAGACGCCAACGATAATTTCACCGGGATGCTGGCGGCGGTGGTTTCGCTGGACCCGATTCTCCGGCGCTTGCAGGACGCCAGCGTGCGCGGTCGGACAATTTTCGTGGTGGATCACTACGGCCACCTGGTGGCGCACCCGGATACCAAGCATTTCGTTCCTGGCGAGGATTTGACCGACAAGTTCCACCTGGTTGCCCAGATCAAGGCGCTGCCCAAGGATTTGCGCAACACCGCGACGTTGCGGTTCACCGATACCGAACAAAATCACGTCGTTGAGATGGTCGGGACCTACAGCACTTTTCCGGAAGTGAACTGGGCGGTGATTGCGCAGCGCAGCCTGAACGAGGCGCGCGCCGACGCGGGCGTCAACGAGTTAAACCGGCAGGCCTTGGCATTCGTCAGCGTAGTGGTGCTGGTGGCCATCCTGTTCGGTTATTTCTTCGCCGTCGGCATCAGCACACCGATTCGTTCGCTGGCGGCATCCACGCGCGCTATCAGCCGTGGAGAGTTTCATCAGCGCACGCCCGTTGGCGGGGCCGCGGAAATCAGCGAACTGGCGGAAAACTTCAACCTGATGGCCAGCGACATCGAGGAGTACATCGAGCGGCTGAAGCAGGCCGCCGAGGAAAATCGCGAGCTGTTCATCGGCTCCATCCGCATGCTTGCGGCGGCGATCGACGAAAAGGATCCCTACACCCGAGGCCATTCCGGGCGCGTGGCGAAATATTCCACCGTCATCGCGCAGGAGATGAAGCTGACTCCCGAGGATCTGGACAAACTGAGGATCGCGGCGCTGCTGCACGACGTGGGAAAAATCGGCGTGGACGATCGCGTTTTGAAAAAGCCCGGGTCGCTGACTCCGGAAGAATTCGAAATCATGAAGACGCATACGACCAAGGGCGCCAACATCATGCGTCCGGTCTCGCAACTTAAAGAAATGCTGCCCGGCATCGAGTTGCACCACGAGCACATGGATGGGCGCGGCTACCCCTATGGGTTGACGGGGCCGCAGATCCCGCGCATGGCGCGCATTATCGCGGTGGCCGATACGCTGGATGCGATGACCACGAATCGCCCTTATCAGACGGCAATGGATTTGGAGTACGCGCTGGGACGCATCAAGGCGCTCTCTGGCTCGAAGTTTGATGAAGCGATTGTCCTGGCGCTGGAATCCGCGGTGAAGGCCGGGAAGCTGCGCCTCACCGGCGTCGAAGTCCACGTTTAATTTCTTTTTTGTAGCGGCCACCTTCCGCTTGCCCTGAGCTTCGAAGGGAGGCGGGCGCAGTCAATTACGCAGATCTTTCGGATTGTTCGCAAGCGAACTTGCTTGCCGGCCCTTCGAGGCTCAGGGTAAACAGGATGCCGGCGCTACCGGGCCTTCCCACCAAATCTGTTACACTTTTCTTTCGCGCCATTTCCCGTGCGCGAACCAATCAGATGATCACCCTCTTCGGAAAACCCGAACCCACGCTGCTGGAGCGCCTGAAGGAGTCTGTCGGCAAGACGAAAGAAGCCCTTGCCGATACGCTGGACACGATCACCCAGGGCGGCCGCCAGATCGATCCTTCCGTGCTCAAGGAAGTGGAAACCGCATTGCTCACCGCGGATCTGGGCGTGAAAACCACGAAAGAAATTCTGGATTCGGTGAAGGAGCAGATCTCGCGCAACGCGCTGAACAACGGCGAGCAGTTGAAGCGCGAAATCAAAACTCACGTGTTTCGCGCTTTGAATGTTTATGGAAACACGCCCAAGCTGGCTGGCGCTGCAAACGGCAACGATCCGCGGGTGATTTTTATCGTGGGCGTGAACGGCGCGGGGAAAACCACCAGCATCGGCAAGCTGGCGAATCGCCTGCGGCAGGAAGGCCGCAGCGTGGTGCTCTGCGCGGCGGATACGTTTCGCGCCGCGGCCATCGAGCAACTGGCGATTTGGGCGCAACGCAATGGCGTGGAAATGATCAAGCAGAAGTTCGGCTCGGATCCCGCGGCTGTGGTGTTTGACGCCATGGCGGCGGCAAAATCGCGCGGCGCGGATGCCGTGATCGTGGATACCGCCGGGCGCCTGCACACCAAATCCAACCTGATGCAGGAACTGGAAAAGATGAAGCGCACCGCGGCGAAAGTGATTCCCGGCGCGCCGCACGATATTTTGCTGGTGATGGACGCGACAACCGGGCAAAACGGACTGGCGCAGGCACGCGAATTTACCTCCGCCGTTGGCGTGACTGGAATTATCCTCACAAAACTTGACGGCACGGCCAAGGGTGGCATCGTGGTGGCGATTTCGCGCGAGCTCGGCCTGCCCATTCGCTTCGTCGGCACCGGCGAGCAGATCAACGACCTGGTGCCCTTCGACGCGCAAACCTACGCCGATTCGCTGTTCAACTGACACCGTGAATTCCCACGATCAACGTTTCATGGAACATGCGCTGGAACTGGCGCGCAAGGGCGTTGGACTGGCCAGCCCGAATCCGACGGTGGGTTGCGTGGTGGTAAAGGACGGCGCGATCGTTGGCGAAGGCTTTCATCAGTATGAATGGCGGGATCACGCGGAAATTGTCGCACTGAAGCAGGCGGGCGAGCGGGCGCATGGAGCAACGCTCTACGTGACGCTGGAACCGTGCAATCACACCGGCCGCACTGGCCCGTGCACGGAAGCGATTCTCGCTGCTGGAGTCTCGCGGGTAGTTGCCGCGATGGAAGACCCCAATCCGAAAACCAGCGGCGGCGGGTTCGAACGCCTGCGCGCGGCCGGCGTGGAAGTGCAAAGCGGGTTGCTTGAAAGCGAAGCGCAATTGCTGAATGAGGCATTTTCCCACTGGATTCGCACGCGCAGGCCATACGTCACGCTGAAATCGGCGCTGACCCTGGACGGCCAACTGGCGATGCCGAAGCCCCGCAAGGGAAAAAAGCGCGAATGGATCACCAGCGAAGAATCGCGCGCGGAAGTGCACCGGATGCGGCATGCTTCCGATGCGCTGCTCACTGGCATCGGCACGATTCTCGCGGATGATCCTTTTCTCACCGACCGTAGCGGACTGGAACGGCGGCGGCGACTGCTCCGTGTTGTGCTGGACACGAAGCTCCGCCTGTCTGCTGAATCACGCATCATGAAAACCGTAGACGATGATCTTATTGTCTTCACCGCTGCGCCGCGGAAGTCGCCCAAGGCGCGCAAGCTGCAGAATCTGGGCGTGGAATTGCTTCCTGTGAAGAAGACTCGCAAAGGCCTGGATCTTGGCGCCGTGCTGAAGGAATTGGGTCGTCGCGACATTCTTAGCCTTCTGCTGGAAGCCGGACCGCAACTGAATGGCGCTGCGCTCGGCGCGGGCGTGGTCAATAAGGCTGTGCTGTTCTATGCGCCGAAAATCGCGGGGAGTTTGCATGTGCCGTTCGCCCGGGGCGGTTCATTCTATAGCTCACGCTTGCACGTGCGCAGTGTTCGGCAGTCCGGGCCGGATGTTGCCGTGGAATTGATCTTCTGAGTGTAGTGGCCGCCTTCCGAGGCGGGCGTCTTTCTGCTCGGACCTGAAAAGGCGCCCGCTTCAGAAAGCGGCCGCTACAACTTCCGTACCGACCGCAAAGAAATTTCTGTCCAAACACACCCTGGTTTGCGACGATTCTTAGCGAATCACTCCATTCCCAATCCCTTCGGAGGTCTTGCCCGCTTGAGCGAAGCTCCCCGGTCCTGGCGCGTCGGCTTCTGGAGCCTGATTGCGACGCAGTTCCAGGGCGCCTTCAACGACAACGCGCTGAAATACCTGGTGATCTTCCTGATCATCGGCACGAATCTCACTCCCGACGAAGAGGAAGTCAAAGTCCTGCTGGTGGGCTCGCTGTTCGCGCTGCCCTTCATTCTTTTTTCGATGACCGGCGGATATTTTGCCGATCGCTACAGCAAACGCACGGTCACCATCTGGACGAAAGTATTCGAAATTGCGGTGATGCTCTTTGCCATTGCCGGATTCGCCGCGCACAGCATGACCATGTCCATGGCCGCGGTGTTCCTGGCCAGCACGCAGGGCGCGCTCTTCGGCCCGTCAAAATACGGCCTGCTGCCGGAAATTCTGCCGGAAAAGCGCCTCTCCTGGGGCAATGGCGTAATCGAACTCGGCACCTTCCTTGCGGCCATCCTCGGCACCGTGGCTGGGGCAAAATTATCCGAACTCTTCGCCGGGCGCGAATATTATTCCGGGATTTTCTTCCTGGCTTGCGCCGTCATCGGCCTGGGCACCAGTTTCGGGATTTCGCGGGTGCCGGCGGCGGATCCCGCGAAAAAATTCCGCGTGAATTTTCTTGGCGATCTCTTCACGCAAGGAGAACTGATCGGCAAGGACCGCGTCTTGTTCCTCGCCGTCCTTGGGAACACCTATTTTTTCTTCCTCGGCGCACTGTTGCAGTTCGACATTGTTTTCTATGCCCGCGACGTCCTGCACGTCACCGCCACGCGCGGAAGTTTTCTGCAAGCCTCCATCGCCATTGGTATCGGCCTGGGCAGCCTTGCGGCCGGCTATCTCTCCGGCGGGAAAATCGAATACGGATTGATTCCGCTTGGCGCGGTGGGCATTACGGTTTTCGGCTTCCTGTTGGCCGCGCCCGGTGTCCCCTTCACCTCCGTGCTGTTCCTGCTGGCCGCGCTCGGCTTTTCCGGCGGATTTTTCATCGTGCCGATCAGCGCGCTGATCCAGCATCGTCCGGAGGAGCAGCATCGCGGCGGGGTGTTGGCGGCCGCAAATCTCTATTCGTTCGTGGGCATTCTTGGCGCGTCGGGCGCGTTTTATCTGCTGAAGCACTACCTGCATCTTGGCCCGGCGGGGATTTTCTTCTGGGTTTCCGCGCTTACCCTGGGCGCGCTGGCGTATATTCTGTGGCTGCTGCCGGACGCGCTGCTGCGGTTGCTGCTGTGGATTGCCGCGCACACGCTCTATCGACTGGATCTGAAGGGCGAGGAAAATATTCCCGCGCGCGGTGGAGCGCTGCTGACGCCGAATCATTCCTCCTGGATCGACGCGATCCTGCTGATTTCCACCACCGACCGGCCCATTCGCTTCCTGATGTTCAAAGGCATTTACGATCACCCGCTGATCAAGCCGTTCGCGAAGATCCTGCAGATCATTCCCATCGCCTCCGACCAGGGCCCGCGCGAAATGATCCACTCGCTGCGCGAAGCCTCCGACGCGTTGCGGAACGGCGAAGTGGTGTGCATTTTCCCGGAGGGAGAAATCACGCGCATCGGGCAACTGCTGCCCTTTCGCCGCGGGTTCGAACGCATCGTGAAAGGTATCGACGTCCCCATCATTCCGGTGAATATCGACGGGCTGTGGGGCTCGATCTTCAGTTTTTCCGGCGGGCGCTTCCTGTGGAAGTTGCCGCGCCACATTCCCTATCCCGTGCGCGTCACCTTTGGCAAGCCGCTGCCTTCGACGGCCAGCACCACGGATGTGCGCATGGCGGTGCAAGAGTTGAGCGTGGACGCGTTCCAGCGGCGCCGGCGTTACATGAAGCCGCTGACGCGCTCATTCATCAAAATGGCGCGGCGCCATGCAGGGCGCTTTGCCATGGCCGACGGGCGCACGCCGAAGGTCACGTTCGGTGAAGCGCTGACGAAAACCGTTTTCCTGGCGCGGCGCCTGCGGCCGCTCTGGAAAGATCAAAACATGGTCGGCGTGCTGCTGCCGCCATCGATTCCGGGAGCGCTGGTGAATTGGGCCGCGCTGCTGCAAGGCAAAGTGCCCATTAATCTGAATTACACGACTTCGAATGAATCGCTGGCTTCGTGCGCGCGGCAATGCGAACTGCAGACTGTCGTCACCTCCAAACTTTTCCTGGAAAAGGTTCACATCGAACCGCCGGGCAAAGTGATCTTTGTCGAGGACCTCGCCGAAAATCCGCGCCTTTCGGAAAAGATTGTCGCCCTGCTCTCCGCCAAGCTGCTGCCGGCGCGCTGGCTGGAACGCTCGCTCGGTTTCTCGCGAAAACCGTCTCTCGACGACACGGCCACGGTAATCTTTTCTAGCGGTTCCACCGGAGAGCCGAAAGGCGTGGTGCTTTCGCATTTCAATCTCGCCTCCAACGTGGAGCAACTCGAACAGGTTTTTCACCTGCATAAGGGCGACAGCATTCTTGGCATACTTCCCTTCTTCCACTCCTTCGGATTCACCGGCACGCTTTGCCTGCCGGCGCTGGCGGGCATTGGCGCGGTGTTTCACCCCAGCCCGCTGGACGCGCAAGCCATCGCCGCGCTGATCAGCAAATATTCCGTGAGCATGCTGCTTTCCACCCCTACGTTTCTGAACTCCTACACGCGCCGCTGCCCGCCGGAATCCTTTGGGAGCTTGCGCATCGTGATGGCCGGCGCGGAAAAATTGCCGGAGCGCATCGCGCAGGGATTTGAAGACCACTTTGGGCTGCGCCCGCTGGAGGGCTACGGCTGCACGGAATGCTCCCCCGTGGTGGCTGTGAATACCTATGATTTTCGCGCCGCGTATTTTCGCCAGGTGGGAGCGAAACGCGGCACCATCGGCCATCCGCTTCCCGGCATCGGCGTGCGCATCATTGATCCGGATACCGGCGAATCGCTGCCCGTGGATAAGCCGGGACTGTCTGCTTGTGCGCGGACCGAACGTGATGGTCGGCTATCTGAATCGCCCGGAAAAAACCGCCGAAGTGCTGAAAGATGGCTGGTACAACACTGGCGACATCGCCACGCAGGATGAAGACGGTTTTCTGCGCATCACCGATCGCCTGAGCCGCTTCAGCAAAATCGGCGGCGAAATGGTGCCGCACATCAAAGTGGAGGAGAAACTTCACGAATTGCTGGAAGCTGACGGGCAGGTGCTGGCGGTCACCGCCATTCCGGATGAAAAAAAGGGCGAGCGCCTCGTGGTGGTGCACACGTTGAAGGAAGATGTTTTGAAGGATTGCCTGGAGAAACTTTCGAAAAGTGATTTGCCGGCGCTGTGGAAGCCGCGGCCCGATCAATTCGTCCACGTGGAGCAGTTGCCTTATCTGGGGACCGGAAAGCTGGACCTGCGCCGGCTGCGCGAGATTGCGATGGCGCAGGGGAATGCGGGTGCGTGAACTGTGCGCGCAGTGAGAGCGCACGCCGGGCGGAAAGAGGCGGAGAAAGGCGCCCGCCTCGGAAGGCGGCCGCTACAGGGGAACTATTCGTCGAAATCGTGCAGGAGGCAGGTCATTCCGCACTTTACTTCCCCGTTGGGAAGCAAGGAGCACTCGATTACCGTCCAGTCCGCGTCTTCCACGCCCTGAAATTTGGCCGCGGCGACCTGGGCAATCTTTTCCTTGTTGGGGCACTCCAGATTGCGGAAGCGATAACTGCAGGTTTGCAGGATTCGGTCGAGGATTTCGGGATCGGACATGCGCCACCTCCAGGGACCAGGAGCGTGGCCGCAGGTGTATTCTTCCTTCCGGTTCCGGTTTCGTCAAGGATTTCCGCGCATAAAAACGCTATCCTAGAGCTTCCCCGAGGATGTGTGATGGAGAACACAGAAAATGTTCACGGGAATTATTGAGCACCTGGGAACGGTCGAATCGCTTACGGCATCCGCCGAAGGCGGCCGCCTGACGATTCACGCGCCAACCGTGACAGAGCGCCTTGCTGTCTCCGACAGTGTTGCCGTGAACGGCTGCTGCCTGACCGTGGTTGCGCTGGACAAGGATCGTTTCTCGGCGGATTTATCCGGAGAAACGTTGCGCAAGACTTCGATTGGCGAATGGAAAGCCGGTGTGCGCGTCAATCTCGAGCAACCGCTTACCGCGGGCAAGGAATTTGGCGGGCATTTCGTGCTGGGGCACGTGGATACGGTTGGGCGAGTGGTGCGCCTGGAACCGGAAGGCGAAAACTGGTGGTATGGCGTGGAAGTTCCCGAATCGTTTGCGCGTTACATCGTGCCGCAAGGCTCGATCACGATTGATGGGATCAGCCTCACCGTTGCGCGCTGGCAAGGCCGCATCGCGGAAGTCGCGGTCATCCCGTTCACGTACCAGCACACCAACATTCGCGGCAAGAAAATCGGGGACGCCGTGAACCTGGAAGGCGATGTGCTCGGAAAATATGTTGAGCGGTACTTGGAATCCCGCGGCAATGCCAAGCCTTCCTCGAAATTGCACATCGAACAACTAATCAGCCAGGGCTTTTAATAAAGGTGTCATCCTGAGGGACGCGCAGCTCGCGTCCCGAAGGATCTCAGCTTTCACACTTTGCATGATTTTTACGTTGAGATTCTTCGCCTATCCTCGTCGGATAGGCTCAGAATGACAGGCTTGTTTGCTCAAAGGGCTGGGGGGCTCAGAATGACAGGTCTCTGCTCGAAGGGTTGGGCTCGAATGACAGGTGGCTCAAAGGGCTGGGGGCTCAGAATGACAGCGCTTGCTGCCGGCGGGGATGGGAAAGCTTTTTGGGGAAATCGCCGCAGTCCCCTCTGAAGAGGTTATGCGCGGCTTATCTTTCGGCGCGCTTTGTGCGCGCGCCGCGCCAGTATAGCCACAGGCCAATGCTCAGTGCGCCGATCACCCAGGCCAGCAGGCGAAGCTGAAATTTCAGGCGATCGCTGGCATCACCCGGCGGGTAGACCGAAAACCCGATGGACAGCAACGTCACGCAAAACGCAATACCGCTGGCGATCCACACGCCGGGAATTCCCTCCGGGGATCAACACCGCGCGCGGATCGGAAGCACGATTCTTGCGATAGCTGAGCTTGATCGCGGCAAGAAACATGTAAAGAAAGGGAATGAAATAAAGAATGATCGCGGCGTCAATCAACTGCTGATAGGAATCGCGCGTGGATTGATTGATCTGGCTGATCAAGAGCACCGCGCCGGATAGCCCCGCCTGTACCAGGATGGAAATATACGGCGTTTTCCATTTGGGGTGAATTTTGCCGAAGGCCGCCGGCAAATAGCGGTCAATGCCAACAACGAAGGGAACGCGCGCGATGCCCGCAACCGTGCTGCCCACTCCGCCGGCATTCCCCACCGTAACCAGCATCGCGGCGATCACGCCAAGAATTCCAACCTTGAGCAGAGTCGAGCCAACTGTCAGCGCGTGAAACACGCCGCTCTTGGGATCCAGATCCGCGGCCGGCACCAGCGCTAGAATCGCAAACGTGCCCACCACGTACATGAACGCGATCATCGCCCCCGCTCCGAACACCGCGCGCGGAAGCGTGCGCCGGGGATCGCGGATTTCCTCGCTCATGGCGGAGACCAACTCCAGGCCAGTGAATGCAAACGCAATCTGCGACCAGAAATTCACCGTGTCCAGGTCCACGTGCGGCATCATGTTGTGCCAGGTAAACTGCGTCGCCGATCCATGGCGCCAGTAGACCGCCAAGGCAATCAAAACGAGCATCGTGAGCGGCACGTAAGTGCCCACCCCGCCGGCATTCTGCAACCACTTCCCGATGTTCAAACCAATGATGTTCAGCACCACCGCCACCAGCAGCAGCGCAAGCGAAACGATCAGCAAAAACGTGGTGTCCTGCGAAAGCTTCGCCCCTTTTTCCCCCAGGATGTAAGCGCTCATGGATGCGCTGGCCAGCAGTAAGCCGGGAAAATAAAAAATCGTATACACCCAGTACGTCCATCCGGCCACGAAACCGTGAAAATCGCCGAACGCTTCCTTGGCCCAGACGTAGAGCCCGCCCTCTTCCGGAAAGCGCGAAGACAATTCATTGATGACGAACGCGCCGGGAACAAAAAAGAAAACCGCCGCGATCACCCACAGGCTGATTGAGGAAGTGCCGTTGTGCCCCGCCGCGGCGATCCAGCGGGGACCGAGGACAGTGGCGATGTTAAAAAGCAGCACGTCCCAGAAGCCCATCGTTTTGCGGAGTTGCGATTTGGGGTCGGAGGAAATCGGAGCGGCACTGCTCACAGGGTCACGTCCAGCGCGGGAATCAACTCATCCTGCAGCAGGAAATCGCGCAGAAAGGGATCTTTGGAGCTTTCAAATTCCGCCCACGAAGAAAAAACCTGGGAGCGGCCGTCCTGCAGAAACACCACCGTATCCGCCAGGCGCTTGGCCAGATGCGTGTCGTGTGTCACGACGATGGACGTCTTGTGAAACGCTTCCTTCAGTCGCAGGATCAGGTCGCCCATGTGGCCGGCCATGATCGGATCCACCATCGTCGTGGGCTCATCGTAAAGGATGGCTTCAGGATTCTGTGCCAGGGCGCGGGCAATGGCCACGGCGCGTTTCGTACCCGTCGAGAGTTCGCTGGGCAATTTTTCCAGCATGTCGTCCACTTCCAGCATGTGCGAGAGTTTCGCGACGTAGGCGTCCACATCTTCAGAGGTCAGGCCGGGCTGCCCTTCCAAAGGAAACGCAATGTTTTCGCCCACGGTCAGCGAATCAAACAGCGCGCCAGACTGAAACACCATCGTAATTTTCCGGCGGATTTCTTCGAACTGGGATTCCTGAAAATGAGTGATGTCCACACCGTCAACCAGAATCTGCCCGGAATCCGCCTGCAGAAATCCCATGATGTGCTTCAGCGATACCGATTTGCCCACGCCGCTGCGGCCCATGATCACGCAGGTATCGCCGCGCTTCACTTTGAAGCTGACTTTATTCAGAACCACGCGCTCGTCGAAGGCCTTGCAGACGTCGCGAAATTCGAAATAGACCTCCGCGGCGCCGGTCTTTCCCTCGTCGGTCAGTCCCGCGGTTTTGAATTCTTCACTCATCGAACGATTATCGCCTCGCGCAGCTTCTCGTCGTCAACTGGGCCCCCACTTGTCCACCTGAGGGTCGCTTGTCCCGAGCGCTCTTCGCGAAGGGCGGCTTTTGCGAAGGGCGCTTTTTGCGAACCGAAGGATCTCAACGTACAGTTTTGCTTGGACTTTACGTTGAGATTCTTCGCCTATCCTCGTCGGATAGGCTCAGAATGACAACACGCGCGGCTGCTTAGAACTTTCCGGATTTTTGCTCGAAAATTCTACGCGCTTCCTGATAATCCGCGGGCGTGTTCATGTTCCAAAACAATCGCCCATCGCTATCAAATCGTTTCCAGACCGACTCGTCAAGCACTTCCATGCGCAGGCGTTTCATCGCCTCGGTCACTCGCCGCACTCCGCTTTGAAACGCCCGTAGGAGCGCGGGCGCCGCGTCCGTTCGCCAGCACGCGCACAGCGGCTCCAATCCATTTTGCGATTTCGCCACAATCACTTCGGCCTTGCTGACGGCCGCGCGGTCGCAAAGATAAACCAGCCATTCGCGCGTGAGAAACGGCATGTCGCAACCGAGGATCAGCGCAAAAGCATGTGCCTCTTGATTCGCCGCCAGCGTGCCTTGCAGCGCACGCGCAAGCCCGTCGGCGTGCGGCAGCGCCGTAAGTATGCCGCCCAGTGGTCCCTCACCGGGCCACTTGTCGGCTACCACGGGCGCCGGAGCGTTCGGGTAGCGATCCACGGGCGCGACGATGCGCACGGTCTTGCAGAGCGGAGCGGCCAGTTCGCACGTGCGCTGCAGCAGCGTCTTTCCGCCCAACTCCGCCTGCGATTTATCGGTTCCAAATCGCGTGCTGCCGCCGCCTGCTTGGACGTAACCAAAAACGCTCATTCTTCTTCCTCCGGAATTTCCTGGCCGGGACGACGCACGCCCAATTCGCGCAGGCGTTCCTGCAGGCTCTGGCGGTGCAGTCCGATGGTGGCCGCGGTGCGCGAGATGTTCCAGCGATGCGCGCCCAACTGCCGCAACAAATAAGCCACTTCAAACTTCCGCTTGGCCTCGCGAAAATCCTTTTCCCTTAGTCCGAATTCTTCGCCGTCGCCGGCGGCTTTGGGGAGAATCGCCACGCCGCGGCGCACTTCTTCGGGCAGGTCGCTCTCGCCCAACTCTTCGTCACGCGAAAGGACCAACGCGCGCTCAATGGCGTTTTTCAATTCGCGAACGTTGCCCGGCCAATCGTACCGCTCCAGCGCCTTCATCGCTTCCTTGGAAATGCGCGGCGTGCGCCCCAGCCTGGCGCCATGGAGTCGCACGAAAGACTCCGCAAGCACGGCGATATCTTCCTTATGCGCCCGCAGCGGCGGCAATTCCAGCGTCACCACGCGCAACCGGTAAAAAAGGTCCTCGCGGAACTGGCCATCGCGAATCGCCAAAGGCAGATTGCGATGCGTGGCGCTGATCACGCGGACATCCACGGGAATTGATTGCGTGCCGCCAAGCCGCTCCACGGTGCGATTTTCCAGCGCGCGCAGCACTTTTGATTGCGTCACCGGATTCATATCGCCAATCTCATCGAGAAATAAAGTGCCGCCGTGCGCTTGCTCGAAGCGCCCCTTCTTCTGCTGCGCCGCGCCGGTGAACGCGCCGCGCTCGTAACCGAACAATTCCGATTCGATCAGCGTCTCCGGCAGCGCCGCGCAGTTCACGGCCACGTAGGCCTTGCCATTGCGCGGCGAGCGCGCGTGAATCTCCTGCGCCAGCAGATCCTTTCCCGTGCCGCTCTCGCCCAGGATCAGCACGGTGGAATCGGTCGGCGCCACGCGATCCGCCATCTCAAACGCCTTGCGCATCGCCGCGGCCCGGCCGATCATCTGGCCGAACTGGCCTTCGCCCGCCACGCGGCGCCGCAGCACCTCGTTCTCCTGCTCAAGCCCGACCAGCTTTAAAAGATTCGCAACACGCTGCCGCAATTCTTCCAGCTCAAACCCTTTCACCAGATAATCCGCCGCGCCCAGTTGCAGCGCTTCCACCGCCGTCTTCGCCGTGTCCAGCGCGGAGACCATCAGCACCGGCAAATCGTGGCCTTCCTGCCGCAGCCATTTCAAGAACGCCAGGCCGTCTTCGCCCGGCATCACCACGTCCAGAAGCAGAAGATCGGGTTTCTCCGCCGCCAGCGTGGATCGTGCCGCGGCCGCCGAATCCGTCTCCACGATCCGGTAGCGGCTTTCCAAGGCCCGCCGTAATGCGTATCGCGAGGCTGGCTCGTCGTCCACAATCAGTACGGTCTTCATCCGGCTCGCTCCTTATTAAACCAATTCCTCAGGGGCTGAAGCCCCGTTTCCCCTGCAACAAAATGTCGGAGCTGAAGCTCCGACCCCCTTCTTGCTCGCTATCCATTTGCCTCGATGGGAAAGTGCAAATGAATTTCCGTGCCGCGGCCATTGGCTGCCGGGCTGTGGATGTTTAACGAGCCGCCGGCTTCCTGCAATCGTCGTTCGACAATCGCCAAACCCAGCCCAGTTCCACGCGCTTTCGTGGTGAAAAACGGCTTCAACACTTTTTCCTGGTCGGCCGGGGAAATTCCCGGCCCATCATCCGCCACCGTGACGGTGAAGAATTTCTCCGAAGCTTGCAGCGAAACGCACACATTGCCTGCCTCTGGCGCGGCTTCGATGGCGTTCAGCAACACGTTCGAAAGGATGTCGTTGGCCGCCTCCTCGCCAATCGCCGCTCGCGTTTCACCATTGGCATGGGCCACTTGCAGCGAAATGCCGCGTTCTTGGGCAGCGGGACGAAGCATGTTCGCGGCGGTTTTTGTTACCTGCGCAAGATCGCAGCACTTCGCCGCGCCGGCGCGCACACCCGGGCGGCTGAACTGCAGCAATTGATTCAGTCGCGCAGACAAGCGGTTGATCTCGTCGAGGACCATCTGTGTTTCTTGCCGCAACTTCTCCGGCAGCTCCCTGCTTTCCAATTGCACCTGCAGGATGGTCTTGATCGAGCCCAGCGGGTTTTTCAGGTTGTGCGAAATGCTGGCGGCCATCTGCCCCACCAGAGCCATGCGCTCGCGCTCCGCCAATTCCCTTTCGAGTTGCAATTTTTCGTGGATCAACTGGCTGAGGACAAATGCCGCCGGCAGTTGGTCGCAAAGCATCTCCAGCGCCGCGTGCGTCTCCCCGGAAACCATGGCGCCGAATGGACGAACGCGCATTTCCCGCAAGCCAGCCCGGCGGATGCGAAACGTTTCCCATCCGATCTCCGGCGTTTGGTCTTGAATTGCGGAATCGAATAAAATCCGCACCTCAGCCAGTTGCAATTGTTCGCTTATGATCTGTTCGCTTAGTTTTTTTAATTCGTCCCGGTTGTATCTGCCCGCGTGATCGTTGATCGGTCCCATCAGCTTCTGAGCCCGGTCCACTTCGATCTGCGCCGTCTGCCGCAGCAAACGCCGAATGATGCGTTGCAGAGGCTCGAAGAAGACGACCGGCAAGAACAGCAGCAGGGCCGCGGTGGCCGCGGGCGGCAGGTATGGCTCCAGCCACAATCCGGCGCGGCGTACCAGGCTCAGGTAAAGCAGCGCGATAAAAACACCCAACACGGCATAGATGAGATTTCGCTGCCTGCCAATCTGCAGGAAATTGAATTCACCGACGCCCATCAGCAATTTCCAGAACGGCGCAAGAACGAATAAAAAAGCGAGTTGCGTATAAATTGTGGAACCCATCGGGGGAAAGAAAAATATGCCCAGCATCCAGAGCGACAGAATTCCGAAATCCCACTTCAGCCCGGCATGAAACGATTTTTCCGTCTGATCGGGAGCCACCGACGCAAACCGAAACTGCCAGTAGGCAGCCAGAACAATCGAGGCGACAAGGTATGCCTGATAAAACGAGCCCAAGAGATGCGTCGGCCGGTCAAAATCCATGGGCGCTGCCCAATGCAAGGCTGCCAGGAGTTTCGGACAAAACAGAATGGCCGGAAGATAGGCTGCGAACACCAGAGACTCGCGGATCCGCCCCGGGCGAAGGATTGCCCGCAAAGCCGCATATTCGAGGTGTAGATGAATTATCAGCGGGGGAATAAACCACAGCCCCAGGCACAAGAAGATCCAGGAAAACCGCATCAATCCCGGCGGCGGCGCGTCGTAATAGAGCGTGGCATTCAACGCCAGAAGGCTGCTGCCGAAAAAACAGGTCAGCGCCAGGCAGAGGAAGAAGAAGATGCGCTCAAAGTTGCGCTGGCGGCGATGGCCGAGGATGACCACCAGCCAGAAGAACGGGAGAAGCGTTCCCGCTGTCAGCAGGATCAATCGAAGATAGAGAAGCCAGCCCATGGGCCTCCATCGGGGAGTGTATAGCCGACAGGAAAGCAGGGCAATAACCAAGTGCAAGGAAAATCTGGCAGTTGCTAATTCACTGATAATAAATACTTTACAGCGAAGCAGATCGAGTTGGACGCCGGCCACCTGTCTGAACGTGCAAGGTTTTAACTTGACACGATAGGAATTCTTGCTATATTAGCAGTCGGTTGCGAGGAGTGCTAATCTTCCTATCCGCCTTCCTCCACCAAGCTTCTCAGTCTTACCGTTAGATCACCTATGGAGGTTTTTCCAAGATGGCAGTCAATCTTACCCCGCTGCACGACCGTGTGATCGTGAAGCGCATTGAAGAGAAAGAAACCGTCAAGGGCGGCATCATCATCCCCGACTCCGCGAAAGAAAAGCCGCAAGAGGGCGAAGTTATTGCCGTCGGCGCGGGCAAGCGTGAGAAGGGCGAGCGCATCCCCCTGGACGTCAACGTTGGCGACCGTGTGCTGTTCGGCAAGTACAGCGGCAGCGAAATCAAAATCGAAGGCGAAGAACTGCTGATCCTCCGCGAAGAAGAAATTCTCGCAAAGCTCGGCGGCGCGGCAAAGGCAGCGAAGAAGTAAGGGAGCAGACAGCGAACAGCTAGCAGCGAGCAGTTAACAGGAACCAGAGCGTACTCATCGCTTCCTGTTCGCTGATACCTGATCGCTGATCGCTCTCACCCAGTTCCAAGAAGCAAAAATAGATTCACAGAATCACGCAGCACCGATGGACACAAATCAGGAGGAAAGTACCAATGGCGAAGCAGATTGTTACCGGAGAGGCATCGCGCCAAGCGATTCTTCGTGGCGTGAATGCCCTCGCGGATGCGGTTAAGATCACCCTCGGCCCCAAGGGCCGCAATGCGGTGATCGAAAAGAAGTTCGGCGCGCCGATCATCACCAAGGACGGCGTGACCGTTGCAAAAGAAATCGAACTCCGCGACCCCCTCGAGAACATGGGCGCGCAGATGGTTCGCGAAGTCGCCAGCAAGACCAGCGACGTCGCGGGTGACGGCACCACCACCGCCACCGTTCTGGCGCAGGCGATCTTCCGCGAAGGCGTGAAGACGGTTGCCGCCGGCGCAAGCCCCACGGCGCTCAAGCGCGGCATCGACAAGGCCGTCGAAGTCGCGATCGAGGAAATCAAGAAGCTCCACAAAGACGTCAAGGGCGACATGATCGCCCAGGTTGGCACCATTTCCGCCAACAACGACAAGCAGATCGGCGGCATCATCGCCGAAGCCATGAAGAAGGTCGGCAAGGACGGCGTCATCACCGTGGAAGAGTCCCGCACCATGGACACCACGCTGGAAGTCGTCGAAGGCATGCAGTTCGACCGCGGCTACCTCTCCCCCTACTTCATCACCGATCCCGAGCGCATGGAATGCATCCTGGAAAACGCGTTGATCCTCATCCATGAGAAGAAGATCAGCTCGATGAAGGACCTGCTTCCGCTGCTCGAGCAGATTGCCAAGCTCGGCAAGCCGCTGATGATCATCGCTGAGGACATCGAAGGCGAAGCGCTCGCCACCCTCGTGGTGAACAAACTGCGCGGCACCCTGCAGTGCGCCGCCGTCAAGGCCCCCGGCTTTGGCGACCGCCGCAAGGCAATGCTGGAAGACATCGCCGTTCTGACCGGCGGCAAGGCTATCACCGAAGACCTCGGCATCAAGATCGAAAACGTCAAGATCGAGGACCTCGGCAAGGCCAAGAAGATCACCATCGACAAGGACAACACCACCATCGTCGAAGGCGGCGGCAAGGCCAGCGAAATCGAAGGCCGTGTGAAGCAGATCCGCCAGCAGGTGGAAATCACCACCAGCGACTACGACCGCGAGAAGCTCCAGGAACGCCTGGCGAAGCTCGTTGGCGGCGTCGCGGTGATCAAGGTGGGCGCGGCAACCGAAACCGAGCTGAAGGAAAAGAAGGCTCGTGTTGAGGACGCCATGCACGCAACGCGCGCGGCTGTCGAGGAAGGTATCGTTCCCGGCGGCGGTGCGGCTCTGTTGCGCTGCTTGAACGCAATCGACAAGCTGAAACTGCACGACGACGAAGCGGTCGGCGTGGGCATCGTGAAGCGGGCGCTCGAAGAGCCCTGCCGTCAGATCGCCCTCAACGCTGGCTTCGAAGGCGCCGTGGTCATCGGCAAAATCCGCGAGTCCAAGGACGAGAACTACGGCTTCAACGCGGACACCGGTGAATATGTTGACCTCGTCAAGGCTGGCGTCATTGACCCGGCCAAGGTTACTCGCCTCGCGCTGCAGAACGCCGCTTCTATCGCCGGCCTGATGCTCACCACCGAAGCTCTGGTGGCCGAACTGAAGGAAGACGACAAGAAGGGCGCAGCTGCCGGCGGCGGTCCGGGTGGCCCGGGCGGCATGGGCGGCATGTACTAAAAACGTAGGGCCCGTCCTTCTGAGGCGCATTTCCAGCGCCCCGAACGTTTCTCGGGGCGGGCCGCTTATCAACCAGCAAAAAGGCGGTCGCACAAGCGGCCGCCTTTTTTTCTCTGCTTGCCCCTCTATCCATTGCGCTGCCTGTACCTCGACCTGTACCGAATAGTTGTTGACGCTTGCTCCTCTCGTGCATAGAGTCCACGCCAACCTTCCTGGCCAAAAATAATTTGAGGGGCAGCAATCGTCCTCTCGACGACTCTAGCTCTCATTACGCTCGCTGTTCATGTGGGAAGAGCGTCCGCCGCGCGCCAGTCCGCCTGCGCGCGCGTTTGTAATGCCTGTCGGGAAGGAGGGCCCGGCCGCAAAATATTCATCCATTCGTGAGTGGCCAATAGCTCAGGTCCCGTAGCATAGCCTCCAGCTCCAGGTGCAGCCATAAATCACACTTTCAGTGCCGACAGTTCACGGCGCTCGGGTGGGGTGTGCCTTTCCGACTTCTGAACAATTCGTGCAACGGGCAATAGTGTACTTTTACGGAGGAATCAGGGATCCGCAGTCCAGCGTAGTTCCCATCGCGTAATCCCCTGCCAGTCAACCCTGCTCCCGCCAGCGCTACGGGTGTGTCCACACGTCTCGCAGGCGGCAACCGAAAGGAATATCCCGCGATGAAATCGAAAAAACAAGCAGTGCTGTGTGCGGTGTTTGTCCTGTTCAGTTGCTTGTGTATCGCCATGATGGTTAACGCGCAGCAGGCCGCCCCGTCTTCTGCCAGCGCGTCAAATTCTAATTCTGGTGCCCACGATCCGGGCGTCCGGGCTGGAAGTGTCAGCTCCGGCCAGGCGGTCTCCGGCCTATCGTCCAACGAGACGCTGTATTTTCAGGATGGTCAGACGCGGTTCCAGGAAACAGACCAGGTCGCCAACGGCCTAGGCCCCACATACAACTCCACAAGCTGCAGCGGTTGCCACGGCCAGCCGGCCATTGGCGGCACCAGCCCCTCCGCCGAACAATATCCGAACATCGGGCCGAATCCACAGATCGAAGCGGCCTCCGCGGGCGGCGCCACCAACACCGTTCCGGACTTCATCACCTCAGACGGCCCTGTGCGCGAAGCGCGTTTTCCCTTCGTGGTGAACTCAGACGGTTCGATCAGCCGCACTCCCGACGGCGGCGTTCATGCGCTCTTCACCATCGCGGGACGCTCCGACGCCGGTTCCTGCTCCATCGCACAATCCAACTTCAAGCAGATGGAACAAGCCGGCAACATCATCTTCCGAATTCCGACGCCGGTCTTCGGCGCCGGCATGATCGAAGCCATTCCGGACACCACGATCCTTGCGAACATGAAGGCCAACAGCAGTCTCAAACAACATCTCGGCATTTCCGGCCACCCAAACACAAGCGGCAATGATGGCTCCATCACCCGCTTCGGCTGGAAAGCCCAGAACAAATCGCTCGAAATCTTCACCGGCGAAGCCTACAACGTGGAAATGGGCGTCACTAACGAACTGTTTCCCAACGAGCGTGGCAATCCGCCGGCCAACTGCTTGCTGAATCCGACCCCGGAAGACGCCACCAACTACGATCAGACCGGCTACGCGATCCCCAGCGACGCCGTGCAATTTTCCACCTTCATGCGATTCCTTGCGCCTCCCGCTCCGTCGTCGCAGGGAATTCCCGGCAATCCTCCAGCCTCTTCCATTCAGAATGGCAAGGCGGTCTTCAGCCAGATTCATTGCGATATGTGCCACACGCCGGTTATGCAGACTGGCGTGTCGAAGTTGGCGCCCGCGCTGAGCAATCAGAGCGCCGCGCTGTACTCCGATCTGCTGGTGCACGCAATGGGATCCGGCCTGGCCGATCGCGTGAGCCAGGGGGGCGCGGGTCCTGCTGAATTCCGCACTGCGCCGCTTTGGGGACTGGGCCAGCGCATCTTCTTCCTGCACGACGGCCGCGCCACGCCGGCGAACGGCGGTCTGGTGCAGGCGATCCAACAGCACTCCAGCAACGGCTCCGAAGCCAACGCTGTTATTTCCATGTTCAATTCGTTGAGCACCCAGCAAAAGCAGGATCTGCTCAACTTCCTGCGTTCTTTGTAAGCGCAGCGCGCAGCACAAAAAGAAGCGCGCCGGGACCATCTTCGCCGGCGCGCTTTTCTTGTTTAGTCGAATTAACGATTCTCAGGCGGAGCGCTGAAACAAACTGCGGACGCTGAAGAGCGCAAGCAGCAATCGACATGATCGCGTTGAGGAATGGTCGAAAGTCCAGCATGTTTCCAATCAGCCGCCCAAACCAGATGGCGAAGCCAGCCTGCACCAGGCACCCAAGCAGGCAAATCCAGGCTATGGCTTTGTCCCCGCTCCGCCACGTGCGCAGCAAATTCAGCGAAGCGAGCAGGAACAGAGCGAAGGAAGCGGATAACGCCCACAACAACTCCATCGGGAGCTTGCTGTACGCCATGTAGGAACCAAAACCATGGCCGATGCCACCCAGGAACATTATCCGCACCCAGTAAGCGCTCCACTGTTTTCATCGGCTCTTCCCTTCCGGCGCGGCTTTCCCGGTGGCTGCGATGAAGAGATCCAGAATCACCGGCCAGCCGCCATCCGAGCCGACCTGCTCGCGCATCGTTTCCCAGCCCACGCCGTGGCGTTCCAGGTGGCGATGTTCAAATTCCAGCCGCGTTTTCTCGGGGCCTTCGGCAACAAATTCCAGTGCCACTTCGCTGGCCTTTGCGAGGTCCGGACTGAACGACCAGTCCGGCTGCAAGTGCCACGACAGCACAACTTTCTTCGGCGGTTCCCAAGAGAGCACGCTGCCCCAAACGCATTCCTCGCCCTTCACATTGATCTCGTACCAGCGCCCGCCCGCGCGCGGATCGATCAAAATATCCTTGAAGGGCGTGGCGCCAACGTGATGCGTCGTGGCCACCACGCACCCATTTTTTCCGTGAACATCTTGAACGCGTGCTCAATGGGTACGTTTACGCTCATGGTTCTTTTGTACGCGGCTTCCGGAGCGGTTTCGGGCTTCATGCTTCTTCTCCTTTTCATAGTCAGCTTCAGCAAATTTTTTGAACGCCAGCAGGCTTGTGTCCCACAACTTCGCAAAATGGTCGCGCAGCATGGCAATGCCCTCGGGATTCAGTTCGTAGATACGGCGGGTGCCTTCGCGGCGGTCGCGCACCAGTCGGGCGTCCTTCAGAACGCGCAGATGCTGGGATACCGCTGGGCGCGAGACGGGCATGCCCGCGGCCAGTTCGTTCACGGCGCGCGGGGAGGCGCCCAGCATTTCGAAGATCGCCAGGCGGGTGGGGTCGCCCAGGGCCGCGAGACCGTTTTGTATGTAAGCATTCACTTACGGTAAGTTACAGCTTACGGATTGGCGTGTCAAGATCTTTTTCAATGGCCAGCTCCCGGTCGCAAACCAGCGGTGCGCGGAGGTAGGGACGGCCTGGGGCCGCCTTCTTCGTTCGTAAGGATACGGGCAATTGTTAGTGGTGGCCGCTCATCTCCGCTTCAATCTCTTCCGCTGTGTACGGCATGCCTGGGGTCATCACAGTCGCCCCATCCTTGCGGATCAGGTACATGTCTTCGAGGTAGTAACCCTGGCCGCCAATCGAAGCGATGGGCTCAAAATCAATCACCATGCCCGCGCGCAGCGGCCCTTCGATGTAGCCGGCGTCCAGATTCATGGTGTGCCATTGCCAGTAGGGAATATTTTTTCGATCCGACCACGTGGCGATGGCTTGTTGCGCCAGCGGGCTTTTCGCAGATTCGCGATGCCGCAGAAGTTCGTCCTTCCAGATCGCAAACGCCTGGTCTTCGGTCAAACCCTCTTTCAACTCGCGCGCAACCGCTTGATACGCAGCCACAAATATATTCCAGACTTCACGCTGCTCGTCGGTATAGCGCCCGGACACCGGAACCGTGCGCCCGAGGTCTCCCTGATAGTGCTGCCATTCGCAACCCACATCGAGGCGCACCAGATCCCCAGACTTCATCGCGGAATCCAGATGGTCGTAGCGTGAAATGGATTCAAATGGTTTGGGAAAGACGCTGTTCGCGCCGGCCATGGCCCAGGGCCAGAACGAAACGCCGCGCGCCTGCCTCCAGCACGAGTCCATCACCACAAGTTCCACCTCGCGCTGCGTGACACTGGGATGAATCGCCTTCGCGCCTGCAAGAAATGCTTTCACGGTTGCAAGCGCGGCAATCTTCGAATCCTGCTGTTCCGCCGGGCTTTCGACAGCCATCAGCGTAAAAAGCTTCATCCCCGCGGACTGGAAATCCGCCTTCGGCCATTTCTGCTGTAATACTTGGACCCACGAGGGCGCTCGAATGTCTTTCGTTGCGGAAAGATTCGCCGGCAGCAGCGGAGTTTCCGGCTTGTAGTAGATCTTTGCGCCCGCCTCAACGTGCCGCGAAAGAAAATCCTCCAGCTTTCCCCATTCCACCACATGCCCGATGCCCAACTTTCGTTGCGCCGCATCGCCGGGCTGAACCTCGGAAGCGCTCCCGGGTGGATTGTCGGGGAGAAACAGCCAGGTCTCGCCGCTTTTTCCATCAATCGTCAAAATGTTGCCGGGCGAATTCTCCAGCCCGGTCAAATAGTAAAATGCCGCCTCTTCACGAAAACCGTCGGAAAGGTAATCCCCGACGATTCTCGAGTGCAGCAGCAGCACACCATCAGCAAACGCCGCCGCAGCACGCTGGCGCCGCTCCTTAAGCTCTTTGACATCGGCTCCCCAAACCGCCGCAGCCGACGCAAACATCGCCAGCATCGCCAGCAGTCGCCACCCATTGGTTCTCATGGCCGCCTACGCTAACACGCTGCCAGCAACTGCCACAACGGTTACCCTTCCTTGCCCCTGTTCGACCGGTTCGCTACACTTCCCCTGCCACACTCCGGCTCCTCAGGGGGGAGCAGGTCACATGCCAGGATTCTTGCAGCGGTTTATGCCGCGCGACGGGGATTTCTTTGTCCTGTTTCGCAAACAGGCGGAGAATATCGTCGCCGGAGCCAATGCCTTCACCAACCTGCTGGAGCACTTCACGGGCGTGCCCGAGCAGGTCCAGATCGTGAAAGCCATTGAGCATCAGGGCGACGAGATCACCCACCAGATTTTCCGAAAACTCAATCAAACCTTTATCACTCCCTTCGACCGCGAAGACATGCACGAACTCTGCGGCACCATGGACGACGTAATTGACCTGATTGACGCCGCCGCCAGCCGCTTTGTGCTCTATCGCGTGGACCGCATACGCTCCGGCACTCTTGAACTAGCCAGGGTACTGGCCGCCGCCACCAAGGAGCTTTCCGTGGCTGTCCATGCCATGGAACAACCGGACAAGGCCCTGAAACACGTCATCGAAATCAACCGCCTGGAAAACGAGAGTGACCGCATGTGCCGCACCTTGATCGCGCAACTCTTCGAGGAAGAAAAAGATCCCGTCCAGATCATCAAGTGGAAAGAAATTTTTGAAGTCATCGAAACCGCCGTCGACAAGTGTGAAGACGTCTCGAACGTGATCGAGAGCGTCATCCTGAAGAACGCCTGAGCCCGTGAGCCCCTTCGCAATCGTATGGGTTACTGTTTTTCTGACCCTGGCCTTTGAATTTTCCAACGGCTGGCACGATGCCGCCAATTCCATCGCCACGGTGGTTTCCACTCGCGTGCTAACGCCCTTCCGCGCGGTTCTGTGGGCCGCTTTCTGGAATTTCTTTGCCGCATTTGTTTTCGGCACCGCTGTCGCCAAAACCATCGGCAGCGGCATGGTGCACATCGAACTGGTCAACGAAAAGGTCCTGCTGGCCGGACTGCTGGGCGCGATTTCGTGGAACTTGATCACGCTCACCCTGGGCTTGCCAACCAGTTCCTCCCACGCGCTTATGGGAGGCTACGGCGGCGCCGCCGTAGCCTACGCGGGATTCCACGCTTTGATCCTTGGCGGCTGGACCAAGCCGGTGCTGTTCATTTTTTTGTCCCCGGTGATCGGCATGGTGCTTGCGATCCTGATTACGCTGCTGACCAGTTGGATTGTCCGCCGCCAGCGCCCCTACAAAGTGGACCAATGGTTCCGGCGCCTGCAGTTATTTTCCGCGGCACTCTTCAGTCTGGGGCACGGCACCAACGACTCGCAGAAAGGCATGGGCATCATCACCACCGTGCTGGTTGCCGGAGGCCTGCTGAAAAATTTCTCTGTTCCCTTCTGGGTGATCATCTGCTGCCACCTGGCGATGGCCGGCGGCACCATGGCCGGCGGCTGGCGCATCATCAAGACCATGGGCCAGCGTATTACGAAGCTCACGCCGTTTGGAGGCTTTGCCGCGGAGACGGCTGGCGGCATCACGATCGTCGCTAATGCGATTTTTGGTATCCCCGTCAGCACCACGCACACCATCACCGGCGCGATCGTCGGCGTGGGAGCCTCCCACAGGCTGACTGCCGTCCGCTGGGGAATCACCCGGCATATCGTTTGGGCCTGGCTTCTCACGATCCCTGGTGCAGCGTTACTGGGCGCGGGCATCTTCCATTTTGTCGTTCCCTTGATCACCCGAATTCCCTTGCGATAGCCAAACTAGTAGTACGTACAGCCTAGGCTGCACGCTCCTTGACCGCTGCAACCTCGTTGCTTAGTATCGGTTGGATATGTCGGATCGCGAATCGCGGGTCGGTCAGACCCTTTCCCACTACAAAATCACGCGCAAAATTGCCAGCGGTGGGATGGGCGTGGTTTATGAAGGTGAAGACACGCGCCTGGGTCGCCGCGTGGCCCTGAAATTCCTGCCGGAACAAATGGCGCAGAATTCGCAATTATCCGAACGCTTTCAGCGTGAAGCGCGCGCCGCTTCCGCCCTGAATCATCCCAACATTTGCACCATTCACGCCATTGAGATGGTGGACGGTCAAAATTTTCTGGTCATGGAACTTCTCGAGGGCCAGACCCTTGCCCATATGCTGGGCCGCATCACCTTCACGATGGACAAGTTGCTGCCGATCGCCACGCAAATGGCCGACGCGCTGGAATCCGCACACGCCAAAGGCATCGTGCACCGCGACATCAAGCCGGCGAACATTTTTCTGACGGATCGCGGCCAGGTGAAAATTCTCGATTTTGGCCTGGTGAAAATCGAGCCCGAGGAATTGCAGGGCAACGAGCAGCATTCCACCAAGATTGAGCCGCAGCACGAACTAACTTCCCCCGGCGTCGCGATGGGCACGGCTTCCTACATGTCGCCGGAGCAAGCCCGCGGGCAACTGGTGGACGCGCGCACGGATCTTTTTTCTCTCGGCACCGTTCTCTATCAGATGGCCGGCGGCGCTTTGCCATTTGCCGGAGATACCAGCGCCGTGATTTTCGACGCCATCCTGAATCGCGACCCGGAGCCGGTGGAACTTTTGAATCCCGCAATCCCCGCGGAATTCGGCCGCATCCTTTCGAAACTATTGGAAAAAGATCGCACCCTGCGCTGCCAATCGGCCACCGAACTAAAGACTGACTTTAATCGTCTGAAACGCAATCTCGATTCCGGTGGCAAGCGCGCGGCGGAACTCTCCGAATCGAAATCCGGCATTCCCAAAATGTCCGCCAAATCCGTTGCCGTGCTTTACTTTGAAAATCTCAGCGGCGTGAAGGAAGACGAATACCTGCGCGACGGCATCACCGAGGACATCATCACGGAGCTCTCCAAGATTCGCGGCCTGAACACGTTTTCGCGCCCCACGGTCCTCACCTTTCGCGATAAACCGGTGACGCCCTCGCAGATCGGCAATGTGTTGAACGCCGCCTATGTGCTTACCGGATCGCTCCGCCGCGCCGGCACTCGCCTGCGCATCACCACGCAATTGGTGGACACGCAAACCGACTTTCCGTTGTGGTCGGAACGCTATGACCGCGAAATGAAAGACGTCTTCGAAGTTCAGGATGAAATCGCGCGCAAAATCGCCGAGGCCCTGCGCATCACGCTTTCACCCCAGGAGCTCGAGGATCTGGCGCTGAAGCCCACCGAAAATCTCCAGGCCTACGACCTTTATCTACGTGGCAAGCGCTACGCCCGCCGCCAGACGCGCCAGGACCTGGAGTTCGCACTGCAGATGTTTGAAAACGCCGTGGCCATTGATCCAAGTTTCGCGCTGGCTTACGCCGCCTGCGCCAATGCCTGCGCGATGTTTTATTGCAACTATAGCCGCGACGCCATCTGGGTGGAGCGCGCGCGCAACGCCTCCGGCAAAGCCGTGGCGCTGCGCTGGGATTTGCCTGAGGTGATGGTCAGCCAGGCCTGGGTGCTCTATGCCACGGAGCTTCACGATGAAGCCGTGCGCATGGTGCAAAAGGCGGTTGAGCGGAAACGCGATTGCGAAGGCGCTTACTATCTCCTCTGCCGCGCACTGTTTTCCGCCGGCCGCTATCAGGAGGTGGTGGACGTGATGGAGGTCGCGCTGGAAGTCAGCGGCGAAGACTACAACGTCTACGTGCCGGTGGTGAATTCCCTTGGCGCGCTTGGCAAGAAAGATGCGCACCGCAATCTTTTGCTTCGCCGCATCGGCGCGCTGGAAAACCATTTGCAGCAGGTTCCGGAAGATGCCCGCGCGCGGGTGCTGATGGCCACGGACTACGCGGAACTTGGCCGCGTGGAAGACGCCCTCCGCGAATTAAACATGGCCATCACGTTGCGCGCCAACGAAGCCTCCATTCTTTACAACGCCGCCTGCACCTATGCGATTTTAGGGCGCAAGCGCGAAGCGATGGAGACGATCAAGAAGGCCTGGGAAGCTGGGTTCAAGGACTCCATCTGGGCCCGCCGCGATCCCGATCTCGCGCTGCTGCACGACGACCCGGAATTCCTACGCCTTTACCCGATTGCGGCAGACTCCGATTCCGCCGCAGCCGCCACGACCTCCTGAAAAGCAACTCCCCAAGCCAACGAGGGTATCCTTGCTTGCCTTGAGTGCCGCACGATTACCTCGAGCATCGTCCGCCCAGTATCCGTCATCCTGAGGGTCGCGAATTCCGCGACCCGAAGGATCTCAACCAATACGCCTAGCAGAGCGCTAGCCTTGCTATCTCTCGCGCATCCATACCGCATGCACCCAAACGGGCGCTCCGAATAATTTGGCGCTCCTTAAAAAGAGCGAAGCCCGGGAATCGTCCCGGGCTTCGTCTGGTTCAGGGGTCCCAGTGCCGGCGCCGGAAATGCACGCCAGACCGGGTGGTGGGATTTAGCACGTGGTTGTGGGGTGGGTTTCGACGGGGGGTACTACGGAGATCGTTCGATTCGCCTGCGAAGCAGCACGCCTCAACAAGCGGCACAATAGCCGGCGCTGGCTATAAGGACGCATTTTCAAATCGCGCAGCGCCGCACGTATGTCTGTGGTTGTTGCAAAACGCGCGCGGTTCCATTCTTCTCCGGCAACTCCAAAACTGGAAAATTGCAGCCGGCTTCGGGGATCGTTCGGGGTAACCATGATCGTGCCTCGCTCTTTTCTTTCGCCAGCAAGCCGCATTTCCCGTTGCCTGGCTGGTTGACGCTGGGCACTTTCTCGCATCCCAAGGGAAAGCACAATGCCCGGAGGGTGAACTCCAGATGGACTTTCGATGAACTGCCAACAGACCGTAACTCGCTGAAATAACAACGGTTACTACATGCTGCAAATTTTTCCGGCAATTGCCCACGCTTGTTTCTCCGCACCGTGCCTGGCTGTTTTTTTCATGCGCACTTCTTGTGGGGTCTGCTATAGTCCGAAAATTCAAAAGTTTATGACCGCTTCGTCCAAGTCCGACGCAAATCGCCGGCTGAGTTTCGGCCCCTTTTCCGTGGACCTGCGCGCCGGTGAACTTTACAAGGGCAAGCGGAAAATCAAGGTGCAGCAACTACCTCTGCAAGTGCTTGGCGCGCTGCTGGAAAATCCCGGCGAAGTTGTCGAGCGCGAAACACTAAAGTCCCGCCTGTGGTCAGGCGACACGTTCGTGGATTTCGAGCACGGGCTGAATACCGCCATCAAAAAACTTCGCCAGGCGCTCGGCGACAGTTCCACAAAACCGCGTTATATCCAAACACTTCCCAAAAAGGGCTATCGCTTCGCAGGAAAATTGCAGGGAGAAGTAGAAAAGCCGGCGGCAAAGCACGCGCAAACTGCCGGGCTCGTCGGGAAAATTCTCAGAGTGTACTCAGAGGAAGCCATCGAATGTGTGGTCGCGCCGGTGGACGAAGAGTCCCGCGGCGAGTGGCAACGGCTGATCGAACTCAGCGACGACGTCGGCGTTTCCATGATGATCGCGCAAAATCGCCTGCTGCTGCTGGAAGTGGGGAAACCTGTGCGCGTATTATCCGCCGACGGCCCGCAAGGCTGGTGCGAGACCCGCGTCCTCGACGGCGAGCACTACGGCAAAACTGCCCTCCTGCGCCGCGCTTCCTTAAAGAATGCCGCTCAGTAGCACAGGCTTCAGCCTGTGATTCTTCAAGCCGCCACAATCTACTTCAATCTCGCCGCCGCCGTCGTACTCTTCGCCGCTTCCGACAACTTCATCACCAGCACCTGCCCATCCGAATGAAATGTTCCGCCGGTCGCCGTCCTGGCTTCCTGCAGCGGATTCTTCGGCAAAAAATGCGTGAATTGCGCCACGTAACCCGTGCTGCACAGCGTCTTCTCCACAAAATTTTTCTCCAGGTCAATGTCCGGATCAATTTTGTGCGTCAGGCCGTTGTTGCGCTGGTCCTTTTCGAAGCCGATGTCATGCGTCGCCGCGCCCACCCACAGCATCTGCCCGTTCACGGTGAAGGGCGCCTTCCAGATCCGCAAATGGTTCCGCGAAGCCACCACCGTTATCGGCTCCGCGTGGGCCCAGCCATAATCCTGCACTCGCCCAAACAGATAAAGCTGGCTCATCGGCATGGTCAGGTACGATTCCTTGGACATGCTGGCAATGAATCCCGCCAGCACCGTGCTGTTCACATCCGCGTCTACCTTCACCCAGCCCGCGGTGGTGAACACTTTTCGCATCTGATCTTCGTCGCCCAGGATCAGGAAGTTCACCATGTCTCCGGGATTGCCGTCCTTGTCTCCAATGCGACGGGGAATTTTAGCGAACAGGCTGTTGTCAATTCCCGGCAAGCTGGGGACTTCCTTGGCAATATCGCGCGGCGCCAAGTCGTCGGCCTCGTAGACCTCCACCTTTACCTTGTACGAGCCCGTTCCCGTATCCACCTCTGACTGGTTAATCCCAATATTCAATTTGCCGGAGATCGGCGCAATCACTTCCTTTTTCGCGCCGATAACAAACGGCTGTGCGATGTCCGGGTCCCCGATCTTTCCCACCACCGCCCCGCGCCCCGCGCTGTTATCCGGCAAAATGCGAATTAAATCTTTGAACCCGCGCGTCAATCCTTCCGGCCCGTTGTCCACCTTGGCGTCGGAATAGCGCAGCGTACCTTCCGCCGTCACCACGACATGTTGACCGGGCAGCAGGCTGATTCCCGTGTCCGTCCAGATCTTGTCGCCATCCAGCGTGAAATCCTTGGTCTGCAGCAGCTTTCCTGGTTTTGCAGCAATGGCGCTCTTTGACCGGCGCGGCAGTCTGCGAACCGTTTGAGGCGCCCACTCCTTGCGGTGTTTGCGCGCCGCCGATCTCCCGACGCTTGCGCCCAGGCAGGGACTCCCGAGGAAAGAAAAAACGCCATCGCCGCCGTCAACGGCGCGCCAAAACTCAATTTGCACTTCATGCTGGATTCCTTCCCGGGCGAGAACTCCCTCATTCCTAGCAGATGCCATTGCCGTTGCGCAAGCGCCCGCGCCAGACAACGATTCCCCGCCTTCCGCTCATCTATCTACAGATGCTGTCCCGGCCTTCGGCGGAGGCCCCATTTCCTTGACTCTCCGGGGGAGCGCTTGTACATTGACAAAAGGCTGCGTCACCGCGATTCGTGTATGTCCGTATCCGCTTTGGATACCGCCATCCAAGACTCATGAGCCGGCCACACCCAGCCGCATAGGGGAAATCGCTCCCAGGCGGCACTACCAAATGAGCCGAAAGCCTTTAGAAAAAGTCAGCACCTGCTTGCTCGCCCTGCTGCTCTGGGCCTCCGTGGCTCGCGCGCAGACGAAACAGGCGCCCCCACCGCGGCCACCATCGCAGCGCACCGTGGCGCCCGCCAGCAGCATCACCGTGGACGGCAACGAAGCCATGTTCACCACCATGTGCGCCTTGTACGCCGCGGGCTTCGAAAGCGAAGTCAGCTCCGATAATTGGTCCACCTTCCGTTCCCAGATGCGCGAAACCCTGCGCCACCAGCAGGGACCCGCGGTGGACGCGGTCCGCGAGTTCTACCACCAGCACCAGTCCATCGACACGGGCGAAATGCTCTCGCGCTACATCTGGTTCGGCATTATTTCCGGCCCGGCGCCGAAATTTCAACCGGTCTTGCGCCGCGACGAACTTCCCCCCGACGTTCTGACCCTCGAGGGATTCAGCGAAATTCTCTCCAGTTACTACACCGAGCAGAAAATCGGGCAGCTCTGGCGCCAGGTGCAGCCCATTTATAACCAGGAGATTGAACGCCTCCACGATCCCATTTCCCAGATCGTCCTGGTTTCGACCGCGTATCTCCGCCAGCTTTCCGACCCCGCCCAATCGCGCACCTTCGCGATTATCGTGGAACCCCTGGTGGGCCGCATCACCAACGTCCGCAATTACGGCGACCATTATTCAATCGTCCTCAGTGGCAGCAACGATATTCCCACCGACGTGGTGCGTCACGCGTTTCTCCATTTTCTGCTCGACCCGCTGCCGCTGATGTACCTGCACGTGATCGCGGTTAAGGAGCCGATCTATCTGGTGGCGGCCAAGGCTCCGCGGCTCGCTCCGGATCTTAAGGACGACTATCCTTCCTGGTTCGCCGAGTGCACCGTGCGCGCGGTGGAGCTCAAGCTTCGCCATTTTTCTCCCGGGCAAATTGAAGTCGCTTTGAACACCAATGACGACGACGGCTACGTGATGGTGCGCCCACTTTTCGAAGCCTTGTCCGGCTTTGAAAAGAGCGAGCCGTCCATGCGGAACTATTTCCCCGATATGGTTCGCGGCATTGATTTGAAGGCGCAACTCACCCGCGTCAGTGCCTTAAAGTTTCCTCCGGCACTCACAGCGCAGCAGACCGCTCAACTCACGGAAGAGAGCATCACCCGCAAACGCCGCTCAGCACCCGCGGACCTTCCGAACGATCCAGAGGCGATTGCCCAGCTTACCGCCGGCGAGCGCTTCATCGCGGACCGCAACCCGCGCGCCGCGGAAGCCGCTTTCAAGGCCGTGCTTGCGAAATATCCGGATCAGGATCGCGCCTGGTATGGCCTGGGACTGGTGGCGCTGCTGGATCACGATGGCGAACGCGCCAAAGACATCTTCGGCAAGCTCACCAGCACGGATCATGGCGCAAGCCAGGACCCCATGATTCTTTCCTGGTCCCACGTTTTTCTGGCCAGAGTTTTGGATGGAGAAGGCCAACTCGCCCAATCTAAATCTCAGTATGAAGCGGCGCTCGCCGTGCCCGGCGCCCCCGTCAAGGCCCAGCAGGCGGCTCAAAAAGAGCTGGGTGACTTAAATCTCAGGAAGCCCTCGGAACGTCCATAAAGAGAGGAATGCAGGAACATGAAAAAGTTGACGCGCATGGCAGTTCTGATTTTGACCGGAGGGGCGCTGGTCTGCGCCGCGAACATTTCCGCTCAAGACGCTCCGCCCACGCTGGATCCCTCAAAGAAACAACAGCCGCAACAGCAGCAGACGCCGGCGACGAAGCCCGCGGAAGTGACCCCACTGACGCTGGAGAGCGCGCCGCCTCCCGTGAACGCCGAGGAAGATGCCGCCATCAAGCAGTTTCGGGAAGCACCTGTGACCGACATCGCCAAGAAAGACCAAATGGGCGAAGCCTTCGTCGCGAAATATCCGCAGAGCCGCTATCGCAGCGAAGTCTATATCTGGCTGGTGCGGGGTTATTTGGCGGAAGGCAAAGTGGAGAAAATGGAGGAGGTCGGTGACAAGGAGCTTCAGTTGAATCCCGACGATCCGCAAACGCTCGCCATTATGGGCTCCACGCTTCCGCGCGCGATGAACGCCAGCACACCGAACCCCGCGCAGCGGCTGGACAAAGCGGAATCCTATTGCAAAAAGGCCCTGGAACTTTTGCCCACGCTGCCCAAACCCCCGGAGCTGACGGATGAAAACTTCATGAAGGCTAAGGACCAGACTTCCTCTCTCGCCTATGGCGGCCTGGGACTGGTGGCCATCCGCCGCCAGAAATACGCGGAAGCCATCCCGAATTTCGAGCAGGCCATCAAACTGGACCCCAACCCGGATGCCGTGAATTACTATCTTCTGGGCGTCGCCAACGAAAAGACCTCCCATTTTGACGATGCGGTCGCCGCGTTCACCAAGTGCGCCGCGATTCCCGGCGGCTTGCAGGCCGGCTGCAAATCCGGCATTGATGAAGCCAAGAAGTTGGCCACAACGCAGATGAGCGCGCCAAAATAATTCCTCCGCGCAGCGCCGCGGAGAAAGCATCTTATGACCCGCGAGGGCGATGATCGCTTGATGGAACGCCTCGGGTACGTGTTTCGCGACCCGCTCCTGCTGGACCGTGCCCTGACGCACAGTTCCTCTGTCCCCGAACTGCGCACCGCGCGCGGCGAGGATATCGCCTTCACCGGTTCCGCGGTGCAGGATAATGAACGCCTGGAATTTCTTGGCGACGCCGTGCTGGAACTTCTCACCAGCGAACATCTGCTGCGCAAATACCCCGATTGGTCCGAGGGGCAGCTCTCCAAAAGCCGCGCCCGCATTGTGAATGCGCATTCTCTGGAACTGGCCGCGCGCCGCTTGCAGCTTGGCGAGCACCTGCGCCTCGGCCGCGGCGAAGAGAAAACCGGCGGTCGCGATAAGCCGGCGCTGCTGGCTGACGCGTTCGAAGCCGTGGTTGCCGCCATGTATCTCGATGGCGGGCTTCCTCCGGTCCGCGAATTGCTGACGCGCTCTGTCTTCGAGCAGGTGCTGGAGGATGGCGACCGCATTTCCGAATCGGATCGCAAAAGCGCGCTGCAGGAATTTCTTCAGGCTCGCGGCCAACAACCTGCCGAATACCGTCTGGCGGGAGAGACCGGGCCCGATCATCAGAAGACATTTCGCGTGGAAGTCTGGGTAAAGGGAGAATGTTTATCCGGCGCCGAAGGCACCACAAAAAAAGAAGCGGAACAAAAGGCCGCCCGCAGCGCGCTGGAGAAACTTCACTTGACCGGCGAAGATATGGGAGAAGAGGTTGGACCGAATGCCGGATGAACTGATCGCCCCTGATTCGCCCGCCGCACCGCCGGAAATTGTTCAAGCTGTCCCAGAAGCGGAACCCACGCACGAAAACTCCACCACGCTTTCCGAGTACCTCGAATCGCTGCTGGTCACCGTGATCCTCGCGCTTTTCGGCACCACGTTCATCGTTCAAGCCTTCAAGATTCCCTCGCCGTCCATGGAAAACACTTTGCTCGTCGGGGATCACCTTCTGGTGAATAAATTCATCTTTGGCGGGCGCGGCCAGTGGTACGACAAATTGCTTCCCTATCGCGATCTGCAGCGCGGCGACATCATCGTATTCAAATACCCTTATCAGGACCATCCGCACTTTGTGAAACGCGTCATCGGGCTGCCCGGCGATCGCCTGAAACTTGTGGACCAGCAGGTTTATATCAATGACCAGCCGTTGAATGAACCATACGTCGTCCACGATCCAGCTTCCGGCTACGACCCGCTGAATTACACGTTTCCCCCGCCGGGCAACCAACTCTTCGTTCCTCCGGTGCAACCCGAATGGGCGCGCGAAATCCGCAAATACATTCAGGGCGATGAACTTGTGATTCCTCCCGGAAAATATTTCGCGATGGGAGACAATCGCGATCACAGTTCCGACAGCCGCTACTGGGGCTTCGTAGACCGCGACGCCATCATGGGCCGTCCCTTTCTTATCTACTGGTCCGTGAACGCCAACACCAGCGATTACAGCGACTCCAGTTTCGCCCAGCGCATCCTGGCCATCTTCGATACCCTGCTGCATCTTCCTTCGCGCACGCGCTGGAATCGGATGCTGCACACGGTCCATTAGGTTTTCCTCCTTCCCCGTGGCCCTGTCATTTCCAGGTTGGTTTTGAGAGACTTCAACGGCATGTCTCGCGTCCGCACTTACGGAAAATGGATTGTCGCCGTGGTGGTTGTGCTCCTTCTGGCGCAATCCGCCTCGCCGTTCCTTTTTCGCAGCCCGCGCATGCGCGCTTATGTTCTGGGCCATCTGGAAAAATCCTTTGGCAGACCCGTGGAAGCGCGCGGATTTTCCATGAACATTCTTCCTTTTCCGCAGATGGAGGTGGATGGAGTCAGCATCGGCGAAGATCCCGCCTTCGGCCGCGAATATTTCCTTCGCGCAGACCGCATGACGGCCGGAGTGCACTGGCTCGGTCTGCTCCGCGGTCACTTCGACTTCGGCACCATTTCTCTTTCGCGTCCCAGCCTGATTCTGGTGCGCAACTCGCAGGGGCGCTGGAATCTGGAGGGCTGGCTTCCTCCGGCAGCGCAAAGCACAGCCACCGCCGCTTATGGCCCGCAGCGCGCCGCCGAGCCATCCAATCATCTGGAGAAAATTGAATTTGACGACGGCCGCATTAATTTCAAGACCGGCGACGAGAAACGTCCGTTCGCATTCACCGGAGTTTCTGGCAGCGTGCAGCAGATGGGCCCCGGCCGCTGGCAATTGCGTCTGGAAGCGCAACCCTGGCGCAGCGGGGTCCCGCTGCAATCCACCGGCACGCTACAGGTGCGCGGCCAGGTCGCCGGAACTTCCGCGCGCTTGCAGCCGGCGGAAATTCAACTGCACTGGGACAACGCCTCCATCGCGGACCTTTTTCGCATGATCACCGGCAACGATTCCGGCGTTCGCGGCGAATTCGCGGTGGACGCCAGCGCCAGCATCGGCAAGCCGGAATCCGGCGCTCCCCCAAGACCCGGCAGTTGGAAATTTTTCATTCACGCCCGCGCCATGCGCATCCATCGATGGGACCTGACCGAACGCAGTGACAATCCCACGCTCAGCTTGAATCTCAATGGCGTGTGGGACGTCCTCGCGGGTGAGGCTCATGCCGACACGGCGGTGCTCGATCTTCCTCACTCGCAATTCGTGGGGACCGCTTCGTTGAAAACCGCGGGAATGTCCGAATGGAATCTTCGCGTCAATAATTCCGGGATCGAAGCGCAGGACATTCTCGAGTGGTATCGCGCCTTTCAACCCGATGTGGCCGAATCTGTTTCCGCCAAACAGTTTTTCAAGGCGCGATTCGCTTTGCACGGCCGCCCGCTGCTCTGGGAAGACGCGGAACTTTCCAGCGACGGCGGCGAACTTAGCCTGCCGGGCTTCGCCAAACCCTTGCGCATCGGCCCGGTGCAAGGCAGCACCTCGAAAAACCAATTTCAACTTCTGCCCGTTCTCGTCTCTTTTGAAGGCGCCGAAAAGGGAGCCACCGCTGCGGCAAAGCTTGCGAAGGCCAAAACTTCCATTGGCAATGCTTCCGTTTCTCAGAATGAGCTTGAACTTCGCTTCCTCCAGGATTTTCCGGGACATCGCCGCACACTCTGGTTGAGCGGGAAAGTCAACGACATTGCCATGGTTTTTAAAGCGGCCTCCGCTTTTGGCAAAACGCTCAATCACGGCTGGGAACTCAGCGGGGGCGCCTCCGGCGCATTTCAGCGGGAGTGGAGCGCGGACGTGCAATCCAGCCGCTGGGGGGGCGCTCTCACGCTCACCAACGCGCAACTCCAGGCCGCGGGCCTGAACCTGCCTCTCAAACTCCAGGACGTACGCGCCGCTTGGAACGCCGGTGGACGCAGCGTCAACATTCAACGCGCCGACGCGTTTGGCGCCAGTTGGTCTGGCACGGCCAACGAACTTCACGCGCCCGATGGCTCCTCCGCGCCCGTCTGGAACTTTCAACTGCACGCCGATCACCTTGACGCCAGGGACCTGGACCTGTGGTTCGGCCCGCGCGCCCGCCCCAACTGGTTGCAGCGCCTGCTATCTTCCCTGCTCGCCAAATCCGATTCGAACGCGAAGCCCAGCGAACTCCTGCGCCGCATCTCCGCCGAAGGAGATCTGACCGCGGACTCGATCACCATCGAAAAAGTGAAACTCGCTCATCCGCGCGCGCATGTCCTTTTCCACGATTTGCATCTCGACGTAAAAGATGCCTCCGCTGAGTGGGCGGGGGGAACCGTTCGCGGCAACGTGGCCGCCGTCTTTTCCCTGCCTCCCAAATATGAAATTTCCGCGGAAGTGGATCGCGCGGATCTTGCGCAGTTTCCCTGGTCCGCACACTGGGCGGATCGCTGGAACGCCACGGCCTCCGGCAAATTTCGCGTCACCACTTCCGGCGTGGGACGCGATGCACTGATTGCGCAGCTTGCGGGCACTGGTGAAATTCAGCTCAAATCTCCCGAACTGCGCGGCTGGGACGTCGCTGCCAGCCTTGACGCGGGTGCGCCGCACACCGGCGTTTCCCGATGGACATCCGGCGCGGGCGACTTCGCGATTGCCGATCGTTCCGTGCAGTTCGACGCGCTCGAACTGGACAATCTTCACGAAAAGATGCGGCTCTCCGGCAGCGTCCACTTTTCGCAGGGGCTGGACCTGACGTTCGCTTCCATCCCCGCCGAAAAGCACCCCGCAAAAATTGCCGCCCCGCGCCTGTTTGAATTGCACGGGCCGCTGGAAACGCCGGTGGCCACGGTGCAAGCCGCGCCAGCGGCACAGGCAAAAAAGCAGGAATGAAGCTGCGTTCGCCAACCTCCGCGGTTGCTCGCCGCAATCCCTCGGCACATCGCGCGGTTCTCTATCTCGCGATTTTTCTTTTTTCCAGCTTCGCGCTCCGCGGCGATTCCCGCGCCAGCTTCCTGCCCCAATTGCAGCGCGGCCAAATTCTTTTGTACGAAATCCACGGCCGACTGGATCGCAATGTGAAAACCGAAAGCGGCATTTCCAGCTCGCGCGGCCCGCAGCAGTTGAAAGGTGATTTGGGCAGTCATATCCGGCTGACCATTCTGGATGTCCATGCGGCAAAGCCCCAGCCCTACGTTTCCGCGCAAGTCGAACTCCAACCCGGCGAAGGTTTGCCGAAACTGGCGCCGGGCGCGCCCGCTCCCAAAATCACATTCGATATTCTCAGCCGCGGCCAACTGGGCCGCATCCACGGACTGGACGATCTTTCCCCCGAACAGCGTCTGCTCTGGCAATTCTGGGTAGCCCGTTTCGCCTTTGCCTGGACGCTGCCAGATGGCGGCATGAAGCTTGGCGAAAAATCGAAATACGACGATCCGGAACTCGACAATTCCCTGATTGCCAATCTGGTCTGGGAGCGCGAAATCACTTACGTCCGCACGGATAGCTGCCCGGTGCTTCCCGCGGAAACTTGCGCTGTCTTTCTGACGCACTCCACCCTGAAACAAAAATCTTCCGTCAAAGATTCCACGCCGGAAGACTTCCGCCTTCACGAATTGAAAACGTTCGGCACCGCGCGCGGCGACAATCAGGCCATCACTTACGTTTCGCTGAAAACCGGCCTGGTCCTGCGCGCCAATGAAGACGTCCTGCAATCCATGGACGTCACCGTAATGAAAACCGACGGCACCAACGGTGTCCACTACACCGTGGACGCCTCCAGCCACTTCGAAACTCTCTTAGTCCCATCCCCCACGCCGCCTCCAGCCACTCCGCCGTCCGCTACTTCCCCGTCCGCCGCTCCCCCTTCCACCACGCCTCCCCCATCCCGTTAATCGAAAACCTGTCATCCTGAGCCTATCCGACCAGGATAGGCGAAGGATCTCAACGTATAGTCCTTCCTCGACTGCCTCCGGACGCATCGCACGCACCACCCCTCTTCCCACTCGCGCTATAATTAAAGTTTCGGCACCGCCCCCCAAACTCGCAGGAGACCCCGACGATGAATTTCAAGCTGCGCAGCAACTATCAGCCCCGCGGCGATCAACCCGCCGCCATCGAGCAGCTGACGCGCGGCCTGGAAGCCGGCGACAAGCACCAGGTTCTGCTCGGCGTCACCGGTTCCGGCAAAACCTTCACCATGGCCAAGGTGATCGCGGCTGCCAATCGCCCCGCGCTCGTCCTGGCGCACAACAAAACGCTCGCCGCGCAGCTCTATCACGAGTTCAAAGGCTTCTTCCCCGAAAACGCCGTCGAATATTTCGTCAGCTATTACGATTATTACCAACCGGAAGCCTACGTCCCCGCCGCGGACATCTACATCGAAAAAGAAGCCACCATCAACGATGAACTCGACAAGCTGCGCATGAGCGCCACCCGCTCGCTCTTCGAACGCCGCGACGTCATCGTCGTCGCCTCCGTCTCCTGCATTTACGGCATCGGCTCGCCAGAGGCCTACTACGGCATGTTGGTGATGCTCGAACCCGGCCAGCAGACCTCCCGCGAAGCCCTGCTGCGCCGCTTCGTGGAAATTCTCTACGAACGCAGCGAAGACCTGCGCCGCGGCACATTTCGTGTGCGCGGCGACATCCTGGAAATTTATCCGACCTACGAAGACAACGCCTATCGCATCGAAATGTGGGGCGACCAGATCGACAAGCTCCGCCAGATCGATCCGCTCACCGGCGAAATTCGCGCCGGCCAGGAAGACCTGAAGCGCGTTCCCATCTATCCGAAAACGCACTACGTGATGCCGCAGGAACAGCGCGACCGCGCCATCGTCAGCATTCAGGACGAGCTCGACTGGTGGAAGAAAGAGATGGAGAAGCAGGGGAAATTCGTGGAAGCGCAGCGCCTGGTCCAGCGCACCATGTTCGACATCGAAATGATGCGCACCATCGGCTATTGCCACGGCGTCGAAAACTATTCCCGCCATCTCAGCGGCCGCTTGCCCGGCGAAGCGCCGCCAACGCTGCTCGATTACGTCCCGCAGGATTATTTGCTCTTCGTAGATGAATGCCACGTCACCGTGCCGCAGGTGCGCGGCATGTTTCATGGAGACCGCTCGCGCAAGCAGACCCTGGTGGACTACGGCTTCCGCATGCCGTCCGCCCTCGACAATCGCCCGCTCACTTTTGAAGAGTTCGAGCATCGCGTGAATCAAGCCATCTACGTTTCCGCGACGCCCGGTCCTTACGAACTGACGAAATCCGGCGGCATTTACGTGGAACAGGTGATTCGCCCCACGGGCCTGGTCGATCCTGAAGTGGAAATTCGCCCGGTGAAGGGCCAGGTGGACGATCTGCTCGAAGCAGATTCGCATCCGCGCGGAGAAAAACGAACGCGTGCTGGTTACCACGCTCACCAAGCGCATGGCCGAGGACCTCAGCGAATATTTTTCAGAAATCGGCGTGCGCTGCCGCTATTTGCATTCGGAAGTGGAAACGCTGGACCGCATCAAGATTCTTCGCGATTTGCGCCGCGGGGAATTCGACGTCCTGATCGGCATCAACCTGCTGCGCGAAGGCCTCGATCTGCCGGAAGTTTCGCTCGTCGCCATTCTCGACGCCGATAAGGAAGGCTTCCTCCGCAGCACCACTTCGCTGATCCAGACGATGGGCCGCTGCGCCCGCCACATTGAGGGCCGCGCCATTCTTTACGCCGACCGCCGCACCGACTCGATGAACGCGGCCATCAGCGAAACCAATCGCCGTCGCGAGAAGCAGTTCGCCTACAACCTGGAAAACAACATCACGCCGCAATCCATCATCAAGGGCGTGGACATGGAACTCGCCCACATCGTCGAAGCCGATTACGTCACCGTGCCGCTCGACACCGCGGAACTCGATGCCGCGGCCGCCAACGTCAAATCCGAAGCGCAGCTCGCGGATCTCCTCAAGCAACTCGAAACCCAGATGCGCGAAGCCGCCAAAAAATTCGAATTCGAAAAAGCCGCCCAACTCCGCGACCGCATCCGCTCCCTAAAACAACAAGACCTCGCCGGCCTCTTCGGCAAAGATGAACCCGCGGGCGCCGCAACCGCCTCCGAATCCGTGTAGGGCTCGCCTTCCCAGGCGGGCCGTCGGAGCCGCCCATTAATCAATTTTCGCCCCCGCCCACTCACACCATTCCCCGCCGCAACTCCTCCAACTTATAAAAGGTCCCGCGCCAATAAATCCCACCCTGCCGCAACGTCACCACCGTCGAGCGCAACAAAATATACGCAAACACCACCGCCCCCAACGGCAACGTCAGGCAATACCACGGTGAAACGCGCATCACCACATCTCCGCCCAAATGAAAACACAACGCTACCACCACCGAAACCGCCGCCAACCCTCGAATCCACCCGCTCCCAAAAATCAATCCACAAAACGGCGCCACATTGAACAGCAACAGGCTGGCCACCTGCATCGCCGCCACCCAACCACTGAATTGCGCGGCCGCAAAAAAATTCTTCTCCAATCCCTTCACCAGGTTTCGCAGCCCCAAATGCCACTCCACGGAAACCGCGTCTTGCGCCACGGCCACGCCAGAGCGAAATCCGCCTTGCTTCACCATCTTCCCCAGCTTCATATCGTCAATCACTTCCATCGCCAGCCGGCGATGCGTTCCGCAAGCCTCGTATGCGCCGCGTTTCACCATTTGAAACGCGCCCACGCCCACATACGCGCGCGAATTCGGGATTGCTCACCTGATACAAATCCACCGCCAGCTGAAATCCCATCCCAAAAAACGTGATCAGCACGGTATCCCAAAATCCGCTGCGCTCCACGTCGCCCAGCAGCGCCAGGTGATCCATTCCCCGCTCGCGCAACAGTGTCGCCACTCTTCGCAATGCGTCGCGCTGGAATTGCACGTCCGCATCGGTGAACACCAGCCACTCTCCGCTCGAAGCCTCGTACGCCTTCTGCAGCGCGTGAGGTTTCCCTAGCCAGCCCGCCGGAAGCTCCCGCACATGGACCACGCGAAGCTGTGGATGCTCCGCCGCAAACTCGTCCAGAATTTTGCCCGTGGCGTCGCAAGACCGGTCGTCCACGGCCACAATTTCCAGATTCGGATAATCCTGCGCCACCATCGTGGCCAGCGCGCGCGGCAGCTTTTCCTCTTCATCCCGCGCCGCAAACAGCAGCGAAATCCGCGGGCAATCCGCATCCGCGGCCGGCGCGTAGTCTTTCAACCACGGCAAACGCGCCGCGCCATACGCCACTTTCAAGCCGTAGGTCATCCAGAAAATTGCGATCAGTCCGAAGAGAGCGAGCCCGAGGAGATGCATGTGGATTGGAGTCGAATGCCAGCCTCAGGGTATCCTAGCATGGATGCAAAAGAGCCTCGCCATTCTGGGTGCCGGCCGTGTTGGGCGCGCGCTGGGTCGCGCGCTGCACGAACGCGGCTGGAAAATTCTCGCTGTCGCCACGCGCTCCGAACCCGGCGCGCGCAAAGCCGTTAAGTTTATCCGCGCCGGACGCGCCTTCGCCGGCGTCCCGCACCAGGCCCTCGCCGCCAAAATCATTCTGATCACCGTTCCCGATGACGCCATTCCAGAAACCGCCGCGGAGCTTGCGCGCGTCGGCGGCCAACTCTTGCGCCACAAAATCGTCCTGCACACCAGCGGCGCGTGCAGCGCCTCCGCCTTGCAAGCCGTGCGCGCCTGTGGCGCATTCACTGCCTCCATGCACCCGTTGCAGACCTTCAACGGCCTCAGCGTCCCTCCCCTGGAAGGAAAAGTCTTCGGCATCGAAGGCGATGCCCCCGCGGTTCGCGTGGCACGTTCCATCGCCCGCACGCTCGGTGGCGTTCCCGTAAATATTTTGCAGGAAAATAAAGTTGCCTATCACGCTGCTGGAGCGTTTGCCTCTGGCCTGCTCCTCTCGCTCGAAGAAGCCGGAGTCCAGATTCTCCAGAGCGCCGGCCTTCCCCGCCGCGAAGCGATGAGCGCGCTGCTCTCCCTTTCCCGGCAAGTGCTCGACCACTACGAAAAGCTTGGCCCAAACAAGGCCTGGACCGGCCCGCTCTCTCGCGGCGATTATGGCGTCGTTGCCGCGCACGAAGAGGCCATCGCCCGCCTCCATCCCGAATTTCTGGAAGCTTACCAGGCCGCAAGCCGTCTCTCCGCACATGTGCTGGCCACGCAACCGGCCGTGGTTCTTCAAAATCTCGATTCTCTTCCAGGGCATTCCGCACCGCTCGTCAAATCCAAAGGGGGCTTCGTTTGAGTTCACCGCAAATTCCCATCCAGCACGGAAAATTGAAAAATGGCCTGCGCGTCGTGATCGCGCCGGACGCCAGCGCTCCCGTGGTCACCGTCGGCGTCTATTACAAAATCGGCTTCCGCCTGGAGCCCCAGGGCCGCAGCGGCTTCGCGCATCTTTTCGAGCACATGATGTTTCAAGGCTCCGAGAACGCCCCGAAAATGCAGCACATCAAGCTGATCAATTCCAGCGGCGGCGTGCTGAACGGCTCCACGATGTACGACGTCACCAATTATTACGAAGCCGTGCCCTCCAACGGCCTGGAGCGCGTCCTGTGGCTCGAAGCCGACCGCATGCGCGCCCTGAAAGTGGACGAGGAAAATCTGCGCAACCAGCGCGACGTCGTCAAGGAAGAAGTTCGCGTCAACGTTTTGAACCAGCCCTATGGCGGCTTTCCCTGGCTCGATATGCCGCCGGTCGCCTTCCGCAATTGGGCCAATGCCCACAATTTTTACGGCGATTTTCACGATCTCGACGCCGCCAATCTTGCCGACGTTCAGAAATTCTTCAAAACCTACTACGTGCCCAACAATGCCGTGCTGCTGATGCTCGGCGACGTAACGCCGCAGGACGGCATGGCCTTCGCCGAAAAATATTTCGGCCCGATTGCCGCCGGCCCGGAGCCTCCCTTCGCCGATCCCACAGAGCCGCCGCAGACCGAAGAACGCCGCGGCCGCGTGGAAGAAAAATTCGGCACTCTGCCGGCCATGGCCATCGCCTACGTGATGCCCGCTCGCCGTACGCCAGACTGGTACGCCATGGCGCTGCTCGATCAGGCGCTGCATGGCGGGCGCGCCGGCCGCGTCCATCGCGAACTCGTCCTGGAAAAACAGATCGCCGTCGAAGCGGAAGGCGGCATTGACGACATCTTCGGCTACGACGGCCCCACGCAAATGACCACGCGCATCCTGCACAAACCGGAAATCACGGACACGGACACCCTGGCCGCTTTCGACGCCGTCCTTCGCGAAGTCCAGGAAAACGGCATCAGTGAGGACGAATTGCAGCCCATCAAAGTGAAATGGCGCTCCGACTATTACTCCACGCTCGAGGGCGGGCGCGGCGGTTACATGCCGCGCTATGGCCTGATGCACCTGCTCGCGTGCTTCACGCTCTTTGACAACGACCCGCAACTCGTTAACTCCATCCTTGACGGCTTTCTGGCCGTGAAGCGCGAAGACATCCAGCGCGTGGCAAAAAAATATCTGGTTCCAGAAAATCGCGCCATCGTCTTCCGCGCGCCCGTGAACGCTGGCGTCAAGGAGGCCGCATAATGGCTTCCCGCGCACCCGAAGTTGCCGTCGGAGTTCCCGCGCTCACCGCCGAGCGCCCCGTCACCTGGCCCAAGCGCACCCGCGCTCGCCTTGCGAACGGCCTGGAAGTGGTTCTCGCCGAAGCGCACGCCATTCCCAAATTTCACGGCGAACTCTATTTCCGCGCTGGCAACGCATTGGTCTCCGATCGCTCCACTGGCCTCGCGGAAATGACCGCCACCCTCGTCCGCACCGGAACCTCGCAACGCGCCAGCCGCCGCATCGAAGAAGACCTGCGCCGCCTGGGCGCCGATCTCGGCACCAACGCCGGGCAAGACACCAGCGCCATCAGTTTCGCCGGCCTCAGCGAATTTGCCGAGCCGCTTCTGCAACTGGTCAATGAACTCGCCCGCGAAGCCTCTTTCCCTGAAGGCGAATTCGAACGCGAGCGCCGCCAGAAACTCGAGGAAGTAAAACTCGAGCGCACCTCTCCCGGCTTTCTCGCCGGCGAACGCCTGCGCAAGATTCTTTTCGGCGCTCATCCCTACGCGCGCGTTTCTCCCAGCGAAGCGCAGGTCGCCGCCTACCAGCGCGAGGACCTGCAATCCGTCTATCGCGAAATTTACTCGCCGGAAAATGCGCTGCTCCTGCTGGTCGGCGATTTCGATCCGCAGGCGATGCTCAAACTGATCGAAAAAATCTTCGGCAACTGGTCCGGCAAAAAATCACCCGTGAAGGAGTTCCCTGCCCCGCCGAAGCCGCAGGGCCGCCATGTGTATCTGGTCCACAATCCCGGCTCCGTGCAGACGCAAATCCTCGCCGGCTGCCACTCCATCACCCGCAAGCATCCGGACTGGATCCGCCTCGGCCTCACCAACAGCCTCTACGGCGGCGCATTCAATTCGCGCCTGGTGATGAACATTCGCGAAGATAAGGGCTACACCTATAGCCCGCGCAGCGGTGTCCATCCGTTGCGCCAGCACGGCTATTTTTCCGTTTCCGCCGCCGTGCGCAATGAAGTCGTCGCCGCCTCGCTCACCGAAATTTTCTATGAAATTGATAAGCTGCGCTCCGTCCCGGTCCCCGACGCCGAACTTGCCGATGCGCAAAATTATCTCACCGGCGTTTTCTCTCTCGGCCTCGCCACGCAAGACGGCCTGCTCTCCCAGTTCTCCACGGTCGAACTCAACGAACTCCCGTCCGACTACCTCGAAACCTATCGCGACAACATCCGCGCCGTCACTTCCGAGATTATGCTGGCGACCGCCCGCAAATACTTCGACTCCGCCAACATGCAAATCGTAGTTGTCGGCGACCGCGCCCAAATCGAAGACCAAGCCGCCCTCTTCGGCGACCTGACCCTCTTCGACGCCCAAGGCAACCAACTCTAGCCACCGTCTCTAACGACCGCCACACCGCCGCCGCGCCGCGACATGGTAGCGCCTGCTTCTAGCAGGCAAGCAAAAGCCGGCCCGCCGTAGCCGCGCCTTTCGCGGCGAAGGCGGGCGCGATCCCCTCTTCTCTCCGCCGACTTAGTGCTGTCTTCTCCCCCCGAGGCTCCCGAACGGCATCCGCCTTCTTCTCCCTTCTGTCGTAGGGGCGGCTTTAGGCCGCCTTCTTTCCGTGACTTGCAATATGGCTTTGATCGCAGTGCCCGCTTGCCGGCAGGATGCCGGCGCTACCGTAGGGCCCGCCTTCCGAGGCGGGCCGACGTTCACCACGCCGCCATTCACCAGGTTATTGCATCGTAAACGTTATTCTGCCATTATCATCCAATGTTCCGGCGCCGCCATCTCGCCGCAAGCTTTCTCTCCGTCGTTATTTTCCTGACACTCGCCTTCACCCCCGCCCTCGCCAAAAAGAAACCTCCCTCCCATCCAATAAATCTCAACACCGCCACCGCCGATCAACTCGAAGAAGTCCCAGGCATCGGCCCCGCCACCGCCCAAAAAATCCTCGACACCCGCAAATCCTACGGCGCCTTCAAAAGCGTCGACGACCTCCTCTCCATCAAAGGCATCGGCCAAAAACGCCTCGACAAAATGCGCAAATATCTCACCGTGGAAACCACGCCATGCCAAACACCACACCGTCCCCGCCCCCAGCGCCGCCGCAACTCCCGCCACTTCGCCGTCCAAGTCTCCGCCCAAGCAACCAACCACCCCTCCGCCCGCAGCAAGCGAAGACGAAGAACCCTAGCGCAAGCTGCATTCTCGGGGCCTAGAACCAGTCTGGACAATCACTCCCAACGAACGCACGAGCACCGCCCGTCATCCTGAGGGCTGCGCCGTTGGCAGCCCGAAGGATATCAACGAAAAATGCGAGCACCGCGTCAGCGTTGAGATCCTTCGCCCATCCTAATCGGATGTTCTCAGGATGACCTCATCGCTGACGCAGCCTCCTGCTCGCTGCTATCTGTTATCTGTTATCCCGATCGGACAGGACGCCCGACGGTCCCGCCACTACAACCTCTGATGCGTGGGCTTCCCCGTGCTCAAATTCAGTGGCACCTGATCCGCAATCCGAATCCCGTACCCTTCCAGCGCCACAACCTTCTTCGGATGATTCGTCACCACGCGAATATCCTTCAATCCCAGATCAATCAATATCTGGGCGCCAATTCCGCTCTCATGCTGCACCATGCGTTGCCGCGCCGGTTCGCGATCCAGCTGCCCGCGCGAGTGAAAATGAATCTGCGGCAGTTTCCCCGGCAGCCTCCGGCGCATCAATCGAATACCCGCGCCCCGTGTGGTGCAGATACAAAAACACGCCGCGATCTTCCTCCGCGATTTTTTCCAGCGATTTGGCAATCAGGTCCGGGCAATCGCACGTGGTCGAGCCGAACACATCCCCCGTCAAACAGTGGGAGTGCACGCGCACCAGCGGCGGTGGCGCGCCCTCCAGATCTCCGCGCACCAGCGCCACGTGCTGGTCGTGGTCCACATCGCTCGCATACGCAATCATCCGAAAATCGCCGTAGCGCGTCGGCAGCGTCGCTTCGCCCACCCGCCGCACATACCGCTCGTGCTGCATCCGATAGCGGATCAGGTCCGCCACCGTCAGCATCTTCATCCCATGCTCGCGGCAAAACTCGATCAGCTGCGGCACGCGGGACATCGTCCCGTCTTCATTCATGATTTCGCAGATCACTCCGGAAGGATTCAGCCCCGCGATGCGCGACAAATCCACGCTCGCCTCTGTCTGCCCCGCACGCACCAGCACGCCACCATTCCGCGCGCGCAGCGGGAACATGTGCCCCGGCCGCGCCAGGTCCTGCGGACGCGTCTTCGCATCAATCGCCGTCAAAATCGTAATCGCGCGGTCGGAAGCGCTGATGCCCGTAGTCACACCCAGCTTGGCGTCAATCGCCTCGCAAAACGCCGTCCCGTGCACCGACGTATTGATGGGAGACATCAGCGGCAGGTTCAGTTCGTCGCAGCGCTGCTCGCTCAGCGCCAGGCAAATCAGCCCGCGCCCGAATTTCGCCATGAAGTTGATCGCGTCCGGCGTGATCTTCTCCGCCGCCATCGTCAGATCGCCTTCATTCTCGCGGTCTTCGTCGTCCACCAGGACGATCATCCGCCCCTGGCGAATCTCCTCCACCGCCTCTTCCACCGTTGCAAATCCAAACCGTGCATCACTCATACCCAAAGCATAGAAGCATTCCGCCCACCCTGTAAAGCCGTCCGGCACCTTCTCCTCTGCGACCTCTGTGCGCTTCCCTCTGTGGCCTCTGTGGTAATTCTTCTCTTATGTTAACGCCCACCCCACCAACGTCATCGCCACAAACATCGCCAACACTCCCAAACTCACCAAAGACAGCGTCTTCCCTCTCCCCAACAACAAATTCCGCGTCTCCGCCTTGCAACACAATACCGTCGCCACAATCAAAATCGCGCCCCACGAAATCGCGCACGGCAATCCCGGATACCGCGTAATCACGGCCATCGTCTTTTCCGATGGCTGACCCGCCGGGATCCACCACGGCAAAATTGGCGCGAACCCCGCCGCCAGCACAAACGTCAAAATCTTCCGGCTCACCCAACTCCGCACCTTCGTCACCGGCTTGGCCCTGCGGATTTTCCGCCACACATAAAATTCCCACGTCAGCAGACCCGCCGCCAGCGGCATCCATCCGTAGACGCTCATCTCCCGGTCCGCCCACAGCCAGCCGCGAAAAAAAAGCCCCGCCGGATGCGTTGCCGCCAGCTTCGGCAGCAGCAGCCATCCCGTGACGCCGTTGCCAATCGCCGCCAGCAGCAGCACCACCAGGCTGGTCAGTTGGATCCACTCGTGCGCCGGCGTGATCCCACATCGCGTGCACACCGGACGCTCCGGCAAAATCTTCAATCCGCAATGCTCGCAATACAAGGCGACCTCGCTTGTCTCCCCCAGAGAGACACCACCCAGTCGCCCAAAGCCTACTCCCGCGCACACACCAATCCTACTGGTCCAACGTGCAGCCCAGCCCAAACTCAGGGCCAATGAACGATGGTCGGGGAAAAATGAAGGGGTACAATCTTGTAGCTCAGGCCCGCCCCTCAGGGCCTGAGGCCTTTCCCAACCTTGCGCAAGCGATCCCCCGCAGCAAAGCTTGTCTCGACCTTCCAAGACCGCACGAGCCAGCTTTTCCAACCAGAATCATTGAAAAAAAACACACCACAAACGGCTCGACTCCACCCCGCCTGACCCGCGAGGAATTTTCGATGGAAATGTCGCTTCAAGCCCCGGCGGCCCGTGCCTTGGGCCGCGCGGTCTTCATCTCCCAGACCTTGCGCAACTCCTCGCGGCGCTTCAAAACAGCCGTCTTCGCCGCATCAAAGCTGGGATACACGCGCGTTCCCTTGATCGAGTTGCACGGCGAGCAGCAGGCAACCAGATTGCCGGGATCCTTCTTCCCCTTGCGGGCGCGCGGCACCACAAAATCCACCCGCATCGCCAGCGCGTTTTCAAAGCTCGCGCGTCCATCCAATCCGCAATACTGGCATACGTAATTATCCCGCTCCAGAATCTTGCGTCCTTCTTCCATGGTTACCGGCGCATCCACTAGCGAAAGAGACAGCAGGCTGATCGGCATGAGGACCCTCCTTGGGGTAATCGTCAACTTCGGCGGAAAGGAGAGGGTGATTTCCTCTTCCCGCGGCCCTGACCCTATTCCCCAGGAACGCCCCTGTCAAGCCATCCCACTATCGCGTTGGCAAGAGCACCGGAAAGAGCGCGACCGTCCCAGCGGCGCCCTACGTAAACTCTCTAGCAACTTCCCATTGTGATACTATCCCGCCTTAATGAAGGTCCAGGTGATGAAATTCATGAAAGTTTTCTGGCGATTGTGTTTGCTCTCGTTTTCGCAAGTGCCGCGGCGGCATGGAATGGCGAGGGCCACGAAGTGGTGGCCTATATCGCTTACCAGCATCTGGACGCCGCCACCCGCGCGAAGGTTGACGCCCTTCTGGAAAAAAATCCCTGCTTCAACGAATGGAAGACCGCGGCGATGGCCGTCCCCGCCGCGCAGCGCTCCGCGGCGATTTTCATGCAAGCGGCCACTTGGCCGGACATGATCAAGTCCGCCTCTTACGACTGCCAGCCCGGCCACACCTTCGTCTCCGACGGCACCGGAGGCGGCGACATCGCGCCCTCAGGTCCCGAAGCCTCGCAAAATATCGGCTATACCGATACCGCGCGCCACAAATACTGGCACTTCGTCGACACGCCCTTCTCCACCGACGGCACGCCCACCAATCCTCCCGGACATCCAAATGCGCTGGACCAGATCGTTGCCCTCACCGCCGCCCTCGCCTCCAGCGAAGCGCAGGATCTCCAGTCCTACGACCTTGTTTGGATCGAGCACCTCGTCGGCGACGTTCACCAGCCGCTGCACGACACCAGCCGCTTCACCAGGAACCATCCCAACGGCGATCAGGGCGGTAACCTGGTTCTAATCTGCACCAAGCCCGGCTGCACCGCCGAACTCCACGCCTATTGGGATTCCATTCTCGGCGCGCAGAATTTGAAGAACGCGCTAAAGACCGGCAAAAAGTTGGACGCGCTGCCGAAACCCACTGGAGCCGACACCTCCGACCCCAGCGTCTGGGTCGCCGCCGGCTTCCAGCTCGCGAAATCCGCCGCCTACATTCCCCCCATCAGCGACGACGAACCCGGCAGCTCCCCCGCCAAACCAAACTCCGCCTACCACACCAACACCAAAAACGTAGCCCAAGCCCAAGTCCTCCTGGCCGGCTACCGCCTAGCCAACGCGCTAAACACAGCCTTAGCCGCTCACTGAACTAGCCGGAGTCTCACTGGTCGAGTTTCTTGGTCCTGGCGATTGTCTCGCTCTCGCAGAATCAGACACACATTCGGGGCGATTATGCGGTGCGGGTCAGTTGGGCTGGACTCACAATTTTGGCAGGGCGTTCTTCCAGAACTTCTTGAATGTCATTCCAGACCTCAGGCTTGAGCTCTTGCGATGGCGCCCTCGCTCGAATACCACCATGCAGTCATAGAAATGCATCGACAGCGTTGACTTGGTGAAATCCGTGACAGGTACTTGCTCGCGGGTGTGGTAGGCATTCAGTTCGTCGATAAGCGACTTGCATAGCCTGAGGAAGCTTTCGTCAACATTTAGGCCCCCCCCAAACTCACTCCAATAAGCAGTGTGGAGGTCCTCCACCAAATAAACTCCATTTGGCGCAGTGCGAGGGTAAAGATAGCTGAAAGACGCTGTAATGTCCGTCATTAAGTGGCTGCCGTCATCCAGAACCACGTCCGGCATACCAAACTCCTCAACCACCGCGTTGAGAAACTTAGTGTCTTTCTGGTCTCCAATTCGAACGGCCACTTGCTCCTCTTCGAAAGTGGTGCAGTTTTCATTGATATCGATACCCACGATTTGCGCAAGCGGGCCAAAATAGCGTTTCCACAGCTGGAGCGATCCCCCGGCCCCACAGCCGATCTCCAGGAAGGTTACGGGGCGGTTGACGAATCGCGCAAAATGAGTTTCGTAGACTGGGAAATAGTGTGTCCATTTATCAATCGTCCGTCCTTGATGCGTCAAATATTGGGCGTAAAGACTCATAATGTGGGTTTTCCCCGCGTAAGCTGAACGTTACTTCTTTTTTAGGTTGAGACCGTTATTATAACTATATCATCGCTCCTGAACCAATTTCCCAATTCGAATCCGGCAAGTCCATCGGGGATTTTCAGTTGTCGCGCTCTAGCCTCTTTTTCGGTAAGCGGGTTTACCAGGTTGAGCCAAGGGCCGTGTGTCTTATACTTCTCGGCAGACTCCTATGAAACTCGAATCGGACGCGGCTGAGCTCTATCTCGACTTAATGAAGAAATGTTTGACCAGATACATTTTTCCCGAGAAGGTTCAGCCGGTGCGTCGCCCCCCGCTCACGCTAAAACATCTCGCGTGGGTCGCTTATCCGCCTATCGCCGCAGTTTTGGAAAAAAGAGGGGTCAGACTTTATTGCGATGCGAACGTTGATTTAGCCCGGCGCGAAGAAGGCAGGGATTGGCCAGCGGACGCGGAAACCATGATTGGCCTGAAGCGCTTGGGCAACCTGCATTCTTGCATCCAACAGGTGCTTCGTGAGGACGTGCCCGGCGATTTTATTGAAACAGGTGTGTGGCGTGGCGGTGCCTGCATTTTCATGCGAGCCGCTTTGAAAGCCTATGGAGACACTTCCCGAAAGGTCTGGGTGGCGGACTCGTTTGAAGGTTTACCCAAGCCGGACGGCCGTTATAAACAGGACGATGGTGACCGCCACTGGAAGAAGAGCGACATTCTTGGCGTATCCCTCGACCAGGTGAAAGCCAATTTTTCGCGGTATGGCCTGCTCGACGAACGTGTCCTTTTCCTCAAAGGCTGGTTCAAGGACACCCTTCCGGTTGCGCCCGTCGAGAAACTCGCGATTTTGCGGCTCGATGGCGATATGTACTCTTCCACCATGGATTCGCTGCAAAATCTCTATCCAAAACTTTCCGCCGGTGGTTTCGCCATTATCGATGACTATGGCGAAATTGAGAGCTGTCGCAAAGCCGTGAACGATTTTCGCGCCACCAACAAAATCGCGACGCCCTTAATTCCGATCGATCGAAGTGGAGTCTTCTGGAAAAAATAGGCTTAACCCCCCGGGTGGCCCGAGTCGAAATTCAAAATCGGTCGACATACGAATCGTCGAGAGCATATCACCGGTATACGTCGGCAGAAAGTATTGAGAGACGGACGGCGCCCCAGGTTCGCTTTGTGAACCTGGGTCTTGGATTTGACTTTTCTTTCTTGAACTCACTTTCCCTTTCTACGCTTCTCCGTATCTCTCTCGAGTCTCGCAATGCCAGCCGGACTCATGCACATCTACGGCAAAGGCCATTTGCACTTCATCACCTTCAGTTGTTACCGCCGCCTCCCTTTGCTCAAAACCGCTCGCGCACGCAACACCTTCGTCAACGAACTCGCCAAGCTCCGTGCCGAGATGAAATTTCATCTCCTCGGCTAAGTGGTCATGCCGGAACACGTCCATCTCCTGATCAGCGAGCCGCCGCACGGATCGCCATCCACTGTGCTGCAAAAACTCAAGCGCCGCGTGGCCTTCCGTCTGCGCAAACACAACAAGCACGTCAACACCCGCCAAATGCGCCTGCCGTTTGAAGACACCGAACCCCCGCAGCGCGCCTTCTGGCAGGCCCGCTTCTACGATTTCAATGTGTACACAAAAGGAAAGAAGTTCGGGAAGCTCAACTACATGCGCGCCAACCCAGTAAGCCGCCGCCTGGTCACTCGTCCCAAAGACTGGCCTTGGAGCAGTTGGGCATCCTACTGGAGCGGAGCCAAGGCATGGATTGTCATGGATCGGGAAGCGTAGGAATCCTAAATCCACCACATCGTCTGCAACCAAACAAAATTCCAACCCAAGACCCAGGTTCCCAAACCGAACCCGGGCCACCCTCCGTGTTGCTTTCATCGTCGGGGAAGCAAGAGTCGCGGGTTTCGATCGATCTCGCATAAGGAGGAATCAAAAAGTCTTTGCGGACCACCCGCCCAACTCCAATTTGAAGTTCTTCCACTTTTCCCCTATTTTTGATTTGACGTGTATATTACGATTAGTAAATATGAGTGACGAACTGAAGCAAATTTCTGTTCAGATTCCGACAGCAGTGCTCAAAGAGCTTTCAGCGGCTGTTGAACAGGCGAAGTCAATCAACGATGAGAACACTCCGATAACTCTCAACTTCTCACAAGGCGCGGTAAATCTTTTGACGGCGTTAAGAAAAGACATCGTTACATTTCAGGAGAAGCAAGTTGAAGGCTCACAAGCGGCAGTGGATAGGTTCATCAAGATCAGCGAAATACGCATCGCGTTTTTTGAAAGATTGATTCTGCTTGCTGGTGGCAGCTTTGCCCTGAGCCTTACCTTTCTTGGCTCTCTGCACCGGGTGGCTCTGCCTGCTGCTTCTCCGTTGCTTGCAATGACTCGACTGAAAGCGGCGTGGGTCCTGTTGCTTGTGTGTATAGTCTTCTCTTGGTTGCATAACATGTATCGGGCTGCCGCGATTGAACATGCCGTTGCTACCAGCGCATCCTTTGTGACCGCGATGCAGAATACGTGGACATCCTACTTTTTAGTTCGGGCCGCCGCGTTGTTTAAGGGTGCCGAAACGCCTTCAATCGGATTCAGCACATCTGTCTCTGCTACCGCGCAGAGTTTTGAGAGGATAAGTCAACAATCCAAAGATGCAGGCGCGCTGACTGGAAAGGGAATGAAACGTTATTACTTCGTGGCAGGCATTCTGGGTAGTTTGGCCCTTTTGTCAATCATCATCGCGTTCTCATTCATGATCGCATTTGCCGTAAAGAACTCTAAGTTGCTCTAGCCGACCAGTACCATTGGTGGGTGGCCCGAGTCGAAATTTGAAATCGATTGATATAACAACCGCAGAAAGAATATCACTACGGTACTTATCGCAAAAGGATAGAGACGCGGAAGGTGCCCCGGGTTCGGTTTGTGAACCTGGGTCTTGGGGTTCTCCTTCTGCCTGCTTTCTGATTGCTGAATACTGATTGCTGATCGCCGTCTTCGCGCCTACCGCGCGGCAGCGGCGAGCGTCTCTTTCTTCCGCGCGTCTTGCCAGAGGGCGACGTACGGTTTCAGCTCGTCCATTAGTTTGGCGAACTGCGCGAGGTCCAGCGACTGTGCTCCATCGCTAATGGCGCGTTCTGGCGCGGGGTGGGCTTCGATGATCAGACCATCGGCGCCGACGGCTACGCCCGCGCGCGCAACGGCGGGCACCAGGCTGCGCTTTCCCGTGGCGTGGCTGGGATCCAGAATCACCGGCAGGTGCGTCAGTTCATTCAGCACCGGAATCGCGGAAATGTCGCAGGTGTTGCGCGTGGCGGTTTCAAACGTGCGAATGCCGCGCTCGCACAAGATCACGTCGGGATTCCCATGCGCGGTGATATATTCCGCGCTCATCAGCAATTCCTTGATCGTGCTGCTCAGCCCGCGCTTCAGCAGCACCGGCTTGCCGCACTTGCCCAACTCCTTCAACAAAATAAAATTCTGCATGTTGCGCGCGCCCACCTGCATCACGTCCGCGTACTCCGCCACCAGCCCCACCTGATTGTCGCCCATCACTTCGGTCACAATCGCCAGCCCCGTGGCCTTCTTGGCCTTCTGCAGCAATTTCAAACCGTCTTCTTCCATGCCCTGAAAATCGTAAGGTGAAGTCCGCGGCTTGAACGCGCCGCCGCGCAGCAATTTCGCCCCAGCCTTGGCCACCGCTTCCGCCGCGCGCATGATCTGGTCTTCGCTCTCCACCGAGCACGGCCCCGCCATCACGATAAATTCGTCGCCGCCAATCTCCGTGCCATTCACCTTGATCCGCGTCTTGCCCTTGCGAAATTCCTTGCTCACAAACTTATAAGGCGCGGTGATGCGCACCACGTTTTCCACCTGCGGCATCGCTTCCACCGACTCCAGGCAAGCGGTCACATCACCCACCCCCACCACGCCAATCACCACGCGCTCTTCGCCCTCAATCGAGTGCACCTTGTACCCAAAGTGGTGCACAATCGCCGTCACCTGGTCGATCTCTTCCCGCGTCGAATGCAATTTCATCGAAATAATCATGGCGGTTCATTCCCTTTCGCGTTTTGCTTTCGCAATTCCTGCCGAAAATAAAAAAGCCCACTCTTTGCGAGTGGGCCAGAATCCTTTTCTACGCTCGAACTAGACGGCGGCCCCTCGCTTCCGGTTGCTCCGGTACGTAAATCGCCACGCGTACGAATAGTTCGAGGACGTCATGTTGCTGAGTCTACCGAAATCAGCGAAAAAGGCAAGCCAGAATGTATTTATAGCGGGTATTAGCCGCGCAACGATCGCCCGCGGAGCCAGTCTCGCGCTCAGTAAAACACGATGGCGATGCGGAACCGTGTAAATGTCCCCGCGCCGCTGGCTTCGCAGGCGCCAACCGCCGCGGAGTGAAACTTGCCGCTGCGCGCGCGCTGTCCCACTTCTTCCGGCAGTTGGTTGAGGTCGGCCATTTCGTAGCGCAACACCAGCGCCGGCGTCGCGCCAGCAAAACCGCGATCCATCGCGCAAGTCTTCCGCGCATCGGCCGCATCGCTCTCGAGCCGCAGGCCGTAATCAGCAAGCTGCGCGCGCACCTGCGCTTCCTGCTCCTCGAAACTCAAGTGCGGCACAGTTACGGCGAAATCCTCCGCCGCGAAAAATACATTGCCGCGCTGCACCACCGCGATGCCGATGGAATTCAGTTGCCGGTCCAGCAAATTGGCGCGATGCGGCGCGGAATTCATCCATTGCGTGTGCAGCCCTTGCGGCGAAGGACCTTCGGCAATATTTTCGGCAATCATGCTGAAGCGGGCGCCGGCCTGCTGCGCGCGATCCTGCAACGCAGCTTCGCCGGGAAGTTGGTGAGACAGCGTGTTGTGCTGCGCCATGCGTTCGGCGTGCAGCCGCGCGGCTTCGGCGAGATTCGCGTCCCAGTGAAACGCGGGCAGTCCCGCGGTGGCGCGATCGCGATTCGCGGCGTTGAACAGGATGGCTTCGGGAGTGTTGGGCTGCGGCCGCGACGCCGCGGTCGCCGCGCGCAGAGCAGACGGCAGCAGCGCGGCGGCGAACAGCAGTATTGCGGAAACGAGCAGACGCAAGTTGGCGAGCATTCAGGGCTCCTGAATGTATTGAACACGAATTTGGCAAAAAGGATGCGCGGGAATTGCGAGGCGAGTTTGCAAAGGGTAGCTGGACGTTTGGACAGCGGGAAGAAAAATCGGGGAACTCACCACAGAGGCCACGGAGAGCACAGAGAAGGGAAAACGTGGCCCGCCTCGGAAGGCGGGCCCTACAATCTTGGTTAGCCGCGGACGTTGATCGAGCTGAAGCTCAGCACCACGTGGCCGCCGGGAGTCGGCCGCCCGAAGCTCAGCATCGGGCGAAAGCGCGAGAACAGCAGCACCTGGTCCAGATGATGCCGCACGGACGGCGTGTCCGGCCCATCAATAATGTTGTACGTGGACATCTGCCCCTGCGCGTCCACCACCACGTCCACCAGCAGATCGTGCTGCAGCTGCACATCCGGGTGCTGCATGATCGGCGTAGCCGGCATATCCGAAAGCGAAATCAGCTCCGCGGGCTGCAGCAAGCCCGTGGGAATATCGTTGGGATCGGCGCGCACGGTGATGCCCGGCATGATGATGTGCAGCACGAACACAAAAATAATAATCGCGGAGAAAAATCCGCCGGTGGCCGGCACTGTCAACGGCCGGAAAACGTTGTCGAGCAAAATCTCCGAGCGGTCCTTGACGCGCTGCCAGCGCCCGCTCCAATCGAGGGTGCCCTGCGCCTGCGAAGCCGCCACCTTAATTTTCACCGCAAGATCCGCGGGAGGCACCGCGCGCGGCACACGAGACAGCATCACCGCCATTTTGCGGTAGCGCTGCAACTCCTCGCGGCAATCCTCGCAACTCTCCAGGTGCTGCCGGATCAATGTCCGCTCCCCCGAAGGAGCGGGCGAAACACTGGCGTCGTCGAGATATCCGGCGAGGCGGCGATGTACTTTATCGCACGTCATGAATTCTCCTCGCGCGCTGTCTGCGGGCGCGTCAGACTTTCTGCCGCCGCCGGCGAGTTCACGCGTACATACGCGAGTTGCAGACCCACCTGATCGCTTGGATAAAAATTTCCGGCAGTGGCGTTGCGGGACGCTTCGGCAGAGCGCCACTCGGCTTCCGGCGTCTGCGTATCGCGTTCCCGCGAATTACGTTCTCTCGAACCGCCCACAGAGGCGGGATCCCCCAGCAGCGGCTCCAGAATTTCCTTCAGGCAGCGGCGCCCGCGCAGGATGCGGCTCTTCACCGTCCCCACGCTGCATTCCAGCACTTCCGCCACCTCTTCATAGCTGAGCCCTTCGATATCGCGCAGGATCACCGCGCCGCGGAAAACGTCCGGCACCTTCTGCAGCGCAGACTGCACCGCCACCTGAATTTCATGCGTGGCCAGCTGCTCAAACGGCGTGGCGCCCAGATCCTCGATATCCAGCGGAGCGCTGCCCTCGGCGGGCTCGGCATCAATCGAAACGTTTTTCTGATTGTGGCGCTTGAACCACCGGCGGTGATTCAGTGCTTCGCGAATGGCGATGCGATAGAGCCAGGTCTTCAGCGAGCTGCCATGGCGAAAGCTGCGAATTCCTTTGAAGGCTTTCAAGAAAACTTCCTGAGCGGCGTCCGCGGCGTCGGCCGTGTCTCCCAGCATCCCCAGGATCAGGTTGTAGACGGGAGCGTGGTAGTGATTGACGAGCCAGTCGAACGCGGTCTCCGAACCGGCTTGCAGTTCGGTCACCAGCTCGGCTTCGTCTCTACCCCATGAGAGGGCACTGGCCCAATCGGACACGGTCGGCCTTTCTGCCCCGCCTGCGAATTGCTGCCTGGGGCGTGCTGGCGATAGTCGGTTGGGCCGCCGGTGTTGCCAAGCGCCGCAACCTTGGTCCGCTCATTGTATTAGACACCGATGAGCGGCCGAATGTTTCTTTACCCTGAGCGAAGCGAAGGGCCTTGCCCGGGCTAGAAGCCAGCCTAGGGGGGATTCTGGCACTGTGTGGGCGGGAAGGCAATGGCACGGGTGGGGCAGTGGCGAGTGGCGAGTGGGGATTGCAACGCCGGAGAAGCAGGGACAATGCACCGCAGAGGCGCTGGGGGCGCAAAGGGGGGAGCGCAGAGATTGGAGGGGGAGAGAGGCGCATGGGGTTAGAACGTTGGAGTTGGGTTGACTTGTCCGCCTTCGCTCGGTGGGGCTGAGCTTCGGCGGATTGACACCCTCTTGGCTGGGAAGGCGCGGCTTCGGCGGGCTGGCGCTCCTTGGCCCTTGAGATTGGAGTTCGGCGGCGGGTGGGGGTCCCCTTGCTGGTGGGTGGAAGTTATTGAAAATAGGATTGTTAGGCCGTGGGTGCGCAAGTGTTGAAAGTGCGGGAGTTAGCGGGATGGGTGGCACGTTGGGGCGCAAGGTGTTAGCGGTCAGTGGGATAGCCGGTAAGGTGGACATTCTCGTTCTCGGTTTCTTTGGCAGATGGGGAGACGGGTGAAGCGGTGCCTTGCCGGGACCGGCCGGGTTTGCGCTTGATGGCGTCGCGCTCGGCGATGTCCCCTAAGCATTGGAGCATGACATTACATGTATAGAGGTAGTTGTGAAGTTCTTTGCGGGTGATGAGTCCTTCGGCGAGGGCGCGGGGAAGTTTGGCCAGGAAGCGGTGGATCTGCTCGGCGGAGGCCAGGGAGTCACCGGGAGTGGTGAGCTCGCGAGCCAGATCGGAAGGGCGAAGGGGGCGGGGCGCGGCGTGTGCGTGGGTGTAGCAGAGGCCGTTGGATTCGGCGGAGGCGGGTTGCGCGCAGCGGCGTCCATCGGCAAAGGAGAAGCGGCAAACAGGAAAAGCAGGCGTGATGGCGCTGTCGCTCGACACAGCGAAAGTGTAGCAAATGTAAATAGTATTGGAAAGTGACTGGTTGGACAAAAAATGGTTATAGGACTGGGTGTTCGAATGGGGAGGGGACGAGAGTCGACAGTCTACAGTCGACAGTCAACAGCAACGGAAAAGAAACCGAAGTAGAAGGCAGTGAATACTAATCGGCAATCAGTAATCGGAAAGAGGAGACGAGAGCCAAGAGTCGACAGTCAACAGTCGACAGCCATTCGTGCGGAGTTAAGTGGGCGCGAGAACAGCAATTTTCATGGCCCCGCTTAAGTTAGAGAACGAAGGGTGCCTGAAATACGGGCAATCTGATAAACTGGCAGAACGAGGTAGGATTATGGATGCGGTAAAGGTGGGAAAGCGCGGCGCTGTGATTGTGCCGGCAAGGCTGCGCCGGCGGTATGGGATTGAGGAAGGCCGCATGGTGACTGCCGAGGCGGTGGAAGATGGAGTACTCATTCGTCCAGCGATCGTCCTTCCCGTCGAACGCTATTCCCCCGAGCGCAAAGCCGAGTTCCTGCTCTCCACCGCCACCACCGAAGCAGACTACCGCCGCGCCAAAAAACTAGTAGAAAAAATGGGCCTCGACCCCGCCAAAATCCCGCACCAGCGCCCCAAGTAACCAGCCAACCACCGCAAACCCAATGGACCGACTCTTCCTGGATGCGAACGTCCTCTTCTCCGCCGCCTACCGTCCCAATGCCGGCCTGCTAACATTCTGGAAGTTGCGCGACGTACAACTCTGCACCTCGCGCTACGCCCTGGAAGAAGCCCGCATCAATCTGGAGCAAGAACCCCAACTCCGCAGACTCGCCCGCCTCGCAACCCGCCTGCAAATTTTCGAAGCCACCGCGCACGATCTCCCCACCGGCATCACCCTCCCCGAAAAAGATCGCCCCATCCTCCTGGCAGCCATCGAAGCCCGCGCCACCCACCTCGTAACCGGAGACCTCCGCCATTTCGGCCCCTATTTCGGCAAGAGCGTCCGCGGAGTCCTGGTTGTAACCCCGGCGGAGTATCTGAAGGGGCGGGAGAAGTAGCGGCCGTTCGCGCACTAGAAATCCGCGATCAGAAATCAGATAACGGCAAACGGAAGAGAAAAATCCCAGACCCAGGTTGAAAATCGAACCGGGGCGGACTCTGCATTTTTGTGAGTCTGCTTGGATTTGAGGGTCAATAGTCCGACCGCATTGCAGGTCGCCAGTAGCTCATTTTTAGTGATTGAAGTAGGCTAACAGTCGCATCGGGTGAATACTCACTTGGTCCACCTGTCGTCGGTTCGGATTTTTATGCCAACCTATCTGACAACGAAATGTGACGCCTGCAGGAAAATGATGGCTGTTGACTACATTTCTCCTAAGATTGTGCCATCCCCCGCTGGAGCCATGCGCGTTTGCGTAACCTGTCCCTATTGCACCAAAAAGAATTTGCGGCTCTATTCTGACCTGAAATCGACCCGAGTCCCTCCATTTTCACGCCGTCCAAAAAAGTAAGCTCATCCCCAGGGGTCCTGACTCCATTGAACTTTGACCTCTGCTCTGAGCGCGAGGGCGGATTGCAAAGCTCCCACGAATCTTTCATGACCTTCTTAACGTCATATTGACGGACTCCTTCCTCAAACTTTTGGAGAGTCGGGAAAAATGGCCCTTTGGACAACTTCCACCTCTCATTACCAAAGGTATAAGAGGCCAATCGGATAGGCCCGTCTACGCCATCTACGTGGTTGATTGCCTCTCGCATTATGAAAATTGCGAGTCTACTATTATCGTCCACAGAATTTCCGGGAACATACAAATTTGCAGAGAGAAACCTCCAAAGGGAGTGGCCCATTCCGATGTGCGCATGGTCCTTGATTGGGGAAAGATGGCTGGAATCGCTTCTGTACAATCGAAATTCTGGGACCTGAACGGAACTTATCCCAACAAGGACCCGAAAGTGATCTTCGCTTTCTTGATATTGGTAGCGGAACTTGACAAGAGCTTCTTCAATTGTCTTTTCAAAATGTTTTTGGTCATACGAGCCCCGACCAATCTCCGAAGATAGTTCATCGCAGAACTTATCAATCAATCCAGAGGAACCAGCCCCGGCGACAGCGACGGTCCAGTCGGTGGTTCCCATTAGCCTCGTCTTATCCACGGGCCGCTTTGTGAGCCCATCCGCTTCCAACGAATCTGTACAAATTACTATTCCATCGACACATTTAAATCCGACAACAAATGTCATAAGGAAAAGCCCCCCTCGCCGAAAATGCTTCCGCTAATCTTTTTGTAATGAAAGTGGAAAACTAGCTACGAGAGCAAACGAGTTTTTTGCAGACTTTGCAAACAGAAGTCGCCCGCCTCTCCTTTGTTTCCTCCGATTGGAATAAATACTATATCGATTGTGGCAAGACAAATCGATATCTGCGGGCGGGTGGCGGGTGGCGGGTGGCGCACCCAAGAAAGCTCTCGTGTGGCCTACGCTTTCGAGGTTGGCGGGTGGCGCACACGAGAGACCTCTTGGGTGGCCTACGCTTTCGAGGTTGGAAAGCGTGGGCGCTTCTTCGCTTGGGTTTTCCGCTTCTTCTTCTTGCTTCCTGCTTCCTGATTACTGATTACTGATCGCTGATTACGGACCTTCACAAGAAGAGGCTGCTCCCGTAGAGGCATTCGGGATGCAAACACCGCACATTAAAAGATCAGCGCTACATTTCGGAAGGAAGCGAGGAAGAGGGGAAAGGGCGCGGAGGGCCGATCTGAAGTTCGGCCACTACATGGGATGGCGCGGGTTCGATGTTCCCGCTTCCTGATCGCTGCTAGCTGCTCGCTGCTTTTTTCGCGGGTGGCCTACGCTTTCGAGGTTGGAAAGCGTGGGCCGCTCTTCGCTTGGGTTTCTGCTTCTTCCTCCCTGCTTCCTGATTACGGATCGCTGATTGCTGCTAACTGAATCCGATTCCTCGCAAGTTGCACCGGGAATGCCCCAAATAACTGGAGTATAATCGCCGCATGGTGGAACGCACACAGGAGTTGCTGGAAAAGGCGCTGGCTTTGCCGGAGAAAGAGCGCGCCGCGCTGGCGGGGACACTGATCGAAAGCCTGGAACCGCCTGCGGATGCCGAGGTAGAGAGCGCCTGGCAAGCGGAAGTGGCGCGACGGATTGCGCAGTTGGATTCGGGCGAGGCTCGCACGCTCCCTTGGGAAGAAGTGAAGACTGAGCTCGCCGAGCGGCTGGCGCATGGCAAGAAGCAGGATTGAGTTTCACGAAGAAGCCCGCCTAGAAACTCTCGCCGCGCTGGAGTGGTACCTGGAGCGCAGCGAGCAGGTAGCCGAAAGATTCCTCGCAGAAATCAGCCGGGCAGTGGATTCCGTCTCCGCCACACCCAAACGCTGGCCGGAATTCGGGCACGGCACACGCCGATTCGTGCTGCATCAATTCCCTTTCGCCATTATCTACAGGATCCTTCCTTCATCAGTGCGGATCGTGGCCGTTGCGCATATGCGGCGCAAACCAGGATATTGGAAGGGCCGTACTTCGGAAGAGAAATAAATAAACGGTTGGCTGGAGGCCGGCACGTCCAGTGTCTGCCCCGATACTGGGTGCCGCACCCTCATGAATTTCGAGGGTGCGGGTTTTGACTTTTCTTGCCTTCCGCGTTTTCGCAGCCAGACGGCGCAATCACGAAATTTCTTGGGTGGCCTTCGCTTTCGGATTTGGAAAGCGTGGGCCGCTTCTTCGCTTGGGTTTTCCGCTCCTTCCTTCCCGCTTCCTGATTACTGATTACTGATCGCTGATTACGGACCTTCACAAGAAGAGGCTGCTCCCGTAGAGGCATTCGGGATGCAAACACCGCACATTAAAAGATCAGCGCTACATTTCGGAAGGAAGAGAGGAAGAGGGGAAAGGGCGCGGAGGGCCGATCTGAAGTTCGGCCACTACATGGGATGGCGCGGGTTCGATGTTCCCGCTTCCTGATCGCTGCTAGCTGATCGCTGCTCGCTGCTTTTTCCGCGGGTGGCCTACGCTTTCGAGGTTTGGAAAGCGTGGGCCGCTCTTCGCTTCGGTTTTCCGCTTCTTCCTTCCCGCTTCCTGATTACTGATTACTGATCGCTGATTACCGATCGCATAGACACGATCGCCATTCCCGTCGGAAACGCTTTGACAGCGCCAGAGCACGAGCCTAGACTGGCGCTATGGAAATTGAACTTTCGCCCGAATTGCAGGAAAAGCTGGAACGCATGGCCGTGCAGCAGGGGCGCGACTCCAAATCGCTGGTGAAGGAAGCGGTGGAGCGGCTGGTGGGCTACGACGAATGGTTCCTGCGGCAGGTGGAAATTGGCCTGCAGCAGATCAATCGCGGCGAGTTTGTGGAGCACGAGGAAGTGGCCGCGCGGATAGAAAACCTGATCGCGCGCAAACAAAGCAAGGACTGATGCGAGTTCGTTGGACCCCGGCCGCCGCCGACGATCTGGAATCCATTGCGGATTATCTTTTCGAGAAAACCCCCGAACATGCGGCGCGCTTGATCCGCGAAATCTGCCGCGCACCCCTTGGACTGAAGGATTTTCCCAGCCGTGGCCGTGAAGGCAAAAAGAAGGGCACCCGCGAACTGGTGATGCCGTCCCTGCCGTACATCATCGTGTACCAGGTCCGGGCCAACACAGTTCACATCGTGCGCGTCCTGCATGGATCGCAGGAGTGGCCGCGGTAAGCGGGTGGTGTCATCTTGGTTCCCGATTGCGGATTGCTGATCGCTGATTACGGACCTTCAGAGAAGAGGCTGCTCCCGTAGAGGCATTCGGGATGCAAACACCGCACATTAAAAGATCAGCGCTACATTGGGGAAGGAAGAGAGGAAGAGGGGAAAGGGCGCGGAGGCCGACTGAAGGTCGGCCACTACAGGAGCTCGGGCTCGATGTTCGTGCTTCCTGATGGCTGCTAGCTGATCGCTGCTCGCTGCTTTTTCCGATCATTCGAACGGCATACCATATAAATAACTATTGACTTAGTAATGATTCCATGCTATCGTTCCACGTGAAGATTGCGCAACACGCTTTCGCGGGTTCCCTCCCCTCTTCCAGTAGTTCCCTGCACTGCTTTCCTTGCTACTTTGCGCTTCCCCTTTCGCGCTTTCCACTTTCTTCCGACGCGCTAACTCTCTTTCGTTCACATCACTCCGGCATCCCCAATCGCAAATCCTTTGGTTTGATAAATCTCCAGAAAACCGGGGAGTATACTCCCCCCTCCTCATTGCGAAGGGAGGAAGAATGCTGGCCACTCTGGAGAGTGGCGCTCCTGGGACGGAAACGGCGCGGAGGCCGGGCTGAGGGTCGACCATTACAGGGTGGGTGGGGGAGTGACGGTGCGGGATGTGGGCGTGCGAGTGTAGGAATCGGCGACTACCCAGCCGGCGGCGGTTAGCGCGGCAGAGAGAAAGGTCTCGCTCCATTGGAAGGTGTCTTTGGAGCCGGCGGCGACGATGGGGATCCAGACCAGCAGGGTGAACAGGCCGATCTGGAGCGTGGAAAGCGCGGCGGCCAAGGGTGCATAGATTTTGAAGATCACCGCGAGGCCCGCGGCGATAAACGTGCCGCCGGTGAAATACGCCCAGAAGAGATGCCAGGGCAGCCAGCCAGGAACCAGCGGGGTGGTAAGGCTAAGGTAGAGCAAATGCGCGAGTCCGAAGAAGATCAAAGTGACGCCGTAGAGGACTCTGGCGATGCGCAGACCTTTCTCGCCGAGGGCAAAACCGAGGTGCTGGCGGTCCCAGTCTGCGGCGAACCAGACATAGAGCACCCAGGCGGCCGCCAGCGGCGGCACGATTTTGGCGACGGGCCACCAGGCTCCCAGGACGAGGGAAGGCAGGACGCTGGGCAATCCAACGATGAGCAACCAAAGCAGGAGATAGCCGAGCAGCACACGCGCAGCAACGGTGGCGGTGCTCCGCCAGAGCAGGCCGATGCCGCAAAGAAGGGAGATGAAGGAACAGAGATAGGCGAGTGCGGGCGCGCTCTGTGGGACCGGTCCCCAGAGCGGCATGAAATGGGGTTTGAGGAAGCCCACGATTCCCAGGGCGATGAGCATCACCGCAAAGAAGGCATGACCGATGCTTGCAATGCGCATTTGCTATTCTCCGGCGGCGTTTCCATTGATCGGCTGCAAGCGCCGCGTGTATGCCAGATGCCAACGAATGAGCGGAATAATAGCACCGGAGAAACGAAAAGGGACGGCGAAGAGAAGGAGCGCCGGAATGCTGGCCACTCTGGAGAGTGGCGCTCCTGGGACGGAAACGGCGCGGAGGCCGATCTGAAGTTCGGCCACTACCGGGGCCGGGGTGCGCGGAATTACGGGCGCAAGGATTCGAGGGGAGGGATGGAGCGGGAGGTGGTGAGGAACTGTTCGGGGGGTTGCGTGCGGCCCTGCATGGCTTTGGCGAGAATTTCCATGGCTTGGCCGGCGAGCGGCGGAATGTAAACGGTGGCGGCGAGCGATTTATCGCGGACCCAGACTTGGCCGGTGCCCGGCTGTCCATCGCATCCGGTGAAGGGCAAGCTGAGCCAGTGCGAGCGTTCGGCTTCGTTGGTGATTTCCTTAAACGCCTGGCGCGCGCCCATGGCCATCGAGTCGTCCTGCGCGGCGACGAGTTTGACGCGCGAGGCTTGCGAAGTGGCCAGTTGCAGCCAGGAGCGAACGGCGCGGGCGGCGCTTTTTTCGGTCCACTCCGCTTTGAGCAGAGCCAGTTGAATGTTCGAGGGCTTCGTCTGCATCATGCCCAATTCGCGATCGCGCGCGGCAAGGCTCTGCGAGGGACCTTTGATGTAGAGCACCAGACCGCCGCCGGGGAGCAGCGCGGCAAACTGTTTTCCTTGAATGCGCCCGATTTCGGAGTGATCGGAAATCACGGCGAAGACGGGCGCGGTGGCGGTGCGGCGCAGGTCCGCCAGATAATCCGGCTTCTTGTTCAGGACGGCCCAGCCGATTCCCGCGGCGCAGGCGGCCTGGGCAACTTGCGGCAGAGCGGAACTGCCAACCGGTTCGATCAGAATGGCATCGGGGCGAGATTCGGCGCGGCCCTGGAGAACTTTCAGAAGCTGCGTGCTTTGCGTGACGGCATCATTTTCGGCAAAGACGATTTCCACTTCGCTGCCGAGTTTGCGCGCCATTTCTTCCGCGGACTGCGCTTGCGCCATCTGAAAGTCGTTGTCGCGGGTGTGCAGCGAAACCAGGAAGCGGAGCTTTTTCGTCATTGCGAGAGAGTACTCCTGACCGCATTTTAAGGATAACCGAGGGAATGCGACCGGATGCTGGGAAAATTGGCAGGTTGTGCTGCGAGTCTAGCATTGATAAGTGGCGTGGGGGCTTGGGCGGGGCGAAGCAGCGCGCGGAAAAAATTTCGCACTGAGCAGGAGAGCGGAGGGCACGGAGGAGGAGGGCTCGCCAATCTGGAGATTGGCGCTCCCACCGGAAAGGAAACGGAGAGGGGGAGAGTTCGCCGGAACGGAGAGGGGCGCATGGTAAAGTCATTAATGGATGGGAACGGACAAGAGCGGAAAGAAGAAGCGCAGCGGATTGATGGCGATCGCGGCGTTGAAACTGTTGGAAGGCGTGGGGCTGCTGATCGTGGGGCTGGGGGCGCTGCACTTTGTGCATGTGGACCAGGCGAAAGAGATTGGGCATTGGATCGATTTTTTGCGCGGGGACCCGCACAGCCGCTCGCTGATCTGGTTGCTGCAAAAGCTCTCCATTCTGGATGACCACCGGTTGCGGCAATTGAGCGTGGGGACGTTCAGTTACGCGGGCGTATTTTTGTGCGAAGGAATCGGGCTGGCGTTCAAGAAGCGGTGGGCGGAGTGGCTAACGATTGGAACGACGGCGTCTTTGATGCCGGTGGAGAGTTTATGAGATTTTCAAGCACCCGACGGCGCCGAAATTTGGAGTGTTGGCGCTGAATATCGTGGTGGTGGGATATCTGGTTTGGGAATTGCGGAGAGAGAAAAAGATCTAAGGGCGAAAATCGAAATTAGAAAATCGGAAAATGGGGGAGGGTGCCGCGGCCAGGATTTTTGGGCCGCGTTTTTTTTGTGAACGGAAAAGGATTACCGCAGAGGGCGCTGAGGAGCCACAGAGTTAACGGAGAAGGAGCTGGACAGGCTGAAGCTTGTGCTATGAGAAGTTAGCCGCCGGCGATGGCGCCTACGATTAGGAAGGGTTCGGAGCCGTCGGCGATGGCTGGGGGAAGCGGAGCGTCGGGAGAAGCGAGGGAGTAGTCTTCGGCGCAGGCGAAGAAGCGGAGGAAGGGACGGCGCTGGAGCGTGCCGTGATCGCGAATGGTGCCGCGGAGCATGGGGTATTGGGATTCGAGGACATCGAGAATCGCGCGTTGCGTGATGGGGGCGGGGACGTCGAGCTGGACCTCGGAGCCGACGTGGGCGAGGGTGCGGAGATGAGCCGGTAAGGCGACGCGGATCATGATTGACATTTTACCTCAAGCCCCGAGGGGCGCGGGCGGCTGATTCCTGCAAAGAGTGCATCGCGAAAATATTGGAGGTTGAGATTCTTCGGGCATCCTCGTCGGATGCCCTCAGAATGACAGGTTTCGGTTGTGGCTGGGTTGGAGATAAGAAAAATGCGCGGAGAAGAAAAAACCGCACCCTCAGAAGCTGAGGGTGCGGCACCCAAAGGAGAACCCAAGAGCACAGGCAAGAGTGCCTGTGCCACAAGGTAATAGGAACGTTGGATGGCGTGGGTCATGGGAGGGTTTGGACTTCGACGGAGAGGACGGCTGGGAGATTTTGGACGATGGGGGACCAGGAGTCGCCCGCGTTGGGAGAGACGTAGACCTGGCCGCCACTCGTGCCGAAGTAGATGCCGCAGGAGTCGAGCGTGTCTACGGCCATGGCGTCGCGAAGAATGTTGACGTAGCAATCCTGCTGCGGAAGGCCCTTGGAAAGAGGCTCCCATTCGTTGCCGCCAGAGCGGCTGCGATAAACGCGGAGTTTGCCTTCGGGAACATAGTGGAGGCCGTCGCTGGTGATGGGAACGACGTAAACGGTTTCGGGCTCGTGGGCGTGGACGTCAATGACGAAGCCAAAATCGGTGGGAAGATTGCCGCTGACTTCGTGCCACTGCGTGCCGGCGTTATCGCTGCGCATGACGTCCCAATGTTTTTGCATGAAGAGCACGTCTGGCTTGGAAGGATGCAGGGCGACGTGGTGGACGCAGTGGCCGACTTCGGCGTTGGGATCGGGCATGAATTGGGAAATGAGGCCGCGGTTGATGGGCGTCCAGGTTTTGCCGCCATCGTCGGTGCGAAACGCGCCCGCGGCGGAAATTGCGATGTAGATGCGGTTGGGATTTTTGGGATCGAGAAGAATGGTGTGCAGACACATGCCGCCAGCGCCGGGCTGCCATTTGGGGCCGGTGCCGTGACCGCGGAGTCCGGAGAGTTCGTGCCAGGAAACGCCGCCATCGGTGGATTTGAAGAGCGCGGCGTCTTCCACGCCGGCGTAAACGGTGTCTGGATCGGAGAGCGAAGGTTCAAGATGCCAGACGCGTTTAAATTCCCAGGGATGCTGCGTGCCGTCGTACCACATGTGGGTGGTGAGGGGCTTGCCGGTTTCGGGAGTGACGTCGTAGAGAAATTTATTGGACTCGCCTTTGGGCTGGCCGCCGGGGCCTGTGGTTTCACCGGGAGGCGTGCCGGGCTGGAACCAGGTTTTGCCGCCGTCGTCGGAGCGTTGAAGCACCTGGCCAAACCAGCCGCTGGTTTGCGAGGCGTAGATGCGGTTGGGGTCGGCGGTGGAACCTTTGAGGTGATAGATTTCCCATCCGGCGAAATGCGGGCCGGAGACTTTCCAGTTATCGCGCTTTCCGTCGGAAGTAAGAATAAATGCGCCCTTGCGGGTACCCACCAGAACTCGAACTTGACTCATTGTTTTCCTCCCAAGGCTGTGAAATTAGATTACCGCATATTTCCGGATCAGTTGAGCATTCTGGTTGGGCTGCTCTTCAAGGGCGTGGTGTGCGCCGGCGTTGACGGGTTTAGGTTGTGCTGGGTTTTAGGTTGAGATTCTTCGGGCATCCTCATCGGATGCCCTCAGAATGACAACGGTTCGGTGGGCTGAACTGCGCTTCGCCGCGGGTGCCCTCAGAATGACAACGTTTGCCCTGGGCTGGGTTGCGGTGCGCTCGGCAGCAGTGGAATGGATCGGCCAACTCGCAAGGTCTCGATTGCGGTTAGGCGGATTTGGTTTCGGCTTTTTCGACGTTGATCATCCAGGGGATGCCGAAGCGATCCGTGAGCATGCCAAAGCGATAGGCCCAGAAGGTTTCGGCGAAGGGCATGGTGACGGCGACGGCGTTCTCGGCGAGAGAACTGAAGATTTGTTCGGCTTTCTTGGCGTCATTCATGCCGATGTTGATCGAAAAACCCTGTTGTTTGTGGAAACGGCCCGGAGGCGCGTCGGAGGCCATGAGGACGTTGTCGCCAATGAGCAGGCGCGCGTGCAGAATTTTCTTCTGCCATTCGGGGGGAACATGGTTGGCGGCCGGAGAGCCCTCGTGGGGCATCATAAACTCGATTTTTCCGCCGAAGAGCTTTTCGTAAAACTTGAAGGCTTCTTCGCAATTGCCGTCGAAATAGAGGTACGAGTTGAGTTGCATGGTGCGCTCCTTAGGTGAAAGTTGAAAAGTTAAAAAGTCCAAGAGTTAGGAAATTCTAGTTTCTACGGATCGCTTCTGGGTTAGGGCTTGGTTCAACTGCTGGAGGTGGCGATAGATTTTGCTTCGGCTGCTGCGTCTTGGAGTTTCTTGATGTCGATTTTTGTCATTTGCAGCATGGCTTTCATGGCGCGCTGGGCAATTTGCGGATCACTGTGGCCGAGGAGTTCGCCAAGGATTTTCGGAATGATCTGCCAGGAGAGGCCATATTTATCGGTGAGCCAACCGCACCGGTCGGTGCGGCCGCCAGCGGAGAGTTTGGTCCAGAGGTCGTCCACTTCTTCCTGGGTTTCGCAATTGACGAAGAGGGAGATGGCGGGAGTGAATTTGAAATGTGGGCCGCCGTTGAGGGCGAAGAACTCCTGGCCTTCGAGCTGGAACGTGATGCCCATCACGGAACCTTTGGGGCCGGGTCCAGCATCGCCGTAACGGGAAATTTTGCCGATGCTTGAGTTTTTGAAAAGCGAGATGTAGAAGTTGGCGGCTTCTTCGGCCTGCGTGTCGAACCAGAGGAAGGTGACAATTTTTTGCATCTGAGGCTCCTTAGTTAGTACCGAGATCAAATTTTGAGGTCGTCCTTGTAGATCGAGTGCACAGCCCCTTCGCTTGCGCTCAGGGTAAACAGGAGTGCCTGTGCCAAAGCGTCAGGCGGCGGTGCCTTTTTTATTGGCGGCTAGTTGTTCGCCGAGTTGTTTGTGGTGGTCAACGGCGGCGCTAGGCTGGAAATCTTCCAGTTCGAAGAATTGCCGGAGTTCGAGTTCGCATTCCTGGCCGGAACCGTGGGGAGCGGGAACGCGCTTGGCCCATTCGATGGCTTCCTGGAGGGATTTAACGTTGATGACCCAATAGCCGGCGATGAGTTCCCTGGTTTCGGCGAACGGGCCGTCGATGACGGTGCGCTTGCCGTCGGTGGAGCAACGGACGCGGACGCCCTTGGAGCTGGACTGGAGTCCGGCGAGATCGACGAGGACGCCGGCTTTGATGAGCTCCTCGTTGTACTTGCCCATGGCGGCGATCAGTTCATCGGGGGGAAGTTTGCCGGCTTCGGAATCTTTGTTGGCTTTGACGATCATCATGAATCGCATTGTGATGTCTCCTGAAGAAATTTCGCTGCTACTGCTCGCCGGGTTTTTGCTGCCAAAGCTGGGCTTCTACTGGTGAGACGAACGGGGGGCGGGGAAATCGACAGGGGCGGAGGGAATTTTAGGGGAAATTTTGGGAAAAGAGAAGAGTCGGAGTCCCTGCGGGAGGGGGATCGACGTCAAGGAGAACGGATTTCGGTGGAAATTTTGGAAAGGCAACGAAGATACGGACTCCCTGCGGGAGGGCTTGCCGGCCCCTCCTCCGTCGGGACAAGCTGGAAACCGGCGCTACCGTGGTTTGGGGAGGCCCTGGACTTCGACCAGGGGGCGGATTTCGACGGTGCCGTAGCGGCCGGCGGGAACGCGAGAGGCGATGTCGATGGCTTCGTCCAGGTCTTTGGCATCAATGAGAAAGAAACCGCCGAGCTGCTCGCGAGTTTCCGCGAACGGGCCGTCGGTGACCAGGCGCTTGCCATCCTGGAAGCGGAGGCTGGTGGCAGTGGAAGTGGGCTGGAGGGGGGAGGCACCGAGGAATTTGCCGGACTCGTGAAGTTGGTTGGCAAAGGCGGTGGATTCGGCGTAACACTGTTCGCGCAGTTCCTGGGTGAGGGCGCCGTTTTCTTCGAAGTACATCATGAGCATGTATTTCATGGGAGTCTCCTGGGGATGCTAGCACGATGGGGATTTAGGGCAAGCATCTTTGGTTGAGATCCTTCGGGCGCGGAAGGCGCGCTCCTCAGGATGACAGGGTTTTGTTGGGCGGCATTTAGGGTGGCGTTGGGAGGCGTCATGGTTGTTGGTTTATGTCGCCCCTCCGGGGCTTGTGAACGGGCCGTGGTTTGAACCCAGCCCTGCGGGCTGGGCTAGACTCTCTCGCGCCTCCGGCGCTTGGCGCGTCGGACAGGCGGCCCTTCCTTTGGCGCCTTGGACAGGCGACGCAATGCTGCCTGCGGAGGGGTCGGACGGGCCCGGAACGCGAGACTACCTTCTGCGCGATCCCGGTCTATAAGTTAGACGAACGAGGGAGAACGGAAACGACAGGGGTGCCGTAAGATATTTGGGAATCGCTATGAGTTCACAAGCAGCCATCACCGTTGAACGGGTGTATCGCGCCGAATGGGGGAGGATTGTGGCGACCCTGATCCGGCTGCTGGGCGATTTTGACCTGGCCGAAGAGAGCGCGCAGGAAGCGTTCACGGCGGCGGTGGACCAGTGGGAATCAGGTGGCGTGCCGGAAAACCCGCGGGCGTGGATTATCCAGACGGCGCGGAATAAGGCGATTGACCGGATCCGGAGGCAGGGGCGGTACGCGGAGAAGCTTGCGCTCTATGGGAACTCCGAGATCGGGACGGAAAGCCAGCAACCAAATTACGACACGAGCGAAATTCCGGACGACCGGCTGCGGCTGATTTTTACATGCTGCCACCCGGCGCTGGCCCCGGAGGCGCAGGTGGCGCTGACGCTGCGAACGCTGTGCGGGTTGGAGACGGAAGAGATTGCGCGGGCGTTTTTGACTTCGACGACGACAATGGCGCAGCGACTGGTGCGGGCGAAACGCAAAATTCGCGAGGCGGGGATTCCTTATGTCGTGCCGGAGTTGCGGGAGATGGAGGCGCGGCTGGAGGCCGTGCTAACGGTGATTTATCTGGTGTTCAACGAAGGTTATGCGGCGACGCGAGGCAATTCCCTGCTGCGCGGAGATTTGTGCAACGAGGCAATCCGGCTGGGACGGCTGGTGGTGAGTTTGACGGCGCCTTATCCTCCGCGGGAAGCGATTGCGCTGCTGGCACTGATGCTGCTGCATGATGCACGGCGTGAGGCGCGTACGGATGAGGCCGGAGAAATTGTTGTGCTGGAGGAGCAGGACCGCAGCTTGTGGAAGCGGGAGCAGATCGCGGAGGCGCGACCACTGGTGGCGGAAGCGATGAGCGAAACGCCCGGGCCACTGGCGTTGCAGGCGGCAATTGCGGCGGTGCATTGCCGGGCGGCGCGGCCGGAGGACACGGATTGGCGAGAGATTGTGCGGCTCTATGACGAGTTGTTGAAGATGCAGGGTTCGCCGGTGATATCGCTGAATCGCGCGGTGGCGGTGGCGATGGCGGAGGGACCGGAGCGCGGGCTGGAGTTGATGGAGGAATTGGCGGCGGGGAGCGATCTGGAGAATTATCATTTGCTGCACGCGGCGCGGGCGGATATGCAGCGGAGGTTGGGGAGAGCGACGGAGGCGGCGGCGGAATATGAGAAGGCGCTGGGGTTGGTTACGAATGAGAGTGAGAGGAGGTATTTGGAGAGAAGGCTGAAAGAAGTTGGGAAGTTGAAGAGTTGAAGAGTTGAGGAGTTTGGGAGCTTGAGAGTTTAAGAGGTAACCCAAGAAGGCGGCCTGAAGCCGCCCCTACGGGAGTTCGGAAAGGGACTCCGGCAAGAGGGGATGGAGTACGGCGATGTATCCGGCGCACAGGTTAAAACCTGTGCTACTTGGGACTACGGCTTGGGGGAGGCGTTCCACATTTCTTGCTGGATCTTCCATTGGCCGGAGGAGTCTTTGTGGAGGACGAAGAGGAGTTTGCCATAGCCTTCCATTGTGGGTTGATTGGGAGGCTGCAGGCCCTGCGTTTCCAGGCCCCATTCGGAAGCCCAGTCGCCGGAGACCTGAATGTCGCGGAAATCAATTTTTTCGCGGACGATTTTGTAGCCGGGCATCTGGGCGGAAATGTCGGTGATGAATTTTCCGATGGCGGCGCGGCCAACCATGGGAGACATGCTGGGGAGGAGGCTGACGCCATCGTCGGCCCACATGGCGATGATGGCGGGGTTGTCCATGCGGAGGTGCGCGTTGATAAATTTTTCGTTGAAGTCGAGGATTTCGGATTTGGGGTCGGCGGGAGCGGGTGTTTGCGGGGAATGGGCGAGGAAGAGAAAGAGTGTGGCGAGGGCCAGGAAGGTCGAACGACACGCAGGGAGCATGGGCGTACCTCCTGAGCGACCTTCATATCGGAATTGGGTGGAAATTGGAAGAGGAATGGGGAACGTGAGCCGTGGCCCGTGTTCCGTGAGCCGTGTTCCGAAGAAAAAGACGTAGGAGCGGCGCGGGGAGGGTGTGGACGATGGAGGAGGGTGAGGCGGAGGAACTGTCGCGGCTCCGGCTAATCAAGTTTCGGAAATCGGACGACACACAGATTACATCGGGATGGGGTCGTTGGCGTGGCGGGAGACGTACCAGCAGGGGCTGGCGTTGGAGTGGGGGAAGAGAGAACGAGTGCAGGGAACGTCTTCTTCGGGATGGATGGCGTCGATCTGATATTCCACTTTATTGCCTTTGTCGGGGATGAGGAGTACGCGGACGCGATGGACGGAGGAAGTGGGAGCTCCGAGCCTGGGGGCGGCGAGGCGGAGGTGGTACCAGGTGAAGTCCACGGAATAGATGATGAAAAAGAGAGCCGCGAGCGAAGCGGCAAGCTTCACGATGAATTTTAGGCCGGGCGAGGTTTGCGATTGAGAAGGCATGGGGCGAAACGCCGGGTGGTATTTTGCCTTGGGATGGGATTGTAAGGAAGCGAGAAATGAGTAGAAATGCTCAGAGGACTGGGTTGGAAGGCCCAATGAGCGTGAGATGGCGAAACGGGGAGAATGGGCGAAAAGAATCCAGTTGGCTCAAAGCAAAAGGTTTGCAGGAAAACACCAAAAAAGAGCGGAATGGTGGGGCGGCTGCACTTACGAACTGTGGACCGGACTGGTGTGGGAGTTCCACAAGCACAGGTCCGCATAAGATCACGATCCGTCTCCCACGCCGGACTTCCCCCGCGCCTGCGCGGCACATCCCTGAAAATTGAGAGAGCCCCGGGCAGGTGTGAAGGTAACAATCACCGGCCCTGGGTGTAGCCTGAAGTGGAGGTGTCTTATGAAACTCCTGCTGGCATTGGATGGATCAAGCGGGTCGGATGCAGTGCTGCGTGAGGTTGCCTCCCGACCGTGGCCGACGGGTTCCGAGTGTTGCGTGATGACGGCGATTGATCCCTTCTTTTTTACCAAGGCCCCGCTGATCCTTGCGGAAGCGAAGAAAGACGCGCAGACGATGCTGGACGAGAGCGCAGAAAGCCTGAAGCAAACCGGACTTCAGCTGCGAACCGAAATCGTGTTGGAGAATCCACGGCACGGAATTCCGCGAGCAGCGAGGGAATGGAATGCGGACCTGATTTTGATGGGGTCGCACGGAAGAGGCGCGTTCGGAAGGCTGCTGGTGGGGAGCACGGCGCAAGCGGTTTTGCGGCACGCGACGAGTTCGGTGGAGATCGTGCGAGAGGGCCGGCAAAAAAGCGAGAAATGTAGCGGAGCAATGCGCGTGCTGGTGGCGACCGATGGATCGGAATGCGCGGAAACGGCGTTGCGCACGGTTTCCGAGCGGCCCTGGCCGGAAGGAACAGAAATCCGGGTGATCGCCATCCCGGAACTTCCGTTGATCACTGGCGCTTATCCCTATTATCCGCCAAGCGTGGTGGCGGAAGTGACTGTGGCGAATGAAGCGCATGCCAAGGCGGCAGTGCAAAAGGGTGTGGAGTGGGTGAAAAAGACCGGGCTGCAGGTTAAGGGAGAAGTGATGGAAGCGCAGGAATCGCCGGTGCGCGCGATCCTGGGAATGGCGGACGTGTGGGGTGCGGACTTGATTGTGCTCGGCTCGCACGGGCGCCGTGGATTTGACCGGTATGTGATGGGAAGCGTGAGTGAATCCGTGGCGCTGCATGCGCATTGTTCGGTGGAGGTAACGAGAAGAGCGGTACCGATTCTCTAGCGATTTGGGTCGCAACGGGAATTCGGAAAAGGAGGAACCATGAAAGTGAAAGAAGTAATGATGGGGACGCCGTATTGCGTGGCGCTCCAGGCGAACCTGGGAATCGCAACGGAACTGATGTGGAGGGGCAACTGCGGATTTTTGCCGGTGGTGGACGAGGAAAAAAAGCTTTGCGGCGTGATCACTGACAGAGATATCTGCGTGGCCCTGGGAACGCGGCACCAGCCCGCGGGAGAAGTACTGGTGAAAGAGGTGGTGCAGCGGAAAGTCTATGCCTGCAATCCCGAGGATGAAATTCACATGGCGCTGCAGACGATGAGAGAGGGGCATGTGCGGCGATTGCCGGTAGTGGATCGCGAGGGAAATGTGGCTGGCGTCGTCTCGATGGACGATATTTTGCTGCATGCGGAGTCGAGCAGCTTTGGAAATGAGCCGGAACTTTCCGCGAATGAAGTGGTGCGGGCTTACCGGACGATCATGAAGAAGGATTTGCCGGTGAAGACAAGGAAGGTTGCGGCGTAAGCGCCGGCACGAACAGGCAAGAAAAAAATAACGCAGAGACGCAGAGAGCGCTGAGTTACGCTGAGATCGGAATTTCTTAGACTAGAGGGTGGCGACTTTGTGTTTCTGCTCGGTGCAGTTCAGCGGGAACGGGGAGTCCACGATCTGGTTGATGGAATAGACGGATTCGCGTTCGCAGCAGCGGCAACGGACGTTGAAAACGCGGGAGATCAGATGATATTGGGAGCTATCGGAATCGGAGAGGCCGCGCGATTCGTTCTCTCGGCGGGTGACCAGGGCCGGGACGCGAATCGGTTTGCTGCAGAAACGGCAGACAACTGCACGAAATCTTTCCGAGACTACCGGGGATGACATTTTGGGCGACTCCTTAGGATTTGCAGCGGACTTTGCGGAAGGGTGAGGATACCGGAAGAACGCTGCGAAAGTCCAGTCGAGGATAGGTGGAAAAGCGGTGGAAAACAGTGATGGGGGTCACGGGGGAGACTCCAACTAGACAACTGCTCTATATTGTTAGAGTTAAGAGTGGAAAATTGGCAAAGAAAAAAAGCCGGTCCCCCCAGTAAGGAGGCCGGCTTTTTGGCTTTTGGGGGCTGAACTACTTCAAACCGATTCCGTAGAAGTAGGTATAGGGATTGGAGCTTTGGCCGGGCAAAGCGGACTGAAAGCTGCCGAAAATCACGGCATTTCCCTGGAAAGAAACGAAGAGATCCTGCTGGGAGTTCACGGTGGAGGTGCGCACGGTGAAGAGACCGTTGCAGGGGTCGGATAGTTTGTTGGACGTGCCGTCATAAAGGTAAGGGGAATCGGCCACGGCAACCAGGGTGCCCGTGGCGAGGGTGTTGTTTGCGGCGTCGGTGATAGTGATAGCGCCGGTGGAGGAGACGGTGATGCTGCCGGCGCCTTGCGTGGGATTACCGCTTTCGACGTTACCAACGCCGGTGGTGGCGTTGGCTTTTTCGTAGAGAAGCGCTTTGTACGTGCCAGCGGAGGCGGGATCGAAGGATTTGGAAGACGCTTTCGGGAGACCGAGGATGGCGCCGTTGCCACTGTCCACGGCCCAAAGACCGTTTTGCGTGCCGAAGACGACGTCCTTGGAAGAATCTTGCTCATTAATGGTGAAGAAGTCGCCGGAGGAATCTTCGGCGATGCTGGAGGCGTTGTATGTGGCGCCGCTGAAATACTGCGAGCCGCCGCCCTGGAGGAGAGCCATGGGCCAGTAGCCATCGTGCACGAGGTTGCCCTGGGAATCTATGGAGGCGGTGCCGATATCCACGCCGCCGGCGGCGGTGCGGAACTGAATGTAATTGAAACTTTTTCCCGCGAAATTGGAGATGCTGACGGGTGCGGTTTCGATGGCGGTGACGAGCGCGGGAGTATTGCGGCCGGGGCCGGCATTGGCGGCTTCAACGACGAGAGCGAAGCCGGGTAGTTCATAGGCGGAAAGAAGATTGCCTTGGGGATCGGTGATGGCATAGGTGCCGTCTGAGTTGACGGTATAGGGCACGGTGCCGGCTTCGCTGTTGGTGAGATTGTCGTAAGTGATTGTGTTGGTGGTGGAATCGATGGTGATGGTTAAGAAATCTCCAACGGAAGCGGTGCCATTGTAGGTGCGGATGGCGGATGCGGGAGAAGCGCCGGAAGAGGAAGAGTTGCAGCCGAGGAATGTGATGGCGGTACTGGCGACGAAGAGCAGGAAGATCGAGAATAGTTTGCGAAGGGACATGCTGGGACAGCCTCCTGGGGATATATCGGCAGGAGGGGAGGATAGGTTTAGTGGATTAGGAAATTCGGAGGAAGCGGAAAGCGCAGCAGACGGGAATTGAGAAGTTTGGAGGCGGTCGGATTGCGGGAGTTCGGAGAGAAAGGCGCCCGCCTCGGAAGGCGGCCGCTACAACGGAAGATTTTTGTTTTGGTGGAGCCGATGGGGTTCGAACCCACGACCTCCCCGGTTTCACCGGGACGCGCTCAGCAGCCTTTCAATCATGCGGCGGTCCTTCCAGGATTTGATCTGGCGTTCGCGGCGCACCGCCTCGCGGCGTGTGCCAAATTCCTCCGAGTAAACCAGTTTCCATGGCCCGCGGTTCTTCAGAGATTTTGAGTAATTTGAGTTGTGATAGGTGAGGCGTTCAGTTATGTCTTGGGTCTGGCCAATGTAGTAGTGACCACTGGATTCGCTTCGCAGGATGTAGAGATAGAACACGGGAGTGATATGGTGGAGCCGATGGGGTTCGAACCCACGACCTCCCCGGTTTCACCGGGACGCGCTCAGCAGCCTTTCAATCATGCGGCGGTCCTTCCAGGATTTGATCTGGCGTTCGCGGCGCACCGCCTCGCGGCGTGTGCCGAATTCCTCCGAGTAAACCAGTTTCCATGGCCCGCGGTTCTTCAGAGATTTTGAGTAATTTGAGTTGTGATAGGTGAGGCGTTCAGTTATGTCTTGGGTCTGGCCAATATAGTAGTGACCACTGGATTCGCTTCGCAGGATGTAGAGATAGAACACGGGAGTGATATGGTGGAGCCGATGGGGTTCGAACCCACGACCTCCTCGATGCCATCGAGGCGCGCTCCCAGCTGCGCCACGGCCCCACCGAACATACTGGATTATTTTAGCATAGGTGGGAGAGGAAGGCGGACTGAAGGCACGCATAGATTTTCGTTTTTTCACTTGGGAGTCGGAGAACCGACCTGAAGGTCGGCCAGTACAATTGGGAGGGTTGCGCCTGATTTGGAAGGCGGCGTAAAGCCGCCCCAACACGCCGGAATTATTGGGTGTTTGGGAACGGCCCGCCTCCCGCCTTCGCGAAAACGGGTCCGGCGGGCAAGCGGAAGGCGGGCGCCACGGTCCTTGCCGAATTCGGGAGCGGGTTGGGTTAGGACATAGGGATCCACTCTTCGGTTGGATGCTGGCCAATCTGGAGATTGGCGCTCCAGATTGCAGCTTGCGGTAGGCTGGAGGGCCATCGGCTGCATCTATTTATTACATGCGAATTTTTGCATGCGAAGTAGATATTGGAACGATAGGCTGGGAAAGTTTAGGATGAGAAATGGTTAGAGCGCTCCCCTCTGCGATGTGAGGCTGACCAAGAGGTTGGAATTGGTTTGAGGATGGATGGTTTTTAGTTTACGCAACGCGCAAAGGCGCTAGAGGATTGGAGAGAAACATGGCAACTGAATCGAAATGCCCATTCGCGGGAGCACCCGCACCAACGAATCGTGACTGGTGGCCGAGCCAATTAGATGTTCGAAGTCTGCACGCGAACTCGAGCTTGTCTGATCCGATGGGGGAAGAGTTCGAATATGCGAAGGAATTCAAGAGTCTGGATTTGAATGCCGTGGTGAAGGATCTTCATGCATTGATGACGGATTCGCAGGATTGGTGGCCGGCGGACTTCGGGCACTATGGCGGGCTTTTCATTCGCATGGCGTGGCACAGCGCGGGGACTTATCGCATTGCTGACGGACGCGGTGGCGCTGGCGGTGGTCAACAACGATTCGCTCCGCTGAATAGCTGGCCGGACAACGTAAGCCTGGACAAGGCGCGGCGTTTGCTGTGGCCGATCAAGCAGAAGTATGGGCGCAAGATTTCCTGGGCCGACCTGATGGTGCTTGCTGGCAACGTGGCGCTGGAATCCATGGGGTTCAAGACGTTTGGATTTGGCGGCGGGCGCGCGGATGTGTGGGAGCCGGAAGAAGTCAACTGGGGACCCGAAGCGAAGTGGTTGGGCGACGAGCGTTATAGCGGGGACCGTGATCTGCAGGGGCCGCTGGGCGCCGTGCAGATGGGATTGATCTACGTGAATCCGGAAGGGCCGAACGGGAAGCCGGATCCGGTCGCGGCGGCCAAGGATATTCGGGAAACGTTTCGCCGGATGGCGATGAACGATGAAGAGACCGTTGCGCTGATCGCCGGTGGACATACATTTGGCAAAACGCACGGCGCGGGCGAAGCGGTGAATGTGGGCGCGGAACCAGAAGCGGCTGGCATTGAGGAGCAGGGCCTGGGCTGGAGGAGCAAATTCCGCTCTGGCATTGGAGGCGACACAATCACCAGCGGCCTGGAAGTGATCTGGAGCGAGACACCAACGAAGTGGAGCAACAATTTTTTCGCGAACCTTTTTGGCTACGAATGGGAATTGACCAAGAGCCCAGCCGGTGCGCACCAGTGGACGCCGAAGAATGGCGCGGGCGCCGGCAAGATTCCGGACGCGCATGATCCTTCGAAACGCCATGCGCCGGCAATGCTGACGACGGACTTGTCGCTGCGGTTTGATCCTGTTTACGAAAAAATTTCGCGGCGCTTCTACGAGCACCCGGATCAGTTTGCGGACGCGTTTGCGCGTGCGTGGTTCAAACTTACGCACCGCGACATGGGTCCAGTCGTGCGCTATCTTGGCCCGCTGGTTCCGAAGGAGACGCTGCTGTGGCAGGATCCGATTCCAGCAGTGAATCATCCGTTGATCGGGGAGCAGGAGATTGCCGCACTGAAGGCAAAAATACTTGCATCCGGACTGACGATTTCGCAACTGGTGTCGACGGCGTGGGCCTCGGCGTCGACGTTCCGCGGCTCTGACAAGCGCGGCGGTGCGAACGGGGCGCGCATTCGCCTTGCTCCGCAGAAGGATTGGGCGGTCAACCAGCCGGCGGAACTGGCGAAGGTGTTGCAGAAGCTTGAAGGAATTCAGAAGGAGTTCAACGCTTCGGCATCTGGCGGGAAGAAAGTTTCGCTGGCGGACCTGATTGTTCTCGGGGGCTGTGCGGCGGTCGAAAAGGCTGCGAAGGATGCGGGCGTGAGCGTGAAGGTTCCCTTCACGCCGGGACGGATGGACGCTTCGCAGGAGCAGACGGATGTGGAATCGTTCGAAGCGCTGGAACCGAAGGCGGACGGATTCCGCAACTACCTGAATGGGAAGCAGGCCGTTTCACCGGAAGCATTGCTGGTGGACCGAGCGCAATTGCTGCGGCTGACGGCGCCGGAGATGACCGTGCTTGTCGGCGGCTTGCGGGTGCTCGGTGCGAATACCGGCAATTCGAAGTACGGCGTCTTCACCAAGCAGCCGGGGAAACTGACGAACGATTTCTTCGTCAACCTGCTGGACATGGGGACGCAATGGCAGCCGTCGAACGCGTCGAATGGATCCGGAGACGTTTACGAAGGCCGGGACCGCAAGACGAAGGAAGTGAAATGGACTGGCACGCGAGTGGATTTGATCTTTGGATCACACTCCCAGTTGCGGGCTTTCGCGGAGGTTTATGGCTGCTCGGACTCGAAGGAGAAGTTTGTGAAGGACTTCGTGGCGGCGTGGAATAAGGTGATGAATCACGATCGCTTCGATTTGGTGGCCTGAGGCAGGGAAAGCGGGTAGCAGCGATCAGAGAGCAGATAACAGGTAGCAAGAGGCGGGGCGGGCTGCGAGGCTCGCCCCGTTTTATTTTGGGGTCAGGCGTTTGCTTTGGCGGCGCGCAGTTGGGCGAGGCGTTCGTTGAACTGACGGGTGACGTGGGGGACGATGCCGAGCTGGCGCTGGATGAGCATGAGCTGGGCGCGATGGTGCATTTCGTGTTCCTTGGCGCCGAGGAGGCGTTCGAAGCGGGTCTTGACGGTTTTGCCGTCGGCGTCGGTGACTTCTTCGGCGAGAATTTCCGGCGTGACCGTTTCCATCCAGGAGGCGAAGCGATCGCCTTCGGTGCGCAAGTGATCCAGGATTTCCGACTTTGGTGCGAAGTTTGGCTTCATCAGCGGCAATGCGGTCGCGGAGGGCGAGGAAGTCGTAGCCAACAAGAGTGGTCACGCGCGGGGTTTTGTTGAGTTCCTCAAAAATTCGCGTGGAGACGGCGATGTGCGCGAGCATCTGGCCGACGGTGCGGGTGTCGGCTGCGGCGGAAAAGCCGTAGCTGGATTCGGGGATGTCTTCGGCTACCTGGATGGTGTTTTTGCGAACGGTGCGGAAGGCGTTTGCGAATTCTTTGGGGCCGTAGGGCATGGGATCACCTCGTGAGGATTGGCCGGCTTTGGAAAGGCGGCCTGCTGATTCGATGCGGGTCTTTTTACAGACGTCACGAGGATTTCGGATGATTTATTTCGCCGATTGGCATGGGAACCCAAGAGGGATGGGCGAGCCCATCCCCTACAAAGGAGAAGGAGGAGCGGCGCCTAATGCGGCGCTTGGTGTAGAAAAAGGCGCCCGCCTCCCTTCCTTTGTCAGGGCGAGCAGAAGGCGGCCGCTACGGGGTGATGAGTGCGCACAGTGGGTGATGGAGTTCAGGTAGAATGCTGGGTCTATGGCGAAACTTACATTTTTGGGCGCGGCGGGTTGCGTAACGGGATCGAAATATTTGGTGGAGGCGGCGGGGAAAAAACTGCTGGTGGATTGCGGGTTATTTCAGGGGACGGATGACCTGAAGCAGCGGAACTGGAGTCCGCTGCCGGTGGACCCGAAGACGATTGATTACCTGGTGCTGACGCATGCGCATCTGGATCACACGGGCTGGCTGCCGGTGCTGGTGCGCGACGGTTACCGGAAAACGATTTTTGCGAATCCGGCGACGATTGAATTGACAGGGCTGCTGCTGAAGGATTCCGGGCACCTGCAGGAAGAAGAGACGCAGGACGCGATCAAGAATAAGTGGAGCAAGCATGCGCAACCGCGGGCGCTCTACACTTCGGATGATGTGGAGCCGGCGCTGGGATTGCTGAAGCCGATGCCACGGAAGGGCGGCTTTGAGTTATCGCCGGAGTTTCATTTCGAGTCCTACGATGCGGGACACATTCTGGGATCTTCGAGCCTGGAATTGACGATCACGGAAGACGGGAAGAAGACGGTGGTGGTGTTTTCGGGGGACGTGGGGCGTTACGACCAGCCGATACTGAATGATCCGGTGACTCCGGCGACGAAGCAGATTGACGCGCTGCTGTGCGAATCCACGTATGGCGATCGGGAGCATGAGACGGGCGATCCGCTGCAACTGCTGGGCGACATTGTGAATCGGGTGGCGAAGCGCGGCGGCTCGATTGTGATTCCGGCGTTTGCAATCGGGCGGACGCAAACGTTTATGTATTACCTGCGGCAACTGGAGAATCTGCAGCGGATTCCGAAGCTGCCGGTTTACGTGGACAGCCCGATGGCGCTGAGCGCGACGGATTTGTATTTGAAGTACAAAGAAGATCACGACGTGGAGTTCACGCGAGATGAGCAAGGCGGCGGGGATCCGCTGAGCGTGCACCAGTTTCATTTGACGCGGAGCGTGCAGGATTCGAAGGCCATCAATAACGTGAAGACGCCGTGCATCATTGTCTCCGCAAGCGGGATGGTGACGGGCGGGCGCGTGCTGCACCACCTGGCGCAGCGGCTGGGCGATGAGCGGAATTGCGTGATCCTGGGCGGATTCCAGGCCGAAGGGACGCGCGGGCGGGCGCTGCAGGAAGGTGCGAAGACGATGAGCCTGTTCGGGCAGGCCGTGCCGGTGCGGGCGGAGATCGTGGAGATGGGGCAGTTTTCGGCGCACGCGGGAAAGAGCGAGCTGCTGCGGTGGTTGACGGGATTGCAGGTGGCGCCGAAGCAGGTGTGGCTGACGCATGGGGAACCGGCGGCGGCGCAGGCTCTGCAGCGGGCGATAACGGAGAAGTTCCAGTGGAAGGCGGCGGTGGCGCGGTATCTGGATACGGTAGAGATTTAGATTGGACCTTTGGTTTTTGCAAGGGCTTCGATTGTGCCGCGGTTCCTCCGCTACGCGACGCCAAAAGGCGGCGTCGCTCCGGTCGGAATGACAGGCCGGGGATGTAGAAATTGCATGAGGAATACGAAAAACAGTAGAAGCGGATGCAAATGGGCGTCCAAATTGGCCGCGGCTTCGAGGTAAAAAACAATTATTTATTTTTGAGGAACCGAGAAACATTTGCGGGTGAGGGTTCGTCTATAGCTACAAGACCACTCGCGGGGCGGGAGATTGACCACCACAGGGCAACCGACCAACAGTCTCTCGCCCCTTCATTCCCTCAAGAGTGGATAGAAGATTTTTGTGTTTGTTAGTGGTTGGTTGGCCGATCTGAAGTTCGGCCACTACAGTTTGGAAATCCTTTAACAATTTAGAGTTGGGAATTGTGTGCAGAGTACGCCCTGCGGGCGGCACTTGGATGCGCTGGGGAAATTAGTCCATGCGCCAGGGTGAAGTTTCCGGCCAGTGGCGGAGGGCTTCGGTGGCCCAGGTGGTGGATTTGTCTGTGTGGCAAGTGGTACAGGGATTGGGAATTTTGTATTTGTCTGTTGCGGATGGAGGGATGAAGGCGAAGGTGTGAGCGTGAACTTTTACGTCCGCGATGGTGGTTTCGATTTGCGGCATGTGGCAGGCGACGCATTGGCTGCCCGGCGTTCCCGGTTTGTGGTGGGTATGGGCCTCGAGAGTCGCTTCATGGGGACCGTTTAGCGAGAGCGGCCCGTGGCAATCGAGGCAGAGCTTATCGGCGGGCTTGCGCAGTTGCGCGTAATTATCAGTGCCGTGCACATCGTGGCAGGTGAAGCAGGTGATTCCCCGGCGATACATCAGGCTTTGGACGAAATCGTTGCCCTGCATGCGATTTTTGTGGGCGGTGCCGTCGGGAAAGTGCGTGAATGTGGTTTCGCCCAAGGTGTAAGTCTTCGAGCTTCCAAAAATCCCGCAAGTTTGTACCTACCTGGTAGCCGACGGGCCAATCGTAATATCTGCCCTCGATGGGGTTCGTGAGTGGCCGACCTTGCGAGTGGCATTGGATGCAGGTGTCATTGGCCTGGACGGAATTCATGCGCGAGGGATTGAGAATGTTTCCCCGAGTGGGGTGCTGGATGTGTTCGCTGCCGGGGCCGTGGCAGCGCTCGCAGCCGACGTTCCATTCGGCAACTTGTTTGGTGTGGACGTCATAGCCGACGGAGTGGCAGCCATCGCAGGTGGGGCCGGTGGGGCGCTGCATGTTGTCTGGTGGATAGAAAGGCTCCCACCAATCCGTGCCTTTGGCGACGAAATACGGACGCCACATTTTATGGGTGACGTCCCACTGAGCGGGTTGGGGAAAATAGTCGTCGCCGATTTTCGTGAAGTAACGCTGCTTCCAGAGACTCCCATAGACGAGCGCGACCTGATCCCGCGTGAACTTGGCAATTTTATTGGTAGAGAGGTCCGGGATGATGGCGTCCGGAAATTCGCGCGGATCGCGAACAACGTTGGCCATGGGCGTTTTGTGCCAGTGTTCATAAATTTGCGCGTGACATTTCTGGCAGGAGGCGGAGCCGGCGTAGTGAGCGGAGGTGACGGTGGATACCTGTCGGGCGCGCTCTTCGGCGGTTGAAGGTTGGAGGCTGCGAATAAAGAGGACGAGTTTCCAACTGTCGTCAGAGTCTTCGTCGTGAGGCTTGGCCCAGCCGGGCATGCCGGTGAGGGGAACACCGCTGCGGATGATGAAGCGGAGTTGGCCGTCGGTAAGATTTTGCGTTTGGGGTGCGCGGAGGTCGGGGACTCTGGGGTAAAGATTGCTGCCGACGCTGGTTTGGCCGGAGCCGTCGGGAGCATGGCAAACGGCGCAGCGAGCGATGTAACTTTCGCGGGATTCCTTCAGGACATCCGGAGTGGGCGTCCACGGGTTGGGTTCGAGACGGGCCTTGCGCGGGATAGCAAAATTGCGCGCGGCGCGGGCGAGGATGGTTTCAAGGCGGGAAGGGGCGCGGGCGGTGGTGAAACCGTGGCGGAGCAGATTTATGCCGTAGAGGACCAGGGTGAGAAAAATCGCGGCGGCGAAGAAAAGGAGCGTTTTCGCGGAGTTTCATGTAGACCTCCTCTCGCATTCGCGATGCAGGCAGCAATTTGTCTCGACCAGGTTAAACGCAGGATAATTTCCGCAAGGCCGCACCGACGAGTATCGCGACCGCAATCACAAAATAATTTTCGGAATTTTACACACGGCCTTTTGTGACAGCGCGAAATGGATTCCAGCGTGCGGAAAGATGGCCACAAGAATTCAGATTAATTCCAGTAATTCCTCAACTGTAAGGCCCGCGGTGCTAAGAATCGTCCGGAGAGTGCCAACGCGGAGATTCTTGTGATTCGGAACGACGACGCGAGCCGGCGGATTTTCGCGCCGGAGAATGATGTGGCTTCCTCGCTGGCGTTTCACAACGAAACCTTTTTTCTCCAGGGCGCGAACCAGAGAGCGCCCGGAAAGGTCCGTTGGGATTTTTGTCATCGAAGTGAGGTAGTGACTTCCACGTATTCGCGATCCGCCTCGACAGGAATTTCCTCGCCGGCCTCGCGGACGTCCTCCAGGTAAAGATCGATAGCTTCTTCGATATTCTTTAGCACTTCCACGCGGGTGTCGCCTTGCGACACACAGCCAGGCAGGGCTGGGACTGTGGCTACGTACCCGCCGTCACTTTCGCGCTGAAGAATCACTGTGTATTTCATGCTCGCAGCCCAAGTATATCGGTTTTCTTGTTGATCGTATGCCCCTCCTTCAAAAAGGTAAAGCTAGAAGGCGGGGTCGGGAATGTTCCGCAACTGGGAAGCGCGGAAAAGTCAAAACACGCACCCTCAAAACCATAGGGTGCGGCACCCGACGAAAGCAAAGGTTAGGCGTGGAGGTTGGCGAGGCGGGAAGCGGCGGCGGCGAGGGTTTCTTCTTTTTTGCAGAAGGTGAAGCGGACTTGGGAGGCGCCGTGCTGGGCATTGTTGTAGAAGCTGGAGCCAGGGACGCAGGCTACGCCGATTTTTTCGACGAGATATTTGGCGAAGGAGACGTCGCGGGAGCCGGCGGCATATTTGGCTTCGTCGAAATGGAAGCGGGAGATGTCGGTCATGATGTAGTAGGCGCCGCGCGGTTTATAGACGGTGAAGCCGGAGGCGGCGAGGATTTTCAGCAGGCGCTCGCGTTTGATGACGTAGGAAGCGGCGAGTTTGTCGTAATAGGATTGCGGCGATTTGAGCGCGAGGGCGCCGGCTTGCTGCAGGGGTGCGGCCGCGCCGACGGTTAGAAAATCGTGGACCTTGCGGATGGCTTGCGTGGTGTCTGGAGGAGCGAGGGCCCAGCCGACGCGCCATCCTGTGACGCTATAGGTTTTGGACATGCCGTTGATGACGATGGTGCGATCGCGCATCCCAGCAATCTGGGCCATGGAGATGTGCTCGGTGGAATCGTAAAGAATGTGCTCGTAGATTTCATCGGTGATGCAGAAGGCGTTCCAGCGAACGCAGAGATCGCGGATGAACTCGAGTTCCTGCCTGGTGAACACTTTTCCCGTGGGATTGTTGGGCGTGTTGAGGATGATCGCTTTGGTGTGCGGGCCGAAGGCGGCGGCCAGTTCCCTTTCGTCGAAGGACCAGTTGGAATTTTCGTCGGCTGGCGGGCGCATTTTCACGAAGCGCGGCGTGGCGCCGGAGAGAATCGCGTCGGGGCCGTAATTTTCGTAAAAGGGTTCGAAGACGACGATTTCATCGCCAGGATTGATGATGGCCATCATGGCGGACATCATGGCTTCGGTGGAGCCGCAGCAGATGGTGATTTCACGCTCGGGATCGTAGGTGACGTGCTGGGTGCGCGCGAATTTTTCGATGACGGCGTCGCGGAGGGGCTTGGCGCCCCAGGTGATGGCGTATTGATTGATGTCGTCCGAGATGGCCTGGCGGGCGGCTTCCTTGATTTCTTCGGGGGCGGCGAAATCGGGGAAACCTTGGGAGAGGTTTACTGCGTTGTGCTTCATGGCGAGGCGGGTCATTTCGCGGATGACGGATTCGGTGAATTGTTCGGCCTTGGCGGATAGCATGCGGCGGGCGAGGTGGGTCATGTTGGATTCGGAGGTGGACATTTTGGGATTGTAGCAAAGAGGAAGAGGAGAGAAAGGCTTTTACCACGGAGGACACAGAGGGCACGGAGAAATATAAGGAAGGCAAGAGAAGAGAAAGGATTTACCACAGAGGACGCAGAGGGGCCACGGAGAGCGCAGAGAAGAGTGGGAGAGGAAAGAGAGAGGATTTATCGCAGAGATTGGATCCGAGGCGCTGAGGGTGCGGGGGACGGCAAGCAAATTGAAGTAGTGCAGAAGCGGCCCGCCTCCCGCCTCCGCGAAAACAGCTACGGCGGGCATGCGGAAGGCGGGCCCTACAGGGGGCGATTAGTGCGACTGGGCGGCTAGGAACGGGGCGGGTTTGGGGGTGGCGGCGGAGACGGTGGATTTGGGGGTTTCGCCGTAGAGGGCGCGATACATGTCGGCGTTGCGCAGGACGATCTGGACGTACTCGCGGGTTTCGGTGAAGGGGATGGATTCGACGAGCTCGGGAATTTCGTCGTAGGTGCGTTCGGATTTCCAGAGGGCGATGCGGTCTTCGCCAGCGTTATAAGCGGCGGCGGCATATTCGGGACTGCCGGTGGCGCGCGTGAGATTGGCGATATAGAGCATGCCGATTTCGATGTTGGCGTTGGGGTCGTAGAGTGTCGCGCGGGTGTAGCGAATTTTTAATTGGCGGGCGAGGATGCGCGCGGTCTTTGGCAGAATCTGCATCAAGCCGATGGCGTTGGCATGTGAGACCGCGTCGGCCTGGAATGTGGATTCCTGGCGGATCAGACCAGCGGCGAACATGGGATCAAAATCGTTGCGGGCGGCTTCGCGGCGAATGACAGTCTCGTAGGGGAATGGAAACAGAACTTTCCAGACGCTTGCGGGCACTTCGCTGTATTTGCGGGAATCGAAACTGGGAACGGCCATACGTCCATAATTCATGCCGCTGGCGAAGTGACCCTGATCGAAAGCGGCTTGCGCGGCTTCGACAAGGAATCGCGGAGAGGCAGTTGCGGCGTAAGCGGCCTTGAGCTCAAGTTCCGCGGAGGAGTCGAAAGCGATGGTGCGCAGGGCTTGCGCGCGATTCCAGCGGTCTTCCACGGCAGGAGATATCGGTTCATCGAAGGGACGCAGCGGCGGCGGTGGCGGGATCTGCATCAGGGCGTCAACGGGATCGGCTTCGCCGGCGGGAAGTTTCGCAAGGCGAACTTCGGCGGCGTTCGCGAAATAGGTGGTCGGATAACGGTCGATGGCTTTCTGATAGTAGGCGCGGGCGTGCGCGGGATTTCCGCTGCGTTCGGCATCGCGGCCGAGCCAGTACAGAGCGTTGACGGCGCCGCCGGTAATGGGATATTTGCGGAGGAAGGTGGTCATCTTCTCGCCGGCATAGGGCTGGCGCTGAATGAAGGCGACCCAGGCGATGCGCCATTCGGCGTTGTAGGCATTCTTGCCTGCGGGATAATTATCCAGAACGCGCTGATAGTAGTCGGCCGCTTTGGCGCGATCCAGAAGCACCCAATAATAATTGCCCGTGGACATGAGGGCTTCTTCGGCCCAGCGGCTCTGCGGATATTTTCTGGGCGACCTGTTCGACGGCGGTGAGCATCTGCGTTTCGTTTTTGTCGGAGCGCCAGGCTTGTGAGAGGCGATAAAGGCGTTCGGCATCGGCGTCGGGATCGTCCACGTTGAGCTTTACGAAAAGACTGGGCGCCGCTTTGGGATGCTGGCGGCATTCGGCGGAACGGACCATGGCACGCTGGCGCGTGGGATTGGCGGGATCCTTGAGCATGGTGATGAGCTTGTCGTACTCCACGCGCGCCTCGCGCCATTTGCGCGCGTCGAAGAAAATTTGCGCGCGATCGTCCTGAAGTTCGGCTTTGGCGTAGGGAAATTCATTGTGAAGCTGTTTATTGAGGCGCGGAAGCGCGATGGCCGCATCTTTGGATTCATCGGCGAGCGGATATTTGTAATAGATGGCCTGATAATCTTTGGCGGCGGGGACGGGTTTGTGCGCGGCTTCATAGGCGCGTGCCCGCGCGAGAAGTAATGCAGGCTTGGAGCCGGCGGCGGGATAGGCGGCGAGAGCATCGAGAGCGTCTTGCGGGCGGCCGATGGAGACGGCGGTGGGAGCGTAGGCGTCCAGAATCTGTTCCTTGATTACTGTGTTTGGATAGTCTTTCAGAATTTGCGCGAAATCCTTGGCAGCGTCGGCATTTTTGCCAAGCTGGCGCTCCGTTTGCGCGGTCCAGAAAAGCGTGTAATCGAGAAGCAACGCGTCTGGCCTGGCTTTTTGCAGCCAGGTGAAGGCTTGCGGGGCGCGATTTTTGGAGTAGTCCTCAAAGCCGAGGGCCAGCGCGGCGCGTTCTCCCCAAACGCTGGAACTATTTTTATTCGCGAAAGCGGCAAGCTGGTTGTAAGCGCCGGGAACGGCGCGGTGGAGATCGCGGGCGAGACTGGCGAGTTGCTTTTGCGCGGCGGCATCGTCGGGTGTGGCGGCGTCGAGAGCGGGGGCGGTGGTTTCCGGTTTGCAGCCGGCGGCACAGGCGGGGGATTTGGGGTGCGTGGGCTTCTTCTTTGGCTTCGGACGGGATTGCGCGAAGAGGGACGAAAAAGAAAGAAGAATTACGAGCGCGATTGCGCTGATTTTTGAAAGCGCGGAATGTAATGGCACGACTGACAGTTTGGAAAGTGTTGGGCGATTGCCATCGGATCGGCTGCACAGGCAGGAGTGCCCGTGCCACAGGAAGTCAGATGGGGCGTTATCGCGATTTTCCGGCGGTGGCGTAGGGATATTCGCCGAGGGCCGAGGAGTCGCCGTCGGCGAGGATTTCCACCATCCAGCGATAAAAGTAATCCACCGGGTGGTCCATGATGGGCTTGAATCTACGATCGTACTCTCGGTGAGCTTTCTCAATGTCATCTTTCAATCGGATGCAGATATCGCGATGTTCGCGGCCCAGTTTAACCTGTTCCGGTCTTAACATTTTAATATCCTGCATGGATACTTTCGCAACGCGATTCGCGCGGCGATGAAGCTCTTGTTCCTCAGAAGTCAACTGGTTGATATCGAATTCCGCTTCGGAGGCTGGGACGACTTCGGTGACGTGAAGTTCGGTTTCTACCACCTGGGGCGCGGGTGGGGGTGGCTCGACGCGAGGAGCTGGAGGGGGCGCGGGCGTTGGGGCCGGCACGGCGGCGCGGGGCTCGGGAACACTGAGAGCTGGGCGGGCTGGAGCAGGAGCGGGTGCTGGCTCTGGAACGGCGCGGCCGATAGCCTCGGTGATCTTTTCTTCGAGCGGGCTGCGGGGACCGGGCTGCAGCGAGAGCGCGGTGAAACGCGAAAGAACTTCGAGGGCGGCAGCGAGCGAGGCGGCCGCAGTCTGGGCGCGAAGCATGGGCGGAAGGGCGTTGGTGGGCTTGCTGCTGGAGCAAGCGGCGACAATGTCGTTGATGGCTTGCTGGAGCTCGTCGCCAGTGCGTTGAATGCGCTCGAGATTATCCCGCAGGGCGCGAGCGACGGCTTGTTCGACGGCGTTGGGTTCAGGTGACATACCGGTATGAGGGGGCGTTTTGCCCGGTTTTCTCCCGTTTTGCCATTTTGGGGTGTGGAAGGGGGAGCGTCAACGGGTTGGGGGAGTGGGTGTGACTAATTGAGTTATGAGGGATTGGATTGGGGGCGGCGACCCGGTTAACAGTAATCGGGAATCAGATTGGACGGCTAGCAGAGAGCAGCGAGCAGATAACAGGAGGCACAGGGCCTAGGGGTCCAACGGCTTGGACATTAGGTAGCGGCGGTGGTCGGAGAAGCCGCGGCGGCGGTAGAGGTCGATGGCGGGGTTACCGTGGTTGACTTCGAGGTGGAGGACTTTGGCGTGGTGTTCGCGGGAGGCGCTTTCGGCGAGGTCGAGGAGTTGGGTGCCGATTCCCTTTCCACGATGGGAGGATTCGACGAAGAGTTCGTCGATCCAGGCGCCTTTGCCGCGATATTCGAGGCTGTAATCGAAGCAGACGACTAGGTAGGCGATGGGCGCGTCATTCTCGCGCGCGATGTATGCGATGCCGTAAACGGGATTTTGGAGGAGTTCGGCGAGGTTGGCGCGGACGGTGGGTTCGTGGAAGGGTTCTTCCCAGGGGTCGTCGAGTTGCATGTGGCGCATCAGGAGGAGGAGGGTTTCGAGATCGGATGGGGTGGATTGGGTGAGGGAGAGGGGCATGGGAGTTTTGTGGATTTTGAGGGTGCGGCAGTACTTTACGTTGAGATCCTTCGCGGCGCAAACGGCGCGCGGCTCAGGATGACGGTTTGCGGGGGTGGCGCGGGAAGTTTTTGGAAATCGAGGGGTTGAGGTTGGGTTGGGGTTGGGGCGGGTGGTTGTTGGGGATTGAGGGTTGCGGTTGAATTTGCCGCTGCGCGCGAGATACGACGGTGGCATGGTGGTAATCGAAGAGGGCGGCATGAAAGCCGCCCCTACATTTTGGCGGTGGAGGTTTGCGCTGCGGGGGCTTAGACGGAGACGCTGAAGGGCGTGGATTGCGGGCTTGAGGATGAGTTGGAGGAAGTGGAGGAATTGTTGAGGGCGAAATTTTGGAAGTCTTGCTGGAGGGAGGCGTAGGCTTGCTGGGCGGCGGCGACGTTGCCGGATTGGAGGTCTTGTCCCAGTTGGCCGAAGAGGGTGGAGATGGGGCCCTGCTGGCTGGAGGATTGCGAGGAACCGCCATCGTGGTGATGGTGGTGGTGGGCCTGGTTGGCGCCTTGCTGCTGGCCGACTTGTTGCGAGTCTTGCTGGACGGCCGTGATGTCTGATTGTGCGGCAGTGAGATTGCCGGATTTGAGATCTTGGGCGAGTTGGGAAACGGCCGCAGCGAGTGGATTGCTGCTTTGTGTGTTGATGGCGGAGGTGACGGACGGGGATTGCTGGCCGCCGGGAAGAAATTGTTGGAGCGAATCGAAGTCACCCTGGGCTTGCGATAAGATTGCCGGACTGCAGGTCTTGACCGAGTTGCTGGAAACCTTGCTTGAGCTGCTGGGATTTGCTGTGAGCAGCGAGCGAATCGAATTGGGAAAAAATGCTGTTGGCGATGGCGAGAACGGACATGCGTTTCTCCTTGTCTGCGGGGCGGGTTGGTTGATGCGAAGCCGGCCCGGATCAAGGAAATGCACGAAGAGCGCCAGTCTTGCGATTTCGAGCGATGGAGAAATCTATTAGATACAAGGCTCTTAGCCGAGACAGGATGGGAGGGGACCGCGTTGATGGGCAAGGCCTGCCGGGCTGGAAGTCGTGTTAGGCAAATGGTGCCGGAAGCGGGGGGAGGCTTGCGGGGGCTGACGTGGTAAAATAGCTGGTGAGGGGGCGACCCGGTTTCGACGGAAGCTGTCGCGTCCCGGAGGCATGCCGGGGGCCAACCACCCGTAATCGGCTGGAAACTAGAACTGCCAACAACAACTTGGCACTTGCTGCTTAATTAATTAAGCGCACGCTTCCCCGGGCTTTGCTCATGGGCCCGGCAAGAAGCGTCAAACAGTGAGCTGGCCAGAGCCTTTCGGTCCGTAAGGCTTAGGCGAGAACCATCGGACTAGCCAGCTGCGTTTCTTGCTCGTTCCAAGCGCGGAGGGCGAAACTAACGAACTGAGATAAGCATGTAGGCTCCGTGGCGTAGCGCTTTTCGGACGGGGGTTCGACTCCCCCCGCCTCCACTTCGCCTTCGCTCGCTATCGCGAGCTACGGCGAACGGGTTCGGCTTCATATAACGGTCTAAGGGCAATCAAGCATCACTGCGGGCGAGCGAAGGCGAAGTGTCCGCCGAAGCACTAAGCGTTAGCGCGCAAATCTCCCTCCTTGCATGTATTAATGTTACGTTATATAACGCTTCAGTACCTCGCGAAGGCGGGCTTTTATGTGCTACGTCTATCTACTGCGCAGTCTGTCTAATCCTGCCGAGACCTACACCGGCCTGACCTGCGATTTACGGCAGCGGCTCAACCAACATAATGGTGGGCAGTCTACTTACACACGGAAGTTCATACCTTGGGAATTGATCTTCTACGGGGCATTTCGGGATGAGGTGATGGCGCGGACATTTGAAAAATATCTGAAAAGTGCGTCTGGCCGGGCGTTCGCCCAGAAACGTTTAATGCGCCGAGGGAATCAAGGCCGTCGCTAAAAATCTTGGCGAGTAATCTCGTTCACAACTTCGCTTCCAGGGGCGAGCCATCGAATGTGATGGAGCGGGATGTGTTCTGTAGTTTCACTTCAAAATGGGTGTTTTTCGCGGCTAGCATTTTCGAACCTGGGGCGAGTTGGAGATGAAGCACGCGATCGTAGCTATCCCAGGTTAGTTGAATGCCCATCCATTCACCGCGGCGGTAGTTGAACGAGACGCCGTCGTCCTCATAGAGCAAAAAGGAAGCATCGGCTCCGGGATAAATGTGGAGGGAGATCGGCTCGTCTACTTTTTCCTCGGCGTATTGTTTGACGGGGCCGAGCGGCAGGATCGCACCGGCGCGGACAAAGAGCGGCGTGGTTTCCAGGTCTACGGCGCGGCTGACTTCCCTTCCCCCTTGCAACGATTCGCCAGTCCAAAAATCGAACCAGGTACCGCGCGGTAGATAGACTTTGCGCGAAGTGGCTCCTTTTTCAACCACCGGCGCGACGAGCAGGAACGGACCCCAGAGGAATGCGTCACCGCAGGCGACGGCCTGGGGATCATCGGAATACTGCAGCCAGAGCGAACGAATCGGCGGCATGCCCGACGTGGTGCTTTCGCGGATCAGGCTATAGAGATAAGGCAGCATGCGATAGCGGAGTTCCAGATATTTGCGGCAAATGATTTCGACTTGCGGGTTGTGCAATTGCGAAGCGTCTGGCGTGGCGCCTTCCTGATAATTGCGGATTTCGACTGGGCCGGGATCGCCGGTGTTCCAGCCCCACGGCAAGCGCAATTTCCAGGTGCGGCCATGGCTGCGGAAGAGGGGGCAGAAAGCTCCGAACTGGAACCAGCGCAAATAAAGTTCGGCAGTGAGTTCGCGGGTGGGGACGAAGCCGCCAATGTCTGTGCCCCAATAGGGAATGCCGGTGAGGGCCGTGTTAATGGCGATGGGCACTTGTGTTTTGAGGGTTTCCCATCGCGAATCGACATCGCCGGACCAAAGTACCGAAGCGTATCGCTGCATTCCCGCGAAGCCATTTCGGTGGAGCGAGAAGGGACGAACGTTGGGGCGATCCATTTGCGGGCCTTCCCAATACATACGGTGACGGGCGACGTGGGAGGCGACGTCGAGGGGATCGCCTTCGTCGGGCCACCAGCCATCCACGCCTAAGGCAAAGTCCGCGCGGTGCGCGTCCCAATAGCAACCGACTTGCTGTTCATCAAAACGCGACACCTCGCAAGGATCCGTTACGGAGCCGCTCAGCCGATCGGTGAGGATCACGGAGTGCAAGACGACGTTGAAATGATCATCGTGCAACTGCTGAATGATCTGTTTGGGATCCGGAAAGACGCGCGCATTCCACGCGAAGGAGCCATTGGCGGTGTTCCAACCAGAGGGGCAGAAGCCGGTGCCGAGATAGATGAGGGCATCGCAGGGAAGTTTTTTCTCGCGAAAGGTTTTGGCCTCCTGCAGAACCTCTTCGCGACTGGCGAGGGTGCGGTGCGATTGCTGGTAGCCTAGCGCCCAGCGGGGCAACATTTCCGGCAGTCCGGTGATGCGCGCGTATTCCGCGAGGATCTGGGCGGGTTGCGAGGCGGCAACGAAAAAGAGATCCAGGGGCAACAGAGTTTCCGGAGCGGCGCGGAACACGCTACGTTCGCCGGTGAAATCGAAAGTGCCGAAGGGTTGGTGAATCAGCATGGCCCAGCCGCGCGTGCCGATGATCCAGGGAATGGGGACGCGCCCGCCGTGGGTGGCAAGGTGATAGCCGCTCTGGCCGCTGAGCATGGTGTCCGTTGAGCCGCGACGGTCGAATTGCGGGCCGCCTTCGCCAAGGCCCAGCAGGGGCGAGGTGCCGGAGTCAAAGGTCACTGTGCCGGCCTGGCGATCGATGCTGAGTTGCTGAATCATCTGGCCCCTGGCCGTGTGGATCTGAAGGGCGAGGGGTTGCGATGTGACCGCGATCGAAAAATCTCCGCAACGAACGGTTTGTGCAGCGAACTCTCCGGTGAGTTTTGCGGTGGCCGGGCCCCAGGATTTTTGGGCGAGTGTGCCATTCCAAGGGATTTCCGCGGCAGTGCCGTGATTGACGGGCAGGATGCTGAGACGAAAGGTGTGGTCGCTGACGGGCGTGATTTGAATTTCGATCTCGTCGGAAGCTGGCAGCGGGATAATTGAAGCCCAAAAGGGAGTGTTCCGGCCAGGGATCAATAATCCGGCGCAACCCGCGGCGGTCTTGAGCAGTTGCCTGCGACTTCTTTTCGGCATGAGGGTCCTCGCGGGTGAGAGAATCCGCTTGGAAGGAAGGGTAAGTCAAGGGAAAAGATAACGTTTACTCTGGGGATTTTGGGCCGTTTGGAACCGCGTGGAGAATCGAGTTGAGGACGGAACGAATTTATGGGTGCAGAGGGGCTTCGTGGCGCAGCGTTTTTCGGCAACGGGTTTGACGCACCGGCTTACACCTTTCTGGGCGCCTAATCTGCGAGGAAATGTTTCTAAAGTTGAATAAATTTCCGTGTTTTTTACGGCATCGCGTATTTAGATTTATTTTATTAAGTGGACAGTAAACGTCCCGCCTGTTAGTCTGCAGTTGCAGTTCTTATCAAGCTGACCCGCTCCCAGCCTTCGCAAATCTTGTTTTAGCCCTTGCGGATGCCCTCTCCTGAAATTGCGTAGTCCACGTGATTGCAGGCCCGATTCTCTTACGTTTTAGCCTGGTGAGTTCCCGTCTCGCTGTAGACATCGGCGTGAGTGCGTCTTGCGGAACGGGGTGTGTTTTCTGAAAGCGAAGTTCCTGAGGAAATTTCTATGTCACTGCCAAGAATAGATGCTCCACCCGGAATTCCCGGCCAGTTCGATTTGCCGCTCCTAATTTTGGAGGAGCAAACGATCCAGCGCCCGGCAGTCTTCCCGCGCCCGGTGCTGCCCGGCCGAGTGGCGTTTGTAGGAAACTACCTGCCACGCAAATGCGGGATCGCCACCTTCACAACGGACCTCTGCGACGCGATCCATGCGGAATACAGCGCGACGGATCTGCTGGCGTTGCCGATGAACGACACGGAAGAGGGCTACAGCTATCCGAAGCGCGTGAGGTTCGAACTCTCCGAGAACAATCTGGCCTCTTACACGCAGGCCGCCGATTTCCTGAACTTCAGCAACATTGATCTGATCTGCCTGCAGCATGAGTACGGCATCTTTGGCGGACCCGCGGGCGGATATATCCTGGAGCTTCTTCGCCGCCTGCATATGCCCGTGGTGACCACGCTGCATACGGTCCTGCGGGATCCGAATCCGGACCAGCGCGCAGTTATGGCCGAAATCGCAACGCTATCGGACCGGCTGATCGTGATGAGCCAGCAATCCGTGGATATCCTGAAGGAAACATTTCATGTACCAGCGGAAAAAATCGACCTGATTCCGCACGGAATCCCCGACCTGCCGTTCACTGATCCTAATTTTCACAAAGACGTATTTGGAACCGAAGGGAAAATGGTTTTGCTCACGTTTGGATTGTTGTCTCCAAACAAGGGCATCGAAAATGTGATTCGGGCGCTTCCGGCGATTCTGAAGCAGCATCGAAACGTGGTTTACATGGTCTCTGGTGTAACGCACCCGCACATTCTGCGGCGTGAAGGGGACGCGTATCGAAACGAACTGAAACGACTGGCGACGGAACTGGGTGTCGAGAGTAATGTGATATTCCGGAACCGTTTCGTCACACCCGAAGAACTCGTGGAACTGATTGGGGCCGCGGATATTTATGTAACCCCTTACAAACATAAGGGCCAGGTGGTTTCCGGGACGCTGGCTTATGCCCTGAGCGCCGGCAAAGCAATTATTTCCACGCCTTACCTGCATGCCATGGAACTGCTGGATGGCCAGCGGGGCGCGCTGGTGCCGTTTGATGATCCCGCGGCCATCGCGGCAAAAACGATCGAACTGCTGGACCATCCCACGGAGCGCCATGCGATGAGGAAGCGCGCGTATCTCTACGCACGCGACATGGTATGGAACCGCGTGGCACAGCAATACATGGCATGCTTCCAGCGTGTCTATAACGAACGTCTGCAATCTCCACGGGCCACGTTTTCCGCGCGCAACACTGAGAAGGCCTTGAACCATCTGCCGGCGATAAAGCTGAATCATTTGCAACGCATGACGGACACCACCGGCATCGTAGAACACGCCGTTTTTGGCATTCCCAACTATCCAGAGGGCTACTCCACGGACGATAACGCGCGGGCACTGATCGTCTGCGTGCTGTTGGAGGAATTGGGCGCGAGCAATCCGGAAGAGGTAGCCGACCTGGCCTCGCGCTATCTGGCATTTCTATGGTTCGCGTTCGACACGACAACGAAGCGCTTCCGAAACTGCCTGAGCTATGAACGCCAGTGGCAAGAACCGGAAGGCTCCCAAGACAGCCATGGACGGGCCCTTTGGGGATTAGGCACGGTCCTAGGTCGCTCGAAAGACACCGGGCTGCGAGGCGCTGCCGGGAGGCTTTTCGAGTTGGCCCTCCCCTCCGCAGTGGAATTCAAGAGTCCGCGCGCCTGTGCATACGCTCTTTTGGGTTTTCAAGAATACCTGGATTCGTTTCCGGGAGATCGCGCTGTACTGCACGCGTGCGACGTTCTGGCAGATCACCTTCTCGCATTGTACCGTTCGAACAAATCGCTCGATTGGTGCTGGTTCGAGAAGAGTCTTTCGTATTGCAACGCCCGGTTGCCGCAGGCGCTTATCCGCAATGGTCTGCGAAACTCAAATGAGGAAATGATCGAAGCCGGCCTGGAGTCTCTGGAATGGCTGGCGACGGTACAACGCTGCGAAGTGAAAGGCCACTTCGTGCCGATCGGGTCGCAAGGATTCTATTCCCGTAACTCTCCCAAAGCGCGCTTTGACCAGCAACCTGTTGAGGCCTGCGCGGAAATCTCCGCCTGCCTGCAAGCTTACGTGGCAACGGGAAAAGCGCATTGGCGGAAACGCGCCTGGTGCGCCTTCAACTGGTATCTTGGCGACAACGATCTGCAGATCGCGCTCTATGATCCGGGAACAGGCGGATGCCGCGACGGACTGCACCCGGACCGCGCAAACGAAAACCAGGGCGCCGAATCGACACTTTCCTTCCTAATGTCGCTGCTGGAAATGAAAAAACTGGGAGCGACCGATGCGCCTGCAGGGCCGACTCTTTTAAATCCACCCCGAGCGTGAAATGAATCAATACGAATCTCTTTTTCAAAGATATCCCGCAAATCCGCTGCTCAGCAAAAAGGACTGGCCCTATTCAGTCAATAGCGTGTTCAATGCCGGTGTCACGCTGCTGCAGGACGGGACGACGCTGCTGCTGTGCCGGGTCGAGGACCGCCGGGGGTTGTCGCATCTGTGCGCCGCCCGCTCCAAGGATGGGGTGACCGGATGGGAAATCGATTCAGAACCCACACTCATGCCGGACCCGGAGCATTTCCCCGAAGAGATCTGGGGCATCGAAGACCCGCGCATCACCTACGTCGCGGAACTCGAGCAGTATGCCGTGGTCTACACCTCGTATTCTCGCGGGGGACCTGGCGTATCACTGGCGCTGACCAAAGATTTCAAAACGTTCGAGCGACTGGGAGTGGTGCTCTCGCCGGATGACAAAGACGCAGCACTGCTGCCGCATCGTATCGGCGGTTTCTGGGCATTGATTCACCGCCCCATGACTCCGCTGGGCGCGCACGTTTGGATTTCGTATTCGCCCGATCTCCGGCACTGGGGTAATCATAAACTGATGCTGGAAGCCCGCCGCGGCGCGTGGTGGGATGCTAATAAGATCGGGATGTCCCCACCGCCGATCGAAACTCCAGAAGGCTGGCTGATGCTGTATCACGGCGTACGGCGAACGCCCTCCAGCTCAATTTATCGGCTGGGGCTGGCGCTGTTTGATTTGAGGAATCCAGAGGCCTGCATCAATCGCGGGGACGAATGGATTTTTGCTCCCGAAGCAGACTATGAACGCCATGGTGATGTCCAAGACGTTGTTTTCCCGTGCGGGTATACCATCGGGAAAGACGGCGACACAATCAATCTCTACTACGGTGCAGCGGATTCCTGCATCGCTCTTGCCCAAGGCAGCATTCGCGGCCTTCTGAAATGGCTGGCCGCGAACGGTCATTCCCAGGAACACAACGATCGCCGTCACAAGTGACAGGACGCGGTTGCCAGATTCTCTGCACGCACAGCTAGCCCAGGGGCGAAATATCTTTATTCGTTCGACATTGCGTGGGGAGCGGATTCCGTTTGCTCGATTTAGTCCAAAAGCCCAGGCACTTCTTCCTTGAGAAGGGTGCCGCTGTGATGGAAGGTGAACATCTGGGCGGCAAGATTGGTGATGCGGGTGGCGGCTTCGGGGATGGGAACGCCGCGGGCGTGGATATGGGAGATGAGGTTACGGTCGGCATCGGTGTGACCGGATTTTGGGGAGTAGGCCATATAGGCGGAGAGGCTTTCGGCGGTGGCCAGGCCGGGGCGCTCGCCGATCAGCAGGATGAGTACGCGGGGGGCGAGGAGATCGCCGACGGCGTTGATGATGCCTACGCGGCAATAGCGGACGGCGAAGGGTTGACCCAGCGACCAACCGCGGGCGTTGAGCTGATCGCGAAGCAGCGGAAGCAGGCCGGGAACTTGCGCGGAGACGGCGGCAACGGATAGGCCATCGCCGATGACGATCTGGACGTCGGGCGCTTTGGGGCAGCGCTGCGCAATAGAAAGTCTCGCGGGATCGCTGAGGGTGCGGCCCAGATCCGGGCGCAGCAGGAACTGCGATTTCGACTCCGCGCGGCTGGCAACCTGAAAAAGCTTCTCTTGTTCGATTAATTCCTGCGGCAAATCTTTTTCTAAATCGAATTCCGCCCAGACGGCGTCAACCGCACCGGCGTGCGCGGCGCGAAGGTCGAGATGCATTTGCGTGGAATACGAAGGGCCGCGCGGGACGAAGATGCGCGCGGGAGTTCGCGCGCGGATTTTGTTGAGGAGTTCCGGCCAATCGGAAGGCGGCGCGAGATAGCGTTCGTCGTCCATGTTGTGCTTAGACCGGCTCCGTGGGATTTTCGATGACACTCTCGAGTCCCTGCAATAGTTTTCGGCGGTGCGCGGAGTCCAATGCGAGCGGTTCAGCGTTGCGATAAATGCCAGAGCGTTCGAGCCAATCGAGAAACTCCGGGGCGGGGCGCAGGCCAAAGAGTTTGCGGGCGGCGAGAGCGTCGTGAAAACTGGTGGACTGGTAGTTGAGCATCACATCGTCTGAGCCGGGGACGCCCATGAAATAGTTGCAGCCGGCGGCGGCGAGGAGAAGCAGAAGATTGTCGGCGGAGTTTTGATCGGCGACGGCGTGATTGGTGTAACAGACGTCGCAGCCCATGGGAAGGCCGAGCAGTTTGCCCATGAAGTGATCCTCGAGGCCAGCGCGGATGATCTGGCGTTCGTCATAAAGATATTCGGGGCCGATGAAGCCGACGACGGAGTTGACTAAAAATGGATCGAAGCAGCGAGCAACACCATACGCGCGGGCTTCCAGAGTGAGTTGATCAATGCCGTGATGCGCTTCGGCGGAGAGGGCGCTTCCCTGCCCGGTTTCAAAATACATTACGTTGTCGCCGACCCATGGAACGTTGCGGGCGCGGTGGTGTTCGAGGACGAGTTCGCGGCCCTCGCGGAGAATTGAGAGATTAATTCCAAAGCTGGCATTGGCGGCCTGTGTGCCGGCCACGGATTGAAACAGCAGATCAATCGGCGCGCCTTGCTGCAGGCAGGCTAATTGCGTGGTGATGTGCGCGAGGCAGCAGGCCTGCGTGGGAATATTGAAGGCGGTGATCAGGCGATCCAAGGCGCGAAGGATCGCGGAGACCATGTCAACGGATTCCGTGGCGGGGTTCACTCCGATGACGGCGTCGCCGCAGCCATAGAGCAGGCCATCGAACGCCGAAAGCAAAATGCCCGCGGCATCATCGGAGGGATGATTGGGCTGCAGGCGAATGCCCAGGACGCCGCGTTCGCCCATGGTGTTGCGGCAGCGGGTGACGTTGCGAATTTTGGATGCCGCGAGCACGAGATCCTTGTTGCTCATGAGTTTCGCCACGGCCGCGGCCATTTCCGGCGTGATTCCCCATTGCAGAGATTTCAGTTGTTCGCCGGTGGTCTGGTTAGCGAGGATGAATTCGCGGAACGCGCCAACGGTCATGCTGTGAATCGGCTGAAAGGCGGCGGAATCGTGGGAGTCGAGGATGAGGCGGGAGACTTCGTCGGTCTGGGGAGGAATCAGCGGTTCGTTGAGGAATTCGACGAGCGGAAGGTTCGCGAGAGCTTGCTTCGCCGCCACGCGTTCGCGGCCGGAGGAGGCCGCGATACCAGCGAGCTGATCGCCGGACTTTTCCTCGTTGGCCTTGGCGAGCAACTCGCGCAAGCTGGGGAATGAAAAGCGTTGGCTCATGGTGTTGGCCGCTAGTATGGCGCGGCGCGGCTCCCTGAGGAAAGCAAAACGGCGGAGGTTGCGGCGTCAGTCTTTATCCAGGTTTGCGGAGAGCGTGATTTCGCTGCCGGGGAGGATGTTGACCTGGCGCGTCCAATCGGGATGACCCGAGGCATGCACGCGGAAGGTGTGATTGCCCGAAGGAATCATCAGCGTGGACGGTGTGGATCCCACCATCTGGCCATCGAGATAAATTTCCGCGCCCGGCGGGTCGGATTGTATTTTCACGTGAGAAGCAATTTGCGCGGGGGCCGCGGCGGCGGGAGGAGGTGTTGGTTGCGGCGCAGCGACAGCTGGCGCGGCAACGGCGACTGCCGGCGCAGCCGCGACCGGGGCGGCGGCTGGAATAGCCACGGGAGCAGCCACAGGAGAGACCGTCGGTGCTGGGGCGACGGCAACGCCGCGTCCTTCCGGCATGAACCATTGATCGATCTGGCGGAAGACCGCTTCTTTGTCGGCCGTTGCCAGGACCTGGTCGGGAAAATTAAAGGAGAGCGTTGTCCAAACTCGGCCGGTTCCGGCTTGCGTGGGAATGCTGCGGGCGCTGATCAGGCCGACGAGGACGGTGCTGGAGGAAACGGCCACGCTGGTGACGTAATACCGTTCGCCGACGGGAACTTCATAATCCTTGTGGCCGCGAAAAAGGCTTGCGCTGAGGCCAGTGATGGCGCTGGACGCGGGTTCGCTGTGGAGCAGCGAGCCATACAAGCCGGGGCGCTGAATCACGACGATGGTGCCGGCGCGGCGAATATCCGATTCCTTGCCGATGCCCATCATTTGCTTGCCAATTAAAGAGGGCTGGTAGGTCTGCTGCAGGATTTCTTCCAGGACCTGGCGGTCATTTTGCACCGCGGGTTTATTTTGAGCGAGCGCAGCAGCGCTGCAAAGCGCAAGAATCACGGCTAGAAAATGCGAGCGGGTCGGCAAGGGTGTAGCTCCCTGAAACAATGTAGCAGCGAGTATAGGGCGGGGAGGCGCCAGGGGACAAGCTGACCGGGAAATTAGACATGTCTTAACGTGTGATGTACGTCACCGAAGCGGGCGTTTCCAAGCGTCAGCCTATTCCTGCATTCGAAACATTCGATTGCAGAAGAGGTTTTGCGTTATGACAAAAAAAATGATGAGAGCGGCGACGGTGCACAAGTTTGGCCAACCCTTGCGCGTGGAGGAAATGGCCGTACCCGAGCCGGGAGAAGGACAAGTACTTTTGAAGATTGAGGCGAGCGGCGTGTGCCACACGGATTTGCATGCCGCGGAGGGAGATTGGCCGATCAAGCCAACGCTGCCGTTTGTGCCAGGCCATGAAGGAGCTGGAACCGTGGTGGCCGTGGGACGCGGCGTGCGGCATTTGAAAGAGGGAGACCGCGCAGGAATCGCGTGGCTACACAGCGCCTGCGGCCATTGCGAATTCTGCATGACCGGGTGGGAGACGCTGTGCCTGAACCAGCAAAACTCCGGCTATTCGGTAAACGGCACGTTCGCGGAATATGCGCTGGGACAAGCGGATTACGTTGGGCAGTTACCGGACCAGCTATCGTTCACGGCAGCCGGACCGATACTTTGCGCCGGCGTGACCACGTATAAAGGATTGAAAGAGACGAAGGCGCGGCCGGGAGAATGGGTGGTGATCTCTGGAGTTGGCGGACTGGGTCACGTGGCGATTCAATATGCAAAGGCGATGGGCTTGCACGTGGTGGCCGTGGATCTGGGTCAGGACAAATTGAAATTGGCAGCGAGCCTGGGCGCGGATCTGACGATTGATGCCGCGACGCAAAATCCGGCGGAGACAGTACAAAAGAAAATCGGCGGGGCGCATGGAGTTTTGGTCACCGCGGTTTCGACAAAGGCATTCCAACAGGCGATCGGAATGCTACGGCGCGGAGGGACCTGCGTGTTGAATGGGTTGCCGCCGGGGGAATTTCCCGTTTCCATATTCGACATGGTGCTGAATGGCCATACGCTGCGCGGCTCCATCGTGGGGACGCGAAAGGATCTGGTGGAAGCGCTGGCGTTCGCGGCGGAAGGAAAAGTAAAGGCAACGATCGAAACGCAGCCACTGGAATCGATCAACAACGTGTTTGAGCGCCTGAAGCAGGGAAAAGTTAACGGGCGAATCGTGCTGGATATTGGCGGAACGGGAAAGCACAAATCCGCGGGAGGCGCGGCGTAACTCACGGCCGCGGGCAGGGACGCCGGAGCAGCGAGAGGCCCAGCGAGGCGGAATCGCCGTCCGGTTCGGCCAGCCAGATGGTGCGGTCGCAATAATAGTTGAACAGTTGGGCGTTGCGTTCACCGGGAAGATCGCGCGCCCAAACCACTTTGGATGCGTCAATGTCCGCGGCATTGTAAACCCACTCTTCATGAACGCTGTGGCCCTGGCCGTAGCGGACGAGGACCAGGTGTTTGCCGGGAGTGGCTTCGAGCTGATCCTTGAGCTGCGCACGGTCAATGATGCCCCAGCCGCCCCAACCTTGCGGATCGCTGATTTTCTGGGCGACCAACTGAGAGACATCAAAAATCAGAGCAAGTAACACAACGCGAGAGAGCGCCGCACCGATTGGACGGCCGAAAACGCGAATTGTGCGCAGATGGCGAATGCATTGGACGAGCAGGGCAAACCAGGCACCGGCCGCCGGCGCAAGATAATGCGGCCCGGGCCAAACTACCAGGGAATAGCCAAAGACCGTGGCGAGCAGCGCCAGAAAAATCAATCGAAGGCGCGCGTCCCGGTATAGAAAAAACGCGGACGGGAAAAGGAATGCGCAGGCCGGCCAGAGAAAGACGGTGGCGCAACGCCAGAGTTTTTCGTGGAAAACGGTCTGGAAGGCGCGCCAGGATCGGTCGTAACGATTGTTGTCGGATTGGTTAAAAAAGTATTCGAGTTCAGCAATATCGTATTGCACTTGAGGCCGAGGCGTTTGCCAGAGAAAAACAGGGGCGTGGTTGTGCAGGCGCAGGTCATAGGCAAGCGGGGGCTCTCCGGGATTCCCGGTGACACGCCAATTATAAAAAGCCATGAACGCAAACGTGATTAGAAGAATTGCGGCGGTGGGGGCGATCAGGCGCTTCAGGAATGCGCGGCGCTGCGAACCCGGCGGACATCGTGCGAACCAGAGCAGCAGAGCGAGCCCGACTGGCAGGCAGAAAAAAAAGCCTTCATAGGGGCGGCTGTTGAGAAGAATCGCGATTCCCATGCCGAATAGAATTCCCGAGGAAAGCGACACCTGGCGTTTCGCGCGCCCGAACGCGCCCAGAACCAGCGCGCCGCCGATGGCCGCGACGGCGCCTCCCCAATAGCTGTTGATCCAATACGAGGCCACACAGAGCTTTGCGGCGGCCAAAATTCCCGCCAGCAGCGCCCACCGCGAAGGGATCCAGGCCTGCAGCATCCAGACAAAAGCCGCCGCCATGGCAGCTGCGCTGAATAGAACTCCGATCCAGGGATGGCCCAGAAGCTGGCCGATGGCCAGCACGACGCCCTGCGCGACCGGATATTTGGAAGCGTATGCGGGGTAGAAAAGAACATGGAAGGTTTCGAAACTTTTCCAGAGCGGATGCGGAGGATTTGCAAGGCGGCCATGGGCAAAAGTGTCTCCCATCAAGAGGTAACTGAATTCGTCGTGGATGCCTGGATTAGGGAGGAGAAGCTGATTAAGCAGTGCGACGCGCAAAGCAACGATGAGAAGAAAGAGAATACCGATCGCAAAGACTTTACGAGATGCCAGGCGAGCGACAAATCCCTCGAGATGGAGAAAAAGGCGTTCCGAGGAGCGCGGGATCAGTAGTGCGGGAAGCAGGAAGGCGAGTGCAAGCAAAAGGGTCACGTATGGCTCGGAGAGCCAGCTGTGGGCAGCGGGATTCATCATTTGTGGTGAAACTCGCCGGGCGAAACCAGTGCGACGGCAAGCTTCACCACTGAATTGTAAACGAATCGGGAGAAAGCTAGCCGACGAGTTGGGTGGGAGCGGTTTGCGCGGCTTCCGCAATTTTTCGCCACTCCGGCAGTTGGGCGTCGAGCTCGGCTTCTTCTAAGAGCGCCATATCAAATTCTGGAGGCGGCGTGCCGTCCTCCAGGGCTTCGCGTTCGTGGGCCAGCAAATTCGCAACATAGACGAGCAGGACCATGTCCAGTCCATTGGCGGGAATGCGGCGCGGGTGGTGATGATGGGCAACGGCTTCGACAACGGAATACGGAAGGCCCCAGAGGCCGAGGAGATAGGCGCCGACTTCCGCATGGGAAATGTGAATCAGGCGCTCTTCGATTTCATACAGCGGGCGGTTTTCCTGGCGAGCCTGCTCCAAGGCGCGCGCGAAATGCGCGGGGGTGCGTTCGACGATGACAAGTTTGCCGACGTCGTGCAGCAGAGCGGCAAGCACTACGGCGGGGGAAACCTGAGTTTTCTGGACAATGCCCGCGGCGATGCGGGCGGAAAGCTGGGCGTGGTGGTGGAACTCCTCAAGATATTCGACGGAGACGAACTCATTCGCAGTGAAAAGGAACGAAACACTTCCAGAGTGAGGACCAGATCGTGTAGGACGCTGATGCCCAGGCAACTGACGGCGGTTTTAACATCGGTCACATCACGGGCGAGGCCGAAAAACGCAGAGTTGACCAATTGCAGGAGTTTTGCGCTGAGGGCCACGTCCTGCTCAACGATCTGGCTGATGCGCTGAATCGAGATGTTGGGCTGGGCCAGCGCGATTTTGAGTTCGGAAAAGACACGCGGGAGCGAAGGAAGATCTCGCAGGGCGCCGACAAGACTGGTGAGCATTTTGCTGTCGAGCACTTCGCCGAGGCTGGTGGCGCGGGCTATCCCGGCACGCAGCATTTCCGGGTCGCA